>CAWAFG010000048.1:0-49716 GCA_963781205.1 uncultured beta proteobacterium | reverse complement strand
GCCATAAAGGGGCCATTTGGTTGATGTCAACTATCCTGGCCGGCGTGTTGCCTCACGAAGAAATGTTACTTGATAGCTGATTGACGTTTCCCTCTATATTTTCATCTGTTCATAGCCCGATCATTGCCAAATGCGTCGGCCCTCTGACGATGGTGAAATCTTTTGTTTACCCGACCTCGGTGGGAATCTCGGCTGATTTTTCTAAACTTCCCAAGACCATTTCTTTGGCCCGTTCGGTTCGCCATGTCCTTATTCGGCGTTGTAGCGTGCGCAGTTGAGCCTTACTGCCATACAAGGCTGGAATCATCACGGCCAGGCGATCCATCAAGACGTGCGCTGGCAATGCTGGCTCGGCAATCAACCAGCCCTCAATGGTCGACCAAGCGTCGGCAAATGGATCAACCCGGGTCCTCCACCAATGCTTGGCTGAAGGTTGCTTGCGATGCGTTGGTCGCACTTCACCGTCCTTCCAGGCAGTGGCCAAGCTCGCCATGAAGGCGCTTACGCCGTTCCCGCCTGCTGGCATTTGAGCTGAGCAAACGCCGTTGGCAGCCAGCTCACTCAAGGTCTTCTGAGCAAGCCTGATCTCTTGCAGCAGTCGTACCGGGTCGAGCCCTTCGAGCTGGGACTGGAGTTTCTCCTTGATCGCTGGCAGCACGCTGTCGTGAGTCTGCAGCCGCTCGCAAGGCGTTGCCGGCGTGAAATAGATCTTGTGTACATGCGCGCCGTCGCGCGTCTTCGATTTCAATTTGAAAGACGGTTGGAAGAAGTTGATGTACAGGCGTGAGGATGCATAGAGTTTGGCCAGGGCCTGCGTGGCCTCGGCCCCGCTCAGTCGGCCGTAGCCCACCAACCGGCGCACGATGGCGCCATTCTTTTGCTCGACCCAGGCTTGATCGTTCTTCTTGTAGGCTCGCGAGCGGGTTTGTTCCAGGCCAAGCCCCTTGCAGTAATCAAACACGGCCTGATTCATGAAGGCGCTATCGTTGTCTGAATCCACACCGAGCATGGCGAACGGCAAGTCTGTCGCTGCTTTGTCCAACGCTTCGATGACCAGCATCTGATTGCGCATCCGCATGGAAACGCATTCGGTCCAGCCGCTGGCGATATCGGTCAGGGTGAGGGTGTGAACAAAGTCGCCGTCAGTCTTGACGCCGCCGCAATGTTCGACCATGTCTATCTCGAAGAAACCTGGCGGGGGGTCCCGCCAGTCGGCAAAGGTACGCACAGGGATACTGCGCCTGATCGCTGCGCCTATGCCCTTGCGGCGCTTGCGCTGCCCGTCGATGTGCTGGCGTGCGGGTGCCAGTGCACGGTCGATGGTCGCTGCGCTGACTTGCAAGACCTTGGCCCGAATGATCGGGTCCAGGTCAAGGTGACCATGGCGCTCCATGGCATCGACCAAGGCCGGGATCAATGCCTTCAGGCGCTTGCCGCAGATACGATCAGCGGCCTCCCACAACATCGTAAGCGCTTGCCGCACGGCTTCATCGTAGAGGCGGTTGCGCGCAGGGGCCGCTTTGGCGCCGGCTTCTTCACCCAGTACACGAATGGCGTGCTTTCGGTGATATCCCGTCAGAGCTACGAATTCGTCAAGGATCTTGATCCGCTCGCCCAAAGGCGAACTGCGATATCGCGCTCGCAGCGCCTCGGTCAATTCTTTGCGTGTTGTCATGCTGATTCGCCTCTTCATGTCGTACTGCTCCCGCCGGACAGTCCGGTGGGTAGCAATTTACGTGAGGCAATAGGTCAGCTCGGGTAGCAATTGAGCTGAGTCAATGCGGCGGTCAGGATAGTTGACATCAACCACCCCTTGGAGTGGCCCACGCTGGTTGCATCTCAAACGTCTGTGGAACTCATTCCAAAGACATTGAGGGTGGTCGCCAAGCAAGTTCGCCGTCGATTCCGGTGAAACCCTATTTCGGGTTGGTGACCCCGTTCACCATGTCTACTTGGTGATTTCCGGTGAAGCCCGACTTATCCGATTGGACCGCAATGGTGGACAAGTCATTCTCCAGCGCTCAAGAGGCGGTTTCATCGCTGAAGCCAGTTTGGACATTCGTTCTTACCACTGCGACGCGGTTACCGCAGAACCCACGACCTTACTGCTCTTTCCGGTGGTCGCATTTCGTGCCGCTTTGGAAGAGGATGCGTCATTTCGCAGGGGATGGCAGTCGCTCCTGGCCAGGGAAGTGAGGAAGCTCCGAGCCCAATGCGAACGACTGAGTCTGCACAATGCCGCCGACCGCATCACGCATTACATCGAGTCCGAGGGAACGAACGGCGTGGTTGAGCTCAACCAATCTCGTAAATCATGGGCTGCCGAACTTGGTCTTACTCATGAGGCCCTGTACCGGGCGTTGAGACGCATGCAAGATGAAGGCGCTCTTCACATCGACAGCAATCGGATTTTCTCCAGACCTTAAGCCGGTGATATCGACCCATAAGTGACTTTTTATGGGGTGGCCTTCACGCGCTCACAGACATATTGCTGCCCGGCCCCGGCTGGCGTGACCCGACCAAAACCAGACATTGCGCCAGCGGCTCCAATGGAGTCAATATTGCAGAGTGATGAACGAACTGCCCGCGTCTCCTAGTTGAAGCGGCCGAGTTTCTCGCACGTAAAGTTCGTTAGGCGAGCTTGAGCAGGCGGGCCACGGAGAGCAGACTCGTGAACCGCGGCAGGGCTGAGAGGTTCCCTTGTTTCCCCATCTCTTTCAAATAGCTCTTCAGGTGCCGCTTAATTTGCTCCAGCACCAAAACAGAATCGCCGGTGCGCTCGTCTATCGAATGGAATGCCACATCTTCGACATGCCTGTCGCTGACCCGGAAGCACACGACACAAGGAGGCGGCACCTGTTCCCTGAGACCAAGGACATGTAGAAAATGGGCGTTGAACGACTTGACTGGAATTTCGTGTGCCTTAAGGTGGAGATAGAAGACCGTCATCTCGTTGCCGGAGAGTTCATTCAACGCGGTGAAGCCGCCTTCACAGTGCAGTACTGAAGAAGTCACTCCGCCGGCCAAATCGCAGAACACAAAGGCGAATGCCTTCGCTCGCTTCTATTCTAGGTGCTGCTCACAGATTTCTTGGAACCGGTGCCTGAATTCTTCGTAGCCTAGGCCGATGCCATGCTCGCCGTCTTGAAGAAGAATGGGGGACATAGTTTTTTCCTTGCGCGATTTGGTGAAGCGATATTATCCAGGGGCAGACGACGGGAGTGAATTTACGTAGTCCGTGCGTTGGACCTGTTGGATGTGGTTGTCGCAGACCCTCCACGAGCGCGAGACGACATTCACGCAGATGCCGACGTGATGCTCGAGAAGTTCATCTTTCGCTCCGTCAAGAGGTGACCGAGTCGCTCTGGCGTGCCACTGAAGGCCGGCTATCGAGGAACGCATTTATCGCCCTCGGACACCGAGCTGGCGGGCGAGTGCCGACAAGGAGCGGTCGTTGGTCCGAGATTCACAAAGCGGACATCCATCAGGGCCGGGCCTCGATTTCGGTAGGGCTGAAAATTAACGTCGACCCGCAACCCATGCCTATGTCGGTGTGGCCAATTTGAGACCAACGATACCCGCCACGATGAGGCCCAGACTCAACAGGCGCCCTGCATTGGCGGCCTCCCCAAATAAGATGATTCCAAGTATCGCCGTTCCGACTGCACCTATGCCGACCCATATCGCGTACGACGTTCCTACGGGCAGCGACTTCATGGCGATTGCCAGCAACACGACACTCGCAGTCATCGCGGACAGAGTGAGCACGCTTGCCCAGACTTTCGTGAAGCCTTCCGTGTACTTGAGCCCGATTGCCCAGCCGACCTCAAGCAACCCCGCGACCATCAGTAGTACCCATGCCATAGTTTCGCTCCCGTTTTTAAAGATTTTCAATTGTCTCAAGCTGGGGCAAACGGCCGCATGTTGTCTAACAACCACCCATGCCTGGAGTTGGCATGTTCGGTTAAGGTCAGCGCACTCCGCTGAGCGTGTTGGGACGTTCGAGCGCTGCTATCTTGCCTATGTACGTGGCAGACTGCGAGCGAAATCGACTTCGGTCGGCGAGTTCCGACCAGGAGTTGACGTCCAGCTGTGGGACTCGAAAGGCGGGAAGAGGCAGGCAGAAGTCGTGCGCTCCAAAGCAGCCGGTCAAACTGCCGTCTCAACATCAAATCCTGGGGCAGGCACTTATGGACTATGCCTCTCGAATGTTAAGTAATGGCCAGAAGCATAAAGAAGCTGTAGATTGCCTGTATTTTTTATTAATGAATATAGTTATTTGGATGCATTCGATAAGTGCTCAACAACATCCACAGAACTCATGTGCAAGAATAACCAAGAGGTGGTATTCAAAACAAACAGCGTGAATGCCACACTTAACACAACGCTCAATGTCGAACCAATCAAGAAGCCTGCTGCTATAAGAAGACCGAAGTGCGAGGCTATAAAAATCGCACCAACAACAGAACCAAGAAATGTCCCGGCAAGATAAGCCAGAAAAATTGATGAAAACAATCCAATAACCGCAATTAATCTTCGAATCGGATTTTTTACCGTTAATGCAAGTCGCAAGATGAGAATTGGAGCGGTAAAAAAAGTTGCGATAGTTTTAATCGGATACCGAACAACTGATTTTATTGTTGAGCTTAAAGAGCTGCCATTGCCTGACTCCTTTGAAGCTGCTCCAATTACAGCTTGAAGTAACCCTGCGAACATACTCATTTGTCGCTCCCAATGTATTGTTAGTCTAACGTGCAAGGTAAGCTGTTAAGCACAAATTTATACTTAAAATTCGATTCCATTTCATTCTTGTGAAGGCCACAATAAATAGCCCGTAAAAATTATAATTACTTGCTTAAGTGGATGGCTAGATTAAATCGCTATTTTGAGTAAATTTCCTGAATTTTTGCATTTAATTCTTTGCCAAATTTTTCACCAAATCTTCTATATTCTTCATGCCCGTCGGGGGGGTGTTGATGGCTAGTAGCCGTTGTGGATGCTTCAAGTAGAGCATCAATAATTCCTTTCTTGAAGGATGGGCGTCGACCCTCTGGGAGGGAGTCAGGAATTTCAATTTCGATGCGCATTAAACTACCTCTCTATGTTGAAGCTAATCTAACTTAATCTAAGGAGACACATCCGTGTTCCAGAACATGGCGATTGTCGCCTTAACATGGTCGAGCGACGTCCCCCTGAGGCGTTCAATTACCACGGATTTGCTGAAAGCTGGCACCGACATTCCCACGGTGCAAGAGCTGTTGGGTCCCTCGGATGCCAGCACCACCATGATTTACCTCCATGAGCTCAACGTGGCGGTCGGCGGCAAGGCCAGGTCGCTGGGTGCGTTGGGTAGCCTAGAGTGATGTATGACTGCTCACGCTGCCTACTTGAATTATGTAAGTGCCGATTGACTGACCGCTTTGGGCACAAAAGAGTCACCCACTTCCAGCTCTCCAATGACTCCTTCCGCCCGCATTGCGGCCCTTCGGCTCTGACTCACGAACATCCGCTTTGGTCGCACGACGGGAAAGTGGACGCTTGAATGACACAAATCCGAAAAAGTGGAATGTTCAGTGGCCGACAAGTGGGACGTCCAGTGTCATTTCGCAGCCGCCACACCCCGGTAAAGCCACGGCACATCCAACAGTTTTTCGCCCAACACCTTCATGGAAACATCCCGGCCCCAGCGAGTGGGCCCGGTGGCGTGAAAAATCTTGCCGTTGCGAATGGCTCGCGCCTGAACCCAAGCATTGCGCTGCCAGCGCTGCGCGGCGTAATGCGCCAGTCGTGCTGGCACGGCATCGCCTGTGACCGGCTTTGGGTCATGCAAGACCTTGGACAACACAAACGCATCCTCAATCGCCATACCCGCACCCTGCGCCAAATACGGCAGCATCGGGTGGGCTGCATCACCCAGCAAAGCCACCCGGCCTTTGGAATGCTGGTGGGCACCGGTCATTGGCGGGCGAATGCTCAATCCCCACAGTCGCCAATCGGGAATAGCAGGAATCAAGGCTTGCAGTGACGACGCGGTGCCCGCCATCAAGCGCTGCAATTGCGGGCCATTGGCGTTGTGATCCCAATGGGCCAAGTCGCCTTGGATGGCCCCATGCACGATGGCAACCACATTCAAATACTCACCTCGTCGCACGGGGTACTGCACCACATGCAGGTTCGGCCCCAGCCAAGCCGTGACGTGCTGTGAACGCAAATGTGAGGGCAAACTGCTTTGCGCGACCAGTGCGCGATAAGCCAGTTGGCCAGTGGGCGTCGGCACACCGTCATTCAGCAATTGACGGCGAATGGGGCTAAAGCCCCCATCGGCGCCGATCAGCGCATCGCCCTGAACAACGCGCCCGTCAGTCAGGCGCAGGCTCACGCCGTCTTCGCTCTGGCTGAAACCCGCCACCTCGCTTTTCAGCGACAGCTGCGCATGGTCACGGCGCATCAATTCCGCCAGCAGTAAATGGTGCAAATCAGCGCGCTGAATGGTCACGTAGGGCGCGCCGTACCGGGCCTCAATCGTCGTCCCCAAACGCAGAACGCCCAACTCCGCGCCACTCATCGCACTTCTGACCTGAAGCCGCTCAGGCACCGCAGCCACGGCCTCAAGCGCATCCTGCAAGCCCCAGCCCAGCAGCACGTGAACGACGTTGGGGCTGAGTTGGATGCCGGCGCCGACCTCAGCGAAGGCAGGTGCTCGCTCGAAGAGTGACACCTCGGTACCCGTGTGGGCGCAGGCCAGCGCGGCCGCGAGGCCGCCAATGCCGCCACCGGCAATCAAAATTTTGCTCATCTTGCGTTTTTCCTATAACCCCAACAGCAACGACGACATCCAGTCAAGACTCGACCGCCTGCCAAGGGCTCGGTATGCTTCATTTTTTTGGGAGCATCACTATGACACGCCTCACCGCCCAGGACTTTGATCAAGAGCTATTGATTCTGTTTGACGCCTATGTGCACGGCACGATTGACCGGCGCGGCTTCCTTGACGGTGCGCAAAAGTTTGCGGTGGCTGGTATGACAGCAGGCATGTTGCTGACCGCACTGAGCCCCAAATTTGCACAGGCACAGCAAGTGCCCATGGACGACGCGCGCATCAAGACCGAGCGCATTGAGTTCGCATCACCCGATGGCTCAGGCACGGTCAAGGGCTATCTGGCCCGGCCAGCCAGCGCCAAGGGCCCCTTGCCCGCCGTGTTGGTGGTGCATGAAAACCGGGGACTGAACCCGCACATTGAAGACATTGCCCGGCGACTGGCCTTGGACAACTACATGGCCTTCGCCCCGGATGCGCTGACGCCGCTGGGCGGCTACCCAGGCGACGAAGACAAGGCGCGCGAATTGTTTTCCAAGTTGGACCAAACCAAGATCCGGGAGGACTTTGTTGCCGCAGCGGGTTACTTGAAGTCTCGCGCGGACTGCAACGGCAAGGTGGGCACAGTCGGCTTTTGCTATGGCGGCGGCGTGGCCCACATGCTGTCCACCCGGCTGCCAGACCTGAATGCAGCGGTGTCTTTTTACGGCAATCATCCGGCTGCTGCCGATGCGGTCAAGGTCAAAGCTCCGTTACTGATTCACTTTGCCGGTACAGACGAGCGCATCAACGCCAGCTGGCCCGCTTATGAGACAGCCCTGAAGGCCGCCGGTGTTCGTTACACGGCCTATCAATACGCGGGCACGCAACACGGATTCAACAACGACACGACCCCTCGCTTTGACGAAGCCAGTGCCAAGTTGGCATGGGACAGAACCCTCGCCTTCTTCAAACAAACGCTATCCGCCTGACCTACGCTGCCCCTTAATGTGGCCGGCGGCGCGGCATTTTGGGCTCGTCTGCCAACTGGCAGGCACGGCGGTAGGCTTGCAAAGCCTTTTGGGCGCTGCCCAAAACGCTGTCGGCTGCGTATCCACGCGCGCTACCGGGCATGCCGCTGGGGAAACCCGTGAGCAACGCCATGCCGTCACTCACATGCTCTGCCGTGTAGATGTGAAATAAGCCGTTAGCCACCGCCTGCACCACCGGTGGGGCGAGCATCAGGTGACGTCGGTTGCGGTGCGGAATCAACACACCTTGGCGCCCATCCAGCCCCGCCGTTTCACAAATGCGAAAGTAGCCTTCAATCTTCTCGTTAATGCCACCCACCGGCAGCACCTCTCCGTGCTGATTTAGCGCGCCAGTAACCGCAATGCCTTGTCGCAAAGGCAAGCCGGACAAGGACGACAGCAGCGTGTACAGCTCGGCGCAAGAAGCCGAATCGCCTTCCACACCGTGGTATTCCTGCTCAAACACGATCGACGCGTTCAAGGCCAAGGGCGCAATGTGGGCGAACAGGGCCGACAAGTAGCTGTGCAAAATCAGCACGCCCTTGTCGTGAATGGGGCCTGACATCTCCACTTCGCGTTCGATGTTGAGCAAGCCTTCATTACCCGCGTAAGTGCGAGCGGTGAGTCGCACGGGAAAACCAAACCTGTAATCGCCTTGGTCAATCTGCGTCAGGGCGTTGATTTGCCCCACCTCGTCGCCATGCAGGGTGATCAGCCGGTCACCGTCGGTGATCGACTCCTGCAAGCGTTGATCGGGGTAGTCATGGCGGTTGCGCCGGGCCAGCAGCGCGGCTTCCACATCAGCAGCTTCGACCCGCTTGCCCCCGTGGCCACGGCAGTGCGCCGCGCTCTCCATGACCGCGGCCTCCATCTGGGAAAAAATCGCGCTCATGCGGGTCTGGTCGTCCACCGCACGGTGGGCATCTTCCAGCAAGCGCACCACTGCTGGTGCGGAAAAATGAGCCAAACCCATGCGCCGACACAAATGCGCGACGTACACCGCAGACGCCTGGTAGGCTTGCGCGTCAGCCACAAAACTTTCGGCAAAGTCCACCTTCACCCGAAAGCGCCGCGAAAACTCGGGGTCGGCCTCTTGCAAGTCGTAGTACTGGCCGGTCGAGCCAATCAGCACGATCTTCACGTCCACATCCACCGCCTCTGGCGCCAGAGACACGGCGGCAATAGGGGTGAACATGGCGCCCGGCTCTTCAATTTGCAGACGCCCCGAACGTGAGAACCGACGCAGCTTCTCCCACACCAGCGCATCGGACACCACATCGCGCAAGTGCAGCATGAGGTAGCCTCCATGCGCTTTGAGCAAACTGCCAGCGCGAACACGGGAAAAATCGGTCTGCAGCGCGTCTTCCTGGGAGCGATACTCAATGCTGCCAAACAGCGAGTGAAAGGTAGGGTTCTCTTCAATGAGGACCGGCGCGCCGGCCAACTCCGCGTTGTCCACCGCCAGATTGACCCGGTAGCGCGCCAGCACTGGCAGCAAGGCCTCCAGACGAGCAATCTCGTCTGTGTCAGACGGTAAAAACACATCCAGGTTGTCCAGCACATCCTGGGTCACCTGGTCCAGATACCCTCCGAGCTTGACCGAATCCTTGATCTGGCGCTTCAAGCCAACGCGAATTTCCTGCATCTCATGGTCCAGCACGGGCTTGACCAACTTGCGGCGCAAGGCCAATACGGACTCACCCATGGCTTTTTCGAGCGGACGCATCTGCTCCAGGTAACGGCTGATTTCGTCGCGCAATTCCTCTTCAGCCACGTCAATCTCCGCGCGCCGCTCCTTGGGCAGCGAGCGGGCTTCGCTTTCTGTCAAGGCTTGCCCGGTGTCGCCAAGCAAGGTGAACACCAAGTGGCCTTCTTCGCGAAACAGGGCGAAATGACGCTGCTCTGCAAACGCGCTCAAAGCGTCATAAGCCTTGGTGTCCTGATCTTTCCAGCTTTTCTCGATGTTGGCGCTATCGGCCTTGAAGTCCGCACCGGCCAAACGCAAGGGAATCTCTTTTTGCAGGTTTTTGCACATTTGCAGCATGTGCTGGCGCAACAACCGTCCCTGCCCGGCAGGCATGCGAAGCGCACGGGGTTTTTCCGGGGTATCAAAATTGTGCAAGTAGCACAGGTCCGGCGGAATGGCCTTGTCAGCAGCCACCTCCTTCATCAGGGACTGCAAGAGCGAAGAGCGACCACTGCCCACCTCGCCCAGCACAAAGAGGTTGTAGTCTGGCTGTTCCATCGTCAAGCCAAACCGGGCAGCGGTTTGCGCACGCGACTGCCCAATCCAGGGCAGAGGCTGATGCTGCAGTTCGCTGGTATCGGTAAAACCCAGCGACTCGGGCGTGATTGCAACCCCCAACTCACTTGATGACAGGCTGGAAATGGTCATTTATTTTTTTCCTTTGAGAAAGAGTGCACTATTTCCGCAACCCCAGTGTTGACCAGTTTGGTGCATTTCGCAAGTTCACGGTGGCTAGGCCTGCCACACGCCGTACCCCTGTTGGCGCAGCGCAATTCCCAGTTCAATCTCCATGTCTTGCGCAGCGGCATAGGGCATTGGGTTGTAGCGGGTGTACAGCGTGGGCAGCAGGCGAAGCCCCCATTGGCGAACAAACACATTGCTCTGAATGCCAGCCATGTGTTTGTCAAAACGCAGGTCCGGGTCCAGCCCGGTCATTCCTACATAGACAAAGGGTTTACCGAGCTGGTAGTTGGGGTTGCACCGGCGAAACCGGGCCACATTCCAGACCTCGTCTGACAACTGAACCACATAGACGTGGTAGTGGTGGCTTTTGGGTAATCGCTGCGCTTTCGCCACGGGTTCGGACTGTTTGGAATTCAAAGATTGATTGTCCACGCAAACACCCCTGCCGCTCTAATCGCCCGCTTGCGACTTGTGGTTTTGCGTTTTAGCCCAACATAGGGGCCATGATTCCTTTTTCCGTCCTTGACCTCTCCCCCATCGTGCAAGGTGGCGACGCCGCCCAATCGTTTCGCAACACCCTGGATTTGGCGCAACACGCCGAACGCTGGGGCTACCAGCGCTACTGGCTGGCGGAACACCACGGCATGCCCGGCATTGCCAGCGCGGCAACCTCCATCCTCATGTCCCATGTGGCCAGCGGCACCAGTCGCATTCGCGTGGGTGCCGGCGGCATCATGCTGCCCAACCACTCGCCGTTGGTCATTGCCGAGCAGTTCGGCACACTGGAGTCGCTATACCCTGGTCGCATTGACCTTGGCTTGGGCCGTGCGCCGGGCTCAGACCAGGTCACAGCCCGCGCCCTGCGCCGCAACTTGGCGTCTGATGCTGAGGAGTTTCCGCAAGATGTGCTTGAGTTAATGGACTACTTCTCAGCCAATTCCAAAAATCCTGTGCGTGCGGTGCCTGGACACGGCTTGAACGTGCCGATCTGGATTTTGGGTTCCAGCCTGTTTGGGGCGCAATTGGCCGCAGCGCTGGGCTTGCCTTACGCTTTTGCCTCGCACTTTGCGCCCCAGCAAATGTTGCAAGCCATCGCGCTGTACCGCGCCAACTTCAAACCGTCGGCGCAATTGGCCAAACCTTATGTGATGCTGGGCTTCAACGTGTTTGCAGCTGACAGCGACGAAGAAGCTGCGTTTCGCGCCACCTCCATGCAGCAAGCGTTTGTGAACCTGCGCAGCGGACGCCCTGCTGCGCTTCCGCCTCCCGTGGCTGATTACCCCAATCTTGTCGGACCGGCCGAACGCGCCTTGCTGGACAGTGTGCTGGCCTGCTCTGCCATTGGCACGCCGGGCAAGGTGCGCGATGGGGTGAACGCCTTCATTGAACTGACCGGCGCTGACGAATTGATGATCACCTCCGCCATTTTTGATCACGCCCACCGCAAACGGTCTTACGAAATCACCTCCGGCGTTTTCTCTGACTGAGAGTCAACGCGCTTCTCACTGAAAGGATCATCCATGAATGAACAAGTCTCCGATTCACAAGCCGATCGCTCCATCTGGGTACGCGGCCTGAAAACCGTGCTGATGGCCCTCACCTACCAGTTGGCCAGCATGGTGCTGCTTGCAGTGGGGCTCTTTCAGTTTGCATGGACCTTGATCAATGAAACCCCGAACCAGCCCTTGATCCGCCTGGGGCGCAGCTTGGGGCGCTACCTAAATCAGATTGCGCGCTTCGTGAGCTTTGCCAGCGAGACCGTTCCGTTTCCGTTTTCTGACTGGCCTTCTGACGAAGCCTGATCAAACGCCCGGTTGAATCAACTGCTGCACCAAAGGGTGCAGCACTTTTTTGTCAGTGCCAATGGCAAAGTAGTGTTCATTGACCCCATCGCAAGGCCCAAGCCGTTGAACCGAATAGCGGGCAATAAGTTCATCGTGCACCCATTGCGCGGCCGGAAACACGCCCATGCCGCTTGCGCCAAAGGTTTTTAACAAGGCACTGTCCTCAAATTCCCCAGCAATACGCGGCTGAATCCCTTTTTGGTCAAACCAGTGATTCAGACGCACACGCACGGCGGTGTGGGCGGTGGGCAGCAGCAGCGGAACCTCTACCAACGAAGCGGGAAAGTCCTTCATCGCTGTCGCATATTGCGCCGAGCCATACCAGGCGATGGGCGATGAGCCCATGGCGTGGCTGTACAGCTTGATGTTCGGATTGGCTGGCGCGGCGCGGTCTGACAACACCACGTCCAACCGGTGCAGCGCCAAATCGGCCAACAGGTCTTCAAACGCCGCCTGGTGACACAGCAAGCGCAAATTGGCCGAAGTCACCACCGGCTGCAGTAATTGCCGGACCACCAACTTGGGCAACCCATCAGAAATGCCAACGGCCAGGCGGACCGTGGGTGAGCTCACCGCGTCGCGCACCACGCTGGGCAACTGCTCGCCCAACTGAAAAATGAGATCGGCCTGACGCATGGTGGCCAGCCCCGCCTCCGTCAAGGTCAAGCCTCGTCCCGCCGGTTTCAGCAATGCATAGCCCAGGGAGCGCTCCAGCTCCCTGACTTGCGCGCTCACGGTTTGGACCGCCATATCCAGCCGGGTGGCCGCCTTGGACACCCCGCCCTCTTTGGCGACCACCCAAAAATAGTACAAGTGCCGATAGTTGAACTGGGTACTCATATTCAGTTTTTACAAGAGTGTTTGTTCGCGATTATCTGCTTTTACATTAAATGTATGAACGCTATGCTCCACACACTCTGAGCGGCAACACTTGCTGTGCTTGCCGGCCCGCCCCTGACCTGAATGGCCCCCAATGCAAAGCTTTCTTGACCCCGCTATTCTGTTTTTTGTCTTCGGCATTCTGGCCGGATCTCTGCGTTCCAACCTGGAAATCCCGCAGCCCATCTCCCGATTTTTGTCGCTCTACCTGCTCATGGCGCTGGGACTCAAAGGCGGCTTCGCCTTGTCCAAATCAGGATTGACGGCCGAGGTGGCGATCAGCTTGGCCAGCGCCTTGGCTCTGGCATTTTTGGTGCCGTTGATGGGCTATGCGCTGCTGCGCCGGTTTTTGAACGGCTACGACGCCGCAGCACTGGCGGCCACCTATGGGTCGGTTAGCGCGGTGACCTTCATCACATCAGTGCAATATCTGGACAACCACGGCATCGCCTACGGTGGTCACATGGCGGCCGCCATGGCTTTGATGGAATCCCCCGCCATCATCATGGCGGTCGTGCTGGCTAATCTGGTGCGCAAACAAGAGAAAGCCCAAAGTGGGGAAAAAGGCGGCGGCGCGCCATTGGGCAAAATTCTTCATGAATCACTCACCGATGGCGCACAACTACTGCTGATGGGTGCCATGGTCATTGGACTCCTGACTGGCGCCGATGGGGAGGCCGCGATGAAGCCTTTCTCCGTCGACCTGTTCAAAGGCATGTTGGCGTTCTTCTTGCTGGACATGGGTCTGATGGCCGCGCGCAACATGGGCGGCCTCAAAGGGAAATCACCCTGGCTATTGGCCTACGCCATCGTCGGGCCGCTGGTTCATGCCAGCATTGCGCTGGGCTTGGGTCAGCTGTTGAACATGTCAGCAGGCAACACTGCGTTGCTCATGGTGCTGGCAGCGAGTGCCTCATATATCGCGGTACCGGCCGTTATTCGCCACGCGATTCCGGAGGCCAGCCCCTCGCTCTACTTTGGCATGTCGCTGGGACTCACCTTCCCGTTCAATATTCTGCTGGGTATTCCGCTGTATGTGCACATTGCCACGACTTACGTGACATAGCGTCTGACCAATCCGACGTTACAACAGCAAGGCGCCAAAATGACGGGCAAAGGCATGCGTGGTTTCGGCGCTGAGTCGATCGCCAATGAAGATCTCAACACCCCGCAGCAACTTGCGCAGCTCCGCGGGGCTGTTGCAACGCTCAATCGCCTCACAAATGGGGGCCCCGGCAGCGCCCAAGCGCTCGCGTACAAACGCTGACGCCTCATCCCTCACGGCGGCAAAGGCCTGCGGGTTGGTCGCCGCTCGTGGTGGTTCATTCAACGGCGCCGCCGCAAAACCGGGCGCGCTAGGTACTTGCAAAATCGCCACATCACCCGAGGGTTCAATGAGGGCGTGCTCCAGCAATGCACTTAACACCCCCTCAAGCTCTCCTGCACGCACCAGTGCGCCCAGGTCGTTGACCGTCTTCTTGCCGTCCACCACGATCAAAAGCCGACGTTGCAGGCCGCTCAACTCGACATTGCGCTCAGCGACAACGGTGCGTCCCTTGTCGGTCTTGATGTAAATCACACCGGGATTCATCCTCGGTTACCCATATTTTTACCATCCCTTGCTGAAAGCACCATCTTAAGCAAGCCGTATCGATGCGCCGCTGCTGCCATTTGAAACAATTCGTACAAACGTCAGTTGCAGCGGCTCAATACATCAAAGTGCCTGACCGAGACGGGCAATGCCTTCTTCAATCTTGTCCAACCCAACCGTGGCAAAGCTCAACCGCAAGGTAGATAAATCGGGGTCATGCGCGAAGAAAGGGGCGCCGGGCACAAATGCGACCATTTTGTCGATGGCACGCTTGGCAAACTCTGGTGCCGACACGCCTTTCCCATTGGCGCCCGTCAGGTGCGCCCAGAAGAACATGCCGCCCTGAGGTGCGTTAAAGGCAATGGCGTCCCCCAACTCACGCTGCAAGGACGCGGCCATGACCCGGGCACGTTCGGCGTAGGTTTTACGCACCACGGAAAGCGCACCGTCTAACCGATTCAAGGTCAGGTAGTGAGCGGCGGTGGCCTGGGTCAGGTTGCTGGTGTGAGCGTCGCTGAACTGTTTGCACATGGTGGCCTTGGACAGCAGTTCGGGGGGCGCAATCAACCACCCCACCCGCAGTCCGGGCGACAGGATTTTGCTGAATGAGCCACAGTGGGCCAGCCACTCCCGGCTGCCAGGCACCTCGTCGCTGAGCGCCAGCAAGCTGGGCGGCGGTGGGGTGTCGAAATACAGTTCACCGTACGGGTCGTCTTCCACCACCAAGGTTTGCGTGCGTGCCGCGATTTCCAAAATACGTTTGCGCCGCTCAAGCGACAGCGTGGCGCCGCTGGGGTTGCCAAAGGTCGGAATCAGGTAGACCAACTTGGGCTTGTGCTCTTCAATCAGTTTTTCCAGCTGATCCACATCCACGCCGTCAGCGTCAATGGGTGCGCCAATGATGTGCGCGCCATAGAGGCGGAAACATTGAATCGTGGCCAGAAAGGTGGGGGCTTCCACAATGACTTTGTCACCGGGGGAGATCATGGTCTTGCCAATCAGGTCCAGCGCCTGCTGGCTGCCGGTGGTCACGATCAACTCTTCAGGCTTCGCCGTGGCGCCCTTGTTGGCCATGAAGGCGCTGATGCCTTCGCGCAAGGGGCCATAGCCCTCCGTTGCACCATACTGAAGCACCGCACCGGGCGCGTTGGTCAATACGGCGTTGCTGGATTCCTTGATGCCCTCGACGTCAAACAGCGCCGGATCAGGGAACCCGCCCGCAAAACTGATGATGCCGGGCTTGCCCAAGAGCTTGAATAGCTCGCGAATGGCAGAAGTTTCAACGTTATTGAGGCGATCAGCGAATTGCATTGACATGGGCTTTCTGTGAACGGGCATGAATATAAAAGTGTCCCATCTGGCCTAGGGTTTGCCAGAGGTTCCCGCATTTGGGGTAAATTGTCCCTCATTGTTATTCACTGATTCAAAGGACAGAAATTCATGCACTCTCTTGACTCGTTTTTCGCCACCGTCAAATTGCCCACCATTTCGGAAGTGGCGCATGAACTGATCAAGACACTCAACAACGAAGATGCCTCAATGAACGAGGTGGGTGCCATCATTTCCCGCGACCCGGCATTAACCGCCAAGCTCTTGCGCCTGGCCAACAGCGCTGCCTTTGGGCTGCAACGCACTGTCAGCTCTGTCGACGAGGCCATGGCCATGATCGGCATGACCAAGGTTCGCACGCTTGCGCTCGCCTCATGCATGAATGAGTCCTTTCCTGTTCTGCCAGGTTTGGATCCCAATGAATTCTGGAAAACCAGCATGGCGACTGCCGGCTACGCCCAATGGATGGCTGGCCGCATCGGTGCAGATGCGCAACAGGCATGGCTCGCCGGCATGATGGTGCGTTTGGGCGAGCTCTTGATTGGTCAGGCCGACCCCGCCACGCTGAAGGAAATTGAAAGACTGCCGCACATCCCTGGCGGTCGGTGGGAGCGCGAGAAAGAGCTGGTCGGCTTCACCGAAGGTCAGGTCACCGCTGAATTGGCTCGCCGCTGGAACTTCCCCGCTGAAGTCGTGACTGGACTGCAACAGTCCTTTGATCCGCTCTCACACAAGCCCTTCTCACGACTGGCTGCCATCGTTCATATGGCCGACCTCTTGGCTGAAACGCCCAACGCCACGGCAGAGGCACTGGACACGTTGCCTGCAGACTTGGTGCGCGCCTTGCTGGGTGACGGCAAATGGCTGCATGAAAAGTTCCCCGCCGCTGAGTCTTTCGTCAGCATTCAATAAACGGCTGGCATGAAGCCTGCTGCCATCGAAGCCTTTTTTGCCACGCTAAAGGCAGCCAACCCCCACCCTCAAACCGAGCTGGAATACACCTCGGTCTTTGAGTTATTGGCCGCTGTGTTGCTGTCAGCCCAAGCCACTGACGTGGGGGTGAACAAAGCCACCCGGCGCCTGTTTCCGGTGGCCAATACGCCTCAAAAAATTCTGGATCTGGGCTTGGACGGTCTTGAGAGTTACATCAAGACCATTGGTTTGTACCGGTCCAAGGCCAAACACCTGATGCAGACCTGCCAAATTCTGGTGGATCAACATAACAGTGTGGTGCCCCGTACCCGCGAGGCACTGGAAGCCCTGCCCGGTGTCGGCCGAAAAACAGCCAACGTGGTTCTCAACGTGGCTTTTGGTGAACCCACCATGGCGGTGGACACGCATTTGTTTCGCTTGGGCAACCGCACCGGCTTGGCGGTTGGAAAAACACCTTTGGCGGTGGAGCTGAAACTGCTGAAACGCATCCCGCCCGAGTACAGGGTGGACGCCCACCACTGGTTGATTCTGCACGGGCGCTACGTTTGCCAGGCTCGAAAGCCACTGTGCTGGCAGTGCGGCGTCAGCGCTTATTGCGACTTCAAGCCCAAGACACCCCGCCCTGCCACAGCCTGACCCCATGGACGCAACCGGTGTGAAATTCCAACCAAACCAATAGCCCCCATGTGAGGTTGGCTACAAGATCAGGGGTTGGTGACCAGCCGAGGGTTGGTGTGAGTTGCAGATACGGACTTCACCATAACGCTCACTTTTCCAGGCTGGTTGGTTTGTGGATAGGCGCCCACTTTGAAATAACTGGGCCAGTTCCAATAGGCAATGTCCACATCCAGTTTCTTTTGACCGTTCACTGACAGGCTTAGGCGACTGTTTTCAATTTTTACGTTGAATTTTGTGTAATCGTTGTCATAACCGGGTCCGACAATCACGCTTTTTTCATTGAGCTTTGTGTTGTCCGCCTTGTAATAAACGATTAGGTTTTTATCCTCAAAAACCGCTCTCAGCAAAGTAAACCCACCGGCCTGACCGCCGTGAACCTGAACGACGGTGACTTTGTCCTCGGTCAAGGTGTTGTCACCCACTTTCAACTCGGTCGTGAGCTCATGCGTGCCCTCAAGGGCGCTCCAGTTGATTTTGTCCTCATTGGCGACGATTTCCTCTCGCAGCTCACTGCGAACAAACGGGCTATTGGTCGTTGACCCTGGCGCATCTGCATTGAGCGAAAACACCATGTTTTTCGACTTGCCATCCAGGTAGAAAAATTCATTTGAAAACCCGGCAATAGCGACGGGTTTGGTCTCCCTTGGCTTGGGTTCTGCCGTACTTCCCGGGTATTGAAGTTTCCAGTGGGTTAAATCAAAGTGGTCAGAGGGTGATTGCTGGCTGGCGAGTGGCGTGATCGATGAACAAGCCGACAGCGTGAAGGCGCTGCACAGGAACAACGCTTTGAGTGCTTTAACTTGGTAATTTGAATATCTCATGGGGCTCCCTTTCAGTTTTCAGTTTTTAGTTTTTAGTTTTTAGTTTTTAGTTTTTAGTTTTTAGTTTTTGCCATGCAGATTTTTGAATGCACGACATCGGGCAATGGCGTTCATCCAATCGGAGCGTTGATCTCCCGCCCTTTTCATGCACTCTGCGCACGACCGGACTCTTGGGCAAACACCTCAACGCGGTTGCGTCCAGACGCCTTGGCACGGTAGAGGGCATGGTCTGCGGCGCCAATCAGATCGTCGCTGCGTGCATCGGGCAATTGACTCAAGGAACACAGGCCAATGCTCAAGGTGATGGCAATTGGGTCACCAGACACAGCCTCAAATGGGTAGGCCTGCACGGCTTTGCGCAATGCCTCGGCCATGGCCATGGCGCCGCTCGAATCGGTATTGGGCAGAATAATCAAAAACTCTTCCCCGCCAAACCGGCCCAAAAAGTCCTGCTCTCGGCGCCGTTGTTCCATCACGCCCGCAATAGCTTTGAGGACCTTGTCCCCTGACAGGTGGCCAAAGGTATCGTTCACACGCTTGAAGAAATCGATGTCAAGCATCAATACCGACAGGGCTTGGCCGTGGCGCTGGGCCGCGGACAGGTGTTGGGTCAGCGACTCCAGCATGATGCGGCGGTTCATCAACCCGGTAACCTCGTCGCGAATGGCAAGGGTGCGGTTCCGCTCATCCGCACGCTCCTCGGTCATCACTATCAGCCCCATCCCCACCAACAACAAACTGACTCCTGCCACCACATAGGTCAGGGTCGTGACCGGATTGGGAGTCATCAGGGAGTTGACCGCATCCGTTCCCATCAGCGTGCTCACCCCTTGCGCCACCAAAGCAGCAATCAAAATCAAATACCCGACCAACATGAAATACTGACCCACTCCGACGGTGGTTTTGCGGCGCTGCAACAAGATCCACACAATGCACGCACTCTGCGCGGAATAAGTGAACGACCCGGTCACAACTCGCGCGGCTTGCCAGGGGAGTAGCCAGGTGTACAACACGGCCACGGCCAACACCGGAAACCAAATGCACATCCGCGAGGGCTTGCGACCTTGAAACTGGAGCACACCTTCAGTCATCAATGCCAAGTTGCAGGCAATGCACACATTGGCCACCACAATGGACAACCCGTCACTGATGTGGCCGCGCAACATGAAAAGGACATACCCTGCGGTATTGAAGGCCAAGGCCAGCGCCCAAAACGCCATGCCATTGTGTTTTTGCGCCCGTGCGATGAGCCCAACCGACGCCGTTAGCGTGACGCTAATGGCGACCAACATCAAAAAAAGGGTCGGAACATGAGCATTCATCGTTGCCCTATTTTGTCACCCGGCGCGATGACATGTAAACAAAGATTTGGGCTCGTGCTGCGTCAGCATGGGCGCCGTCAATCACAAAAATGCCACACGCGGTACGCACGAAAGATCCGAAATTCCAATGACATTGCGCGAACATGCTGCCGCCCTAACCGTTAACCCTTAAGCCAGTCACGACCGTCCACTGCCCAAATCCGGGGGCCTGCGCCGGCCACTGGGCGGCTTCGTTGATTTGACGAACGCCCTGGGCCAACAAGGACACGGCCCGTATCACGCCCGCGTGGGTGATCCAGACCTTGTCTTGCCTCTGGTTTTGAAACTCGGCCCACGCCAGCGCGACGCGGTCCATGAATTCCGTCACCGACTCCTGGCCGCCAAAACGGTGACTGCCAAAGTCCGCCGTCCAGGCGTCATAGGCCTCGGGGGGAATGGCGTCCCAGCGCTGGGTTTCCCAACAGCCAAAGTCCATCTCGCGCAGTCGGTGGTCGGTTTTGCAAGCCAAATCGGGCCGCAGCGCTTGTACTGCCTGCGCAAGCTGCTCACATCTTTGTAGCGGCGACACCCACAGGCTTGTGGATACTGGCAATTGGCTGGACAAGGTCTGTGCGGCCATCCGCGTGGCGGCAGCATCCGCAGCCACATCGGTGGCGCCGTAGCAAACGCCGGCATCAATCAACGGTTGCGCATGGCGAACCAGCCACAGCTTCATGGCCAGCGTCCTACAGGCACAGGGCCAGGCCGAGGTAAAACGCCAGCTCGCACAATTGCTGGGTGGTGCCCAGGCAATCGCCGGTGAAGCCGCCCAAGCGCCGCCAAAACCAGCGCCACATCAGCAAAAACACCAGCCCAGAGGCCAGCAGAGCACTGCCAAGTGCCTGCAGCAGAACCACAGCCGGCTGCTCAATCGCTATGAAATGAGTAGCTGCTTGCGCATAGCCCACCAGCGCCAGCGCCATAAAACACCAAAAAAATGCGGTCCACAGACTGGCCAGACTGATCTGGTCGGCCAGCGGCTTGGACTTGGAGCCCGCTGCGTCGCCCACATGCGGCATGAGCCGAATCAGGAACAGCGGCCAGGTGCGCGACACCACATGGGCCAAAAACAAGGCGGTGCACATCAGCGTGGCGTTGACCGAGCCCAGCAGCGCCAGCACCGACACTTTGGCCAGCAGCGCCAGCATCATGGCGATGGCCCCAAAAGCGCCCACGCGGGAGTCTTTCATGATGATCAGCGCGCGGTCCCGGTCCGGGCTGCCGCCCAGGCCGTCAAACACATCGGCCAAGCCGTCTTCGTGAAAGGCCCCGGTGATGAGCACGCCAAAGGCGGTGCCCCACACGGCGGCAACCAGCGGGGCAAAGGCATTGCCCGGCAAGCCGTGGAGCAACAAAGCGGTCAGGGCCGCGACCAGTCCGCCCACCAACCAACCCACGCCCGGAAAATGCCCGGCGCTGGCGCGCAGCATGGCGGGGTTGAAGCCCACCCAATCAGCCAAGCGTCCGGTGACCGGCACCCGGGTGAAAAACTGCAAGGCCAGCAAATAGTGGCGAACGGCGCGCGCCAACATCAGGCAGCGCTGGCGGGCTCGGCCGATTTCTCAGACACCCCGGCCGACTCAAAACTGGCCATGTCGCGAAGAATGGCGCAGGCCGACTGCAGCAGCGGCCAGGCCAGGGCGCCACCCGAGCCCTCCCCCAGGCGCAGCCCCATGTCCAGCAAAGCCTGCACGCCCAGATGCTGCAGCATGAACTCATGGCCGCGCTCGCCCGAGCGATGGGCAAACACGCAGCGCTGCAAAACCAGCGGCTGCAGCGCGTGCGCCACCAGCACGGCGGAGGTGGCGATAAAGCCGTCCACCACCACCACGCGGCGCTCCTGCGCGGCTTGCAAAATGGCGCCGACCATGGTGGCTATTTCAAACCCGCCCAAGGCCGCCAGGGCGTCCAGCGGCGCGGTGGCCTCCGCGTGACGGGCCAGCACTTGTCCCAACACGGCGGCTTTGCGCTGCACGGCAGCGGCGTCCAGGCCGGTGCCGGCACCCGTGCACACCGTAATGTCCAGGCCCGCCAACCGGGCCAGCAACAACGAGGCGGCTGAGGTGTTGCCAATGCCCATCTCGCCCAACAGCAAGGCGTTGCCCGGTAAACCTTGAACAATGGCCTGCCCGTTTTTCAGAGCTTGCTCGCACTGGGCGGGTGTCATCGCGGGCTGGGTGAAAGAGTCGGCTGTGCCCTTTTCGCCACCGGCCACTTTGCGCACCAGCAAGCCGCGCCGTTGGGTGCCTGCCGGCAAACCGGCCAGGAAGTCATGGTTCACGCCGCAGTCCACCACGGTCATTTTCAAACCGTGCTGGCGCGCCAGCACGCTCACCGCCGCGCCACCGGCCAGGAAGTTTTCCACCATCTGCCAGCTGACATCGCTGGGGAAAGCCGAGATGCCTTGGGCGGTCAGCCCGTGGTCGCCCGCAAACACCACCATCTGGGGGCATTCCAGCACCGGTGTCTCTGTGCCCAAAATCTCGCCCAACTGAAGCGCCAGCGTTTCCAAGCGCCCCAGTGACCCCTGCGGTTTGGTCTTGAAGTCGAGTTTGTGCTGCAAAGCCTGGGTGTGGGCAGCGGTACGAATGTCAACAAGCGTCGGGATCTGGAAGGTCATGATGATGAAACGTGAGGAGTTGAAAAAATGGGAATCAGCCCGGCGTGGGTGCTGAGACGGGCGCCTTGGCAATCAATCCGTCCAGCACACCCGGCTCAAAATGGGTGGCAATAAAGTCCGCCAGCCCGTCAAACACGGTGTCCAGCGTGATGGCTCGTGCGCCAAACAAGGCGTGCATGGCATTGGCGTCTTCAAACAGGCCATGCAAATACACGCCCATCACATTGCCGGCGCCGTTTTGCCAGCCCAAGCCGCCGGGCAACACCGGGCGGGCGATGTCGCCGGCCTTGGCCATGGCCGGGTGCTGGGCGGTTTGGCCGTGGTGAATCTCGTAGCCGGCCACTCTCACACCCGCCAGCGCCGCCCAGGGTTGGGCCGCCGTGCCGTCGCTGGCCAGGTTCGGCTCGAATTGGGTTTCGGTGTGCTGCACGGTTTTGTCCACATCAAAGGCGGTCACCAGCGGCAACAAGCCCAGGCCGGGCGCGTTGCCGTCAATGCCATGCAGGTCAATCAGCGCCTCGCCCAGCATTTGCAGCCCGCCGCACACGCCCAGCACGGCACCGCCCTGCCCTGCATGGCGCGCCACGGCGGCGTCCAGCCCCTGCGCGCGCAGCCAGGCCAAGTCGCCACTGGTGTGTTTGGAGCCGGGCAGAATAATCCAGTCGGTGGGCGACAGACCTGCCAGCTCGGACGGGCTGCGCACCCATTGCAGGCGCACACCGGCCATGTTTTTAAGCGGCTGAAACTCGTCCAGATTGCTGATGCGCGGGTAGGCAATGACGGCCACGGTGAGCGTCACGGCACCGGCCGCCGTGCTGCGGTCGTCAAACACGCCATCTTCTTCGGGCAGGCCGTGTTGCCACCACATGGGCAGCGTGGCCACGGTGGGCACGCCGGTCAGGTCTTGCAGCATTTGCGGCGCGGGCGCCAGCAGGCTGGCATCGCCCCGAAACTTGTTCAGCACATAGCCCTTGATCAAACCGCGCTCACTCTCAGGCAGCAAGGCCCAGGTGCCGTAGAGGTGGGCAAACGCGCCGCCGCGGTCAATGTCGGTCACCAGCAAACAGGCCGCGTTGGCATGCACCGCCACACGCATGTTGACGATGTCGCTGCTGGACAGGTTGATCTCCGCCGGCGAGCCCGCGCCCTCGATCACCACCACGTCGTTCTCGGCGATCAATTCGTCGAGCGCCGCCGAAATCTGCGGCCAGACTTTGAGGCTGCGACCGCGCCAAGGCATGGCGGTCAGCGCCTCGTCCACCCGGCCCATGAGCACCACCTGGCTGTGGGTGTCGCGCTCGGGCTTGAGCAGCAAGGGGTTCATGCGCACATCAGGTACGGCTTGCGCGGCCAGGGCCTGGAAGTACTGCGCCGAACCCACCTCGCCCTGCCCGTTATCACTGGCCACCACCCGTGCGTTGTTGCTCATGTTTTGCGCCTTGAAGGGCGCCACTTTGAGCCCCTGGCGGGCGTAGTAGCGACACAGCGCGGTCGTCAACCAGCTTTTGCCAGCCCCGCTGGTGGTGCCCAGCACCATCACGCACTTCGCGGTCATGCACGCATCCCAGTCTGAGTCGACAAAGCCGCCACCAATGCGTCCTGCGCCTCCGGCGACAACACGCCCAAGCGCACATGGCCAGGCAGGCCAAACGAGGTGGCGTCGCGCAGCTTGATACCCGCCTCGCGCAAGGCATCGACATCGATTGCACACGAAGGTTGGGCGCAAAAGAAATTGGCATCGCTGGGCAGGCAGGTCCAGCCCAGCGCTTCCAACTGGGCGATTTGCCGGGCCTTCCAACCCCGCAAGGTCTCCAAACTCTCGGCCAGCCAGCTTTGCACCTCGGGTTGCACCCAGGCTTGCAACAAGGCCACACCATGCGCACCCACCGGCCACGACGGGCACATGCGCTCCAGCGCGGCAACGCCGTTGTGCGCGCCTTGCGGGGCAATCACATAGGCGGCACGCACGCCCGTCAGGCCCAGCGCTTTGTTGGGCGTCCACAACTGCCAGACCTGGGCGCGTTGCGCCTCGGTGAGGCTTGCCTCGCCTTCCAGTCGCAGCGGCGCATAAGCACCGTCCAACACCGTGGGCGAGGAAAATCCGCGCGGCCAGTTGGTGTGCGGACCACCCAGCGGGCTGGACGGCTCGCAGCACCACACCAGGTCGGCCTCATTGGGTTGGGTCACGGGCTTCAAGCCCCAAGCGGATGCCGCCTGGGCGTAGTCGCCATAGGCGTGGCGCGGCAAATTCACACTGCGCCCGCCACGCTGCACCACCCAACCCGTGATGCGAAAAATGAACTCGCTGGCGCTGCCCGCCAGCAACACCCGCTGCGGGTCAACGTCATGAAACGCCGCCAGTTGGGCGCGCAACGCGGTGTAGCTGCTGTCCGGGTAGCGGCGCGCATCGGCCTGCTCCACGGCGGCCAGCGCCGCAGGGCACGGGCCGCAACTGTTGCTGTTGGTCGAGAAATCGAACAGCGCCGCGCCCAAGGCGTCAGTACCACCGTGCTCGCGCGTTGGCGCCATCGCAGGGGTGGAAATCGGTCGCGTCATGTCCATGAGGACCATCCTGTCACTATAAAAATAAGAGCTACTCCCGCAGATAAAACAAGGGCTAGAGCCACTTTTGTTGCATAAATCAAGGCCAACTCGGTGTCCGCCCGGCCGGGGGCACGGCCCGTCGCATTCAGGGCATAAACATCGGGCTTGTGCAAACACACGCCCAGGCCCAAGGCCATGGCCGCCATCGGCCATCCGCTGTTGGGCGACGGCGTGCGTCGAGCCTCAACCCAAAGCTTCTTCAAGCTCACGCCGCCACTCACCCCAGCCAATAACAAGGCGGTGATGCGCGCCGGCAGCCAACTCAAAACGTCGTCCGCCCGCGCCGCCCACTTGCCCGCCCAGGCCCAGTTCTGACCTTTGTAGACGCCGGGGTAACCCCACATGGCGTCGGCCGTGTTGGCAAAACGGTAAAGCGCGGCGCCTGGCAAACCCAGCACCACAAACCAGAACAAAGGGGCGACGACCGAGTCATTCAGGTTTTCCGCCAGCGACTCAATCGCGCTTTCACGCACCTGCGATTCACTCAAGGCGGAGACATCGCGGCTGACCAGCCAGCTCAAGCGCGCGCGCCCTGCCGCCAGTCCACCGCCTTGGGCCGGGTCCAAAGCCTGCTCCACAGCTTGCACCTCAGAACGCAGCATGGCCCAAGCCAGCATGGGTTTGAGCGCCAGGCCCAAAAGCGCCGCGGCCAACAGGCTGCCAAACGGTGAACCCAACTCTGCCAACAGAGCCATCGCGATTTGTTGAAGCTCAGACGCTGCTATCAAAAAAATAGCTGCTCCCGCAGACCACACCAGCGCTGCAAGCCAAAAAGCCTTGAAATCTGACAACCCGTTGGGTGTTTGCCGGGTGTGCGATTGCACCCAACGTCCGACCCACCCCAAGTAATGGCCCATCCACACCACCGGGTGGAGTCGCACCGGCGGCTCACCCGCCCAATGGTCGACGGCCAGCGCCACCAAAAGAGCCAATGCACTGATCCCAGCGGGTACAACAACCCAGCCGTCAGTCATGGCCCAAGTGGCGCTCATGCGCGCTAGGGCCGTGCGACCGGGTGACCGGTCTTCAGGCCCAGACGGGCCAGCAAGGCCATGTCGTCATTGCCTTCGGGGTTGGGGGTGGTGAGCAGTTTGTCACCGTAAAAGATGGAGTTTGCGCCCGCCACAAAGCACAGCGCCTGCACGGCGTCGCTCATGTTCTGGCGGCCAGCAGACAGGCGCACCCGTGCCATGGGCATGGTGATGCGCGCCACGGCAATGGTGCGCACAAACTCCAGGGGGTCCAAATCAGGCTGATCGGCCAAGGGCGTGCCCTCGACTTTGACCAGGTGATTGATCGGCACCGACTCGGGGTACGGCCCCAGGTTGGCCAACTCGGCAATCAAGCCGGCGCGTTGCAGACGGGACTCGCCCAAGCCCACAATGCCGCCGCAGCACACGCTCACGCCGGCGTTGCGCACGCGGGCCAGGGTGTCCAGGCGGTCCTGGTAGTCGCGGGTGGTGATGACGTCGCCATAAAAATCAGGGGCGCTGTCCAGGTTGTGGTTGTAGTAGTCCAGACCGGCGTCGCGCAGGGTCTCGGCGTGGCCTTCGGCCAGCATGCCCAAGGTGGCGCAAGACTCCAACCCGGTGGCTTTCACGGCCTTGACCAGCTCGGCCACGGCTTCCACGTCACGGTCTTTGGGTGAGCGCCAGGCGGCACCCATGCAAAAACGGGTGGCGCCAGCAGCCTTGGCCTCTAGCGCGGCAGCACGCACTTCGTCCACGCCCATCAGTTTGCCGGCCTCCACGCCGGTGTCAAAGTGAACCGACTGTGGGCAATAGCCGCAATCTTCCGGGCAACCGCCTGTTTTGACGGAGAGTAGCGTGGCCAACTCGACCATGTTCGCGTCAAAGTGGGCGCGGTGAATAGTTTGCGCCTGAAACATCAGGTCGTTGAACGGCAGGTCAAACAGGGCTTGCACTTCGGCCACGGACCAGACGCGCTGATCGGTCTTGGGGCGCGCCACGGTTTTGTGGGGGGCATGGAAATGAACGGGCTTGGATACCACGGGTGCGGAAACGGTGTCAGTGCTCATCAGTTGTCTTTCTACGTCTTTGTTAAGCGCTCCAACGCGCGTCGTGAGTCTTGATTTTAGGTGGGGGGTCCTGCATCGCCGTTCCGGGAGCCTCAGCTTAAGGACCGTCGCTTGCGGCGCCCTGACTGAGGTGCTTGTCGCCCCTCACCCTATTCAAAATACGGTCAATCTTCAATGCCGCGCTGCGCCGGAATACCGGCGTTGAAAGCGTGTTTGACCTTGGTCATTTCGGTCACGGTATCAGCCAGCTCGATGATCTCGGGTGGGCAGCGGCGGCCAGTCAACACCACATGCACATGACTGGGGCGCGTGCGCAGGGTCTCCAACACATCATCCAGCGGCATCCAGCCGTAAATCAGGGGGTAGGTGATCTCGTCCAGCGTCACCATGAAGTAATCGCCGCTCAGGATCGCGGCCTTGGCTTTTTGCCAGCCGTCGCGGGCCAACTGGGCGGAGTGCTCCAAATCCTGGCTCTTCCAGCTGAAGCCGTCGCCTAGACCTTCGATCGGAATGCCGAGTTGCTCAAACATGCGGTGCTCGCCAAAACGGGCGCTGGGCACCTTCATGAACTGGAATATCTTGACGGCTTTGCCACGGCCATGGGCCCGCAACGCCAAACCAAAGGCCGCTGTGCTCTTGCCTTTGCCGTCACCGGTGTTGACGATCACCAAGCCACGCCGCTCCCCTTCGGGTTTTTCATAGGGCTTTTCGCTGGGCGGGGTTTCAATGTGCATGGGAATCAATCTTTCTGAAAATCGGGACTGAGTTGCACGGTCTCACCAATGATGAGCAAACCGGGGCGCGGGCCGTAGGTGGGCGCCAGTTCGACCAAGCGGCTCAAACTGCAGGCGAACACCTCTTGCGTGCTGCGCGTGCCATCGCGCACGATGGCGGCCGGCGTGCTGGGGGGCAAGCCGTGGGAAATGAGTTGCTCGGCAATCAAGGCCAGGCGCTGAATGCCCATGTAGAACACGCGGGTCTGACCCGGGCGGGCCAGCGACGCCCAGTCGGCATGGGTGCTGTCGTCGGCCAAATGGCCGGGCAAAAACACACAACTGCTGGCCAAGTCCCGGTGGGTGAGCGGAATGCCGGCCGCAGCCGCGCAGCCGCTGGCGGCCGTCACGCCAGGCACCACCTCAAACGCAATACCAGCAGCTTGCAAGGCTTGCACCTCTTCGCCACCCCGGCCAAATACAAACGGATCGCCACCTTTGAGACGCACGACACGCTTGCCCAAGCGGGCGTGGCGCACCAACAAGTCGTGAATGCCGTCTTGCGGCACGGCATGGTCACCCAGCGCCTTGCCCACGTACACCCGCTCAGCCCCAGCGGGAATGCAGTCCAGCACCTCGGCCGAGATCAGGCGGTCATGCACCACCACCTCGGCATTGCGCAGGCGGTCCAGCGCGCGCAAGCGTCATCAGGTCCAATGGGCCCGGGCCGGCGCCCACGATGGCGACAAAACCGGTGGTTTCAGGCGTCTCACTTTGAGTCATCACGTGCTCCTTGGTCCTTCAGTTCTCATGTGCGGCAAAGCCACCCACTGCGCACCCAGCGCGTGAATGGCAATGCGGCGGTCAAACACGTCTTCCAGCGCGCGGTGGGTGGCCGCATCGGCGCACGGCCCCTGGTGCGTCACGCGGCCGTTGGCCATGATCACCATCTCGTCGGCGTGTAACGCCATCGAGATTTCGTGCAACACACTGACCACCGCCGTGCCGTGGGCGACCAAGCCCTGCACCACGGCCAGCCAATCGGCCTGGTGGGGCGGGTCCAGGTTGGCCAGTGGCTCGTCCATCAACAGCACCTGCGCCTGCACCGCCAGCGCGCGTGCCAGCAGCACCCGCTGGCGCTCACCGCCCGACAACTGCCCCAATGTTCGCGCGCGCCACTCCCAAGCCTGAGTGGCTTTGAGGGCTTGCTCCACGGCGGCATGATCTGCCGCACTGGGCGGTGCCAGCCACGCTTGGTGCGGCAAACGTCCCAGCAAGGCCACGTCCATCACCGTCAAATCGTCACCCGTGGATTCGTTTTGACCCAGCCACGCCAACTGCCGCGCACGTACCCGGCCCGGCAAGGAAGCCAACGGCTGGCCCAGCAAGGACACCGTGCCGCTGTGCTTCAACAAACCCGCCAGAACCTTGAGCAAGGTGGACTTGCCTGCACCATTGGGACCGACGATGCTGGTCCAGCAACCATTCTTCAGCGTCAAGTCAATGGTGTGCAATACCTCAACATTTCCGAGGTTTGCGCTTATTCCACCTGCGTGAATAGCTACTGAATTCATAGCATTTATCACAAACCAGCTCCTGACGCCGTGCGGGTGTTGCGGTGCATCAGCCACAGCAGATACCCGCCACCCAGCACCGCGGTCAACACGCCCACCGGCAGTTCCTGCGGCGCCAGCAAGCCACGGGCCAGCAAATCGGCGGCCATTAACAAGGCGCCGCCCATCAGGCTGGACAAGAAAATGAGCCGTCCGTGTGTGGTTTTGGCAATCGATCGCACCAAGTGCGGTGCGGCCAAGCCCACAAACGCAATCAAACCGGTTTGCGCCACCGCCGTGCCCGTCGCCAAAGCCAACACCGCCACCAGTGCCACCCGCATGGGCGCCAGCGGCAAACCCAGACTGGCGGCAGTGGACTCCCCCAAGGAGAGGCCATCCAGCACATGGCTCAGCAGCCAAGCCACCACCATGCAGACCACCCACACGCCCCCCATGAGGGCGCAGGCCGTCCAGCCCACAAAACCAGTGCTGCCCAGCATGAAGGCCTGCATGGCCTGCATCACATCAGGCACCATCAGCATCGCCAGCGACGTCATGGCGCCCAGCACCACCCCCACAATCACGCCGGCCAGCAACAAGCGCAGCGTGTGCTGCACGCCATTGGCCAGCATCAGGGTCAGCAGCACGGCGCCCACGGCCCCCACAAAAGCGGCTCCGGTCAGGCCCAGACGCACCACCCATTGCGTGGCATAGGGCGAAACGCCAAAAAACACCAGCGCCAAGGCCACGCCCAAAGACGCGCCCGAGGCGCTGCCCAACAAATACGGGTCCGCCAGCGGATTGCGAAACAAGCCCTGGGCCACGGCCCCGGCCAGGCCTAGCAAGGCGCCGGCCGACCAGGCGCCCAGGGTGCGCGGCAAACGAATGTCCCAGACGATTTGCATCGCCACCGGGTCGCTCCAGGCCCGCAACACGCTCTCAAACCCTGTGCTGCCAATGCTGGCGCCCAACAACAAAAGCACAGCGCCCAAGCCCAGCAAACTGGCCCCCAGCCAGCCCGCGACCTGTTGCTGACGGCACAAAGGCATCACTGAGCCGCCTCTGGTTTGGCCAATACGCTTTGCAGGCAACGGGCCATGATGCGGGCACCGTCCGCCATGCGCGGACCGGGGCGTACCAATACATCCGACTGCTCCGCTGAAAACACGCACACATTCTTGCGCTGCACGGCACGGATGCCGCCCCATCCCGGGCGGCCTTCCATGCCCGCGTAGTTGCGGTCACCCACCATGATCACGTCCGGGTTGGCCCGCACCACAAACTCCGGGTTGAGCTTGGGAAACGGCCCAAGCTTGGCGGGCACCACGTTTTGGGCACCCAACCGGGTCAGTGTTTCGCCAATGAAGGAGGTCTCCCCCGCGGCATAAGGCGCACGGTTCACCTCAAAGTAAACCCGCGTGGTGTGCACCGCAGGCGGCAAGGACTGCGCCGCCGCTTCCAACCCCGCATCAATCACCCGCCAAACCCGGGCCGCATAGGGTACCGCCAGCACTTGCCCGACCTTGTCCAGCACCCGGCGCACATCGGCGTGGCTCTTGGGCTCCAGCGCCACCACTTTCAGGCCAAGCGACTCCAGGCGCTGGGCTGCGCGGGATGAAGTCGCCATCAGCACCACATCGGGCTTGAGCGCGACGATGGCCTCAATACTCGGATCCAACCCGCCACCCACTTGAGGCAAAGCGCGCACGCCATCGGGAAAGTTCGAGTAGCGGTCCACACCGACCAGGCGGGCACACTGGCCGAGTTCACACACGGTTTCCGTCAGGGACGGCAACAAACTGACGATGCGCTGCGGCGGCTTGTCCAGATGCACCAGCACACCGCGGTCGTCCGTCACTTCAAGCGCCTGGGCGCCTGTCACCGTCATTGCAGCGACCACCAACAAGCTCAAACGGAGCCACATCGCGTTCATGCGTCACCTTTCAGAGTCAGCGGCAAGCCAGCGGCCATGAGCGTCACACGATCACAGGTCTTGGCCACGTCCTGATTCAGTCGCCCCAAAGCGTCCACAAAGGCTCGCACTTCGGAGCCCATGGGAATCACGCCCAGACCAATCTCATTGCCCACCACGACCACGGGGCCGGGCGCGCCAGAAATTGCTTCCAAAAGAATAGCTACTCGCGCTGACAGGGATTGCGCTGGAGCCATATTTTGCTCATCAATCTCGGTCATCGGCATCAAGCAGTTGGTCAACCAAAGCGTCAGGCAATCCACCACCACCAGCGTCACGGGCGTGCTGTGCTGGCGCAAAGCGGCTGCCAGCGCATGGGGCTCCTCCACCGTGCGCATGCCGGGCACACGCTCGGCGCGGTCCGCTTGGTGGCGGGCGATGCGCTCATGCATCTCCTCGTCCCAGGGCTGGGCGGTGGCAATCAGCACCGCTTGGTGCTCGGCGGATGCGGCTAACCAGCACTGGGCCAATCGCTCGGCCCGGCGTGATTTGCCACTTTTCTGCCCGCCCAAAATGAATTCGCTGCGGGCAACGACCAATGTGCTGTCAACCATGAAGACGACTCCATTCCATCACGATGCGGTGCAGCTGCGCCACGCCGTCGGTCAATGCCGCCGGGCCGGGTTGCAGAATATCAACCGACTTGATTTCAAACAGCTGCCCGGTCTTGACGGCGTTGACCTGATCCCAACCGGGTCGGGCGGCCACTTTTTCGGGCCGAAACTTTTTGCCGCACCACGAGCCGATGATGATGTCGGGGTTGCGGCGAACGATCTCGTCGCCGTTGGCAATGATGCGGTTTTTACCCAGTGATTGCGCCGCCAACTCCGGGAAACAGTCGTCACCCCCCGCGACACCCAACAACTCGGACACCCAACGAATCGCGCTGATATGGGGTTCGTCCCACTCCTCAAAAAACACCTTGGGCCGGCGGGGAAGCGCGGCGGCCGCGTCAGCGATCTCGGCCAGTTGACGCTGAAAGCCCGCGATCAATTCCAAACCACGCTCGCCTTGACCCACCATGGCGGCCACCTGCGCCATCATGCTGAAAATCTCAGCCACGCTGCGCTGATTGAAGATGGTGACTTGCACACCGGCCCGAATCAAGGCGGCGGCAATGTCGGCCTGCATGTCCGAGAAGCCGAACACGCAATCGGGCTCCAGGGCCAAAATTTTGTCGATCTTGGCGCTGGTGAAGGCGCTCACGCGGGGTTTTTCTTCGCGGGCGCGGCGGGGGCGAACGGTGTAGCCGGAGATCCCGACAATGCGCGCGTCTTCCCCCAGCAAGTAAAGCCACTCCGTGGTTTCCTCAGTCATGCAGATGATGCGCTGCGGCCCCAGAGAAAACTTAAACCGTTCGGACATGGCGGGCCCCCATCAAATTGGCGCCAAACAAGGACGCGGTCGCTGCGGGACTGGACCAGAACCACGCATGAAAATAACTGGCCCGAATCGACCCAGATTGGTAAACCGCCTCGCCGGCGTCAGCTGAGGGCGCTTGTTCAGGGCGCGCCGTGCGATCACTCACGGACAAGCTCGTGGCACAGGTCGAATAGTGAAAGGTGTGGCCACGCAACACCCCTGCCGACATGGCCCACTGCTGCGGGCCCAGCGCCGCCAGCCTCTTTTGCAGGGTGACCGTGCCAGGCAACAAGCCCCATTGCGCATCAAGGTGTCCATCGGCGGACACGATCGCATCAAACAAAACCATCATGCCGCCACACTCCGCCCAAACCGGTTTGTGCCGTGCAACATGCGCCTTCAAACTGTCTCGCATGGCCGTATTCGCCCCCAGCTTTGCCGCATGCAACTCCGGGTAGCCACCGGGCAACCAGACGGCATCGCAATCGGGCAGCGCCGCGTCGGCCAACGGTGAGAAAAACACCACCTCCGCTCCGAGAGCCCGCAGGCAATCCAGGTTGGCGGCGTAAATAAAGCAAAAAGCGGCGTCGCGAGCGACCGCCACAACTCGCCCTGCCAGAGATTGAGTGGTAATCGCGTCATCCACCCCCACCTCACATCGATCGAAACTGACACGCCAGCGCTGCAAATCCGGCACGCTCATCTGACCCAACGGCGTCTGACTCACAGCATCGGCCGCGGCGTCCAGTCGCTCCATGGCGTCCACAACCTCGCTGGCCACGGTCAAACCCAAATGACGCTCGGGCAAGCTCAGCGCGGGGTTGCGCATGAGCGCACCCAGCCACTGCTCAGGCTCACGCACACTGCTTTGAAGCATCCCCGCATGGCGCTCGCTGGCCACCCGGTTGGCCAGCACGCCGGCCCAAGGCATCTCGGGGCGATAGTGTTGCAAACCAAAGGCCAAGGCCCCAAAAGTGCCCGCCATGGCACCAGCGTCAATGACTGCCAGCACGGGGAGTCCAAAGCGCTGCGCCAAATCGGCCGCGCTGGGCTCGCCATCAAACAGGCCCATGACGCCTTCCACAATGATCAAGTCCGAGTCCGTCGCAGCCGCCGCCAGGCGGGCACGGCAGTCGGCCTCGCCCGTCATCCACAAATCCATCTGATGCACGGCTCGGCCACTGGCCAAAGCGTGCCAATGCGGGTCCAGAAAATCCGGGCCGCACTTGAACACGGTCACCCGCCGCCCCTGACGGGTGTGCAGCCGCGCCAAGGCGGCGGCGACCGTGGTCTTGCCTTGTCCGGACGCCGGGGCAGCGATCAGGATGGCGGGGCAGATAACAGACAAGGTCGTCACGCGAATCAACCCGTCAGACTGGGGACCACTTCAAGCCCACATAGAACGTTTGTCCTGCGGTTGCGTAACCTTGCGCAGTCTCGTATTTCTGATCAAGAAGGTTGTCTACCCGTCCCAACAACGACCACTCCCGGTTCAATGGCGTGCTGGCATGGAGATTCAAGAGGGCATAGCCAGCCAAACGCTGAGTGTTTGCCGCGTTATTGAACCGCTCACCAGTTGCTTGCAACTCGGCACCGACGTTCCAGTTGGAGATCCGGGTGTCAGCGGCCAACGTGGCGAGTTGCTTGGCACGGCGAGCCAGTTGTTTACCGGTGGTGACGTCGTAGGGGTTTTGCAGGTCCAGAGATCCACTCAAGGCCACGCCACCGAGGTGTTTGGATGCCGTGAATGTGATGCCTTCATATTGCGCCAACGCGGTATTGCCATAACAACCCGCATAGGTACCCGTGCCGTTGGCACAAGTACCCGCACCTGACACATAGGTAATCAAGTCAGACACGGTGTTGCGGTAAACGACAACACCAAATTTCTCGCTGCCTGCGTCGTATTTCAGACCAATCTCCCGATTTCGGGCGGTTTCCGGCGTGAGTGTGGCCACTCCATAGCTGCTAAAACGCTGAAACAGAGTCGGGGCGCGAAAGGCCGTTCCCATTGAAGCGGTGACACGCCACGCAGGCGTCACTGCATAGGCGTAGGCGGCACTGCCGGTAGACACCGCCCCGAATTCGCTGTCTTGGTCATGACGAGCGTTGAGCTGAACGGTGTGTGCGCCCAGGCGCAAACCGTAGCCCAGCGCCAATGCATCCTGAGAACGATTGGTCACCACAGGCGTGGTGCTGGCGTTGTTCAACTTGTCCTCACGACGCTCCAGGTCGGCGCTGAATACATGGGCACCCATGCGGTACTCATTGTGAAAAAGGTAACTGGTCACACTGGTGTCAGTGATGTACACAGAGGGCTTGGTCTCATAGCGGTCATCACCTTGCCCGATGCTGACCCGGGTGGAATAAGCATCTGACCAACGGGCGGTCCAGTTCAGGCCGACTGCCTGCAGGCGCGACAGACTATGGTCGTCAAACCCAGTCGTGAACCCGTCATATTGAGCATCAAGCTCGTTGCGCATAAAAGTGGCTTCAACACGGTGGGCAGCGTTCACTTTGAAGCCCAAACGCCCTGAGACCGAGTTGCTCTGGTAACCATCCATGTCCGAATTCACCGTCGGCTGTGCGTTAAAACCGGTGCTGATCTCACGGGCCAGTCCCAATGAGTAATCCACGGTGTCTGTGCCGCCGCTCATTCCCACGGCGAGTTTGTAGGTGCCGTGGCTGCCTGCACCCATTTCAACCGTTGGAGAAAAGCCGCCCTCCCCCTTGCGCGTGAAAATCTGGATCACGCCGCCAATGGCGTCCGAGCCATAGATCGCCGCTGCAGGCCCACGCACAATTTCAATCCGGTCGATTTGTGACAAAGGCAGCGCATTCCAGGACGCGCCACCCGTGGACTGGGAGTCGACGCGCACGCCATCGACAAATACAGCGGTAAAGCGAGTCTCCGCGCCACGGATATACAGGCTGGTGGTCGCACCGGGGCCGCCATTGCGCGTCATGGCAATACCGGGCGCACGCACCAGCAAATCGGCTAATCCACCGGCCCCGCTGCGCTCAATCGTTGCACGGTCGATCAGGGTGACATCAGCCACCACATCGGTGATGGGTTGGGCGACACGGGTCGCCGTCACGACGACAGGGGCCAATTGCGTCTGCGCAAGAGAAGGAAATGCGGCAGCCAATGCCAAAGGCAGTGCAGCCAAGCGTGCACACGAGGAGGTGAATTTCATAACAAAGAAGGGAACGTCGACAAAAGCCCTCACTGTCGTCCCCGACAATGCTTGGGCGGCACGGCAGCACGCAAGCGTGCAACCACCGTGTTGGCCGGTATCCGGGCTGATGGAACAACCTTCATCACCTTCCCAAGCAATCTGGCTGGATCACTCAGTGGCAAAGATGAAAGCAGAATCAAAGGATTCGTCCACTTACCGTTGCGGGGGCAGCGCAGGTTAGGTTCGCTGTTGCCAGCCTCACCCCCCTGCTTCCCGTTGAACTGCGGCATGTGAATCACACCGCGAGCACCAACGATCTGATTCTAGCGCCGAACACTTTCGCAAAACCCTACAATAAAGTTCTATGTCGAACCCCTCCCAAATCGACCAAATTGCCGACCGCGTAGATCGCCTGCTGATGCTTTACGAAGAACTGCAGCGCACCAACGCCTTGCTTGGCGCCAAGGTCCAGACCCTCACCCATGAACGCGACTCGCTCGTATCACGCTTGGGCGCTGCCCGCGCCCGCGTTGATGCGCTGCTGGAACGCTTGCCGGAAATGTCAGCCGCCCCCAAACGAGGTGATGAATGAAGCAAATTGAAGTGCAAATCATGGGCCAGAGCTACGTGCTAGGCTGTCCAGAAGGTGCCGATGCGCGCTTGCTGGACGCTGTGGAGCGACTGGACACAGCGATGAACCAGATTCGTGATGCGGGAAAAGTGCGGGCCAGAGACCGCATTGCCGTGCTGGCGGCCCTGAATCTGACCTTCGACATGGTCGACTCGGCCAAACCGGCACCTTCCCACCCTGAACCGACCAGCGACGCCAACGCGTCAGGGGCCGACCCCAAGCTGAGTGCCGTGATCGCCCGCCTGGATGATGCCTTGAGCGACGAAAGCCAGTTGTTTTAAGCCACCACCGCTTGCCTCGCTTACGCCAACAAAGTGGAACATTGACTAAACCCCAGGCGGTGCACCCATGCCAATTTGGCAAACAAGGTCTACAATTCCCAGCGTCTGCAGAGCATGCCGGGCTTTATATTTCTTGTACCAATGCTCTTTGAGCCCGGGCTTGGAACATCGCTGATCAAGCGTGATCATCTCGCGTTAGATGAACCCAATGACCAGCTGACCTCGCCCACCTGAACCCCGGTTCAGGATGCGGGTCCGGCCGCTTCTGCAGACACCCTCTTCTCCACACTCCCCATGATTTTTGAACCTACCCTGGTTGTTCTGCTCGCTCTACTTGGGCTGGGCACTGGCTTTTTGGCCGGCTTATTGGGCATCGGCGGAGGGATGTTGATGGTGCCCTTTATCACCATCATTTTGTCCAACCGGGGCGTCAGCCCGGACCTCGCTGTCAAGATGGCCATCGCGACCTCCATGGCCACCATTTTGTTCACTTCACTCTCCAGCGTGCGAGCGCACCACAAGCGTGGCGCCGTGCGCTGGCCACTGGTCAAGAGCCTCGCACCGGGTATTGTTTTGGGCGGCATGATCGCCAGCCTGGGCGTCTTTAGCCTACTCAAAGGCGCCTGGCTGGCTTTGTTTTTTGCCGCCTTTGTCAGCTTCTCCGCCACACAAATGTTTCTGGACAAAAAACCGGCGCCAACACGGCAACTGCCAGGCACGCCGGGGCTGATCGGCACCGGTGGGGTCATCGGCTTTCTGTCAGGTTTAGTGGGAGCAGGCGGTGGCTTTGTCAGCGTGCCTTTCATGACCTGGTGCAATGTGCCCATTCACAACGCGGTCGCCACCTCTGCCGCGCTGGGTTTTCCAATTGCCTTGGCCAATGTGGTGGGCTATGTCCTGAGTGGCCAAACCGTGTCGAACCTGCCGCCCCACTCATTCGGCTACATCTGGCTGCCAGCACTGGGGGTTATTGCCACTTGCAGCGTGTTCACTGCTCCGCTGGGTGCCAAAGCGGCGCACATCCTGCCTGTGAAACAACTCAAACGTGTGTTTGCAACCATTCTGTATGGCCTGGCCGCTTACATGCTGTTCAAGGGTTTGACCAGTCACTAACTGGCGATGGGGTATTTAGCCCGCTTCCGGGTCACCGTCAAAGTCCCGGTCGTGTGGGATCAAGGCCTGTGACTGAGTGTCGGGCAACGCCTCCACTTTTTTAAGCGCCCGCCCCATGGCTCGGCTGCGGGTCTCAGCACTGTCCAGCGTCTTGAGCACGGTTTCCGTCTGCGACTTGACCTTGGCCAGGACATCACCAAACTTGCCAAACTCGTTTTTGACCGCCCCCAGCACCTGCCAAACCTCGCTAGATCGCTTTTCAAGCGCCAGCGTGCGAAAGCCCATTTGCAAAGAACTCAACATCGCAAGCAAAGTCGTCGGTCCGGCCAGGGTCACGCGCTGGTCTCGCTGCAGGGAAGTCATCAGGCCCGGGCGGCGCAACACTTCGGCATACAAACCCTCCGTGGGGAGAAACAGAATCGCAAAGTCCGTCGTGTAGGGTGGCTCCACGTATTTGTCTGAAATGGATTTGGCCTCAAACCGAATCCGTGCCTCCAGTGCTTTGCCCGCTGCCTCGGCACCAATGACATCCGCCCGCTCTTGGGCGTCGAGCAAGCGCTCATAGTCTTCATTGGGAAATTTGGCGTCAATCGGCAGCCACAAGGGGTCGCCATTCTCCAGTTTGCCCGGCAGCTTGACGGCAAAATCAACCACATTTTTGCTACCAGGGCGAGTCGCCACCTGCGCGGCGTACTGGTCCGCCACAAACACCTGCTCCAGCAGCGAGGCCAGTTGCGCCTCGCCAAAAATGCCACGGGTTTTGACGTTGGTCAAAAGATGCTTCAAATCACCCACGCCCTGCGCAAGCGTTTGCATTTCCCCCAGGCCTTTGTGCACTTGCTCAAGACGATCCGCCACTTGCTTGAAACTCTCACCCAGCCGCGCCTGCAAGGTGGACTGCAGCTTTTCATCCACCGTGGCGCGCATTTCGTCGAGCTTTACCGCGTTTGTGGCTTGCAACTGGGCCAGTTGTTTCTCTAACGTCTCCCGAACTTCACTCATGCGCCGCGCGTTGGACTCGCTCAAACCGGACAGCTGATGACTGAGCGTGTCGGACAAGGACTTTTGAAGCAGGGTGAGCTGTTGGCCAAACGCATCAATTTGAGCGTTTTGAGTGCGCGTTGCCTCCGCCGCCTGGTGCACCAACGCGCGTTGAAACGTGGACAGGTTCTGCGTCAACTCCTGTCGTCCAGCGCGAGAGGATTCATTCATTTCGCGTCGCAAGTCAGCCGCCACGTGGTCGCCCCCCGCTTTGACGGCCGCCAGCAAATCGATTTTCAATTGATCAGAGGCGCGTTGTGTCTCGTCGTCAGGCCCACTGAATACCAGCCACAGCAACAACATAGCATTCAAAACTGCCAGACCCAAGCCCACCCAGGGCACGTACGCAACATCCATCAAATCAGATTCTCCTAAGCCCCCTATTGTTGTTCAATTCCTCAGTCTCTATGGGTGTCTGGTCCAGATCAAGTGTCCGGGCGACAAGGATCGCTATGATGATTTTTTCGCCACATCTCTCAAACTCAATGACCAATCTTGTGGAAGAACCTGACGCTCAAACCGTGTGGCACACGCACTCGGCCGCTGAAGCCCTTCACGCCCAATCGGTTGATCCCCGCGTTGGGTTGAGTCAGGAAGAGGTGGCCCGCCGCCTCGATCAATTTGGCAAAAACAGTTTGCCAGAATCCGCCCGGCGTAGCGCCTGGTTGCGATTTTTGCTCCAGTTTCACAATCCCTTGATTTACGTCCTGCTGGGCGCCGGACTGATCACGCTGGCATTGAACGACTTGATTGACGCAGGCGTCATCGGCGGTGTCGTGCTGATCAACGCCGTCATTGGCTTCGTGCAAGAGGGCAAGGCTGAAAAAGCGCTGGACGCCGTGCGAGCCATGTTGGCCAGCCGCGCCATCGTGCTGCGTGATGGCGAACGTCGGGAGATTGACGCCACCCTGCTGGTGCCCGGCGACGTGGTCTTCTTGGAGTCTGGCGTTCGCGTGCCAGCTGACCTGAGACTGGTTCGCATCAAAAATCTTCGGGTGAACGAAGCGGCACTGACTGGTGAGTCCCTTCCCGTCGAAAAAAGCTTGGAGGCGGTGGATCGAGTTTCTCCCATTGGGGACCGCACTTGCATGGCGTATTCAGGCACGGTGGTCAGCTTTGGCCAAGCCCAGGGTGTGGTCGTGAACACAGGCGCATTGAGTGAAATTGGGCGCATTGGCGCGATGGTGGGCGAGGTGCAAACCTTGGTCACGCCATTGACGAGGCGGCTGGATCAATTTGCCCGGCAAATCACAGTCGCCATCTTGGTCGCCGGTCTGATTGCTTTTCTCATTGGCTATTACGTGCATGAAATGCCCTTGCTGGAAATTTTTCTGGCCGTGGTGGGCTTGACGGTAGCGGCCATTCCGGAAGGGTTACCGGCCATTGTGACCATCGTCCTGGCCATTGGCACACGCACCATGGCCCGAAAGCACGCGATCGTGCGTCGCCTGCCAGCGGTGGAAACACTGGGGTCGGTCACCGTCATTTGCTCAGACAAAACAGGGACCCTGACCAAGAACGAGATGACCGCTGTGCGGGTCATGCTGCCAAACTGCACATTGGCGGCCAGCGGCACGGGCTACGCCCCGGAAGGTGGATTTCAATGTGACGGCGTGGGCGTGAGCGAGATCCAAGAGGCCGCTTTGCAACAACTGGCCCAGTGTGCAATGCTGTGCAACGACGCTCAGTTGAAGAATGACACCACCCACGGTTGGCAGTTGGTTGGCGACCCCACCGAGGGCGCGCTGTTGACATTGGCCCACAAAGCCGGGCTGGACCCGGTTGACGCGCTCACCGCCGCGCCCCGGCTTGACGAGATTCCCTTTGAGTCAGAGCACCGCTTTATGGCTACGCTGCACCATGACCACACAGGCAATGTCTTTGTCCTGCTCAAAGGGGCCCCGGAGCGGGTGCTGGCCCTGTGCACCCAAGACAGCACCACTGCCACGCTGGATCGGCCCGCATGGGAGCGCCGCATGGAAGAGGCCGCGTGCGATGGCCAGCGCGTGCTGGCATTGGCCCGCTGCGACATGCCAAGCGGCACGACAGCCTTGAACATGAGCGACATGACCCCGCGTTTTACCCTGCTGGGCCTGGTGGGCTTGATCGACCCACCCCGCGAGGAGGCTATTGCGGCAGTGGCCGAATGCCAGCGCGCAGGCATGCGCGTGAAAATGATCACTGGCGACCACGGGGTGACAGCAGCGGCCATTGGACGCCAATTGGGCCTGAGAGCAGACAAGACCGTCACCGGCGACATGGTGCAAGCCCTCTCTGATCAGGCGCTGCAAAAAGTCGCTCAAGACACCGATGTCTTTGCCCGCGCCAGCCCTGAGCACAAACTGCGGTTGGTGGCCGCCCTGCAAGCCCAGGGCGAACTGGTCGCCATGACGGGTGACGGCGTGAATGACGCCCCAGCGCTCAAGGCTGCCAACATTGGCATAGCCATGGGGCAGAACGGCACCGACGCCGCCCGTGAAGCGGCAGACTTGGTGCTCACAGATGACAACTTTGCCACCATTGCACGCGCGGTGCGTGAGGGGCGCGTGGTGTTTGACAACATCAAGAAATCCTTGCTGTTCATTCTGCCCACCAGTTGTGGCGAGGCAGGTGTGATTCTGCTGGCCATTTTTGCGGGCATTCCGATGCCGGTCACGGCGGGCCAAATTCTGTGGGTCAACATGATCACCGCAGTGACATTGTCCCTGGCGCTCGCCTTCGAGCCCGCCGAACCAGGTGTCATGGAGCGCCCACCCCGCAGGCCGACGGAACCCCTGATCACCCGCGTGCTGGGCGCCCGCATTGCTTATGTGAGCGTTTTGATGGTGATCGTCACCTTCGCCATTTTTGAGTGGGAGTTGGCCCGTGGCAGCAGTTTGGAGGTGGCACGAACCGCAGCAGTCAATATGTTGGTCCTTGGCGAAATGGTGTATCTCTTCAATGTGCGCAACTTCACCACCTCAGCTTTCTCCTGGAAGATCCTGACGGACAATCCGGTGGCACTCTGGATGTGCGCACTGCTGGTGGGATTCCAGCTTTTACTCACCTACGCACCCCCCATGCAAACACTCTTTCAAACAACTGCGCTGGGTCTGACCTCCTGGTTGGTCATTGGTGGGCTTGGCCTTCTCAAGTTCTTGGCAGTGGAGCTTGAGAAAGGGCTTTGGCGCCGTTTCAATGTGCGGAGCATGTGAATGAGCCTGATCGCACGACTTCGCCGGCACATCCCCACCCGTGAACAGATTAACAACAACCCGCGCCTCGCCTGGTTGGGGCCATGGCTGAAAGAGCCCAAACTGTGGCATTGGTCACGCCGGGGTGTGGCCATGGGGGTTGCACTGGGTGTCTTCTTTGGCTTGCTGATCCCGATTGCCCAGATTCCAGCGTCGGTTGCGGCTGCCGTGGTCTTGCGGGCGAATATTCCGGCCGCCATTGCCAGCACACTGGTGAGTAACCCGGTGACCTTTGGCCCCATTTATTACGGGGCTTACAAACTGGGCGTCGTGGTCACCGGGACGAGGAAAACAGCCAGCCCCAAGGAACTGATCGCCTCAGCCAAGGTTGACGAAAACGCCAGCCTGTGGGCCCGCGTGACCGCCTTGGGCAAACCACTGCTGGTGGGCTTGTCCATGACAGCGGTGCTCATGGGCCTGTTGACCTATGGGCTGGTCACGCTGATCTGGCGTTGGCGCACCGTCGCCAAGCGACGCAGCCGCCAACGCTAAGCCCGCTTCAACTAGCGAACAACGCTTCTGGGTTCAAAGGCGTCAACGCCTTGCCGCCGCTCAGAAACCCGATCAGGTTGTCGGCCGCCAAGTGCGCCATGGCCAGACGAGTGGCCTGCGTGGCGCTGGCGATGTGAGGGGTCAACACCACATTGGGCACCGTCAACAAATCCGGGTGGACCTGCGGCTCCCCCTCAAACACATCCAGACCCGCCGCCGCAAGGGTGCCATTTTTCAGGGCAACGGCCAGCGCAGCATCGTCCACAATGCCACCCCTTGCAATATTGATCAAAGTGGCGGTTGGTTTCATTTGGCTCAACTCTGCCTGGCCAATGGCGTGGTGAGATGACTCGGAGTACGGCAAGACCAACACCAAATGGTCAGCCTGCGCCAACAACTCGGATTTGCTGACGAAACGGGCCTTGCACTGGGCCTCGGTCGCCTCGTCAAGGCGAGAGCGGTTGTGGTAAATCACGTTCATGCCAAAGCCGTGTGCGCCGCGTTGGGCAATGCCCTGGCCAATGCGCCCCATCCCCAGAATGCCAAGTGTGCTGCCATGCACCTCGCCACCGGCGAACATGTCATAGCGCCAACGATTCCACAAACCCGCGCGCAAAAAGCGCTCGCTTTCTGCCATGCGCCGTGCGGTCGCCATGAGCAAGGCAAACCCAAAGTCAGCCGTGGTCTCCGTCAAAACGTCCGGTGTATTGGTGCCTAGCACGCCAGCGGCAGTCATCGCGGACAGGTCAAAGTTGTTAAAACCTACCGCCATATTGGCACACACCTTCAAATCAGGGCAAGCTGCAAGCAACGCCGCATCAATCCGCTGGCTACCGGTGGTGAAAACGCCTGCCTTGCCCTGCAACTGTTGGGCAAGCTCCTCTGGCGTCCACAGCACATCTTCCTGATTGCTCTGCACTTCAAAATGTGCGTCCAATTTAGCCAGAACCTCGGGGAAGACGGCTCTGGCAACCAGAATCTTTGGCTTATTCAAATTCATAGATAAATCACCCTCTAGCGCCCGTGCAATATGCGTAAGCAGCTATACATTAAATAGCAAAAAAGCCCGCCAGCATCAATCCAGCCAGTGGGTGAACTCCTCGACCGGCACGCGTGGTGTGTGAAAAGTGTTCACCACATTGCTTTCATCTGCGTAGCCCAACGACATGCCGCAGACCAACATTTCGTTTTCCCCGGCACCAATGTGGGGCAGGATAATCTTGGCAAACCCGTTCCAAGCGGCTTGCGGGCAAGTGTGCAGGCCCAAGCCTCGCGCGGCCACCATGATGTTTTGCATGAACATACCGTAGTCAACCAAGGAGCCACGGCCCATGACTTGGTCAATCGTGAACATGAAGCCCACCGGTGCGTCAAAGAATTTGAAGTTGCGCTGGTGCTGGGCGTGCATTTTGTCCTTGTCACCTTTTCCAATGCCCAACAAGCCATAAAGGCCCCAGCCATTTTCACGGCGACGGTCAATGTAGGGGCTCACCCATTTATCAGGGTAATAGTCGTAGGCCTCGCGGTATTCGGCGGCCAATTCCGGCTGAGCCCGAATGGCATCATGGGCGGCGCACACCTTCTCAACCAGAGCCGCTTGACTGGCGCCTTGCAGGACGTACACCTTCCAGGGTTGGGTATTGGTGCCTGAGGGCGCCCGACTGGCCGTTTGCAGCAGTGCGGTGATCAGTTCGCGCGAAACGGGTTGTGACGTAAAGGCACGCGCCGACATGCGCGAGGTGATGGCTTCTGCCACGGTCATGGGGGTCATAAAAGGGTCTCCAAAACGGTTTTCAAAGGAGCTGGCAAAGGCTGTGGTCTTCGGGTCTGCTTGTCCACGTAAACATGGACAAAGTGACCCCGCGCGGCAGTGAGAGCTTCGCCCGCAGCAAACAGACCCACTTCGTAACGAACACTGCTGCCACCCAGTCGGCTCACCCGAATGCCAGCTTCCACGGTTTGCGGGAAAGCCAAAGGTGAGAAATAGTTGCATTGGGTCTCAATCACCAGGCCAATCGTCTCGCCCTGGTGAATGTCCAACACGCCCTGTTCGATCAGGTACGCATTCACAGCCGTGTCGAACCAACTGTAATAAACAACGTTGTTCACATGCCCATAGGCATCGTTGTCCATCCAGCGGGTGCCAATGGTCCGAAAGACCTTGTAGGCGCTGCGCGGTTCAGGTTGGGGGCGCTCGTTGGGTGCAGAGTTCATGCCGCTCATTTTGCCAGTCTGTGAAATCAGACTCACCCCGCCCTCTGCAGCACAAGGCACGCAGGGGACACCCTGCGTTACCGCTTACACCAAGGCTTCATTCCAAGCCAAGTTCCTGGATTTTTCGGGTGATGGTGTTGCGCCCAATGCCGAGCTTGAGTGCGGCCTCAATGCGTCGACCGCGAGTGGCCGTCAGGGCCGTTTGAATCAGCCGAGCTTCGAAACGCCGCGTCAACTCATCCCACACGTCGGTGCGGTCGGTGGCCAACAAGGCCGCTGCATCGGACTCCAGACCGAGCTCCCAACCGCTTCCGGCCGGTGCGATCTCCGACGCAGGGGTTTCAAGCACGTGCTCGCTTGCAGGTACGTAAGCTGTTACCGCAGGCGCGGGTTCTGCAAAGGATTCTGCCGAACTGGCCGAGAAAACGGTGGGCAAAACGGGTGATGGATCTGGGGCCACCCCATTCGTTCGCTGGGTCACCCCCACCTCTGGTGGCAGATCTTTGGGCTCAATCACCTGCGCAGGTGCCATGACGGTCAGCCAATGGCAGATGTTTTCAAGTTGGCGCACATTGCCAGGAAAACCAAAAGTCCCCAGCCAGCCCAGCGCCGCGTCAGAAATACGCTTGGGCTCTACCCCAAGCTGAGCGGCGCTTTGCTGCAGGAAGTGGCGAGTCAGCATGGCGATGTCTTCCTTGCGCTCGCGCAGGGCAGGCAGACGCAGGCGAATCACATTGAGCCGGTGAAACAAGTCTTCCCTAAAGCCACCTTCCTTGACGCGCTGCTCCAAATTCTGGTGCGTGGCGGCAATCACCCTCACATTGGTCTTGACCGCAGAGTGACCGCCCACACGGTAAAAATGCCCGTCGCTCAGCACCCGCAGCAAGCGGGTTTGCAAATCGAAGGGCATGTCACCAATTTCGTCCAAAAACAGCGTGCCACCATCGGCCTGCTCAAACCGGCCTCGGCGCATGGTTTGCGCGCCGGTGAAGGCACCTCGCTCATGCCCAAACAGCTCGGATTCCAGCAAATCTTTAGGAATAGCCGCAGTGTTGATCGCCACAAACGGCCCACCGGAACGGGTCGAATGCTTATGCAGCGCCCGAGCCACCAGCTCTTTGCCAGACCCTGACTCGCCGGTGATCATGACCGTCACATTGCTCTGACTCAATCGACCAATGGCCCGAAAGACATCTTGCATGGCGGGCGCCTGGCCCAGCATCTCTGGGGTTTGGGCCAAGCCCTCTTCGGCCACTTCTTCGCGCTGGCTTTCCTCAACGGCGCGGCGAATCAGTTCAACCGCCTTGGGCACATCAAAGGGCTTGGGCAAGTACTCAAACGCCCCGCCCTGAAAAGCCGAAACGGCACTGTCCAGGTCGGAATAGGCCGTCATGATGATCACCGGCAGGCCGGGGAACTTCTCTTTGACTTTTTCCAGCAGATCCAGGCCAGAACCGCCAGGCATGCGAATGTCGCTCACCAGCACTTGCGGACCGTTGTCTTCCGTGGCGCTGCTCAGAGCGGCCAGAACGTCACGGGGATTGGTGAAACTGCGGGTTGGCAGGTTTTCACGCAGCAGCGCTTTCTCCAGTACGAAGCGGATGGACTGGTCATCATCTGCGATCCAAATCGGCTTCATAAAATTGGGGCACCTCAGGTCAACGGTTAATGGACAAAGCTCACGGCAAAGGTATCAATATCTTGAAATCCGTGTGGCCTGGCACGCTGTCACACTCAATCAAACCGTGATGTTGCTGAACAAAGGTTTGTGCCAATGTCAGCCCCAATCCCGAGCCCCCTTCCCGCCCGGAAACCAGGGGATAAAAGATTCGGTCCTTGATCGAGTCTGGTACGCCAGGCCCGTTGTCAATGACATGCAATTCCAATGCCAACCTGTAGCGTTGCTTGCCAAAAGTCACCTGTCTTGCGATTCGCGTGCGAAATGTCAAACGGGCTTGCTTGTCGGCAATCAACTCCGACAAGGCCTGGCAAGCGTTGTGCGCAATGTTCAGCACTGTTTGAATCAGCTGCTCCCGGTCGCCACGAAACTCGGGGATGGAGGTGTCATAGTCGCGAACCACTTTCAGACCCTTGGGAAATTCGGCCAAGATCAAAGTGCGCACACGCTCGCACACCTCGTGGATGTTGACGTCGCCCACCAAGTGTGGGCGTCGGTGCGGTGCCAGCAATCGATCCACCAGCGTTTGCAGGCGATCTGCCTCCCGGATGATGACTTGGGTGTACTCCGTGAGCTCACGGGACTCAATTTCCATCTCCAACAACTGGGCAGCGCCCCGTATCCCGCCAAGCGGGTTTTTGATCTCATGCGCCAGATTGCGAATGAGTTCCTTGTTGGTCTGCGCCTGATCGGCCAAACGCTCTTCGCGTTCTTGACGGGCTTGTTGCTCCTGCGGCAGCAGTTCAACAATGATTTGCTGTGAGTTGTCAGTTTGAGACACGATCACATGCACCGGCAAGGCGTCGTGATTCACCCGTTTAAGCATCGCGTCGTAGCGCAGGGCTGCAAATTCGTTGCCACTCACCCCCGTCAACGCATTCTCAAGCGGTGTTGCTTCTGTGAAATGGTCGGCCAACTTGGCACCGATGATGGCCCGGCGTGACATGCCCAGCGCGTCTTCCAGCACGGCATTGGCAAACAAGCACCTCCCCCTCAGCGCTCACAACAGCCACCAATGTCGCCAACAGGTCAAAGGAGGAAAAGCGGGAGCTGTCGTCGACGCTTTTGCTCGCTCTCAGATGGCGTTGGCAGCGACTTACTTGGCGCTGGAACCATTTGAAACCCGTCCCAACTCGCGCCGGATGCCGGCAATATCGCTCTCGATTCGGGACAAACTGGCTTTCAGTTCGGCAACACGGTCGAGGTACTTCTGGTGATTGCGGGCCTCGCCCCCTTGCTTGTCAGGCTCGCCGTTGTTGTATTCCTTCAGCAACTCCGCTTGGCGCGCCTCAGCCTTCTTGAGTTCTGACTCCAGAATTTGACGGGCATCTGAGTCGCGCGATTTTTGCTCACTGCTGACCACACGGGGGCTGTTGGCGGGTGCCGCGGCACTTGATGAAGAGGAACTGGCCTTGGCAGCGCCGCCCGGCTTCGCCCCTTCAATCACCGTCACATTGCCGCCTTCGATCAGTTTGCAATCTTTGGCCTGACGCCCCGTCAGGGTGTTGGTGTACTCATTGCCGCAACGGTAAATGCGCTCCTGCGCCATGCTGTTCGTGGCGCAACAAGCCACAGCCAGCGAAATCAAAAGTGCATAGTTCATAGGTGCTCTACGCGTCCAATCAGTGACTTGAATTAAAAATGCCAGTATGCGTCAAGCACACACCCTGGAGCTTTTCAAGTTTCGCACAATGAAAAAAGGACGGCCAAGGCCGTCCTTTTGTTGCCACAAGGTGTAACGGGTTACACCTTGACGGTCTCGCTGGATTAGAGCGAGTAGTACATGTCGAACTCAGCAGGGTGAGTCGCTGCACGCAAACGGGTCACTTCCTGCATCTTCAGATCAATGTAGGCATCGAGGTACGAATCAGTGAACACGCCGCCTTTGGTCAGGAACGCGCGATCGGCGTCCAGACATTCCAGCGCCTGATCCAGGCTGTGGCACACAGTCGGGATCAACTTGTCTTCTTCTGGTGGCAAGTGGTACAGATCCTTGCTGGCGGCTTCGCCAGGGTGAATCTTGTTTTCCACGCCGTCCAGACCCGCCATCAACAAGGCAGAGAAGCCAAGGTAAGGGTTCATCAGTGGATCGGGGAAACGAGCCTCAACGCGACGACCTTTGGGGTTAGCCACGAACGGAATCCGGATGGAAGCCGAGCGGTTCTTCGCCGAGTAAGCCAGCTTGACCGGTGCCTCGTAATGAGGAACCAGGCGCTTGTAGCTGTTGGTACCTGGGTTGGTGATGGCGTTCAGGGCACGAGCGTGCTTGATGATGCCGCCGATGTAGTACAGGGCGAAATCAGACAAACCAGCATAGCCGTCGCCTGCGAACAGGTTTTTGCCGTCTTTCCAGACCGACTGGTGCACGTGCATGCCGGAACCGTTGTCACCAACGATGGGTTTTGGCATGAAAGTGGCAGTTTTGCCATAAGCGTGCGCCACATTTTGGATCACGTACTTTTGCAACTGAACCCAGTCAGCGCGCTGAACCAGCGTGCTGAATTTGGTGCCAATTTCCATCTGGCCGGCGTTGGCCACTTCGTGGTGGTGCACTTCAACCGGGATACCCAGTGATTCCAGCACCAGACACATCTCAGAACGCATGTCCTGGAAGCTGTCAACGGGTGGCACTGGGAAGTAACCACCTTTAACGGTCGGACGATGGCCGGAATTGCCGTGCTCAAATTCTTTGCTTGAACTCCAAGCCCCTTCTTCAGAATCAATCTTGTAGAAGGCGCCCGACATGTCGTTGCCCCAACGCACGCCATCAAACACGAAGAACTCTGGCTCTGGACCAAAGTAAGCGGTGTCACCAAAGCCGGAGGCCTTCATGTAAGCCTCAGCGCGCTTGGCCAAAGAGCGGGGATCGCGCTCATAGGCTTTGCCGTCGGCTGGATCGATCACGTCGCAGCTCAAAATCATCGTGGCTTCTTCAAAGAAGGGGTCGATGTTGGCGGTGTTCGGGTCAGGCATCAGCTGCATGTCGGAGGCTTCAATGCCTTTCCAACCGGCGATGGACGAACCGTCAAACGCGTGTCCGTCGGTGAACTTGTCTTCGTCAAAGTGAGAAACGGGCACGGTCACGTGCTGCTCTTTACCGCGGGTATCGGTGAAGCGGAAGTCAACAAACTTGACTTCGTTCTCTTTCACCATCTTCATGACGTCTGCGACGGTCTTGGCCATCAAATACTCCTGGTTGATTCGTTGTGAAAAAAGGTACGTTTAGGCAAATGCAGGTTTTGTGCCAAGTTGGTGACTGGCCAAATTCACCCAGCCAGCTATTTTGCCCTGAGATTGC
>CAWAFG010000047.1:0-226790 GCA_963781205.1 uncultured beta proteobacterium | reverse complement strand
TTTCCCATGGCGAAATTAGGGCTTCTGCTCTCTTCGCCGCTCAACAATGCAGGAAAGAGGGTGATTTATTAAACATAGTAGCCAAATCAACCAGACCTTGGATGAGGTTTCTGGTGTTGTTCAAGGGCACAGGGATGGTCACGGGTTTGTTACCCGCGATGACGGTGAATCCGATATTTATTTGCCGCCCAACGAAATGCGGGCAGTGCTTCACAAAGACCGGGTCAAAGTCAGGGTCGTAAGAAGTGACCGCAAGGGGCGTCCCGAGGGACGGGTGCTCGAGATCACGGAGCGGTCCAATCAGCCCATCATTGGCCGCTTGCTGTTTGAGAGCGGCATTTGGATTGTTGCGCCCGAGGACAAACGTTATGGGCAGGACGTCATGATTCCGAAGGCCGCGACTGGACCTGCCAAACCTGGGCAGGTTGTCGTCGTTGAGTTGACGGAGCCCCCGTCACTATTTGGTCAGCCAGTTGGGCGGGTGAAGGAAGTCCTTGGTGAAATTGATGACCCGGGCATGGAAATCGAAATCGCCGTTCGTAAGTACAGCGTTCCACATCAGTTTTCAGAAGCTTGCATTGCTTTGGCAAGGACACTTCCCGACAAAGTGCAGGCGCAGGACAAAAAGCAGCGTGTTGACCTCACAGACGTTCCACTTGTCACCATCGATGGTGAGGATGCGCGGGACTTCGATGACGCAGTCTATTGTGAACCTGCAAAAATTGGACGGGGCAAGTCAGCCTTGAAAGGATGGCGTTTGTTGGTGGCGATCGCGGATGTGAGTCACTATGTGCAAACCGGGTCGGCGATTGATATTGACGCCTATGACAGAGCGACTAGTGTGTATTTTCCACGCCGCGTCATTCCAATGCTGCCAGAAAAACTCTCGAACGGACTGTGCTCCCTCAATCCCGAGGTCGAGCGCCTGTGCATGGTCTGTGACATGGTCATTACCGAGGATGGTGATGTTTCTGCCTATCAGTTCTATCCAGCGGTCATGTGGAGTCACGCTCGGTTTACCTATACCGAAGTGGCCGCGATTTTGGCGAACACGCGTGGTCCTGAAGCACTCAAGCGAAAAGATCGGGTGGGTGATTTAATCAACTTGCACGATGTATACAACGCTTTATTGAAGTCTCGAGTGCGTCGCGGCGCGGTTGATTTCGAGACGGTTGAAACGCAAATCGTCTGTGATGAGGTCGGGCACATTGAGCGAATAGTGCCGCGCACCCGCAATGATGCTCATAAGCTCATTGAGGAGGCGATGCTTGCTGCAAACGTTTGCAGTGCGGACTTTATTGCACAAAGCAAACACGCCGGTTTGTTCCGTGTCCATGAAGGGCCGACCCCCGAAAAGAAAGAGATTCTTCGCAACTACCTCAAAGTCACCGGTGTTGGGTTGACCATTTCTGACGATCCGTCGCCGGGAGAGTTTCAGGCTATTGCGAATGCGACGAAGGACCGACCGGACGCTGCACAGATTCACTCTATGCTTTTGCGCTCAATGCAGCAGGCGATCTATACACCGGTGAATGGTGGACATTTTGGTTTGGCGTTTGACGCCTATACCCACTTCACCAGCCCGATTCGCCGGTACCCAGACTTGTTGGTCCATCGCGTCATCAAATCGATTCTGAATAAGACCAAGTACAAGCTCCCTGGGTTGCCAACGCCCGGCGAAGCTCATGCGAAGTTGTCTCGTCGTCTTGAAAAAGGTGCCGTTGCCAAAGAAAAAGACGCAGGTGAGAAACCAAAGAAACTTAGTGCGGAGACTCAGGCATGGCAAGCCGCAGGCTTGCATTGCAGTGCCAATGAGCGGCGCGCTGACGAAGCCAGTCGCGACGTAGAGGCTTGGCTGAAGTGCAAGTACATGCATGAGCACCTTGGTGAGGAGTTCAGCGGTGTTGTGACATCCGTGACCAGTTTCGGCATTTTTGTGACTTTGGATGCGATGTATGTGGAAGGATTGGTGCACATCACTGAACTGGGTGGCGAGTACTACCGCTTCGACGAAGCGCGGCAAGAACTTCGGGGTGAGCGATCCGGTATGCGATACGCCATTGGCTCCAAGGTTCAGGTGCAAGTCAGTCGGGTAGATTTGGATGGGCGCCGCATTGATTTCCGGCTATTGCATGAGGACGATGGACTGGCGAGACGCGGCGGAAAAGAGAGTTCACCTGTACGTGTGGGAAGCGAGCCGAAAGAGCGCCTCAATCGAGAAGCCGGGGCAGTTGGTGCCCCACGCCGCACCAGAAAGGTATCAGAACCATTGGTGAGCGGTCCACCAGCGGGGCAGCGATTTGCAGGAAAGAAAACTGCGGCGAAACCCGAAGGTGTCAAAAGCAAGGAAAAGGGCAGAAAACCCAGACGCCGAACGTGAGAAACGACTGGCCGCCATTGTGCAACTTGATCCATGCGGGGCGGCCAGCCGGTTACTGAATTCGGGCTCACGATGACACCCGGTGAGTTTTTTGCTACTCGGTCTGCCTGACATAAGCGATCAACTCGGCCCCTGCTGATCGTTCAAAATTCATGATGCGGCTGATGATCCGGGCGTCCAAGACATGATCGGCCGAGAGCATTAGCATGCCGCTGGGGGCCAATAAGTCCCGAGAGAGAGTCATTCCTGCTTCCAGGTTGCGCACTGGAACGGATGTTTCACGGATAAGTTGTTTGCCAACATCAGATTGTGCTGGCCCCGAAGTTATTTCTGTGAAGGCGTTCACGACCTCGGGGTCATATCGACTTCCACTTCCATGCACGATGAAAATTTGCGCATCTCCCGGCGTTAGTTTTCTGGCCGTCAATGCACCAATTTGCATATTGTCGTAGTCGCTAGCCAGGGTCAAAATTCTGGCGCCGATTGGGATTTGGCTGCCTGATAGGTTGCCAGGCGAGCCAGTCCCATCAAACCGCTCAAACTGAGCGCTGATCATTTCAGACGCTATTCGCAGTTCCTGCAAAGGCAGCAGCAGGTGTTCGGCTTGAATCGCGTGGCGCCTGTACATGTCAAGTTGCTGTGGTTTCATGGTTGCGACGGGCATGGCAAGCAGTTCGTCAGAAAACCCAACCTTGCCGATTTCGTGTAATAGCGCGGCCACAAATATCTCCTGAGTTTGCTTGCTGTCCAACCCCAATTTCACTGCAATTCTTCGGCTCAGTTCAGCGACGCGGCGAGAGTGTCCCGAGAGATTTCCTCCACGCATTTCGAGCAAAGTAGAGAAAACTTTGATTGAGGTGACAAAGCTGGCCTTCAATCGTCCGTTGGCATTTTTCAGCTCAGTTGTTCGCTCCTGCACCTTGGCTTCCAGGCTCAGATTCAGCGCTTTCAGTTCATCGTTTTGACGCTGAGTCAAAGCCACGAGGTGTTTGTTTTCCTGCTCGATCGCTTGACGTTCCAAGGCCTGTCGCACGGTGAGCACAATGTCGTTGTCATCCCAAGGCTTTGTGATGTAGCGGTAGATGCCGCCGCGATTGATTGCATCGATGACAGCGTTGATGTCTGCATAGCCGGTCAGAAGCAATCGCATGGTGTCGGGCCAGCGAAGGCAAACCTGTTCGAGGAACGCGGCGCCGTCCATCTCAGGCATCCGCATGTCTGAGATGACCAAGTCGACGGTTTCAGTCTCCAGAAGCGCCAAGCCTGCCTTGCCGCCTTCGGCTGTTCGAACCTGAAAGCCTTTTCCTCGGAAAAGTCTGCGCAAGGCGGACAGAATATTGGGTTCGTCATCGACGCACAGAATGGTGAATACTTTCGCGTCAGCGGCGTGGCTCGGTTGGATATCAGTCATGTTGTTCTTTCGATGCGCCTGCTCCAGAGGGCTGTTGGATGGGAAGTGTCACACGGAAGGTACTTCCCTTCCCCTCCTCGGTTTGGACGGTCATGCTGCCATTGTGTTTTTGGACGATTCCATACGAAAGGGACAACCCAAGTCCAGTTCCTTTTCCGACTGGTTTTGTGGTGTAAAACGGGTCGAAAATTCGGGGGAGAACATCTTTCGCGATGCCAGAACCTGAGTCTGAAACCTCGAACCATACGCTTTCACCCTCAACGCCTGAGCTGACGGTAATGGTGCCTCGTTCCGGGCCTATCGACTGAGCGGCGTTAACGACCAAGTTCATGATGACCTGGTTGATTTGCGACAGAATACATTGGACGTTCGGCAACGCTCCATATTCTTTGACCAACTCGGCCTTGTACTTGATTTCGTTGTTGACCACATTCAACGTCGAGTCCATGCCTTGATTTAAGTCGGCCATTTGCCAATCTGGCTTGGTATCGACATGGGAGAAGTCCTTCAGGTCCTGAACAATCTTTCTAACCCGTATCAGCCCCTCTTTGGACTCCTTCATCAGCAAGGGAATGTCTTCTTTCAGAAAGTCCATTTCAATGTTTTTTTTCGTGTCTTCTATTTTTTGAATCACTAGTGGGTTGGTGTGCAATGCCTCTGTGGCCTCATAGGTGGCGAGCATGTCAAACAAGCTCTTGAGGTAGTTTTCCAGTGTCCCGAAGTTCGAAAAAATATAGCCAATCGGGTTGTTAATTTCATGGGCCACGCCTGCCGCCAACTGACCGATTGACGCCAGCTTCTCGGACTGCACCAAGTGTTCATGGGCCGTTGACAGCTCCGCATTCAGAACGTTCAATTCAGCGTTCTTGCTCAGCAACGCTCCTTCAGCTTGTTCCCGTCTGGCCACGTCATCCAACAGCGCTTTGTTGATCTCAGCCAACTCGGCTGTTCGCTGTTCAACCAACTCCTCCACCTCCACCTGCGATTTCATAAACGCCGACTCAGTAATTTTTCTTTCTGTGATGTCTTGCAGTGTCGCAATAGCGCCAGCGACGTGATTTTGAGAATCCCGTAGAGGCGTTGCCGTTAAAAATAGCCACCGACCCGATACGCCCAGTTTGGGGAAAAATTCTTCAGCTTCATAGGCATCGGGAATCACCAGTGAGCTTCGGTACTGATCCTGAAACAGGTCTTCAACAAGGCCTGTGATGGTGCCGTCCACGATGAGGTCCACCATCGCCGGACGGTCCTCCCCATAGAAATATCGTCCAATGCTGTTTGATCCAATCACCTCGGCAGCAGCAACACCCAAGGTCAGGGAGCAGGCCCGGTTCAAATGAGTGACGACATGGTTCGAATCAATGACAAATGTGGGAATCGGGTTGCTTTCAAACAAAATCGTTGGATGATCAGAGTATTGATCAATCAATCGATTGGCCTCGATTGCTGTCATGTTCGTCATGTGGTCTCCTTCATGGATTCAGCACAAGGCTTGCGGGAATAAATTCTCGTTCCGCGTTTTTGAACACTTGAAATAACGTTGCTTCATTGAGGCCCAGTCTTTTCACAAACCCGGATGGAACGGTAGGAACCAGGTCACACGGATCGTCAGAAAAATCGAGTGCGTGAGCGATGGCATCAGCGGCCATGATGACGAAGGTCGTTGGCGGCAGGTCCACCAGTGAAGCGTCATGGTGGCCGGCAATGGCCGATTGAATGACGAGAGGTAGCTTCCATTGGCGGGCAACTACTTCGCCGACCCCCGCATGCGTCATCCCAAGAACGGCCTGTTCGGCTTCCAGTTCGCTGCAGCCTTCGGTCATCCGATAAGTCAGGGTCGACTCATACTGAGACTGAAACTGTGTCGCAATGACCAGCCTGCCAATGTCATGCAAAAGGCCACCCGTGTAGGCCTGGTCGGCGGGAGCATTCAAATGTGGCGCTAATTCCTTGGCGCATATGGCGCATGCCAGTGCGTGTCGCCAAAATGGCGCAACACGGAACTTATGCTCTTTGCCAGAGGTGAAAACGCCGATCAGCGCAGCGGTAGTCGCGAGGTTACGTACCGTCCTGGATCCCAGCAAAGTAATCGCTTCGTGAATCGTGCCGACTTGATGCGTCATGCCGTAGAACGACGAGTTGGCCAGTCGCAGGGTCTTTGCCGCCAAAGCCTGGTCTTTCGCAATCTTGTTGCAGAGGTCACTGATGTTGACGTCTTCTTGCTCCATCGTGGCCAATAACTCCATCACCACCGCGGGCAATGATGGCAGTTTGTGGACAGTCCGATGTATGGCGTCAGTTGTGATCAGGTTCATTTGGGCTCCCTCATTCGGTAGCGTTGAACCAGTTCCAGCAGCTCCCTCCCACCGCCTGAGGCTGAGGACTGGCGAAAGAGTTGGGCCAGGCGGTCCGGATTGGATTGGGTAGAAGCTGTCTCGTCGCTGGGGAGGCTGGGGGAGGGTTGCGTTGTACAGTCAATCCAAAGCTCAGTGATGCCGCTGTGATTCAACATGGCAATGCTCGCCATATCGAGTGCCTCGCCTTTGATCAAAAGCAGTCGACCTTGCTGAGTGCTGACCGGTCTGGCGAGGCGCATGCCTGCTGTGACGAGGTTCAATTTCAATAAATGCTCTGGGCTGGTCACAGTGTTCGTTCCTTCTGGACGAAGGTGATGAGTATTCCCCGGGACAGGGACTGCGCTCCCATGCGGCCCCAGGTCATGGTGAGGGATGAGCCGTCAATAGAGATGTCTCGTGTTTGGCTCTCTTCAATGTGACCAAGAGCCTCGTCAATGGCGGGGAGGGCATCGCTCAGGTTGTTGCCCAGCAACGGCGCAGCCGTTTTAAAGAGTTGTTGGGCCGCTGCATTGACAAAGGCAATGAGGCCCTCGTCATCGACACCGATCACGGGCGAGGGGATATGTTCCAACACTTCTCTGACAATCTCCAGACTGGTTCTTTCTCGGTTAGCTTGTGTGCGGGTGGCGTTAAGAAGATCGTTTAATTGGCGGTTGGCGGCAACCAGCTCTTGATTGACGGCGCGAATTTTGATGTCGAGTTTTCGGTTTTCTTCGTGTAATCCGGTCAACTCAAAGGCCTTTTGAACTTGCGCCCTGAGCTGTTCATCATCCCAAGGCTTGGTGAGAAACCGGTAGACCGCTCCTTCGTTGATCGCATCCGTGACGGACTGAAGTTCGGTATACCCTGATAGAACGATGCGTATGGTGTCGGGGTAGTTCACTTTGGCTGCACGCAGAAACTCAACGCCTGTCATGCCGGGCATTCGTTGGTCTGAAATGATGAGGTCCACCCGCTGCTTGGACAGAATGTCCAGCCCTTCGGCACCGCTATTAGCGGTCAGAATCTGGTGCCCGTCCTTGCGAAACAAACGCTTTAGCGCAGACACGATATTGGGCTCATCGTCGACCAGCAAAATCGTCCGCGGCGGTTTGTGCAAACTCAGCAAATGCGAGGGCAGTTGACGTCCCTGCGCAAACACCGCCTCGATCTCTAGGGCTGAAATTGGTTTTGAAAAGAAGTACCCTTGAATTTCGTCGCAGGCATTGGCGCGCATGATTTCGCATTGCGCTTCGTTTTCAACCCCTTCGGCGATCACTTTGAGACCTAATCCATGGGCCATGGCGATGATCACTTTGACGATCACATGGTCGCTTTGGGTGATGGTGATGTCCTGTAAAAAAGACTGATCGATTTTGACTTTATCAAACGGAAAGCGTTTGAGGTAGCTCAGGGAGGAGTACCCGGTGCCAAAGTCGTCGAGTGAGAGCTTGATACCAAGGGCTTTCAAGTCTCGAAGAATGGATTCGCTGCGTTGAACATCCCCCATTAGCGCGCTTTCAGTCACCTCCAGATGCATCATGTCTGGCGCTACGTCGAAGTCGGCAAGTGCTGACTGAACCTGGTGAACCAGGTCGCTTCCTTCAAATTGGAGGGCTGAGATATTGACCGCGACGTGGGGGACCTGCAAGCCCTTTGATTGCCAATTTTGTATGTCTTTGCAAGCCTGTCGAATGACCCATTCACCAATTCCTTTGATCAGACCTGACTCCTCCGCGAGCGGAATGAATTCCGAAGGAGGGATAACACCAAGCTCGGGATGACGCCATCGCAATAAGGCCTCCATGCCGCTGATTTGGCCCGTCAACAGGTCGACAAATGGTTGGTAGACCAAGCTGAGTTGCTCCAAGCTGGCTGCAACGCGCAGGGCGCTAACCATTTGTTCGCGCAGGAGCATCTCTTGGTAAATACCATCGCTGTAAAACTGAAGGGCGTCTTGTCCGTCGGCCTGTGCGCGGTGCAAGGCAATTTCGACCGCCTTGAATAGTGATTCAAAGTCCAGTCCATTGTTGGGGAAACAAGCCATTCCAATCGATGCACTCGGGGAGAGATCGTGACCGGACAAAGTGCAGGGTTCTCCCAAAGACCCAAGGATTTTTCTGGCCAGGTGCGCAGCGCCGCTGGCTGGAGTGTTAGGTAGGACAAGAACAAACTCTTTACCACCCACCCGCGCAACAATGTCTTGCTCTCTGATGGCCGAGTTCAGTCGACTGGCCACCTCGATCAACATGTCATCGCCGATTTGGTGGCCCAAGGTGTCGTTGATCGATTTGAAACGATCGATGCCAATCAGCAACATTGACAGTGGCTCACCACTGCGCTGCATCATCGCGATGCTTTGGTCTGTGCGTGCCTTCAGCTGGGCGCCATTGGCCAGGCCGGTTAAGGCGTCGAAATTAGAGAGTCTTTCAATTCTCTTCTCTGCGGCTTTCGCGTCGCTAAGGTCGCTAAAGCTAGCGACATAGTGTGTGACGCGGTTTTGTCGATTGCGAAGCGCCGTAATGGTGATCCATTCGGGGTAGATATTGCCGTTTTTGTGACGATTCCAGATTTCACCGGACCAGCGTCCTTCACTTTCAATCGTGCGCCACATGGACTGGTAAAACTCGGGAGCATGTCGACCGGATGACAGCACGCGTGGATTGCTTCCCAGCACCTCTTCTTCGCTGTAGCCACTGATGTCGGTAAACGCCTGGTTTATTTGAACGATCTTGTGCTGTGCATCGGCGACCAATATGCCTTCCCTGCTTTGTTGAAATATCACGTCGGCCACCTTGAGGCGGAACTCGTTCTCGTCTCGTTCGGACAGGGGAGGGGGCGTGTCTGCTGGATCTCGCATGATGTAACCCTCTATCAAAGTCAACTCAGGGAGTAATTGGGCATTCAAGCGGGCTTGTGCCTTGGGCAATGACGCAATATAGGGCAAAAGTTGCGTCGCGAAACGATGAATAGCGACTTCTGCATTGCGATCATCGATAGATGAAAAGTCTTTCATCTGCGTCAACGTCGTCTCAAATAGTTGAGCCCTTCGAGGTTCTGGGACTCCCGGTGTGGTTTACCTTCGGCTCAGCATGTGTGCGGGAGAGAAAAATGGCTGTTCTCGCATGCCTCTTGGCAACCCGCTCCGTGCTGTGCAAGTGCGCTAGCGCTCAAGGGCAGACCCGAGGGCCATCGGTCTGCCAGTAAGCCGTGTTGAAAGACCGCTTGAGTGGCTGCGTCCATGGCTGTCAAACCTTCGGCGATGCCAGCGCCGATCATGCCCGCGAGTACATCGCCAGTGCCCGGCGCCGCCAATCTCGCGTTGCCAGTCGGGTTGATCAGTGGCGTGTGGCCGGGGGACGCCACAACGGTTCCAGAGCCTTTCAAAACCACGGTGCAGCCAAATCGGGTGGCCAGCGCCGTGGCTGCACCAAGGCGATCGCCTTGGACTTCCACAGTGCTTGTTCCCAGCAGTCGTGCAGCCTCGAGTGGGTGAGGCGTCAGAACGGTGCTCATGGCCGGTTTCCGGCGTGCCACCAGGAGCGATTGAAAATATGGACTTGTTGCTATCGAGTTGATAGCGTCTGCATCAATAACAACCGGCGCGTCAGCCATTAATATGGCTTTAAGGTGGTCCGTCATCGCGTCGCCACCACCGCAGCCACAAACCACAATCATTGAGGTGATGTCCAACTCATCCACTGGGCGAAACATCAGTTCCGGATGACGGGCATCTACCGTTATCGCGGGTTCGGCAAGAAGCCCCACAAAAACCCTGCCCGCACCAGCGTGTAAAGCTGCAGAGGCGGCCAGCAAGGCGGCCCCCGTCATGCCGTTGGCGCCACCAATCACGGCCACGTCGCCGTAGCTGCCTTTGTGGGAGGCATGGCGGCGCGGGCGCGCAGCAGGCGCTCCGATGAGCAAAGCGGTGATCGCCGTCGCTGTGAAGCTATCTTTGTCGTCGGCGGCAAGGCACAGGTCATCGAGCCAATGGATGCCAGATGCATCACGACCCTGTGCCGTGAATAAGCCGGGTTTGAGCGTGAGTAAGCTCAGCGTGTGCGTTGCCTGAACATGATTCTTCGCGCCTTTTCCGGTGTCTGCGCAAAGCCCGGTAGGCAGATCAATGGCGAGAACGGGCACCGCACTGACATTTATGGCCATTGCCCAGTCCGACATTTTTCCGGCCAATGGGCGGCGTCCTCCACCCAGGCCCAGCATGGCGTCTATGCAGAGTTCGTAGCAGGCTGGGGGGTGTTCACTGAACTCGACCCCAGACTCCAGGGCGCGATGGTAGGACTTGGATGCATCGTCGGGCGCCGTAGTGGCAGTGCCCAGCCAAGTAACGATCGGCGTCTTACCCCACCGCTTCAGGTGCACGGCGGCTTCTAGCCCGTCGCCACCATTGTTCCCGGGCCCGCAGGCCAACCAGATGCGTTGACTGTGGGGGGCAATCGCCATTGCCAGTCGGGCCACCGCCAGCCCGGCTCGTTGCATCAAGGTGTGGGCGGGCAGGCTGGCTTGTAGCGCCTGTTCAATTTGGCGGGTAGCCGCCGTGTTGTACAGGGCTTGTTGTGCACCTGCCGTGATACGCCGCATGGCATCTCCTGGGTTAGGGCGAAGTGACCGAGTATCAGAACTCGTAAGTTTCACCTTCTATCGCCAATCGATATTCGGGGTCACCCGCTTGTCTAGGGTTGTCTTGCAGTACTTGCCGGAAAACTTCGTCCAGCGCATCGTCGCTTCGAGTGGGTTCGTGGTGGGTACAGAAAAGCACTTTGGCCTGTGCTTCTTTGGCGTACTGAATGCTGGTTTGAAACGTGCCATGCCCCCAGCCCTTTTTAGAGAGGTATTCTGTCTCGGTGTACGAGCAGTCTGCGATCAAAACGTCGACGCCTTGCATTGCTTTTCGAATGCCCTCAGCTTTTTCATTGACAAAACCCTGGTATTCCGCGAAATCGGCATCGCCGGGCTCGTATATGTTCTGTGGCGGTTCGTGGTCGCCGGTAAAAAACACCGATTTGCCATGGGCTTCAATGCGGTAGCCAAAGTCAATCACCGGGTGATTCATCAGGTACGGGGTGACCGTGGCAGATCCAATTTGAATACTCTGTTCCGGAGAGAGGGTGACATATTCAATGTTGGCCTTCATTTCCGCTTCCCGGACCGGAAAGTAACTGTACTGAAGCTGAACAGACATGACCTGCTCAATGCCTTTGCCAGAGACAGGATCAAACGCGCCATGCAATCGCAGGGTATTACCTGGAATGAAGTTAGGAATGAAGAAGGGAAGTCCTTGAATGTGGTCCCAGTGAGAGTGTGAAATCAGCACATTGGCCGTGACAGGCAATTCGGCCAACAAGGTCTGCGACAAGGGAAAAATCCCCGTACCCGCGTCAATAATGATCAACTCGTTGTCGTCTGTGCGAATTTCAATGCAGGTCGTGTTCCCGCCATAACGAACGGTTTTGGGGCCCGGTGAGGCAATGGAGCCGCGTACGCCCCAGAATCTGACTTTCATTCACATTCCTCAAATTTTTGAAAACACCTTGGCTTCTTCAATCAAAGGAGTGAGATCTCCCAAAGATTGAATGACCGCGTCCAAGTTGCCGCCCAGTCGGGCCTGAATTGCATCAGGTAGTTCGTCTACCCAAGGATTGCCACCAAAACCAAATTCAAGTTTTTTGCTGATCTGGTTCGCCGCAAAGACACAGGCAATCATGTCGGTGTCTTTCAGGTTGTCGGGGTGCTGGTGTCGAATGGTTTCAATCAAGTTGGGCGCAAAGCGCCATTTCTCGACGAGCATTGCACCGACCAGCGAATGGTCAACGCCAATCAGCCGCCTCAGCGACATGTGCAAAGACGTTTTGGTGTCTCGGCTGATATCCAGAGCCAGTCGAAACTCGGTTGGCATGAACTGGGCAAAAACGACTTTGCCAAAGTCATGCAGCAAGCCTGCAATGAAGCAGTCCATGGGGTCGGCATTGTCGACGCGCATCGCCAATTGCTTGGCAATGCTGGCGGTGGCCAGGGAATGAAGCAGGTACTGCTGGCCGTCGAATCCCGCCGCGTTTTCTTTGGGCAGCATGCCAATCGCCGCAATACTCAAGGCCAGGTTTTTGATGGTGTTGAAACCCAGGTACACGACTGCGTGATTGATCGACGTGATTTGCTTGGGCAAGCTGTAGTAAGCCGAATTGACCACCCGCAAGATCTTCACGGTGACGACGGGGTCTTTGTCAACCACTTGTACGAGGTCTTTGGCCGCGCAGTTGACGTCGCGAGTGAGTTCCAGAATTCTTTGCACACTCTTGGGAAAAGCGGGCATGCCGTCCACAGCGGTGGCTAATTTTTGGGAGAGTTCAGGGCTCATGGCATGAATTGTCTGTTAACCCCTGATTGTGTCAACCAAGGGTGTGCACCGTGGCATGGATCACTTGGCAAGCCGAGCGACATTAAAGCGACTGATGTCCAAGTCTGGCGCTGCTCCGCCCACCATGTCAGCCACCGCTCTGGCCGAGCCACAGCTCAGCGTCCAGCCACTGGCGCCATGGCCCAAGTTCAACCAAACTCCGGCCTGGCCAGAAGGGCCCAGCACGGGCGGTCCATCGGGCAGCATGGGGCGTGCACCTTTCCACTCCTGTACCCCGCTGGATAAATTGGCGGCGCCGGGAAACCAGTCATGCAGTACTTTGTAAAGCGTTTGCAGGGATCCGGGGTGCTTCTTACCCAGCGGACCGCCGATTTCAGCATTGCCAGCAACACGAACCCGGTTGCCCAGGCGGGAAATGGCAACTTTGTAGTGCTCATCCATCACCGCGCTTTGGGGGGCATTGAGTGATTCACGAATACTGGCACTGACAGAGTAGCCGCTCACCGCCATCATGGGGATTTTCAAGTTCAAGGGCGCGAGCAAGTGAGCCGAATCAAGGCCCGCACAAATGACCGCCGCGTCAAAGTGCTGTTCCGCAGGCTCGCCAACCAGTCCAATTCGGACACCGGTTCCGGGTGTGACATGGGTTACGGTGGTGTTGAAGTGGAACTTGACTCCCAGTCGTTGCGCCTCGTTCTTGAGCAGCAAGGCAAATTGACGGCAGTTGCCCACCTCATCGTTGGGCAAATGAATGGAACCAAACAGTGGGGTGTCCGTGTTGAGGGCGCCTTCAATCGCCTGGGTTTCCTTGGGGGCAAGTTCCTTGAATGCAACGCCCGCATCGCGCAAGACTTGCAGGCTCGGTTGAATCAACTTGCTGTCTTGTTCAGTGCGAAGCAGGATCAACTGTCCGTCGCTTCGGTCGTACTCCAGTTTCAAATCTGCTGTGAGGTGACGCAGCCGCTCCTGACTGTAGATAGCGAGGCGCTGCATGTCCGCGCGGTTGGCCAGATAAGTTTCCAGCTCGCAGGCTTGAAACCATTGCCAAAGCCAACTCAGCTCGCTCATCGTGAGGGGCAAGCCCAGTCGAACTGGGGCATGCCGGCTGAATAACTGTTTGATAACGGTGAGGGGCATGCCGGGGGCGGCCCAGGGGGTCACGTACCCCGTCGCCACCAGCCCGGCCGTGGCAAAGCTGGCTTCCTCAGCGGCGGCACCCCGTCGCTCCAAGACGACGACCTCATGGCCGTCATTGGCCAGCTCAAACGCTGTGGTGACGCCAATGATACCCGCGCCAATAACTGCAATCTTCATGAATACCTTGTATGCCTAATTGGGGTTTTGCGCCAGCCCGCTATGCGCAGAGTGCTATATTTTTTGTAGTAATTCTTCGGTTTTCAAGGCGATGTTCAGCACGGCGTCATCGCACATGGCGCCAGCCCAGACCATCAAGCCTACCGGCAATTCGCCAGGAAGGTGACAAGGGAGCGATAGGGCGCAACCATCGAGCATATTGATGGCGCTCGGATTGCGCAGCAGCAGTCCATTGACGTGAAAAAACGCATCGTCGCGCGCTTCGCCTGGCGCCAAGTCGGCCAGCAGGGGGGCGACGATGGGGACCGTGGGCGATAGAACAGCATCGAACCCATTCAGTGCCGCGCCCATTTGATGAATCCAGTGGGTTCTCGCATGTTGGATATCAAGATAGTCGCTCGCCATCATGGTCGATCCGCGTTGGATTCGAGCGGCGACGCGAGGGTCGTATAGACCGGCGTGACCGGCCATCAAGCGCCGGTGCCATTGGTAGCTTTCGGCTGCGGGCAATCCGCCGTTCGCCTGCAATGCTGGCAACTCGTCCATTTCCTTGAGTTGAATGAATTGAATAGTTGCGCCGGCGGTACTCAAAATTCTCAATGTGCGGTCAAAGACTTGGGCAACCGTTGCGTCCATGTCATCCAGCATCCAATGGTTGGCGACCGCCAATCGGTAGTTGGCCAAAGGCGCAGGGCTGCGAGTGACACGCCGCTGAGCCAAAATTTCGTGAGCCACCACCGCATCTCGTACCGACCGGGTCAGCGCACAAATGGTGTCTAACGAGGGGGACAGTGGAATAGCGCCTGCCGATGGCACGAGTCGGGCTGTATTTTTGAAGCCAACAATGCCGTTCAGCGCAGCGGGGATTCGAATAGAGCCACCCGTGTCAGACCCCAGGCCGATGAACGCGGCGCCCGTGGCCACTGAAACTGCTGCGCCTGATGAGGATCCTCCCGGAATACGGGGTTGTTCGGCGGTGGATGCGGCATTGGTTGGCGTGCCGAAGTGTGGGTTGATGCCGACCCCCGAAAAAGCAAACTCAGACATGTTGGTGCGGCCAATGAAGGCAGCACCCGCCCGTCGCAACCTCGACACGGCAGCGCTATCCTCCAATGCGACTGGCGCATCTTTCAGTACTACCGAACCAGCGCCCGTGCTTTGCCCAGCGATGTCAAACATGTCTTTGACAGAAACGGCCAGTCCCGCCAGAGGCGTATGAGAAATGCCGGGCGTGTTGGCGATCTCCCCTGCTTGGCGGCACCCTGGCGTCAAGAAAACCCGATCGCAGCATGGGGACAGGGCGACTGAGATGGCTTTCTCAATCTCCTCTTGGGGGCTGGATCGCCCAGCCTGAAGCCGGTGGCGAGTATCGATGAGGTCGGGGAGCATGAGTTAGTGCCGGGGTGCTACAATCGTCGGGTTTTGCTGGGTGGCCTGATGGTTATCTGGTAAACAAACTAGCAAACCAGTTTCATCAAGGTGTTGCATGCTCCGGGAGATTTGAATTCTCGGGCTGCAAAAACAAACTGGATTTTAGACCTAACCTTTGGAGTTATTTATGTCAGTAACCATGCGCGAAATGCTGGAAGCCGGTGTCCACTTTGGTCACCAAACTCGTTTCTGGAATCCCAAGATGGCCCCGTTCATCTTCGGTCACCGCAACAAAATTCACATCATTAACCTGGAAAAATCGTTGCCGATGTTCCAGGAGGCTGCCAAGTTTGTTCGTCAGTTGTCCGCCAAGCGTGGCACGGTGCTGATGGTTGGTACGAAGCGTCAGGCTCGTGAAACCGTGGCACTCGAGGCACAGCGCGCAGGTGTTCCTTTTGTCGATCAGCGTTGGTTGGGCGGTATGTTGACCAACTTCAAGACGGTCAAGACGTCGATCAAGCGCCTGAAAGACATGAAGATCCAGCAAGAAGCGGGTCTGGACGCCATGAGCAAAAAAGAGCAGCTGATGTTTGCTCGCGAATTGGCCAAGTTGGAGCGTGATATCGGTGGTATTCAAGATATGGCAGTGTTGCCTGATGCGATCTTCGTGATTGACGTTGGTTTTCACAAAATTGCCATTGCCGAAGCCAAGAAATTGGGCATTCCTTTGATCGCTGTGGTTGATACCAACCACTCCCCAGAGGGTATTGATTACGTCATTCCTGGTAATGATGACTCATCCAAGGCTGTGATCTTGTATGCGCGCGGCATCGCTGACGCCATCATTGAAGGCCGTGCAAACGCCACCGATGATGTCGTCAAAGCCGTTGCCGCTGAAGGCGCTGACGAGTTTGTCGAAGTGGACGAAGCAGCTGCTTAATCTGTCTGCGACCCCAAAAAAGGGGGGCATTCATGCCCCCCTTTTTTTAATCACATTTAAATTAACTGAATCAAGTACGGAGAATCAAAATGGCTGCAATTACCGCAAGCATGGTTGCTGAACTGCGTGGAAAAACCGACGCGCCGATGATGGAGTGCAAACGCGCTTTGACCGAAGCCGAAGGCGATATGGCCAAAGCGGAAGAGTTGTTGCGCGTGAAGCTGGGTAGCAAAGCTGGCAAAGCTGCCGGCCGTATCACAGCCGAGGGTGTGGTCACCAGCTATATTGATGCTGGCGTTGGTGCGTTGTTGGAAGTGAATTGCGAAACTGATTTCGTCACCAAAAACGACAGTTTCCTGGCATTGGCCAATGCAGCAGCCGAACTGATCGCCAAGCAAAATCCTGCCGACATTGAAGCCTTGGGTGCTTTGGCGTATGCGCAAGACGGATTTGGTCCTACGTTGGAAGACGTTCGCAAAGGTTTGATTGGCAAGATTGGCGAAAACATGAGCTTTCGCCGTTTCAAACGCTTCGGTGATGGCAGCAAGCTCGCCGCCTACTTGCACGGCACCCGCATTGGCGTTGTCGTTGAGTTTGACGGTGATGAGACTGCTGCCAAAGATGTCGCCATGCACGTTGCAGCGATGAAACCCGTTGCGTTGTCCAGTGCAGATGTGCCCGCTGATTTGGTCGCCAAAGAGCGCTCCGTTGCCGCTGCAAAAGCAGCAGAAGACGCTTCGGTGGCAGTGGCTGCAGGCAAGCCTGTCCAGTCGGACGAGATTGTTGCCAAGCGCATTGAAGGCGGCGTTCAGAAATATTTGAAAGAAGTCTCGTTGTTCAACCAGTCTTTCGTGAAAAACGACAAGCAAACCGTTGAGCAAATGCTGAAAGCGGCCGGTACTACCGTGAAATCTTTCACGCTGTACGTGGTTGGTGAAGGCATTGAGAAGAAAGTGGACGATTTTGCAGCCGAAGTTGCTGCTCAAATTGCCGCTGCCAAACAAGCCTAACTTCAGTTAGCGGGCGAGGGGTGACTTTCGCCATTTCTGGATTTAGTTCAGTGTTGAATTAAATTCGGCCAACTCTTCATTTCACTAAGCCAATCGATCAAGGAACTCATCATGTCTATCGCCACCCCAGCCTACAAGCGTATTCTGCTCAAGCTGTCTGGCGAGGCATTGATGGGGGACGATCAGTTCGGTATCAATCGCGACACGATTGTCCGCATGGTCAACGAAGTCGCGGACGTAACTCGACTCGGAGTTGAAGTGGCGGTGGTGATTGGAGGGGGGAATATTTTTCGCGGAGTTGCTGGTGGCTCCGTCGGAATGGACCGTGCGACGGCTGACTACATGGGTATGTTAGCCACCGTGATGAATGCCCTTGCGTTGGGTGATGCCATGATCAAGGCAGGGCTTACAGCCAGGGTCATGTCTGCCATTGCGATTGACCAAGTCGTAGAGCCATACGTTCGCCCGAAAGCCTTGCAATATCTTGAAGAGGGCAAGGTGGTCATTTTCGCCGCAGGAACTGGCAATCCATTTTTTACCACCGACACCGCCGCAGCCCTGCGAGGTGCCGAAGTGGGTGCTCAGATTGTGTTAAAGGCGACCAAAGTGGACGGCGTTTATACAGCTGATCCCAAGTTGGATCCGACGGCCACCCGGTACAGCAAAATTTCCTTCGATGAAGCGATTTCCCAGAATTTGGGCATCATGGATGCCACGGCCTTTGCCTTGTGCCGCGATCAAAAGTTACCCGTCAAAGTGTTCTCGATTTTTAAGCATGGCGCCCTAGCGCGCGTCGTCATGGGTGAGGATGAGGGCACATTGGTCTACGCTTGATCATGTCAGAATTGCCCGTTTGAATTGCACCGTTGATCAGTTGAGTGAGGAGAAAAATATGCCAATAGCCGAAATCAAAGCTACCGTTGAAACGAAGATGGATCAATCCATCGCCGCCTTCAAGAACAACCTGACAAAGATCCGCACTGGGCGAGCCAATCCCGCGTTGCTAGATTCGGTGCAAGTCGACTACTACGGCTCGATGGTGCCGATCAGTCAGGTTGCCAACGTGTCATTGCTTGATTCCCGAACCGTCAGTGTTCAGCCTTGGGAAAAAGGGATGGGCGCCAAGATTGAAAAAGCCATTCGTGACAGCGACTTGGGACTTAACCCCTCGTCAATGGGGGATCTGATTCGGGTTCCCATGCCTGCTATGTCTGAGGAGCGCCGAAAAGAATTGACCAAGTTGGTCCGCAATGAAGGCGAAAATGCAAAGATTGCAGTTCGGAATCTACGCCGAGACGCCAATGACGCAGTCAAGAAAGCGGTCAAGGATAAGCTGGCGTCAGAAGATGATCAAAAGCGCACTGAATCGGATGTCCAGAAGGTGACGGATCGACACATTGTTGAAATTGACCATTTGGTTGCCTCCAAAGAGCAGGACATTATGGCGGTCTGAGCTGAGAGGTGAGGTTTGATTAACTTGGTCAAGTCTGTCGCGACATGGCTTCAGTTGGCAAACCTCATTCACTTTGCTCAAGGTTGCATCGACTCATGAGTCAAATACCAAATCACATTGCCATCGTGATGGACGGCAATGGTCGCTGGGCGTCGAAGCGGTTTTTGCCACGCATCGCCGGTCACAAGCAAGGGGTTGATTCGCTTCGCCGATGCGTTAAAGCTTGCGCTGACCGTGGCGTCGGAGTATTGACAGTATTTGCTTTTTCTTCCGAGAATTGGAATCGACCTGTTGAAGAGGTTTCTGGTTTGATGGATCTTTTTGCCATGGCGTTGTCCCGAGAGGTGCCGAAGCTGAAGGCGGATGGCGTCCAAATTCACTTCATTGGGGACCGGAAAGCGTTGTCGTCCAAGGTTTCCGCCAGCATTGCAAGTGCCGAGCTCGAAACGATCCCAAATACACGGTTAATTCTTAATATTTGTTTCAACTACGGTGGGCGCTGGGACATCGCTCAAGCTGCAGCCAAATTGGCAGCGCAAGGTGAGGCGATTACGGAGTCCTCGCTGAATTCTGCGATGGCCTTGGCTCATGTTCAGGACCCGGATCTCGTGATTCGTACTGGCTCCGAGCAACGAATCAGCAATTTCTTGCTGTGGCAGTCTGCCTATTCGGAATTCGTCTTTAGTGACAAACTTTGGCCGGAGTTCGATGAGGTCGCTTTAGATCAGGCGATTGCAGAGTTTTCTGCCCGAGAACGGCGATTCGGCCAAACATCGGGTCAATTGCAGTCCAAGACCTCGCCCCCGCAGTCCAACTGAGAATTAAGAATGCTAAAGCAACGCGTTATTACCGCAGTGGTGCTTTTGGCGCTTTTGCTCCCTACTTTCTTTATTGAGGATTCGCGTCCCTTTTGTGCAATAGCGCTGGTATTTATTTCGGCTGGCGCCTGGGAATGGGCGAGGTTGAACGGCTATCGCCAAGGCGCTTCTGTGCTTGTTGGGGCAGGAGTGCTTGTTGTTTGCGCGCTTCTGTGGCTGCTTGGGGCTTTGAATCAACGATTGCCATCGCTTTGGCTCTTCGCTGGCGGCGGGTGGGTATTGTTCGGCGCACTTTTGCTTCGAGGTGGTGTTGGAGCTTGGACCAATTACTCGAAAGTGATGCGGTTAATCGGCGGGGTATTGGTGCTTTGTATTGCCTGGTTCGCAGTCGCTCAAGCGCGCGTGATCGGGGTTAACTTTTTGTTGTCGATCCTTGTTTTAGTCTGGGTCGCAGATATTTTTGCCTATTTTGCTGGCAAGGCCATTGGCGGAAGAGTTTTTAAAAATAAGCTAGCTCCTGCCATCAGTCCTGGGAAAAGCTGGGAGGGCGCTTTAGGTGGAATGGCTGGTGTCGTTGTTGTTGCTTTTATTTGGCGCTGGTCTGACGGTCACTGGGGTGTATCGGTTCCCAGCCTTTTCAGTGAATTGGGAAACAAGAGCAATTGGTTGTTGCTGATTGCGTCAGTGTTCATGTCGACGATGAGCGTCGCGGGTGACTTAATAGAGTCATTGGTGAAGCGAAGTGCCGGTGTCAAAGACAGCAGTGGATTGTTGCCGGGGCATGGCGGTGTGTTGGACAGGGTGGATGCATTGCTCCCCACATTGCCTTTGGCCATGATGCTCTATTCTTTGTAAAGGTTGGGATGAGTGAAATTTTCGGTTCGGTCAAGCAGCGTGTCGCGATACTGGGGTCAACTGGTTCGATAGGAGTCAGTACTCTGGAGGTCATCGCCGCCCATCCCGAGCGCTTTGATGTATTCGCTTTGACGGCTGCGACCCAGACTGACGCCTTGCTTCAGCAGTGTGTGCGTTTTCAACCCGTGTTTGCCGTCATGGCCAATGAAGTGAATGGTCGTGAGTTAGAGCAAAAATGCAAAGCGTTGAATCTGCCGACACGGGTTTTGTGGGGCGCGCAGGCCATTACAGAGGTGGCATCCCATGAAATGGTTGACACAGTCATGGCCGCGATCGTCGGTGCAGCTGGCCTAGCGTCCTGTTTGGGGGCTGCAAGAGCAGGTAAACGCCTCCTGCTGGCGAATAAAGAGGCTTTGGTTGTTGGCGGCGAGTATTTTCTGGATGCCGTTAAAAAAGGCGGCGCTAAATTGCTGCCAATTGACAGCGAGCATTCCGCTATTTTTCAATCCTTACCCGACGACGAACGGACTTGGGCAGGTCAAATTGACAAGCTGATTTTGACCGCCTCGGGAGGGCCGTTTCGAAAGCGCGATCCGGCAAGCTTGCGGGATGTGACGCCCGCCCAAGCCTGTGCCCACCCCAATTGGGTCATGGGACGAAAGATATCCGTGGATTCGGCCACGATGATGAACAAGGCCTTGGAGGTGATTGAGGCACGCTACCTGTTCGGTGTAATGCCCCATCAAATTGAGGTGATTATTCATCCACAGAGTGTGATTCACTCAATGGTTCAGTACAAAGACAACTCGATTGTTGCCCAACTGGGCACGCCAGACATGAAAGTTCCAATTGCGCTGGGTTTATCGTGGCCTGAGCGAATCTCATCTGGTGCCAGTGCACTGAATTTCAGGGAAATGTCTGATTTGACGTTTGAGTCCGTTGACTCCAATGACCATGAACGTCGGTTTCCCGGGCTCGCATTGGCTTGGGCTGTTTTGGACGGAGCCCCAGGCTCGACCGCTGTACTGAATGCTGCCAATGAAGTTGCGGTTTCTTCATTTCTTGCAGGGGAAATACGCTTTGACCAGATTCACGTTGTTAATGCCGAAACACTTTCGGTTGTTAACACATCAATGCCTCAGTCGCTGGATGACCTTTTAGCCCTTGATCAGCTGTCTCGCGCGGCTGCTCAGAGTGTTGTCTCCGGTTTGAGTCGGTAGACCCAAGTAATCGGACAATCTATGCTGACCGCACTGGCCTTTGTTGTCGCTATTGCTTTGTTAATAGCCGTGCATGAATACGGCCACTACCGCATGGCGGTGGCGGTTGGAGTGCGGGTTCTTCGGTTTTCGATTGGCTTCGGACCACAATTATTGCGTTGGCAACCCCACGGATCGCCGACGGAATTTGTTGTATGTTTGTTTCCTCTCGGTGGTTACGTCAAGATGCTTGACGAAAGAGAAGCACCAGTAGCCTCTGAACTTCGTCATTTGGCATTCAACACACAACCATTGAAGTCAAGAACGGCCATTGTGGCAGCGGGGCCCGCTGCGAATCTAATGTTGGCCGTGCTGCTGTACGCAACGGTGAACTGGAGTGGGGTGCAATATCCGGCGGCCATTCTCGCCAGTCCAGCAGTTGGTTCACTGGCTGCGCTCTCCGGCATTGAAGGGGGCGAGCGTGTCTTGCGCGCGGCGTTGGCGCAAGATTCGCTAAGTGAGGTCGAGTCATTTGAGGATGTGCGTTGGTTTCTGACTCGCGGCGCATTAGACGGCCAGGATGTTCGCCTCGAGCTAACAAGCTCCGCGACAGATCACAGTCGAGAGGTTCTGTTGCGGTTGAGCGAGTTGGACTCACCTGACGCGAGTGCCCAGTTGTTTCAGACCATTGGAATCACCGGGCCCTACACCAATCCGATTCTGGGTGAGGTCTTGTCAAATGGTGCGGCACACCTGGCTGGGTTGAAAGAGGGAGATCTCGTTCTTCGGTTTGGCAACGTACCTGTGGTGGATGGTCAGCAACTGCGGCAGATGATTCGTCAGTCAGGGGCGTCCGGCGTAAGTGAACCTGCAGTTTGGAAGGTGGAGAGGCAGAACTCACTTCTACAAATTGTGGTGAAGCCCGAGGTGGTGCGCGAAGGAGAGGCTCAGGTTGGGAAAATTGGGGCCTTTGTTGGAGCTGCTCCTGAGTTCGTTACCATCAATTACGGTTTATTGGACGGGTTGTGGAATGGTGCCGTCCGAACCTGGGATGTATCCTCGTTGACATTGAAAATGATGGGCCGCATGCTGGTAGGCGATGCTTCGTTGAAGAATCTGAGCGGGCCGCTCACAATTGCGGAGTATGCGGGTAAATCTGCCAAGATCGGGTTGACTCAGTACTTGCTTTTCCTCGCGCTCATTAGTGTGAGCTTGGGTGTTTTGAATTTGCTACCGCTTCCCGTTTTAGACGGGGGTCACCTGATGTATTATCTTTGGGAAGCTATTGCGGGTTCACCTGTATCTGAAACTTGGATGGCTCGCTTGCAGCGGGGTGGCATCGCTGTGCTGTTAATGATGATGTCGATTGCTTTTTTTAACGACATCTCCCGCCTGTTTGGCTAAATGTCTGTACCCGTCATGGGCAGCGTTCTGAATTCTCACTATCAAAAATGACAATTAATAGCTTTCGTTTGCGCTCTGTCGCTGCTGTTGTTTCAATGGCGTTTGTTACTAGCACCGCTTGGGCGGCCAGTCCGTTCACTGTGCGTGACATCCGGGTTGAGGGCTTGCAGCGTGTAGAGCCTGGGACCATTTTTGTCTCAATTCCCGTTCGTGTCGGTGACGTCTACGACGATGAAAAAGGATCGTCCGCGATTAAAGCGCTGTTCGGCTTGGGCTTGTTCAAGGATGTGCGAATCGAGGTCAGTGGTGACGTGCTAGTCATTGTGGTGGAAGAGCGCCCCACGGTGTCTGAAGTGGATTTCGTTGGCACTAAAGAATTTGACAAAGATGTCCTTAAAAAGGCACTCCGCGATGTTGGATTGGCAGACGGACGTCCTTTTGACAAAGCGCAGTTGGATCGTGCAGAGCAAGAGTTAAAGCGACAGTACATCAACCGAAGCTTGTACGCTGCTGAAGTTGTGACCACAGTCACGCCGATAGAGCGCAATCGAGTTAATTTGACGTTCTCCGTGGTTGAGGGCGAACCCGCCAAAATCAGTGAGATTCGAATCATCGGAAACTCGGTTTTTAGCGAGTCGACTCTGCGAAACCTGTTCGACTTGGACACGGGCGGCTGGATGAGCTGGTACACCAAATCAGACCGGTATTCGCGAAGCAAGCTCAATGCGGATATTGAGACCCTTCGCTCATACTATTTGACGCGTGGCTACCTTGAGTTCAAAGTGGACTCAACCCAAGTTGCGATTCTTCCGAATAAGCAAGATATCGCGATTGCAATCAACGTCACTGAAGGTGAGCGTTTTATTGTGAGCGGTGTGAAGCTTGAAGGGAATTTTCTTGGCAAGGAAGATGAATTCAAGTCTTTGGTGACTATTCGCCCGGGAGAGGCTTACAACGCCGATCAGGTAGCTGAAACGACGAAAGCCATTACCGATTATTTTGGTAATTTTGGTTACGCCTTTGCACGCGTCGAAGCCCGCCCTGAGATCGATCGCACGACGAATCGAGTTGCTTTGGTGTTGCAAGCGGAGCCGTCTCGGCGCGCCTATGTGCGGAAAATTAACGTTGCCGGCAACAATCGTACCCGTGACGCCGTGGTTCGCCGCGAATTTCGCCAATTTGAATCCTCATGGTATGACGGCGATAAGATCAAAGTTTCTCGTGATCGCGTTGACCGTTTAGGTTACTTTACTGAAGTCGGTATTGAGACCCAAGAGGTTCCCGGTTCCCCTGATCAGGTTGATCTGACGTTGAACGTTGTTGAAAAGCCAACCGGCAGCATCAGTCTTGGCGCAGGGTTTTCAAGTGGCGATGGGCTAGGTTTGTCATTTGGTTTGAAGCAAGACAACGCGTTCGGATCCGGTAACTCGTTGGGCATTCAACTCAATACCAGCAAGGTCAACAGGGCCGTTGTTTTAAGCACAACAGACCCATATTTCACTCAAGACGGTGTTTCACGTACGGTAGATGTATACCACCGTACTAACAGTCCTTACCAAGATGAATCCTATTACCAGTTGGTCACCTCTGGCGGAAGCGTTAGGTTCGGTGTGCCGTTTTCGGAAACTGACACCGTCTACTTTGGTGGCGGCGTAGAGAAGACAACAATCGTTTCAGGCACCTCGTTGCCAACCTCTTACTTCAATTACGCAGAGGAGTTTGGCTACAGTAGCACGGCGCTTCCCCTGACTGTGGGCTGGTCAAGGGACCGTCGGGACAGTGCTTTGGCACCAAACTCTGGCAGGTACCAGCGTGCCAATGCTGAGTGGTCCGTTGGAGGGGATGCCCGCTACGTGAAGGCCACCTATCAGTTCCAACAATACGTGCCTCTGAACAAACAATTTACTGCCGCCTTCAACGCCGAATTTGGCTGGGGCAAGGCAATCGGTGACCGGGCTTTCCCTGTCTTTAAATATTTCTACGGCGGTGGCCTTGGTTCTGTTCGAGGTTTCGAGCAGGGCAGCTTGGGTCCACGTGACAGCAGTGATGTTGTCATCGGCGGAAATCGAAAAATGAACTTCAATGCCGAAATATTGACACCCTTCCCGGGCGCTGGCAATGACCGCACCTTAAGAATGTACGGCTTCGTTGACGTGGGTAGCATCTCGGGTTCCGATGGGGTCAATGAAAATGCCAACGATTTGAGAGCCTCAGCTGGCGTTGGTGTGAGTTGGATTTCCCCGGTTGGGCCACTTCGCCTTGCTTTCTCCACGCCGATCAGAAAATTTGACGGCGATAAAATACAAACTGTTCAGTTTCAAATTGGAACCACTTTCTAATGATCACATTTGCTAAAAAAATTCTTGCCGGACTTGTTGTCGGTGGCTTGATGTTGTCGGCCAACGCTTGGTCGCAGGAATTCCGAATTGGGTTTGTCAGTACAGACCGAATCTTCAAAGAGGCCGGTACCGCCAAAGCTGCACAGGCCAAGCTTGAGCAAGAATTTTCCAAACGGGAAAAAGAACTGGTAGAGCAAGGCGCGGCCGTGAAAGCCATGGTCGATAAGCTTGAGCGGGAGGCCCCAACGTTGGCTGAAAGCCAGCGGGCTTCGCGCCAACGACAACTGGTTGATGTGGACCGTGAATTTCAGCGCAAGCGCCGAGAGTTCCAGGAAGATCTCAACGCCCGCAAAAATGAGGAACTGCAACAGGTTCTGGAACGAGCCAATAAGGTGGTCAAGCAACTGGCTGAGACAGAAAAGTACGACCTGATCCTTCAGGATGCTGTCTATGTCAATCCGAAGCACGACATTACCGACAAGGTGCTTAAAGTCCTGAACGCGGCCGTTACCAAATAGTGGTGACTGGGGGTGTGAATGATGCGTCTGTCACCTTAGGTTCGGTCGTCACGGTCTTGGGGGGGCAGGTTGCATGGCGATCCGGGCATGTGCCTTAGCGGGTTAGCGCCGCTGGAGACCGCCAATCAGAGTGAGTTGAGCTTCCTGAGTCACCCCAAGTACCAATCGCAACTCTTGACGAGTCAGGCAGGCTGCGTGATTGTGGCGCCTGCGATGGCTAGCGTTGCAGTTTCGCGCGGCGCTTGTATCGTCGCAGAGCAGCCCTACCTTTACTTTGCCAAAGTGACGCAACTCTGGAAGCGTTCACTTCCTCAAGTTTCCAAGCCCTTGGTTCATCCCACTGCGGTGATTGATCCCTTGGCGATTGTTGATGAAACTGTCCGTATTGGTGCCTTTTGTGTTGTTGAGCGCGGCGCTCAAATTGGGGCCGGCACCGAACTGAAATCACGAGTGACGGTTGGCGAGGATTGCATTATTGGTGAGCGATGTTTGCTTCATTCCGGTGTGGTCATCGGCGCGGATGGTTTTGGCTTTGCCCCGAGTGACGGTGCTTGGGAAAAGATAGAGCAATTGGGCGCTGTTCGTATTGGCAATGATGTCGAAATCGGCGCCAATTCCTGCATTGACCGTGGTGCACTGCGCGATACGGTGATCGAGGACGGCGTCAAATTGGACAATCTGATTCAGATTGGCCATAACGTTCACGTCGGAAAGCACACTGCCATGGCTGGTTGCGCTGGGGTGGCCGGCAGCGCAACCATTGGCGCCCATTGCACCATCGGGGGCGGGGCGATTGTGCTGGGACATTTGACGCTGGCGGACGGAGTCAACATCTCAGCGGCAAGCACGGTTACACGTTCCATCAGCAAGGCCGGGCACTACACGGGAATGTTCCCGATCGACGACAACGCGGCCTGGGAGAAAAATGCCGCGTCGCTTAAACAATTGAACCGTTTGCGCGAAAGAATTCGTGCACTGGAAAATACAGTTAATCAATTAAAACAACAGGATTCACCATGATGGATATTCATAAAATTCTCAAGCAGCTGCCACATCGCTACCCGTTCCTGTTGGTTGATCGTGTGCTGGAAATTGAGAAGGGGAAAACCATCAAGGCGTTGAAAAACGTGACGATCAATGAGCCCTTTTTTGAAGGGCATTTCCCCCATCGGCCGGTCATGCCAGGGGTGTTGATGCTGGAAGCGTTGGCGCAGGCTGCGGCCTTGCTCGCGTTTGACGCGTTGGGGAGTTCGCCAACGGATGACATGGTTTATTACTTTGCTGGTATCGACGGCGCCCGTTTCAAGCGCCCGGTTGAGCCTGGTGACCAACTGATTCTTGAAGTTGAATTGCTGCGCATGAAGGCTGGCATTTTCAAGTTCAAAGGACGCGCCATGGTGGCTGGGGAGCTGGCGGTCGAAGCGGAATTGACCTGCGCGATGCGCTCCATCGCCTGAGGTTGTTGCTGTGAGTGCAATTCATCCCACCGCTATCGTTGATCCAGGTGCAGAGCTGGACAGCACTGTGTCGGTTGGGCCCTATTCGGTGATCGGTCCCCATGTGAAAATTGGGGCTGGTACGACGATTGGCCCACACAGCGTGATCGAGGGACACACCACCATTGGTCAGGACAATCGGATTTTCCAGTTCACCTCCTTGGGGGCCATCCCTCAGGACAAGAAGTACGCTGGGGAGCCCTGCGAGTTGATCATTGGTGACAGAAACGTCATCCGCGAGTTTTGCACCTTCAACATTGGCTCGCCGGGTGACACTGGCGTCACCCGAGTGGGGAATGACAACTGGTTGATGGCCTATGTGCATTTGGCACATGACTGCATCGTCGGAAATCACACGATATTTGCCAATAACTCACAGTTGGCTGGGCACGTCCAAGTCGATGACTGGGCCATTCTTGGCGGATTCACGGTGGTGCATCAGTTTGTTCGCATTGGCGCCCACAGTATGACGGCGATGTGCACCTTGCTGTTTGCTGACTTGCCACCTTTCGTGATGTGTCAGGGCCAGCCCGCTTCGGCGCGCTCCATGAATTACGAAGGCTTGCGTCGTCGCGGATTTTCAGCTGAGCGCGTGCAGGCCGTGAAAGCCATGCACAAAGCCTTGTATCGCGACGATTTGACCTTGGTTGCAGCCCAGGACCGAATTGCCAGCTTGATCAAAGCATCGCCCGATGTGGAGCCTGATGTACGTATGATGCTCTCCTTTTTGGATCAAGTTGCGCCCCAACGCGGCATCGTTCGTTAGACATCGGCTATGTTGACCGAACCGGCCTCGCGGCCAATTTCCGCGTCGGCGACGCCCAGGTCGGAGCCTCTGAACGTCGCAATGGTCGCTGGCGAGGCATCGGGTGATTTGTTGGCTGGCTTGTTGTTGGATGGCATGCAAGTCAAATGGCCTGCCTTGACGGCTTGCGGTATCGGTGGCACACAGATGATGACGCGTGGTTTTCATGCCTGGTGGCCCAGTGAAAAACTGGCCGTTCATGGCTACAGCTGGGAGGTGTTGCGGCGCTATCGCGAGATCGTCGGCATACGCGCTGAGCTTAAGACTCGATTGCTGAAAAATCCGCCGTCTATCTTTATCGGCGTTGACGCGCCAGATTTCAACCTCGATCTGGAAGCTGACTTGAAAGCGGCAGGGATCAAAACAGTTCACTTTGTCTCGCCGTCCGTGTGGGCTTGGCGCCCTGAACGGGTTGAAAAGATCAAACGCAGCGTCGATCATGTGTTGTGCATTTTTCCATTTGAGCCTGCGCTTTTGGCGCAGCATGGCATTCAGTCCACCTACGTTGGTCACCCTCTGGCCAACGTGATTCCGATGGTGCCCGATCGCGCGCGTGCCCGCGCTGCCCTTGGTTTGGCGCAAAGCGATCAAGTGGTTGCCATTCTTCCGGGCAGTCGGAAGTCAGAGATCCAACATCTGGCACTGCGGTTCATTCGAGCTGCGGCCCTGATGATCAAAGCGCAACCAGCTATCAAATTCATAGTGCCGGCGGTGCCTGCCTTGAAAGCCCAAATCGAGCAGGCGGCGCAAGCCAGCGGAATGCTTGATCATTTGCAAATCCTTGAAGGCCAGTCGCATGCCGCCCTGGCAGCTTGTGACGTCACCTTGATTGCCAGCGGCACGGCCACTCTGGAGGCCGCGCTGTTCAAGCGCCCCATGGTGATTGCGTACCACATGAGCTGGTTGTCGTGGCAAATCATGCAGCGCAAGCGACTGCAACCTTGGGTGGGCTTGCCGAACATTCTTTGCCAGCGATTTGTTGTGCCAGAGTTGTTGCAGGACGCCGCCTCCCCAGAGGCTTTGGCACGCGCGACCCTCTCGTGGCTTGAAAATGTGCCGCAAGGTGCTGAGAGAATCAGTCAATTGGAACAAACATTTACCGCGCTGCATCACGAATTGCAGCGTGACACCTCGCAACTAGCCGCCCATGCCATCGAACAAGTCCTCCAAGGCTGAAAAAGCCGTCACCCGCCAGTCTGCCCTGCTATGGGATATCCCCGGTTTGATGGCGGGGGTTGATGAAGCCGGACGCGGACCGTTGGCAGGGCCGGTGGTGGCTGCTGCCGTGATTCTGGATGATCTCAATCCCATTGCCGGCCTGGCAGACTCCAAGAAATTGACAGCCGCGCGACGCGAATGGCTGTTTGATGAAATTCGTTCCAAAGCCTTGTGCTGCTCGATTGCTGAAGCCAGTGTGGAGGAAATTGAGCAACTCAATATTTTGCAGGCGACGATGTTGGCCATGCGACGTGCCGTTGAGGGGTTGCGGCTCAAGCCCAGTAAAGTGCTGGTGGATGGCAATCGCTTGCCCGTTCTCAGCATGATGGCGGAGGCCATTGTGCAAGGGGATGCGCTAGTGCCTGCTATTTCGGCGGCTTCTATTCTGGCGAAGGTGCATCGGGATCGCTGGTGCGTCAAGATCGACCAAGCCTATCCGGAGTACGGTTTTTCCAAGCACAAGGGGTATGGCACGGCGCAACATCTGGCGGCATTGCAAGCACATGGAGCCTGCCCGCAGCACCGCAAGACCTTTCGGCCGGTGGCGGAGGCGATGCGATGACGACATCACCGGTTCAGTTCCTGAGCTCTCGTGACAACCCTTTGCTGAAAGACTTGCGGCGTTTGGCAGTTGAGACCACCGCGTATCGCAAGCAAGGGCGTTATTGGGTGGAGGGTGATCACCTTTGCCGCGCGGCCTTGGCGCGGGGTGTTCGGCCGGCTGTGGCTGTTTTTTCTGCAACATATTGGCCTCTGGCGCCCGTCCAATATGCGCAAGATGCTATGAAAATAGTAGTGATTCCGGACGCGCTGTTCCATGAGATTAGCGGGTTGGAATCTCCGTCCAATGTCGGGTTCATTCTCGATATGCCGCTACCCCAGGCTCTGCAGCCTGGCGCAGCCACCGTCATTTTGGATCGCGTCCAGGACGCGGGCAATGTCGGGTCGATTTTGAGAAGCGCGTCGGCCTTCGGTTTCAAGCAAGTGGTGGCCTTGAAAGGCACTGCCTCGTTGTGGAGTCCAAAGGTACTGCGAGCAGGCATGGGTGCCCATTGGGGTTTGAATCTGACGGAAGGTGCTGCGCTGGATGAGTTGAAAGCATTGGACGTGCCCGTGGTCGTGACCAGCTCCCATCGGGGGACGTTCTTGCATGAGGGGCTGCGGTCCAACAGCCTGCCCATGCCCTGCGCCTGGGCCCTGGGTCATGAAGGGCAGGGCGTCAGTGCTGAATTGGAGGCCATGGCTTCGATGCACGTTCGCATCGCACAGCCTGGGGGCGAGGAGTCCCTCAATGTGGCTGCTGCAGCCGCCATTTGCCTTCAAGCCAGTGCCAGTTCAGCCCTGAGTTGAGTCAGCTTGGGGATTGCCCTCGGCTATAATGAGAGGCTATCCCGCACCCGCGTACGCCTAGAGCAATCCAAGCCCAATTCCCTTAGACAGCAATTTCAAGAGTGAACTCTTGAGGCGCTTGGGCGTACCCGTAACCATACCGGAGAACCCAGTGCTTTTGTCTCTTCAGGGAAACTTTCCCCCCGCCATTCTGGCGCTCGCAGACGGCACGGTCTATATTGGTCATTCCATCGGAGCCACTGGCTCCACCGTCGGCGAGGTGGTGTTCAACACCTCCATGTCCGGCTACCAGGAAATCCTCACAGACCCGAGCTACTGCCAGCAACTCGTCACCCTCACGTACCCCCATATCGGTAACTACGGCGTCAATGAAGACGATGTCGAAGCCGAAAAAGTGCACGCTGCAGGGTTGATCATCAAGGATTTACCTTTGGTGGCGTCGAACTTTCGCAAGTCGATGACCCTGAATGAGTACCTCGTTCGGGAGTCGACCGTGGCCATTGCCAATATCGACACCCGCCAGTTGACTCGCCAATTGCGCACGCAAGGCGCTCAGAACGGATGCATTGTTGGCTTGGCGGTCGGTGAAGTAGTAACGCAAGCTGTGATCGATGCAGCTGTTGCTTCAGCCAAGGGCGCCCCCAGCATGGCCGGACTTGATTTGGCCAAAGAGGTCACCATCAAGGCCGCGTGTGAGTGGACACAAACAGAGTGGCAGCTCTTTCACCCGCAATTGGCCGGCAAACCCGGCTACGGCGAGTTGACAGAAGCCAAGTTCCATGTGGTCGCCTATGACTTTGGTGTGAAGAAAAACATTCTCCGCATGTTGGCGCAGCGCGGTTGCCAAGTGACCGTGGTGCCCGCCCAGACGCCGGCGGCGGATGTGCTGAAGTTGTCACCAGACGGCATCTTTTTGAGCAACGGCCCGGGAGATCCGCAGCCCTGCGATTACGCGATTGCGGCTGCCGCCGAGTTGATTGAGAGCGGCATTCCCACCTTCGGTATTTGTCTGGGTCATCAAATCATGGCCTTGGCCAGCGGTGCCAAAACTTTCAAGATGAAGTTTGGACACCATGGTGCCAATCATCCGGTCAAAGATCTGGACACCGGTCGCGTCAGCATCACCAGCCAGAACCACGGTTTTGCGGTGGATGAGAAGACTTTGCCGGCCAACCTGCGTGCTACCCATGTCAGCTTGTTTGACGGCACATTGCAGGGTTTGGCTTGGACCGATAAGCCGGCGTTCTGCTTTCAGGGACACCCCGAAGCATCGCCAGGACCCAACGATATCGCCTATTTGTTTGACCGCTTCACGTCGATGATGGAGAAGGCTCAGGAGAAGAAGAATGCCTAAACGTACCGACCTAAAGAGCATCCTGATTATTGGTGCCGGCCCCATCATCATTGGCCAGGCCTGTGAGTTCGACTACTCGGGTGTGCAAGCCTGCAAAGCTTTGCGCGAAGAGGGTTACAAAGTCATCCTGATCAATAGCAATCCTGCCACGATCATGACCGACCCTGCCACGGCAGATGTGACGTATATCGAGCCTATTACCTGGCAGACGGTCGAAAAGATCATCATCAAGGAGCGCCCGGACGCGATTTTGCCGACCATGGGTGGGCAGACCGCGCTGAATTGCGCGTTGGATTTGTGGCACCACGGCGTTTTGGAGAAGTACAACGTCGAGTTGATTGGCGCCAGTCCGGAAGCGATTGACAAGGCAGAAGATCGTCTGAAGTTCAAAGATGCGATGACCAAAATCGGTCTGGGCTCAGCCCGCTCCGGGATTGCTCATTCCATGGACGAAGCGTGGTCTGTGCAAAAGACACTGGGCTTTCCGACTGTCATTCGCCCAAGCTTCACACTGGGCGGTACGGGCGGTGGTATCGCCTATAACTCGGAAGAGTTTGAGATCATTTGCAAGCGCGGTCTGGAAGCGTCCCCCACCAATGAGCTGCTGATTGAAGAGTCATTGCTTGGCTGGAAAGAGTACGAAATGGAAGTGGTTCGCGACAAGGCGGACAACTGCATCATCGTTTGCTCGATTGAGAATTTGGACCCCATGGGTGTGCACACGGGCGACTCGATCACTGTGGCACCTGCCCAGACACTGACCGACAAGGAATACCAAATTCTGCGCAACGCTTCACTGGCTGTGCTGCGTGAAATCGGCGTTGATACAGGTGGCTCCAATGTGCAGTTCTCCATCAATCCGGTCGATGGCCGCATGGTGGTGATTGAGATGAACCCCCGCGTGTCTCGCTCTTCAGCGTTGGCGTCCAAGGCAACCGGATTCCCGATTGCCAAAGTGGCTGCCAAGTTGGCCGTGGGCTACACGCTGGATGAGTTGCGCAACGACATCACGGGCGGCGCCACACCAGCCAGTTTCGAGCCCAGCATTGATTACGTGGTGACCAAGATCCCGCGTTTCGCGTTTGAGAAGTTTCCGGCCGCTGACAGCCGTTTGACGACACAAATGAAGTCGGTCGGCGAGGTCATGGCCATGGGGCGGACGTTCCAGGAGTCGTTCCAGAAAGCGCTGCGCGGACTTGAGGTCGGCGTGGACGGCATGAACGAGAAAACGCAGGATCGGGAGTTGCTGGAGCGTGAGTTGGGTCAGCCTGGCCCAGACCGCATCTGGTACGTGGGTGACGCGTTTGCCGCCGGTTGGAGCGTTGATGAAGTCTTTTCTTTGACCAAAATTGACCCTTGGTTCTTGGTTCAAATTGAGCAGATCGTCAAAATCGAGTTGGAGTTGGAAACAACCACACTGGATGCCATCGATGCGCCCACATTGCGCGCCTTGAAGCAAAAAGGATTTTCAGACCGCCGCTTGGCCAAGCAGTTGAAGACCACCGACACAGCGATTCGTGAGAAGCGCCGCGCCTTGGGTGTTCGTCCTGTTTACAAGCGGGTGGATACCTGTGCGGCAGAGTTTGCGAGCAATACCGCTTACATGTATTCGACCTACGAGGCCGAGGGCAGTGAATGCGAATCTGCGCCAACAGACAAGAAGAAGATCATGGTGCTGGGCGGTGGCCCCAACCGAATTGGTCAGGGCATTGAGTTTGACTACTGCTGTGTGCACGCCGCTCTGGCGATGCGGGAGGATGGTTACGAGACCATCATGGTTAACTGCAACCCTGAGACTGTCTCCACAGACTACGACACGTCAGATCGCTTGTACTTCGAGCCACTGACGCTGGAAGACGTGCTTGAAATCGTCGATAAAGAGAAGCCGTTTGGCGTCATCGTCCAGTACGGCGGCCAAACACCATTGAAGTTGGCGCTTGATCTGGAAGCCAATGGCGTACCCATTATTGGGACCTCGCCGGACATGATTGATGCGGCCGAAGACCGCGAGCGTTTCCAGAAACTGCTGCATGAGTTGAAGCTGCTTCAGCCGCCGAACGCCACGGCCCGCACCGAGCCGGAAGCGCTTGAAAAAGCGGCCGCTCTGGGATATCCACTGGTTGTGCGCCCCAGTTATGTGCTGGGTGGCCGCGCCATGGAGGTGGTTCACGAGCAGCGTGATTTGGAGCGCTATATGCGCGAGGCCGTGAAGGTCAGCCATGACTCACCCGTTCTCTTAGATCGCTTCTTGAACGATGCCATTGAGTGCGATGTGGACTGCCTGCGCGATGCCGGCTCTGAAGGGGTAGAGGGTCGTACCTTTATCGGTGGCGTGATGGAGCACATCGAGCAAGCTGGTGTGCACAGTGGTGACTCCGCTTGTTCGCTGCCCCCTTACAGCCTGAGCGCCGAAACCATTGCTGAGATCAAGCGACAGACCGCAGCCATGGCCAAGGCCTTGAATGTGGTGGGATTGATGAACGTGCAGTTCGCGATTCAAAACATCGAGGGCAAGGACGTTATTTACGTGTTGGAGGTCAACCCCCGTGCATCACGCACGGTGCCCTTCGTGTCCAAAGCGACGGGCATTCCCCTTGCCAAAGTGGCCGCGCGCTGCATGGTGGGCCAGTCCTTGGTCTCTCAAGGCATCACGAAAGAGGTGACGCCTCCGTATTTCAGCGTGAAAGAGGCCGTTTTCCCGTTTGTGAAGTTTCCAGGTGTCGACACTATTCTCGGGCCTGAAATGAAGTCGACCGGTGAGGTCATGGGTGTGGGCAAGACGTTTGGCGAAGCCTTTGTGAAGTCGCAAATGGGCGCCGGCACCAAGCTGCCCCGATCTGGCTTGGTGTTTATCTCGGTCAAGAACAACGACAAGGTCAGCGCGATCGAAGTCGCTCGTTCCTTGGTTGCGATGGGCTTCACACTGGTGGCCACCAAAGGCACGGCGGCGGCAATCACGGCGGCCGGCATTGAATGCCAGGTGGTGAACAAGGTGGCTGAAGGTCGGCCCAACATTGTTGACATGATCAAGAATGATGAAATTGCCCTTGTGATCACGACGGTGGAGGAGCGTCGCAATGCCATTGCCGACTCTGGCTACATTCGGACATCAGCATTGCTGGCTCGTGTTACCACCTTCACCACGATTGCAGGCGCTGAGGCTGCAGTGGAAGGGATGAAGCATATGGATCACTTGGATGTGATCTCCGTGCAAGAGATGCATGCACAGCTGGTTGGCGCTTGATTAACCTTTGACAATCGCGGCATAATGTCCGCCTGATGAAACCGCCGAACGGCAACGCTCGGCGGTTTCCTTTTGTACCTTTCAAAAAATACAACGGAGCAGTTTGTGGCTACCCTACCTATCACCAAGCGCGGCGCTGAGTTGCTAAAAGCAGAGTTGCATAAACTCAAGACAGTGGATCGCCCTTGGGTCATCAACGCCATCGCTGAAGCGCGGGCGCAAGGTGATTTGAGTGAAAACGCCGAGTACGAGGTCGCCAAAGACCGCCAGGGCTTTATTGAGGGCCGGATTCAAGAGGTTGAAGGCAAGTTGTCAGCGTGTCAAATCATTGATCCCGCAGAGCTTCACGCAGAAGGTCGTGTCGTGTTTGGTGCAACAGTACGCCTGCAGGATGAAGAGTCGGGCAAAGAGGTGACTTACCAAATTGTGGGTGAGGACGAGGCCGACATCAAGCTGGGCTTGATTAACATTGGCAGTCCCATTGCCCGTGCTTTGATTGGCAAATTAGAGGGTGACACAGCGGATGTCCAGGCCCCCGGCGGTGTTCGTCAATATGAGGTCGTGGCTGTCAGCTACATCTAAGGTGAAGGCACAACTACCCCTCTGGATCGCGGCCTTCTGGTGGGGGAGTTTGACAACGGTTGGGTTCGGCGTTGTGCCGATGCTCTTTGTTCATCTGCCGTCACCAGCAATGGCTGGAAATATGGCTGCCAAGTTGTTTTCCGCCCAGACTTGGGTCGCCATGGTTTGCGGATTGTTGTTGCTAACGTATTCGCAGGGAAATATCAATCACCCGCTTGCTGCGCGCGTGCAGGGTGCTATGATTTTCGTAGTGAGTGGGATGATGTTGGCGCTATTGTCAGAGTTTGCCATTGCGCCAAAAATTGTGGCGCGGGAAAACTTGGCCGTGTGGCACGGCGCGGGTACGCTGACGTACGCCCTGCAGTGGGTTTGTTCCACCATCAGCTTCTGGAAGCTGATGGGGCCCGCTGACAGTCCTCAGGTTTGACTGCGTTTTTTGATGCTGATTTGCTTCGGCTTGATACGCTTGACCTGCCCGCCGGCTGTGAGGCGCTGATTGCCAAGAACCCGCAAAGTTTTGACCTCAGGGCGCTGGCCAGCCTGTTTGCTGTACTTCAGAACCTTGATGTCGCGAGGGCCCGGCATGCGGTTTTCGTCCACGACTTTTTCACGCTCTGGTATTGGGCGCCAAAGTACCAGCAATTTGCCAATGTGTTGAATCGGAGCGGCGTTGAGCTCCTCAGTCAATGTGTGAAACATCGCTTCGCGGGCAGCACGGTCATCGGAAAAAACCCGAATTTTGATCAGTCCGTGAGCGTTTAAAGCCGCATCGGCTTCTTTTTTGACGGCGTCAGTGAGGCCGTCACCACCAACCATCACCACGGGGTCCAGGTGATGTGCATCTGAGCGATGTGCTTTGCGTTGGGCAGGGGTCAGTTGAATTTGAGACATACCCGTATTATCGGTTACGAAGGCAAAAATGAAATCTAGTACAAAAAGCAGCAAAGTCAATCGCGCTTGGCTGAATGACCATGTCAATGACACTTACGTCAAGTTAGCCAAGTTGGAGGGCTATCGCGCTCGCGCCGCCTACAAGCTCAAAGAGATAGACGAAACCCTCGGTTTGATCAAGCCAGGCCACTTGGTTGTTGACTTGGGTTCGACGCCAGGGGCTTGGAGTCAGTACGTGCGGCGAAAAATGTCACCTAAAACTGCCACAGGTGGCGGGGCTGCGGTGGGCGCGTTGAACGGGACGATTATTGCGCTCGATATGTTGCCTATGGAACCTGTCGAAGGCGTCATCTTCATCAAAGGAGATTTCCGTGAGGCCGACGTGTTGGCGCGACTGACCCAGGAAATGAAGTCCCGCATGGCCGATGTCGTGGTGTCAGATATGGCGCCTAACCTGTCTGGCATTGCCAGTGCGGACACCGCCCGAATTGAGCATCTTGTCGAGTTGGCGCTGGATTTTTGCCAAAATTATTTGAAACCCCAGGGTGCGCTGGTTGCCAAAGTGTTTCATGGCGCGGGATACGACACTTTGGTGAAACGGTTTCGAGAGACCTTCCTAGTGGTGAAGTCCATGAAGCCCAAAGCGTCGCGGGACAAGTCGTCTGAGACGTTTTTGGTGGGCATTGGTCTGAAGTCACATTGAAACCCATACTTGATCTACGGCTGAAAACGCTGAAATTGCCGCTTTGCCAACTTGAAACGCCTAAAATAGCACCCAGTTATGTTCAGTCCTCTTATTTGTGTCCGTATTGGAGCCTCGCTTGAATAATCAGTGGTTCTCGAAAATTGCCGTATGGCTTGTGATCGCTTTTGCGTTGTTTACTGTTTTTAAGCAGTTTGATACGCGAGGGGCGGCGGGTGCTGGCAGCATTGGGTATTCCGACTTCCTGGAGGAGGTTCGCAATCATCGCATCAAGAGTGCCGTGATTCAGGAGGGTCAAGGCGGAACTGAAATCGTCGCGTTGACCAGTGATGACCGCAAGGTGAGAACCACAGCGACCTATCTTGATCGCGGTTTGGTGGGTGACTTGATTGCCAACGATGTGAAGTTTGATGTGCGTGCCCGTGAAGAGGGCTCACTTTTGATGACGCTGTTGGTCAGTTGGGGACCTATGCTGCTGCTGATCGGCGTGTGGGTCTATTTCATGCGGCAAATGCAGGGCGGGGGCAAAGGCGGCGCCTTCAGTTTCGGCAAGAGCAAAGCGCGCATGATGGACGAAAACACCAATCAAGTTACCTTTGCAGACGTCGCAGGTTGTGATGAGGCCAAGGAAGAAGTCAAGGAAGTGGTGGACTTCCTGAAAGACCCAGCCAAGTTCCAGAAACTCGGTGGTCGTATTCCTCGCGGCTTGTTGCTGGTGGGTCCTCCTGGGACGGGTAAAACCTTGCTGGCCAAGGGCATTGCCGGCGAAGCCAAGGTTCCTTTTTTCTCGATCTCTGGTTCGGATTTCGTTGAGATGTTTGTCGGCGTGGGTGCTGCCCGTGTCCGTGACATGTTTGAGAACGCCAAGAAAAACGCACCCTGCATTATTTTCATTGATGAAATTGATGCCGTGGGACGTCAGCGTGGCGCAGGCTTGGGCGGCGGCAATGACGAGCGCGAGCAAACTTTGAACCAGATGCTGGTCGAAATGGATGGTTTTGAGACCAATGTCGGTGTGATCGTTGTGGCTGCCACCAATCGTCCCGATATTTTGGATGCCGCCTTGTTGCGACCCGGTCGCTTTGACCGTCAGGTTTACGTGACGCTTCCCGATATTCGGGGGCGCGAACAAATTTTGAATGTGCACATGCGCAAGGTGCCCTTGGGGCAAGACGTGAATCCGGCGGTCATTGCTCGTGGGACACCCGGCATGTCGGGTGCCGATTTGGCGAACCTGTGCAATGAAGCTGCACTGATGGCCGCACGACGCAATGCGCGCACAGTAGAAATGCAGGATTTTGAGCGTGCCAAAGACAAGATTCTGATGGGACCAGAGCGCAAGAGCATGGTTATGCCCGAAAGTGAACGCAAGAACACGGCTTATCACGAGTCTGGGCATGCTTTGATTGGCAAGCTGCTGGATAAGTGTGATCCGGTTCACAAGGTGACCATCATTCCACGTGGCCGTGCATTGGGTGTCACGATGAGCTTGCCTGCCCAAGATCGCTATAGCTACGACAGCGAATACATGCTGCACCAAATCAGCATGCTGTTTGGTGGGCGTATTGCTGAAGAAGTGTTCATGAACCAAATGACGACCGGCGCTAGCAATGACTTTGAACGGGCAACACATATTGCTCGCGATATGGTGACCCGTTACGGTATGACCGATGCACTTGGTCCCATGGTGTATGCAGAGAATGAGGGCGAGGTATTTCTAGGGCGCTCGGTCACGAAGACCACGAACATGAGCGAGCAGACCATGCAGATGGTCGACTCTGAAGTGCGCCGCATCATTGACCAACAGTACACCTTGGCGCGCAAGCTGATTGAGGACAACAAGGACAAGATGCATGCCATGGCCAAGGCCTTGTTGGAGTGGGAAACCATTGACAGCGACCAGTTGGATGACATCATGGCCGGTCGCGAACCGCGTCCGCCGAAAGACTGGACGCCTCGCACGCCTTCGTCTGGTGGCGATGGTGGCAGTGGCGGTGCGCCAGCGGTGAAAACGGATGTTGCGCCGACTGCAGCCTGAAGGTTTCAATGAATGATTAAAACGGGGCTTTCGCCCCGTTTTTCTTTTGGAGAATTGACGTGCCGTGGATGACCAGCCGATTTGCGATTGATCTGACCGTGCCCAAAATCATGGGCATCGTCAACGTCACGCCGGATTCTTTTTCGGATGGTGGTCAACATGCTTCCATCTCTGCAGCCCTTCGACATTGCGAGAAGCTGGTTCGGGACGGGGCTGATATTTTGGATATCGGAGGCGAATCGACTCGCCCTGGTGCGACGCCGTTGTCCGCTGACGATGAGCTCAAGCGCGTGTTGCCGGTGCTGCGTGAGGCCGTCAAACTAGGTGTCCCGTTGTCGATTGACACCTACAAGCCGCAAGTCATGCAAGCGGCTCTCGACGCGGGCGTCGACATCGTGAATGATGTCTGGGCCCTGAGGTGGAGTCCGTCTGATCCAGAGCCCCGCGCGTTGCGGGGGGCGGATGTAGTCGCTGGCCACCCTGCCTGTGGGATTTGTTTGATGCATATGCATCGCGAACCGGTGAGCATGCAGGTGATGCCGATGGAGGGCGATGTCCCCAAGCAGGTGGCCGTATTTTTACAAGGCGTGGCATCAGCCTTGGAAGCGCAAGGGGTCGCCAGATCCCGGATTGCGATTGATCCCGGCATTGGGTTTGGCAAGACGGTGGCTCAGAATTTCGACCTCCTCGCGCGTCAGCGGGAACTCCTGGCATACGGGTATCCTCTCGTCGCTGGATGGTCCCGCAAGTCGTCTTTGGCGGCGCTTCTGGATGATCTGCCGGTGAAAGACAATACAGGGCTGTCCCATCCGCGCATGGTTGTTAGTGTCGCTGCGGCGTTATTGGCCGTGGAGCGCGGTGCTGCTGTGGTGCGTGTGCACGACGTGCGAGAAACAGCACAGGCATTGAAGGTGTTGCGCGCGATTCAATAAATTACAGATTACAGATTACAGATTTCGATAAGTTGAGGGAGAAACAAGATGAGTAGAAAATTTTTTGGCACAGACGGCATCCGTGGAACGGTCGGGCAAGCGCCCATCACCCCGGACTTTGTGCTGCGCTTGGCACATGCGGTGGGTCGTGTATTGAAACGAACCGAGGAGCGACCCACGGTTTTGATCGGCAAAGACACCCGGATTTCCGGCTACATGCTTGAGAGCGCTCTGGAGAGTGGCTTTAACTCGGCCGGTGTTGATGTCGTTCTGCTCGGTCCATTGCCCACCCCGGGCGTGGCTTATCTGACTCGTGCGCAACGTGCATCACTCGGTGTAGTGATCAGTGCGAGCCATAACGCTTTTGCCGACAACGGGATCAAGTTTTTTAGCGCACAAGGGACCAAGTTGTCCGATGCGTGGGAATTGGATGTGGAGGCGGCGTTGGATGAGCCTCCCGTGTGGGCAGATTCCGCCAGCTTGGGCAAAACCCGGCGACTGGATGACGCCGCTGGCCGGTACATCGAGTTCTGCAAAAGCACATTTGCCAATGAACTGACCCTGAAGGGTTTGAAAATTGTGGTGGACGGCGCCCATGGCGCTGCCTATCAAGTGGCGCCCAAGGTATTTCACGAGTTAGGCGCTGAGGTCATTGCCATTGGCTGCCAACCTGATGGCATCAATATCAACCACAAAGTGGGTGCGACACACCCGGACGCACTGGTGGCTGCCGTGTTGGAGCATGGCGCTCACTACGGCATTGCGCTGGATGGTGATGCTGATCGTTTGCAACTGGTCGATTCAAAGGGCCGCTTGTTCAACGGCGACGAGATTCTTTACTTGATGGTCAAGGAGCGCCTGTCTCGCGGCGGCGCAACGGCAAGCAAACGAGTCAACGAACATGTCCCTGGGGTGGTTGGGACCTTGATGACCAATATGGCGGTCGAATTGGCCTTGCGTGCCCAAGGTGTTGAGCTGGTTCGCGCCAAAGTGGGTGACCGCTACGTGCTGGAAGAGTTGGAAAAGCGGGGGTGGCTCCTTGGCGGCGAAGGCTCTGGCCATTTGTTGGCCTTGGACAAGCACACCACGGGTGACGGTTTGGTATCCGCCCTTCAGGTGCTGCAGGCTTGTGTGCGCAGCGGCCAGACGCTGGCGCAATTGCTGTCAGATGTGACTCTGTTCCCACAAACGCTGATCAATGTGCGCCTTCAGCCTGGCCAAAACTGGCAGGCCAGCGCCAATCTCGCAGCCGAAACCCGGGCCGTGGAAATTGAACTGGGCGACACCGGGCGCTTGCTGATTCGGGCCAGTGGCACCGAGCCTCTGCTGCGTGTGATGGTTGAGGCACGCGACCCCGAGCAAGCGCGTCGATGTGCCCAGCGCATTGCAGACACGATCACCGCCTAACGCCACAGAGATTGAAATGAGCTCTTCACTGACCATTCGAGTGTGTCGTGCTGATTACGGCAACCCAGTGCATGCCGAGGCTTTGGTGAGTTTGCTGGATGCCTACGCCCGAGACCCGATGGGCGGTGGCGAGGCGTTGAGTGACTTTGCCAAAGTCCATTTGGTGCCCTCGCTTGCAGCGCGACCTCAAGCCTTCAGCGTGTTGGCTTTTGCATTGGTGGCCGGTGAATCCATTGAGCAGCCAGTGGGCTTGGTGAACTGCATTGAAGGTTTTTCGACCTTCGCCTGCCTGCCGCTGGTCAATGTGCATGACGTGGCTGTGTTGCCTGGCTACCGTGGGCACGGCGTGGGCGAGAAGATGCTGGTGTTGGCTGAAAGCCTTTCACGCGAGCGTGGCGCATGCAAGATGACGTTGGAAGTATTACAGGGCAATGCCAGTGCCGCACGGCTTTACCGTCGCGTGGGTTTCGATAACTACCAACTGGACCCCGCCATGGGGCAGGCCCACTTCATGCAGAAATGGCTGGCCTCCCCGGAATCAACCAACGCCTCCTGAGGTCTTGGGGCAAGCTGTGCGGATCGGGGTGAGGGAATTGCAGTAGTTTTACTCCTGAAATCATAGCGGTTCGCGCTTATTGAGCGCCGAGTTGACGGTTGTTTGATATCCAGGTTTGACGAATGCCATTTTGTTAACTACTATGGTAAGTAATTAATTGCTTACCAAATGAACCCCTCCCAAACTTCAGACGTCAGCATCACGCGCTTGCCCACAGAGGCCCGACAGGCCGAGATCATTGCTGCGGCGTTGAAATTGGCACAAGATCGCAGCCCCGGTGCGATCACGACCGCCGAACTCGCCGCCGCAGTTGGTTTGAGTCAAGGCGCACTGTTCAAACATTTCGACTCCAAAGACGCGGTCTGGCTTGCGGCCATGGGCTGGGTCAATGAGCAATTGTTGGCCCGGTTGACAACGGCGGCGCGAGAGGCAAACGGACCGTTGGATGCCCTGCAGCGCGTTTTCGACGCGCATGTGGCGTTCTGCATGCTTCACCCTGGGGTGCCACGTGTGGTTTTCCATGAGCTGCAGCGCCCCGCAGATTCCCCCATCAAGCAGCGTGTCAGAGACATGTTGCAAACCTATCGACAGTTGTTGCTCGACCTCCTGCAGGCCGCAGTCGATGCGGGCGAGGCGCAGCCTGATCTGGACGCGTCCGCTGCAGCCACCTTATTTGTTGGCCTGATTCAGGGGTTGGTCATGCAATCGATGCTGAGTGGTCAGGTGGCTCACATGGCTATTAGCGGCCCCGGTGTCTTCAAGCTCTTTTTGCGCGCTATCGCGCCACCACTATGAAACTTCAACGACCAACCTTAAATATGGTGTTGCTGGCTGTGGCCGGCGTGGTGCTTGTCGGGGCCATGGTTTTTTTATTGCGCACCTCTGGTCCGTTGGCGCCAGTCAACGTCACGGTGATCAAGGTGAAAACCGGTGTGGTTGCACCCGCGCTGTTCGGGATTGGCGTGGTGGAGGCGCGGCGCAGTTATGCCGTCGGGCCGACGACGCCTGGCCGCGTGAGTCGGGTTTTGGTGGATGTGGGCGATACCGTCAAAGCGGGGCAACTGTTGGCTGAGATGGACCCGGTGGACATGGATGCCCGTTTGCTGGCGTTGGACGCCTCTCTGGCGCGCGGCACCAGCACTGTTGCCGCAGCCCAAGCCCAGTCTGCCGATATGCTTGCCCGCGCAGATTTGGCCAACAGCAACGCGCGCCGATATCAGGACCTAGCTCGGCAAGCCTTTGTCAGCTCTAGTGCCGCACAGGCCAAAGAGCAAGAGAGCGCCTCGGCACAGGCCGCAGTTTTGGCTGCCAGGGCGAATGTCACGGCGGCGCAGCAAGACCTGAAGCGCGTGCACGCTGAACGGGCTGGCCTGACCCAACAACGACACAATCTGCGCATTCTGGCGAGTCAGGACGGTGTGGTCGTGTCCCGAGACGCCGAGGCCGGAAGCACCGTGGTGGCTGGTCAGTCAGTCTTCAAACTGGTGGACCCCGCTAGTTTGTGGGTGAAGACCCGGTTTGACCAAGGGCGATCTGCTGGACTAGTGCCGGGATTGGTGGCCAACATCGTCTTGCGTTCCCACCCCGGCACAACTCAACGGGGTCAGGTGGCCCGCGTCGAGTTGCAGAGTGACAGCGTCACCGAGGAACGTGTGGCTCAAATTTCTTTTGATGCCATTCCGCTGGGTGTGACCCTGGGGGAGTTGGCTGAAGTGACTCTGCAGTTGCCCGCCAACGCGCCCGCGCTGCTGGTGCCCAATGCGGCCCTTCAACGCCAAAGTGGGGCCGTTGGCGTCTGGGTTTTGGGCGAGGATCGTTTGACCTGGCTCCCGGTGAGTGTGGGTCAACACAGTCTGGATGGACAGGTTCAGGTGTTGCAAGGTCTGGAGGAAGGTCAGGCTGTTGTGGTTTACAGCGCCAAGGCACTTTCGCAAAACACACGCGTCAAAGTGGTCAGTAGCCTGGTGCCCAAACAGCCATGATCAGCTTGGCCGGACGCGACATCCTGCACTCGTGGACCAAGTTTGTGTTCACGGGTATTGGTTTGGGCCTATTGATTGGCGTGACGCTAACCATGGCTGGGGTGTACCGGGGCATGGTGGACGACGCCCGTGTGCTGCTGACCAACAGCCGCGCCGACCTGTGGGTGGTGCAAAAAGACACGCAAGGGCCGTACGCCGAATCGTCAAGCCTGCGGGATGACGTGGTTCGATCTGTGCTTGGCATGCCGGGCGTGGCGCAGGCGGCCAACGTGACCTACTTCACCATGCAGGTGCGCGCTGGCAGTGGCGACGTGAGGGCGATGGTCGTGGGTATTGAATCGGGTCAACCCGGCGAGCCGGGTTATTTGATTGCCGGCCGGCACTTGACGCGCAGTCATTATGAGGCGGTGGTGGACATCAAAACCGGGTTTGACTTGGGCGATCGCATCAACATTCGCCGCCATGCTTACACCGTGGTGGGGCTGACCCAGCGCATGGTGTCTTCGGGCGGCGACCCCATGGTCTTCATTCCGCTGGCTGACGCGCAAGAGGCACAGTTTTTGAAGGACAACGATGCCATCGTGAATGACCGGGCCCGCAACGCCGCCAACCCCGCGTTGAATCGACCCGGCGTGCCTGGCTTGTTGGACGCGGTGCAAGCGGCGCAAAGCAGCAACCACAATGTCAACGCCGTGTTGGTGCAGGTGCGGCCTGGTTGGGCTGCGGAGCAAGTGGCCGAGCCGATTCGTCGCTGGAAACACCTGGCCGTCTTTACCCGCGCGCAAATGGAAGAGATCTTGGTTGTGAAGCTGATCGCCAATTCGGCGAAGCAAATCGGCATGTTTTTGGTCATCCTGGCCATTGTCAGCGCGGCCATAGTGGCCTTCATCATTTACACCATGACGCTGGGTAAGCTGCGCGAAATCGCCGTGCTCAAGCTGATTGGAACTCGCAACCGCACCATTGCCGGCATGATTTTGCAGCAGGCGTTGGGTCTGGGCGTGATTGGATTTGTGGTTGGCAAAGTTGCAGCAACCGTCTGGGCGCCCGCGTTTCCCAAGTACGTGTTGTTGGAGACGGGTGACGCGGTGACCGGCTTTGTGGCTGTCATGTTCATCTGCGCATTGGCCAGCACGTTGGCGATTCGGGCTGCGCTGCGGGTGGACCCCGCTGCGGCCATTGGTTAGGACAACGCATGAGTGAACTTGGCATTCGCATCGAAGGCTTGAGCAAGCGCTATGGCGAGGGCGCCGCCGCTGTGGACGCGCTCAAGGACGTCAACATGAGCGTCGGGCCGGGCGAGGTGGTCGGCCTGATTGGCCCTTCCGGCTCGGGAAAAAGCACGTTGTTGAAATGCCTGGGCGCCGTGATTGAGCCCACGGCGGGGCGCATGATCCTGGGCAGCGAGACGATTTTTGACAACGGCTGGACTTTGTCTGACCTTCGCGCATTGCGCCGGGACCGCATTGGTTTTGTGTTTCAGGCCCCGTACCTGATCCCGTTTCTTGACGTGACGGACAACGTCGCCCTGTTGCCCATGCTCGCGGGGCAGTCCAACGCCAAGTCCCGGGCCCGCGCGCTCGAGCTGCTGACCGCGCTGGATGTGGCGCACCGGGCCAAAGCCAATCCCTCAGAGCTTTCAGGCGGTGAGCAACAGCGCGTCTCCATTGCCCGCGCCCTGGCCAATCAGCCGCCGGTGATTCTGGCCGACGAGCCCACGGCCCCGCTGGACAGCGAACGTGCGCTGGCCGTGATGCGCATCCTGAACCAGATGGCGCAACAGTTCCGCACCGCCATCATCGTGGTGACCCACGACGAAAAAATCATACCCACCTTCAAACGCATTTATCACATTCGTGATGGTCGCACTTATGAAGAAGCGGGCGAGGGGAGAGCGCTGTGAAGGTGAATGCAACGTGCATGCATCCGTTTGGCGCCAGTTCATGTGTCGATAAAATGGCTGTACCTCTGAGGAGCGCCCCATGAACTGGCTTCGAAAACTTCCCGGATATCGACGTACCCCGTATGGAAAAGAGTGGCGGGTGCTGCGGATGATGCCTACAGTCGCTCTGGCTGGTACCTTGCTCCCAGGCCTCATGGCCTTGTTCGCCCGGTTGTGGATGACCGGTGACAACGTCTCAGAGTTGGCTCGGCGAATACAACTCTTGGATTACATGCTGCTTGGACTGGTTATTTTCATCTGGACGCTGGCTCTGACGGTGAGTATTGGCTGTGTCATCGTCTGGCTGATGAAAGGTCCTGCTTATGTTGCCGACGGTTACGAGGTTTCCCACAGCGATCACCCGAAGCCCTGACAAGGCCATCGAGCCGCGCTTGGTGGGCGACTTGGCGGAGTGGCTCATCATCACGGCGGAACTGCTGACCTTCGGCATTCTTTTACTTTGCGACGCGTTCGTGCGCTCCTTTGATGCTGCGTTGTTCGACGCTTGTCCGCGTACGCTTGACCTGAACACTGTCGCTGTCAATACGGTGCTCTTTTAATGTCGCCTTTGCCATGGTGCTTCTGACCGTTTTATGGGTGAAAACCTGCCAGGACGCCTATGGCAGCCACGAGCACTATCAGTTGGGGTCGGGCGCCGCGTTTTGGCACATGGTTGACTTGTTGTGGATCGTGCTGTTCCCCCTTGCCTACGTCATGCGCAGAAAGGTTCAGCCATTTTCAACTCGTCCTTCCATCAAATCTGGCTCGCTCTGCGGGCCGCGAGCGTGACCTATCGGCTGGGCGAAAGCGGTGCTTCCGGACTGCTCGGCAGGGTTCCGGTGCGGGTCATGCTGACTAAGTTGCTTGCCAAAGGGCTATGGGTAATTGACCATCTTACGGAGCTGCGCCATGCGCCGCGCCTGTCGCGCTGGCGGGCTGGTTTTCGTTATTTCCCTGATTGCGCTGGCCTACCAAATCGGGCTAACCTAAGTCCAAATTGCGACCCTGGCGGTCGCGCACCCCCCGCCTAAAGCGGGTCGCCAACGTGGTTGCAAACGGCAGCGGTCATCGTGTCCCAGGCACTGAGTACTTCAGCCACATACATCAGCGCCGGCCCTCCGCCCATATAAACCGAGACGCTGAGCATTTCATCCAGCTCTTCGCGGGTGCAGCCCAGTTTGATCAAGGCCTTGACGTGAAAACCGATGCAACCCGAGCAATGCTGAGTCACGGCAATGCCCGTGGCAATCAACTCCTTGTTTTTCGCGCTGATAGCCCCTTCGGCCATCGCTGCCCGGGCGAGTTGGCCAAAACCCTGCATCGCCTCTGGCTGCGCCTGGCGAAAAGGCACCAAGCTGTTGTTGATGTTCTGCATCAGGCCACTGTGGTCAAACGTGCTCATCGTCGATCTTTCTAAAAAATAGGGGGCTGGTTCGTCTACTTGGCGCCGTCAATCACCCATTGAATGAGCATGGTTGCGTCGTACTGGCTCAAACGCTCATGCGCGTCGATGCCACCAAAAAAATGCTGTTGGCGTAATTTCTCGGCCATTTCACTTGCTGCGTCAGATTGCCCCTGACGACCGGAAAATTCGTTCGCCAGATGTTGAAAAGAGGGTGCCGTGCGTTGCGGCGGGTTGCTGTGGCAGTTGAAACACCCGTGCTCGAGGGCCATGAGTTGACTTGCAAGTGCACCAGACGGGAGCAGTGCCGCGCAAACCATGACGGCCCCAACGAGCGCGCCGCCCAACCGCCAAACCCAAGTCAGCCCACGACCCAAAGTTGACAAAAATAGGGGGACGTTTTTCATGTGAGTCCAATGACAAGAATAATGAGTTGCAAGTCTATACATCAACGCACTCTGGCTTCTTGATCTGTGTTAACTCGGTTGCAATTGGACGGGAAGGTGCTTTGTTATCAACCTTTGATGTCAAACTGGTCGCTATAGAAATCGGAGCTATATCTTCATAGCACATAAGCGCTAGCTGTCAATTTTTATCACAAGTTTTGGAGTTTTTCGAAAAACGAGTAGCAGGGCAGCTGACAACACGAAGAACGCCAATGTGGCACTTGGCCCTTTGCGTTGAGCCCACCGGGGCTCAACCCGAAATTCAATCGGGGATGCGTCGCTTGCCGTTGCTTACCACCAGGTCAAGGGCACACCCGAAAACTCTCGTCGAAGGTGATCACTTTGGCGTTCTTTTTCCGAATCTGAAGATTGGCCTTGAGGCACCCCAACGCAAGCAAAGTAAGGTCTGCCGCCGCTATGTCGGCCTCAGCCCAGGTCGCTTGGGGGGAGGCTGTGGTGACCCCTCGCGCGCCCATCAGGTTGAGATGATCTGTTTCGCCCCCTCTTGCGAAGCGCATCGGTTTTAGGCGCCTTGAGCGGAGGTCAAGGACGCATCAATAATAGCCAAGCCTTCATCCACGATGGCGTCACTCGCGGTCAGGGGCACCAGAAGTCGGATGACGTTGCCGTAGGTGCCGCAGGACAGCAGAATCAAGCCGCGTTGGGTTGCTTCTGCGCAGACGCGCTTGGTCAGTTCAGCGTCCGGTTGGTCCAAATTCCCGCCCTTGCAGATTTCAATAGCCACCATGGCACCCATGCCACGAACATCGACGATACAGGCGTTTTTGGTGGCCATCGCCTTCAGGCTGGCTGTCATGCGCTCGCCCAGTATTCGGCTTCGCGCCAACAAGTTTTCCTTTTTGAAAACGTCCAGAACAGCCAATGCCGCCGCGCAAGCCAATGGGTTGCCAGCATAGGTTCCGCCCAAGCCACCGGGTGCGGGAGCGTCCATGACTTCAGCACGGCCCACCACCGCAGACAAGGGAAAGCCACCGGCCATGGATTTCGCCATGGTGATCATGTCCGGGGCCACGCCCGATTGCTCGATGGCAAACCAGGTACCGGTACGACCCGCACCGGTTTGAATCTCGTCGGCGATCAGCAAAATGCCATGCTGGTCACACAGCGCACGAAGCCGCCGCATGAATTCAGGGGGCGCGACATTGAACCCCCCCTCGCCCTGAACGGGTTCTACGATGATGGCCGCCACTCGGCTGGCTTCAATGTCGTTTTTAAAGAGGGTCTCCACGGAGGCGATGGATTCGTCAACGCTGACGCCATGCAAGATGTTGGGGAACTGGGCATGAAAGATCTCGCCGGGAAAGGGGCCAAATCCCAGTTTGTAGGGTGCCACTTTGCCCGTGAGTCCCAGCGTCAGCAACGTTCGGCCGTGGTAGCCGCTGGTGAATGCGATCACGCCAGGGCGCTTGGTGTGGGCACGCGCAATCTTGATTGCGTTTTCAACCGCTTCTGAACCGGTGCTCAGGAAGATTGTTTTTTTTGCAAAGTTGCCGGGCGCGAGGGCGTTGATGCGCTCAGCCAGTTCTACATAGGGCTCGTACGCCAACACCTGAAAGCAGGTGTGGGTGTAGTTGTCGAGCTGTGCTTTCACCGCTTCAATGATGTCAGGGTGGCAGTGACCGGTGTTCAGCACCGCGATACCGCCTGCAAAATCAATGTAGCGCTTGCCCTCTACGTCCCACACCTCGGCATTCTTGCCGCGAGTGATAAAAACTTCGTGGCTTTGACCCACGCCACGCGGAATGGCCTCACGTCGGCGGGCCATCAGGGCGGCATTATTCAGATTGGGTTCGCGTAGCATGGTGGCTCCTTCACAGTGGCAGGCTAACAACGTTGAGTGGATGGACATCGTACCGCTATGCAAGTCAGACCGATGAACAAAGTCGTTGGTTCTGGTGTCTCATCTCGGGGAGACAAGGTCGGTCCGCTCTCAAAGCCCCCTAAAATCACTGGTTAGCGAGGTCTCACCTGCCAGCGCAGGTGATTCGTGCCATTTTCTTAGATTGCCCCTACACCATGACCACCACAGTTTCCCCGATGAGCGTTGCCGATATCCGTAAGATATTTCTCGACTTCTTTGCCTCCAAAGGTCACGCCGTGGTGGCCTCCAGTTCACTGGTGCCAGGAAACGACCCCACCTTGATGTTCACCAACTCGGGCATGGTGCAGTTCAAGGACGTGTTTTTGGGCTCTGACAAGCGCTCCTATGTGCGCGCCGCCTCTGTGCAAGCCTGCCTGCGCGCGGGTGGTAAACACAACGATCTGGAGAACGTGGGCTACACCGCGCGTCACCACACCTTTTTTGAGATGCTGGGCAACTGGAGCTTTGGCGACTACTTCAAGCGCGAGTCGCTCACTTGGGGTTGGGAGTTGTTGACCAAGGTGTTCGGACTACCGCCTGAAAAACTTCTGGCCACGGTCTATATCGACGACCAGGAAGCCTATGACATCTGGCACAAAGAGATTGGCCTGCCTGCAGACCGCATCATCCGCATTGGCGACAACAAAGGCAAAAAATACGCGTCAGACAACTTTTGGATGATGGCAGACACCGGCCCATGTGGCCCTTGTTCGGAGATTTTTTACGATCATGGCGACCACATTCCTGGCGGCCCTCCTGGCAGCCCGGACGAAGACGGTGACCGCTTTATTGAAATCTGGAACCACGTGTTCATGCAATTTGACATGCAGCCCGATGGCAGCTTGGTCAAGTTGCCCGCCCCCTGCGTGGACACGGGCATGGGCCTGGAGCGTTTGGCGGCGATTTTGCAGCACGTTCACAGCAACTACGAAATTGACATTTTCCAAGGCCTGATTGCCGCCGCGGCGCGCGAAACCGGTTGCGCTGACTTGGGTAACGCGTCTTTGAAAGTCATTGCCGACCACATTCGTGCAACCGCATTCTTGGTGAGCGACGGCGTGAACCCGTCCAACGAAGGCCGGGGCTATGTGCAGCGCCGTATCATTCGCCGCGCCATTCGCCATGGCTACAAGCTGGGCCAGAAAAAGCCTTTCTTCCACAAGATGGTGCCCGATTTGGTCGCTTTGATGGGCGCTGCCTACCCCAATATGGCCTCGCAGGCCGCGCGCATCACCGAGGTGTTGCGTTTGGAAGAGGAGCGGTTTTACGAGACGCTGGAAGTCGGAATGCAAATTCTGGACGGCGCCCTTGAAGGTGGCGTGAAGGTACTGCCCGGTGAAGTGGCGTTCAAGTTGCACGACACGTTTGGCTTTCCGCTGGACTTGTCGGCTGACGTGTGTCGTGAGCGTGGTTTGTCGGTGGACGAAGCCGGTTTCAAGGCCGCCATGGAGAAGCAAAAATCCCAGGGACGTGCCGCTGGCAAGTTCAAGATGGACAGGGCACTGGAATACACCGGCGATGGCAATGAGTTTGTGGGCTACGACAGCCTGACCGAGAAAGCCGCCAAAGTGGTCGCGTTGTACGCGGGCAGTACACCGGTGACAGAACTCAAAGCCGGCCAAGACGGTGTGGTAGTGCTAGACACCACCCCGTTTTACAGCGAGAGCGGCGGCCAAGTGGGTGACCAGGGACAACTCTCCGCATTGAACGTGTTGTTTGAAGTGGCCGACACCCAAAAAATCAAGGCGGATGTATTTGGCCATCACGGCACGCTCACCACGGGCTCGCTCAAAGTGGGTGACACCGTGCTGGCGCAGGTCAATGAAGCGGCCCGTGCCGCCACCGTGCGCAACCACAGCGCCACCCATTTGATGCACAAAGCGCTGCGCGAGGTGTTGGGCGATCACGTTCAGCAAAAAGGCAGCTTGGTGAACCCCGAGCGCACCCGTTTTGACTTCACCCACAACGCACCGGTGACCGACGCCCAGATTCGGGAGATTGAAACCCGGGTGAACGCCGAGGTGCTGGCCAATGCCCAAGCCCAGTCGCGGGTGATGGACATCGAGTCGGCCCAGAAAACCGGTGCCATGATGCTGTTTGGCGAGAAATATGGCGAAACCGTGCGCGTGCTCGACATTGGCTCCAGCCGCGAACTCTGCGGCGGCACCCATGTGCAGCGCACCGGCGACATCGGCCTGTTCACCATCACGGCTGAAGGCGGCGTGGCGTCTGGCGTGCGCCGCATTGAAGCCGTGACCGGCCTGAATGCACTGGCCTATGTGCAGAACATGGAAGCCACTCTGGGCGGCGTGGCCGGCACGTTAAAGGTCACGCCAGCCGAGGTGGCCGCTCGCGTGGTGGTCATGCAAGAGCAGGTGCGTGATCTTGAGAAAGAGTTGGCCGCGCTCAAGGGCAAGCTGGCTTCCGCCCAAGGTGACGAGTTGATGACCCAGGCCGTGGTCGTGAACGGGGTCAAGGTGCTGGCTGTCAAACTGGACGGCGCAGACACCAAAACCCTGCGTGACACCATGGACAAGCTCAAGGACAAGCTCAAAACGGCCGTCATCGTGCTGGCGGTGGTGGACGGCGACAAGGTGCAACTGGCTGTTGGTGTGACGCCAGACAGCGTTGGCAAGGTGAAGGCCGGCGAACTGGTCAACTTTCTTGCGGCTCAGGTGGGCGGCAAGGGCGGCGGCAAGCCCGACATGGCCATGGCCGGCGGTACAGAGCCTGCCAAGCTGGATGCGGCCTTGGCCAGTGTGTTGGCCTGGGTCACGCTCAAGCTGTAATCTGCTTCTGAATTGATAGCTACCCCCGCTTGACTGGCGGGCGGTAGCGTCACTTTTCTCTAAATTTTCCCTGGATTTTTTCGCTCAACGTTCGCGGCAATCGACAGCCGCAAGCGGCACCCCAGTGCAGACCTGCGCGTTCACTGAACCCGAAAATCCCGAAAAAAGCAATGCCGTCACACATTGCTACTTTTACTTTGATCTTTTGACATCGCCGAGACAAGCTCGGCCGTTAAGATGGTTTGGACCACCTGTAGTGGGTGAGTTGATGAACAGTGGAGGGCGGCATGACCGTGACTCATCAACGGAAAACCCTTGAACCCCTCATACCGAATAGGACATGACATGAGCATTTTTGGATCCATTCTTTCGAAACTCGGCTTTGGCGATGACAAAAAAGACGTCGTTGCGGCTGCCCCTGCTGCGCCTGCTTCGGCCGAAGTGACTTCTGCACCCGTGGCTGCTCCAGCGGCGCCCGCAGTCGCAGCCATCAGTGAAGTCGATGTCGTTGCCAAATTGGCCGCCTTGGCGGCTGCCAGCCCAGAGAAGCTGAACTGGAAAGTCTCCATCGTTGACCTGATGAAACTGCTGGGGCTGGACAGCAGCTTGGGCGCGCGCAAAACGTTGGCCGCTGAATTGAATTGCCCGGCAGACAAGATGGGCGACTCCGCCCAGATGAACATGTGGCTGCACAAAACCGTGCTGCAAAAATTGGCTCAAAACGGCGGCAACATTCCCGCTGACTTGCTGTAATCCACCAAGTTGCGCAGGGCGGCGGTAACAGGCTCGTGAGGCTTGTTGACCGCCGCACTTTTATGCCTTGGGGATGTTGCCCCCTTCCGTGCGATTTTGTTGCGACTGGATGATCACTCAAAAAGGCGCGACGAGTCGCGTTGCACAACATGAATTTAGGTGCCTTGATTGAAAGCCATGGCTATGGGGTGCTAGCCCTTGGTTGTCTGCTGGAAGGCGAGACCGTGCTCGTTTTGGCGGGCTTTGCGGCTCACCGGGGCTATCTCAATCTGTGGGCGGTGCTGGGCATTGCCGCCACGGCTGGTTTTGCTGGTGATCAGTTCTACTTTTGGTTGGGGCGCCGGCATGGTTCGGCCATTCTGTCTCGCTGGCCTTCGCTGGCCGCCCAGTCAGCGCGGGTTGACCGCTTGGTAGCGCGTTACCACGCTGGTGTCATTGTTGGCATTCGGTTTGCCTACGGCCTGCGCATCGCGGGCCCCGTTCTGCTGGGCACATCAAGCCTGTCGGCCACCCGTTTCGCGCTGTTCAACGCCTTGGGTGCTGCACTGTGGGCGGCCCTGGTGGGCGGGGCGGGGTGGGTGTTTGGTCAAGCTGCCGAGAAGATACTCGGTGACCTTCGGCATGTTGAGATTTGGCTGCTGGGCGGTGTTGTGGCGGCGGGTCTGATTGTTTGGTTGGTGAGGCGGCGTCGTTCACGATAACGCCTGCCGGCTTTGGTTGCTATTGAATAAGTAGCTGCTCACGCTTGTATTTAGTGCGCTAGAGGCCTATTTCATCCTGAATAAGATAAAACTCCACGCCGGCCATGGATGCCGACAGCCCACGGAACTGACGGACAATACGGGTCACATCGCACTCCTTGAGCGCGCTGAAGAGGTGGGCCAGGCGGTGGCAAGCGTGCAACGCTGGCTATGGCAGGACGCGCAGAGTGCCCGCCTGAATCAAGAAACTATCTGGGCTGCAGCCTGAATGGCAGGCTGGACGTGACGCCTGCCACGCTCTGTGACAGGTCGTGTTTGGCACCAACGAATCATCATTTTCCAGGACGATATGCTTAAATTTTTCGGTCTTGCCTCCATTGCCGTCGTGGCCACGCTGACCCTCACCGCCTGCGGCGGAGAGGCCAAAGACACCCATCCCGATCAGCCTGTCACCAAGCGGCGGGCCATCTTCAAACAATTCACCCGGACGCTGGAGCCGATGGGTCTGGTGGCCCGTGGCCGCGAGACTTACAACCCGCGTGAAGTCAACCTCAGTGCGTTAGAGCTGCAAAAGCTCTCGACTCAACCTTGGCCTCTTTTTACGGCCGACAGCAACTACCCTCCGACGCATGCGAAACCGGCGGTGTGGGAGCAGGCCGCCGATTTCAAGGCGGCTCAGCAGAACTTCCAGGGAGCGGTCGGTGAGCTGGTCAAGGCGGCCCAGCTCGGTGATTTGGACGCGGTCAAAGCCAGCGTCAACGCGGTCGAGAAAAGCTGCAAGAGCTGTCATACCCAGTTTCGCAACGATTCTGCGAGCTGACGCTGAGCCCCTGTTTCATCGGACTGACCCAGGATTTTTTGCAGGCATGTCATTCAACCCAGGCCAGCCGCTGATGTCTGCATCGTTGTTTACAAAATGTCAGCCAAATCGGCACACGGGTTGTCGTCAAAAACAGGGGACTGGTCTGCCAGCCTTTCCCGTCGCTGGCTGTGCTGGGGCGGGTCAGACGGCGCCACGCGCCTTGAGTCGTGTACCCTGAGCACCCCTTAACGCTTCAATGACGGGTTCCCACTTGCAGATTCAAACGCCACCCTCTCAGGGCAACACGCCACCTCGCCCAGCGGCGTGGGGGATGGCTTGCGGGCGGGTCAAACAAGTCTTGCTGGCGGGGATCCTTTGTTCGGGGCTTGTCAGTCACGCGGCGGTCACGGACGAGAGTGCGGCTTGGTCAATGGCGCCGCCGGCGATTCGGGCGCTGCTGGAGCAGGCGCAGGCTGATCAAGACAGTGCCGACGAGCACCAGGGCCCGTGGCTGGCCGCGACCCGCTACTGCGAGGCGTCCCGCCTGGGCAGCACCGAGGCCCAGTACCGCTTGGGCATGTTGTATGCCTTTGGGCGTGGTGTACCGGAGAGTCGGGAGTTGGCGGCGTCTTTGTTTTCTGTTGCGGCTTTGCAGGGCCACGCCGAAGCCCGCAATATGCTGGACACCATTCGCTTGAGCAGCACGGCTTTGCCCGAGTGTGTGTTGCAGGCCGTGGCACCGGCCAAGGGTGAGGGGCTAAAAATCGTCGCCCAAGCCGATGCCAAGCTGGACAGTTTGCTCAAGCGGTTGCCCAAAAACAAACGCTGGGTGATTGATCTGGTGGGCACGCAGGCGCGCTGGAATGAGGTCGATCCACGCTTGATTTTGAGCATCATTGCGGCCGAATCCAATTTTCAGTTTGATGCCACATCGCCCAAGTCCGCCATGGGCCTGATGCAGCTGATTCCCGAAACCGCCGAGCGCTTCAACGTGAGCAATGCCTACAACGCCACGCAAAACGTCAAGGCGGGGCTGCGCTACGTGCAGTGGCTCTTGTCTTATTTTCAAGGAGATGTCCGCTTGGCCTTGGCGGCCTACAACTCGGGCGAGGGCACGGTGGACCGCTTTGGTGGCGTGCCACCCTACAAGGAAACCCGCCAATATGTGACGCGCATCATGGCGCTGTATGGGCGCTCGACCCACCCGTTCGGCGACGTGGCGGGCAAGGTGTCTCCCGTTGCTCGCTAGCGGTTGGCGCCGTTCAAACGGACTCAGGATGCTCCTGAAAATATAGCGGCTTGTGCAGGCGCTGTCTGCGTAAAACCCCTATTTGTTATTGAATTATTTGGCGTCGCTGCGTGCAGGCAACTTGATGGACACGGTCTTGCGAAGTGCCGTTAGCGGCACTCGGGTGACGCCATCGCTGGGTTGTCCTGAGTCGTCTGGCAGTGGGGTGGTGATGTCGGCCAAGGTCACCTTGTCCAGTTCAGCCAGATAACTCTGCAAAGCGGTTTTGAACACGTTTTTGAGTCGACACTGGGCGGTGAGCGTGCAGGAGTTGTGGTTCACGTCAAAGCACTCCACCATTCTGAAGTCGGTCTCACTGGCACGCACCACATCCCCAATGCAGATATCCGCCGGTTTTTTCTGCAACTTCAAACCGCCGCCGCGCCCGCGCGTGGTGAGTAAGACGCCCTGGTTGGCCAAGTCGTTGACGATCTTCATCAGGTGATTTTTCGAGATGCCGTGGCTTTCCGCCAGCTCCGCGATGGTGACCGAGCGGTCCGGGTTGAGCGCACAGAACATCAGCACCCGCAAGGTGTAGTCGGTGTAGTCCGTCAGTCGCATGGGCTCATCCTTCGTTGTTGATCTGTCACATTTTAGATCGCATTGAATTTAAGATGCATGTAAAATACATTTATTAAAATTCAATGGGCGATTCGTCCTCGTGTCACCATGAAAACTGAAACTCTGCCAATCTTTGACCCCACGAAGTCTGCTGCGGCGAAACCAAAAGGTTGGCCCGTGTTGCGCTTGGGCTTTCGCCCGTTCTACATTGGCGGCGCCTTGCTGGCGGCGTTGATCGTGCCGTTGTGGGTGGCCATGTTTCTTGGTCTGACGTCGTTCACCCCGGCCGTTTCGCCCTTGCTTTGGCACGCCCATGAGATGTTGTTTGGGTTTGCGGTGGCCATCATCATTGGCTTTTTGCTCACCGCCGTGAAGGCCTGGACTGGCCTGGCCACGCCGCGCGGCGCGGCCCTGGCGGCCTTGGCTGCCCTGTGGCTGGCGGCCCGAATCGCCGCGCTGACCGGCCCCTACGCTTGGTACGCCGTGCTGGACGTGGCCTTGTTGCCCCTGGTGGCCGTGGTGTTGATTCGATTGATTCTGAAGTCTAAAAACCACCGCAATCTGCTGCTGGGCTTGATTTTGTCCTTGTTGGCGCTGGCCAATCTTGCGTTTCATCTGGCCGTGGTGGGTGTGTTGAATGTGCCTGCCATGACGCCGCTGTATGCCGGTTTGGCTTTGATTGTGATGATTGAGACAGTGATTGCAGGCCGGGTGATCCCTGCGTTCACCATGAGCGCCACGCCCGGTCTGAAGCTGGTGGCCAGCGCCTGGTTGGAGCGTGCCACGCTGGCGCTCACCGCGCTGTCACTGGCGATTTGGGTGTTCTTTCCACCCAGTCTGTTGGGTGCGCTTGTTCTGGCGGTGGCGGCTGCCTTGCACGTGAAACGCTGGTTGGGCTGGCGCTCGATGCTGACCCGGGGTCGCCCCATTTTGTGGGTGCTGCATGTGGCCTATGCCTGGATTCCGATGGGGCTGGCCTTGCTGGCGTTGACGCAAGTGGGCTGGGTTGGTGCGTCAGCCGGGGTGCATGCGCTGGGCGTGGGCGCCACAGGCGGTCTCATCATTGGCATGCTGACCCGCACCGCCCGAGGCCATACGGGACGGGCGTTGGCGGTGACCCGGGCCGAGGTGATGGCTTACGGCCTGGTGTTCTTGGCGGCGGTGTTGCGCGCTTTTGTGTTGCTGGTGGCCCCGGGCTGGCTGGCGGCCTCGTTGGTGGTGGCCGCAGTGGCGTGGGCGGCGGCTTTTGGCATCTACCTCTGGATTTACACCCCCTGGTTGGTGCAAACTCGCGCCGATGGCAAAGATGGTTAAGCGCGTCAATACGCATCGATAAAAAAGGAACGCCCGGTGGACTATTTCGCGGTCAAAACACTGCACATCAGTTGTGTGGTGCTCAGCATCACGCTGTTTGTGGTGCGTGGCGCCTTGGCCTTGTCAGGCTACCCGTGGCGGCGCTGGGGCGTACTGCGCTGGGCCCCGCACTTGGTGGACACCTTGCTGTTGAGCACGGCCTTGTGGCTGGCGTGGCAATTGGGGCAGTACCCGTTTGTCGATGGCTGGCTGACGGCCAAGGTGCTGGCGCTGCTGGCCTACATCGGCTTGGGAAGCCATGCCCTCAGCCTCAAAACGTCTGCGCGGCGACGGCCAATTTTCCTGCTTGGCGCGTTGCTTAGCGTCACCTATATCGTGGGCGTGGCGCTGACGCATTCGCCGGTTTGGGCCCGATGACCCGGTTCACCTGACGGGTGGGGCTGGAATTTCCAGGCAATAGCCGACGCCGTAAGTCGAGGTGATGCTGGTGCAACCTGGGTCAACCGCGTCAATTTTTCGACGGATATTCTTGATGTGACTGTCGATGGCGCGGTCGCTCACATCGCGTTGGTTGTCGTGCGCGTGGTCCAGCAACTGGGCTCGCGAGTACACCCGCCCTGGTTGTCCGGCCAACAAACGCAGCATGCGAAATTCGACCGCGGTGAGCGACAACCACTGGCCGCGCCAGCTGGCCCGCATGCGGTCGCTGTCAATCAACCAAGGCAAGGTGTGACGCACCAGTTGACCATCGACTCGGCGCAGCTGCGCTTTGACCCGGGCCATGACCTCGCGCGGGCTAAAAGGCTTGCAAACATAGTCGTCGGCGCCGGTCTCCAGGCCCATCACCCGGTCGATTTCATCCACGCGGGCGGTGACCATGATGATGGGGGCATCGCTGAATTCACGAACGGCGCGGCACACCCCAACGCCGTCCAAGCCAGGCAGCATCAGGTCTAGCAAGATGACGGCGGGTCGGTCTTGTTCAGCCACGGTGACGGCTTGCAAGCCGTCCGCAACCGCGCGGGCGGGAATGTCTTCGGCGCGAAGATAGTCGAGCAAAAGTTGTGAAATTTTGGGATCGTCTTCGACGACGAGTACCCAGTGTTGGGTGGTGGTATTCATGGCTTTGTGATTTGTGCGTTGGCAGCGACATCCAGCGTGATTTTCACGCCACCCATCGGGCTGTGCTGGGCGGTGAGGATGCCGTGGTGGGCTTGGGCAATGGCCTGGGCAATCGCCAGACCGAGGCCGCTGCCACCGGTATGGCGGCTGCGCGCCGCGTCGGCCCGGTAAAGGGGTTCAAAGAGTCGCGCCAGGTCTTCCTTTGGCACGCCGGGCGGGCTGTCGGACACGGACAGGTAAACCCGCCCGGCGTGCTCGCGCAGGTTCACTTCGATGCGGCCAGGGTCGTCGGTGTAGCGCAAACTGTTTTCCAGCAGGTTGACCAGCACCTGCTCAATACGGGCCTCGTCCCAGACGACAGGGAGGGTGGCCGGTGGCGGTGTGCCCCAGGCCAGCGTCAGGCCAGCCAGCTTGGCGCGGCGGGCATAGCGCTCAAGGATGTGGTTCACCACTTCAACCGCATCGGTGGAGGCCATGTGGCAGGGCAGTGCATGCAAATCTGCCATGGCCAACAGGTGCAGGTCATCCACCAAGCGTCCCAGTCGCAACACGTCGTCGCGCAAGGACAGCACGGCAGCGTGCGTCAGCGGGCGAACCTGGTCCACCAGGGCTTCGATTTCGCCGCGCAAGGTGGTCAATGGCGTTCGCAACTCGTGTGACATATCGGCAATCCAGCGCCGGCGGGCCCCTTCCATGCGTTGCAGACTCTCGGCCATGAGATTCACATTGCGCACCACATCACCAATTTCGTCTTGCCGGTTGATGGGCACACGAACACCCAATTCGCCTTGTGCAATGCGGGCGGTGGCCTCTTGCACTGCGGCCAGCGGGCGGGCCCATTGGCGGGCCAGCCACCAAGCCGCGATCAGCGCCAGCAGCAGTAAAACGGTGGCCACCACGGCAATGCCGTAATACTGGGCGCGCAAAAACCGCACTTCATGGGCTTGGGGCAAGCGTTTAACAGCCCTGAGTCGCACGGTGGCCACAACCACGCCGTTGACTTGCACTGGGCGCTCAAAAAAGTCTGAGTCGTCACCCCTCATGGGCGGGCCTGCCCATAAGTCTCCGTTGGGGTGAAGTACCGAGACCCGGGAGCCAAATTGATCAGCAGGCCCTGGCGGGGGGGGGCGCATGGGGCCGGGTCTGTCGATGCCGGGCCCCGGGCCCATGCCGGGACGATCCGGGTTTCTGGGCGCCAGAGGCTGGATCGCGACACCATCCTGCTTGGCCAAGGTCTGTAGCAACGCGCGCATGTCGATGCCGTTCTCTGATGGCTGTTGATCGAGTGAAGGATGCTGCAATTGCGTGGCGAGCAATTCCACAAAGGCGTCCAGCCGCTCAAAGTCTCGCGTTTGAAGGTAAGTGCTAAAGCCCTGGCGCAGGTTCCACGCGGCAACGCCGCCCATGGCCAGCACGCTCGCGGCCACGGCGCCAATGAGCCAAAAGGAGAGGGTGTAGGCCAGTCTTGATCGCATGGTGGCGAGTATGCCTTTCAACTATGGAGGCATTGTGGGAGTGATCTCCATATTTGATCCGCAATCCATGGCTAGACTGCGTCTTTGAAATGCTTTTTCACGTCCACAGGAGTTGACTATGTCCCGTTTGAATCGTTTGATGCCGCGCCCACTGTTGCGTTTGGCGGTTGTGCTTTGTGCGGCTGGCACCATGAGCGCCATGGCCCAACCCAAGCAGGGCGAGGGGCCTCCCGGGGGCGCTCCTGCGGAAGCGATAGCGGCCTGCAAGACCTTGACGGCAGGCCAAGCCTGCAGTTTTTCAGGTCAGCGCGGCACAGAGACCGGCACCTGCTGGGCGCCTTCAGACAAACCATTGGCCTGCAAGCCCGCCAACGCACCTGGCGGCGCATCCAAGTAATGTGACTGGTCGGCGGGCCTTCTAGGGCGTGCACGGACGGTCTGCGACACTTGGGGCAATTGGCCCGTCGGGCCATTTCATTGCCAATGTATGACGACCTCCATTCACGATCTCCATATCGCCCAGACCGAAACACTGCCTGAACCCCGCTTATTGATTGCGGAATTCCCGGCCGGCGAGACTGAGGCCCGCTTTATTGCCGACGCCCGCCGCGCCACACGCGCCGTGTTGCGCGGCGAGGACGACCGCTTGTTGGTCATTGTGGGGCCGTGCTCGGTGCACGAACCTGAGTCGGCACTGGAATACGCCCGTCGCCTGGCAGAAGTCAAAGCCCGGTTTGACCAGGACTTGCTGCTGGTCATGCGGGTCTATTTTGAGAAGCCCCGCACCCGCATGGGTTGGAAGGGCCTGATTTATGACCCTAGCCTGGATGGACGAGGTGATATTGGTGAAGGCCTGCGTCAGGCCCGTCACCTGTTGCTCGAATGCGCCAAACTGGGCGTGCCAGCCGCTTCCGAGATTCTTGATCTGGTCACGCCGCAGTATTACGCCGAGTTGTTGACCTGGGGCGCCATTGGCGCGCGCACGGTGGAAAGCCCGCTGCATCGCCAAATGGCATCGGCGCTGTCGGCCCCCGTGGGTTTCAAAAATGCTATTCAGGGCACCGTGGGCACTGCCATTGATGCCATTCACGTCGCCGCGCAGGCCCACCGCTTTCCCACGATTTCGCTGGAGGGGCGCGCCACGGTCATCACCACAACAGGTAATCCTGATGGCCATTTAGTGCTGAGAGGCACTGGCAGCGGCCCCAACTATGACGCCGCCAGCGTGCAAGTGGCCGCGCTGGCCTTGCAGGCTGCAGGCTTGCCCATGCGCCTGGTCATTGACTGCAGCCACGGCAACAGCAGCAAAGACCACACCCGCCAGTCACTGGTGGCGGCAGACATTGCCCAGCAACTGGCGAACGGTGGCGACGCCATTTGCGGGGTGATGCTGGAAAGCCATTTGCAAGAGGGGCGGCAAGACATCGTCAATGGACGCGAGGGCCTGACGTATGGCCAAAGCGTGACGGACGCCTGCATTGGTTGGGACACCACGGTAGATGTCTTGCAGAACTTGGCGGAGGGTGTGAAAGCGCGCCGCTTGGCTCGACAATCACCGGGTGTATAACTTAGGCCCCTCAGGTCATCAAATGAGCTGGTTCATGGTGTGAGCCGGCTCGCAGGGCCTGACAATACGAATTCAAACCAGCGCCTCGGGGCGCTACAACTTCAAGGAATCAGCATCATGGGTGCGCAATGGAAAGCAAAAGGCAAAGAACTGGCGGCGAATGCCAGGGGAAAACTGTTTGGTCGTCTGGCCAAAGACATCATGATTGCGGCACGCAGCGGCGCTGATCCGGCGCTGAACTCCCGCCTTCGCCTGGTCGTCGAACAGGCCCGCAAAGTGTCCATGCCCAAGGAAACCCTGGAGCGCGCCATCAAAAAGGGCGCAGGTCTCACGGGTGAATCGGTGTCGTTTGAGCATGTGATTTACGAAGGCTTTGCCCCGCACCAAGTGGCAGTGATGGTTGAATGCCTGACGGACAACGTGAACCGTACGGCACCTGAGATGCGCGTGCTGTTTCGCAAGGGCCAGTTGGGCACCTCGGGTTCTGTGTCTTGGGACTTTGACCATGTGGGCATGATCGAGGCCGAGCGCATTTTGGCTGCCGCCGATCCAGAGGTGGCCGCCATTGAAGCCGGTGCGCAAGATTTTGAAGCTGGAGATGAAGAGGGCCAGACCTTGTTCTTGACCGATGCCGCCGATCTGGATCTGGTGAGCCGTGCTTTGCCGGCGCATGGTTTCCACGTGTTGTCTGCCAAGCTGGGCTACAAGTCCAAGAACCCGGTCAACCCGGCCAATTTGAGCCCCGAGCAGCTGGAAGAAGTGGAAGCCTTTTTGGCCGCCATTGACGGCAACGACGACGTGCAAAACGTTTTCGTCGGCTTGGCCGGTTAATCCAGCGTCTGGGCGCCAACCCATTGTGGTTGGCTGAGGCCTATTCCAATAAAAACGCCAGTCTGAGACTGGCGTTTTTCGATTGACTAGATGCAAACAAAGTCGATGACGATGGCACCCGGTTCGCGCTGCACATACTCAATGGAGACGGCCGGACCGTAGCGGGCGACCAACTGGTGCAGCAACGGAATGGGATCGTGGTCGTTGCAGAAGCGCATGGTCTCGCCCGGCTGCAAAGAGTCCAGCGCGCCAAAGATGGCCGCATGGCGGAATCGTTTGGCAACGCCTCGTGCATCAAAGGGGTAAATGGCTTCAGCGGTGACGTGGCCAGTGGCGCAAGAACTCATGATCAACCTCGCAAGTTTAAAGATGCATTATAAGTGACTCTTTAAATCGGGCGAGATATTCAAGGCCATCAGTTCTTGAATTCAGCTGGGCGCTTGCCCATGTTGGCCATCATGGCTTCCTGCAAATCGTCGCTCAGCAGCATGGCTGCATTCCAGGTGGCAATGTAGTTCAGGCTGTCAGCCACCGAGTGGTCGCGGGCGTAGGTGATCATCTCCTTGGTGCCGCGAATCGCCAGTGGTGATTTGGCTGCGATGGTGGCTGCCATCTCACGCACACCCGCCTGCAAGGCTTCGCGCGAGTCAAACACCTGGTTGACCAGGCGCATGTCGCGGGCCTCGGCGGCGGTGAAGCGGCGTCCGGTGTAGGCCAGTTCGCGCGCCATGCCTTCGCCAATCAGCTTGGGCAGGCGCTGCAGGGTGCCCACGTCGGCGGTCATGCCAATGTCGATTTCCTTGATGGTGAAGTAGGCGTCGCTGGAGCAGTAGCGCATGTCGGCGCAGGTGATCAGGTCAATGCCACCGCCCACACAGCCGCCGTGAATGGCGGCCAGCACCGGCTTGCGGCAGCGCTCCAGGCTGGTCAGGGTGTCTTGCATGTCCAAAATCACACGGCGCAGGTTTTCGCGCATGCGGGCTTCGCAATCGTTGTGAATGGTGGCGCCCATGCCCATCATCATCTCCAAGTCAATGCCGGCGGTAAAGAGCTTGCCGTCGCCTTCCAGAATGGCGACGCGGGCGTCTGGCGTGTCATCCACCCAGCGGAAGGCCTGGCGAATTTCTTGCCACATGTCAACGTTCATGGCGTTGGCTTTCTCGGGCCGGTTCAGGCGCACGGTGACAATGTGGTTTTCCAGCGTGACGGTCAGTGTTTTGTAGCTCATATTTTTTCCTTGGGGTGCGGCTGCGGCGGAGGGCGCTGAGATTTCAGTGGCTTTCTCTGCCGGGGCAGGGGGCGTTTGCAGGGCCACTGCCAACTCAAAGCCCTGTTTGATGGCGCGTTTGGCATCCAGCTCGGCGGCCTTGTCGGCGCCACCAATCAGGTGCACGGTGACGCCGGCTGCGGCCAGCTCCGCTTGTAACTCGCGTTGTGGGTCTTGGCCCGCGCACACCACAATGGTGTCGGCGGGAATGATTTGCTCTTTGTCGCCCACGGTGATGTGCAGGCCCGCGTCGTCCACCTTGCGGTAGGTCACGCCCGGAATCATCTCCACATGGCGGTTCTTGAGCGAGGTGCGGTGAATCCAGCCCGTGGTCTTGCCCAGGCCATCGCCCACTTTGCTGGCCTTGCGTTGCAGCAAAAATACTTTGCGCGGGCTTTTCTCAATGTGGGCTTCCATCAGACCGCCGCGCTTGGCATAGGTCGTGTCCACACCCCATTCGGCAAAGAATTTGGCCGGGTCCTGGCTGGGGCTGGTGCCGCCGTGCAGCAGGTACTCGGCCACGTCAAAGCCAATGCCACCGGCGCCAATCAGGGCCACGGTTTTTCCCACTTCGCGCTTGTCACGCAACACGTCCAGATAGCCGCAGACCTTGGGGTGGTCAATGCCTTCAATGGCGGGCAGGCGCGGTGTCACGCCCGTGGCCAGCACCACTTGGTCAAAGCCGGCAGCACTCAGGTCTTGGGCGCTCACGCGGGTGTTGAGCTTCAGCTTGACGCCGGTGATGTCAATCTGGCGCGCGTAGAAGCGCAAAGTCTCGTAAAACTCTTCCTTGCCCGGTACTTGCTTGGCAATGTTGAACTGCCCGCCAATCTCAGACTGCCGCGTCGTACAAGGTGACGTCAAAGCCGCCTTGGGCGGCGGTGGTGGCAAAACTCAAGCCCGCGGGGCCGGCGCCCACCACGGCAATGCGGCCCTTGGACAGGGCGGGCACGATGTTGAGGATGGTCTCGTGGCAAGCGCGCGGGTTCACCAGGCAAGAGGTGATCTTGCCGCCAAAGGTGTGGTCCAGACAAGCTTGGTTGCAGCCAATGCAGGTGTTGATCTCATCCGCCTTGCCTTGCTCGGCCTTGCGCACAAACAGTGGGTCCGCCAGGAAGGGGCGGGCCATGGAGACCATGTCGCAAAAGTCGTCGGCCAACAATTGCTCGGCCACTTCGGGGGTGTTGATGCGGTTGGTGGCCACCAATGGAATGCCAACCTTGCCTTTCAGCTGCTGCGTGACCCAGGCAAACGCGGCGCGAGGCACCTTGGTGGCAATGGTGGGAATGCGCGCTTCGTGCCAGCCAATGCCGGTGTTGATGATGGTCGCGCCAGCGGCTTCCACCGCTTGGGCCAGTTGGACCACTTCTTCCAGTGTGGAGCCGCCTTCGACCAGGTCCAACATGGACAGGCGGTAGATGATGATGAAGTTCTTGCCCACGCGCTCGCGCGTGCGGCGCACGATCTCGACCGGGAAGCGAATGCGGTTCTCATAACTGCCACCCCACTCGTCGTCGCGGTGGTTGGTGCGTGCGGCAATGAATTCGTTGAGCAAATAGCCTTCTGAGCCCATGATCTCGACGCCGTCGTACCCGGCGTACTGGGCCAGACCGGCGCAGTTCACAAAGTCATCAATGGTCTGTGCCACTTCTTCTGTGCTCAGCGCCTTGGGCTTCATGGGGTTGATCGGCGCTTGCAGTGCGCTGGGTGCGACCAGATCGCCGTGGTAGGCGTAGCGGCCAAAGTGCAGAATTTGCATGGCAATTTTGCCGCCGGCCTGGTGCACAGCCTCGGTCACGGGCTTGTGTTTGTCGGCCTCAGCTTGCGTGGTCAGGCGGGCACCACCGGGCATGGGGCGACCCCGGTCATTGGGCGCAATGCCGCCCGTCACGATCAGGCCCACGCCACCGGCGGCGCGCTCAGCATAGAAAGCAGCCATGCGGGCGAAGCCGTCTTTGACTTCCTCCAGACCCACGTGCATGGAACCCATGATCACGCGGTTGGGCAAGGTGGTAAAGCCCAGATCAAGCGGGGCCAAAAGATGGGGGTAAGTCGTCGTCATGAATTGAAGTCCTCAAAAAAACGGGGTTGGGAGAGGGCGCTAAGCCGTCTCACTATGCAACCAGTTGCACAAGTTTAGAAGCATCATGCCAGTTGTGCAACTGGTTGCATAGAGGGTTTACTCCACTTAGACTCTGGCCCATGTCTCTGTCCCACGCTGTGCTCACCTCCTTGCTTGAAAAATCGTCGTCTGGCTACGACCTGGCACGGCGTTTTGACAAATCCATTGGTTATTTTTGGCACGCCACCCACCAGCAGATTTACCGCGAACTGGCCCGCATGGAGGCCGCAGGTTGGGTCGAATCCAGCGCCGCCTTGGACGCGGGCAACACCCGAAAACGCAGTTATAGCGTGTTGCCTGCTGGGCGCGGAGAGTTGTTACGCTGGGCCGCCGAGCCCTCAGCACCCATGGATCTGCGCGACGAATTCACCGTGCGCCTGCGCGCCGACGCCGCCTTGGGCCCGCTGGGGCTGGAGGGCGAGTTGCAACGCCGCATTGACCAGCACCAAGACAAGCTGCAAACCTACCGCGACATTGAAGCGCGCGACTTCCCGCCGGGCAAACCCCTGAGCCGCCACGCCCGCATCCAGCACATGATTTTGAAGAAAGGCATCCTGCTCGAAGAAGGCTCAATTGCCTGGACGAAGGACATGCTGGCGGTGTTGGCCGAGGATTAGTTGCTATTGAATCAATAGCTTCTTCCGCAGGATTTACGGGCGCTAGAGGCTAATTTGATGTAAATTTTTTAGCCTTGGTCGTAAGGCCACTGTGTCATTTCAATGGGCGGGAGCGCTTGGGGCGTGGCGTCAATGCGACTCCTCCCATGCCATTGCAGAGGTCATAAAGGCGCTGAGCGGCGGGGGACAGTTGATGGTCTCGGCGTCGAATCAAGCCCACCTTGCGAGTCACCACGGGGTCGACGAGCGGCACGCTGACGAGCAGAGGGTGGTCGCCCGGAGGCATCGCCATGGACGGCACTGCGGCGACTCCCAATCCTGCTTCGACCAGACCAATCATGGTGGTCACATGCTGGGTTTCATAAATGCTGTGGGGCTGAATGGACAGTCCTGCCAGCGCCTGATCAAGCAGCAAGCGGTTGCCAGAGTTCTTGTTGACGGTGATGTAGTCGTACTGGGCCAGTTCAACCCAGCTTACTTGTTTCATGGTTGCCAAAGGGTGATCACGATGGCAAGCGGCCACGAATTGCTCATCAAACAGGGACTCAAAAATCACGTCGGTCTCTTGTGAGCCGATGAAGTTCAGTCCAAAGTCCGCCTCGCCGTGCGCCACCGCCAACAACACCTCGTTGGCACTCGCGTCAATCACCTTCACGCGTACTTTGGGATAGAGGTCGCGGTACTTGGCCAGCACGCGGCTCACGAAATAATTCACGGTGGATGGCACACATGCCAAGGTGATTTCGCCCATGCGTGTCGCGGCCAACCCCCGAACGCCCAGCAAGGTCGAGTCCAACTCGTCAAGGATCAGGTGCACCTTGCGGTCGAAGTCCCGCCCGACGACAGTGAGGTTGACCCGTCGCGTGGTGCGTTCAAGCAGTCGCACGCCCAAGGCTTGCTCCAACTTGTCGATGCGTCGGCTAAACGCCGGTTGTGACAGGTGAATCGACTCGGCGGCCCGTCGAAAGCTCCCCAGTTCGGCAACGGCGCGAAAAGCCAGCAGGTCATTGAGGTCAAAGTTGAGAGCCATTTGCGACAGCGGTTGGTTTATTGATGTGAATTATGGATCAATCGATCCTAAATATGCAATTCACAAAATAACGCGTGGCAAGCATGATCCGATCCATGATTCAAACCTTGCCCTGTGTCCTGATGCGTGCTGGAACCTCACGCGGACCTTTTTTTCTGCAAGATTGGTTGCCGCTGGATGTGGTCACCCGGGATGAGGCCTTGATTGGCGCCATTGGCGCCTCTGACCTGCTGCAACTCGACGGTGTCGGCGGCGGTAGCACCCTGACCAGCAAAGTGGCCATCGTGTCCCGCTCAAAAGAGCCCGGTTGTGATGTGGACTATCTGTTTGCCCAAGTGGGCGTTGGCCAGCGCTCGGTGGATACCCGCCCCAACTGCGGCAACATGCTGTCCGGCGTCGCCCCTTTTGCCATCGAGCAGGGTTTGGTGACGGCCCGCGATGGTGAAACAACCGTGCGGGTTTTCAACGTCAACACCGGTTCACGCATCGATGTCACGGTCCTCACGCCCGGCGGCAAGGTGAGCTACGACGGCAATACACGCATTGATGGCGTGGCGGGCACTGCGGCGCCCATTCGCCTTAACTTTCTGGATGCTTGGGGCGCAATCACTGGGTCCCTGTTCCCCACGGGGCAACGCATTGACACCATTGACGGGGTGGAGGTGACCTGCATTGATGCCGCCATGCCCCTCATGATGGTGCGTGCGCAAAGCCTTGGCGTGGCAGGCAACGAGTCGCCACTGGAGTTGGATGCCAATTTGCCGTTGCTGGAGCGACTGGAGTCCATGCGGCTCAAAGCGGGTCAGATGATGGGCCTGGGAGATGTCAGTGGCAGCGTCATTCCCAAGCCGGTGCTGGTCAGTGCAGGCGAGGGTGAGTTCAGTGTGACGTCACGCTATTTCACGCCACGTCGTTGCCACGCTTCCCATGCTGTGACGGGCGCCATTGGCGTTGCAACGGCATTTGCCTTGCCTGGCACAGTGGCCAGCAGTGGCTCAGAAATAAGCGGAGTTCGTGACATTGCCGTGCTGCACCCACAAGGCCGAATCGAAGTGGAGGTCGAGGTTGCGGGCAGCGGTGATCAAGCCACCATGGTGCGCGCCGCTTTGGTTCGTACCGCGCGCAAGATTCTGCAGGGCGAGATGCATTTGCCCTCGTATGTCTTTTCTCAGAAGCGCGAGGTCGCCAGCCTGGTGGCGCCTGAATCGGACGCAAGAGAATGGGCGAGCGATGCCAGCAAGCCTATCACCATTGTGGTGCCTACAGCCGCTGGCGGGGGCAACGATGCCATGGCGCGGGCAGTTGCGGCCGGTTTGAGCATTGTTTTGGGACGCACCGTACTGGTCGACAATCGTTCAGGGGCCAACGGGCTCATCGCCAGCGAATACGTTGCGCGGGCCGTGCCCGACGGAAACACCCTCATGCTGGGTTACATCGGCACCCATGCCATGAATCCGGCCCTTCAAACACTCAGCTATGACCCGCAAGCTGACTTCGCGCCCATTGGTTTGGTAGGTACTTCGCCTACTTTGATGGTTGCAAACGTTCATGCGCCAATTGGTGACGTGTTTGACCTAGTGGAGCAGCTTCAGCGCCAGCCTGGGAAATACGCCTACGCCTCAGCCGGCAGCGGCACCGCACCCCAGTTTGCCGCAGAGCTTTTCAAGCTCAACAGCCACACCACCATGCCCGGTTTGAGCTACAGCGGCGCAGCCCCCGCTTTGAGCGACACCATGGTTGGCCAGACGCAAATCATGTTCCCCAGCTTGTTTTCGGCGCACCCTCACTTGCGCGCCGGTCGACTTCGCGCCATGGCGGTGGCGGGACCCAGCCGAGTGGCCAGTCTGCCCGATGTGCCCACCTTGAAAGAGGCCGGGGTCGATGGGGTTGACGTGAATCAGTGGTACGCCCTGTTTGCGCCAGCCGGCACACCTTCACCTCTGATCGCTCAGTTGAACCGCGCACTCAACGAAGTGTTGGGGCAAGACGACTGTATTCGGCGCATTGAAGGCCACGGCGCGGAGGTGCGAACCAGCACGCCAACCGAACTGGCCGAATTGGTCGCATCTGAATTAAAACGATGGAGTGTGGTGGTGAAAGAGGCCCATCTCCATGCGGAATAGGCGGCTCATGATGAGCCTATTGAAACCAGGCAGTAACGATGAGGCAGTAGACCTCGGTTGCACTTAAACCAGGCAGACAGAATCTGCATATTTTTCAACTAGGAGACAAAACCATGAAATCAATTTACGTTATCAGTGCCGCAGTTGCCATGATGGTCGGCGCAGCTTCCCATGCGCAAGAACCCATCGTCATCAAGTTCTCTCATGTGGCTGCAGCGGAAACGCCCAAGGGGCAAGCGGCTGAATTCTTCAAGAAGCGAGCGGAAGAACGCACCAAAGGGCGCGTCAAAGTTGAGGTTTACAACAACAGCGTGTTGTTCAAGGACAAAGAAGAACTGGAGGCCCTGCAGATTGGTTCTGTACAAATGCTCGCCCCAGTGGCAGGCAAATTCGGCCCCGCTGGTGTCAAGGAATTTGAGGCGTTTGATTTGCCCTACCTTTTTCCAGACGCTGATGGTGTGCACCGTGTCACCCGTGGACCGGTTGGCGCGTCCATGCTCAAACTTCTAGAGCCACGCGGGATGGTGGGATTGAGCTACTGGGATGCGGGTTTCCGTGTGCTGAGCTCCAACAAGCCGATGCGGGTGCCAGATGACATGAAGGGACAAAAGATCCGCATCAACTCGTCAAAAGTGAATCAGGCCATCATTCGCTCGGTTGGTGGCCTGCCACAGACCATGGCTTTCTCAGAGGTCTACCAAGCCTTGCAAACCGGTGTGGTCGATGGTGCTGACGGCAACATGCCCAACCTCTATACGCAAAAGCAGTTCGAAGTCCAGAAGCATGTGGTGATGACCAACCACACCTACAGCGGCTATGTGGTTGTCGCCAACAAAGCCTTCTGGGACAAGTTGCCCGCCGACATTCGCAAGGAGTTGGAGGGTGCCATGAAGGAAGCCACCGACTTCAACGACAAAGTGGCTGAAGAAGACAATGAAATCGCCATCAAAGCCATCAAGGCATCCGGCAAGACTGAGATCTACGCGCCAACACCTGCCGAGAAGGCCCTTTGGGTGAAGGCCATGTCTCCCGTTCGTGACGAGCTTGCTTCCCGCATGGGCAAAGACCTGGTGGCCTCCATCGTCAAGGCAGCCAACACCAAGTAAATGGTTTCACCCCTCCGGCCAACTTTGCTGGTTGGCGGGGTGGATATCCCGCTCAAAACGAGACCCCAAAATGAAATTTCTTGATTCACTCGAGGAATGGATCGTGACGCTGCTCATCGGCGCCGCCACGATCATCACCTTCGCAGCCGTGGTGCACCGGTATGCCTCCGGTTTTGCCATTCCTGGCGTTCAGGACTGGTTGATTTCTCTGGACATGGCCTGGACGCAGGAATTGACCATCATCATGTTTGTCTGGATGGCCAAATTTGGTGCGGCCTACGGTGTACGCACTGGCATTCACGTGGGCGTTGATGTGTTGATCAATCAACTCAAACCCTCGATGCGATCCAAGTTCATTATTTTTGGCTTATTGGCAGGTGCGCTTTTCACCGGCATTGTTGCCACCCTCGGCGCCAAGTTTGTCTGGGAAAACGGCGCGCACTACTTCTTCTTTCATCTCTTCGGGTTAAGCACCGAAGGTGTCCTTCCAGGGCCCACAACGGTCGATCTTGAAATTTCGACATGGAAGGTTTACTCCGCGATTCCGCTGGGAAGCTCGTTGATGTGCTTCCGGTTTTTACAAGTGTGTGCTTCGTTCATGCGTACCGGCGAATTACCGCACCACGACGAAGGGCATGTCGACGGTCTGGAAGACAACCCGGACGCCGACGCCACTCATCTGCACCCGCTTGACCTGCACGCTGACAGTAACTCAGGAAATCGCAAATGACCGCCGCCATCATCTTCTTCCTGCTCGCGGCCCTGATGATCACGGGCATGCCGATCTCGATTTCTCTGGGCCTGTCGGTCTTGAGCTTTCTGTTCTTTTTCACCGATGTGCCGATCGAGAGCGTCGCACTCAAGCTGTTCACCGGTATCGAGAAGTTCGAAATCATGGCGATTCCGTTCTTCATTTTGGCCGGTAACTTCTTGACCCACGGCGGCGTAGCCAAGCGCATGATCGCCTTCGCCACGTCCATGGTGGGTCACCTACCCGGCGGTCTTGGGCTCAGTGCTGTCGTGGCTTGTTCCTTGTTTGCGGCGGTCTCGGGCTCAAGCCCGGCGACGGTTGTGGCCATTGGCTCTATCTTGCTGCCCGCCATGGTGAAAGCGGGTTATCCCGTCAAGTACGGCGCCGGCATTGTTGCGTCGGCAGGCGGTTTGGGCATCCTGATTCCTCCGTCGATTGCGATGGTGATGTACGCGGTGTCCACCAACAGTTCGATTGGCGCTTTGTTCATGGCCGGTGTGTTCCCCGGTCTGGTTCTGGCCGCCATGTTGATGGGAACCACCTGGTGGATCGCCCGCAAGAACAATTACCCACGAGCCGAAAAAGCCAGTTGGGGCCAACGTTTGAAGGCCTTTCGCGAGTCCTTTTGGGGTTTGATGTTGATCGTCATCGTGATGGGTGGCATTTACTCGGGCATCTTCACGGCAACTGAAGCCGCCGCCATGAGTGCTGTGTATGCGTTCTTCATCTCCACCTTTGTTTACAAAGACTTGCGCCTGTCGGATTTGAAGCGCGTGTTGTTGGCCTCGGCCAACCTCAGCGCCATGCTGCTCTACATCATTACCAATGCCGTGCTGTTTTCGTTTTTGCTCACCAGCGAGCAGATTCCGCAGTCGATGTCGCAAATGATCATTGAGTCAGGGCTGGGGCAAATCGGCTTCCTGCTGGTTGCCAACGTGCTGCTCTTGGTGGCTGGGAGCTTCATGGAGCCAGCTTCCATCATTTTGATTTTTGCCCCCATCCTGTTCCCGATTGCAATCAGTCTCGGTATTGACCCCATTCACTTCGGCATCATCATGACGGTCAATATGGAGATTGGAATGATCACGCCGCCTGTGGGTCTCAATTTGTACGTCGCAAGCGGTATCACCAAGCTCGGTTTGACCGACATGAGCAAAGCGGTGACCCCTTGGTTGCTGACGATGCTGGTTTTCCTGGGCATCGTGACCTACTGGTCACCACTGGCCCTCTGGCTTCCCAAAACGCTGGGAATGATGTAACGCCAAGCCCCACCGCCGCATGGCGGTTGGGGCATTTTTTTGCCTGACTTCGAACTTCAAGAGCGACGTATGAACCTCAAAGACTGGGTTGGACGATCAGAAACGGTTTCTGATACGGCCACTGCCACCCCTTACGCGGCCCTGTCCGCAACGTTTGACCGCGGCGCGGATCGGCCCGCGTCAGGCACGGTGCTGCCGGCGCTGTGGCACTGGCTGTATTTCTTGCCATTGCATCGGCAGTCAGAAATTGGGCCAGATGGCCACGCCAAACGCGGTGGCTTTTTGCCACCGGTGCCATTGCCCCGGCGCATGTGGGCGGGTAGCCAGTTCACCTTTCACAAGCCCTTGCGTATTGGTGATGTCATGGAGCGGACTTCGACCATTCATGACGTGACCGAGAAGTCGGGGCGCACCGGCCCCCTGGTGTTTGTCAAGGTCCGTCATGAAGTTCGCTTGCAGGGTGAGTCCGACGTGGCATTGACCGAGTTTCACGACATCGTCTACCGGGAACCCGCCAACCCGGACGATGTGCCGCCACCCCCCAAAGCGGCGCCTGCAACTTCCACCTGGGAGAAGCAATGGGTGCCTGACGACGTGTTGCTGTTCCGATACTCGGCATTGACGTTCAACGGCCATCGCATCCACTACGACCGCAAATATGTCACCGAGGTGGAGGGCTATCCCGGCCTGATCGTGCACGGGCCCATGGTCGCCACTTTGTTGCTTGACTTGTTGCGGCACCAGTTGCCAGACGCCGAGTTGGCAAGTTACGAGTTCCGGGCCGTGCGTCCGGTGTTCGATATCAATCACTTTTACGTCTGCGGTGAACCGCAGCCAGACGGCAAGACCTTCCGTTTGTGGGCCAAAGACCATGAAGGTTGGCTCACCATGGAAGCCACCGCTGTCATTCGTTAAGGAGCATTCATGAGACCCCTGGAAGGCATTACCGTCGTTACCCTTGAGCATGCGATTGCGGCGCCGTTTGCGACACGCCAGTTGGCCGATTTGGGCGCTCGCGTGATCAAGGTCGAGCGCCCAGGCGTTGGAGATTTCGCGCGTGGCTATGACGAACGCGTAAGAGGCATTGCCTCACATTTCGTCTGGACCAATCGCAGCAAAGAAAGCCTGACGCTGGACGTCAAGAACGAAGAGTCGCAAAAAATCCTGATGCGCTTGATTGACGAGGAAGCGGATGTCGTCGTGCAGAACCTCGCACCCGGCGCTGCCGCCCGCCTGGGCCTGTCTTACGAGGCGCTGTCCAAACGCAAACCCGGCATCATCGTTTGCGACATCTCTGGCTACGGTGACGATGGCCCGTACCGCGACAAAAAGGCTTACGACTTGCTGATTCAAAGCGAGGCAGGTTTTGTCTCCGTGACCGGAACTGAGGAAACGCCGTCCAAGGCGGGGCCCTCCATTGCCGACATTGCGGCGGGTATGTATGCCTACACCAACATCCTTGCGGCACTGATGCACAAGCAAAAAACGGGGGAGGGCCAGCGCATTGACATTTCCATGCTGGAAGCCCTGACCGAATGGATGGGCTACCCGCTGTACTACGCCATGGACGGGGCTTCTCCACCCAAACGAACCGGTGCCAGCCATGCCACCATTTATCCCTATGGCCCCTTCCCTGCGGGTGACGGTAAAACCGTCATGCTGGGTCTGCAAAACGAGCGGGAGTGGAAGTCGTTTTGCACGCAAGTTTTGATGCAGCCCGAACTGGCGGCTGATGAGCGGTTTTCCAGCAACTCCAAACGCGTGGCCAACCGGGCTGATCTGTATGCCACGATTGTCCAGGCCTTTGCGCCGCTCAAAGCCGTGGATGTGGTTCAACGCCTGGAAGCGGCCCACATTGCCAATGCCCAGGTGAACACCATGCACGAGGTGTGGGAGCACCCCCAGTTGCAGGCGCGCAAGCGTTGGACGTCGGTGGAAACATCGGTGGGCACGGTTCCAGCCATGCTGCCACCGGGCTCCTGGATGAAAGGCCCGCCGCGCATGGATGCGGTGCCGGCTTTGGGCCAGCATACTGATGCGCTGTTGACCTCACTTGGCTACAGCGACGTGCAGATTTCGGCCTTGCGGGCTGAGGGCGCGGTCTGATGACCAGCACCTACCTGTTTGTTCCCGGCAATCGGCCAGACCGGTTTGCCAAGGCGATGGCCAGTGGGGCGGGCCAGGTGATTCTGGACCTGGAGGATGCCGTTAGTCCCGCTGACAAACCGGCGGCGCGGGCTGCCATTGCCAGTTTTCTGGCAACGTTAAACAGCGCTCAGCGTCAATTGGTGGTGGTGCGTCTTAACGACGCGCACAGCGATGCCCATGACGCTGACCTTCAATGGTTGGCCAACGTGCCGGTGCATACCGTGATGTTGTCGAAGTGCGAGTCAGCGGAGCAGGTGACGCAGGTATTGGCACCCCTGGCGGCAGGCAGCAGCGTGATTGCCTTGATTGAAACGGTGCGTGGCGTTCTCAGCGTGCACACCATTGCGGGCGCAACAGGTGTGTCGCGCCTGGCGTTCGGCTCAATCGACTACATGCTGGATCTGGATTTGCCGGGTTCCGGTTTTGCCTTGGACTACGCGGCGACAGTCATCGCCATGGCGTCGCGTGCGGCGGATTTGCCGGCCCCCATCGCCGGCGTGACCGCCGACCTGGATCCGACTCGTGTCGATGCCGATATGCAACACGCACGAGCGCTGGGGTTTGGCGCCAAGATGTGCATCCATCCCACGCAGGTGGCCACGGTGCATGCCGCGCTCAAACCGGGCCCCGAAGAAGCAGCCTGGGCTGAGCGCGTCGTTGCCGCCTGGCAAACCACAAATCACACCGGCGCGATTCGCTTCGACGGCCAGATGGTGGACAAGCCCGTCATCCGGCGAGCCCAGCGAATTCTGGCTCAAGTCCTTCTCTCTCACTCACTTATCTAACAGGGGACCTTTCATGGCATCCACAATCATCGACTCTCGTATTTTTGGCGACATGTTCAGCGACGTGCGCATGCGCGACGTCTGGTCGGACGAAAACCGCACCGCCAAATACCTCGACATTGAGCGGGCGCTGGCCAAAGTCCAGGGGGCGCTTGGCATCATTCCGCAGGAGGCGGCTGACGAGATCGTAAAGAACTGCGAACTCTCGCAAATCGATTGGGACAAGCTCAAAGCCAAAACCGAGCAAATTGGCTACCCCATCATCGCCGTGGTGAACCAGATCAATGCCAACTGCCGTGACAAACTGGGCGAGTACTGCCACTGGGGCGCCACCACGCAGGACATCACTGACACCGCTGCCGTGCTGCAGATGCGTGAAGGCCTGGCGCTGGTCGAGCAGGACTTGAACGACATTGGCGACGCCTTGGCTTCGCTGGCCAAGACCTACCGCGACACGCCCATCATTGGCCGCTCCAACCTGCAGCAGGCCACGCCCATCACCTTTGGCTACAAGATGGCCAGCATTTTGGCGGGCATTGACCGCCACCGTGAACGTTTGCAGCAGCTCAAACCCCGTGTGTTCATGGGTGAGTTTGGCGGCGCTTCGGGCACCCTGTCATCGCTTGAGTCCGGCGCCATGGAAACCCAAGCCGCCTTGATGAAGGAATTGGGGCTGGCGCAACCCCTGATTTCATGGCACACAGTGCGCGACACCATCGCCGAAGTGGGTGCCTTTCTGGGGCTGGTCGGTGGTTCGTTGGGAAAAATTGCGATGGACGTGAAGCTGCTGATGCAGACCGAGGTGGCCGAGGTGTTCGAGCCCTATGCCCCAGGCCGGGGATCATCGTCGACCATGCCGCAAAAGCGCAACCCCATTTCCTGCCTCTACATTCATGCCAATGTGTCGGTGGCCCGCCAGCATGTGGCCGCCTTGATGGATGCCATGGTGGCCGACCATGAGCGCTCCACAGGGCCTTGGGAGATTGAGTGGGTGTCGCTGCCAGAAATTTTCTGTCTGATGTCGGGTGCGCTCAAACAGACCAAGTTTGTGTTGCAGGGCCTTGAGGTCGATGCCGATCGCATGCGCGCCAATATGGACATCACCAATGGGTTGGTCATGTCCGAGGCGGTGATGATGGGCATGGGGCGCTACATCGGTCGTGAGTACGCTCACGACCTGGTCTACGACCTGTGCCGTCAGGCCTTGAAGGAAAACCGCCCCCTGATCGACATTCTGGTGGCTCACCCCGAGATCATCGCCCACGTCAGCCGCGATCAGTTGCAAGCCATGTGTGATCCGGTCAATCACCTTGGACAGGCCGGTGTGATGGTAGACCGTGTGCTGGCTGCACGTGCCGCTTGAGCCTGACTGGCCTGACGCTGGCGTGACCATTCCTCGCTGACGGATCAACGATGGAGTTACGCCAGCTGCGCATGTTTGTGAAAGTGGTCGAGCTCGGCAGTATCAGCCGCGCCGCCCAGGAGTTGGCGGTGGTGCAGTCGGCCGTGAGCCAGCAGATCAGTCGGTTAGAGGGCGGGCTGTCCACCCGCTTGCTGCAGCGCTCACCGCTCGGGGTCACGCCAACCGAGGCGGGCGTGGCTTTTTATCGTGAGGCCCAGTTGACCCTGCGGCATGCGGACCAGGCGGTACGTGCTGCACAGCAGGCCCGTTTGACAGGTTCGGTCAGCGTGGGGCTGGCTCCCACCACGGCCTCGGTCTTGGGGCTGCCTTTGATCCGGGCCATGCGCCAGCGCTATCCGGATGTCCGCCTGCATTTGGTGGAAGCCTTGTCGGGGCACTTGAGTGCGATGCTGAACGCCCGCGACCTTGATCTGGCCGTTTTGTTTGATGCCAGACAGGGGGCTCAGCCTGGCGCCCCAAGCAGGCGCTGGCATGTGACGGCCCTACTGGAAGAAGACCTGTTTCTGATCACACGTCGCACGCCTGAGACCGGGGGGGAGGGCGGTGACGTTTCGTTGGCGGCGCTGGCGGCGGCGCCACTGATTTTGCCCACCGGGTCGCACGGTCTGCGCAGCACGCTCGATGCGGCTTTCGCCCACGCCCAACTGACGCCCCACGTTGTCATGGAAGTGGATTCTTTGGCGTTGCTGATGGACGCCGTGGATGCGGACATGGGTGGCACGGTGCAACCTTGGTCCGCCACGGGGCGGTTTACCGATGCAGCGTCCCGCTTTGTCATGCACCGGATAAGCGATGCGGGTCTCAAACGCGTCAATAGCTTATGCACACTCCCTGACGATGAACTCTCGCCCGTTGCGCTGGCGGCAAGGGTCGTTTTGCTGGACTGTGTTCGCGAGTTGATTCGGGCCGGCGATTGGACTGGGGCTCGCTTCATCGCTCCCTGACAGGTATCACCTTTCGTGATGCCCTCATGCCATGTGCAGGGCTTCTGTCAAAAGCGTCTGCATCCTACATTTGAAGACGTTGGGAGGCGGATCTGAGTGAGTGTTAAACGCGCCAGACTGTGTCCGTTGAACGGGTTAAATAGGAGTTTGATTTGTTGGATGTACTGGTGATAGGCGGCGGCAATGCGGCTTTGTGCGCAGCGCTAACTGCGAGGGAGGCGGGCGCAAGCGTGCTGGTGCTGGAAGCAGCACCCCGAGAATGGCGGGGCGGCAACTCCGCCCACACCCGCAATTTGCGCTGCATGCACGACGCGCCCCAGGATGTGCTCATGGACGCTTACCCTGAAGAGGAGTTTTGGCAGGACTTGCTCAAGGTCACAGGTGGCCAAACTGACGAAAAATTGGCGCGTCTGGTGATACGCGCCTCCGCCACTTGCCGTCCCTGGATGCGACGCCACGGCGTTCACTTTCAGCCCTCCTTGTCTGGCGCGCTGCACACCGCCCGCACCAACGCCTTTTTCATGGGTGGTGGCAAGGCGCTGATGAATGCCTATTACCGCAGCGCGGAGCGCCTGGGTGTGGCGGTTCGCTACCAATCTGCAGTTGACCGGCTGGAGTTCGACGGGACCCGTTTTGTGGCAGCCCATGTCAACGTGACCCTGCCAAATGGTGAGCGGCGCGCGGAACGCATTGAAGCCCAAAGCTGTGTTTTGGCGGCCGGTGGTTTTGAGAGCAACCGGGAATGGTTGCGCGAGGCCTGGGGCCAAAATGAGCGTGGCGAGTGGCCCTCCGACAATTTCTTGATTCGAGGCACCCGCTTCAATCAAGGGGTGTTGCTGCGTCATCTGCTTGATGCTGGGGCCGACCGCATTGGTGACCCCACCCAAGCGCACATGGTGGCCATTGACGCCCGCGCGCCGCTTTACGACGGTGGCATATGCACCCGCATTGATTGCGTGTCGCTGGGGATGGTCGTCAACCGGGATGCCAAGCGGTTTTATGACGAGGGGGAAGACTTTTGGCCTAAGCGCTACGCCATCTGGGGTCGTTTGGTGGCGCAGCAAGCGGGGCAGGTGGGTTACTCCATCATCGACGCCAAGGCGGTCGGTCGGTTCATGCCGCCGGTGTTTCCTGGTGTCAAAGCCAACTCCATTGGCGAACTGGCTCATCAACTGGGGCTGAACCCGGTGGCGCTGACAGCCACGGTGGATGAGTTCAATGCCGCTTGCCAGGTGGGTCAGTTTGACCACACGTGTCTGGACGACTGCCACACAGTGGGTCTGCTGCCTGCCAAAAGCCATTGGGCGCGGCCAATCAACACCGCGCCGTTCTATGCCTACGCCCTCAAGCCGGGCGTGACATTCACCTATTTGGGACTGAAAACCGATGAAACAGCGGCTGTGCATTTTGGCGGAGCGCCGAGTCCAAACTTGTTTGTGGCGGGCGAGATGATGGCCGGCAACGTTTTAGGCCAAGGCTACACGGCAGGGGTGGGCATGTCGATTGGCACGGCCTTTGGTCGCATCGCCGGTAGGCAGGCCGCGGCATCTGCCGGTCTTGACGAGGTGCGCCATGAAGCAGCTTGAGTCTTTGACACGGGATGCAGTGGCATTGGCGCAAGGGGTGCTGCCATTGACTGCCCCTGAGGGCGAAGTCCGGCGCCAAATGGGTATCTGCAACGCCTGTCGCTACTGCGAAGGGTTCTGCGCGGTCTTTCCCGCCATGACGCGGCGGATCGAGTTTGGCAAGGCGGACATCCACTTTTTGGCCAACCTTTGCCACAACTGCGGCGCTTGCCTGCACGCCTGCCAGTACGCGCCACCGCATGAGTTTGCCGTGAACGTTCCCCAAGCCATGGCCCAGGTGCGAGGCCAAACCTATGCTGATTACGCCTGGCCAGCGGGTATGGGCAAGCTCTACAAGGCCAATGGCTTGATGGTGTCCTTGGCGTTGGCCGCTGGCTTGGTCTTGTTTTTGTGGCTGGCGCTTGCCATGAACGGCACGCTCTGGGGCGCAAGACCGGTCAGCAACTTCTACGGCATTTTCCCGCACAACCTGTTGGTGGCCTTGTTTTTACCTGTATTTGCGTTTGCAAGCTTGGCAATGGCCATGGCCGTACGGCGCTTTTGGCGCGATCTCACACCGGCCACCACGGGCAAGTCCGTGACGCCACCAGCTGCGGCAGAGGCCACGCAGAACGTGCTGGCGCTGACCTACCTGGGGGGCGGCCATGGTGAAGGGTGCAATAACGAGGATGACCGCTTCACCCTGGCGCGTCGGCGCGCCCACCACCTCACGTTTTATGGCTTTATGTTGTGCTTTGCAGCCACCAGCTTGGCCACGGTTTACCACTATGTCTTTGGCTGGGAGGCGCCGTATGCACTGCCCAGTCTGCCGAAGCTGCTGGGTGTTGTGGGCGGTGTAGCGCTTTTGAGCGGCAGCATTGGTTTGCTCTGGCTGAATTTAAAGCGCGATCCCCAGCATGGCGACCTGAATCAAAAACCCATGGACATCGGTTTCATCACACTGTTGATGGCCACCAGCGCGACCGGACTGGCCTTGTGGCTGGGTGGCTCGCATTCGGCCATGCCTGCGTTGCTGGCCCTGCATCTGGGCGTCGTGATGGCCTTGTTCCTGACGCTGCCCTATGGCAAGTTCATGCATGGCCTGTTCCGAACCGTGGCCTTGCTGCGCCAAGCGGTGGAGAAGCGCCAACCCTCGAATTTGCAGTTGGGCGACGAATAGAGAATGGCCGAAGTCAATGCGGGTGAGCCAAATGAGACTGCAAAACAGGGATCAGATCGCTATTTAATTAGTAGCTTACTCCGCTCCAGGTCGATGAGATGCTTGTTGTACGTTGTCACTTCCCATCTGAACCTGATTTTTACCGCCGTTTTTAGCGCGGTACATGGCCTCATCAGCGCATTGCATCAAGGTGTGGACCGTGTCGGCGTGCTCGGGGTACATCGCAATGCCGATGCTGCATGAGATTTTCGCCTCGCCCTGAGGCAACCTGAAAGGATCATTCAGGCTTGCCACCAATTCAAGGGCAATCTGCTTTACGTCATCTGCATTTTTGACGTCGGGCATCATCAGCGCAAACTCATCTCCCCCAATTCGTGCCAGGGTGTCGCTGTCGCGAATGCGGCTTTTGAGCCGCTGCGCCACGTGCTGCAGCAATGCATCGCCTGCGGCATGCCCCAGCGTGTCGTTGACGCCCTTGAATCCATCCAGGTCCATCCACAGCAGGGCGGCGCCATTTCCATGGCGCCTGGCCAGACTCAGGGCCTGTTCGGCGCGGTCCATGAAGAGTTTGCGGTTGGGCAAGGCCGTCAGCGAGTCGTGGTGGCCAAGCTTCCACAATAAGTCCTCTCGCTGGCGGTGCACGGTCGAATCGGTGAGCACCAGGATCGAGCCGTCGGGCGACGTCTCTGAGCGAGGCAGGTGAATCCAATGCGCGGAGCACCAAATATTGCTTTGCAAGCGAATATCGAGCGTCTGCACCGTGGTGCTGTGGCGTTGGCTCACCCAGGCGTTTTCGAGGTTGTCCCGATCCTGGGAATGCACCAATTCAAGCAAATGTTTTCCCAGCGCTTGATCCGGGGGGCTGTTGGTCAGCATGCGGCCAACGCCGTTGAGGTAGGTGCAGCGACCCGCATCGTCAAGCTGCAGCACCCCAACCGGGGCGGCCGTGAGAACAAGTTGCAAATGTTGCTCCTTGATCATCAACGCCCGGTTGGCCTCTTGCAGGGCGAGGGTTTGCTGCTCGACGTCAAGGCGCAGTTGTTTGTTGTAGTTTTCCAGTACCTGGTTGCGCGACGCCACGGCGCCGCCCAGCCAAAGCCCCACCAGCGCAATGGCGATCATCACCATTTGAAATTCCAGCGCTAGTTGTTGTTGATCCAGCAGTGCCACTGACAAAACCACACCGCTGTCCAGCAAGACCACGGCAAGTACAGCGCTGCGCAGGCCGTAACTCAGCGCGACCCAAAACAGTGGCACAAGCAGTAGCAAGGCCAAAAGCGGGAATTGAAGACCCATATTCAGGTAGTTCGGCACGCCAAATACCACCAGCAGTGCCAGAATTGCCGCGCCGACCGTGTTGCGATCCGCGTGGCGGTGTGAAGCGCTTGGGGGAGGTGCCTCTGACCTGGCCGGTTGGCCCCCTTGCATGTAATTCACAAGCCATGGCCAACCCCGCACAAGCAGCAGGGGAGCCAGCGTGATGATGCCAATGAAGTCGCCCGTGAACCAGGAAAGCGCTGCCTTGCCCCATTGCGGATGTTGAATGAGGCCCGAGGCCACGAGGTAAAAGCTGCCCACCAGCGCGCCCACGCTGGCTGCGGCAAGGGCCATAACAATGAACATCACGCTGTGCCTGGGAAGCGAAAGGTCCAATCGGGATCGCAGGCTTTGCCGGAAGGGAAATATCACGGCCGCGTAGGCCAAGGGCAGAGCGCACCAATCGTAGAGCAGCCACCCCGCCTGAGCAGACGCCAGCTGAGGAATCGTGCGGCCGGCGGACATAAAACTGATCGCATTGGCAATGAGCACCGTCGCCAGTTCCATCAACAGGGCGGGCCATCCAAACAATATAAATGCGCAAAAACGCAGTCCGGCCGGCAAAAACCAGAGGCTGGCGCCACCCAGAATATCGGCCATTCTGGCGGCAAACCAGAGTGTCAGCCATAACAAGACATAGGCCGTCACCATGACGATGAAACGCTTTTGTTGGCTCGCCTTGGCGTCAGTGGGTCGGGGCGTGAGTGTCATGAATAGGGAGCTGGGGTGGGCAAACTACCCAACATGAAAGCCCTGGAAGTGTGACAGATTGTTACGCAAGTACCTATCCCCAAATTGGGGGAGGATAGATCGTTTTCGCTGTGAAGGGGCGGTTTGCAACGAGCCCAGCGCTGCCATGCATCACTTGTTCAAGGAACAGTGCGTATTGCCACTCGCTTTCGGGGTGCGGTGGTTTTTTGTGTCCCATTGGCGATTCCCCAATGCCTGGGCGCCGACTAGACTGTGCGATTGATTTTTTCACAGGATTTTCATCATGAGCGACTTGGTTCAATACAGTTTGAATGATGGTGTGGCGACGCTGACCTTGGCCAATGGCAAGGTGAACGCTGTGTCACCCGCGGTTATTGAGGCCTTCAATGCCGCATTGGATCAGGCGCAAGCTGCCCAGGCGATTGTGATCGTGACCGGTCAGCCAGGCATTCTGAGCGGTGGTTATGACCTGAAGGTCATGATGTCCGGCCCCCAGGCTGCCATTGATCTGGTGGCGGCGGGTTCTACGCTGGCGCGGCGCATGCTGGCCCACCCGCAGCCCATCATCGTGGCCTGCCCCGGTCACGCGGTGGCCAAAGGCGCGTTCATGTTGTTGTCTGCCGACTACCGCATTGGTGTTGAGGGCGCCTACAACATTGGTTTGAACGAGGTCAAAATTGGCATGACCATGCACCATGTGGGCATTGCGCTGGCGCGAGATCGTCTGACTACGCCCGTTTTTCAGCGCTCAGTCATCAACGCTGAGATGTTTAACCCCCAAACCGCCATGGCTGCTGGGTTCTTGGATCAGGTGGTGCCTGCCGATCAACTGATGGCGACGCGCGATTGCGGTGGCGCAAGAGTTCAAAAAGCTCAATATGAAAGCGCATGCGAATACCAAGCTGAAGGTGCGTAAAGCCTTGTTGGACACGTTGGACGCGGCGATTGAGTCCGACAAGCTGACCAGCTTGCATTAATTCGAGCCCTTGGGCCGGCGGTGTTGGCGGCCCTTTCTAAACAACTGGGCTAGATCACGTCGGACCTGGTGCTCCATTGGAGCTGCCGCTGGCTTTCAAACTGGCGAGCTTGTCCGGTGATGGGGTCGGTGAACTCTATGGAGCGGGCGAGCAGTTGCAAGGGATGCGCGTAGTCGATTTGCCCCTCGGGGGTGAGGGTGGGGTACAGGCCGTCGCCCAGCAAGGGCAGGCCCAGCGCGTTCATGTGAACGCGCAACTGATGGCGCTGCCCGGTCACCGGGCGCAAGCGGTAGCGGGCCAACTCGCCCCGCACCTCGATCACCTCGACATGGGTGACTGCATTGGGCGGGCCATCCACCTCTTGCTGCAGCATGAAATGGCCGGCTTCCTCGATACGGCTTTCCCGGGTCAGTGGGAGGGCCAGGTCGGCGCGCCAGGGTGCAATGGCCTCGTAGGTTTTCTTGACCTCGCGTTGTCGAAATAGTGCGGCGTAGGCGCCCCGGCTGCTGGTCTGCACCGAAAACATCACCAGGCCGGCCGTGTCGCGGTCAATGCGGTGAATGGGCACCAAAGCATCCAAGCCCAAGCGGCGTTTGAGCCGAACCAACACGGTTTCCTGCAAATACCCGCCCGAGGGCATCACGGGCAAAAAATGCGGCTTGTCGACCACGATCAGGTGCTCGTCCTGAAACAGCACGACTTCGTCAAAAGGAATGTGCGGCTCGTTGGGCACACTGCGGTAGTAGTAAATGCGCAGCAGGGGCTGGTAGGGCCGTTCAGCGGTGACGGGCTGGCCCAGCGCGTCAATCACCTTGCCCTGGGCCATGCGTTCAAGCCACTGCGCCTCGGAAATGGCAGCAAACTTTTCCACCAAGAAATGCCAGCACCGTGGGCCAAGTGCCGGCTGGCAACACGGTCGAACTGGGGCCAACGCCGTCCAGCGCAGGCGGCACGACGAGGGCCGCCGGGGTACTCATGGCTTGTGCTTGAGGCTAGACGCGCTCAAACACCACGTCCCACACGCCATGGCCGAGCTTGATGCCGCGGTTTTCAAACTTGGTGAGTGGGCGGTAATGCGGCTTGGGCGCGTAGCCTTCCAGCTCGGGGTGGCTGGCGCTGGCGGTGTTTTTCAGCAAAGGCTCGGCGCTGAGCACTTCCAGAATCTGCTCGGCATAAGGCTGCCAGTCGGTGGCGCAGTGCAGGTAGCCGCCTACTTTCAGGCGCGCGGCCAGCTTGGCAATCAGGCCAGCCTGAATCAGGCGGCGCTTATTGTGTTTCTTTTTGTGCCACGGATCGGGGAAAAAGATGTGCACGCCGTCCAGGCTTTGCAGCGGCAGCATGTTGTCAATGACTTCCACCGCGTCGTGCGAGACGATGCGGATATTGCTCAGGCTTTGCTCGCCAATGCGTTTGAGCAAGGCGCCCACGCCGGGTTCATGCACTTCGCAGCACAGGAAATTTTTCTCGGGCATGACGCCAGCAATGTGGGCGGTGGCCTCGCCCATGCCAAAGCCAATTTCCAGAATGACGGGTGCATTTTTTACGTCATTTTGGCCTCTGGCGCTTGCTGCATAAGCGTAGGCTGCTTCGAAATCAATAGCGTTTGGCTGGTAGGGCAACAGAAATGTGGCGCCCAGCTCTTCAAACGCTTTGGTCTGGCCGGTGGTGATGCGGCCAGCGCGGCGCACAAAGCTCTTGATTTCTTTGGGGTAGGCCACGCCCTCGGGCGCGCTGCCCCGAATGCGAAGTTTTCGGGTGCCCGCAGGGGTTTCGGGCAGGGTGGGGTCGGTTGGGTTTGTATCGTTCACGGTGCAGGATTGTAGAGAGGCGGGCCGTGCTTGCGCCAGAGTTGTGTCCACGCACCCAATGCGTCACCCGCCGTGCCTGTTTGCACAGGCAGCCCAAGTACGAGGGCGGCGCGGTTGAGCGCAGCCAACGAGTCGTTGGTGTCCAGCGCGGCTGCACCGTTTTGTTTGGAGAGTTTTTCGCCGTTGTCACCGCATACCAACGGGGTGTGCAGGTAGCGTGGGGTGGGCAGGCCCAGTGCTTGCTGCAAGGCAATTTGACGCGCGGTGTTGTCCGTCAGGTCTTCACCGCGCACCACATCGGTGATGCCTTGGTCGGCGTCGTCCACCACCACGGCAAGTTGGTAGGCGTAGCAGCCATCGGCCCGCTTGAGCACGAAGTCGCCCACGGCGGTGGCCACGTTTTGCTGCTGGGGCCCCAGGCGTCGATCGGTCCAGTGGATGGCGTGATTTGCTATTGAATAAATAGCGGCTTGCGCTGGCGGAATATGCGCTAGAGGCCGATTTGGCTTAAAAATATCGGTGCGCAGCCGCCAGGCTCTGGCCGGTTTTCCTTTTAACCCGTGGCGACAAGTGCCGGGGTAGATCAGTTCGCCGTGGCGCTCGCGCTCGTGTCCGCTTTCCAGCAAGGCGATCTCTATCTCTTTGCGTGAGCAGCCGCAGGGGTAGGCCATGCCATGTTGCACCAGCATGTCGAGCGCGGCTTGGTAGAGCGCGCTGCGTTGGGATTGCCACACGGGAGCTTGGTCGGGCACCAGCCCGCAGGCGCCAAGTTGTTGCAGGATGAGCTCGTCCATGCCGGGCAGGCAACGCGGCGTGTCGACGTCTTCAATGCGCACCAACCACAGCCCGTCATGGGCGCGGGCATCCAGCCAACTGGCCAGCGCGGCCACCAAAGAGCCCGCATGCAGCGGGCCGGTGGGCGAGGGGGCAAAGCGGCCGATGTAGCGGGCCGGTGGGGCGGTGTGCATGGGGCGTGAAAAACGCGGCACAAGGCCGCGTCATTGTTCAGGTCAATAAGCCGGGCTGAATTAGCAAACCGCCAGCGCGAGCTCCAGGCCCGACACAAAGGCGTCTTCAACCCGGTTGCCCAGACACCAGTCGCCGCACAGGCCTAGGCCTGTTTTGGCGTCCCACAAATGCGTCTTGCCCAAAGGCTGAATGGTTTTGGCATAGCTCCAGCGCTGCATGTCCTGGTAGCTGGGCTCGGCGCGAATACCGGTGACTTCGCCAAACGCTTTGAGCAACTTGGCCTGCACGCGGGGGGCGTCATCGTTGAGGTGTTCTTGGGACCAAGCGGCACTGGCTTGCACGGTCCAGCGCTCCACGCCACCACGGCCAGGCTTGGACGATTCACGGGCCAGCCAGGCGATGCGGTGGTGGGTGCTGCGCGCGGCATTCCACTGGGGGCCAAGAGTTGAAAAACCGGGTTGCATGGCTTGTGGAAAGGCCAACATCAACGTCCAGCAAGGGGCAACCTGAACTTTGTCGAGTTGCTTGCTCAAGTTGGCCACCAATTGGGAGTCTTGCAACAAGACTTGCGATTGGGCGGCGGGCATGGCCAACAACACGGCGTCAAAGCCGGAAAACACATGCTGGGCGTCCCCTGGGCCCTGGGTGTGGAGTTGCCATTGCTTGGCGTTGAGCGCGTCGCGTGAGATGCGGTTGACCCGGGTTTCCAGCTCAATGCATTGCTCGGCCATCAGGGGCTGCGCCCAGCGGCTGGGCAAGGCCTTCATGCCCGGCGCGGCCACCCAATGGGCTTCGCTGGTGGGACGGTCAGCCTGCGCAATGCGGCCCAACTCATCCAGCACACGAATGGTGGTGGCACTCCAACGCTTGCACACGCCCGGCACGGTGTCCAAGGCTTGCTGGAAACGCGCGTCGCGCACGGTGAAGTACTGCGCCCCGTGGTCAAACGTGCCAAAGGCGCTGTCGCGCGTGGCCATGCGCCCCCCCATGCCCTTGCTCTTTTCAAACACGGTGACCTTGTGACCCGCTTGCGCCAAAGTTCGGGCGCAAACAATACCCGCCATGCCAGCGCCGATGACGGCAAAGTGCTTGATGCGGGTTTGTGGTTTGGTTTTGGAAGTGCTCATGAAAGATGTCTCCAATTGTTGTTGTGCCAAGTGCACTTTACACGCCCCGGTGATGGGCGAGCAAAGCGGCGCGTGTGGCCGCACTTTCAAGCTGGTTGAGCCACCACTGCATGGCGCGTCCGTGACCCGTCTTTCCGGCGTCTCGCCAGGCGTAATGAATCGCCACCAAACGCTTGGGCCGTTCCACTTCTTTGACCACCAGTCTCCCGTTTTCTACAAAGGGATTTGCCATGCAGTCCGGAACAAATCCGCCGCCCAGCCCGCGAACCTGCACGTCGATCTTGTCGTGCATGGTGGCCACGGTGAACACGTCTTGCCCACCCAGAAGGCCAAAGGTCAATCCACCCCCACGGCTCACGGTGTCGGCCACGGCCACGGCGCGGTGCTGGCGAATCAACTCATCGCTCAGCGGCTCAGGGGCATTGGCCAAAGGGTGATGGGGCGCCACGGCGTAGACAAAATTGACGTCGCCCAGGGGTTTGGTCCGAATGCTGGCGTTATTGCTGGCGCCGGTCACGCCAATCGCCAGGTCAGCTTGGCCCGAAGTCAATGCCTCCAGCGTGCCAGAAAGCGTTTCGTCGCGCAGCTTGATACGCGTGGGTGGGTTGAGTGAAAAAAAGCTGTCGCACAACTCCATGAGCGTCGCCTTGGAGATGATGGTGTCTACCGAAATCGTCAGTTGCGGCTCCCACCCTGTGGCCACCCGTTTGACCCGGTTGGCCACCGCATCAATCTCCTCCAGCAGGCGCGTGCCTTCGCGCAGCATTTCTGCGCCCGCCTGCGTCAGCCGTGCCTGGCGGGAACTGCGGTCATACAAGAGCACGTCCAGCGCATCCTCAATTTGCCGCACCCGGTAGGTGAGCGCACTGGGCACCACGCCCAGCTCTCGCGCCGCGCCGGCAAAGCTGCCCGTGCTGGCAATGATTTGCAGCATGGCCAAGGCGTCTGGGGTTAACACGTCGCGAGGAGTTTGCATGGTTGGCATTCTTGAGTTCGAATATTTTGAATGATGCCATCAAAACGGATGGATGGCGAAAGCGGTTGGCCGCCTTAAAGTTCAGTCATCGGTTCACACCGCTTCACCCCGAAAGGAAATTCATGCTGACTCTCCGTAAATCCAAAGACCGCGGCTATGCAGACCACGGATGGCTGCAGTCCCAACACAGCTTTTCTTTTGCCGAGTACTACGACCCGAAATTCATGGGTTGGGGCAACTTGCGGGTGATCAACGAGGACTGGATCGCCGCTGGCAAAGGTTTTGGCACGCACGGCCACCGCGACATGGAGATCGTCACCTATGTGTTGGCCGGCTCCCTGGCGCACAAAGACAGCATGGGCAACGTCAAGGCCATTCCGCCGGGCGACGTGCAGCGCATGAGTGCCGGCACCGGTGTTCGCCACAGCGAGTTCAACCACGCACCCGATGCCACCACCCATTTGTTGCAAATCTGGATTGAGCCCAACGTCACCGGCGTCGAGCCCAGCTACGAACAAAAAACCTTTGCGGATGCTGAGAAGCAAGGTGTGCTGCGGCTGGTGGCCTCGCATGACGGGGACCGGGGTTCGGTGACCTTGAATGCAGACGCCCGCTTGTACGCCGGCTTGTTCGATGGCGCGCAATCTGCCACGCTGGCTTTGGAGCCATCACGCAAGAGCTATGTGCATTTGGTGCGAGGTGAGTTGAGCGTGAACGGCACGGCTTTGACGACCGGCGACGCGGCCTTGATCGAAGGCGAGTCTGAACTCACGTTGACCCAAGGCAAGGATGCCGAGGTGCTGGTGTTTGATCTCACCGCCTGAACACACTGACAACACACTATTTTTAAGTTCCCGAGAGCTTGCCCGGCAGGCTCAACCTTTTTACCTTCACTTCAGAAAACGAGTATTCACATGGCAAAGACAGCAGTTGTATTTCATTCCGGTTACGGCCACACACAGCGCGTGGCCCAGTTTGTGGCAGAGGGCGCCAACGCCGAATTGATCACCATTGACGCCGACGGCAACATCACCGATGCAGATTGGGAAACACTGGACGCCGCTGATGCCATCATTTTTGGCTCGCCCACCTACATGGGCATGGCCTCTTGGCAGTTCAAGAAATTTGCCGATGCCACGTCCAAACGCTGGTTCACCGGTGGATGGAAAGACAAAGTGGCCGGTGGTTTCACCATCTCTGCCAGCCCCAGTGGCGACAAGTTGTCCACCATCCAGTACTTCATCACATTGGCCATGCAGCAAGGCATGATTTGGGTGGGGCAGCCTGCGCAAAATGACGGCACCATCAACCGCATTGGTTCGAACTCCGGTTTGATGGCTCAAGTTGGCCCGACCAGCCCAGCCGCCGATATTCCTCAGGGTGACCTGGACACGGCAAAAGCCTACGGTGCGCGCGTGGCCGAGTTCGCCGCCCGGTTGGTGCAGGTCGAAGAACTGGCCTGACCGGTCAGAGGGCGGGCCAGCCGGTCCGCCCTGTCGTCAGTTGGACGCGCTGGGCGATACGGTCAATAGATCGGCGTCCAGCGCCCGTCGTTCATCAAAAACAAAGCAACCGCCTTGGTAGTGGCTGCCGTCGGTTTCCTCAAAGTACTTGAGAATGCCGCCTTCGAGCTGGTACACATGGTCCAGTCCGGCTTCTTGCATCAGAATGGCCGCTTTTTCACAGCGAATGCCTCCGGTGCAAAAACTCACCACAGTCTTGTCCGCCAAGTCTGCCTTGTGCTCTAGAAACGCTTGTGGAAACTCGGTGAACTTGTCAATACGCCAGTCAATCGCGCCCTCAAACGTGCCTTGATCGACCTCGAACGCGTTGCGCGTGTCCAGCGTCACGACCGGGCGGCCTTCATCGTCGACCCCCGCGTCCAGCCAGCGCTTGACCGTTTGTGGGCTGACAGCCGGCGCCCGCCCGTTGGCGGGGCGAATAGCCGGGTAGTTCATGCGAATGATTTCGCCTTTGACCTTTACCAGCATTTTTTTGAAGGGCTGGTCGGCTGACCAGCTTTCTTTGGGGTTGACGTCAGCGAAACGGGTGTCGGTCTGCAAATCAGCCACAAACCCGCGAACGGCCTCGCTTGGCCCCGCCAAAAACAGGTTGATGCCTTCCTCAGCCAAGAGGATGGTGCCCTTGAGGTCACGGTCGAGCGCGCGTTGCAATAGCGTCTCTCGCAACTCATGCGCGTCCGCAATCGGGACGAATTTGTAGGTGGAAATGTTCAGAATGTTGTTCACTCGACGATTTTAGGCAATCAGCCCGGCCCAAGTGACCGCTTTAGCTCCCAACGGGGCCGAAAAGTCGAATCGACAAGGCAAAATGCGTCGATGGGAGCCCATAAAAATACCAAGGTCGCACCTATGAATCGTTCTGTGTTTCTGTCCATCGTGTTGGGATGGACGGGGTCTGTGTGCGCGCAAACGCCAGACGCCCTGTCGGAGAAAGACTTTTTCACGGACATGCCGATTGTGTTGTCTGTGTCCCGTCTGCCGCAGCGGCTGGACGACACGCCAGGCGCAGTCACTATTTTGGATCGAGACATGATTCGCCTCTCGGGCGCCCGAGATGTGGCGGACTTGTTGCGGTTGGTGCCCGGGTTTCAGACCAGCTCCGCTTTTGAAACCGGCGCGCCACTGGCCAGCTATCACGGCGGGTTTGACAGCTATTCAGCACGGATTCAGGTGTTGGTGGATGGCCGCTCGACCTATTCCCCGTTTCTTTTTGGTGGCGTGGGCCCTGGCTTGCAGACGGTGGCGATGGAAGACATCGAGCGCATCGAGGTTTTGCGGGGGTCCAATTCCGCCGCCTATGGCGCGCGAGCCATGCTGGGAGTGATCAACATCGTGACTCGGCACACGCTGGACACACTGGGAACCCAAGCATCCGTCGGATCCGGTGAAAACGGTGTTCGTGATGTTCAGGCCCGAATCGGCTGGGGCACGGCGGATGCCAGTTATCGCTTGACGGTTGATCGCAGGGCAGATGACGGGTTGACGGGGTCCAACGAGCACAACGCGGTCAGCCGGGTGAATGTGAGGGCTGATTTAAGAACCTCTGCGCAAGACGAGTTGCAATTCAGGGCCGGCTCTTTGTCCATTGACTCTGGCAAGGGCTTTGCGGATCGTCTCAATGATCCTGCTCGCGATCGCTATTTTGGCTCTGGGTATGCGCAGCTGGATTGGCGGCGAACCCTGAACGAAAACGCAGATGTGGCCGTGACGGTGTCGCACACCGAAGAAACCCATCGCGACAACTTTCCTGTGTCGCTGCAGTCCTTTGGCATCAGCGATAGCGTGATAGCGGATTTTGGTGGTCGAGCCACCAATGACTCCTTGCTGGTGCAGCACACCTGGCGGGCCAGCCCTGCTTGGCGTTTTGTGTGGGGAGGCGAGTTGCGACGTGAGCAAGTGGAGTCCAAGCCGCTTTACGACACCGATGCGCCCTTGGTGACCCATTTCACGCGCTTGTTCGGAAATGCTGAATGGCGTTTTTTAGATGACTTTGTCCTGAATTCTGGCGCCATGCTGGAGCACAGTTCGGAAAACGAGACAAGCTTGGCGCCCCGGGTGATGTTGAACTGGCATTTCGCACCGGGCCACACCCTTCGCGCTGGCATCTCCAAGGCCTACCGTCCCCCCAGTGCGTTTGAAAAGTACGGCAACACCCGCTACTACTGGAATGGGCAAACCTTGGCGGTGATCACGGACTCTCGGGGGAATATCGAGCCCGAACGATTGGTGACCCGTGAGTTGGGGTATTTAGCCAGCTTGCCTAGCCTGGGGCTGGATCTTGATGTCCGTGCCTTTGAAGAGCGGATCAGCGGCTTCGTGCGGCAGATCTCTTACACATTACCAGCCGGTTCTGCGCTATTGGCTTCAAGGACGCTGGATTACATCAACAGTGAGAATTTCACCATTCAGGGGCTGGAATTTCAATTGGGTTGGCGTCCTTGGCGTGATGCCAAATTAGTCTTGGGTCAATCCTTCACAGATGTGCGGTCCATGGACCCTGGGACTGCCAAGGCGGCACCGGAAAGTGCGACAACCCTGATGTTGACTCAGCGCCTTCCTGGCGGCGTGGATTTGAGCTTGATGCACCAAGACAGCAGCACGGTGACGCCACAAGGTGCTGGCATTACCAGCGCCCGGCCAATGACGCGTACTGATTTGCGAATGGCGGTTCCCATGCGTTGGGGCCGCAGGACGGGGGAGGTCGCCCTGGTCGTTCAAAACCTGGGGTCACCGTTTACCGACTTTGACCATCGTTTCCAGTTTGAGCGTCGCGCCTTCGTCACCTTGCGCTTAGAGAACTGAGTCTGAACCGACGCTGATGGGCCGCTACCTACTTCACCTTGTTCTCTGCCTGAGCTGGCTGTTCGGGGCAAGTGCGGCTACGGCGAGCAGTGTGCTTATCGTGAGTAGTGAGCGCAGTGCGGCCTATGTCGATGCCAGCGAATCGCTTGTGGCCGAGCTTGAGCGCGGCGGCGTGGCCCGCAATGACGTGCAACAAGTCACGCTCAGTGAGTGGGCAGACTTGAGTGATCGGTCCTCGAAGTTGATTGTGACCTTGGGTTTTGAGGCTGCCCAGGCCTTGGCCACCTCAAATGTTCGTACTCCTATTCTTTGCGCCCTGTTGCCCAGAAGCAGTTTTGAGCGGGTGCTTCGGGGCAGCAGTCGCAAGGTATCGCCGCAGTTTTCTGCGCTTTACCTCGATCAACCCTTGAGCCGCCAACTGGAGCTGATTCGGCTGGCGATGCCGTCCCTGAAACGAATTGGTGTTTTGTGGGGGCCTGAGTCTCAGATCCATGCGGCATCGCTGCGCGCTTTGGCGCCATCGTCAGGTTTTCAGCTGGTGGAGGGCGTGGTGACCCCTGAAGAGCCATTGTTTCCTGCCCTCAAAAGAGTTCTGGATGAAGCCGACGTGTTGTTGGCGTTTGCGGACCCGGTCGTGTTCAATGGCAATTCGGTTCAGAACGTGTTGTTGGCGTCATTTCGAGCGCGAGTGCCGTTGGTGGCATTTTCATCAGCCTATGTTCGGGCGGGTGCCGTGCTGGCCTTGTACGTGACGCCCTCCCAAATTGGGCAGCAGGTCGGTTCTCTGGCCCGCGGGGTTGTGTTGCAGGGAAAATCCCTGCCCTTCATGCCGCTTTATGCCCAAAATTTCACGATCACAGTCAATGAACACGTCGCTCGGTCGCTGGGGTTGAATTTGTCCGCGGATGAGCTGACCGTGCAGCTTCGACGGCGGGAGGGCGCCCCATGAAAGTTTTGGATATTCGCAGTCGAATGTTGTTGGCGGCTGTGCTGCCGGTGACGTTGATCGCCTTGTTGCTGGCCGCGCTGTTTTTGGGTGCGCGCGTGGACGATTTGGATCAAAGCCACAACCAACGAGCGCGTTCGCTGGCGCGTCAAGTCGCCATCGCGAGTGAATACGGGCTGTTTTCTGCCAACGTGGCGCATCTTCAGGGTGTTGCGGTGGGGGGGATGCGGGAGCCGGATGTTCGATCCGTCGCCATTTTGGATGCGCGGGGTGCGTGGTTGGCCAATGCCGGGACGCTGGGCTACGCTTTGCCTGTTTTGAGCGGGAAAGAGGGGGCGCGTCACGACTCGGCGCGTCGCACCGACTTGATGTGGCAACCCGTCGTTGAGACACCCGTTGGCGTGGATGGACTCTTCGGGAGCAGAAACGGTGATGTTGCCCCTGAGCCCCGCTTGCTCGGCCATGTCGTGATTGAGTTTTCTCGGGAATCGCTCGACCGTCGTGAGCGGGAGATGTTGCTACTGGGTTTGGCCGTGACCCTGACTGGCGTCCTTTTGGGGGCGCTGTTGGCGACGCGGCTCAGCCGCGGTGTTGTGAAGCCCATTTTGGGCGTGTTTGACTTGGTGGACCGAATTGGCCAAGGCGACCTGGCGGCCCGCGCCAACGTGCTGCCCAACGATCCCTTGCGTGAGTTACAGCTGGGCATCAACCAGATGGCAGAGCGGCTGGAGTTGGGGCGAGATGAGCTGGAGCAGCGCGTTGCCGCAGCCACCGCCGCTTTGCGAGAGAAAAAAGAGGAGGCGGAGTCTGCCACCTTGGCCAAATCCCGGTTTCTAGCCGCAGCCAGCCATGACTTGCGTCAACCCACGCATGCCCTGGGTATGTTTGTGGCCCGACTGGCTCAACTTCGGCACGACGGTGACACTCAGCAATTGATCGGTAATATTGATGCGTCAGTGCGTGCGATGCAGGATTTGCTGGACGGTCTGCTCGATATCTCCAAGCTCGACGCTGGCGCCGTCAATGTAAAAATTCGCCCCGTCGCCTTGGGCGATCTGTTTGCGCAGCTGCAAAGCAGCTTGATGTTGAGCGCCGAAGAAAAAGGACTACGGCTCAGAGTTCGCCCCACACGCGCCAAAGTCATGAGTGACCCCACGCTGTTGTACCGGGTTTTGATGAACCTGCTCACCAACGGTTTGAGCTACACCCGTTCAGGCACGGTGATGCTGGCGTGCCGGATGAGTGCTGATCAGCGGCTGGCTCATATTGAAGTCCGCGACAGCGGCATCGGCATCGCACCTGAACACCAATCGTCTGTTTTCAAGGAATTTTTTCAGGTGGGTAATAGCGAGCGGGATCGCAGCAAAGGCTTGGGCTTGGGCCTGAATATTGTGCAGCGTACCGTGAAACTGTTAGGGCATGAACTCGCACTCGCATCGGCTCCGGGATGCGGGACGCGATTCACACTGACCTTGGCGTTGACGCAGGCCAATGTCCCGGTGCCTCGCGATGAAAGCCGGGAAGGCTTTCTGTTTGATGAACTGCATCAATTGAACGTTTTGATTGTGGAGGACGATGTGCTGGCCAGAGAGGGGCTGGTTGCGTTGCTGGCATCCTGGGGGGCCAATGTGCGCCAGACAGAATCCATTGCTGGGGCGCTGGCGGATGTGTCCCTGAATGGCCTTCCAGAGCTCATCATCAGTGACTTCCGCCTGCGCGATGGCGACAACGGTTTGGATTGCATTCGGCAACTGCGGGCCGTGGCAGGGCGTGACATACCGGCCTGTTTGATCAGCGGGAACACCGATGTGGCGCTGATTCAGGAAGCCAAAAGCCAGGGGCTGACTCTGTTACACAAGCCCGTGAGGCCGGCCAAACTGCGCAGCCTGGTTCGGCGCCTCGCTTTGCAGGCTCAGACGAGTGGCAATGGCTTGACGTAACCGTGGCTGCTGGCCGCGATCACGGCCTGGATCCGGGTTTGGACATCAAAGCCACGCAGAATGGCGCTGACATGGTTTTTGACGGTTTCTTCAGACAAATCGAGATTGCGACTGATGTCTTTGTTCGAAAAACCGTCCATCAGCAGATAAAGAACCTCTTCTTGACGCGGCGTCAGGACAAATGTGGCGGGTGTGGGCGCCAGCGCGTCGGCTTGAAGTGTCTCGGGTGAGTTGATGAGTTCGGGTGGTGTGAATATTTCACCATCCAAAACACGACGAATCACGCCCAGCAAATCGTCGCTCAAGCCGGACTTGGTCATGAAGCCTGATGCGCCTTGTGCCAAGACTTGGCGCATGACCTTCGGGTTCACCGAGCCGGACAACATCACGATGGGCAACTCAGGATGGTTTTTGCCAAATATTGACAAAGCGGCCAGGCCGTTCATGTCTGGCAAATGGTAGTCCAGCAGCACCAGGTCGAGATCAGGATGCAAGGCCGCCAGCTCGAAGGCGCGGCCGCAAGTGGGCGCTTCAAGGACGTGGATCTGCTCGTCAAGCCCTTTTAAGACTTGGCGCAGGCCTTCTCGGACCAATGCATGGTCATCAACCACCAGTAACTTCAAAATAAGTCCCTTTGTGCTTTCTACAATGGCGGCTATGTTTGTACACCTGCGCCTCCACACTGAATTCTCTGTCGTAGACGGCACCAATCGCGTCGATGATATCGTCAAATCTGCGGCTGCCGACGGCCAACCGGCCCTTGCCATCACGGACTTGAGCAATTTATTTGCCACCATCAAGTTCTACAAAGAAGGGCGTAAACGCGGTGTCAAACCGTTGATTGGGGCCGAAATCTGGTTGGAGGGGCTGGGCAAGGATGCTTCCGCGCTGTCCCGCATTGTTTTGCTGGTGCAGAACAAGCAGGGCTACCTGAATTTGTCCGAAATGTTGGCCCGCGCCTGGACCCAAAATGCCGGAAAAGCGCAGGCATCGGTCAAACTGGATTGGTTGAAAGAGTTGAACGAGGGCTTGTTGGCCCTCTCAGGCGCGCAGGCGGGCCCGGTCGGGCAGGCTTTGGTGCAGGGCGACGATGCGCGCGCTTTGGACGCAGCCTTGCAATTGGGCGGCATTTTTACGCATCGTTTTTACCTGGAATTACAGCGGGCAGGGCGCGTGGATGACGAAGCCCATGTGGTCGCGGCCGTGAAGCTTGCGGCGCGAATGGGGCTGCCCGTGGTGGCTACGCACCCGATTCAGTTCAGCGAGCCAGACGACTATGAGGCCCATGAGGCTCGGGTTTGCATTGCCGACGGTGAAATTCTGGGCAACCAGCGCCGTGTCCGTCGATTTACCCGAGAGCAGTACTTTAAATCGACGGCCCAAATGCAGGCCTTGTTTGCCGATGTGCCCTCGGCGCTGGCCAATACCGTTGAGATTGCGAAACGCTGCAATTTGACCTTGGTGTTGGGCAAACCCCAGTTGCCGGAGTTCCCGACACCGCTGGTGAACGGCGAGCGCATGTCGCCTGAGGAGTATTTCCGCTATGCCTCGCATGAAGGGCTGAAAGAGCGCCTGATCCACCTGTACCCCAATGAGGCTGAGCGGGAAAGTGTTCGCCAGAAGTATGTGGATCGTCTGGAGTTCGAGATTGGCACCATCTTGAAGATGGGGTTTCCCGGCTACTTCTTGATCGTGGGTGATTTCATTAACTGGGCCAAAAACAATGGCTGCCCAGTGGGGCCAGGACGAGGCTCCGGTGCGGGCTCCTTGGTGGCGTACGTGATGAAGATCACGGACTTGGACCCGCTGAAGTACAACCTGCTGTTTGAGCGATTCCTGAATCCGGAGCGGGTGTCCATGCCCGACTTCGATATTGACTTTTGCCAGACCAACCGGAATCTGGTGATCGACTATGTGAAGGACAAGTACGGCAAAAATGCGGTGAGCCAGATTGTGACCTTCGGCACCATGGCGGCACGTGCCGCTGTGCGAGACGTGGGCCGTGTGCTGGACATGAGCTACACCTTTTGTGATGGCATCAGCAAGTTGATTCCGAACAAGCCGGGTGTCAGCGTGAGTCTGCAGTTGCCGCCCGCAGACCGCAAAAAAGACGACAAAACGGTTTATGCCTCCGATGAGCCGATTCTGGCCGAGCGAGAGGCCAAAGAAGAAGACGTCAAAACCTTGCTGGAGCTGGCGCGCAAGCTCGAAGGCATGACCCGCAATGTGGGCATGCACGCGGGTGGCGTGTTGATTGCCCCCGGCAAGCTGACTGATTTTTGCCCGCTGTACCAGCAGCCAGGCAGTGAATCGGCCGTCAGTCAATACGACAAGAACGACGTGGAGTCGATTGGTCTGGTCAAGTTCGACTTTTTGGGATTGGCCACGCTGACGATTCTGGAAATTGCGCGCGAGTTCATCATGAAGCGCCACAAAGGGCAGGAAAACTTTGCGTTTGAGAACCTGCCGCTGGATGACGCCAGGGTGTATCGCTTGTTCTCGGAAGGAAAAACCGAAGCCGTCTTCCAGTTTGAAAGTCGCGGCATGCAAGGCATGCTGAAAGACGCCAAGCCAACGCGCCTGGAGGACTTGATTGCCCTTAACGCGCTGTACCGCCCCGGCCCGATGGACCTGATCCCCAGCTTTGTGGCCCGAAAACACGGGCGCGAAGTGGTGGAGTACCCGCACCCGCTGGTCGCCAATATGTTGTCTGAGACCTACGGCATCATGGTCTATCAGGAGCAGGTGATGCAGACCGCCCAGATTCTGGGCGGCTACTCACTGGGGGGCGCTGACATGTTGCGCCGGGCCATGGGTAAGAAGGATGCGGACGAGATGGCCAAGCACCGCCAGATCTTTCGCGAGGGCGCGGCCAAGAACGACATCAACGAAGCCAAGGCCGACGAAATCTTCGACTTGATGGAGAAGTTTGCGGGCTACGGCTTCAACAAATCCCACGCCGCTGCCTATTCTTTGCTGGCCTATCACACGGCTTGGCTCAAGGTGCATTACACCGCCGAGTTCTTTTGCGCCAACATGACGGTGGAGATGGACGACACCGACAAGCTCAAGGTCTTGTACGAAGACGCGTTAAAGATGGGGCTCACCTTCGAGCCGCCGGATGTCAACCGTGGGGTGAGCCGGTTCGAGCCGGTATCGAACAAGTTGATTCGCTACGGCCTGAGCGCCATCAAGGGCACCGGCCAGGCAGCCATTGAGGCCATTGTGGCCGCCCGCGAGGGACGGGGCGCAGGGCCATCGGCAGACGTGGTTGGTCCGTTCAAAAGCTTGTTTGACTTTTGTGTTCGCGTGGATCGCAGCCGCATCAACAAGCGCACGGTCGAGGCCTTGATCAAGGCCGGCGCTTTTGATGCGATTCAGCTCAATCGCGCCAGCCTGCTGGCATCGCTGGAGCGGGCGTTTGAGTTTGGCTCGGCCACGGTGGCTAACGCCAACCAGGGCGGACTGTTTGACATGGGAGGGGATGACGACCATGGCTCCAGCACCCAAGAGCCCGATTTGGTTGAGGCCACGCCGTGGGGGATCAAGGAGCGCTTGGTCTTGGAGAAAACGGCGGTTGGTTTCTACCTTTCAGGGCATCTGTTTGACGAAGTCGCGTTGGAGGTGAGGCGTTTTGCGCGCCGGCCCATCGACGATTTGATCGATACACGCGAGCCCCAATTGATGGCTGGCATCGTGACTGACTTCAGGGTGATTAACGGTCAGCGCGGCAAGTTGGGCCTGTTCAAGCTGGACGACAAGTCCGGCATGATTGAGGCGCGCGCCGATGAAGCCATGATCAACACCTACCGCAATTTGTTGAAAGACGATGAGTTGATCATCGTCATGGGCAAGCAGCAACCCGATCGCTTCTCAGGTGGCATGCAGCTGACGGTGACCCAGATCTGGGATCTGGAGCAGGCGAGATGCCGGTTCGGCAAATACCTGCGTGTGGCGGTTAACTCGGATGGCGCCGGCAAAGCCCCCGATGTCGCTCGCATGATCAAGGACTACCCCGTGCAGCGCGAGGTCACAGAAGAGGGCGAAAAAGTACATGGCATGCCCGTTCGACTGGCCGTGAGCTGTCAGTCAGCCAATGGGTCTGCGTCTGCCGAGTTGTTGCTGGGTGAGCAGTCCCGTTTCTACCCGACCAATGCGGCGCTGGCCGGCTGGCGGGTGCAGGCCGCCAATGGAAAGGCTGAGATTGTTTATGAGTGAAATAGGCCTTTAGCCTATATAAAACCTGCGGAGGTAGCTATCAATAATATAGCGACTCCCGCAGGTTATTCGGTCAGCAGGGCGGGGTGTCTGCTAGATCCTGTCCTGTGGATCAGTCCTTGGGTCGGAAGCTGATCACCAAGGATGCCGGCACTTGCCCATTGGTATCACGCGGCAAAGTTTCGGTTTTGTCGATGGCTCTCAGCACCGCCTCGTCCCACGACGTCACGCCGCTGGATTTGATAATTTTCCGGCTGATGATGGTGCCGTCCGGTGAAGTACGCACATCCACTTCGGTGACCGGGTTGGTGCTGATGTCTTCGGTGAAAACAATATTGGGTTTGATGCGGGCGCGAATGCGACCGGCGTAACCCGATGAGGGGCCGGAGGATTGCAAGTCTTTGCCTGTGGCGGTAGCCGCACCCGTGGCACCTGCCAGACCGGCCATGCGCTTCAGGTTGGCCTGGCGCTGGGCCTCCATTCGTTTGGCGTCTTCCTTGGCTTCCAGTGCGGCTTTGCGCTCAAGTTCCACTGCCTTTTGTTTCTTTTCTTCGGCCAACTTCTTTTCTTGCTCGCGCTTTTCCTGCAATTTCTCTTCTTTGAGCTTCTTTTCTTGCAGTTTTTGTTCCTGAAGTTTCTTTTCAACCAGCTCTTTCTCCCGCGCGAGCTTCTCGTTCTTCAGTTTTTCCAGGCGTTGCTTCTCGAGCAGCAGCTTTTTTTCCTCTGCTTTTTTGAGCAGGAGTTTTTCCTTTTCCAGTGCGATGTCCGCCTCGGCCACTTTGGGTGGCTCAGGCTCTGGTTTAGGTGCTGGGGGAACGGGCCGTGGCGGGGTCGGTGTGATTTTTTCCGGCTCAGGTTGGGGTTCGGGCGCGACACCAGCGCGTTGGGGTGCTGCTTCCTTGGGGACTGCAGACCAAAGTTCCGCCTCGGCGGACATGGTCAATGGCTGACTCTTCCAATGGACGCCCCATGTCAGGGCCGCGACCAGAAGCAAGTGGGCTATCAGGGCCAGCACCAGCGCCCGCCCGAAACCAGGTGGCGTGGGCGGCGCAAACTCCAGACGGTCCGTGGCTGCAATCATGTCCAGCACTAATTCGCCAGTTGAACCGACAGACCCACACGTTGGACCCCCGCGCGCTGCAAGGTGTCCATGACTTTGACCACTGACTCGTATTTGATATTCTTGTCCGCACTGATAACGACCGCAGAATTCTCTGCACTGCTTTGAGCCTGCTTGACGGCCGCTGCCACTTCTTTGAGCGAAATCGAACTGGTCTTGTCCTTGATCTTCATCTCGATTGAATCGTTCTTGTCCAGAATCAGCTGAATCACCTGGTCAGGCTGCTTGGCCGCCTTGCCAACGCTGGGCAGGTCAATCACGCTGGGGGAGATCATGGGCGCGGTCACCATGAAGATGATCAACAGCACCAACATCACATCGATGAAGGGCACCATATTGATCTCGTTAATAGTGCGGCGACCCCGTCCTCGGCTGACCATAGCTGGCATGTCTGGATTCCTCTCAGTGGCCGGAGGCGGACTGCGCGCCGACATTGCGTTGCAGGATGTTGGAAAACTCCTCCATGAAGGTTTCCAGGCGAATGGCAATGCGGTCAATATCGCGTGCAAAGCGGTTGTAGGCGACCACGGCCGGAATCGCGGCGAACAGGCCAATGGCCGTGGCGACCAATGCCTCGGCAATACCCGGTGCCACGCTGGCCAGGGTCACGGTCTGCAACGCGGCCAAACCCGTAAAGGCATGCATGATGCCCCAAACGGTGCCAAACAAGCCCACATAGGGTGACACCGACCCGACGGAGGCCAGAAACGACAGGTTGGTCTCAATGACATCCATTTCACGTTGAAAACTGGCGCGCATGGCCCGGCGGGCGCCGTCCATCAAGGAGGCCGTGTCGGTGATGCGTTTCTCGCGCAGTTTTTGGTATTCCCGCATGCCGCTGGCAAAAATGCGTTCTTGCGGGCCCGAATCCCGCGAATTCTGTGAGGCGGCAGCAAACAGATCGTTCAGATTGGTGCCGGACCAGAACTCACGCTCAAACACATCGTTGATGGCTTTCACCCGTTTCAACGCGATGAGCTTGCGAAAAATCGCGGCCCAACTGGTGATGGATACCACCATCAACAGCAGCATGACCAATTGCACGACCAAACTGGCGTTCAGGACCAGGTGAAGGATCGACATGTCTTGGTTCATCGAAGGGCATCCAATAAAGTTGAGGGAATTCTTGTGAGTTGATGGCTGTCGGCCTTGATCCAGCCGATGCGCACGGTGGCCTCACACAACAGGGTTGTGTCATTGCCATTTTTCAGCAGCGCCTGCTGCTGAATCGTCATGGAGGCTCTGCCAATTTCAATGGCTTGCGCCGTCACGGTCAGTTCATCGTCCAATTTGGCTGAGCGGTGGTAACGAAGCTGGGCTTCGCTCACCACAAACATGCCACCAGTTTCTTCTCGCAGGCGGCGTTGCTCAACACCCCGTTCACGCAACCATTCGGTGCGGGCACGTTCGAAAAATTTGAGGTAGTTAGCGTAGAACACAATGCCGCCGGCATCGGTGTCCTCCCAGTACACCCGAACAGGCCAGCCGAAAGCGGCGATGGGAGGTGTGGTGGCTTTCATGCCAAAAAGGCTTTCAGCCTCTCAATTGCTTGATGCAGGTGCGCCATTGAACTCGCCGTAGAAAACCGAAGATATCGCTCGGTATCTGCCGACCCAAAGTCACGCCCAGGCGTGACAGCCACGTGCGCCTTGTTCATGATCTCAAAAGACAGATCCCAGCTGTCCTTGATGCCCAGTCGCTCACAGGCGGCGCTGCAGTCGGCCCATGCGTAAAAAGCGCCATCGGGCATCACAGGGACGGTCAAGCCCAGCGCATTCAGCGCTGGAATGAAGTAGTCGCGGCGGGCCTTGAATTCCGCGCGCCGGCGTTCGTACTCGGCGATGCTTTCCGCCTCGAAACAGGCCAGCGCGGCGTATTGCGCGATGGTGCTGGGGCAAATAAACAGATTTTGGGCCAGTCGCTCAATCACGGGCACGATACGCTGCGGCACCACCATCCAGCCCAGTCGCCAGCCCGTCATATTGAAGTATTTGCTGAAGCTGTTGATGCTGATGATGTCTTCATCCAGCGCCAAGGCCGTTTGCCCATATTGTGGGTCGTGGCTCAAGCCGAGGTAGATTTCATCAATGATCGTGACGCCGCCCTTGCCGCTTACCACTGAGTGAATGCGGCGCAACTCGTCGGGGTGAATCGAGGTGCCAGTCGGGTTGGAGGGCGAGGCCAGCAGCACGCCGCGCGTCGCGTCAGTCCACGCCGACTCCACTTTGTCTGCACTCAACTGAAACCGTTCAGCGGCTGTTGCCGGAACCAGCACGGCCCGGCCATCGGCCGCACTCACAAAATGCCGGTTACACGGGTAGCTCGGGTCAGGCATCAATATTTCGTCACCTGACTCAATCAATGCCAAGCAAGCCATTTGCAAAGCCGCCGAAGCACCCGCAGTCACCACAATGCGGTTGGGAGCCACCTCCACGTTGAAGCGTTGTCGGTACCAGTCACTGATGCGCTCACGCAATTCCAGCAGGCCGGTGGCTTGGGTGTATTGCGTCCGTCCGTCATGGATGGCTTTCGCCGCCGCCGCTTGTACCAACGGCGGCGCGGTGAAATCTGGCTCGCCGATGTTCAAGAAAATCATCGGCGATTCAGTCTGTGCCACCTCGGCGGCCAGCTTGGCGGCCGCTTTGGCCACCTCCATCACGTAGAACGGTTCAATGCGCTGGGCGCGCCCGGAAATTCTCATGAGCCGGAGTTGCCCCGATCCGCGTTGACCTCGGCGGCGCGCAGGCTTGGTGCCATGCCGTTGAGGACTGCGTTGACATACTTGTGACCGTCGGTGCCGCCAAACTCTTTGGCCAGCTCAATGCATTCGTTCAATACAACACGCCATGGCACGTCCAGGCAATGCTTGAATTCATAGGCACCAATCCACATCACAGCGTGCTCGATGGGGGAAATCTCTTCCATCTTGCGGTCCAGCAGGGGCAGGATGAGTGCGTCAAGTTCATTGGCCTCGTCGGTGCACCCGTGCAGCAGGGCGTCAAAATGGACCGAATCACATTTGGAGAAGCCGGCGAGATCGCGGGTGAATACATCGATGTCGGTAATGCCGTTCTTGCCCACCAAACGTTGGTACAAGGCCTGCAGTGCAAATTCGCGCGCGCGTGAGCGATCGGATTTACTGCCAGCCTTGCGGGCGCCCGTGCTGGTCACGCCCGTGCGGGCTTGCCGGGGAGGGCGCGTGGCCACAGGCTTGGGGGTGAATTCGCTCATTAGATTTCTTCCAGTAAATTGGCCATTTCAACGGCAACACGGGCGGCATCGCGCCCCTTTTCGGTTTGCCGGGCGATAGCCTGGTCCATGTTCTCGACCGTCAGAATGGCGTTGGCAATGGGCAGTTGGTAATCCAGACCTACTCGTGTTACTGCGGCGCCGGATTCGTTGGCGACCAATTCGAAATGATAGGTCTCGCCACGAATGATGCAACCCAATGCGATCAACGCGTCATATTTCAGCTTCTCGGCCATCGCCATGAGAACGACGGGCACTTCCAAGGCGCCCGGTACCTGCACCAGATCGATGTGCTTCTCCTGCACACCCAGTGCCAACAACTCGGCTTTGCAAGCCGCCGCGAGCGCGTTGGTAACCGGTTCGTTGAAGCGAGCCTGAACGATGCCAATGGTCAATTTTTTACCATTCAAACGGGTGTCTGCGGAATCCAAAGTTCCTTTGTCTGCGCCAAACATGGTGCTGTCCTTTTTGTTATTGTGTGATGTAGCCAGTGATTTCCAACCCGTAGCCGGCCATGCTGGGCATGCGCCGCGGGGTACCCATCAAGTTCATTTTGTGCACGCCGCATTCGCGAAGAATCTGTGCGCCAATGCCATAGGTGCGCAAGTCCATGCGCCCGCGCTCGGGTCCGTGACTGGCGCGCGCGGTGCCGTCAAACTGGGCCAGCAACTGCTCAGCGCTTTCGCCGCAGTTCAGGAACACAACAACGCCTCTGCCTTCTGCTGCCACGCGGGTCAAGGCCGCATCCAGGCTCCAAGAGTGCATGGCGCGCCCGACTTCCAGGGCGTCCAGCACTGAGAGCGGTTCGTGCACTCGCGCAAGTACGGTGTCGTCTGGGCTCCAAGTGCCTTTGACCAGCGCCAGGTGAACGCCCAATGCAGTTTTGTCCCGGAAGGCATGAACCGTGAATTCACCAAACGCGGTGTTGAGTGGGCGTGATCCCAATTTTTCGACCAGCGACTCCATGCGACTTCGGTACTCAATCAAGTCAACGATGGTGCCAATCTTCAGGCCGTGCTCTGCCGCAAAAAGTTGCAGGTCAGGCAGGCGGGCCATGGTGCCGTCGTCCTTCATGATCTCGCAAATCACGGACGCAGGCGAGCAGCCAGCCATCACCGCCAAGTCACAACCCGCTTCGGTATGTCCAGCGCGCATCAAGACACCGCCCTCGACTGCCTGTAGCGGAAAAATATGACCGGGTTGAACCAGGTCATCGGCGGTGGCGTTCTTGGCAACGGCTGCTTGTACTGTGCGGGCCCGGTCGGCGGCGGAAATGCCGGTGGTTACACCCTCGGCCGCTTCAATGGACACCGTGAATGCAGTGCCTTTTTTGTCGCCATTGCGAACAGTCATCGGTGGGAGTTGAAGTCGTTCGCAGCGTTCTTTGCTGAGAGTCAGACAAATCAAACCCCGTCCATAACGGGCCATGAAATTGATGGCATCTGCCGTGACATGGTCAGCAGCAAGAACAAGGTCACCCTCATTTTCCCGATCTTCTTCATCCACCAGAATGACAATGCGACCCGCGCGCATGTCCGCCACAATGTCTTCAACCGGCGAAATCGCCACAGGAGTGAGGGAGCTCATACGCTAATCTTTCAAGGAGGGTAGGGTACTTGTCGCTTCAAGGCGCCAAGTGGTTGAGGGCGGGTGCGTCGGCACTGAGCATGCGCTCAACATACCGTGCGATTAAATCGATTTCCAGATTGACCAGCGAACCGTTGTGCAAGCTTCCCAAAGCGGTGTTTTGAACAGTATGGGGAATCAGATTGATGCTGAACTCGCAGCCCGCTGCCACATCTTCAATCCGGTTGACCGTCAGGCTGACGCCATTGATGGTGATCGAACCTTTGTAGGCCAAATACTTGGCGAGCCCCTTGGGCGCCAACACCCGCAACTGCCAACTCTCGCCAAGTTCGGCGAAGTGGGTGACGTGTCCAATCCCGTCCACATGGCCCGACACAATGTGCCCGCCCAGACGGTCATGGGCCCGCAAGGCCTTTTCCAGGTTGATGGCCCCGATCTGGGTCAGTCCCGCCGTTTTGTCCAGGGACTCGGCAGAAATATCCACCGTGAACTGACGCTGAGCCAAATCGAGTGATGTCGCCGTCATGCAAGCGCCATTGAGCGCGATGCTGTCGCCCAACCCGACGTCGTCGAGGTAGGCGGGAGGGCATTCGATGGTGAGGCGCTTGCCATGGGTAGAAGAGCTGCCTAAGGCGTGAACAGCGACGATGCGCCCCACGCCGGTAATGATTCCGGTAAACATCCCGCTATTTTCGCAGGGAAAGTGGGCACGATCGTGGTTGTGGTTAAAACTTGTCCTCTAGAAAGCGTCGCGACCCTCGATTCGCGCCAGAATCCGCAGGTCAGGCCCCACCCTTTCCGTGGATAGAAATGCCAGCGGCAGTGCTTGGCCCAGGTCTGTCAATGGACCAAAGCCGGCCATTTCTCGCCCCTTGCCTATGATCTTGGGGGCGAGGTAAACCAGAAACTCGTCCACCAAATTCTCCCGCACCAAGGACCCGTTGAGCTTTTCCCCTGCCTCGACATGCAGTTCATTGATTTCGCGGCGCGCCAGATCTTGCAGCATCGCGGCAAGATCAACCTTGTTTTCGGTGCCAGGCGCCGTTCCGGGCAGGTAAATGACGGTGGCTCCGAGTGCCTCCAGTGCCAACTTTTTCTCATCATTTCGGGTTGCAGCGTATATAAATAGGGCGCGTCCAGCTATAAAAAGGTGAGCATCGAGAGGGGTTTGAAGGCGGCTGTCCACAATAACAAGGTGGGGCTGCCTGGGTGTCTCCACCAAGCGCACATCCAGGCGCGGGTTGTCTTCCAGCACCGTGCCGATCCCGGTTAACACCGCGCAGGCCCTCGCTCGCCACGCATGGCCATCGGCGCGGGCAGGTGCGGATGTGATCCATTGGCTCACACCGTTTTCCAGCGCGGTCTTCCCGTCAAGTGAGGCGGCCACCTTCATCCGAACCCAAGGTGTTTTCCGGATCATTCGGCTGAAGAAGCCGATGTTCAATTCACGAGATTCCTGGGCTCCGGGGCCAATAATCACTTCCACGCCCGCCGTGCGCAACCGCTCGAAACCTTGCCCTGACACTTTGGGGTTCGGGTCGGCAATGGACGCCACAACCTTTTTGATGCCCGCCGCGATCAGCGCGTCGCAACAAGGCCCGGTGCGGCCTTGGTGAGAGCAGGGTTCCAGCGTGACGTAGGCGGTGGCGCCGACAACGGAGTGACCTCCTGCAGCGGCATCGCGCAGCGCCATGACTTCGGCGTGGGGTTCGCCAGCGCGCTGGGTATGTCCTTGTCCAAGGACGCGGCCCTCACGGGTGGTAATGACGCAACCCACTCGGGGGTTTGGGTTTGTGAGAAGCAGACCGCTCGACGCAAGGACGAGGGCGCGCTCCATGGCGTTCAGATCAGGCATTAATGCTCGGGTTCAACTGAAATTTCGACAGTCATTGTGCTGGGTACAGGTCTGCCATCCAAAGTGGCAGGTTGCATTTCTGTCTGGGCTAAATTCGCTCTTGCTGCGTTTACCCAAGGGGGTTCATCAGCAGAAGTAGGGTACTCAATGAAATCGATCGTACCTGTTTCTGAAACCCAGACCGTAAAAATCAAAACGAAAAAAATATCATTCGGCACCTGACTGGTGTCGATCTTCCAGTCAACGATAGGAACAGCCCTGGTGTGTAACTCGTCGGTTGATCTGTAGTGCTTGGATACCGATAAGTTTTCTTCTTCCAATGGTGTTTCTAGAATACTGGAAGAGTTACTGAGAGGTGAGTCATTTAATTTTTTAGAAGCTATTTCAGCCGTTGACGTTCGCTTCTCATTTGAATTTGAGAGGAGTGGTTTTTTGTCGTTGACTATTTTTCCGGAAATTAAATGATATTTAAATGATTTAAGGGTCGGTGATTTTTTTTCCGATTTTTTAACCGGAGAAAAAATTACAAATGCGTGAATTAATATAGAAATTAATATGAATATTTTTATATTTAATGAAGAGTGCATTTTTTAAAATGTCAGTCCTTCATTTCAAGCAATTTTCACCCGAGCCGGAAAATTTAAGGTAATCAACATTTGATTTGGTGAAGGTCCCGCAAGAGTCACCATTCATGGAGCCTGTAGGCGTCGCTGTAATTGTGTATCCGGCGGCAGTGACTGCCAGGGTAACAGCATAGTAGGCAGTTCCTGTTTTGGGAACAGATCCAAAAGCTCCGGAAAAGGCTGTTGGGTTGGTCGTTGGTGCCGCAGTGGTGCTTGAGTAGCGATTATTTTCTGTGTAATACCGTTCCATCCAGCCCTCCGCTTTTAATACCTCCGCCCGTGCCTCTGCACGCTTTGACCTAGCAATGTAACTAGAGTAAGAGGGAAGCGCGATGGCTGCAAGTATTCCAATGACCGCGACGGTGATCATCAGCTCGATTAATGTAAAGCCGCCATTTTTAATTTTCATAATTTGTCAACTTTAAATTTAGCGATTGCGAAGAATCTCACGCCATGTAAGCCGTCCTGCCGAACAGGCACCGAAACGCTCGGAACTTGTCACCGTACCATTTCCCAATGCTGAGATAGTGCGATACATGCATTGGTTTTGTGGGAGTGGTTTCCATGGAGGATTGCAAGTAGCCGGGTCCGGACACAAAACGCACTCGCTGGAGTTGGCGGGGTTGCATGTGCAGTTAGTAGATCCTGCAACACAAGATGTCGTGCTGGGTGGAGGGGTTAGCGATGGGTAGACGCCACCTCGCGAGAACTCAAAACTGTTTGTGCTGGTTTCGCCAACTGCACCATAACCTGTGACAAGAGGTGCACTTGGCATGAGATTCGGAATGGGGAGGCCATTGATCGGATTAATGATCGCTTCAAAGCTAGTCGCGTCATAGCGACAACCGTTGGATGTTGCCTGCGGTGCTAGAGATTTCACGTTCACCCGGTAGGAGTCTTCTGAGAAAGGGTTAAAAACGACACTCTCGGAGGAAACGGGAAGATTTAAATACCAACCCTTTTTACTGGGGTAATTGACGCTGTTTTGTGAGAAATACCTAATCCCACCAGAGGTCGTACTTGTCTGCTCAACAAGATCAGTTTTTCCCGTGGTAATACTCCCTACTGTTCCAGGCTTATCGTAAATTCCATAAAGTGTTTGACTGTACAAAGTAGTCATCGGGTAATCCGTACTTTCCAAAGCCTTGCCTGTGCCAAAGAAAAGCTGATACCCCCCTTGTGGATGCACAAATGGAACTACGGCTGTTGTGATCGGTTGGTTTACCGTGCCGGTCGATGGGGATGGTAGGGTCGTCGTGGCTGTGAATACTGGCACTTTGGTGGTGTCAGTCGCGCTGGCCTGCGTCGCAACTGCCCAATTGGCAGTGTTGCTGCTACTAACGTCAAATTTCCAAACATTACCTTTTAAGTCACCCGCGTAAATGACGTCAATTTTTCCGTCATTATTCGTATCTACAGCCGTGGGTGTTGCCAAGCCGTTGTCAGGGCCAAGGCCTAATGGCCCGGTGAGTATCTTTACGTAAGTGCCGGCCGTCCATCCTGTGACCGGATCTGTGGTGGTGGGGCCGTTCGCAAAAATAATGAAAAGGGCTGCCTTGCCGCTGGCACTGTTATAACCATTCCCGTATATCGCAGCCCATTTCCCATTGGCCATATAGCCTGTTTGCCAAGGTTGCCCATTGTTTTTTGGATTGGTACGGCCTGTGACGTAGCCGAAATCCGAATCAGCCTTGCTTGTGAACTCCCACTTCACTACTGCTGCTGCATTTGCGGTGGTTTCCGCAGTAATGGTTTGGGGACTGGTCACATCCAACGCATAGACCCCCTGTGCCCCGCGTCCAAATGAACCAAACAAGTAGGTTCGCCAGTTGGGGGTTGTGCTGGCGCTCAGGTTTATGTCAGCGGCCATCAGGCTGCCATCAACAGTTAACCGATTGGTGCCACTGGTGATTAAAAAATCTTTGGCGGTGAGTGCGGACAGTTTGGAGTAGGGCGCTGTGCTGGAGGTGTCGTACATGGCGCGCGGCACATAGGCAAATTGTTCTACACCTGAGGTAGCGTCAAAAATATGCAGCATTCCGTCGTTGGCACCAACCGCCACTGAATTGCGTGCGGCGTTGACTGCGTTTCTTCTGAATGCGGTGTAACCAGTTCCAAACTCGGCGTCCGTGTAGCCGGCAGAGGGGGCGCCAATAAACCAGGGTGTTGAATTGATGATGGCCCCCAACTTGGTTTTGGTGCGCTTGCGTAATCCGCCTGCGGTGGTTTCATTGGCCGATTCTCCCCGGATCCAATTGAGACGGTTTTGTCCAACAGTGTCCGAATCCAATGGAGTCAGCAGAGCTGGATTTTGTTTGAGGGCATTTGTCTGGTTCAATGAAAGGCTGCCCCATCGGAAGGTGGTCGGGCCCGTTGTCTCATGCATGGTGAACACTCGACGATTGGTATCCCATCCACCACTCAACACTTGATTGGTTAGCTTGGCTCCAGCATCCCATTCTGCCGCGCCAGAAACAGTTCCGTCGACGTTGAATCCGTATTTCAAAAACTCGCCGCTGGCGTCAGCATCATTGCTCGAATCAGCTGCCTTGACACTTTCTGTGCTCACGTACACGTAGCCGCCACTGGCCGTGCGGGATGATGTGGCCGCTGCGGGTGCGGCCCCGCCTGCTTTCAGAATCGTTGTGAAGATCTGCTCCAAAGAGGTCTCCAATTGAGACGGGTCAATGGCATAGAAAAAGTTGTCGGGAATTCCATCAGAGCCGGCACTGCCATCGGTCTTCTTGGCATCCCAGGCAGCGGCGGGGATTGGGGTTCCGGCCGCAGCCGAGGCACCACTGTAAGTGGGGGCGGCGGTGCGGTCAAAGCCACCGTATTTTGCGGCGTACCAGAGCGGGTCTTGCAGCGCGTCACCACTGACCCCCGTCATGGCATAAGTGGCGGTTGTTTTTGCCTCGCCGGCTTGGCAGTTGCTGCAACCTCCGCTGGCGTTGAGTTTGGTCGTGGGTGTTGCTGAAATATTAACGGGGTCTGTGTAGTTAAAGCCCTCGATGCCTGAGTGGAAGTGAACGCCATCTTTGCCGCTGGTGCCAGAAACCACATACCCAAAACCCTGTTTCTGGTTGGTCGACTCCCCAATGACCTGTGTCGAAATCAAAATATTGCTTCCAACAACGCTGTAACTCAGCGTGCCCCAAACGTCCTGATCGTAGTCGCCGCCTTGCTCCGAGTCTTCCCATTGAATCAGGTAATTTCCTGCTGTCGCACTTTGGCTGACAACGCGGAAATCAACCAAAGTGCCGCCACCTTGGCCTGCCGCTCCCTTGTCCAGCCGGTACGCTGGCAAAATGACGACGTATTTTCCCGTTTGTCCAGGCACCGGTACTTTGATACGAGGCGTGCTGGTTGACAGTGCCACGCCATAGGTATCTACCTTGAAGGCAGTCGTATTGTTGGCCGGGATGGGAATATCGCTGCGAATTGGGTTGGTGTGGGCGAACAAGGCCGCACCTGCCATCTTGAAACCACCTGCGTACGTTGGTGCTTCAGGGCATATCCCAATGGAGCTCGACAACGACGTCATCGTTTTTTGGTTGCACATATTGTTGGTGCTACCGCTGGTGCTACCAATAGACCATGTTGTTAACGATGCATAGAGACCTTCTGCATTGCCAACGGCATCGGTGAGTCCATCGACCGTTGTCGCGCCCCCTAAACCTGCAATATCTGACTGCCCGCTCCACTGGTCGTTATCGTAAGAGGTAACGCTGGCGTTGAAGTTGACAATACTGGAGCGACGGCACAGACGGTCTCCGAAACTGGCCGTGGTGCTGGTGTCAAAGGGGTCACTCCATGTGGCGATGGTTAAGCCCAAGGCCGCATCCTTGCTGCCCGTACTGTTGTAAGTAAAGGCGGCAGATGCTGTCTTGCCGGCCAAATAGCGCAATGCTTCCAGATACATCTCTCCCATCGGGTTACCCCAAGACACGCATGTGCCGTCAGAAAGACCAATTTGTTGGTAGCTGCAGCCATCGGCATTGATGTACGTTCCATCGTTGTAGTCGTAGCCATACATGCGCAGTTTGTTCATGGTGCTGACAATGCCGTCAACACCGGTAAACCGGCCATCATCTAGGTTGACTTCATTGGTGAATGTGGCAACGTTCTTGCGCAATACGCCGCCGGACGTATTCTTGGCAAAGCTGCCAGTGATCAGTCCAAAGGCCGCTTCATTGCGTTCGCCATATTTTTGCAGCAGGCCAACGGGTTTGTTGCTACCCAGTGGGTAGTACTTGCATTTGCTCTCTTCATCGGTGGTGAAGCCTGTGGGGTCCGCCGTTGTTGCTTCTAATCCACTCTTGCAAACCTCTACACGGACTGTGTAGGATCCCGTTGCATACCCGCTTCCCAGCCCTTTTGTGGCCCTAGATGGGTTGCTGGATGCTGCATAGATAAAGGACTTGGTTGGGTCGTTACTGTTGCTCGCATTTTTGTCCTCGCTCCAATAGCATTGCCAGCGTTCATTGGCGTTCCAGAGCGAAAAGTTGCCATTGGCAACCAGCATGCTGGGCGCGCTGATCGCATTGTGGCTGTATCGATCGTTCTTAAACGACGCATTACAGATAGATATTTCTCCGGTGCTTGGCGTGAATGGCGTGAGCTTGCGAATATCCGTGCCGCTGTAGTACTTGGCAAAAGCATGGGCGTCAGTGGGTAAATGCGCTCGCTCCAGCACGGTGAGTGCAGAGCCCGAAACAACGGTGTTGTCTGTGCTGCGGTAACCGCCATAAAGAATACGGCGTACCACATCCATACGCGTCATCGTGGCCCAGTTCAAGAAATTGCCGTGCCATTCGTCGGTGCCACCGCAGTAAGTAGGGTCTGTCGCGGTAGCCGCATTTTCCTTGCGTGTGGGCGAGAACCGGTTGTTGGTGGTGCTGTAGACATAGCAGCGGTGATTGTCAAAATAGCCGTAGTACTTAAAGCCGTGTTTGTAGCTTGTCTCTGGCTGACCATCACCATCCAAGTCGGTGAATTCGTTATAGGCCTTGTAGAAAAGCTGATGGTCCTTGGAAACATTGAGCATCACCATAGGGGCGCCCTTTGTTTCTGTCAGGTAGGGCGGGAGTGGGGTCAAGTTGACCGCTTGCGCGCCAATGGCGTTACAAAACAAGGTTGCGGAAAGCAGCAACTTGGCAATTTTTTGAAAACGATTCGCCAGTTTGCGAAACGAGAGGTAGGTGATGTTTTCATACTGGTTTTGCCTTTACTGATGTTTGCAACATCGCTCGCGTTGAGTCATTCACGCCATAACCCACAGCGGTTACACGGTACACGGCATAGTCACCCTGTTTGAAATATTCCAAAATGTACCTGGGCTGCCGATTAACCACTGGTAATGCTGTAGCGCCGGTGTAGGTTCCATAGACCACGCTTTTGACGCTGCTTGAATCCCAAATGGCCGAGCCTTCCCAAATGGGCGACGCGGCGTTGGGTACGCACCGTCCCAAATCGCAATTGGAATCAAAACCGTCACCCCAATAGATGAGCTCAGATCGGCAGGTCGATGGGGCCGCTGTGCACGCTGTTGATCCGTCAAATTTGGAGCCGGTTATGTCATGCTCGGCGTCGCGCAACGCGGCCTCGGCAGCTTGGAAAGCGAGCGTTCGATCAGCTTCGTTTGCTGCAATTCGCGATGAAAATGTTGATCCCTGCATGGCGGTTATCGCCAAGCCACTCAGAATAACCAGAAAAACCATCACCAGAACAAGCGATATGCCCAACTGCTTCGGTTTGCCAGCGCACGGCGCATGGCGAGTCAACTTGTAGTGCGTCATATGCTCTTGTTGCGAAGGCGAACCGTGGTCCTGAATGTGCGGTAGATCTCTCCAGGCGACGCGGTTATTGCTGTCCCGTAGCAGTCCGTGTAGCTGGTGCCGGTGTCGTTGCCACCCGCTTGAATCGATTTGGCAAGAACACAGACATCCACAGCTAAAACGGTAGGCCATGTCACGGTCGTCAATGACGCGGCAGCCTTGGCATCTTGCGCTGTGTTGGTGTCCGCTGTCGCTGGGAGGAGGTAGCTAAAAGCCAGCTGCTCGATTCCCGGCATGATGGGTTGGGACTGATAGTCTGGAGTGAGGGCTGCCGGTAAAGTTCTGTCCGCCAAGCAGGACAGTTGGCCCATGGTGGTGCTGCCATTCGGGGTCTGAACCGTCGTGTTTCCAACGAAGAAATAAGAGCGGGTCTCGTAAATTTGACCTGTCGAAGTTGGTATCGGTATGGAGCTCTGACCAAGACAATCAAAACCTTGGAACTTGGCGCCCGAACCATCGTAAGCGTCAGTTTCTGAGAACAGGGCAATACTTGCAGAGCGCCTCGCGCCTGCTGGCGTGGCTGTCAAGCAGGCGAGATCCGCAGTGGTTGTTGGACTCGTAGGGTTACTCATGCCAAAGTCGCAGCCGGAGATTTTGTTGTCAATAGGTCCTTGGGGAGCTGGAAACGTGGGGTCAATCATGACAAAACCCGCGCTCTGAATATATTTTGTCAATAGGTTGATCGCGAATCGCCCATTATTTTCTAATTGGGAGGTTTCGGTAGATGCGTTAAATGATTGCTTGGAATAAAGGTAGACCGATGAGGCTGCAATCACCAGAATCAAACCAATGACCATACTCACCATGAGTTCTACCAAAGAGAACCCACCTTGATTGCGCTTGTGCAAGCTGATTCGGGAATTATTTTTCATACGCGTTGCACTAAGAGAAAACCATGAAGCGTCGGCACTTGACCCCTGCCGGTGCAGCAGCCTCGGTAGGGCAGCAGTTGCGCCACTCAATGCCAGTGGTTCCGGTGCCGCATGTCGGCGAAGATTGCAGTGCCGGTGGGGTACTGCTGTTGACAAAGTCTTTATCAAAATACATCACGGTGACTACAAATCCAGTTGAGGAGTCGCCAGCGACTTGGGCCGCACCACCGGGAAGAATATCTTGCGCTTTGGTAACCAATCCTGCTATGTCGTCTGACGCAATTTGTGCTGTACTGCAGTAAGTGCCGGACGTTCTGCAGTTGTTGGGCGTAAATGTAGCTGCTTTGATCGTTGTGTAATTGGCGGTGTTGTAAAGGTAATTGCCATTGCTAGCACCGGTGGGGTTGGCCCGAATTCTTTCTGAGAAATCGTTGACCGTTTCGGCGACTCGGTTTGTTGACCAAGAGCCTTTTTGGTAGGCGATTGCGTTCAACTGGATGCCAGCCACTCCCAAAAGTCCGAGTGACATCACCAAAATTGAAACCAAGGCCTCAATTAATGTCGCACCAGATTGTGATTTTTTTGAAGTAATTTTCATATTAATAGTATTAATTCAAAAGCTGGTGCAAGTGTTGGTGCTATAAGGTATTATTCTTGCCCGTCCTGGTTTGCTAATGCAAATCGCTCGACCATATTTAAACTCGTACGCTGCATCCCCAGACTTGATGGTGTGTACATTAAATCTAAGGGCGGTTTGAGAAAATCCTGATGATCCAAAAATAACCTTGTTAGTTGTTCCGCTAGGCCGCGTGAATGCGGTTTGCTGTCCGGTTGGATCAATTGCGGGTAAGGTTTTTAGCAAAATATCACCCGAATTCCAAGTGTTGTCGCCATTCACATCTACGAATACTTCGATGTCATACAAAGCCCATAAGCTGGAAGTCGAACAGGTATTTGATGTTGATGATGTCTTGGGGCAAATGACGACGCTTTGGTTTCGTGTAATTGCCTCGCTTCTGGCAAAGTTAACTAAACCAACAAAACTATTGATATCAGAGGTTAGTCGGTTGGCCACCACAAAATCCCGCATGCTTGGTAGCCCAATCGCCACCAAAATGGCCAAAACGGCTATCGTGATCAATAGCTCGATCATGGTAAAACCTGCGATGGCGGTACTTTTTTTGTCCATGGTGCCAGTTTAGGCGAGCCCAGTCGATTAGGAAACACCGTCCAACCGACCCACTCAACCGTTCGTCGGACATCGGGGGGAGACAAGCAATTGCTGCGCCCTATATGGCCGGTGTGTTTCCTATTGACCGTTTATCCAAAATTTTTAGCAAAAGATAAAAATAATGGAGTTGACCAAAATCCTTAGCCTAGCGTCCCACTTCATCCACCAGTGTCTTGAAGTCATCGATATCTTCGAAGCTTCGATAGACGCTAGCGAATCTCACGTAGGCGATTTTGTCGAGCTTCTTGAGCTCCAGCATGACCAATTCACCAATTCGATTGGAGGCGACTTCTCGCAGGCCAAGATTGAGGAGGGTCTCCTCAATGCGTTCAACGGCGTTGTCAACCTGTTCCGTGCTAATCGGCCGCTTTCGCAGTGCCAGTTTCATTGATGCCAGCAATTTCGCCCGCTCAAATTCGATTCGGCGACCATCTTTTTTGACGATTGCCGGAAATGCGACGTCAGGACGCTCATAGGTAGTGAAACGTTTTTCGCAGGAGCCGCATTGGCGCCTGCGCCTGATGAAGTCCCCGTCTTCAGCGATTCGTGTTTCCACCACCTGGGTTTCGGAATGGCTGCAGAAGGGGCATTTCATTGCTGTGATTAACCGTAGACGGGGAAGCGAGCTGTCAGCGCGTTGACCTTTGCCCGAACCGCTTCAATGTTTGCGCTGTCTCTTGGATTGTCCAGTACGTCTGCGATCAAATGGGCGGTGATACGAGCTTCTTCATCCTTGAAGCCGCGTGTCGTCATGGCTGGGGTGCCGATGCGAACACCGCTGGTGACCATTGGCTTCTCTGGATCGTTGGGGATGGCGTTTTTGTTGATGGTCATATGGGCTGCGCCCAGAACCGCCTCTGCTTCCTTGCCGGTAATGCCTTTGGAGCGCAAATCAACCAGCATCACATGGCTTTCCGTGCGGCCGCTGATGATGCGCAATCCGCGTGACACCAAAGTTTCAGCGACGATGCGCGCATTGGTCAGTACTTGTTGCTGGTAAACCTTGAATTCAGGCGCGAGTGCCTCTTTGAACGCAACGGCCTTGGCTGCAATCACGTGCATGAGCGGGCCGCCTTGCAGGCCGGGGAATATGGCGCTGTTGATGGCTTTTTCGTGTTGTGCCTTCATCAGGATGATGCCGCCACGGGGGCCGCGCAGGCTTTTGTGAGTGGTGGACGTCACCACATCGGCATGCGGTACGGGGTTGGGGTAGAGGCCTGCGGCGATCAGACCCGCGTAATGGGCCATGTCCACCATGAAAATAGCGCCCACATCTTTAGCAACTTTGGCAAACCGTTCAAAATCGATGCGCAGGCTAAAGGCGGATGCGCCGGCAATGATCAGCTTGGGTTTGGATTCATGGGCTTTACGCTCCATGGCGTCATAGTCAATGTCTTCTTGTTCGTTCAAGCCGTAGCTGACGACGTTGAACCATTTGCCGCTCATGTTCAGTGCCATGCCGTGGGTCAGGTGACCGCCTTCGGCCAAGCTCATCCCCATGATGGTGTCGCCGGGTTTCAGAAAGGCCAGAAAAACGGCTTCATTGGCCGAGGCGCCGCAATGGGGCTGCACGTTGGCGGCGTCTGCACCAAAAATCTGCTTCACGCGGTCAATGGCCAATTGTTCAGCCACGTCTACGTATTCGCAGCCACCGTAATAGCGCTTGCCTGGGTAGCCTTCAGCGTATTTGTTGGTCAGTTGAGTGCCCTGAGCTGCCATGACAGCGGGCGAGGCGTAATTTTCGCTGGCAATCAGCTCAATATGGTGCTCTTGGCGGGCATTTTCAGATTGAATGGCCGCGAAAAGCTCAGGGTCGGTTTGCTCGATGAGTATGTTTCGGTTGAACATGGCAGTCCTTTAAGACGGTCGGCCTGTGAATCACTTTGGATGAAACCAGGGCTGCCCAGGCGAACGGCTAATCACACGGGCCTGATAGCCCAATGCGGCACGCTCCCCCGTGGTGTTCCCACTTCAGTGCTCATTGCCGATGTGGCAAAGCACCTATCGCCAGTCGCGTACTGCTAGAGTTTAACTGACCATGACGATGGGGCGCTGCCCAGTCTGTCTCGATCAGGAGTTGAGCGGAGCAGACGTTTCCGACGGCGTGTCATTGACCAAAACAGGTGCGGGAGAAGGGGGTGGAGCCACTTGTTGAATGATTCTTCCTGTCGCAATCAACTCCAAGCGGGCGTACTCTGCCATGACTTTCGCCGCATAGCCGCCGTCGTTGTCCAGATTGGCTGCACCCACGTAGTAGCGAAGTCCGCCTTGAATGGAGCCGGCACGCTTGATGCAGTCTTCAAGTACTTTCACGCCGACACGCAAATTGGACACGGGATCAAAGGCGGCAAATTTACCGCCAAAGTTGTCATACTTTTCACTGTGGATCGTTGTCATGACTTGCATCAGACCTTGTGCACCGACATGGCTTTGCGCAAACGGGTTGAAACCCGATTCAATGGCCATGACCGCCAAGATCAGCGTTGGGTCAATTTTTGTCCGCTGACCGATTTGGTAGGCCTCTGACACCAGCGCGCTGATGGGCTCCGGGGCGACAGAGTACTTCTTGCTCAGCCAAAACGCCACTGCGGCCTGCCGTTTTGGCAGGTCACGTGGGTTGCTGGCGGTTGCGCGCTCAATGGCTTCCACCTCTGTTGGCAGGCCTGTGACCTCGACCTGACGGGTTTGCAACCAGCTGAACAGTTTGACTTCGCCTTCTTGGCGCAGGGCTGGCTGCGCGGTCAAGGCAATGGCTGCAAAAATCACAGTCAAACCAATCAAGGCAAAGCTGCTGTGTGTAATTTCAAAGAATCCACGGGCAATCACTGATGCGAGTGATCGCAGGCCCACGGTAACTTTTTCTGATGCGTTCATAGAACTTCCTTCGTTCGCGCGGGGTGCAAGATTGAATTGCTTCCAATTCGTCACTCACAACACCTCGGTTGAGTGGGTACGCGTTCAATATCCTGCGGGTTGGTTCATGCGTTGTGCAGAGAATTGAATATGCCGGGGTCGGCATCGGGTACGGGTTATCCCTCGGCGTTTTCGCTGGGACGGCGGATTCTAGGGGGCTTTGATATACCAAGTCAACAATATCAAATCAAATTGATATAACTGAAAATTCGAAAAATAATGGCCAAACCTCTAGATTTAGAGCCCATTTCGTTGGCGGCGGGCAATCAACCGCGATGGTCGGTTGCCCGCTTTTGAGGGAAGTCCTATTGCAGGCTTTCCGGGTTGGGTGGCACCATGGCGGCAATGATGTCGTTCATGCTGATGGTTCCCATCAGTTTGCCTTTGCTGTTCACGACATTGGCCGCATCTTTGCTCTCAACGCTGAGCAAACGGGCCGCTTCTTCAATGACCAAACTGACGTCAACAGTCGGACCATCCACCGCGGGGCCCTGAGTCATCAGTGTGCGGCAGCGAATGACGCGTCCGCGATTGACGTCTTTCACGAAGCTGGCAATGTACTCATTGGCCGGCTTGAGGACGATTTGCTGACCCGTTCCTTGTTGTACCGCTTCGCCATCTCGCAAAATGGCAATTCGGTCGCCCAAGCGAAGGGCCTCGTCCAAATCGTGCGTGATAAACACGATGGTTTTTCCGAGCTCTTGTTGCAGATCCAGTAGAACAGACTGCATATCGCTTCGGATCAAGGGATCCAGTGCTGAAAACGCTTCGTCCATCAGCAAGATGGGCGCATCGTTGGTAAGCGCTCTAGCCAAGCCCACCCGTTGCTGCATGCCTCCAGATAGCTGGTTCGGATAGTTGTCCTCGTAACCTTTCAGTCCGACGCGTTCGATCCACCGCATGGCGGCTTCGCGGCGCTTCTTTCGGGCAACTTTCTGGACTTGCAATCCGTATTCAGCGTTCTCCAACACGGTGAGGTGAGGGAAGAGGGCGAACTTCTGGAACACCATGGCGGTTTGCTCCCGCCGGAATCGCTGCAGCTGATCATGGTTCATCTTCAGCACATCCTGGTTCCCTGCCAGCAACTCGCCGGCCGTGGGGTCGATGAGTCGGTTGATGTGCCTGATGAGTGTGCTTTTCCCTGAGCCTGACAATCCCATCACAACCTGAATTTCCCCGGCAGGCATGTCGATGTTGATGTCGCGCAGGCCCAGGACATGTCCGTGCTCATCACGCAATTCTTGTTTGCTCATGCCCTGACGAACGGCGTCGATGTATTTGTCTGGCGTTGGTCCGAAGATCTTGTACAGACTTTTGATCGAAATGCCGATCGGAGGCTTGGATACGCCAGTGATTGTGGGTGTCAAATTTGCTTCAGCCATGAACGACCTCCAAATGTTTTTGCAGTCGTTTTCCGTAGGTTTGAGAGACGCGGTCGAAAATAATTGCGATGCCCACAATGGCCAATCCATTGAACATACCCATGGTGAAATACTGGTTCGCAATGGCTTTCAACACCGGCTGCCCCAATCCTTGAACGCCAATCATGGATGTGATCACAACCATGGCCAGAGACAGCATGATCGTTTGGTTGATACCCGCCATGATGGTTGGAAGCGCCAAAGGAAGTTGCACCTGAACCATTTTCTGCCATGTGGATGTGCCAAAAGCGTCGGCCGCCTCCAGCAGGTCTGTGTCCACCAGACGTATTCCCAGATTGGTAAATCGGATAACGGGCGGAATGGCATAGACAACCACAGCAATCATGCCCGCAACCCGACCGATGCCAAGCAGCATCACAACTGGAATCAGGTACACGAAACTGGGCATCGTTTGCATCACGTCCAGCGCCGGATTAATGGTCTTTTGCAGGCGGTCCCAGCGACTCATGGCAATGCCAATGGGCAGTCCCAACGCCAAAGCGACAACCGTACAGACGAAAATCATCGAGATGGTTTTCATCGTGTCGTTCCACATGCCGAAGTAGCCGATCACCAATAGCGTTAGAACGGTTCCGATGACAATCTTTGTGGAGCGTGAGGCCAGCCAGGCGATCAAGGCTATGACGCCGATCACGACAGGCCAAGGCGACTGAGTGAGCAGTCGCTCGGAGTACATGAGGAAATCGCGCAGCGGATCAAATAGTCGCTCTAGCGTTTCGCCGTACTCTCGCGAAAAGGTTCTAAAGGTGCCATCAATGGCCCTTCGCATGGCGCTGAGCTGCTCAGCCCCCATGCTTGGAAATTCCTTCAAGAAACTCATAAAGATTAAAGCGCAGCCTTGATCTTTGTGGCGACTTCTGGAGAAACCCAGTCAGCCCACACTTCTGGTTGCTCTTTCAGGAAGTGCTTGGCACCATCCGAACCCGTCGCTTGGTTGTCACTCATCCATGCGAGCAACTGGTTGACCGTTGCGTTGCTCCAGCTGCGTTTTGCCAAGTATTCATAGGCAGGGCCTCCGGCTTTTTGGAAGCGGTCCGTGACCACGGTCACGACTTCTGACTTGGCCCAATCGGTCTTGACTGGTTTGTCGCAATCTGCTTTGGAGTTGCAGTTTTCAAAGCCTTCCTTGTCGAATGGCACGCCAGCATCCAGTTTCACCATTTCATACTTGCCCAGAATGGAAGTCGGTGCCCAGTAGTAGCCCAACCAACCTTCTTTACGCTCGTAAGCTTTGGCAATGGAGCCGTCCAGACCTGCGGACGAGCCGGTGTCGATCAGGACAAACCCTTTTTTCGCTGCTTCCCAAGCTTTAAAGGCATTGCCCGTCGTCAACTGGCAGTTCCAGCCTGAAGGGCAGTTGTGCAGTCCACCTTTGCCTTTGTTCTCTGATGCGGGGAATAGCTCGGGGTGCTTCAAGGCATCGTCGATGGTCTTGATGGTGGGGTTTGCGTCGGCGATGTACTTGGGAATCCAAATGCCTTCCACGCCACCGTCTTTCAGGGCGGTTGCAGCGTAGTGCAGGGTGCCGGCTTTAACGGCGGCATCCAAGGGTTGGCGAACCGCGTTAATCCAGGCCTCAGGAGCGACGTCTGGCTTTCCTTTCTCCATCATCGCGGTCAACGTGGGCATGGTGTCGCCTGGCACGAGTTCAACATCGCAGCCAAAACCACTGGTCAGAATGATGTTGTCGATATGGGCCAGCACTTCAGCCGATTGCCAGTTCATATTGGCAACCGAGACTTTGCCGCAGGCTTGGGCAGCTGCCACGGCAACCGCTGGCGCCGCCTCTACGGCCACAGGCGCTTCTTCTTTTTTGCTGCAGGCGGCCAATACCACCACAGTTCCCAAGACAGCCATAGATAGATTGCGAGTTGATTTAGTCATTTTTTCTCCGTTAATTGAACAAGGTCAATCACCAATCGCCCCAAAGAGTGAGGTGAATAGGTGATTTGCCAAGCATTCAGGAATGTCGCGCTCTACTTAAAGTCAGCGCAAAACAAGCTGAATGGTGTTAAAAATATATATTTGAGCAAACGTATTATAACTAATGTATATCAAGTGTCAAGTACATAACTTTTGGTAATGCGTTTGGCGGCAAACTTGGCCTTGGCGTTTCTGTTGGGGGCTAAGGGGTCGCGCTGCTTTTTAGGGTGTTGTGTGGGGATGGTTGCTTGTGTCTTGGTGGTTGAGCAGGTCACAAACCCCGGTCCGCTCAGGCGCGCTACAGAATGCGATGTGTATTCAGTGCACGGATCGTGCGAGGCAAGGTAAATAAGTTCGCCCTGAAGATGGGTGATCGCCTTGCCTTTAAAAAAGGCGGGCACATCCAACCACGGAGAGTTTTTAATTTCCTTGCGTTTGAAGGTCATCGCCACCACTGCATTTTGTGTTTTTGGGGCTCCTTGCTTGGTCGGTCGCGATTCTTCTCAGTGCGTGTCGAAGCCTGTGATTCCGTGGCGCCTCTGCCTCGTTCAGGCCTCACTGATGGAGTTTTGCTGGGCGTTTCATGCGCCAACACGGCACGACCTGTCAAAAGATGATCGGGCGCATCCTTCCTTTCACTGCATTTAGCGGCGAAAATAGCGTTTCTGCCCCGTTTTCAATGTGACGGGTGTTTTTATTTTTGCGTCTGCGATTCATGTTTCCTTTCACTTCTCTCAATAAAGCTGCCCCTACTCCAGAGGTGACCGCTGCCCCGACGAAATCCGTTGAAGCACATCCGCTGGATGCCCTGACTGGCGGCGCCTTTTCTGCTCAAACTTCGGGCGAGCGCATGACGCGCATCCGTGAATGGCTGGCCAGCGAGCCTGCTGCCGACCAAATGCAGGCCGTTTTCAAAGACCTCAGCGTCAAAGACAAGGGCGCAGCCAAATTGCTGCGTGAAAAGCTGGACGAGATCAAGCGCAGCAAAAACCAGGAATCCATTGCTCAGGAATGGGCTGACAAGGCCCAGGCCTTGGTCGCCGCCACCAAGCTCAATATTGCCGACGCCCTGGCGTGGCAGCGTGATGCAGCCAAAGCTGGCGCACCGCTGAGCAAAGAGCCGTTGTCGACGTTGAAGGGACAACTGGCGGACCGTATCAAGGGCGTGGAAGACCTGCAGCACCGGGTTCAGGTGCAACGCGAAGCCGCCGTGTTGTTGGCCCAGCGTATTGAAGTCCTGTCAACCAAATCCTGGCGTGACGCGCAGGCGGTTTTGCCTGCGTTGAGTGGCGATGTGGACAACTGGCAGGCCCAAGCCGATGCCTTGTTGAGCGACAGCAACTGGCCCAGTGTTGACGCCAAGTTCCCCCCCCTGCTGGACGCCTCCAAGGCACAGCTTCTGGTGGTGTGGGATGCGTTCAACAGCGCGCTGACATTGACTGCTACCGCGTCGGACGACGCGTCTGCTCCTTTGCCACCCGTGCCGGTGTGGGCGGATGAGTTGCGCGTTCAACGCGGCATTCCATTGGAAGCGGCGAAGCCCCCCAAACAAAAATTGGACCCTGAAATCAAGGCCAAAGGCACATCGGCTGTGCGCGATGCGCTCTCAAAAGTAGAGCGGGAAGTTGCTGAAGGCCATGGCAAAGCCAGCGCGGGCGCCGCCTCGGCGTTGCGCAATGCGCTGAAAGAGTTTGGCAAGATCATCGACGACAAGCTGGAGAACCAAGCCCATGCGGCGCTGGCAGCGGCTGGTGAGCTGGAGGGCTGGCAGCGTTGGAGCGCCGACCAGGTGCGTGAGGACCTGGTGGCCAAAGCTGAGGCCTTGCTTAAGCGCCCCGACGGTCAAGCCGTGGGGGGACGAAAAATGCAGGAAAGCCTGCGCACCCTGCGTGACCAATGGAAAAAAACCGACCAAGGTGGCGTGCCCAACCATGGCCTGTGGAAGAAATTTGACGATGCCTGCAATGAAGCCCACAAGGTCGTTGAAGTTTGGCTGGAAAAGGTCAAAACCGAGTCGGCCGAGCACCGCGCTCATCGCCTGGCGTTGATCGAAGAGGTCAAGGCTTGGGCGCAAGCCAACACCACCGCGCTGGACGACGACTGGAAAGGGTTCAACCGGATCTTGCATCAGTTTGGTGACCGCTGGCGCGACAGCGGCCATGTGGGCGAGAAGGCCTTTGCAGAATTGCAACCGCAATGGAAGGCTGCGATCAACGCGGCCGCCGCGCCACTGGAAGCCTTGCAAAAGCTGAGCCTGACCCGTCGCCACGCCATGATTGACGAGGCCAAACTGCTGGGTGCACAGCCTGAGTTGCGTGTCGATGCCGTCAAGGCCTTGCAACAGCGCTGGCAAGCAGAAGCGCACGGCGTGCCAATTGACCGTCGTCAAGAGCAAAAACTGTGGGATGCCTTCCGCAAACCCATTGATGAAGCCTTCAATCGCAAGACGATTGAGCGCGAAAAAGCCGCTGAAGCCCTGGGTGAGCGAGACAAAGTGGTGCTGGATGCCGCCAAAGCCTTGCAGCAAGCCAATGCATCGGGCGACGCTCAGGCCATCCGTCAAGCCATGAATGAGCTTGACGCCGCACTGCGCGGCCAGGCGCAAGCCAAGGCCGATGTACAAGCGCAAGATGAAGCATCAAATATGCCTTCTGCGCAAGCAGAGTCTGCACAGGCTGCTACTGAAACGGTAGCGAAATCTGCGTCGGAAGAGCCAGCCGCTGAGGCGACTGACGAAGCCGCTGAATCTGCCGAGCCAGTGGTCGAAACACCTGTGGTCGTGCCACCCGCACCTCCCAAGCGGGTGGTGGCTGTCCGGGGTGATGACCGTCCTGGCATGAAAAAAGAAGAGCCAGCCGTCCCCGGGCGGGGTGGCAAGTTTGGTGACCGCAAAGACGGTGGCCGTGATGGCAATCGGGGTCCGCGCGATGCGAAGTTTGCCGGTCGTACGGATGACCGTGGCCCGCGCCGCGATGGGCGGGACAGCAATTGGTCAGATGCGCCTCGTTTGGGCGACACGGCCTTCCGCGCTCAACGCGATGCCTTGGAGCAAGCCCAGTTTGCACTGCGCAAGTTGGCGGCGCAAGCCCATGGCGAGGCATTGACCCATTTGCTGGGCGCTTGGGAAAGCCGTGATGTGGAGCAGGTGCCTTCTGCCCAAGAGCTGGGGAACCGGGTGAATGCCGTGGCACGCAGTGCCTGGACCAAGGCCTTGGCGCAAGCTCCAGCAGGTGATGCCGCGACGGCTTTGCTGCGTTTGGAGATGGCCGCTGAAACGCCCACACCCGCTGAGCATTTGAGCGCCCGTCGTATGTTGCAACTTCAGTTGCTGACCAAGCGCAATGACCCTGCACCCGTGCAAACCTGGACCCAGGATGCTTCTGCCGTGTTGGCCAGTGCTTTTGATGCGGCCAATGCGCGCCGTTTGCAAAATGTGTTGAAGGTCTTGCTCAAGCCCTGATCCCCAAGCGCTCTGCTGGCCTTGGCTGGCAGAGCGTGGGTTGATGCCAGCAGGAAGCTGGGGTTGCCGTCGCCACGGCGTGGCGGTGGTGCTATTGACTGGCTTGCAGCGCCGACAGGCGCTGCATAACGACCGGCTGGCCTTCTTGAAGGCTCAAGCGGAGCACTTCGGCCCGAACGGGTCTCGCTGCGGCGTCCCAGTCACTCAGAACGACGCGGCGCTTGGCTTCGGGCAAGGTGTGATCGGCGGGTTTGTGCGTGTGGCCATGAATCAAGGTGTGGGACTGTGTCGCCGTCAACCAATCGACCGTGGCCGCTGTATCGAGGTCGGCATAGGTCACACCGCTGCGTTTTCGTGATTCACTGTTGTCCCGCAGCGCACGGGCCACAGCTTGTCGTTGTGCCAAATCTTGGCTCAGAAACTGATCCTGCCAAGCGGGTGTGCGCACTTCAGCGCGAAACTTCATGTAGTCGGTATCGTCCAGGCACAAGGCGTCTCCGTGGGACAACAGCCAGCGCTCGCCACCAAAGTCCAAAACAGTAGGGTCTGTCAGCAATGCCATGCCACAGCGATTGGCAAACGCTTCACCCAGCAAGAAGTCCCGGTTGCCGTGCATGAAGAAGACTTCAAGGCGTTGGGCGGCTGCTTTCAGTGTTTGCCCACAACTGAACTCGAAATTAGGGGGGGCCGAAGGGGTGGATGGGGCGTGCGCTGCATCGTCACCCACCCAAACTTCAAACAAGTCACCCAGAATGAACACGGCGTCAGCGCGCGTGTTTTGGAGGTAGGTGCGCCACAGGTCGAAGGTGGCGGTCTCGTTGGCCTGCAGGTGCAGGTCCGAAATAAAGTCAATGTGGCGCCAACTTGCTGGCGCCTTGAGCACCGACCAGGGGGGCACCACGCTTGGCGTCACAGTCCCTGGCGGATGCTGGGCCATCTTAAAGGGCGACGGCCTTTTCCATCACGACGTCTTCCACTGGCACGTCATCGTGGTAACCCTTGCGGCTGGTTTTAACTGCCTTGATTTTGTCCACAACTTCGGTACCGGAGATGACTTTGCCAAACACGGCGTAACCCCAGCCTTGGGCCGAGATCGCGGTGTGGTTCAGAAAGCCGTTGTCAGCCACGTTGATGAAGAACTGGGCGGTTGCCGAGTGCGGGTCGCCTGTGCGAGCCATGGCCACGGTGTACATCGCATTTTTCAAGCCATTGTTGGCTTCGTTGTCGATGGGCTTGTCGCCTTTCTTCTCTTTCATGCCAGGCTCCATGCCGCCGCCCTGGACCATGAAGCCGGGGATGACACGGTGAAAAATCGTGTTGTTGTAGTGGCCTTTGTTCACGTAGCTCAGGAAGTTGGCCACGGACTTGGGGGCTTTTTCCTGATCCAGTTCCAGCGTGATGACGCCGTATTTGGCAATGTGGAGTTCGACTTTAGGGTTGCTCATGATTTATTTCACCAGGGTTGCAGAGTTGATAAAAATGGGTGTTTTGGGAACATCCGTTGGAAACGGGCCGCCAGCCCCGGTGGGGCTGGACTTGATTTTTTGGATCACCTCCATGCCGCTGACCACTTTGCCAAACACGGTGTAGCCAAACAGTTGTGGGGCGTTGATCAGGTTGGCGCGTGGGGTGTTTTCGTAGACCTGGCCTTGGTACTCAAACCGGGGAACCGGGTCACCCGGTGGAATAGGCGTGGGGTCCAGAAAGGCATTGTCTTTCACGTTAATGAAAAACTGGGCGGTGGCGGACTGGGGGTCGTTGGTGCGAGCCATGGCGAGTGTGCCCACGACGTTTTTGGCGCCGCCTTTGGCCAGCGCCTCACGCCCTTCGTGAACCACCGGCGGGCGAACCTTTTTTTGCACGTATTTGCCGTCAAAACCACCGCCTTGAACCATGAAGTTCTCGATCACGCGGTGAAAAATGGTGCCGTCGTAGTGCTTGTCCTTGACGTATTGCAAGAAATTTTCCACTGTTTTAGGGGCTTTGTCGGGATACACCTCAACCACAAAGTCACCCGCCGTGGTGGCGAATTTGACCCTTGGGGCATCCTCTGCCATGGCAGAACTTGCTATTGAAAGTAGAGCAGCTCCCGCAATAACGGCCGGCGCAATCGCTCGAAATGTCTTGTCAATCATCCAATAATTCCTTCGTAGAAGATTTTCCATTGCGACCCACTGCGCGACCAGTATTGGCGTTTGGTCGGGCCGCTTCGCGCGCCGTCGGTGACTTCGCCGAAGGTCACCACCATGGTGTCGCTGGCATCGGTCCACCTCAAGAACGACAGGTCTTTGAGTTGAATGGTGCGCCCCTGGCTTTTGTCCAATTCACGGCGCAGGCTAGGCGACCATTCCGTGAGCGTGCGACCGTTGCTCTTGAAGTCCGTGCTGTAAAAGCTCAAGACTTGATTGAGGTTGCCACTGGACTTGGCTTTCTGCCAACCGGCCAACGCGTCTTCAAACGGCTTGCTGTCAGCGCGAACACTCATGGGGGCTACCCAATTGAGGCTTTTGGCGATGACGACCGGAGTTGTGCGGATTTCAACCGTGCGAATGATCTCGTTCAGGTCCGGGTTGGCAATTGCCACGCAGCCATCCGTGGCCAGTGGCGCACGTGAGAATTGGCTAGATGGTGTGCCGTGAAGCCAAATGCCGCTGCCGGTTTTTCCGCGCTTGTTGTCAAGCTCGTTCGGGTAGTTCAGCGGCAGGGCGCCTGTGCCGTAAATGTCACCCAGCGCGGACGGATCGAGGTTGCTGGTGATGAAGTACACGCCCAATGGTGTCCGGGCGTCGCCTTCAACAGACTTTTCCACGCCCAATTTCCCCACGGAGATGTAGTAATCGGCCTCCAAGGTCAATCCATTCGGTCCATTTTTGAACAAATAGAGGCGTGAGCGCGAGCTGTCCACCGCAATGGCGTGTTTGTTGCGGGGTGACAGTGAAATGAATTGGGACGGAATCGCGCCGGCAGGGGGGCGCTCTCGCAAGGCCTTCAAGCGCATCGCTGATTCGTCGCGCAACTCGTTCAGCGCTGGGGCGCCGGCTTTCAACAGGTCTGCAGGCACATCTCCCAGCGTTTTGACAGGGTAGGCGCGGGCGGCCAACAAGTCGCCATAGACAAGGTGTGCCAATTGAAAGGTGGGGTAGTCCCGCACCAAAACTTCCGCCTTGTTCAAGGCCTCGCGGCTTTGGCCTTTGGCGATGAGCTTGTACACCTCAATGAGTTTGGATTCCGCCGCGCCGGCCTGCACGACGGGGTTTGACGCGTTGGACACCGCTTGCTTGAAGCGCGATTTTCCTCGAGGGCTGGCACTTGCCGCCGTTGCGGTCAGTGCCAAGCTCAGAGCAATAAAGAGGGTGAGTAAAGGCTGTTTCATGCGCAGGTTAACCGGGGTAGGAAAGCGCTGCAGCCGGCAGAGCCGGCCAAACTAACACTTGGATCATCAGTTGCCTGTTGTCTCTTTGACAATCAACCACTGGTCGCGAACCTTTGACATTTCCAAGGTCTTGCGGCTGGCCACCGCATACGAGCCAGCGCGGTAGGCTTGGTGGAAGCGGGCTTTCGCTTCTGAACCATTGACGGTCACTGACAGGTCGGTCAGCGTTACCTCAATGCTGGATTTGCCAACAATGCGGCTGCGGCGTTCAGCCTCCCACGCACTTCGTGACTGTTTTCCTGGGGTGTCAAAGTCTTTGCCATAGGCAGCCAGATACCCCGACATGTCTTGATCCGCCCACGCTTTTGCCCATTTGGCAACAGCTGCTTCAATGTCCTTGGCGTCGTGGTTCGTGGCAACAGGTGCTGGCGCTGGAGTGGGTGTAGCGGCAGGTGTTGCCGGTTTAACGGCTGCTACTGGCGCCGTCACTGCGACGGGTGCCGTCGCCACGGGCGGTGTCGGCGCGGCCACTGGCACGGCGGGCGCTGCGCCTGGCTTCGGATTGCTCAAGTTGGGTTTGAAGACTTCACGAATCGTGGCCAGTTTGGGGGGCACGGCCGAGTTGGCGCCATCAAGCTGCAAGGCCTTGTTATAGGCTTGGCTTGCCAGTCGCGCATAGACATCACCCAGATTCTCGTGAGCGGTGGCGTAGCTGGGGTTGGTTCGTATGGCCATTTCAAGGGCTGTGCGCGCCTTGTCAAACTGGTTCTGCGACGCATAAAGCACTGCCAAGTTGTTGTAGGGCTCAGGCAACTCGGGGAAGTCTTCGGTCAACTTGGTAAAGGTGGCAATGGCTTCAGGGTGTTTGCCGGTGTTGCGCAGAATCACGCCCTTCAGGAAGCGCATTTGCGGGTCATTGGGCTTGCTGGCCAGATAGGCGTCAGCCTTGGTCATGGCCTCGGTGAATTTTCCGGAGCGAACCAGTTGGCCAACATCACCGTAATCGTCGGCGTAAGCACTGGGCGCCGCGAACGCGGTCACCAAAGCTGCGACGCGCAGGGCCGTGAAGAGGGGGGAGCGAGCGTAGTTCATTGAGATTTTTGATTCCTGCTGAGTGCTGTCGTCATGTCACCTCGCTGGGCTGGGACGGCTATATACTGGTGCGAATTGTAGTTCAAGGGTGTTTGGCGGCACCCTCGGCAATTCCCCATTGTTCACCGGTCCTTGCCAAGACCTTTACACGGCGGTTGATCCAATCGCGGTGTTTTTAATACTCATGAGTCTTCACATCTACAACACGCTGTCGCGTGCCCTTGAGCCGTTTTCGCCGCTGGAACCAGGCCATGTCCGAATGTACGTCTGCGGAATGACGATTTACGACTTGTGCCACATTGGCCATGCCCGGATGATGATGGCCTTTGACGTGGCCCAGCGCTGGTTGAAATGCAGCGACTATCGCGTCACCTATGTGCGCAACATCACCGATATTGACGACAAGATCATCAAACGAGCGCTGGAGCGGGGCATCACGATTCGCGCTTTGACTGACGAAATGATTGCCGCCATGCATGGCGACATTGCCCGGCTGGGCATTGAGCCGCCGACCATTGAGCCCCGAGCCACTGAGTACGTGCCCAAAATGCTGAGTCTGATCGGCCAGCTGGAAGCCAAAGGCTTGGCTTATAAGGCCGACAACGGGGATGTGAACTTTTCGGTTCGCAAGTTTCCCGGTTACGGCCGATTGTCAGGAAAGTCCTTGGACGAATTGCGCGCTGGCGAGCGGGTGGCGGTGCAGGACGGCAAGGAAGACCCCTTGGACTTTGTCATGTGGAAGGCTTCCAAGCCGACCGAGCCAGAAGATGCCAAGTGGGACAGTCAGGCGATGGGTTTTGATTACGGCACGGGGCGGCCGGGTTGGCATATTGAATGCTCAGCCATGAGTTGTGAGACCTTGGGCGAGAGCTTTGACATCCATGGTGGCGGTGCTGACTTGCAGTTTCCTCACCATGAGAATGAAATTGCGCAGAGCGAAGGCGCCACCGGCAAAACAATGGCCCGGTTTTGGATGCACAACGGTTTTGTGCGCGTTGACAACGAGAAAATGTCAAAGAGCTTGGGCAATTTCTTCACCATTCGTGAGGTGTTGAACAAGTTTGACGCTGAAACGGTTCGTTACTTTTTGGTGCGCACCCACTATCGCACGGCCCTGAACTACAGCGATGTGCATCTTGACGATGCCCGCAGTTCGCTCAAGCGCATGTACACCGCTTTGCAATTGGTGCCAGCGACCCCGGTGGACGCCATTGACTGGACCGAGCCGTTTGCCCAGCGATTCAAAGCCGCCATGGACAACGATTTCGGAACACCCGAGGCGGTCGCCGTGTTGTTTGATCTGGCGTCCGAGGTCAATAAGACCAAATCTTCGGCCTTGGCTGGGCTGTTAGTGGCGTTGGGTGGTTGCTTGGGCTTGCTTCAAGGAGATCCGAACGCCTTCTTGACGGCAGGGGTTGGTTTGGATGAGGGGGTGATCGCGTCAATGATCGCGGACCGCGCCCAGGCCAAGGCGGCGAAGAATTTTGCGGAAGCCGACCGAATCAGGCAACATTTGTTGGCTAACGGCGTGGTTTTGAAAGACTCGGCAAGCGGTACGACGTGGGAAGTGGTGTGATGCATGTTTCAAATGAAAAGTGCCTTCCCTGCCCGTCGGAGTTGCAATGGTAGCTATTAAAACGATAGTGACTGATGTGGCAACGCCTGATTATTGGGCTGAAGCTTGCAAGCACTTGGTCAAAAAAGACCGGGTCATGAAGCGCTTGATTCCCCAGTTTGGAGATGCTCGCCTTGAAACTCGCGGCGATGCCTTTGTGACCTTGGCGCGCAGCATTGTGGGGCAGCAAATCTCTGTCAAAGCGGCCCAAACGGTGTGGGATCGGTTTGCGGTGCTGCCCACACAGATCACGCCTGGCAATGTGCTCAAACTCAAAGTGGACGATATGCGCGCCGCTGGCTTGAGTGCGCGCAAGGTCGAATATCTGGTGGATTTGGCGCTGCATTTCGACAATGGCGCCTTGCATGTGCAAGCGTGGGAAGGCATGGATGATGAAGCCATCATTGACGAGTTGGTCGCCATCCGGGGCATTGGCCGCTGGACGGCCGAGATGTTTTTGATTTTTCACATGATGCGGCCCAATGTGCTGCCGCTGGATGATGTTGGCCTGATCAAGGGCATCAGCCAAAGCTATTTTTCGGGTGATGTGGTGAGTCGAAGTGACGCGCGGGAGGTGGCAGCCGCTTGGGCACCGTACCGCAGCGTGGCGACTTGGTATATTTGGCGTTCGCTGGATCCGTTGCCGGTGGCATATTGAGATGACGCGGATGTTGCCGCCGCTTTGGGGGCGCAGCAGTGGCCGTCAGCAAAAAAACTATAGGACTAAGGATAAATCGTGGCTAAAAAATCATTTCTCGATTTCGAGCAGGCTGTTGCTGATCTCGAAAACAAAATTGAAGAGTTGCGCTATGTTCAGACTGAATCAGCCGTTGATATTTCGTCCGAGATCGATCAGTTGACCAAAAAAAGTCAACAGCTAACCAAAGACATTTACAGTGATTTGACGCCCTGGCAAATCACCAAAATTGCACGCCATGCGGAGCGCCCGTACACGCTGGACTACGTGAATGAGGTGTTTACGCATTTTGTCGAGCTGCATGGTGACCGGCATTTCGCAGATGATTTGAGTATTGTGGGTGGCTTGGCTCGCTTCAATGGAACGCCTTGTATGGTGATTGGCCAGCAAAAAGGGCGCGATACCAAAGAGCGCGGTTTGCGTAACTTTGGCATGAGCAAGCCAGAGGGCTACCGCAAAGCCTTGCGTCTGATGAAAACGGCTGAGAAATTCAAACTGCCCGTGTTCACTTTTGTCGACACCCCCGGGGCTTACCCCGGCATTGACGCGGAAGAGCGCGGTCAGTCCGAGGCCATTGGGCGCAATATTTTTGAAATGGCGCAACTTGAAGTGCCCATCATCACCACCATCATTGGCGAAGGTGGCTCAGGCGGTGCCTTGGCCATTTCCGTGGGCGATCAAGTGCTGATGCTGCAGTATTCGATTTATTCCGTGATCAGCCCGGAAGGGTGCGCCTCCATTTTGTGGAAAACCTCTGACAAAGCCAAGGAGGCCGCTGATGCACTGGGCATTACTGCGCACCGACTGAAAGCGCTCGGACTGATTGACAAGATTGTCAATGAGCCCGTCGGTGGGGCCCACCGCGACCACAAACAAATGGCTGCGTTCCTGAAGCGGGCGCTGAACGACGCCTTCCGCCAAGTTAATGATCTCAAAGTCAGTGAATTGCTGGACCGCCGCTATGAACGTCTGCAAAGCTATGGCCGATTCACCGACACCAAGGACGTGGCCAAGTAATTGGCGTGCTTAGCGAGTGACCGTCTCTTTGGCGAGTGCGCTCGCGGCCTTCCAGCCTGAGCTGCCATTGGCTGTGGCTTTCAGTGGGGGGGCTGATTCCACCGCATTGTTGCTGGCCTGCGCTGAAAAGTGGCCTGGTCAGGTGCATGCAATACACATCCACCATGGTTTGCAGTCAGCCGCTGACGATTTTGAGTCAATGTGTCGGTCGTTTTGCGCCCACTTGAGCGTGCCGTTAACGGTGAAGCGTGTCCATGCCGGCGCCACTGCCGGGCAAAGCCCGGAAGATGCTGCTCGGCGCGCACGCTACGGTGCCATTGAGGCGCTAGCGCTTGATGGGCCTGCGGGTGAAGCTATCAAAAATATAGCTATTGCGCAACATGCCGATGATCAAGTAGAAACCATCTTGCTGGCGCTGAGTCGGGGCAGTGGATTGCCGGGCCTGAGTGGCATGTCCGGTCGCTGGGTGCGTGCGGGCCTGACCTTTCACAGGCCATTACTTAAAGTGAGTGGTGCCGATATCCGAGCCTGGTTGGCGTCACGTGGCGTGGGTTTTGTTGAAGATCCGAGCAACACCGATGAGAACTTCACGCGCAACCGGATTCGCGCACGCGTACTGCCAGTGCTGCAGTCGTCGTTCCCCCAGTTTCGCGACACATTCACCCGCAGCGCCGCACACATCGCGCAAGCCCAGGCTATTTTGGAAGAGGTGGCTGAGCAGGATTTGGCTGATGTGGGTTCGCCACCTGTGATCAAGAAATTGCAACAATTGAGTCACCACCGGCAAGCCAATATGTTGCGGCACTGGTTGGCACTTGGTTTTGACTCTGTTCCCAGTGCCGCCCAGTTGGACGAGTTGCAGCGCCAAATAGCGTCCTGCGTCACTCGCGGGCATCAGATTCGCATCAAGGTCGGCGCCGGGTTTGTAGAACGGCGGGGCACTGTCCTGCATTGGTACAATCCCACGGTTTTGCTCTGAAAAATCGTACTTTAAATTTACAAATGGCACTGATTGTTCACAAATACGGCGGCACATCAATGGGTTCCACGGAACGCATTCGCAATGTTGCCAAACGGGTCGCTAAATGGGCTCGCGCCGGCCACCAGATGGTGGTTGTTCCCTCCGCAATGAGTGGTGAAACTAACCGCTTGTTAGGCTTGGCCAAAGAGTTGGCGCCGTCCAAAGCGACCGACTCTTACAGTCGTGAGCTGGACATGCTGGCATCGACCGGTGAGCAGGCGTCCAGCGCCCTGTTGGCTATTGCCCTGCAAGCCGAAGGCATGGAGTCAGTCAGCTATGCCGGTTGGCAAGTTCCCATTCGTACCAATAGCGCTTACACCAAAGCGCGCATTGAGTCGATTGATGACACCCGTGTGCGCGCTGACCTGGATGCCGGCCGTGTGGTGATCGTCACTGGATTCCAAGGCCTGGACGATCAGGGCAACATCACGACACTGGGTCGGGGCGGTTCAGACACCTCGGCCGTTGCCGTCGCGGCGGCCATGAAAGCGGAAGAGTGCTTGATCTTCACTGATGTGGATGGTGTCTACACCACAGACCCTCGCGTCGTGGCTGAGGCGCGTCGCTTGAAAACGGTCAGCTTTGAAGAAATGCTGGAGATGGCCTCCATGGGCTCCAAAGTGCTGCAGATTCGCTCCGTTGAGTTTGCTGGCAAGTACAAGGTCAAGCTGCGGGTGTTGAGCAGCTTTACCGATTGGGATATTGACATCAACGAGGAAGCCGCATCCGGCACTCTGATTACTTTTGAGGAAGATGAACACATGGAACAAGCCCTTGTTTCCGGAATCGCATTTAACCGCGATGAAGCCAAAGTTTCCGTGTTGGGCGTGCCCGACAAGCCCGGTATTGCCTATCAAATTCTGGGCGCCGTGGCCGATGCCAATATTGAAGTTGACGTCATCATCCAGAATTTGAGCAAAGATGGAAAAACTGACTTCAGCTTCACCGTGAATCGCGGCGACTTTGCCAAAACAGTGGACTTGTTGAACGATGTCGTGCTGCCAAGCTTGGGTGCCGAAGAGGTCGTGGGCGACGCGAAGATTTGCAAGGTCTCCATTGTTGGCATCGGTATGCGAAGCCATGTCGGTGTGGCTAGCAAAATGTTCCGCGTTTTGAGCGAAGAAGGCATCAATATTCAGATGATTTCTACCAGCGAAATCAAGACATCCGTTGTCATTGACGAGAAATATATGGAGCTGGCGGTTCGTGCTCTGCACAAAGCTTTTGATTTGGATCAGGCTCCAGTTCAAAATTGAGCCAGAGTCGTGACATAATACTGGCTTGTTAATTAGGAATCGTGACCGAGTGGCCGAAGGTGCTCCCCTGCTAAGGGAGTATGGGGTGTAGAGCCTCATCGAGAGTTCGAATCTCTCCGATTCCGCCAAATTAAAACCCCAAGTGAGTCAATCGCTTGGGGTTTTTCTATTTCCGGTCTTTAGGCTGCAGTCAGTACCTTTTTCAGAAAAAAGGCCGAACTCAGTCGGCCTTGTCAGATGTGGGTGTTTGCTCAGCCTTGATGGGTCAGCGTTAGTTGACCATCACCAACTTCCCCATGACGCCACGAGAGCCCATGTGCGCGTAGGCGGCCTTCAGGTCAGCCATGGGCATGATGCTGTCGATAATTGGTTTGATCTTGCCTTGACCGTACCACTGCGCTAGCTCCATCATCATGGCTGCGTTGGCTTTAGGCTCTTTTTTCGCAAAATCACCCCAAAAGACGCCAACTACTGAGGCGCCTTTCAGTAGAGGCAAGTTCAATGGCAAAGAGGGAATGGGGCCAGATGCAAAACCGACCACCAAATACCGGCCTCGCCACGCAATGGTGCGAAACGCGGGCTCAGTGAAGTCCCCGCCAACGGGGTCATAGATCACGTCAGCGCCCTTGCCGTCGGTCAATGCGCGAACCGCATCTTTCAAGTTTTCGGTGCTGTAGTTGATGGTGGCGTCAGCTCCTGCGGAGGTGCACAGCGCGCATTTTTCCGCAGTGGATGCGGCGGCAATGACCTTGGCACCCACTGCCTTGGCGATTTGAATGGCTGCGGTGCCGACACCCCCAGCTGCACCCAGAATTAGCACGGTTTCACCGGCTTTTAACTGCGCCCGATCGATCAAGGCGTGATGCGACGTCGCGTAGATCATGATGAATGCGGCGGCGTCTACAAAGGGGAATTTGTCCGGAAGTGGCATGCAAAGGGCTGCTGGAGCGATCGTATGGGTGCCGAAGCCACCGGTTCCGGACAGGCAGGCAACCGGTTGCCCCACTTTCAGATGAGTCACACCGTCGCCCACGGCGGCGACGAGTCCTGCATATTCTGCGCCGGGCACAAAGGGCAGAGGGGGCTTGATTTGGTATTTGTTTTGAACGATCAGAAGATCTGGGAAATTGAGGCTGGCCGCCTTGATCTCGATGAGCGCCTCGCCGGCCTTGGGTTGCGGTGTGGGTAATTCAGTCCAGGTGAGGGCATCAACGCCAACAGGGTTTTCACAGAGCCAAGCATGCATGAGGGAAGTCTCCAAAATTGTTCTGAAATGATAGGGGCTCGGTGAGGTGCGCAATGTCTCTGAAGGGACGATCCGTCCACAGGCAGGGGTGCCGCCTACAATTCCCGAAAAAACGAGTTCACCATGAAAATCCTAATTTCAAATGACGACGGCTATCAGGCGCCTGGAATTGTGGCCTTGTATGAGGCCTTGCGAGACGTGGCGGACGTTGAGGTTGTCGCTCCTGAGCACAATAACAGCGCCAAATCCAATGCGTTGACCCTGCATTCCCCGCTGTATGTTCACCACGCCAGTAACGGCTTTCGGTATGTCAATGGCACCCCGGCTGATTGCGTACATATTGCGTTGAGTGGATTGTTGGACTACCGACCAGATTTGATCGTTTCGGGGATTAACAACGGCGCCAATATGGGCGACGACACCATCTATTCCGGCACAGTGGGTGCCGCCATGGAGGGTTATCTGTTTGGAATCCCCGCCATTGCGTTCTCGCAAGTGGAACGCGACTGGGTGCATTTGGAATCGGCGGCGCGCAAGGCTCGTGAGTTGGTGCTTCAAATGGCTCGGCAAAAGCTGGTCGGCACGAAACCCTGGCTGTTAAACGTCAATATTCCCAATCGACCGTTTGACGAAATTGGTCACATCAAGTTGTGCCGGTTGGGTCGCCGTCATGCCGCTGAGCCAGTGATCAAGCAAGTCAGTCCTCGAGGCGAGACGATGTATTGGATCGGCGCTGCAGGGGCCGCCATGGATGACGCAGAAGGTACTGATTTCCACGCGACGGCTCAAGGTTTTGTGTCCATGACGCCGCTTAAGGTTGATTTGACGGACCATGACCATTTGGGCTATTGGGCTCAAACAGCCTCCCGATTGGCTGAGCTCGATCAGGCTGCCGCGGCGCCCGGTCAGCCAACTTGAGATTGGCATGAAAGAACGCCCGACCTTTCCCGCGCGACTGGACTTTTCGGGCGGAAAGCCCGTGTTGAAGCGCCCGGACGCTCTGCTCAGCCGTCCTTTGGCGCCGGTGCCGGCCAAACCTCTGGTTCGTCTGCCGCCCAACTCTTCTGCGACCGACTCCAATTCGGTGCGTGCTCACATGGTGAGTCGGTTGGTGGCCCAAGGGTTGAGTGATACGTCAGTTATGGCTGCCATGCGGGCGGTTGAGCGCCACCGGTTTGTTGACAGCGCACTGGCGAACCAAGCGTACGAGGACACCAGTTTGCCGATCGGGTTGGGGCAAACCATTTCCAAACCCAGTGTGGTGTCCCGCATGGCGGAATTATTGAAAAATGGTCAGCCTGGGAAACTGGGACGCGTCCTTGAGATTGGCACTGGGTGTGGCTATCAAGCGGCTGTGTTGAGTCATTTGGCCGACGAGGTTTACAGCATAGAGCGGTTGCGAGGACTGCATGACAAGGCGCGGGAAAACTTGCGCTATTTCCGGGTCGCAAATCTTCACCTCTTGTTTGGTGATGGCATGCTGGGTTATGCCAAAGGGGCTCCTTACGCGGGCATCATTGCAGCGGCGGGTGGGGAGGCGGTGCCTCAAGCCTGGGTGGATCAATTGGCGGTTGGGGGGCGCTTGGTGGCGCCGGTTGCCATGTCTGGCCCGGGTGCCGCGAAGCAGGCCCTCATGGTGATTGACAAGACCGCACAAGGGATTCGCCAGACGGTGTTGGAAGTGGTCAACTTTGTCCCTTTAAAATCGGGTGTTGCATGAAGGGATGTCTATGTTTGCTATGAGTGGTCGCGTGAGTTCGGTGCTGGCGTGTTTGGTCGTTGGTGGTGTGTTGGTGGGGTGCAGTTCAACGCCGCTCAATCGCGCGCCAGTGGTGGATCGGAGTGCGTCAGTTGCTGGCTCGACGCCAGTGGTGATGGATCCCAATACGCCGTTGGTCAAGCAACCACAAGGATTTGAGAACGCTGGCAAGCCTGGTTACTACACCGTGAAACCAGGTGACACGATGACCCGCATTGGTTTGGAGACGGGACATACTCCCAAGGACATCGCGCGCTGGAGTGGTGTTGAAAATCTTCACAAAATTGAGGTCGGGCAAGTGCTGCGTGTCGTCCCACCAGTTGCGTCATCGACACCACCCGTGGCGGTTGCCTCGGCCCCTGCTGCGACTGGTGTGGTCACTCAACCCGTGACTCAGGCCAGTGTCACCCCTACGGGCAACGCTGCACCACCCTCGTCGACGACGGTTTCGCCCGTGCAGGCGAGCGGGGGGGATGATGACATCGCCTGGATTTGGCCAACCAGCGGATCAGTCATCGCCGGCTTTGACGAAGTTAAGAACAAAGGTTTGGATATTGGCGGCTCGGCCGGAGACTCGGTGGTGGCGGCCGCCGATGGCCGGGTGGTTTATGTGGGTGCGGGTCTGCGTGGTTATGGAAATTTGATCATCTTGAAGCACAACAATACCTACCTTACGGCTTACGCGCACAACAAGTCATTGTTGGTCGTTGAGGATCAAGCGGTTCGCAAGGGGCAAAAAATTGCTGAAATGGGCAATAGCGACGCAGACCGCGTCAAGCTTCATTTTGAGGTGCGTCGCCAGGGCAAACCGGTCGACCCTTCAAAATACCTTCCTGCCCGTTAACTGGCAGTGCGATGACGAGTCGCGCCGACAGTGGCCCAACACAAATCCCTCGTCAAAAGAAGCGATTCGTTCAAGGTGAATAAAGGCGTTCAGCCTTTATTCACCTGCGCAGGGTGCTCCTGATTGAGTAGCAATTTCACCCGTTGGCGCGCTCTCCTTCTGGCCCGCATTGGGCGGGGAGTTTGAATCCTCCCGTCGACCCCCACCATTGAATTCACTCATCTGTCTACCCAGGCAAGTGGGCTCAGCAATTTGTAGGGAGCGATCTGATGAACCCCACAACGGCCTGGCAGTTGCTGTCAAAGCAGGTGAAGGCTGGCAGTCTGCGATGAGCAAAGTCTCAGTGACGTCACAGGATGCCATGTCAGCGCCGGAGGGTTCTTATTTCCTTGCCATCATTTTTGTTGGCCGCTGACCGCTTTCCGGCGCGATCGTCGGCCTGAGACAATAGCGACATGACTGACGAAATTCAAATACCTGACAATTTTCCGGCCGACTCACTGTATGTGAAGTCCCTTGATCTCGAAGCACAAGGTGTAGCCCATCGGGCCGATGGCAAAGTGGTTTTCATCAAGGGGGCGCTTCCCTTTGAGTGGGTGAGTGCGGTGGTTCATCGCAAGAAGAACAGTTGGGAGCAAGGTGCTGTCACGGCGATTCACCGTGAATCCTCGCAGAGGGTCAAGCCCGGTTGCCCTCACTTCGGCCTGCATGAAGGTGCTTGCGGTGGCTGCAAGATGCAGCATTTGCACGTGGGGGCCCAAGTGGCCGTCAAACAAAGGGTCCTGGAAGACAATTTATGGCACCTCGGCAAGGTGAAACCTGAAACGATTTTGCGACCCATCGAGGGCCCTGCGTGGGGTTACCGCTACCGGGCCCGCATTTCGGTGCGCAATGTGCGTAAAAAAGGGGCCGTGCTGGTTGGGTTTCATGAGCGAAAAAGTGGGTTCGTGGCCGACATGAAAGAGTGTCATGTGCTTCCGCCGCACGTGAGCGACCTGCTGCTGCCATTGCGGGCCTTGATTACTTCCATGGACGCTGTTGACACCTGCCCTCAGATTGAGTTGGCCTGCGGTGATTCGGTGACCGCTTTGGTATTGCGGCATATGGAGGCCCTGAGTGAGGCCGACCGGGCGAGGTTGCGGGCCTTTGCGGGTGAACATGCCGGTGTCCAATGGTGGCTGCAACCGGGCGGACTGGACACCGTTCATTTATTGGACGAAGCCGTTGAAGAGCTCAGTTACGACTTGCCCGAATTTGGCATCCGCATGCCCTTTAAACCGACTGACTTCACGCAGGTCAACCCCCACATCAACCGGGTTCTGGTGGCCCGTTCTTTGCGTTTGTTGGATGTCAAGAAGAGCGAGCGGGTCATTGATTGGTTTTGCGGCCTGGGTAATTTCACTCTGCCCCTTGCTACGCTGGCAAAAGAGGTGCTGGGAGTGGAGGGCAGCGAGACGCTGGTGGCCCGATCGCGAGAAAATTACCAAAGAAATACGGCTCAGGAGCGCGTTGGTCCGGCGCTATGTGCTACAAAATTTGCAGCAAGAAATTTGTTCAACATGACACCAGAACTGCTGGTTCAGGACGGCGTTTCTGACAAGTGGCTGGTAGATCCCCCTCGTGAAGGGGCCTACGCCCTGTTTCAGGCACTGGCAGACCTCCATCAACAAAAGCTGGATCCCGTCAATCATCCTTTGGTTGAGGGCGCCAAAGACTGGACGCCGCCGAAACGCATTGTGTACGTCAGTTGCAACCCCGCAACCTTGGCCCGTGATGCTGGGGTATTGGTGTCACAGGGGGGTTACCGTTGCTCAGCGGCGGGGATGGTCAATATGTTCCCGCACACCGCCCATGTGGAAAGCATGGCTGTGTTTGACTTGGTGGAATAGCACTGTGCGCCCATGAGAGGTGAGCGGGTAGGGGCAGCGCCTAATGCGCAGACTTGGCGGCGCTTTTCTCCGCAGGGGCGTCTTCAACGATTTCCTCAGCGGGCGCTGTCGGTGTGATCGTGGCGGGGATGCCTTCAATGCTGTTCTCCCGCATGTACTCGTCCATTGATTTCCAGCCCTCAAATATCGAGGATTTGGATTGCTTGGCATTCAAGACATAGCAGTCTTCAATGCTGCGCAAGCCATACCGACAGGCACTGCCCGTGGCTTTGGCGTCCGCCTCGCGTTGAAGCATGCGGGGGTCTGGGCCCAACCCTGGGATTTCACACCCGGCCAGCAAAAGCACAGTCGCGGCGATGAGAAGGCGGGAGGTCATGACGTGAAGCTGTGGCATATAAGGCATATCGACCAAACGGCTGATGAATTGAGTGTTGTAGGCTATTGAAACAAAAAAAGGCCCGAGTGGGCCTTTTTTTCGGTGGTGTCAAACTCAGTCGCGCTCGCCGCCCATGATGCCCAAGAGGGACAGCAAGGCCTGGAACACATTGATGATGTTGAGGTACATAGACAGCGTTGCGCTGATGTAATTGGTCTCGCCGCCGTCAATGATGCGCTTCAGGTCATACAGCATATAGGCGCTGAAAATACCAATCACCGCCACCGAGATGGCCATCATGCCCGCGGTGGAGCCCACAAACACGTTGATGATTCCGCCAATAACCACGGCCATCGCGCCCACAAACAGCCACTTTCCCATGCCAGAGAGGTCGCGTTTGATAACAGTTGACAGACTGGCCATGACGAAAAAGATGCCAGCAGTGCCTGCAAACGCCGTCATGATCAGGTCAGGGCCATTTTTGAAGCCGAGCACCATGGCAATCATGCGAGACAGCATCAAGCCCATGAAGAAGGTGAAGCCCAGCAGAACTGGGACACCTGCTGCCGAGTTCTTGGTCTTTTCAATCGCGTAGATGAATCCGAAGGCACCGCCCAGGAAAACGATGAGGCCGAGTCCACCCGACAGGGACTGGGTGATGCCAGTGGTGACGCCTATCCAGGCACCCAACACCGTTGGCAATAGGCTCAGTGCCAACAACCAGTAGGTATTGCGCAGCACTTTGTTGCGCTGCGCGGCCATGGAGCCGTTGGCATAGCCTTGTTCGATGGTTTGAACGTTGTCATTCACAATGAAACTCCTTCATAGCCTGCGATGTGCAGGATTGTCTTGATTCTAGGGTGAATCATTTTCTTCACCAAAAACGACCGTGGGACGGAACCCACTTTTTGTAAGGATACTTGCAACTTAAACAGCTTGAAAGCGGGGTATTCAAGGCGTTATGCTCGTTGCTTCCATAAAACCAGGTTTCACTCAATGAAAAACAAATTCGTCCTAGAACTGTCTGATGTCAAAGCCATGGCTGCAGCTGCGGAAGCCGAAGCGCTGAAAAACAACTGGGCGGTCACGATTGCCATTGTGGACAACGGTGGGCATTTGCTCTGGCTGCAGCGTCTGGACGGTGCTGCGCCAGTTTCCGCGCACATTGCGCCAGCCAAGGCAAAGACATCAGCCTTGGGGGTTCGGGAAAGCAAGATCTATGAAGATTTGATCAATGGCGGGCGCACCTCTCTTTTAAGCGCTCCCGAGATCGCCGGCATGCTGGAAGGCGGCGTTCCCATCATGAAGGATGGCCAATGCTTGGGCGCTGTGGGCGTGAGCGGCGTGAAGTCCTCTGAAGACGCTCAAATCGCCAAGGCGGGTATCGCTGCCATTGGCCTGTAACGCGGCTCTGCTTGTCTGAGCGGGGTGGTTGCGCTGGATGATTGACGGCATGCAAGAAGCCAAACCAACGCCATCACTACCGCGTTGGCAGCGCTGGATTTGGTTGGTCTGCGGCATTGTTTGTCTGGTCGTCGGTGTGGTTGGCATTGCGCTTCCGCTGCTTCCGACGACCCCCTTCGTTTTGCTTGCAGCCTTTTGTTTTTCCCGGGGCAGTGCTCGTTACGAGCAATGGATGTTGAATCACCCGCGATTTGGCCCGATGGTTCGCGACTGGCGGGCCCGGCGTGCTGTTCCGTTAAGAGCCAAACAGTTGGCGTGGGGAATGATGACCCTGAGTTCGGTCACGGCTTGGTGGCTGTTGCCTCCGGCCGTGCGTTGGATACCCGGCGTGAGCTGCACGCTGGTCGGGATATGGCTATGGTGCTTGCCCAATCGCTAACGCGTCGCCGCTCTTATTTGGTGAGAATCAATTTCCCCAATTTGGTTGTTTGTAGTCGGTAGATCTCGCCATGGTGCGCAATCTGGACGACTTTTTCTCCATTGAACAGGTCGGCACTCTGCAGAGGTGGCGCGATGGTGTCGGTCGTCGGCGCCGATCTGGGCGCCAACTGGGACGATACCTTGGCTGGTGCACCTTGGGGCACAACTCGGCAGTTCATCATTTTTGGGGTTCAGTGATGAACCCAATTTTTTTGATACCCGCCTGCTGAGCCGCGGCCATGACTTGGGCCACACGCTCATAACGCACATCCTTGTCACCCCGAATATGCAGATCTGCCTGGGGCAGCTTCAGCGCTTCGGACTGCAATCGAACTGGCTAACTCGCTGTCCTGAATCGGCGTTTCGTTCCAGTGGTAATTGCCTTTGGCATCAACGCTGAGCAATATGGTGTCCGGCTTGGTGTGCTGGATTTCGTTGGTGGCGCGAGGCAATTCCACGTTCACTGCGTGTTTCATCACCGGTACAGTGATGATGAAGATGATCAACAAGACCAGCATGACGTCAACCAATGGCGTCATGTTGATTTCGTTCATCACCTCATCGGGTTCGTCTTGGGTTCCGAAGGCCATGTGCTTCTCCTCAGGCTTTCTTCATGGGAACCACTTTGCCGTTGCCACTGCTGACGCGGGCTCCGGTGACAAAGTAAGCGTGCAAATCATGGGCAAAGCGGTTGAGCTTGGTCAATACGGATTTATTACCCCGAACCAGCGCGTTGTAGCCCAGCACAGCGGGAATGGCGACTGCCAGTCCTAGCGCCGTCATGATGAGTGCCTCGCCAATGGGACCCGCCACTTTGTCAATGGTGGCGGTGCCGGCTGCACCAATACCCAGCAATGCGTGGTAAATCCCCCAGACCGTTCCAAACAAGCCCACAAACGGTGCAGTAGAGCCCACCGAGGCCAGAACGGCCAAGCCCGATTGCAGGCGGGCGGTGCTGTCGTCGATGGCGTTTCTCAGGCTACGGGTGACCCAATCACTCATATCCAGCGTGTTGTGCAGCTGAAGTTTGGTGTGGCTGTGGTGGGCAGTAGCCTCACGGCCTGCGAGTGCGACTTGGCGAAAAGGGTTGCTCTCGTCGCCCCCCAACGCAGCCATGCCGGTGGCCAGGTCTTCGCTGTGCCAGAACGCCTCGGTGCCTGCGGCCAGTTTTTTGTATTTGAAGACGTCCAGCGCCTTCAGCACAATGACCATCCACGAGGCCAATGACATGGTGAGCAAGACCAGGGCCACTGTTTTGGTGACCCAATCGCCTTGGGTCCAGACGTTGACCAGTCCGAGTTGAGAATTCATATTGACTCCAGATATAAAGCTAAAAAATTATTCGAGAACAAAGCTGATGGGCACGTTGAACCACATCGCCTCGGGCACGCCGGCCCGTTTGCCGGGCACATAGCGCCAACGCAGCACGGTGTTGAGTGCTGCTTGGTCCAGCCGGTCATAGCCGCTGGACTGTTTGATTTCTGTCTTTTGCGCGGTGCCATCGGTGCCTATGAATACCCGAACCACCACCTTGCCTTGTTCGCCCAGGCGTTTACTGAGCGACGGGTAGGGCGGTTTTGGGTTTTGAAGGTAGTCGGCGTCGCTGGATGGCAGCACCAGTTGGGGTAATTGGGCCGTGGGAGCCGCCGTGGCAACCGTGCTTGCGGGCGCACTCGCCACCTTGGGCGTGGCGGCCACGGGTGCTTCCAGGGTGCCAACCGGTGCGCTTGGCGCGGGTGTTGGATCGGCAATCGCCAACGGCAGGGGTGCGGGTGCTTTGGCAGGAACAGGTGTTTTCTTCGCCATCGCTTTCACGGGCGCCGGTTTAGGCGGGGCAGGAGCAGGCGCGGGCGGCGTCACCTTGGGAGCAGCTGGCGTGACAAATTCGACCAGTATTTCAGCTGGAACGATGACCTCCGCCGCACGGCTGCGCAAGCCGGATTGAAGTGCCCACAACGCCGCTATGTGAAAGGCAACGACGCCGCCAGCAATGAGGAACTTGCGATTCACGGGTAGAGGTGCAACGGTGTGCGTGAGTAAAGTCATAGTTTAGGGCGCCACAACACGAGGCTCAACGGGTCTTCCTGGCGAAGATCCACCAACTGGCGGCAATGACCAAGGCGAGGCTGATGAGCAAGGCGGTGACAAATGGCATGGCTGTCTCATGCTCAGGTGTCTGCCCACATGCGCAGGAGGTTGTGATACGTGCCAGTGAGGCCCGTGGTTTCCTGGGTTTCACCGTGGCGGGTGCGCAGGCCCAGCAGGTTCATGTCCAATTCGTACAGCAGGCGGCGCTGTTCGTCGCTTCGCACCATGCTCTCCACCCAGAAAAAACAAGCCAGGCGGTGGCCACGAGTGACTGGCTTGACTTGGTGCAGGCTGGTGCCGGGGTACAGCACCAGGTGTCCAGCGGGCAATTTGACGGCTTGTTCGCCATAAGTGTCGGCCATGCACAGCTCCCCGCCGTCATAGTCCGATGGGTCGTTGAGGAACACCGTGCATGACACATCGGTGCGAACCCGTTGCCCGGTGTCTGGCAAATAGCGCACGGCGCCATCAATGTGATTGCCGTAGAAGTTACTGTCGCCGCCATAGCGATTTAAGCGAGGCGGAAACACCTTCTTGGGCAAGGTGGCGGAGAAGAAGAGGGGGCAGCGGTCCAGCCCTTGAAGCACCATGGCCCGGATTTCTCGCGCTGCCGTGCAGTCGTGCGCCAGTTGCTCGTTGTTTTTGACCTGGGCGGCTTGAACTCCGGCACCTGGTCGACCGTCCGCCCAAGGGGCGTCGGCGAGAAGTGTTTGCGCGTGGCGAACTTCTGCGGCGGTGAGAACATCAGGAATATGAAGCAACATGGTGCGGATTGATGCGAGTTAAAACTTGACGTTCAGGGTGAGCTGGGTGTTACGCCCGGCGCCAGGCACATAGTGACCGGAGTAGAGCGAGTCCGCGTAGAGCTTGTTGGCCACGTTGCTGATATTGGCCTTTAGCGTGTAGCGATCGTCAAACTTGTATTCACCCATCACATCCACGGTGGCGTAGCCTGGCGCCAGCCAGCCAGGGTTGCGGTTGGGCGCCTGTTCGCTGCGAAAGTTCACCCCCGCGCCCAAACGCAGCTTTGCGTTCAACTGGTAGGTCGACCACACGGTGCCTGTGTGCACCGGGGTCAGCGACGGGCGTTCACCCTCGCGCTCGCCAGCCGTCGCTGTGGGGGCGGCGATGTCGATATTGGCCGTGGGCATCCACATGTACGAGCCATAGACCTCCCATTGGTTGGTTAATCGCCCGGTGACATCCATCTCAAACCCCACGGTATGGCGCTTGCCGGACAACAGCATGGCGGTCGCGGCGGAGTCTGGGTCGGTATTGCGTTCGTTGAACTTGGTGGAGTGAAACACCGCCAGTCGGGTGGTGAAACGCTTGTCTGGCGTGTCCAGCTTGGCGCCAATTTCAATATTGCGGCTTTGCTCCGGGTCGGTGTTGGCGCTCAACGCGCTATATGAGTAGGTGTCCGCCGAGGTGTTGAACGAGGTGCCATACGAGAAATGATAGGAGGTCAGGTCGTCGGGTTGGTACAGCACGCCAAAGCGTTTGCTCCAGTTGGCAATGCTTTGCCGGTAGGACGCGGTGGCGCCTGTCGTGGCAATGGTGTCATAGCTGCCGTCCATGGCGTCGTAGCGCAAACCTGCCAGTACCTTCCACTGCGGCGTCAGGTGCACCATGTCCTGTAAATAGACGCCCATGTTCTTGGCGTGAAATGCGCTGGACAGGCTGAGTGCGCGGCTGCTCTCGTCGAAGGACACACCGTCGTTGGGTGTACCGGCGAGTGTGGTGGCTTGGGTTGTCGCACCTGTTGCCCGGTAAACGTTTTTCACTTCGTCACCCAAGTCGATGCCCGCCAAGACCTCGTGTTTCAGCCCGAGGGCTGTCAGCTTTGTGGCGTAGTCGCTTTGCAAATAGAGCGAATTGAGGTCCTGAATCTTGATTTTCGAACTGCGGCTTAAAACCGTGCTGTCGCTGAAATTGTCCAGGCCTGTCCCGCTGGCGTTTCGGATGGTGACGGCACGCTGGTCCCGGTCGTAGCTGCCCCGGCGCACTGTGGTTTTTAGTTCGCTGTCGTCCTGAAAGCGGTGCGTGTGACTGGCCGTCAGGTAGGTCGCTTCTCCGGCATTGCGGTCACTGGCCAGGCCGTAGTAGGCGCTGGGGTCCAGGTTGTTGTTAATCGTGGTGGTTGAAGTCGCGGCACTTGCTGTGGGTTTGATCCATGGCAGGCCGTAGTTCATGCCGTTGTTGTTGTCCAGGTGATACAGCCCGAGGGAAAACTCATCCGCCGTGCCAATGCCAAACCGGTAAGTGGCGGCGATGCCTTTTTTGTCGATGCTGCTGCCCGCACCGTTGTTGTCCGCTTTCGTGGCCATCGCATTGATGCGCAGAGCAGCGTCTTCGCCGGTTTTGATGTTGAAGTCACCTGTGACCCGGCGGAAGTTGTGGCTGCCTAGCGTGGTGGACACCTCGTGTTCATCAATGGCGCGAGGTTGCTTGCTGACCTGATTGACGGCGCCACCCGTGGAGCCCCGTCCAAACAACATGGAGGCGGAGCCACGCAGCAACTCAATGCGGTCGTTGTTGAACGTGTCGCGGTCGTAAAACGCAGGGTCGCGCAGGCCGTCTACAAAGATATCTCCCGAGGTGGCCAGCGAAAACCCGCGAAGGCGAATGTCCTCTTCGCCGCCCTCAGCGGCCTGAAACGTCACGCCCGCTGTGTTGTGCAGCACGTCTTTCAAGGTATCGAGGTTGCGGTCATCGACCAGTTTTTCGGTGACCACTGTGACCGATTGGGGAATGTCTCGCAGCGCTTGTTGGCCTTTTCCAATGTTGGTGGTGGTGGCACGCAGGGCGTCTTTGCCTTCGGGTGCTTCAGCCTTTTCCTTGACGATCACCGGTTTGAGCGTGGCAGCAGCTTCAGTGGTTACGGGTTGGGCCATGGCGCTCATGGAGCCCGCCAACAGCGCGGCACCCAGGGGCAAGAGCATCGCTCGTGGTGCTATTGAATTGATAGCTGCCCCCGCAGTATTTACCTGCGGTAGAACCGTATTTGACTGATATTTTTGAGTATGTTTCATATGGACGCCTGATTCAGAGAGGAGATGGCTGGCTGAATCCGCAGACGTCATGGAGTGGCGCGGTGTGGCTGGCTATGAATGTGAATTATTGTAAATGAGAATCGTTGTCATTTAGACTGAATTTGAAATTTGGCTTGAATTTGATGAAAGCAGTTTCTTTTGTGCCAGCAAGCTGATCGTTTTCTGGTTGCAGCGCTGTCACTTCCTGTCGCAGGGCGTTCAGACCCTTGTGTGCAATTCGCCTGTTTACGGCGGTGCGACTGCGGTGTGTAGGCGGACTCGCGCTTGACGTCGGCCTGGCTAATCCCAAGCGGGCGAGTTGATTAGGACCACAGGCCCCGCAAGTGACGCGGGGAAGGGCTAAGACCGCACTACGCGTCCGGATCGATGCAAGCCGTGGACCTGCAATCGATAGGTTCACCCTCAAAGGCCGTCAATACAGTCGACATGAGCAATGCTTTGAAGATTCAGTTTGCGCTGTCCATCGCCGCCGACGCCCGCTTGGCCACTCGTGTATCTGGCCACGGATGAGGTGCTTAACGGCGTTGGGAAAGCCAGAGAACCTTTTTTTCCGGCGCGGATGAGGCCGAGCAACCACCGCAAGATGATCCACAGGCGCCAGCCGCTCGAGTCTGGTTCAACTGCTCAGAGAGTCGTTGTGGTAGAGGCAAACGTCGCAAGGAACGTCTGAGCGGCTCTTTGATCGCATTGGGCGCCAGTGCCAGAACGCAGTAAATGCTGCAACCCGTCACCAGTGCGCCGACGATCAGGTATTGGAAGGTGTCGTAAAGAAAGGAGGAGGCAACCATCGGTCCTAGCCCAAATTCAAACTGTTGACGATCCGAAAGGTGATGAACGACGCCAAGTACGCCAGTCCAAACAGGTAGACAGCCATGAGCGCGGGGTAACGCCAGGAGTTGGTCTCACGTTTGACCACCACCAGCGTGGAAATACATTGCGGGGCAAACACATACCAGGCCAGCAGCGAGTAGGCGGTCGCGACGGACCAGGTTTGGGCCAGGATAGGGCTGAGCGCTTGGGCGGTTTCTTCCCCGGTGGCCGACAAGGCGTAAACCGTGCCCAAAGCACCCACCGCTACTTCACGGGCAGCCATGCCGGGCACCAGAGCGATGGAAATTTGCCAGTTGAAACCAATGGGGGCAAACAAAGGCTCCAGCGCATGACCGAGCATGCCGGCGAAACTGTACTGAATGGCTGCGCCCGTGGCGCCGTCCGGAGGGCCGGGGAAGGTGGACATGAACCAAAGCAGCACCATCACGGCGAAAATGATGCCACCCACACGGCTGAGAAATATGAGGGCGCGTTGCCACAAACCCAGCATCAGGTTGCGCAGGTTGGGCATGCGGTAGGGGGGGAGCTCCAGCATCAGCGGCTGGTAGCTGTTTTTCATCCAGGTCCGTTTGAACACCCAGGCTACCCCCATGGCGGACGCGATGCCCGCCACATAAAGCGCAAACAGCGTAAGGCCCTGCAAATTGAAGAGGCCAATGTCACGCGCGGGCACAAAGGCGCCAATCAGCAGCGCATACAAGGGCAGGCGGGCGGAGCAAGTCATCAGCGGGGCCACCATGATGGTGGCCAAGCGGTCGCGCCAATTGGGGATAGTACGGGTCGCCATGATGCCCGGGATGGCGCAGGCAAAGCTGGAGAGCAGGGGAATGAATGCCCGCCCCGACAAACCCACCTTTCCCATCAAGTTGTCCAGCAAAAAGGCGGCACGTGGCAGGTAGCCAGAGTTCTCCAGCAGCAAAATGAAGAAAAACAAAATGAGAATTTGCGGCAGGAAAATGATCACTCCCCCGACGCCTGCGACCACCCCGTCCACCAGCAGACTTTGTAGCAGCCCCGGTGGCATGTGGGCGCTCAGGAACTCGCCGGTTGTGGACACGCCCCATTTGATGGCGTCCATCGGAACGTTGGCCCAAGAAAAGACGGCCTGAAAAATCAACAGCAGCAAGGCGGCCAGCAAGACCAAGCCCCAAACTGGGTGCATCACAACGGCGTCAATGCCGTGATTGAAGCGCTGCACCTTTGGTCCTTGGGGCACAGCAACAGCCAAGACTCGCGCCACTTCTTTTTGCAAAGTAAGCAGGCTGGGTTGTTTGTGCAGGGTCGGGAGGTCGTGGTGGGTTGCCAAGCTCAGGGCGTTGACAGCTGCTTCCAGCAATGCGTCACGACCGTTCTCGGTGCCGCGCCCCAATTTTCCTGACATCCAACTGCCCAGCAGGCTATTGTCAATGGCCACGGTCTGGACAACGGGAATCTTGAGCTCTTGGGCGAGTTTTTCGGCATCAATGTGAAGACCGTTGGCGCGGGCCACGTCCATCATGTTCAATGCGACGACCATGGGCTTGCCCAGCTCGCGCAGTTGCAGAACCAAACGCAAGTTCATGCGCAGGTTTGTGGCGTCCACCACAGCGATGATGGCTTGCGGTGCCGCTTCGCCAGCTCGCAAACCCATCAGGAGGTCATGCGTCACTGTTTCGTCGGCGGTGGTGGGGTTCAAGCTGTAGGTGCCGGGCAAGTCGACCACCGACAGTGTTTTACCGTCTCTCAGCTGAGCCGTTCCTTGCTTGCGCTCAACTGTGACCCCGGCGTAATTGGCCACTTTTTGCCGCGCACCGGTGAGCAGGTTAAAGAGTGCGGTTTTGCCACAGTTGGGGTTGCCGACAAGCGCAATGTAGGCGGCTTGTGTGCCGCCGGTTGCAGATCCACTCATGCCCGCTCTTCCGTGGTGTGTTCAATCACTTGAATGCAGGCAGCTTCAATATTTCGCAACGCAAACAGGGTTTCACCAATTTGAACGGCAATTGGCTCTCTTCCGCCTGGACCACGGCGCAATACCGTGACGGCTTCACCGGGAAAAAACCCCAATTCAGTCAGGCGTTGTGCCACGCCAGAATGACCCGTGTGCGCAGCGGGCTCGACCAGCGCATGAATAGTGGCGCTGCTGCGCGCTTTCATGTGCGCCACTGAATATGGCGCAATAGATGCGGCAGGCCTGGAGGATGCAATTGCAGTCATGATCAATCAATACTGATGTCAGCGCCAAAAAAGCGCTGCGGGCGAGAACTCAGGCGCAGTATAGATAAATTTGATGTGAATACTAATGATTCGCAATAAGATTTTCTTGGTCGTCAGATCAATGGTTGATGCAGGTCAATAGGCCAATCGTTCTGGCCGAATTTCTTGAAGGATGGTGGTTGCAATTTCTTCAATTGACTTCGTCGTGGTGGATAACCAGCGGATGCCTGCGAGTTTCATCATGGCCTCGGCCTCTCGTACTTCCATTCTGCAGTTTTCGATGGACGCATATTTGGAGTTGGGGCGACGTTCGTTGCGAATCTCGCTGAGTCGCTCGGGCTGAATCGTCAACCCGAAGATTTTTCCCTTGTGGTCTTTGAGCGCGGGCGGCAAATGCTGGCGTTCAAAATCTTCGGGAATGAGCGGGTAATTCGATGCTTTAAGACCGTATTGCATGGCCAGATACAAAGAGGTGGGTGTTTTTCCACTGCGGCTCACGCCAACAAGAATCACATCGGATTGGGCCAGATCGCGGTTGGATTGGCCGTCGTCATGCACCAGTGAGAAGTTGATCGCTTCAATGCGAGACTGGTATTCCTTGCTTTTGCTTGCGTCACTGAACCGACCGATGCGGTGGTTGGACTTGAGCTTGAGCTCAGTCTCGAGTGGATGCACAAAGGTTCCAAACATGTCCAGAAGCAAGCCTTGGCACCCCTCTGTGATGACTTTCAGCACCTCCATATTCACCAAGGTTGTGAATACGATTGGCTTGGCGCCGTCAACAATGCCCGCATGGTTGATCTGTCGGACCGCTTGATGAGCCTTGTCCACGGAATCTACAAACGGCAATCGCACATGGCGTGACTTTGTTTCAAATTGGGCCAGTATGGCGTTGCCAAAGGTTTCAGCCGTGATGCCGGTGCCGTCGGAAATGAAGAAAACAGTGCGATTGGGCATGGTGTTTTTCAGGGTGAGTTGATGTTTTGCCTTCAGCTATTTGAAAGCGCTGGGGCTATTGTGAACTTGTTGCCCGCCTACAATGAGCCGATTGAACCCAATTTAGTCACGCGGTTGGCTGACAAAAAAAGCTACAACAAGTCAGAACGATTGCGTGATCATGGTCGGCGCGCCTGAGCGGCCGATTGCATGTACTGCCCCGTTTTTAACTTCTGGAGCTTCCCATGTCTGCATTGTTCAAAGAGACCGATTTGGTCGTCCCATTCGAAAAACTGAGGATGACTGACGTCGACTCAGTCGGTGGAAAAAACGCCAGTTTGGGCGAAATGATTTCACATTTGCCCACCGGGGTCAAAGTTCCGACTGGTTTTGCCACCACAGCGCACGCGTTTCGCGAGTTTTTGGCATTTGAGGACCTGAGTGGTCGTATCAATGCTAGTTTGAGCGGCTTGGATACCGAAGACGTTCGCGCTTTGGCTCGGGTTGGCGCCGAGATTCGCGCCATGGTTGAGGCTCAGCCCTTTCCTGCCGATCTTGAGCAGGCAATTCGAGACGCCTTTGTGGTCCTGAGTTCAGACAATCCACAGGCGTCTTTTGCGGTGCGCTCATCAGCCACTGCTGAGGATTTGCCCGACGCTTCATTTGCCGGCCAGCAAGAAACATTCTTGAACGTCACTGGTATTGATGCGATTCTGCACAAAATGAAGGAAGTGTTCGCGTCTTTGTACAACGACCGAGCCATCAGCTACCGCGTTCACAAAGGCTTTGCTCACGAGCATGTGGCTTTGAGTGCGGGTATTCAGCGCATGGTCCGCTCGGACTTGGGTGCTGCGGGCGTCATGTTCACGATCGACACAGAATCCGGCTTTTCAGACGTGGTCTTCATCACCTCCAGCTATGGCCTCGGTGAAACGGTGGTGCAAGGGGCTGTGAATCCTGACGAGTTCTATGTGCATAAACCAATGCTCAAGGCGGGCAAACGTGCCGTGATTCGACGCAGCTTGGGTTCCAAGCTGCTTCAAATGCAGTTCAGCTCGCCCGAAGAGAAGGCGGCCACTGGACAACTGGTCAAGACTACCGATGTTCCTGCAGAGCTGCGCAATCGTTACTCATTGACGGACGCTGACGTCGAAAAGCTGGCGTCTTACGCACTCGTCATTGAAGAACACTATGGTCGGGCGATGGATATTGAGTGGGGCAAGGATGGTCTCGATGGTGAGCTTTACATCTTGCAGGCCCGACCAGAGACCGTGAAAAGCCAGGCGGCTGGAAAAGCAGAGCATCGTTACAAACTGAAGAGCACAGGCACGGTGCTGGCAGAAGGCCGGGCGATTGGTCAAAAAATTGGGACTGGCCCGGTGCGCATCGTGCACAACATCAGCGAGATGGACACTGTTCAGCCTGGAGATGTGCTGGTGACGGACATGACGGATCCCAATTGGGAGCCCGTGATGAAACGTGCGGCAGCCATTGTGACCAACCGTGGCGGACGCACCTGCCATGCCGCCATCATTGCCCGCGAGTTGGGTATTCCGGCGGTGGTCGGTTGTGGAGATGCAACAGAACTGCTGAAAGACGGCATGCTGGTGACGGTCAGTTGCTCCGAGGGGGATACCGGCTTTATTTATGACGGGCTGCTCGAGACTGAAGTGACTGAAGTTCAGCGTGGCGAGATGCCTGAAATCGACGTCAAGATCATGATGAATGTGGGCAATCCACAGTTGGCGTTCGATTTTTGCCAGTTGCCCAACTCGGGAGTGGGCTTGGCTCGCCTGGAGTTCATCATTAACAACAACATTGGGGTGCACCCCAAAGCCATTCTGGACTACCCCAATATTGATGCGGATTTGAAGAAAGCGGTTGAGTCTGTGGCGCGTGGCCATGCGTCGCCACGCGCGTTTTATGTGGACCGCGTCGCGGAAGGTATTGCGACCATTGGCGCGGCATTCTGGCCCAAACCGGTCATCGTTCGCCTGTCTGACTTCAAGAGCAACGAATACCGCAAGCTGATTGGCGGAAGTCGTTACGAGCCAGAAGAAGAAAATCCGATGCTCGGTTTCCGCGGCGCAGCGCGATATATCAGTGCAGATTTTGGGGAAGCGTTTGCCATGGAGTGTGAAGCGCTCAAGCGGGTTCGTTTGGACATGGGTTTGACCAACGTGCAGGTCATGGTGCCGTTTGTCCGGACGCTTGGACAGGCCAAACGAGTCACCGAATTGCTCGCCGCGCACGGACTGAAGCGGGGTCAGGATGATCTGAAAATCATCATGATGTGCGAAGTGCCCAGCAATGCGATCTTGGCCACCCAATTCCTGGAATACTTCGATGGTTTCTCCATTGGCTCTAATGATTTGACTCAGTTGACATTGGGACTGGATCGGGACTCTGGACTGGAGTTGCTGGCGGCTGACTTTGATGAACGCGATCCCGCAGTCACTGCACTCATCAGTCAGGCGATTGCCGCGTGCAAGGCGCAAGGCAAATATGTTGGTATTTGCGGCCAGGGTCCCAGTGACCATCCGGACTTTGCAGAGTGGTTGAAGGCGGAAGGCATTTCTTCAATTTCCCTGAATCCAGACTCCGTCATTTCGACCTGGAAACGGCTCGCCAACTAGTGAGTGAGATCAGTGCGCCGTGGGACGACTGTTTTTTGATCCGATGAAAACATGTTGAAGCCGGCGCCTGGTCTGCCGCTGTCGCCTTCTTTCCCCGGCGGGCTGAGGTTGCACGGGTGGCTGCTCGCGATCTGGTTTTTGGCATCCTTTGGCGTTGTATTCTTTGCCCATGACCTGCAAATGGTTGTGCGCGGTTGGCCGGTTGGCTACTGGTTTTCCGCCCAGGGCAGCGTTTTCATTTTTATTGCGGTTGTCGCGATATTTGCGTGGGTCGCAAACCGCCGAGAGGGCGCCGGGGTTGCCTGCGAGCCCGCTTACGCGCTCTATAAGTCCCGATTACATCGGCGATTCTTCATTTACGTCATCTTGTTGTTGCTGTTTCTCGCGGCATTGGCGATGGCTGAACGACTTGGCCTAACCAAGGCGTGGGTTGGCGGTGTTTTTCTATTTGCCTCGGTGAGCTTGTATGCGGCCATTGGCATTTATGGCAGAACGTCGGACGCCGCCGAGTATTACGTCGCCGGACGTCGAATACCTGCTGTTTACAACGGTATGGCGACGGCGGCCGACTGGATGAGCGCCGCATCTTTCATCAGCATGGCTGGCGGGCTTTATCTACAAGGCTTTTCGGGAACGTCCTCTCAAGTGGGAGGGCTTGTTTATGTTTTGGGGTGGACAGGCGGGTTCTGCCTGGTTGCACTGCTCGTTGCCCCCTATTTGCGAGGCCTGGGGCTTCTTACCATCCCAGACTACTTTGCCGCCCGTTTTGGCGGGCACTGGCCAAGACAGATTGCTGCTTTTGCAGCTGTTCTCTGCTCATTCACCTACGTGGTGGCCCAAATTTATGGCGTGGGATTGATCACGTCACGAATGACGGGCGTTCAATTTGAAGTTGGAATTTTGCTGGGCCTAGGAGGCGTATTGGTTTGCTCGTTTTTGGGAGGCATGCGGGCAGTGACCTGGACGCAAGTGGCTCAATATGTCATTCTGATCTTGGCATTTTTGATTCCGGTGTCCTGGTTGGCCTATAAGCAACTCGGCAATCCCTTGGCGCCTCTCGTCTACGGACAGCAACTGCCAAAAATCGCCGCGTTGGAAAAAAAGCTGTTGGAGTCGCCGGCTGAGGCAGAGGTTATCGATGCCTATGCGGCGCGCGCGCGCGGATTCGAGTCGAAATTGGCTGATGTGGGCCTTGCCTTGGACACTGAGCGAAAGATGTTGAAGGAGCGAGTTCGATTTTTTAGCGAACGTCGCGCTGATGAATCGGTGATTCTCGCCACCAAGCGTGAGTTAGCGGCTCTTCCCAAAGATGAGGCTAGCGCGCGGGAGTTTTGGACACGTGCCATGCAGGACAACCTGGAGCGCGCACAACCCTTGGGAGGCATGCCGCTCCAGACCAAGCCCTACGCAGGCGACCCGGATGGAAGCGCGCTGGAGAGAGATGCCTTCGATGTCTCCCGCCGAAATTTCATGGCGTTGATGTTTTGTTTGATGGTCGGGACCGCAGGCCTACCGCATTTATTGACCCGGTTCTACACCACGCCGAGTGTCGCGGAGGCTCGGACTTCCGTGGCTTGGTCCTTGTTTTTCATTTCGCTCTTGTACCTTTCGGCCCCAGCACTGGCAGTATTGGTGAAGTACGAAGTAATGAGTGAACTCGTCGGGCAGAATTTCAATGCCTTGCCGTCCTGGATTGCTCAGTGGGCGCAAGTGGATCCGGCCCTGGTGTCGGTCAGCGATATCAATGGCGACAACATTTTGCAATTTGCGGAGCTTCGCATGGGTGCAGATATTGTGATGCTTGCCATGCCTGAATTGGGGGGCTTGCCGTATGTGATTTCCGGGCTGGTTGCCGCAGGTGGTTTGGCCGCTGCACTTTCAACCGCCGATGGTTTGCTGCTGACCATCGGGAACGCGCTGGCGCATGATTTTGTTTATCAAGGAGAGAATGATCGCGCCGGGGCGGTTCGGCGGGTCATGCTTTCGAAATTTGCATTGCTTGTTGTTGCTTTGATTGCGGCCTATGTGGCGGCGCAGCGACCGGCAGATATTCTGTATCTGGTTTCGGCGTCCTTCTCATTGGCTGGTGCCGCATTTGTGCCTGCCATGGTGTTGGGCATTTTTTGGAAGAAGACGTCTCGGACTGCCGCGGTGCTTGGAATGATTGCCGGCCTTGGTTTGACCATTTACTACATGGCGATCAATTCAGCCCCCATTCGATCTTTTTTCGGACTTCATGGCAGTGGAATGTGGTTTGATATTCAGCCAGTTTCCGCTGGTGTATTTGGTGTCCCGGTGGGGATCGCGATCATTGTCTTCACAAGCCTTGTGTGGCCTGATCCGCAGGAGTAAGGGCTGCATTAGACAGAGGCCCAATGCTTGGCATATAATCATGGGCTTCGCCTTGCCACACCTCAATTAGACGCTGAGGGTGGTTTTTTCTTGCCCATGTTGGGGCCATCCAAAAGGAGTATCAATGCGTCACTACGAAATCATTCTCATGATCCATCCGGATCAGAGCGAGCAAGTTCCTGCCATGCTGGAGCGTTACAAGGGCATGATCACTGCCGGCGGCGGTAAGATTCACCGTGTCGAAGACTGGGGTCGTCGCCAGTTGGTCTACATGATCAACAAGCTGGCCAAAGCACATTACCTTTGCGTCAACATTGAAGCCGATCAGGCTGTCATGGCAGAGCTTGAGCACGCGTTCAAGTTCAATGATGCAGTTTTGCGTCACCTGACCGTTGTGAAGAAAAAGGCTGATACCGGTCCATCTTCGATGATGAAAACCGTTGAGCGTGAAGATGCACGCAAAACTCAACAAGCTGAATACCAAGCCTAACAACTCTGCCAGTTGAGAGGCGAGTGAATCCATCCAGCAATCACCTTGTATTGTCGGCCTGCATTGAAGAGTTTGACGCCTTGCGTTACACACCAGCAGGACTGCCGGCCCTGAACTTGAAGCTGACTCACGAGTCAAGTGTTCGAGAAGCAGGGCAGGAAAGACAAGTCAAGGCGGCTATCAAAGCAATCTCCTTTGGGGTAATTGCTGAAAGGCTTGTGAAGCAGGCCGTTGGTAGTAGTTGGACATTCACCGGCTTTTTAGCCACCCCTCGCAATGGCAAGCATGTTGTTTTGCATATTCAAGAGTTTCAGCAAGATTAACGAATTCGTAAAAATTTAAGGAGTCCATCATGGCCGGACCAAAACGTTTCAATAACAAAGACAAGCGCCCCAAGCGCCCAGCCCAGAATCTGCTGTTCAAGCGCAAGCGTTTTTGCCGCTTTACAGTGACTGGTGTCGAAGAGATTGACTACAAAGACATCGACACCCTGCGTGATTTCATTGCTGAAAACGGCAAAATTATCCCCGCTCGCCTGACTGGCACCCGTGCCATTTTCCAGCGCCAGCTCAACACCGCTATCAAGCGTGCGCGTTTTCTCGCCATGCTGCCTTACAGCGACCAGCACAAGATCTAAGGAATACGACCATGCAAATTATTCTGCTCGACAAGGTCGTGAACCTTGGCAATCTCGGTGAAATCGTTCGTGTTAAAGACGGTTACGCACGTAACTTCCTGATCCCCACTGGCCGTGCACGTCGTGCAACTGCGGCAGCCAAGGAGCAGTTTGAAATCAAGCGCGCTGATCTGGAAAAAGCGGCTGCAGTGAAGTTGGCTGAATGCCAGGCTGTTGGCGAGAAACTCGCGGGCTATGTCTGCAAGTTGACTCAAAAAGCCGGTGTGGATGGTCGTCTGTTTGGTTCTGTGACCAATGCCGACATCGCCGAAGAACTGAACAAAAACGGCTTCAAAGTCTCCAAAGCTCAAGTTCGTATGACCTCAGGTCACATCAAAACAGTGGGCGACAGTGCTGCAACCGTGTCTTTGCACACTGACGTGGCAGTTGAGATCACAGTGTCTGTTTACGGCGAATCCGCTTAAATAGAGCTGCACCAATATGGAAGCCGCCGAGGTGTGAATCTCGGCGGCTTTTGTATTTGTAGCTGGTCCCAAGCTCCCAAAGCGTCACAATTCTCCATTGTCAGAAAATCAATTTGATCTCGTTGCCATGAGTAAGGCTCGGGGCGAATGGCCAAATCCAAGGACGCCTGAATGTCGAACAACTTCCCTTCCAAATCAGACGAATACAGCGCGGACCCGCAGGTCGCGCAACTCCGCATTCCACCGCATTCGATTGAAGCCGAGTCCAGTGTGTTGGGCGGGCTGTTGCTCGACAACGGCGCGTGGGACCGCGTCGGCGACTTGCTCAAGGACGGTGATTTTTATCGCTACGAGCACCGTCTGGTTTTTGCAGCCATTGGGGTGTTGATCAATGGCTCCAAACCGGCTGATGTGATCACCGTTTTTGAGCAGTTGCAGGGACAGGGCAAGGCGGAGGAAATTGGTGGCTTGGCCTACCTCAACTCGTTGGCGCAGTATGTCCCCAGCGCGGGCAACATTCGTCGTTATGCAGAGATTGTTCGCGAGCGCTCCATTTTGAGAAAACTCGTGGCTGCCAGTGACGAGATTTCCACCAATGCATTCAACCCGAAGGGGCGCCCGGTTGCCGCCATTCTGGATGAGTCCGAGCAGAAGATTTTCAATATTGGTGAGGAGGGCGCCCGCACCAAACAGGGTTTTCAATCGATGGACTCGTTGGTGGTGGATTTGTTGGACCGTGTCCAGGAAATGGCAGACAACGCGAATGACGTTACCGGCGTGCCCACAGGCTTCTACGATCTTGATCGAATGACCTCGGGTTTTCAGGCCGGTGACATGATCGTGCTAGCCGCCCGGCCTTCGATGGGAAAGACAGCCTTGGCCATCAATATAGCTGAGCACGTGGCGCTGAATGAAGGGCTACCTGTGGCCGTATTCTCCATGGAGATGGGTGCCGCACAGTTGGCGGTTCGTATCGTGGGTTCGATTGGTCGTATTGATCAAGGGCATTTGCGTACCGGCAAGCTAACGGATGAAGAGTGGCCTCGCCTGTCTGAGGCGATTGAGAAATTGCGAACGATCTCATTGCACATCGATGAGTCCGCCGGATTGACGTCCAGCGAATTGAGGGCCAACGCCCGGCGCTTGTCGCGACAGTGCGGGAAGCTTGGTTTGATTGTTGTGGATTACTTGCAGCTGATGAGCGGCTCATCGGGTGACAATGAAAATCGCGCTACCGTCCTGGGTGAAATCTCTCGCGGTTTGAAAATGCTCGCGCGGGAGCTTCAATGCCCGGTGATCGCTTTGTCCCAGTTGAATCGAAGCGTTGAGCAGCGTCCCGACAAACGGCCCATGATGAGTGACTTGCGAGAGTCCGGTGCCATTGAGCAGGATGCCGACATCATCATGTTCATTTATCGTGACGAGTACTACACAAAGGACGCCTGTAAAGAGCCCGGTGTCGCCGAAGTCATCATTGCCAAACAGCGAAATGGTCCAACGGGTACGGTCAAGTTGGCTTTCTTGAATAACATCACCAAATTTGAGTCACTGGCTCACGGCGGCGGTGGAGATTTTTAAGAAAAATACCTTGAGGCGAAGCGGCAATAAGCACAAGGTGCTCTCTTATTAGGAGCGCTGAAGCATAAAAAAGACCGACCGTCGCTAAGCGACCGTCGGTCTTTTTGTAATTGTGGCGGGGAATTAAAGAACGTCGCTTGCGAAATCTGCCAAGCGGGAGCGCTCGCCACGGGCCAGTGTGATATGACCACCGTGTTGCCAACCTTTGAACTTGTCCACTGCGAAAGTGAGTCCTGAGGAGCCCTCTGTCAGGTAAGGTGTATCGATTTGCGCCAGATTTCCCATGCAGATGATCTTGGTCCCAGGTCCCGCCCGGGTAATCAACGTTTTCATCTGTTTAGGCGTCAGGTTCTGCGCTTCGTCAATGATGACGTACTTATTTAGAAAAGTGCGGCCACGCATGAAGTTCATGCTCTTTACTTTGATGCGGCTGCGAATGAGTTCGCTGGTGGCGGCTCGGCCCCATTCGCCGGCGCTAGTGTCGGTTTTGCCCAGCACTTCAAGATTGTCATCCAGGGCCCCCATCCATGGCCCCATTTTTTCCTCTTCCGTGCCGGGCAAGAAGCCAATATCTTCACCCACACTCACCGTGGCTCGGGTCATGATGATTTCGGTATAGCGCCGATCGTCCAGCACCTGTGTCAGGCCAGAGGCCAGTGCCATCAGGGTTTTGCCTGTGCCTGCTGTCCCCGTCAGTGTCACGAAGTCGACCTCTGGGTCCATGAGTAAATTCATGGCAAAGTTCTGCTCCCGGTTGCGGGTGGTGACACCCCAAACCGAGTTTTTGAGGTGTGTAAAGTCTTTCAGCGTTTTGAATACGGCGGTTTTGCCGCGTATTTCGGTAACTCGGGCATACAAGCTGGGCTCGCCGGGAGACTCAAAGTAAACAAACTGGTTGATTTGCAAGCTCGGGACAATGGGACCGGTTACCCGGTAAAAAGTGTGAGCGCCGGTTTGCCAACTTTCAATGGTTTTTCCGTGTGTGGTCCAGAAATTGAGGGGCAGGGCGAGAGACCCCGAATACAGCAGATCGCCGTCTTCCAGTGTCTTGTCATTTTGATAGTCGTCCGTCGCCAGTCCCAAGGCCCTGGATTTGACGCGCATGTTGATGTCTTTGGACACCAAAACCACTTCGCGAGGCGCATGTTGCAGACGCAATGCGTCGACCACGCCAAGAATTTGGTTATCGGCTTTGCCCTGTGGCAGGCTGGTGGGCAGCGTGTAATTAAGTAACTGGGTTTGAAAGAACAATTTGCCACCGGCCTGGCGGTGGCCTGTCGTGTTCAAGGCGAGTCCCGCTGCAATGTCGGCACCGTGGTGACCAGCCAGAGCATCCAGTGTTCGGCTGGTTTGGCGCGCATTACGGGCCACCTCCGTCATGCCTTTTTTGTGACCATCCAGTTCTTCCAGGACGATCATAGGCAAGAAGATGTCATGTTCTTCAAAACGGAACAGGCACATCGGGTCGTGTAGCAAGACGTTCGTGTCCAGAACGAATAGTTTTTTAGGCCCTGTGTGCTTCACCTTGGTTGTGCGACTCTCCACATTGTCTGGTTTGGATACCAATGTGGGCTGGCTTGGCGTCACCTGACTTGCCTGGGGCTGTGCCTTGGGTTTTACGGCTGTGCGCGGTGCCTTTGCGGTGGGTTGGGACTGGGGCGCTGTTACTTCGGCAGACACGCGTTGGCGTGATTTTGGCGTTGCCACCGCGTGGGTTGAATGGGTTTCGACGGTTGGTGTTTTGGGTTTGCTCTGAGCCGGCACGTTGTAGTCTTTTTCGCTCAGAAGTGCGGCACGTTTTGCGGGGGCAGTGGGCAATGGCATGAGTGGATAGGCTCGCAAAAAAATGGTTTCAGGGCGTCGGAAACAAAAAAGCCGTCTTGATCGCAAGACGGCTTTTGGGGGGCGCAGTGTTTGTGGAGTTCAACAACATGAAACTCATTATGCATGAGCTCAACTGTGTTGGATGTGACCCCTCAAACTCAGCAGGGCGGTAGGCTTAAGCCTCTGCGGTAGCTGCTTTTTTCAATGCTTTGACAGCTTTGAGGACGTCGTCCACATGGCCTGGCACTTTCAGGCCGCGCCACTCTTCTTTCAGAGTGCCGTCAGCGCCGATAAGGAAGGTGCTACGTTCGATGCCCTTGACCTTTTTGCCGTACATGATTTTGTTTTTGACCACGCCGAACATGTGGCACATTTTTTCTTCTGTGTCAGCGACCAACTCAAATGGCAACTCCAGCTTTTCCTTGAAATCGTCGTGGGATTTCATGTTGTCGCGTGACACGCCAAAAACCGTGGCCCCGGCTTTGACAAAGTCTTTGTACTTGTCCCGGAACTGCATGGCTTCAGTGGTGCAGCCAGGAGTGTTATCTTTGGGGTAAAAATACAGAATAACTACGTGACCCAAGTGGGACGTGTTGGACACTTTGAGGCCACCAGTGGCCATTGATTCAAATTCAGGGATGGGTTTATTGACAACAATCGCCATATTTCTTAAATCTCGTGTGACAGGATGCGTCGTTCTCGTAAGTTGCAAGCACTATCCTCTGACAGCACTCCGGCGCCTGCAACTGCAACCCGATATTTTAACTCCAAATGAGACGGCGAGCCGGTAAAGTCACTACGGTCTATCCCTAGGGTGACTGCATCAAGAGAGCGACGGCGACATGCCGCCCCTCGCCAGCGAGGATGTTGTAGGTGCGACAGGCCGCTTGCACATCCATGGTTTCAATGCCGATCTGGCGGCTGACCAAGGGGGCGATCCAGGCTGGGCTGGGAAAGCGAATTCGGTCGCCGCTCCCGAAAATGATCAATTCTGTGCCCAGCGCCGCCAGTTGTGCGAAATGGGTTTCGCTCAGATTCTCAAATTGATCACAGTCCCATTCAAAGCGTTCGCCGCGCGAGCCGAGCACGATGCTGGTGGTTATTTTTTCGTTGCCTACGCCGATCCAGCCGGGGCCGTAGCCGCTGATGGATTGAACGTCGATGGAGTCGGGTTGGAATTTCATGGTCGAAAGCCTCGGTGAGCATGCTGCAGTGCAACCAAAACCAGAGTTCGGGTTCGGAAATGTGGTCAAATTATAGGTTTCGCCCTGTGTAACGCACTCCCGGAGGGATTTTGAAAACCATTCGAAAATCTGCCAAGTTGGCCAACGTCTGCTATGACATACGCGGACCGATCATGGACGCGGCTCGCCAGATGGAAGAAGAGGGTCACAAGATCATCAAGTTGAATATCGGCAATCTGGCCGTTTTTGGCTTTGACAGTCCGGAAGAGATTCAGCAGGACATGATCCGCAACCTGCCCAATTCGGCGGGATATTCTGACAGCAAAGGCATCTTTGCGGCGCGCAAAGCGGTCATGCATTACACCCAGGAACAAGGCATCCAAGGGGTGACGCTGGACGACATTTACCTCGGCAACGGCGCCAGCGAACTGATTGTGATGGCCACCAACGCCTTGCTGGACGATGGCGACGAGTTGTTGTTGCCCTCACCTGACTACCCGCTTTGGACCGCTGCAACTAGCCTGTCGGGCGGCGCGCCAGTCCACTACAACTGTGACGAAGCTAATGGCTGGATGCCTGACTTGGCGGATATTCGGGCCAAGATTACCCCCCGCACCAAAGGCATTGTGGTGATCAACCCCAATAACCCAACGGGTGCCTTGTACTCAGATGACCTGCTCAAAGCCATTGTGGAGATTGCCCGTGAGCACGGCTTGGTTATTTTTGCCGACGAGGTCTATGACAAGGTGCTGTACGACGATGTACGTCACACGGCCTTGGGCAGTTTGTCAGACGATGTGCTGACTTTGACCTTCAACTCGTTGTCCAAGAGCTATCGTTCCTGCGGCTACCGTTCTGGCTGGATGATTGTGTCGGGCGACAAAAAGCCCGCCAAGGACTACATCGAGGGCTTGAACATGCTCTCGAACATGCGCCTTTGCTCCAACGTGCCCGGACAGTGGGCCATTCAGACCGCTTTGGGCGGTCATCAAAGCATCAATGAGTTGGTGAATGAGGGCGGGCGCTTGCGCCGCCAGCGCGATTTGGCCTATGAGTTGATCACCGCCATTCCTGGCGTGACCTGTGTCAAACCGAGTGCGGCGCTGTACATGTTTCCCAAGCTCGACGCCACGATGTACCCGATTGCGGACGATCAGGAGTTTTTCCTGGAGCTCTTGCAAGAAACCAAGGTGATGCTGGTTCAGGGCACGGGCTTCAACTGGCCCAGCCCGGACCATTTCCGCATTGTGTTTTTGCCGCACGAAGACGACTTGAGAGAAGCCATTGGCCGTGTGGCCAAGTTTCTTGAGAGTTACCGCAAGCGTCACAGCAATTAATTCGCCGTGAGAGTGCTATTGAAAGAATAGCTACTCCCGCATGTTCCATCAGGGCAAAGGCCCAATTTACCGTTAAATTAGTAAGAGTATTTATGAAACCGATTCAAGTAGGGCTGTTGGGCATTGGTGTGGTGGGTTCTGGCACATTCAATGTGCTGCGTCGCAACCAGGAAGAAATCATGCGCCGCGCGGGTCGTGGCATTGAGATCACCATGGTGGCTGATCTGGACGTAGCGCGCGCCCAGAGCTTGGTGGGTGATGGCGTCAAAGTCGTCAACGACGCACGCGCTGTCATTGCCAACCCTGATATTGACATCGTGATTGAGTTGATCGGCGGCTACGGTATTGCCAAGACGCTGGTCATGGAGGCCATTGCGGCTGGCAAGCATGTGGTCACCGCCAACAAGGCCTTGCTGGCCGTGCACGGCACCGAGATTTTTGCGGCAGCCTCCGAAAAGGGCGTGATGGTCGCGTTTGAAGCGGCCGTGGCCGGTGGCATTCCTATCATCAAGGCCCTGCGCGAAGGCTTGACCGCCAACCGTATCCAGTGGCTGGCCGGCATCATCAATGGCACCACCAACTTCATCCTGTCCGAAATGCGCGACAAAGGGCTGGACTTTGGTGTCGTGCTCAAACAAGCACAGGAACTGGGCTACGCCGAAGCGGACCCCACCTTTGACATCGAAGGTGTGGACGCCGCGCACAAGGTCACCCTCATGTCGGCCATTGCGTTCGGTATTCCCGTTCAGTTCGAGAAAGCTTACATCGAAGGCATCACCAAGCTGAGTTCGGTTGACATCAAGTACGCCGAACAACTCGGCTACCGTATCAAGCTGTTGGGCATCACCAAGCGCACTGAGGCCGGTGTTGAGCTGCGCGTTCACCCCAGTTTGGTGCCGACCAAGCGTTTGATTGCCAACGTGGAAGGCGCCATGAATGCCGTTGTCGTACAGGCTGATGCCGTGGGCACCACGCTGTACTACGGCAAGGGCGCCGGTTCCGAGCCGACCGCCAGCGCGGTGATTGCGGACCTGGTGGACATCACCCGCCTGCACACCGCAGACGCGGCCCAGCGCGTGCCGCATCTGGCTTTCCAGCCGAATGCCATGAGCGATTTACACATCTTGCCGATGAGCGAAGTGGTCACCAGTTACTACCTGCGTTTGCGCGTGGCGGATGAGGCTGGCGTGTTGGCCAAAGTCACTGGTTTGCTGGCTGAGGCCGGTATCAGCATCGACGCCATGTTGCAGCGCGAAGCGGATGAAGTGGGCGGGGAGGGATCGACCCAAACTGACATCATCATCCTCACCCACGACTGCGTCGAGTCCAACATGAATAGCGCGCTGGAGCAGATGCAGAAGCTGCCCACGGTGCTGGCACCTATTACCCGTATTCGCAAGGAAGAGTTGGCCTGATGAATTACCTGTCCACGCGCGGGGAGCCCACCCGCCGCCGTTTTTGCGAGATTCTGCTTGAAGGCTTGGCGCCTGATGGCGGCCTGTACCTGCCTGAGCACTACCCGCAGGTGGATGACGCCACGCTGACCCGTTGGCGCTTGGCCTATCAGCACCAGGGTTACGCGGCACTGGCGTTTGAGGTGCTGTCGCTCTACATCGACGACATTCCCGCCGCTGATTTGAAGCAAATTTGCGACAAAACCTACACAGAAGCGGTGTTTGGCACGCGCGAAATCGTGCCTTTGAAAAAGGTCGAAGATGGTTTGTACTTGGAAGCCCTGTCCAACGGCCCCACGCTGGCCTTCAAAGACATGGCCATGCAGTTGCTGGGCAACCTGTTTGAGTACGAACTGGCTCGCCGTGGCGAAGAATTGAACATTCTGGGCGCGACGAGTGGCGACACCGGCAGCGCCGCTGAATATGCCATGCGCGGCAAAAAAGGCGTGCGCGTCTTCATGACCAGCCCGCATGGGCGCATGAGCCCGTTTCAGCAAGCTCAGATGTTCAGTTTGATGGATGACAACATCCACAACATCGCGGTGGATGGTGTGTTTGATGACTGCCAGGACATGGTCAAAGCGGTGTCGAACGATCTGGACTTCAAGCGCCAGTACAAGATTGGCACCGTCAACTCCATCAACTGGGCGCGCTTGATGGCCCAGGTGGTGTATTACTTTGCCGGTTACTTTCAGGCCACCCAGACCAACGCTGAAAAGGTGAGCTTCACCGTGCCCAGCGGCAATTTTGGCAACATCTGCGCCGGCCACGTGGCCCGCATGATGGGGTTGCCGGTGGACAAGTTGGTAGCGGCGACCAACGAAAACGATGTGCTGGACGAGTTCTTTCGGACCGGCGTCTACCGTGTGCGTGGCAGTGCCGACACCCACGAAACCTCCAGCCCGTCGATGGACATCTCCAAAGCCTCCAACTTTGAGCGCTTTATCTTTGACCTGCTCGGGCGCGATGGCCAGCGGGTGCAAGCCTTGTTCGGCGCAGGCCTGGCCAAAGAAGGCCGGTTTGACTTGTCGGGCGACCCCGCCTTCGCTGATGCGGTGACGCGCTACGGCTTTGCGAGCGGGAAAAGTGTGCACGCCGACCGGCTCGCCACCATCAAGGACACCTTTAATCGCTTTGGCGTGATGATTGATACGCACACGGCCGATGGCGTCAAAGTGGCCCGTGAGCACCAGAAAACTGGCGTGCCGATGATCGTTTTGGAAACAGCGCTGCCGATCAAATTTGCCGCCACCATTGTGGAAGCGTTGGGGCGTGAACCTGATCGCCCCGCCCAGTTTGAAGGCATCGAGGACTTGCCCAAGCGGGTGATTCGCATGGCGGCCGATGCCGGCGCTATCAAAGCCTACATCACGCAGTCCTGCGCATGAAAGTGGTGGGCATTGCCGGCTACTCCGGGGCAGGCAAGACAGCCCTCATTGAGCGCTTGATTCCCGCCCTGAACGCCCGCGGGCTTCGGGTGTCGGTGGTCAAGCATGCGCACCACCGCTTTGACATTGATCACGCCGGCAAAGACACTTTTCGCCACCGCGAAGCTGGTGCCTTTGAGGTGGTGGTGGCCTCTGATCAGCGCTTGGCGTTGATTCGTGAGTTCGAACAGACCACCGAATTGACGGTGCATCAAATGATTGGCGAGTTGAGTCCCGGGGTGGACTGGGTGCTTGTTGAAGGCTTTCGCGACTGCGACTTGCAGAAAATAGAGGTCTGGCGCCACCTCAGTACCAAGCCTGCGCGCTACATGGATGACGATTTCATCGTTGCCATCGCTACCGATTCGCCTGAGGCCTTGCCGCAGGCCACCCAGCGGCCCGTGCTCAACCTCAACGATGCCGACGCGGTGGCCGACTGGCTTCAGGCCAGTGGCGACCGTTTTGATTACCGCCCGGAGATTTATCAATGAACGCCCCGCGCCCCCCTCGTGCCCCCTTGAAGCCGCTAGACGATGCGCTGGTTGAATTGCTTGGGTTCGCCACCGCCTTGACTGAGGTGGAGTGGGTGTCGACCTTTGACGCTGATGGCCGGGTGCTGGCGCAAGACCAGGTGTCGGGCCTCCAAGTGCCTCCCCAAGACAACAGCTCCATGGATGGCTACGCCGTCCGCCGCGAAGATGTGCTGCAGGCCAACGACCAGGCACTGCCCGTGTCCCAGCGCATTGCTGCTGGCATGGCTGGTGTGGCGCTGGCGCCCATGAGCGTGGCGCGAATTTTCACTGGCGCGCCTATTCCGCCGGGTGCCGATGCGGTGGTCATGCAGGAAGAGGGCGAGTTGATCAAGACGGACGCGGGCGACACGGTTCGCCTGGCCGTCGTTCCTGACATGGGTCAATGGATTCGCCGCGCGGGTGAGGACGTCACCCAAGGCGCCGTAGTGCTCTCAAAAGGAGAGCGGCTTACGCCCGCCTCTATTGGGTTGGCAGCCAGTATTGGTGTTGATCGCTTGCCCGTGGTGCGTCGCCCCAAAGTGGCTTTGTTCTCCACCGGAGACGAATTGGTCATGCCGGGTGACGTGGCACCCGAAGCCATGAAGCCCGGTGCCATTTACAACTCCAACCGGTTCTTTTTGCGGGCGCTCTTGATTCGGCTGGGTTGTGACGTCACCGACCTGGGCATCGTGCCTGACCGGCTCGATGCCACGCAGGACGCCTTGCGCGCCGCCGCCCAGAAGCACGATCTGATTTTGACCAGCGGCGGTGTCTCGGTGGGGGAAGAAGACCACATCAAACCTGCCGTTCAGTCGCTGGGCTCGCTGGATTTGTGGCAAATCGCCATCAAACCCGGCAAACCTTTTGCCTATGGCAAGGTGCAGGGCGCGCATTTAATCGGCCTGCCGGGTAACCCGGTGTCCAGCTTCGTGACCTTTTTGCTGCTGGTGCGTCCGTTTCTGTTGCGGCTCCAGGGTGTCTCGGATGTTGCTATTCAATCAGTAGCTATCCCCGCCCATTTCACCTGGGCTAGAGCCGATAAACGTCGTGAGTTCTTGCGGGTTCGCCGCAATGCGGCCGGCGGGCTTGATTTGTTCTCCAATCAGAGTTCCGGCGTGCTGACTTCTGCCGTTTGGGGCGATGGCTTGGTGGACAACCCAGCGGGCCAGACCATCCAAGAGGGTGATGTGGTGCGTTTTATCTCGTTTTCGGAGTTGCTGGCATGAAAGTCACCGTGAAGTACTTTGCCTCCATTCGCGAGGCCATTGGGCAGTCCAGCGAGTTGCTTCAGACTGACGCCGCCACTTTGGCCGCGTTGCGCGACGAATTGATCGCCAAAGGCGGTGCCTATGCGGAGAGCCTGGCTCGCGGCCGCTCTGTGCGACTGGCCATGAATCAGGACATGAGTGACGAAAGCGTGGCGTTGGTCGATGGCGCTGAAGTGGCTTTCTTCCCCCCCGTGACCGGCGGCTAAGACCATGACACAGCCATTGCCCACAACGTTAACTTCAATCCAGCCCCGAGTTGTCGTTCAAACGGCAGACTTTGACTTGGGCGCCGAGATTGCGGCGCTGCGAGCGCTGGATGGCCGGGTGGGTGCCGTGTGCAGCTTTGTCGGCACCGTGCGGGACCGAACCGCCGGCACACCGGGTTTGATCAGCAGCATGGAGTTGGAGCACTACCCCGGCATGACCGAAAAGGCCATCGAGGCCATGATTGACGCCGCCCACCAGCGCTTTGATATCTTTGGCGCGCGTGTCATTCACCGGGTCGGTTTGTTGCAGCCGCTGGACCAAATCGTCATGGTGGCCGTCACCTCTGCCCACCGGGGCGAGAGTTTTCAAGCCTGTGAATTCTTGATGGACTATCTGAAGACCCAGGCCCCGTTCTGGAAGAAAGAAGAAACCCCAGCAGGCGCACGCTGGGTCGACGCCCGCGTCACCGATGACGCGGCGCTGGCCAAATGGGGCATTCAAGCCAACAATGCTTGAGCCCAATGCAGCTCACCGCCGCTGACATTGACTCCCTGGAGCGGGCCACGCTTCAAGCCGTGGCCCCCGAACAGGTGCATGAGTTGCCTGGCTGGCTGTTGCCCATGGACCGCGGAACGGTGGGCCGGGCTTATAGCGCTGTTCCATTGACCCGTGACCCGTGTGAGGCGACGGTGGTCGACCAAATTGTGGCGTGTTACCGCGACCACGGTTTTCAGCCCGTGCTGAGAATCCCGGGTCTGCCGGCGTTTGATGCTGTCAGGGCACGCTTGCTGGCCTTGGGGTTTGTGCGCGATCAACCCACTTTGACCCAAACCGCTGTGGTTCCAGACCTGATTGCAGCGCTACATGGTGTCGATGTTCTGGGGAGCGAGTTGGCCGAGCGGCCCGATGACGCCTGGGCGGCGATGTTTTTAGGCGAGGGGTTTGATCCTGTGGACGGTGCCAGCCGCGCTGCTGCTTTGGCGCGAGCCACGGGCACGCGATACGCCAGCTTTCGAGAAGGGGGGCAAACCTTGGCCTGCGGTGCCGCCTCACTGGGTGAGGGGTGGTTGGGGGTGCACGGTTTGCGTACCCAGGCCAATCAACGTGGGCGAGGCTTGGCTCGAAAGCTCCTGTTGAGCATGGCCAAGGAGGCGCGAGCCAACGGCATCGACCGGGTCTATTTGCAGGTCCACGAAAGCAGCACATCCGCATTGGCGCTTTACCGCCGCTTGGGGTTTCAAACCGCATGGACGTATGCCTATTGGCGAGAGAGTCTGCCCTCGTTTGAGGGAAATCCTCTGGAACTTCGTTTGGGTTGATACAGGTCAAGCTTGGTGGAGTCGCTTCGCGCAAACTCTTGAAAACCCCCGGCACGCCACAAGCTGTTGGGTAACTACATACAAGGGATTGCTATGCGAATTGACAAACTCACTACGAAATTTCAGGAAGCACTGGGCGACGCCCAGTCGCTGGCGCTGGCCAATGACCACGCCTATATCGAGCCGGTGCACGTGCTGCTGGCCATGTTGCGTCAGGAAGACGGGCCGCGCGCTTTGTTGCAGCGCGCTGGCGCCAATGTGCCTGGCTTGTTGGCGGCCGCCGAGATGGCGATGAAGAAACTGCCTCAAGTGCAGGGCCACGAGCAGGTGCAAATGGGCCGCGACATGGGCGTCTTGCTTCAAGCCACAGAGAAAGAAGCCATGAAGCGCGAGGACCAGTTTGTCTCCGGCGAATTGTTCCTGCTGGCTTTGACGGACACCAAGCTCGACATTGGCCGTTTGGTCAAAGAAAACGGCCTGTCTCGCTCAGCGCTGGAGTCGGCCATCGACAAAGTGCGCGGCGGTCAGAACGTCGACAGCGCCGATGCGGAAGACCAACGCGAGTCACTGAAAAAATATTGCGTGGACCTCACTGAGCGCGCTCGCATGGGCAAGCTCGACCCTGTGATTGGCCGGGACGATGAAATTCGCCGTGCTATTCAGGTCTTGCAGCGCCGTACCAAGAACAACCCGGTGTTGATCGGCGAGCCTGGCGTGGGCAAAACCGCCATTGTGGAAGGCTTGGCCCAGCGCATTGTGGCGGGCGAGGTGCCGGATTCCTTGAAGAACAAGCGTGTGCTGTCGCTGGACATGGCCTCACTCTTGGCCGGTGCCAAGTTTCGCGGCGAGTTTGAAGAGCGTCTGAAAAACGTGTTGAAGGACTTGGCCAAAGACGAAGGCCAGACCATCGTTTTTATTGACGAGTTGCATACCATGGTCGGCGCGGGCAAGGCCGAAGGCGCCATGGATGCGGGCAATATGCTCAAGCCCGCCTTGGCGCGGGGCGAGTTGCACTGCGTCGGTGCTACCACGTTGGACGAGTACCGCAAGTACATTGAAAAAGATGCCGCGCTGGAGCGTCGTTTCCAGAAAATTCTGGTCGGCGAGCCCACGGTAGAGGCCACCATCGCCATCCTGCGCGGTTTGCAGGAAAAGTACGAAGCCCACCACGGCGTTCAGATCACCGACCCGGCCATCGTGGCCGCGGCCGAATTGAGCCACCGCTACATCACCGACCGCTTCTTGCCCGATAAAGCGATTGACTTGATCGACGAGGCAGCCGCCAAGATCAAGATCGAGATCGACTCCAAACCCGAAGTCATGGACAAGCTGGACCGCCGGCTGATTCAGTTGCAGATCGAGCGTGAAGCCGTCAAGCGTGAAAAAGACGAAGCCTCTCAAAAGCGGTTTGAGTTGATCAATGTCGAGATCACCAAGCTGCAGAAGGAAATTGCGGATTACGACGAAATCTGGAAGGCCGAAAAGGCGCAAGCCCAGGGCTCGGCCCAGTTCAAGGAAGAAATCGACAAACTGCGTCACCAGATTGAGGAGTCCACACGCAAGGGTGACTTCAACAAGGTGGCTGAGCTGCAATACGGCAAGTTGCCAGAGCTGGAGAAGAAGCTTAAAGACGCGCAGGTCAGCGAGGCCGGCAAAGCCAAAGATGCCAAAGACGGTGGCCGCCCGCAGCTCTTGCGCACCATGGTCGGTGCCGAAGAAATTGCCGAAGTGGTGGCCCGCGCTACGGGCATTCCGGTCAGCAAGCTCATGCAAGGCGAGCGCGACAAGCTGCTGGTCATGGAGGGCAAGTTGCACCAGCGCGTGGTAGGCCAGGACGAAGCCATCACTGCCGTGGCCAATGCCATTCGCCGCTCGCGGGCCGGTCTGTCCGATCCGAACCGCCCCACGGGTTCATTCCTGTTCCTGGGCCCAACGGGCGTGGGTAAAACCGAGCTTTGCAAGGCGCTGGCTGGGTTCTTGTTTGATTCCGAAGAGCATTTGGTGCGCATCGACATGAGTGAATTCATGGAGAAACACTCGGTGGCCCGCTTGATTGGCGCGCCTCCCGGCTATGTGGGTTACGAAGAGGGCGGTTACCTGACGGAAGCCGTTCGCCGCAAGCCCTACAGCGTGCTGTTGCTCGACGAGGTGGAAAAAGCCCACCCCGATGTGTTCAACGTGCTGCTGCAGGTGTTGGACGACGGCCGCTTGACCGACGGACAGGGCCGCACCGTGGACTTCAAAAACACGGTCATCGTGATGACCAGCAACATTGGCTCACACCTGATTCAAAGCATGGTGGGGCAAGACAGCGATGACATCAAGGACGCGGTCACGAGTGAGTTGAAAAACCACTTCCGCCCCGAGTTCTTGAACCGCATTGACGAAACCGTGGTATTTCATGCGCTGGATGCCAGCCACATTGCCGAGATTGCGGGCATCCAGATCAAGGTGCTGGAAGAGCGCCTGGCCAAGATGGACCTCACGCTGCAGGTGTCGCCCGCGGCGTTGGCCGAACTGGCCAAGGTCGGTTTCGATCCGGTGTTTGGGGCACGGCCATTGAAGCGCGCTATTCAGCAACGCATCGAGAACCCGCTCTCCAAACTCTTGCTGGAAGGCAAGTTTTTGCCCAAAGACGTGATCCCGGTTGATGTTGATCCGATTCAGTCGCCTGGGCAATTCACCTTCGGCAAGTAAGCCGGTTTAAAACCGATGAAAACGGCGTTGCGACGGTTGTCGCAACGCCGTTTTTCATGGGTGTGACGTATCCGGAAGCGCAAGAAGCGCGTAGTCCCTGACAGCGATGCCCACCCCGGGCCATCCAAACCGTTCCAAACGGGCGGCGCTGGTCAATTGGCTCGGACAGCGATTGCACCCGCAGTCATGGCGAAAGTTTGCGTTCTGCTGGCCGATTCCCTGCGCCTTACACAACACCAGCGCAAACGGGCGGACACCTAAGCCACCTTGTTTGAACGTGGCCTGGCCTGGTCGGTGGGTGCGCCGCTACCGCTTGGCATTTGTGGAGCGCCTTGCAGGGCAGGACGCGTGGGTGACTTGTCAGGGGTGGGTTTGCGCATAAAGTCCAAATCACACCATGAACAAGCCACCCACACCTCCTTCAGCGGCCACCCAACCTTTTGTGGCGCCGCCGCCCATTCGTAGCCTGCACGACGTTCGGCGTTTGGACGCCGAGCCTCTGGCGCAAACTGTGGCCGTGCCCAGCACCTATGCGCTGTTGTGTAACTCGGCACGGGCTTTTGGCAAGAAGCCGGCGCTGACCTTTTTGCGCACGGCCAACCTTGAGGACGCGCCCATTCGTTGGTCGTATGCCGATTTGCTGGCTGGCGTGCATCAAACGGCGAACCTGTTGCACAGCCTGGGGGTGGGTCCAGACGATGCGGTTGCGGTGCTGTTGCCCGGTTGTCTGGAGTACCACTTGGCCCTTTGGGGCGGCGAGGCGGCTGGCATTGTGCAGCCGCTCAACCCACTTCTCAGCGACGAGAAGTTGGTGTCGCTGATGACCGTGGCCCGCGCCAAAGTGTTGATCGCCTATGGCAGCGATGCCGATACGCAACTTTGGTCCAAAGCGCTGCGTTTGCGCACACAAGTACCTACGCTAGCCACGGTATTGCGCGTGGCGCCCCATGATGAAACGCCGGGCAGTGCACCGTCGCTGCCACCGGGCGTGCTCGACTTTGGCTCGACACGCGCCGCCCAAGTCAATGACCACTTGGTGAGCGGCCGCAATATTTTGCCTACTGACATTGCCGCCTACTTTCACACCGGAGGCACCACCGGCGCACCCAAATTGGCGCGCCACAGCCATGGTAATCAGGTCTTCACCGCCTGGGCCTGCGTGATGATGCAAGGCGTGCAACCGAGCGATGTGGGCATCAATGGCTATCCGCTTTTTCATGTGGCGGGTGTCTTGCCCGGGTCACTCACAGCCCTGGCGGCCGGGGCTGAAACCATCATCCCCACCACCGGCTTGATGCGCAACCGTGACGTGCTGGCCAACTATTGGCGCCTGGTTGAAAAATACCGGGCGACGTCGGTGTCTGGCGTGCCCACGGTGCTGGCCGCCTTGGCCAATGTGCCCCAAGGTGAGGCGGACATTTCATCGGTGCGCTATTGCCGCACCGGCGCGGCGCCCATGCCGGCTGAGTTGGGTTTGCGCTTTGAGCGTCAGTTTGGCATTCATGTGCATGAGAGCTTTGGCATGACCGAAATGGCCGGCATCTCCACCGTGACCCCGCCGGGCGTGGCGGGGCCGGCCGGCTGTGTGGGCTTTGCGCCACCCTATGTGCGCATGCGAGTTGTCGCGCTGGACGCCAGTGGCGGTGCCACCAACATCGACATGCCCGTGGGCCAGCAGGGCATGGTGCTGTTCAAGTCGCCCAATGTGTTCCCCGGCTTTCTGGACCCGACAGATACCGCGCACGCGTTCACGCCCGAGGGCTGGCTGGCCACCGGCGACCTGGGCTGGCTCGACGGGGAAGGGCGCCTGAACCTGAGCGGCCGGGCCAAAGACCTGATCATTCGCGGCGGGCACAATATTGACCCCAAAACCATTGAAGACGCGCTGAGCGCCCACCCCGCCGTGCAGCTGTGTGCCGCCGTGGGCGCCCCGGACGCCTACGCCGGTGAGTTGCCGGTGATGTACGCCACCCTGGTGCCGGGCGCGGGTGCGACCGAGGCCGAACTGCTGGACTTCGTTGCCACTCGGGTGGATGAAGCGCCAGCGCGCCCCCGGTCCGTCACCATTTTGGCGACCATGCCAATGACCAACGTGGGGAAGATTTTCAAACCCGATTTGCGCCAACTGGCCACCCAGGCCGTGGTGGTGGCGCTGCTTGAGCAGGTTTACCGCGACCAGAACATCACTGACCCGCCTGCTGCCAATGTCGAGATCGATCCGCAACAGGGGGTCCGGGTGAGCATTCCCGCTGATCAGAGGGGCGAGAATTTTGCGGCATTGCACGCGGCGGTGAAGGACGCCTTGGCCCGTTTGCCGGTCAAGGTGGCCCTGCAAGCCCCTTAGTTTCAGTCGCTGCTGGTTCAACGATTGGGCAGGGCTCCCAGTTTGCTGCGCTTGTTCAGTTGTGGACAATCACCGGATTTCAACGCAGGACATCAAACCATGCCACCCATTTCAGATCTCGACACCCTTCTTCGGCACATGGAGCCGGTGCTCAATCCAGGCGTTTACGTGTTCACCCAAAGCGATGGCACGGTGCACATTGACCCGGCGCACGTCATGGCATCCATCAGAGAGCCGGAAGGCCTGTCGCTTGTTCTGGAGGAGTCGGTCGCCGCAGCGACCGGGCTCAAGCCTGCGTTGCGCTGCGCCTGGATCACGCTCAATGTCAACTCCGACCTGGAAGCCGTCGGCCTGACCGCCGCCTTCGCCACCGCGCTGGGGCAGGCTGGTATCAGCTGCAACGTGGTCGCTGGTTTGAACCACGACCACATTTTTGTGCCGTTGCACCAGGCAGAGCAGGCGATGGTTGAACTGAGGGCGCTGCAAACCGGGCGCAGTGCCACATCCCACTCTTCAGCTTTGGCGTGACGCTAAGCTGATTTAGGCGCGCAGCGGTGGCAGGCTGTCATTTCGTTTCCGGACTGCACAAGTGTCGCCCTCGATCGGTGAATGCGATGGCCTCAAATCGCCCCAGCGATCCGTTGCACAAACCAGGCGCTGCCCAAGGTCATCGCGGTTAATGATGCCAACTGGGTCGCTTTGTGCCGCCACATTGCGCCATCCTGGCCACCGCGCAGACGGCTGGCCGCGGCCACGGTGGCCATCGCCAGCAATGCGATGCTGACTTGGGCCAGTTCGATGCCGACATTGAATCCCACCAAACTCGGCAGACGAGACGTTGCGTCCAGCCCCAAGTCGGTCAGTGCCGCTGCCAACCCCAAACCGTGAATCAGGGCGCAAAAGAACACCAAGGACAGACGCACCCACGGTGCGACCAAGCGTTGCCTGTGCCGGGCCCATGTGTCGAACGCGGCCATACCGACGATGGTGGCGGCAATGGCGGGCTCAACAAAAGCGGGTGACGCCACCACGCCCCACCAGGTGCTGATGGCCAGCGTAGCGGCGTGACCGAGTGTGAAGCAGGTGAGCGCCAGCAGTACCTGCCGTGCGCCCAGGCCCGCAGCCAATACCACCAGCAAAAAGAGAAGGTGGTCCAGCCCGGTGGCAATGTGTTCAGCGCCTAACACCACAAAGTCGACAAACATGCGCCAGCTTGAGGGGAAAAGAGCCCGCTGGGCTTGATCCGGGTGAAGCACAAGCAACTGTTTTTGACCCGGTCGGGTGACGGTGATTTGGTAGTTTTTCTCCGCGTCCAACGCACCAAACAAGCCCACTTTGAACTGAAGCGGCTCCATGGATGTGGCGCCATCTGAAGCGTTCAAAACGAAGCGGCCCATCACCACCAGTTGGGTGGCTGGGGCGGTGGGCGCGTCATCAGGAGGCGCCAAGGTGAGCATGACGCCATCCAGCGGTCGGTCGCCCTGGGCGTCGGACAGACGCACCTGGTCTGTCACCTGCGCCACCACCTCTGCGCTGTGCTGGCGCAACTCTGTCAATGACAGCCGCGCATCGCCATCGTCGTCGACCTTCTTGAGCGCGGTGACTGGCAGCGACAACACCATGTACGCGCCGTCACCAACCAGATTCAGGGTGCCGCGTTGCGCGGGCATCAGGTGGGCGTTGGCGCTTGACAGCGCAGCGCACCAAAAGACGGCCATGGCGATCAGTTGGCGCATGGTTTAGAGCGGGGGCGGTGGCAGGCCTGCACCGGTGGAGGCCACGGTTCCTTTGACGCAACGCTGCAAAAAGGGGTACGTGTCGGTGGCGTAATAGTGGTAAATGCCGTTGGGAAACTCAGGTGTGACGCCGGTGCGGCCATTGCACTCATCGAGATCGCCTGAGCCGGCGACGTATTCCCAGTCTTGTCGGAAAGTTCCCAAGGCATAGGTGCTGGTTGCGGGTCGGGTGGCGCTGACCGTTGTCACCGTCTGGTAGCTGCCGGTCATGACCTTCAATGGCGAAGTTGAGTCGCCGGCCACCGTGTGACCATAACGCGCGTAGACCGGGAAGCCATCGGCGGCCCAGCCGATCAGGGTCATCGTCGCGCTACTCCCGCCCAGCTTGGTGATCAGGCCTTTGGGCATGCCGTGGTAGTGGTAGGTGCCGTCGGGTTGCACGTGGGCGTTGTTGCTGTCGGTGCCGAACTTGAAGTAGGACTGTGTGAGTGCCTCAATGCCCCAGGTGCCGCTGGGGTCGCCCAGGCTACAGACGGTACCGGTGTCGTCGCAGGAACCGCCAGTGCCCGGGTCAGTCTTGATGCCGTTCAGCATGAGCGAGACCACGCCGGCCGGCCCGCCGCGCTGGGTGGCCGTGCCCGAATAGACGGGCGTCAGGCTGAGTGTGGCCGACACCGTCTGTGCCGTGATGGTGTTGGGGTTGTCAGGGTTGGGGAAGGTGCCAACCTCATGGTCAGGAATACCATTGGCGGCCAGCACTCTATCTGTGGTGGTGCAGGTCCACGCAGAGGTACTGATGGCCTTGACGGAGGCCGACGCGTTGTAGGCGCTGTAGCTGTAGCCGCACGCCACACCCGCGGATGAACTGGTGGTGCTTGTGCCGTTGGCGGACACTGCCGTGCTGGTCGTTGTGGTGCTGGTGGTCGTCGCTGACTCTGAGCCGCCGCCACCGCAGGCGCTCAACATCAGGGCTGCAATCAAGGTCAGGGCGAAAGCACTTCCTGTCGGAAATCTTGTGGGGCTAAAACGCATTGTGGGTTTCCTTGGAGCAGTGAGGGGTGATGAATGTCAGACGCCACATTGCTTGAAAAGTGTGGAGCCAATATGGATGGTTGCTTGCCATGCCACCGTGGTGGAACCGTTCAAAGGGTGCGTCGGGTGCAAAGGCGCCAACTACTTTGTACAAAGACAGGGCGCCTGAAAAAGGGGGCAGATCAACCGATCATGCAGTTCGTAAAGAAACGGGCTCATGGCACCGCATGAAAGGTTGATCAAGCCTAAACAGGCAAAAACACTGCGCGACGATTGGCATAGGCCCAAGGCGGTGGCGTTGCCAGCGCGTCAGTCAGTGTTGATGAATTTCAGGCTCGATAGTGATCGGGAAATGTGGAGTCAATATGGACAGCTTGCTGGGCCAAATGTAAAAACAAGGCCCACAACATGGGACAGATCAACCGTTCATGCAGCGCGCAGAGAAAGGGGCTTGCTTTGCTGCTTGAACGGTTGATCAAGTCTCATCAGGCGGTAACGCTCAATGAAGACTCACTGCTGGACTGGGCCCAACTGGCCGCGATCTGGTCGTACAGCGTTTTGGCCAGCTTGGCCATATCCACACTGGAGCTGCTGCTGGTGCTGTCGCTGCTGCTCTCGGTGGCGACCTGGGTCAGCTCGCCGATCAGGCGTTCAGCTTCCGATACCGTGCCGTCCTGGTTCAGGTCCAGAGAGTCATAGGTGGTGCTGCTACTGCTCGTGCTGGAGGTCGACTCACTGCGTCCACCACCGGGCGGGGGAGGGGGTGGCCCACCGGCGCCGGGCGGGCCGCCTGCACCTTGTGTGCCGCTGCTTGCCTGGGTCTGGGTCGGCGGCGCGCCAGCGTCAAACTCGGCTTGTGACAGGCTGCCGTCGCCGTTCGAGTCCAGTTTGGAGAACATCTCGTCCGTGCTGGCGGCGCTTGTCTGACCGGGTCCCGGGCCTTGTGATGCTTTTTGGGTCATCAGGTCCAGCATCTCATCTTTGCTCAAGGTGCCACTGCCGTCAGCGTCCAGTTTGGCGAATTTTTCGGCGCCGCTGCTGTCGCTGCCGCTGCTCTGGCTGCTGCGTGATTGCGCAAACTCCATGGTGGATGGCGGCGGCAAGATGCTGGCCATGCCCTTGGCCAATTCATCAGACGACAGACTGCCGTCGCTGTTGCCATCCATCTTGCTGAACAGCTCCGACGTCTTGGTGCTGCTGCTGACACCGGTTTTGCTGGCGACATCGTCCAACAAACCTTGCAATTCGGTTTGGTTGACGCCGCCACTGCTGTCGGCGTCCACTTTGGCGAACATTTTGGCCTGCATCTGGCTCCGGTTGGCGCTCATCTGGGCCCAGGCCGAGCTGGACCCACTGACTGCACTGAGGGTGCTCATGGTTGTTCCTTTCAAGTTCAGGGTTGCGAGGTAGCTCCCCAAGCCGACGGCAGGAGGGGCAAGGCCATTTTGGGCAAGCCCTGTCAACCCAGTTTGTCGGATTTGTACCGATGTGGATACGAAGCCCGGGTTGATGACGCGAAATGAGGGGTAACAGGCGTGCTGTTCTTGCTTTAGTTTTCGGACGTGCCTTTTAAACTGACTTGGCTTGATGAACTCAATATGACAAACCCAGCCCAAATTTTGATTGTTGACGACGACGAGGGCATCACCTCGTTGATGGCGGACTACCTGTCGCGCTTTGGTTTCACAACCCACATCGCTGGAGACGGTGTGGCCATGCGAGAGCAGTTGGCCGCCCACCCCATTGATTTGGTGGTGCTGGACCTGATGCTGCCAGGCGACGACGGTTTGACGCTGGTGCGTGAAGTGCGGGAGCGCTCCTTGTTGCCTGTCATCATGTTGACCGCCCGCTCCAACCCTTATGACCGGGTGCTGGGGCTGGAATCAGGGGCGGATGACTACATGAGCAAGCCGTTTGAGCCCCGCGAGTTGGTGGCGCGCATCCAAACCGTGCTGCGCCGGGCCAGCCACCAAAATGAGGGTGCCAGCCAATACAGCCGCAGTGATGTGATCCACTTTGACGGCTGGTCGCTGAACCGCGATGACCGCTGCCTGACCTCGCCAACCGGTCTGGTTGTGGCCTTGTCCAATGCCGAATACCGGCTTCTCACCACTTTTTTGCAGACACCCCGGCGCCTTTTCAGCCGCGACCAGCTCATGGAGCAGGCGCGGGGGCGGTCGATGGAGGTGTTTGAGCGCAGCATTGATTTGCTGGTCTCACGCTTGCGCCAAAAGCTGGCCGACGACTCTGGCGAGCCCCAGATGATCCGCACCGTGCGGGGGGCAGGCTACATTTTTAACGTGCAATCTGTCCAGGGCCGCGCGGCTTGGGGCGCCTGAGCGTGACTTGGCTGCGTCGGTTCTGGCCAACCAGCCTGTTTGGGCGGTTGGCCTTGCTGTTGTTTGTCATGGGGCTGCTCAGCCATGCGCTGGCCCTCACGGTGTTGTTTGAGTTACGCCCCGAGCACGGGCCACATGGGCCACTTGGTCCGCCGCCACCGCCCGGGCCACCACCGCTGAACCATCCGGGTCAATGGATCGATATTTCGGTCCGTTTGGCGGCCTTGACTGTTGCGGCCTGGATTGGTGCGCGCTGGTTGTCCCGCCCCATGCAAAGTCTGGCCCAGGCCGCGCAAGGCTTGGGTGCTGACGTGCGACGCCCCCCGCTGGCCGAAGAAGGGCCTGACGAATGCCGCGCCACCATCCGGGTGTTCAACCAAATGCAGGGGCGCATTGGCCAGCAAATGGCGGACCGCGACCGTTTTGTGGCCGCTGTGTCGCATGACTTGCGCACCCCTTTGACCCGGCTGGCCTTGCGGGTAGAACGCCTGCCCGATGCCGCAGACCGCCAGCAGTTTGCGCAAGATATTCAGGAAATGAACGCCATGATTGCCGGCACGCTGGACTACCTGCGAGGCGCGGTGGACCCCGAGCCCTTGATGTGTCTGGACATCACCTCACTTCTGGAGAGTCTGGTCGATGACCAGCGGGACTCAGGGCACGCGGTTGAGTTCAGTGGCCGGGCCGGCAGTTTGATGGCTCAGCCGTCCTCGCTGCGGCGCTGTGTTGACAACCTGGTGTCCAACGCCGTGCGCTATGGCGGTGCCGCCAAAGTGCTCTTGAAAGACGCACCTGATCAGGTCACCATTGAAGTGCACGATCAAGGCCCCGGCATACCACCCGCTGAGTTGGACAAAGTGCTGGCGCCGTTTTACCGGGTGGAGGCGTCACGCAACCGCAACAGCGGCGGCGTGGGGCTGGGGTTGTCCATTGCGCTGGAAATTGCCCTGCGCCACGGTGGCAGTCTTGCATTGCGCAACGCCACCTCGGGCGGGCTGGTGGCGACTTTGACACTGCCGCGCCGCCAATAAGCTTGGGCGTCCTACGCCACCGAAGACTTCGTTGGCACCCCGTTGCTATGTTTATGATAGCTGCCTGCGCAGGTAGAACGGGCGCATCAGGCCGATTTCTCCTAGAGTTTTGTCTTTGGGTGGTGCGGCGTTCTCCATGCAAGTTGGCTTTTTTCAAGCGTCTGGCGGCTGCCGATACCGGAGGCGCCCGTAGTAGCCACTACACGCATTGAAGTTATCCAGCTTAACGAGTTTGTCGAAAATAACGAGTTGATCTAAAATGCAGGGCAGATCTGCCGATCTCGGTGCCCAGATTCGAGGAGCGCCGCGTCCACGCAGGGCTGGAAAGGTTTTGATGAACACACTGACGATTCCCTCAGGCTTTGGGCTGGACACCCCCGCGCCACGCCGCGTTGCCGCAGACAGCCCCTATGCCAGTACGGCCCAGACGCAGGCTTTGCTGCAGTCTGGCGCGCAATACCGGCGTGAGCGCATGGACGCTGCCGACATGATTTCCACCGACGAGGCCGCCACCTTGGCAGGCACCACCCGGGTGACGATCAATGCCTGGATCAAGGCCGGGCGGTGCATTGGCGTGGCGCACTTGCGCCGGGGGTTCAAGCTACCGCGCTGGCAGTTTGAGCCGGCCATTTGGCCCGCGCTTCAGCCCTTGGCCAAGGCCTTGGGCAGCACTGATGGATGGCAGATGCTGGCGTTTATGGAGTCCCCCGCGCCCGCGCTAGACGGCCAAACGCCGCGCGCCGCGCTGGAGCAGGGCATCCCGCCCGAGCGCTTGGTGGCGTTGGCCACCGCTGAGGCGCACTGACCTGCGCCATGAATTTTCAAGACCTGCAACCGCCGATTCTTGAACTGGCCGCCCCGCACACCTGGCACCGCGTGCAGCGCAGCCGGGCGCGCAGCGGCAGTGTTCGCATCAAAGGCTACCTGTTGGCGCCCACCGGCGGGCTGACGGGGCGGTTTGATTTGGCGGGCGAGCCGATTGCCTACGTGGCCGACTCTGCGGAGACCGCCCTGTATGAGTCGGTGTTTCGCCGCGAGGTGCGCAGCTGCCACTGGGATCGCTTGACGGAGCGCAGCTTGTTGACGTTTGAGACTCGCGCCAACCTGCGCTTGGTGGACTTGCGTGGTCTGGAGGAGCGTTACCCGGTGCTGCAGTCCATGCGCTACGAGACCAGTCAGGCGTTTGCCCAAGACTGCCGGGCGCAGGGCTTGCACGGCATTCTTTACGCCTCCGCCCAGCATCCGCACCACGGCTGTGTGTGTTTGTTCAAAGCGGGCATTGAACATTCCAAAAAGCGGGAGGCTTGGCCCTTGGTGGCGCCTGGCACGGACCACTTGCTGAAATCCGTGGTCAACGCGGCGCGCGGGTCGCAGGTGCCACTGATTCGTGAGTCGGCTTGAATCACTGAGTTTGCTACTCTTTTGGTAGCTACTCCCGCTTATTTTATAAGCGCTACAGCCCTGTTTGGCTTGTCAATGCATCGTTCGAAACATCTTCGGGCTGAGCACTAAGTGGCTTTGTGAATGGATACGTCCGGCTCGGCGCCGGGTGATGCGTCGACGCCTTGGTGCTTGGTTTGAGCCTTGGCCTCGTACATGCGTGCATCGGCAATGGCCATGCAGGCGTCCAGCGCGTCTTGGCTACCGCGGCGCATGGCGTAGCCCACCGCCGCGCTGGCATAAATGGTTGTCCCCATGACCGGGTGCCCATGTTCAAGGCAATGCGTGTGAAGCGCTTGCACCCGTTCGTCCATTTGCTCGGGCGTGGTGTGGTCCACGATCACCAGAAACTCGTCGCCACCCAGGCGAAAAAAATGGGCCTGCGAAAACACAGCGCGAAGCGCCTGGGTGTACAGCACCAACATGGCGTCGCCTGCAGCGTGCCCATACGCGTCGTTCACGGGTTTGAGGTTGTTCAGGTCCGCAATCAGCACCGCCTGCGGGTAATTGCCCTGTTGCAGCCATGCACGCTTGTGGCTGAAGTAATTGCGGTTGTGAAAGCCTGTCAGCGCGTCGGTGTAGAGCAGGTGTTCACGTTGCTCAAGCAACAAAGTCTGGTTTTTTTGCGCCGCAAGCGAGCGCACGACCTTGATGGTTACCGCCAGAATGGCAAGCAGTGCCACTGCCAAACCTACCGCAATCAGGGCCAGGCGCTGGCTTTCTGCGTTTTTCAGGGTGGGCACACTTTGAATGCCGGCGTATTTCACCTCTTCAAAACTCACCAGCGACATGGCTTTGTCCATGATGGCGGCCAGTTCGGGTTGTTGCTTGTTCACGCCAAAGTAAACAAACGAATCTTTGGAGGTGCTGCCCCGCTTCACGACATCGGTGTAACCCAGCCCATTGATATAAAACTCAACGACGGTTGGGTTCTCGATGGTGTAGTCAACCTGGCCCGCCCGAATCAGTTTGAGGGACTCCAGGATGCTGCTGGTGATCACGATTTGGGCGTCTCGCAGGTTCTTTCTCAGGTGCTCTTCGTGCCAGAACCCCTCAATGACCGCCACACGTTTGCCCTCCAGCCCATACACGTCCTGCACGGCCGGACTGGTCTTGAGGCCGACGATGATGTCGCGCTCGGTGCTGATGGGGCGCGGGTACAGAAAGTAGGGCAGCCGGTCGTCCGTTTTGGCGATGTTGAGCACGTCAATCTCACCGGCCAGTGCTTTTTGGTAAACCTGCGCAAAGGGGCCGCTGACCACCTTGAACGTGATGCCCGTGATCTCGGTGATGCGTTTCAACATTTCCCCGGCAATGCCCCGGTACTCGCCGTCCTGGTAAAGGTCAAAGGGCAGGTAGTCTTCCGCCACACCGACGACGGCTTCGCCCGGGTTGTCCAGCCACGCCAGTTCAGAGGGCGTCAGCCGCAGGATCTTCAGGTTGTAAGTGCGCTCCGCCGCGTGGGCCATTGATTCAATTTTGGCGGCATTCTGATCGATGTAGCGGTTGATCAGCTCGCCCAGCATGGCGCGCTCTTTCAGCACGGCGAAAGTCATGTCTGAGGTGATGGCTGGCAGGCGTGCGGCCAGCGCGACGTCGGGGAAAGCGAACAGAAAGTCTTTTTCAAGGCCGCCCCCAGCCGTCACAAAACCATCCACCACGCCTTCGCGCAATGCTTTCAGTCCGTGCGCAGGGGTGTCGAAATCAAGGGCTTCAAAGTGAATGTTCCGGTAGGTTTTGGGCAACTGCTGGCGTACAAAATCGTTGGTGATGAAGCCCACTTTTTTGCGGTCAATGTCACCCAGGGTTTGTACGCTGGAGTCCTTGCGAGCCAACACCAAATAAGGGTAGCGCTGGGCAGCGCGGGTGAAGACCATGATGCGTTCGCGCTCTGGCGTGGGGTTGGCGCCATAAAGGACGTCAATCTTGCCTTGGGCAAAGCCGCTGTAGGCATCGTCCCAGTCTTTCACTTCCGCTTTGGCAAAGCGAAGCCCCAGTGCCTTTTCCATGTCCGCAAGCAAGCTCGGCAGCAGACCGACGCGTCGGCCCCGAAACTCAAAATCATCCATGCCGGCATAGGGATCAAAGCCCACCGTGAACACCTTGTCACCCTGCGCCTGCACCCACAGAGTCTGCGCTGGCGTCAGTGTTGTCGTGGCCGCATTCGCCCCCAGTGCGCCCAGTGTCAGCAAGACGGCGAGCCAATGGGTGTGGCGAAAACGCCAGTGCCGTGTGCAGAAATCAAATAAAACCAACATGGATGACTTCCCCTGGGGTCGCTGGAGTGGCCAGCGAACTGATCACGTTTGCCCCGCTGTTCTTGCTCATTAATGGGCAGTTAACTGCTATTCAATTCATAGCTAACTATGCTCATTTTATGAGCGCAGAGAGTCTTTAAGCTGAAAATAACTCGGTGATTGTCCTAACGCCGACTTGAACATCGCAGAGAACGCGCTGTCACTGGCATAACCGCTGGCCGCTGCCACCTCACTCACCGGCGTTCCGCAGGCCAGCATGGGCAGGGCGTGGGCCAGAACAGCCTGTTGGCGCCATTGCTGGAACGTGGTGGCCAGTTCGGTGCGAAACAGGCGCGCCACGGTGCGCTCGCTGGCGCCCGTGTCCACCGCCCATTGCGCCAGGGTGGCGCAGCGCCCAGGCGCTTGCAACACCGATTCGCACAAGGCGCGCAAGCGTTTGTCACGGGGTAAAGGCACGCCCAGGGCCTGGGTGCTGGCGTGGGTGATTTCATGCAGGGTGAGCGCCATCAAGGCGTCATCACGCGGGGAGGGCGTGGACGCTTCCAGCGCCCGAATCAGCTCACGCATCAGGCTGGACACCACCATCACGCGGCAACCCTGCCAACCGGGCGGCGTCGCGCTGGGGTCCAGGTACACGGTCCGCAGTTCAGTGGCTTCCAGCACGGTGACGGCATGGCGGGCCCGGGGGGGAATCCATACCGCGCGGGATGGCGGCAGGATGAAGGTGGTTTCCTTGTCGCCGTCGCTGGCGGTGACCTGGATCAGGCCTTGCGCGCAGTAAGCCAGTTGGGCCCACGCGTGAAAGTGGGGCTCAAAGTGGGCATCGACCGCCAGCGCCCGGGTGCGGCTGCGCACCGGGCGCGCTGGCGTGGGGGCGACTGGGTCGGTGTCGCCAATGGGTTCGGGTGTCAGGGCGTGGCGGCGTTTCATGGGTGTTGGCATGCCTGGTTTGGCTGATATTCGCTAATTATTGTCTATTTGTCGGATAGCGCATCGTTGAGTCGGCCCGTACCATTGCGGCATGACTTCTGCCACTTACTCAGCCGCTGCGAGCGTGCCTTTGAAACAAGACGCCGCCATCATTGGCCTGGTTGGCTTGGCACACGGTAGCTCTCACTTTGCGCATTTGTTGCTGCCTCTGATGTTTCCGGTGTTCATGACCGAGTTTGGGCTGAGCTTCTCGCAACTGGGCTTGTTGATGAGCACGTTTTTCATCGTGTCTGGTTTGGGGCAGGCCAGCGCCGGGTTTTTGGTGGACCGCGTGGGTGCCCGGCCGCTGTTGTTTGCGGCCTTGGCCATTTTTGTGGTGGCTTGCGGGTTGGCGTCTGTGGTCACGGGTTACACCGGCTTGTTTGGTGTGGCGGCCTTGGCGGGTTTGGGCAACGCCACCTTTCACCCGGTGGACTTCACGATCTTGAACCAACGCGTGTCGGCGCCTCGTTTGGGCCATGCCTTTAGCGCGCACGGGCTCACGGGCAATTTGGGCTGGGCGGCGGCGCCGGTGTTCATGGCCGGCATCACCAGTCTGTACAACTGGCGCGCGGCCTATGTCGCGGCTGCTGTGATGTACGCGGTGATTTGGGTACTGCTGTATGTGCACCGCGACAAGCTCAGCACCCAAGCGGTTCAGCACCCGGCCAGCGGGCCCACCGAGCACAGCATGGCCTTTATGAAGCTGCCGGTGGTGTGGTGGTGTTTCAGCTTTTTCTTGCTGTCCACGATGACGCTGGCGGTGATTCAAAGCTTTTCCGTGTCCATTTTGAAAGCCATGCACGGCATCAGCTTTGAGGCGGCCACCTTGACCTTGACTGCCTACATGTTGTGTGGTGCTGTGGGCATGTTTGTGGGTGGCTTTGTGGCCGCCCGAGCGGCGAACAGCGACCGGGTGGTGGCGATGGCCATGACGGCTGGGGCCTTGCTGCTGGCGCTGTGCGCCACGGGTTTGTTTGGCGCCACGGGCACCATGGTGGTGCTGGCTGCCACCGGCTTTGCTGTGGGCATTGGCGGGCCGTCGCGGGACATGATGATCAAGAAAGCCACGCCCAAGGGCGCCACGGGGCGGGTGTACGGCATGGTGTATTCCGGCCTGGATGTGGGTTTTGCCATTTCCCCCGTATTGTTTGGCGTGTTCATGGACCGGGGCTGGTACGGCGCGACCTTGCTGGGTGCCGCCGTGGTGCTGCTGCTCAGCGTGGTGGCCGCGCTGGGTGTGGGTTTTCGCACGGCAGGCCGCGCCAAGGCCGTTTGAAACTGATTTGACACAAGAAAGAAGACATGACGACAAAGATTGCAGGCCACTTGCTGGTGGAGTGTTTGATAGCCCAGGGTGTGACCCACGCGTTTGGGGTGCCCGGCGAGAGTTATCTGGCCGTGTTGGACGGGTTTCACCTGCACCAGAACGACATTCAGTTCATCATCAACCGGCAAGAGGGCGGTGCCGCCTTCATGGCCGAGGCGCATGGCAAGCTGACCGGCCGCCCCGGCGTGTGCTTTGTGACCCGGGGGCCGGGGGCGACCAATGCCTCGATTGGCGTGCACACGGCCTTTCAGGACTCGACCCCCATGGTGTTGTTTGTGGGGGACGTGGCCAGCGACACGCGTGACCGTGAGGCCTTTCAGGAAGTGGATTACCAAAGCTTTTTTGGCCCCAGCACCAAAGGCTTTGCCAAACGGGTGGAGCGCATTGACGATGCCCGGCGCATCCCCGAATACGTGGCCCGCGCCTTTGCCACCGCCATGAATGGCCGGCCGGGCCCGGTGGTGTTGGTGCTGCCCGAAGACATGTTGACGCAGGCGGTGGTTGCCCACCCGGTGACGGGCGTCGTGCCTGCCGCCTTGCCACGTGTGGATGCGGTGGAGGCCTGGAGTGACCCCGGCGCCTTGCGCACCCTGCGGGAGATGCTATTAAAAGCAGAGCGGCCCTTCGTCATTGCCGGCGGCGGTGGCTGGACGGTGCAAGCGGCCCAGGCGCTGCAGCGCTTTGCGGAGAACTGGAAGCTGCCGGTGGGCAACGCCTTTCGCTTTCAGGACACGTTTGACAACCACCACCCCTTGTACGCCGGTGACGTGGGCATTGGCATCAACCCCAAGTTGGCGGCGCGCATCAAGGACAGTGACCTGATCATCGCCATTGGCCCCCGTTTGGGCGAGATGACCAGCGGCGGCTACACGCTGCTGGAGGCCCCCCGCCCCAAACAAAAGCTGGTGCACATTCACGCCAGTGCCGAGGAGTTGAACCGTGTCTACATGGCCGACCTGGCCATTAACGCGACCATGAACGCCGCCGCCCGTTCGCTGGAGGTGTTGACCGCGCCAGTGACGCTGCCCTGGGAGGGCTTGGCCGATGAGGCCCATGCCGACTACGTGGCCAACCTGGTGCCACAGGCGCTGCCGGGTGACATTGACATGCCGGCCATCGTCGCTACCCTGCAAAAGCACCTGCCCGAGGATGTGGTGCTGACCAATGGCGCCGGCAACTTCGCCAGCTGGATTCACCGCTTTTACGTGCACCACGGCTTGGTCAAAGGCCACAAAACCCAGTTGGCACCGACCAACGGCGCCATGGGCTACGGCGTGCCGGCAGGCATTGCGGCGGCCATCACGACGGGTCGACTCGCGTTCACGATTGCCGGCGACGGCGACTTTTTGATGAACGGCCAAGAGCTGGCGACTGCGACGCAATACGGCGCCAAGACGATTGTGGTGCTGCTGAACAACAGCATGTTTGGCACGATTCGCATGCACCAGGAGCGCGAGTACCCAAGGCACACCACCGGCACCCAATTGAAAAATCCGGACTTTGCCGCCTTGGCCAATGCCTATGGCTATGTGGGCGTTCGCATTACCCGCACCGAAGAGTTCGAACCTGCCTTGCTGGCGGCCTTGGCACGCGAGCGAGGGCAGCTTGATTGAGGTCATGCTGGACCCGGAAGTGATCAGCACACGCGGCACGTTGAGTGCGGTCACTGATGCGGCCTTGTTGCGGCAAAAATCGATTTAATTGCTATTGATAATATAGCGGTATGCGCAGGCGCTTATTGTGCTAGAGGCATAAATGATACATAAAAAAAGGCCGGTGACCCGGCCTTTTTTTGTTCACCTGATGGGGTGCTTATTTGATGTCAACACCGTAGAAAGTGTGACGGCCAAATGGGCTCAGTTTGAAGTCAATGACTTCATTGCGCACGGGCTTCAACTGCACGGCGTGGGCGATGGTGAACCAAGGCGCTTGTTCCTTGAAGATCACCTGGGCTTTTTCGTACAGCTTGGTGCGCTCCGCCGTGTTGGTCACGACCTTGGCTTTTTGAACCAAGTCTTCAAAGGGCTTGTAGCAGAACTTGGCCACATTGGAGCCGTTTGATTTGGCCGAATCGCAGCCGAGCAGCGTGTTCAGGAAGTTGTCTGGATCTCCGTTGTCACCGGTCCAACCCAACATGCCCATCTGGTGCTCTCCCGCTTGCATGCGCTTGCGGTATTCGCCCCACTCAAAGCTCTTGATCTCGGCCTTGATACCGACCTTGGCCAGATCCGCTTGCATCAACTCGGCAATGCGCTTGGCATTCGGGTTGTAAGGGCGCTGAACAGGCATGGCCCACAAGTCAGTGGTGAAGCCATCGGGCAAGCCGGCAGCGGCCAGCAATTTCTTGGCGGCAGCGGGGTCAAACGCGTCGTCCTTGATGGACTTGTTGTAAGACCACATGGTGGGTGGAATCGGGTTGGTGGCGGGAATGCCAGTGCCCAAATAGACCGCATCCACAATGGCTTGCTTGTTGATGGCCATGTTCACCGCTTTGCGAACACGCACATCGTCAAACGGCTTCTTGGTGGTGTTGTAGGCCAGGTAGCCCACGTTCAAACCGGGCTGCTCCAGAATCGTGACGGCGCTGTCCTTCTTCATGGCAGGCAGGTCGGCCGGGTTGGGGTAGGGCATGACATGGCACTCACCCTTTTGCAACTTGGCCCAGCGGACCGATGCGTCAGGCGTGATGGCGAAGATCAGGTCATCAATCTTGGCTTTTCCGGCCCAGTACTGGGGGAATGCTTTGTAGCGAATGATGGCGTCTTTTTGGTACTGAACCAGCATGAAAGGACCGGTGCCGACTGGCTCCTGGTCAATCTTCTCAGGCGTGCCTGCTTTGAGCATGGCAATGGCGTACTCTTTGGACTGAACGCCCGCCCATTGCATGGCCATGTTGGCCAGGAAGGGGGCTTCAGGCTTGGTCAGTGTGAACTTGACGGTGTACTCGTCCACTTTGTCCACGCTTTTCAGCAACTTGGGCATGCCCATGTCGCCAAAGTAAGCGTGGTTGGCGCTGGTGACCTTGAAGTAAGGGTCGGTCTCAATCCATTGACGCTCGATCATGAACATCACGTCATCGGCGTTGAAGTCGCGGCTGGGTTTGAAGTTTTTGTTGGACTGCCACTTCACGCCCTTGCGCAGCTTGAAGGTGTATTCGAGACCATCAGGCGAGACCGTCCAGCTCTCGGCCAGACCGGGGACGACTTTGGTGCCGCCGCGCTCAAATTTGACGATGTTGTCGTAAATTTGTTCGCTGGCGTCAAAAGACGTACCAGTGGTGTTGACGCCGGGGTAGAAGTTTTCCGGGCTGCCTTCTGAACAATAAACCAGCGTCTTGGCAGACGCAGGGGCCAGCGCCATCAGCGCAGGCAAGGCCAGCGCGCAAAGCACGGTGGGCTTAATGGCTAGTTTTCGTCGAAAGATGGACTTGGATTGGATCATCTGGTGGACTCCTCTGGGTTATTGCTGCTAGGCAGCGGGTTGGATAAATTGTTCTGCCTCATGGCAGGCGACCTGGCGGCCCACAAGTTCCCGAAGCACGGGGCGTTCGGCCCTGCATCTTGCGGTCACGTTGGGGCAGCGGGTTGAAAAAACGCACCCTCTGGGTGGGTTCAAAGGTGAAGGCAGCTCACCACTGAGCACAATGCGTTTGCGGGAGTCGCCGGTGCCCACGATACCGGGCGTCGATGCCAGCAGCGCCTGGGTGTAGGGGTGAAGCGGCTGGGCAAAGATGGCTTTTTTCTCGCCTTGCTCCACCGCATGGCCCAGGTACATGACCAACACGTCATGGGCGATATGGCGAACCACGCCGAGGTCATGGGAGATGAAGAGATAGGCTAAGCCCAGCTCTTGTTGCAAGTCGGCCAGCAAGTTAAGCACTTGGGCCTGAATGGAGACATCCAGCGCCGACACCGGTTCATCGGCCACGATCAAGGACGGATTGAGCATCAGGGCGCGGGCAATGGCCACGCGTTGGCGCTGACCGCCTGAGAACATGTGGGGATAGCGGTCGTAGTGCTCTGGGCGCAGGCCCACCAAAGCCAGCATGGCGCGGGCTTTGTCGGCACGCTCGGCCGCTGTCATTGACGTGTTGATTTCCAGGGGGGCCTCAAGCACCGCGCCAATTTTCTTGCGCGGGTTCAGAGAGCCAAACGGGTTCTGGAACACCATTTGTACCGCTTGGCGAAGCGTCTTGCGCTCCTCGGTAGTCGCGGTGAGGACGTTGACGTTGGTCAGCCTCAACTCGCCAGCGGTTGGCGTCTCAATCAGCGACACCATGCGGGCCAGGGTCGATTTTCCGCAGCCAGACTCACCCACAACGGCCAGGGTTTTGCCGGCGTTAACTGAGAACGAGACGCCGCCTACGGCTTGCAGGTGGTCCGGCTCTTTCATGAAGCCGCGGCCAATTTTGTAGACCTGGCGCAGGTCTTTGGCAACCACAACGGGCGTGGTGGAGGTTTGAGTTGCGGTTGGTTTTGTTTGCACTGCGGTATTCATTGGGCCGCTCCTGCCATCACCGGAGACGCCGATTGGACGGCGCCTTTATTGGCTTCAGCCAGTGGGTAGTGGCATCGAACCATACCGTCTTGCCACGCACGCAGCGGCGGACGTTGTGCCCGGCAACTGTCGTCAGCGTAGTTGCATCGGGGCGCAAACAGGCAGCCAGCAGGGCGGTCATACAAGCCGGGCACCATGCCGGGAATGGTGGCCAAACGGGAGAAGCCGTCGCTGCGCTCAGGCATGGCTGCCAACAGGGCTTCGGTGTAAGGGTGTTGTGGTACGGTGAAGATCGTTTGCGCGCTGCGCTCTTCCATCACCTGGCCGGCGTACATGACGGCTACGCGCTGGGCCATCTCTGACACAACGCCCATGTTGTGCGTGATCATGACCAGTGCCATGCCACGCTCTTTCTGCAGGCTGCGAAGCAAGTCCAGAATTTGGGCCTGAATGGTCACATCCAATGCGGTCGTGGGTTCGTCTGCAATCAAAAGCTTGGGGTTGCAGGCAATCGCCATCGCAATCATGACGCGCTGGTTCATGCCGCCCGACATTTGGTGCGGGTAGTCCTTGAGACGTTTTTCTGGCGCCGGGATGCCGACTTGCTCCAGCAATTCGATGGAGCGTTTTTTGGCCTCTGCGCCGTTCATGCCCAAATGAAGCTTGAGTGTTTCGGCCAGTTGAAAGCCCACTGTGAAGCAAGGGTTCAGGCTGGTGGTGGGGTCCTGAAAGATCATGGCCACGTCTTTGCCAATGAGCTTGTTGCGCTCACTTTGCGACAGCGACAAAAGGTCGTGGCCGTCAAAACGGAGTTTGTCCGCTGTGACACGACCGGGGTAGGACACAAGGCCCATCAAGGCCATCATCGTGACGCTTTTCCCCGAGCCAGACTCGCCCACAATGCCAAGTACATCGCCAGCTTCCAGGCTCAGGCTCACGCCGTCAACAGCGTGCATGACGCTGTTCTTGGAGGGGAACTCCACGGACAGGTTTTCAATTTCTAATAAGGGCATAGTGGGGCTTTCAGCGCTTCAATTTGGGGTCGAACGCATCGCGCAGACCATCACCAAGCAAATTGAATGCCAGTACAGTGATCAGAATGGCCAGGCCCGGGAAGGTCACCACCCACCAGGCGCGCAGCACAAATTCACGGGCGTCCGCCAGCATGGTTCCCCATTCTGGCGACGGTGGCTGCGCACCCAGGCCGAGAAAGCCCAGTGCGGCCGCATCAAGAATGGCGGTTGAGATACCCAGTGAGGCTTGAACAATCAAAGGTGCGGTGCAGTTGGGCAGCACTTCGTTGAACATCAGGCGAAGGTGGCCAGCACCATTCATGCGGGCGGCAGTCACATAGTCTTTGGACATCTCGGTGATGACAGCTGCACGGGTGATGCGCACGTAATGCGGCAGCACCACAATGGCCACCGCCAACATGGCATTCATCAAGCCTGGCCCCAGAATGGCCACAATCACAATTGCCAGCAGCAGGCTGGGCAAGGTCAGGATGATGTCCATGAGGCGCATTACGGCCACTTCAAAAATGCCCCGAAAGTAACCGGCCGTCAGCCCCAGAACGGTGCCCAGAATGACGGACAAGGTCACCACCGCCAAGCCGATGGCCAGCGACAGTCTGGCACCATAAATCAGGCGCGACAAGATGTCGCGGCCAATGGCATCGGTTCCTAGCAGGTAGGCACTGGAGCCGCCGGTTTGCCACGCAGGTGGCGTCAGGAACACCTCGGGGTTGGTGATGTCAGGTGAATGGGGCGCCAGCCAAGGCGCAAAGGCGGCCATCAGCAGCACGCCCAACACAATAACCAGTCCTGCCACGGCACCCTTGTTGGCACTGAAGTAGGTCCAGAATTCACGCAGGGGGCGAGGCGGCTCAAGCGCCGGATTGTCAATGGTAGAACTCACGATTAGTGCCTTATGCGGGGATTGATGATGCCGTAAGTCACGTCAACCAACAGGTTGACCATCATCACGATGATGCCGAGCAACAGCATGCCGCCCTGTAAAACGGGATAGTCGCGGCGCCCAATGGCCTCGATCATCCATTTGCCCACGCCGGGCCATGAAAAAATGGTTTCCGTCAGGATGGCGCCGGTGAAGAGAACACCAACCTGCAGCCCAATCACGGTGACCACCGGAATGAGCGCATTGCGCAAGGCGTGTAAAGCCACCACGCGCATGTTGGAGAGCCCTTTGGCGCGTGCCGTGCGAATGTAGTCCTCGCCGAGCACTTCCAGCATGGCTGAGCGGGTCATGCGCGCAATCACCGCCAGCGGAATGGTGCCCAGCACAATGGTGGGCAGTATCAAATGGTGGAGTGCGGACCAGAAGGCGTCTTTCTCCCCGGCCAGCCAGGTGTCAATTAGCAGGAAACCGGTCACCGGCTCAATGAAGTACATGACCGAGATGCGCCCCGAGACCGGTGTCAGATCGAGCTTCACTGAGAACAGCAGAATCAGCAGCAAGCCCCACCAGAAGATCGGCATGGAATAGCCAGTGAGCGAGACGCCCATCACCCCATGGTCAAGGAATGAGTTTCTCTTGACCGCCGCAAGGATGCCCGCGGGTATGCCAATCAGCAGTGCAAAAAGAATGGCGCAAACCGCCAATTCAATGGTGGCCGGAAAAAGGGCCATGAACTCGTCCAGCACCGGCGCGTGGGTGATGAGCGATGTGCCCAGGTCGCCCTGCAACACCTTGCCAATATAGACACCGTATTGAACGATGACGGGGCGATCCAGTCCGTATTCCTTGAGGAGCTGGGCGTGCCGTTCGGCATCAATGCCGCGTTCGCCGGCAAGTGTCTCGATCGGATCGCCGGGAACCATTCGGATCAGAAAGAACGCAACCAGCGTCATGCCGATGAAGGTCGGGATGATCAGGCTAAAGCGAGTGAGGAGGAAGCGGATCATCGTGGTGGGGGAGTGTGTTGAATCGCCATACTGGGGTAGATATGTTACGGGGGTTTCAGTGCCAATGAACTTGTGATTCTCTGACTGAATGGTCAGATTTTAGCAAGTGGTCTGATGCTAATTGCCCTGAAAAGGTACGAATCAGTCCAGACAAACCCCTATAGGTGTTGGTCCCCAAAATGGATTGAACGTAAAAAAACCGGCTATGAGCCGGTTTTTTTCAGGGAGCAGCAGGTGCTGATTATTTGAGGTGCTTGCCGATCAGGCCAGCCATCTCGAACATCGACACTTGCATCTTGCCAAAAACTTCTTTCAGCTTGGCATCGGCGTTGATCATGCGCTTGTTGACAGCGTCTTGCAGCTTGTGCTTTTTGATGTAAACCCACAATTGCTTGACCACTTCGGTGCGAGCCAATGGCGTTGCGCCAACGACAGCGGCCAGCGCTGCGCTTGGTGTCATGGCTTTCATGAAGGCCGCGTTGGCGGTGCGCTTTTTGGCAGGTGCTTTGGGTGCGGCTGCTTTTTTGACGGCGGCCGTCTTTTTAGCAGGAGCAGCGGCAGTTGTTTTTTTCGCTGCTACGACTTTTTTCGCTGGAGCCGCGGCTTTAGCCGGGGCTGCTTTTTTAGCGGGTGCAGCTTTCTTTGCCGGCGCCTTGGTTGCAGTTGCCATGATTTTTTGTCCTTCCAATTGTTGATTGATCACCAGAAAAAAATGGCTTCTTCGCTGGCAGAGAGGATGCTAATAGAGAATGGGGGGGCTTCCAATAGGAATAGTGCCTATTTCATTGGAGAAACTGTCTTTTTTCGTGTTTTTTCTGCCCCTGTTCAATAATTTGTCAGAAAGGTTCATGCATATGCCCGACTCTCTTGCAACTTGCGATCTTTGCGATGCTCATAAAAATGATTCATCAGACGCCTTTCGTGTGCTGCCACCTGTGTTTCGAGACTATGGCGCTGCGCTGCGGTTCAGCGGCCCGGTCGAGACCGTGAAGTGTTTTGAGGACAACTCGCTGGTTAAAGCCGCGGTGGACTCGCCCGGACTCGTGGACTCGCCCGATGGGCCCATTGGCAAGGTCTTGGTGGTGGATGGCGGTGGCTCCCTTCGCCGGGCCTTGTTGGGCGGCAATCTGGGTGCTGCGGCGGCCAGAAACGGCTGGGCTGGTGTGGTGGTGGACGGCTGCGTGCGCGATGTCAACGAATTGGCCGAGTTTGACATTGGCATTCGCGCGCTCGCCAGCATGCCGCTGCCGACAGAGAAAAGAAACGCTGGGGAGTCCGATGTGGCGGTGCAGATTCAGGGCGTGTGGGTTCGCCCTGGTGATTGGCTTTACGCCGACGAAGACGGGATGGTGGTTGCGTCCAGCAAACTCGGCTAAGGGCGCGCTGCTCTGGCTGGAAATGTGGCAAGTACCACGCCAGCCAGACAAATGGCGAAGGCGATGATTTGCATGGTGCTAACAGTTTCCCCCAGCGCAAAGACGCCGACCAATGCCGCCGAGATGGGCAGTAGCACCATGAAGACCCCCGCCTTGGCTGCGGGAACAGAGCGCAAACCGGTCATCCAGAGCCACACCGTCCAGACACTGGCTGCCAAGGCATAAAAGACGAGCAGCACCCAGATGCCGGGCTTCACGGAGGTGAAGGAAAACTGAAGCGCCCAGTAAAGGCCCATGGGGGTCATGAGGATAAAACCCCATAGGTTGATCAGCGACGTGATACGTTTGGCGCTCATGGTGCCGCTCAGCTTCTTGCCGATGACGGCATACGCCGCTTCACACAGCACGGCCGCAAACACCAGTAAATTGCCAAGCAGCATGTTTTCATAAGGTGAATTGCCGTCTGGCGCTTGTCCCATATGCGGGAGGTGCTCCTGTTTTGATAGTGAGGCCAGGGCAATTCCGAATGCGGCCAAGGCAATGGAGAGCCAGACCCTCAGACCGATTTTTTCCCGCAGAAAGGCCCAGCTCATCAAAGCCACAACCGCAGGGATGGAGGCCATGATGACGCCGGCAGAAATCGCGCTCGTCATGCTCACGCCGTAGAGCATGCAGATCGAGAACATGAAGTTGCCCAAAAACGACTCCAAAAAGATCAGCTTTTTGGTTCTGAAGCTCAGCGGCGCTTCGTCAGCGGGCTTCTTTAGCCAATGCACGATGGCCAGGCCACCAATGCCGAACCGCATCCATGCCAGCAAAAAAACGGGTAAGGCCGCGACCAGAGGTTTGGACAGCGCCACGTAGGAGCCGACCAGCGACATGCTGAGGGCGAGGCAAAGATACGCGCTAAGCTGTCGGGGTGCGGTCAAAGATGAGGTTTTGAGCTGGGACACGGGAAGTTTGCGTTGAAGTGATGTGGCGTGATCATGCCTGATGGCTAGCCGGGGTTCGGCTCGCCGTCCCGGTTGGGTCGAATAAAAATTGGTTTGAGATAAAGGACAAATTTATGGCGATGGGTGAATTTGCGTATGCGAACAATAGCAACCGGTTTCTGGCGGTGGAGCCTTTGCGTGAGCAGCCGTTTGCGCTGATGGGAATTCCCTTTGATGGGGCGGTAACCAACCGACCTGGTGCGCGGTTTGGGCCACAAGAAATTCGCCGTGCCAGTTTGATGCTGTGTGACGGCTTGCACCCTCTTTTTGGTGTGTCGCCATTGGATTACCTTGGTGACGGGCACGATATGCGTTTGCCCAACGCCTCACCACTGACTGACGTCAGGGCGCACATTCAGGCACAGGCGGCTGTTTTGATGGCCAAGCACCATTGCGTGTTCTTGGGGGGGGACCATTCGGTGACTTTGCCCTTGCTGCGGGCTGCGCGGGCGCAGTATGGCGAGTTGGCTCTGGTTCACTTTGATGCACATTGCGATACCTGGACCGACCATTTCGGTGAGCCATCTGGTCATGGAACCTGGACTTATGAGGCAATTCGTGAAGGCTTGGTGAGTCCGACGCACACGGTGCAGATTGGCTTGCGTTCCAGCGGCGAGCGCGCAGCGCGTGAATATGTGCAGGATCAAGGCGGTTTGATTTACACGGCGCGCCAAATGCGAGGCCTGGATGGCGCGGGATTGCAGCCGCTGATTGCGCAAATTCTGGAACGCTTGGGGGACAGGCCCTGTTACCTGACCTTGGACATCGATTGCATGGATCCGGCTTTTGCACCAGGAACCGGCACGCCAGAACCAGGCGGCATGAGCAGCTCACAGGTGCTGACGTTTCTGGAGGCCTTGGCACCCTTGAACATGGTGGGTATGGACTGTGTTGAAGTGGCACCCGCCTATGACCACGCCGAATTGACCAGCAACGCGGCGGCGACGCTGGTGTGGACCTATCTCTGCGGCCAAGTCGCAAAGCGCGGTTAGGGGGCAATGAAACCCATGTTGCTCCAGTCTGATACCCAACTCAACCAAAAAAGTTACTACGAGGCCACTGTCCATCGAGACCCCGCCAACCCCGCGTTGAGGGGCGACATGGTTGCCGATGTCGTGGTGGTAGGTGCCGGATTTGCTGGCTTGTCGGCGGCCATTGAGTTGGCTCAACGGGGCTATCAGGTGGTGGTGCTGGAGGCCGACCGTATCTGCAGCGGTGCGTCCGGTCGCAATGGCGGGCAGGCTATCGTGGGCTACGCCAGTGGACAGGCGCCTTTGGAGCAACAGCTTGGCACTGACGGCGCGAGGCAAGCCTGGGAGATGTCCCTGGAGGCGATTGCGCTGCTGGACAAGCGAATCGCCGAATTTGACATCGACTGCGACCGGGTTCACGGTTACTTGTACGTGGCCGAAACCGCGCGCAAGGCGAGGGCGCTGGAGGCTGAGATGCATGCCATGGACCGTCTGTATGGCTTGCCTACCGAGTGGGCCACGGGGGCAGACGTGCAGCGTTTGATTCAAAGCCCTCGTTATTGCGCGGCAGCGTATGAAGGGACGTCTGGGCATCTTCATCCCTTGAAATACGGGCTCGGGCTTGCCAAGGCGGCCAAGAGCTTGGGGGTGCAAATTTTTGAAGCTTCACCAGTGGTTGATTTGCGCCGGGGGGCTGTGTTGACGGCCGTGACTGCGCACGGCCAGGTAAGGGCTTCATTCGGCGTTTTGGCCGGAAATTGCACCTTGGGTGAATACGGGCCCCGGGTCGCGCCAGACATCAAGGCTCGCATCATGCCAGTTGGCACCTACATTGTGGGCACGGCACCGCTGGACCCTGCGCTGTGTGCCCGCTTGATTGCTCGCAACGCGGCGGTGTGTGACAACAACTTTGTGCTCGACTACTTCCGCTTCAGCGCCGACCATCGCATGTTGTTTGGCGGACGCGTGAGCTACAGCGCGCAGACTCCGACGCGTTTGCAGGAACGTATGGCCACGCGTTTGGCGGCGATTTTTCCGGAATTGAGCGGCGTCCCCATTGAGTATGTGTGGGGCGGGTTTGTGGACATCAGCATGAACCGGGCGCCCGACTTTGGTCGCCTGGGCAGCAATTTGTACTATTTGCAAGGCTTCAGCGGACACGGCGTGGCCCTGACGGGTTTGGCGGGTCAGCTGGTAGCGCAGGCGGTTGCCGGTCAATCTGAGAGATTTGATATGTTTGCCTCGTTGCAACATCGAAGCTTCCCAGGGGGCGCGTTGCTGCGCATGCCCAGCTTGGTGCTGGGCATGCTGTACCACCGGCTTCGAGATGCTTTTTGATTGTTTTAGGGTGGGTGCAATGGCTAATAATTTGACGGCGCAGTGGTTTCTCTGCTCAGGGCGGGGGTATGCTTCAAGCTTGGTTTCCTGACAACTAATTTTCGACCGTCTCAATCAACGCGGAGAACGTCATGACATCGTCGCCAAGCCTGGTTTGGCTGCCAATGGATCACCGGTTGCTGGGCGATGCCCCGCACCAAAAGCCGTATTTGATACTCGGTGATAAATACGCCCGAGCAGTTCGTGATGCGGCCGAAGTTCAGCCGGTTTTGTTTCCGCTGGCGGATGGGGCAGACATGCCGGTCTTGCTTGATAGGGTTGACGGCGTCATGCTCACGGGGTCGCCCTCCAACGTGCATCCCTCACATTTCAATGAAGAGATTTCTGACTCCGACATGATGCTCGATGAAAGTCGTGACGCCTTGACGCTGCAATTGGTCAGGGCCTGCATCGACAAACAGGTTCCCTTGTTAGGGTTGTGTCGTGGATTTCAGGAGATCAACGTCGCTTTGGGCGGCACATTGCACCAACACGTGCACAACGTGCCGGGTATGGCGGATCACCGAGAGTTGGCCAGCGAAACGACCGAGCAGCAGTACGCCCCGCGCCATGAGCTGCGCCTGACCAAGGGCTCTTTGTTGGCTGACTGCGCGGGTGCGGAGTCCGTCTGGGTGAACTCCCTGCATACTCAAGGCATCCATCAATTGGCGCCGGATTTGCGGGCGCTGGCTGTGGCGCCAGATGGCTTGGTTGAAGCATTTGAGGTCGAGGGCGCAAGAGCGTTCACACTGGGCGTGCAGTGGCATCCCGAGTGGAAATGCTTGGAGACACCGTTTTACTTGGCAATTTTTAAGCGTTTTGGTGAGGCCTGTCGCGCGCGGCAACGCGCGCGGTCGGTCTGATTTTGATCAAGGTTTGAATCAAGCAATTGGGAGCATTGGATGAGTGAAAAAAAGACCATGAATTTCAACGATCTTGAGCAATGGCTCAATGAGCGCAGAGTGACTGAGGTCGAATGCCTTGTCCCCGACTTGACGGGTGTTGCCCGCGGCAAGATCTTGCCCCGTGCCAAATTCACAGAAGACCGCGGCATGCGATTGCCGCAATCGGTCGTCGCGCTGGGGGTCACCGGCGAAGTGCCCGAGAGTGGGCCTTACTATGACGTCATCGACCCCACCGACAAAGACATGCAGTTGCGACCCGACCCCGCATCGGTGCGCATCGTTCCCTGGGCGACAGACCCCACCGCTCAAGTCATTCACGATTGCTTTGACCACGATGGCAACTTGGTGCCCTTCGCACCTCGTTCGGTATTGCGCAAGGTTTGCAAGTTGTTTGCGGACGAAGGGCTGCAGCCGATCGTGGCTCCGGAGCTTGAGTTTTACCTGACCGCGCGCAACACTGATCCGAATACTTTGCTGCGTCCGCCGATTGGACGAAGCGGGCGGGCGGAAACGTCTCGGCAGGCCTACAGCATTGACGCGGTGAACGAGTTCGATCCACTCTTTGAAGAGATCTACGACTACTGCGACAAGATGGAGCTGAATGTCGACACGCTGATTCACGAGATCGGCGCTGGGCAAATGGAAATTAATTTCTTCCACGCTGAACCCTTGGGATTGGCGGACGAGGTTTTCTTCTTCAAGCGAACCGTCCGTGAGGCCGCATTGCGCCATGATATGTATGCCACGTTCATGGCCAAACCGATCGCTGGTGAGCCCGGCAGTGCCATGCATGTTCACCAAAGTTTGTTGAACGTTGCGACAGGCCAGAATGTGTTTAGCAATGAAGATGGCACGCCGTCAGAGACTTTTTACCATTACATCGGTGGTTTGCAGCGCTACATTCCGACCGCCATGGCGCTGGTTGCGCCTTATGTGAACAGCTACCGCCGTTTGGCGCGAAACTCGGCCGCGCCGATCAATATCGAATGGGGTCATGACAATCGCACCGTTGGCATTCGGTCACCCATTTCGTCGCCGGCGGCGCGACGGGTAGAAAACCGCGTGATTGGCGCAGACGCGAATCCCTATATCGCCATGGCCATGACACTGGCCTGCGGTTACCTGGGCATGAAAAACAAGATCAAGCCCAAACAAGCGATGAAGGGCGACGCCTATTTGGCGCCATACGCGTTACCGCGTAGCTTGGGCGAGTCGCTGGATTGGTTGCGCCGCGATTCGGACTTGCACGATGTGCTCGGCAAAGAGTTCATCACCGTTTACCTTGAGATCAAAGAACTTGAGTTTGATGAGTTCATGAAAGTAATTTCCCCATGGGAGCGTGAACACTTGTTGCTGCACGTCTGACAGTTCCGTGACAGAAGACTTTTTGGCCAACCTTGAGCCGATGAACGATATGCATGCTTCCGATTCCTCATTGCCCTTGACAACTCCGGAAATTCAGGCGCTGGACAGCGCTCATTTCCTGCATCCGTTCACGGATTTCAAGGACTTGGCGACCCGGGGTGCCCGTGTCATTGACCGGGGCGAGGGCATCTATGTTTGGGATACCGGGGGCAAGAAGTTGCTCGATGCGATGAGCGGGCTGTGGTGTGTCAATGTGGGTTATGGCCGTAAAGAGCTTGCAGAGGCCGCCTATCAGCAAATGATGAAGCTGCCGTTCTACAACAGCTTCTTTCAAACCACCAACGAGCCTGCTGTAAAACTCGCGGCCAAATTGGCCTCGCTCGCGCCCAAGGTCGGCGACCGGAGTTTTAGCCACGTTTTTTATTCCAGCAGTGGCAGCGAGAGCAATGACTCCAACGTCCGCATGGTGCGTCGGTATTGGGATCTTTTGGGTCAACCCCAACGCAAGGTGATTATTGGCCGCGTGAATGCATACCATGGAAGCACGGTCGCTGGCGCGTCGTTAGGGGGCATGAGTGGCATGCACGCGCAGGGTGACTTGCCCATCCCGAATATCGAGCACATCGAGCAACCCTATTTCTTTGAAAACGGTTTGCCCGGTGAAACCGTTGATGCGTTCGGTGTGCGTGCAGCCGGGTGGCTGGAACAAAAAATATTGGCGCTGGGGCCAGATCGTGTCGCGGCCTTTATTGCCGAACCCGTGCAAGGAGCGGGTGGCGTCATCGTGCCGCCGGACACCTATTGGCCAGAAATTCAGCGGATTGTTGACAAGTACGGCATTCTCCTGATTAGCGATGAAGTGATCTGTGCGTTCGGTCGTCTGGGCCATTGGTTTGCCTACGAAAGGTTTGGCTACAAACCAGACTTGATCACCTTCGCCAAGGGTGTGACGAGTGGTTACATCCCGCTCGGCGGGGTGATGGTTGGTAACCGAGTGGCCGATGTCCTGATTGACAAAGGCGGGGAATTTGTACACGGCTATACCTACAGCGGCCACCCCGTGGCTTGCGCGGTTGCGCTGGCCAATATAGCCATCATGGAGCGTGAGCAGTTGCCGCAGCGCGTTCGGGGCGAAGTCGGGTCCTATTTTGCGCGCTGTTACGCCGAATTGAACAATCATCCATTGGTGGGCGAAGCCCAGGCTTGCGGTTTGATGGCCGGATTGGTGCTGTTGAAGGATCCAAGAACCAAGGAGCGATTTGCCAGTGATGTTGATGTTGGGATGATTTGCCGCAAACACTGCTTTGAAAACGGATTGATCATGCGCGCTGTAGGTGATCGCATGATCATTGCCCCGCCTTTGACGATTTCGATGGATGAAATTGACGAAATGATGGGTTTGATTCGAATCGCCCTGGACCTGACGTTGGATGAACTCAAGTCCAAAGGCCTCCGATAACGCTTTTGACTGCCAGATCAATGCAGACAAGTCGTTTGCCTGCTTTAAACTTGGTAAGACCTTTAACTTAACCTGTTCATGGGAGTGATTGAGATGATGAAAAAGTACTTGGTGCCGTTTGCACTGTCAGCGTTGGTGCTTGCTGGGTGTGGGAAAAAAGAAGAACCTCCCATGCCAGCGGCGGCCCCCGTTGCGGTGGTGGCAGCGCCAGCGGCGGCTCCAGTGAATGCTGAAGAAAAAGTTCTCAATATTTACAACTGGCCGGACTACATTCCAGAAGGAATGATTGCCGCGTTTGAGGCCGAGACGGGCATTAAAGTCAATTACGACACCTTTGAGACCAATGAGGCCTTGCATGCCAAGCTTGTAGCTGGCAACACGGGTTATGACATCGTGGTGCCGGGCACTGTATTTGCCAAGCCTCAAATTGAAGGGGGCATGTTGCAGACTTTGGACAAGTCCAAGATTCCTAATTTGGCTAATCTTGACCCCGCGATCATGGCGACTTTGCAAAAAGCGGATCCCGAGAACAAGCATCTTGTGCCTTGGGCTTGGGGGTTCACAACAGTAGGCATCAACAGAACCAAGGTTGAGAAAGCGTTAGGCAAGATGCCGATGCCCGAGAACGCTTGGGATTTGGTGTTTGACCCCAAATACACGTCCAAGCTGAAGTCTTGCGGCATTGCCTATCTGGATACGCCCACTGAGATCATCCCAGTGGCCTTGCATTACATCGGCAAGGACGCTTACTCCAATGATCCAGCCGATTACAAGGCGGCAGGTGATATGTTGGCCAAAGTTCGCAAGGATGTGCGCCTGTTTAGCTCCACCATGATTGACGACCTGGCTGGTGCGCGGGCGTGTGTTGCCATTGGCTGGTCTGGAGACATCAATATTGCAGCCACCCGTGCCAAAGAGAATGGCTCCAAGGACGTGATTGAAGCGATGTTGCCAAGCACGGGCGCTCTTATTTTCTTTGACACGATGGGAATCACCAAAGATGCTGTGCACCCCAATAATGCGCACATGTTCATTGATTTCTACCTCCGTCCTGAAAACGCGGCATCTATGGCCAACGACATGACCTACCCCACGGGTAACAAGGCCGCGCTTGACAAGATCAAGCCGGAAATTGCCAACAACAAAACCATTTTTGTTGATTCTGAGTATTTCGCCAAAATGATCCCGCCGAGCAGTTTCACCAATGAAGCGCGCGGTGCGATGGCCAACGCCTACAACAGCTTCAAAAAAGGCAAGTAGGCTTTGACTGAGTGACCTCAAAAGGCTGTTTGTACAAGACGTATAAACAGCCTTTTTCGTTGAATGAGCAAAAAAAGGGTTGATGAATGACCGAGTCTGGCGGTAAATCTGGTTATTTGGTAACGGAAAAATTAGTGAAGCGCTTTGATGAGGCGGTCGCTGTGGATGAGGTCTCCTTGTCGATTGCGAAGGGTGAAATATTCGCACTCTTGGGGAGTTCGGGTTGTGGCAAGTCCACGTTGCTCAGGATGCTTGCCGGCTTCGAGAAACCGACTTCGGGCCGGATTCTTTTGGGTGGGCAAGACGTGGCGAACTTGCCTCCTTACGAGCGCCCCATCAACATGATGTTCCAGTCCTATGCTTTGTTCCCCCACTTGGATATTTGGGAAAACATTGCGTTCGGCTTGAAGCGAGAGGGCTTGCCAAGGGCTGAAATCAAGCAACGCGTCGAAGAAATGCTGGAGTTGGTTCAACTGACCACCTTCGCAAAGCGCAAACCGCACCAACTCTCCGGTGGGCAGCAGCAGCGGGTCGCGCTTGCCCGAAGCCTGGCCAAGCGACCCAAACTATTGCTGCTGGATGAACCGCTTGGGGCGTTGGACAAGAAACTGCGTGAACAAACTCAGTTTGAGTTGGTCAACATCATCGAGAAGGTTGGCGTGACCTGTGTCATGGTGACACATGATCAGCAAGAAGCCATGACGATGGCCAATCGCATTGCGATCATGAGCAAGGGCCGGGTGTTGCAGGTCGGAACGCCGGAGGAGGTTTATGAGCATCCTGCCAATCGGTTTGTAGCCGGGTTCATTGGCAATGTAAATCTATTTGAGGGGCGTCTTAGTTTGGACGAAGTCAATCGCTGTGCCGTTGAGACGGGCATTGGGGAGATTCAAGTAGGCCACGGCGTCAGTGGCACACTTCACATGCCCGTGGCAATCGCAGTTCGTCCTGAAAAAATGGAAATCAGCAAACATCGCCCGAATGTCTCAGTGAATCTGTTCACCGGCAAAGTGGCTGAGATCGCTTATCTGGGCTCATACAACACCTACATCGTCATCGCCAAGGATGGCACGCGTGTCAGCATTACAGAGGCCAATACATCGCGCGAAGATGTGAGCCAAATCACCTGGGAGGACAACGTTTACTTTTGGTGGAGTGACGTTGCAGGCATCGTGCTGCGTGATTAAGGTGAGTCCCATGCCCAAATTTTCCTTGCCAATGCCGGGTCGCCGATTTGTCATTGGCGTGCCTTATGCATGGCTGAGTGTTTTCTTCTTCCTGCCCTTCCTGATCCTGCTCTACATCAGCTTTGTGGACATGGGCAATGACATTTCTCCATTCAAACCGCTCTGGGATGCGCAGACTGGCGTACTTCATCTGCGTTATGAAAACTACTGGTCGATCTTTCGCTCTGGTGACGGCGGAGTACTTTTTGAAACCATATTCATTGAGGCCTATGTGAGGTCGCTTTGGTATGCCCTATGCACGGCCGTGCTGTGTCTGTTGATAGGCTACCCGTTTGCGTACTTCATTGCGCGCTCTGCGCCGAGTGTGCGACCCGCATTGTTAATGATGGTGATGCTGCCGTTCTGGACATCGTTTTTGCTGCGGGTCTACGCGTGGAAGGGGATCTTGGCTGACCATGGCGTGTTGAACCGTATGTTGATGTATCTGGGCATTACTGATTCCCCGATATTGATGCTTTACACAGATGTTTCGATGCTGGTTGGTATGACTTATGTCTATTTGCCATTCATGGTGCTGCCTTTGTATGCCAACTTGGTCAAAATGGATTTCCGGCTCATCGAAGCCGCCTATGACTTGGGGGCATCCCCCATCAAGGCCTTTTGGTTGGTCACAGTGCCTTTGTCAAAAGCCGGCATCGTCGCTGGATTCATGTTGGTTTTTATCCCTTCAGTGGGTGAGTTTGTGATTCCCTCTCTTTTGGGAGGGCCCGAAAACATCATGATTGGTCGAGTGGTTTGGGATGAGATGTTCACCAGTAACAACTGGCCTCGGGCGACAGCACTGGCAGTGGTCATGATCGCGTTGATCGTTGTGCCGCTCGCCATCTACTACCACTACTCGGGCGACCCCGCCGATCAAGACAAGTGACACGCCCGCTATGAAATCTTATTTTTCCAAACACGTAGGGAAAGCCTGGATGGCATTGGTGTACATTTTTTTGTACCTGCCGCTTCTCTTTATGGTGGTATTTTCCTTCAACAGCACGAGACAAGACGCCCGATTTACCGGATTCTCGTTTCGGTGGTACGAGGCATTGACGCGGGACAACCGTATCGTTGACGGATTTTGGTTGTCGCTTCAAGTTGCGACAGTGACTGGCTTGTTATCTGCTGTTTTGGCAACCTTTGCAGCATTCGTTTTGGTTCGCTACCGGCGCTTTCTAGGTCGAACAGTCTTTTCCGGTATGGTTAACGCCCCGCTGGTGATGCCCGAGGTGGTGATTGGTTTGTCCTTGTTGCTGTTGATGGTTGGCGCGCAAAATGTCTTTGGCTGGCCACAGCGGGGTATGTTGACCATCATTTTCGGCCACACGCTGTTAGGCATGGCTTACGGGATGGTCGTCATTCAGTCTCGATTGTTAGAAATGGACCGTTCGATTGAGGAAGCCGCGATGGATTTGGGAGCCCGGCCACTACAAGTGTTTTTTTTGGTGACGGTGCCGAATATTTTCCAGGCGATTCTTGCCGCCTTTTTGCTGGCTTTTACCCTGTCGTTTGATGACGTGGTCATTGCCGAGTTTTTGTCTGGACCAGGCGTCAATACATTGCCGCAAGTCATCTTTGGCTACGCTCGACGGGGCATCAACCCGACCATTTACGCGGCGGCGACGTTGTTGATCGCCACAGTCACCGTCGTGATCGTTTTCTACAGCGTCTGGGTCGCTCGACAAACTCGCCGGCGTGAACGTGAAATTTCGGCAGCGACCCGGGCCGAGTTGACTGCTTTGAAATCCTAATTGTGTAGTCGATGACCTCAGCCTGAGGGCTAATTACCTGGCCTGGACTATGGCGACTTGTACCGATCAATACGAAAGACGAATATGACTGAAATGACATTGGATGGACGTGCTTTTATCAATGGTGAGCGAGTTGCAGCGCGTGACGAGCAAACGTTTGCATGTATTTCTCCAGTAGATGGACGCGTATTGACTGATGTTTCACGCTGTGGCGTCGCAGATATTGATCGTGCGGTAGCGTCTGCTCGCGCAGCCTTTGATGATCGTCGTTGGCGGGGGAAAAGCCCGGCCGATCGCAAGCGGGTGATGATCAAGTTCGCCGACTTGTTGTTGGCACATGGTGATGAGCTGGCGATGATGGAAACACTCGACATGGGTAAGCCTGTCAAGTTCTCTCGTTCGGTGGATGTGAACAGTGCCTCCAATTGCATTCGGTGGTATGGCGAAGCCGTTGACAAGATTTATGACGAAATCGCCCCTACAGCCAGCACCGCATTGGCCTTGATTACTCGCGAACCGGTGGGTGTTGTAGGTGTCATCGTCCCCTGGAACTACCCGATGATCATGGCCGCATGGAAGATCGCCCCCGCTTTGGCTGCAGGTAATTCAGTGGTCTTGAAACCCAGTGAAAAGTCTCCCTTGACGGCGTTGAGGTTAGCCGAGTTGGCGTTGGCCGCAGGTATTCCAGCTGGTGTTTTCAATGTGGTTCCGGGTTTTGGTTTGGAGGCTGGTTCACCTCTTGCGTCTCATATGGATGTGGACTGCATTGCCTTCACGGGGTCAACACCCGTCGGCAAGAAAATTCATGTCATGGCAGGTCAAAGCAACTTGAAGCGGGCGTGGACCGAACTGGGGGGAAAATCGCCGAATATCGTGTTCGCTGATTGCCCCAATCTGGATCGCGCTGTCGAAGCGGCTGTGGGCAGCATATTTTTCAATCAAGGCGAAAGTTGCAACGCACCGTCTCGGCTGCTGGTTGAGGCGTCAATTCGGGATGAGTTTTTGAGCCGAGCGCTGGCCTTGATACCGCAATACCAGCCTGGCAATCCGCTTGATAAAAATACGGTTATGGGTGCGATCGTGGACAAGGTTCAACTCGAAAACGTGTTGCGATATATCGATATTGGCAAGAAAGAAGGTGCCCGTTTGGTCGCAGGTGGGGAGCAAGCCCTGAGAGAGACGGGCGGATGCTATGTCCAGCCGACGATTTTCGATGGGGTAACCGGCGGTATGACGATTGCGCGCGAGGAGATTTTTGGACCAGTACTCTCCGTGATGTCATTTACCGATGCGGCGGAGGCTGTTCAACAGGCCAATGACACTGTCTACGGCTTGCAGGCAGCAGTCTGGACAAGTGATATCAATAGGGCGCACGGGGTGGCGAGAGCGCTTCGAGCGGGAACGGTGCATGTCAACCAATACGATGAAGACGATATTACTGTTCCGTTTGGTGGCTTCAAGCAAAGCGGAGTGGGGCGTGACAAGTCTTTGCACGCTTTTGACAAATACACAGAAACCAAAACCACCTGGATTCGAATTGACAGCCCCGTGTGAGTGAGTTTCGATGGAATTTGCTGCACTGGGTCGGCGCCTGTGACATTTCGACCGCTTTTAGGTGAAGTCAAGTCGCGATATAGATCGAACCTCTGATTCTCGCCCATGGACTCCACATGGTGAAATCAACATTTTTCATTATGAAAAGCATCTGAATTTTTTTGAGTGAAACTTTCCGTAATATGGGAATTCGTATCGATTGATGAAAAACTTGTCCTAAGTCATTGATTCTTATGCATGAAAATAAAGTCTTCTATAAGATATAAGATTTGACTTCAGTCTTATATAAGACTTAGAATTGAACCCAGATGCTGCGCGAAATTTTCGCCAGTCAACAATTTTTTAAACCTTCAAGGAGTGTTTTCATGCCGCAAACCATCACTGAACAATTGAGCCGCGAACAACAAGTCGCCGCATTGGAAAAAGACTGGGCCACCAATCCACGCTGGAAGGGGATCAAACGCGGCTACTCGGCTGCGGATGTGGTGCGACTGCGCGGATCGTTCCCTATTGAACACACCTTGGCTCGCCGCGGTGCAGAAAAGCTCTGGAACCTGGTGAATACGGAGCCCTACGTCAATTGCTTGGGTGCCTTGACCGGCGGGCAAGCCATGCAGCAAGTTAAAGCTGGCGTGAAAGCGATCTATTTGTCCGGTTGGCAGGTTGCTGCAGACAACAATAGCTATGCATCCATGTACCCAGATCAGTCCTTGTACCCAGTGGACTCGGTTCCAACCGTTGTCGAGCGCATTAACAATACGTTCCAACGCGCTGATGAGATCCAGCACTCCAAAGGTATCGATGCGGGTGACAAAGGTTACATCGACAACTTTGCGCCCATCGTGGCTGACGCTGAGGCAGGTTTCGGTGGCGTGCTGAATGCGTTTGAGCTGATGAAAGCCATGATCAAGGCTGGCGCAGCTGGTGTGCATTGGGAGGATCAACTCGCCTCCGCCAAAAAATGTGGCCATATGGGCGGAAAAGTGTTGGTGCCAACCGCTGAAGCCTGCCAAAAGCTGATTGCTGCCCGTATGGCTGCTGACGTTTGCGGCGTACCTACTCTGGTTATTGCTCGTACTGATGCCGAAGCTGCTGATCTGTTAACAAGCGATTACGACGAAAACGACAAGCCATTCCTGACTGGTGAGCGCACCGTTGAAGGCTTCTACAAGACGACGAAGGGCATGGACCAAGCTATCTCTCGTGCTGTGGCCTATGCTGAGTACGCAGACTTGGTGTGGTGTGAAACGGGTACGCCTGATCTGGAATTTGCCCGCAAATTTGCAGAAGCAGTGCATGCCAAGCATCCAGGAAAACTGCTGGCCTACAACTGCTCACCTTCGTTCAACTGGAAGAAAAACCTGGACGACGCGACCATTGCCAAGTTCCAGCGAGAACTCGGTGCGATGGGTTACAAGTACCAGTTCATCACTTTGGCTGGTATTCACTCCATGTGGTACAACATGTTTGACTTGGCACAAGACTACGTCAAGCGCGGAATGTCGGCCTATGTTGAGAAGGTGCAAGAGCCTGAATTCGCAGCGCGTGACCGTGGCTACACTTTTGTCTCACATCAGCAAGAAGTCGGTACAGGTTACTTCGATGAAGTGACTACCGTTATTCAAGGTGGCAAGTCCAGCGTCACCGCTTTGACAGGCTCCACGGAAGAAGAGCAGTTTCACTAAGCCGTAGGAGCGCTTGATTCCGGGGCTTGCTCCATCCTTCACAGGGTGGGCAGGCCCTTTTTTGTTAAACTTGGGTATTATTTTTTCAAAAAGAGCGAGAAAGGCACTTGGTTATGACACCGCGAACTACGTTACCCTACTGTCAACGCTTATAGGCCGTTAGTCCGTGCGCCGTAAGCGCAGGTTGCTACCAAAATAATAGTAAAGCGCGGAATCTCCGCGCTTTTTTCTTTGCCACAATTTTCCCCGGGTACTCCACATGATTCAAATTACTCTTCCTGATGGCTCCAAGCGTGACTATCCTGGACCTGTCACTGTGGCGGAGGTGGCTGCTTCCATTGGCGCTGGTTTGGCCAAGGCCGCGTTGGCGGGGAAGGTAAATGGCGTGGTCGTGGACACCAGTCATCTAATTTCAGTAGACAGTCCGCTGTCAATCATTACGGCAAAAGACGCCGATGGCCTAGAGGTCATTCGCCACTCGACAGCGCACTTATTGGCCTACGCAGTGAAGTCTCTTTTTCCTGATGCTCAGGTCACGATTGGTCCGGTTATCGAAAATGGTTTCTTTTATGATTTTTCTTACAAGCGTCCGTTCACCCCGGAAGATCTAATTGCGATCGAGAAAAAAATGGTCGAACTGGCCGCAAAAGACGAGCCTGTCTTGCGCCGTGTTTTACCGCGTGACGAAGCCGTGGCTTATTTCAAGGGGCTGGGTGAGCATTACAAGGCTGAAATCATCGCCAGTATTCCTGCTAACGAAGATGTGTCTTTGTACCGGGAGGGCGAATTTGAGGATTTGTGCCGCGGGCCCCACGTGCCGAGTACAGGCAAGCTCAAGTTTTTCAAGTTGATGAAGCTTGCAGGGGCCTATTGGCGGGGTGATCATCGCAATGAGATGCTCCAGCGAATTTATGGCACTGCGTGGGCAACAAAAGATGACTTGCAACAGCATTTGCGGATGCTGGAAGAAGCAGAGAAGCGTGACCACCGCAAGCTAGGGCGCGAACTGGATTTGTTTCATATCGATGATCATGCCCCAGGCCTGGTTTTCTGGCACCCAAAAGGTTGGACGTTGTGGCAGGGTGTCGAGCAATACTTGCGACAGGTTTACCGAGACAATGGTTATCAAGAAGTCAAAGGTCCGCAAATCATTGATAAAGGTTTGTGGGAGAAGACCGGACATTGGGATAAATACCGTGAAAACATGTTTATCACAGAGTCTGAGAAGCGTGAGTATGCGCTGAAGCCCATGAATTGCCCCGGACATATTTTGATCTACAAGCAGGGCATCAAGAGCTATCGGGATTTGCCACTGCGTTATGGTGAGTTTGGAAACTGCCATCGAAATGAGCCATCAGGTGGCTTGCACGGCATCATGCGTGTGCGCGGCTTTACGCAAGACGATGGCCATATTTTCTGCACGGAAGACCAGATACTGGATGAGTGCATCGCATTCACAGCGCTGCTGCAAAAGGTATACAAGGACTTCGGATTCACGAAAATAATTTACAAGGTCGCAACGCGTCCAGAAAAGCGGATTGGATCCGATGAGTATTGGGATCGGACTGAAGAAATTTTAAAGGAGAGCTTGCGTAGATCAGGCTGCGAATTTCAGGTTTCTGAAGGGGAGGGTGCGTTTTATGCGCCTAAACTCGAATATGCGTTGAAAGACGCATTGGGACGAGAGTGGCAGTGTGGCACGATCCAAATTGACCCCAACTTGCCGGAGCGGTTGGAGGCGGAATACGTCGGAGAAGACGGTGCCCGCCATCGTCCGGTCATGCTTCACCGAGCCATTGTGGGAAGCCTTGAGCGTTTCATTGGAATTTTGATTGAGGAGAGTGCTGGCGCGTTGCCTGCGTGGTTGGCGCCGGTTCAGGTCGCGGTACTCAACATCACCGACGCGCAAGCAGAGTATTGTGGGGAAATTGTCGAAAAATTGAAAAAGTCACTGCCAAATCAAGACTTGCGAGTGATAGCTGATTTACGTAATGAAAAGATTACGTATAAAATACGCGAGCATTCAATGCAGAAGCTTCCCTATATCCTTGTTATTGGTGATAAGGAAAAGGCAGCAGGAACCGTTGCTGTGCGCGCCCGAGGAGGTCAAGACCTCGGTGTGATGTCTATCGAGACTTTCATTCAGTTGATTGAACGGGACATCACTCAAAAGACTGTAAATGCATCTGCTTAAATCGCGATGCGAGTTTTGCGCTATCAGAATGGATTTGGCTATCGTTTTGATAGCAATAATTGTGAAGGATTGAGCCATCGCTACTGAATTTCGTGACCGTCGTCACCGTGAAGAACGCAAACACCGCCTGAATCGAGAAATCATGGCTCCGGAAGTTAGACTCTCCGGGGTTGAGAACGAGCCGTTGGGTGTCGTCAGCTTGATGGATGCCTTGCGCATGGCTGGTGAATTGGATGTCGACCTTGTTGAGATTGCCGCTACTGCAAATCCTCCTGTCTGTCGTTTGATGGATTACGGCAAGTTTAAGTACCAAGAGCAGAAGAAGGCGGCTGAGGCAAAAGCCAAGCAGACGGTTATCGAAATCAAGGAAGTCAAGTTCCGCCCAGGTACTGATGATGGTGACTACAACATCAAAATGCGCAATATCAAGCGCTTTTTGGCTGATGGTGATAAGTGCAAGATCACGCTGCGGTATCGCGGTCGGGAAATCACACACCAAGAGATTGGCATGGCTCTCCTGAATCGTATTCGCAGTGATTTGGCAGATTTGATCGTTGTTGAGCAGTTTCCAAAGCTTGAAGGGCGCCAGATGATCATGATGATCGCGCCAGGGCGAAAGAAGCCAGTTGGAAAAGCAGGAGCTGAGGCTGCGCCTGCGGTCAATCAATAATTTCGCATGGAGCGGGGGTTAATTCCCGTGAATGCAAAAATCATGAAGTACCCTTCGTGATTCAATCGGCGTAATTTGTTGCGCCGATTACAAGTGTTCTGCTGAAAGGCGGCACTTTAAAAGTGGCTCGGGGCCAACAAGGCTGCAAATTGTTTGTAGACGCCTCACGAGCACAATGTAAAAGGAGCATGAATATGCCCAAGATGAAGACTAAGAGCGCGGCGAAAAAACGCTTCCGCGTCCGTCCAGGTGGCACCGTCAAACGCGGTCAAGCCTTCAAACGTCACATTCTGACCAAGAAGACCACCAAAAATAAACGCCAATTGCGTGGTTCGACATCTGTGCATGAGTCCGATATGGGCCGTATGTCACAAATGTTGCCAGGCCGTGGTATTTAATTAACGACGAACAAGGAGTAATTCAATGCCTCGCGTCAAACGTGGTGTAACGGCTCGCGCCCGCCATAAAAAAGTTCTAGCCCTTGCAAAAGGTTTTCGCGGTCGCCGCGGTAATGTCTTCCGCGTCGCTAAACAAGCGGTAATGAAGGCTGGGCAATACGCCTACCGTGACCGTCGTACGAAAAAACGTGTATTCCGCCAGTTGTGGATTGCTCGTATTAATGCAGCTGCTCGTCAGTGTGGCATGACATACAGCCAGTTCGCCAACGGGCTGAAGAAAGCGAATATCGAAATTGACCGCAAGGTTCTGTCCGATATCGCTATTCATGACATGGCAGCTTTTGCTGGCATCGTGGAGCAGGTCAAGGCAAAGCTGGCTGCTTGAGTTCGCGTTGACACGCGGTCAATGTGACTGCGTGCCATTCACCAGAAACAGGGGCTAGCGCTTTCAAAAACGCTAGCCCCTTTTCCATTGACAAAAGAATTTATGAACGAGTTGAACACCGTTGTTGACAGTGCCAAGGTGGCCTTTTCCAAGGCCGTGACTCCCGCCGATTTGGAGAATGCGAAGGCCCTGTTTCTTGGTAAGACCGGCCGCATTACTGAGCTCATGAAGGGCATGGCTGCCCTAGCGGTTGAAGAGAAAAAATCTCGCGGAGCAGCCATCAACATCGCCAAGCAGGCCATTGAAGCTGCGTTGACTCAGCGGCGCCAAGCGTTGGCAGAGGCGGAATTGCAAGCGCAGCTTCAGGCGGAGGCATTGGATGTTTCTCTCCCTGGTCGTCAGCGTGGGGCGGGTGGCCTGCATCCCGTTTCGCTTACTTTGGAGCGCATTGAAGCAATTTTTGGCTCAATGGGTTTCGATGTCGCTCAAGGTCCAGAGATTGAGTCTGACTGGTTCAACTTTACTGCTTTAAATACGCCCGAGGACCACCCCGCTCGATCGATGCACGATACGTTTTACGTCGAAGGCGGATCGGCTGCGGCCCCAAACCTGCTGCGCACTCATACCAGTCCAATGCAGATTCGACACGCCGTTCAGCACGTTAAACATTACCGCGCCTTGGCTGGCGAGTCAGGCCATTCAGATGTGCTTTTTTCCGGTGATATGCCAGAGATTCGGGTGATCGCACCCGGTCGTACCTATCGAGTCGACAGCGACGCCACGCACTCCCCCATGTTTCATCAATGCGAAGGCCTATGGGTTGGAGAGAATGTCAGCTTCAAGGACTTGAAGTTTGTGTTCACGGATTTTTGCCGAACCTTCTTTGAGTCAGATGACTTGGTTTTACGTTTTCGCCCCAGCTTTTTCCCCTTTACTGAGCCGAGCGCGGAGATCGATATTCAGTTCCCTAGCGGTCCATTGGCCGGTCGGTGGTTGGAGGTTGCCGGGTCAGGGCAGGTGCACCCCAATGTCATTCGGAATATGGGCTTGGATCCTGAGCGATACATCGGCTTCGCGTTTGGAATGGGCCCTGATCGACTGACTATGTTGCGCTACGGTGTGAATGACCTGCGCTTGTTCTTCGACGGCGACGTTCGATTTTTGTCGCAATTTCAGTAATTTCATTCTTGAGGTCAGGTGTTTTTGACCTCAACCTTTTAGAAGGCTATACATAGCGGTCCCTGTTGCTGTGTGGCCAATTTTCCGAATTGATAGAAGAATATGCAATTTCCTGAATCCTGGCTTCGTGAGTTCTGCAACCCGCCACTTTCAACCCAGCAGTTGGCTGATACGCTGACCATGGCGGGGTTAGAGGTGGAGGAACTAAAGGCTGTTGCCCCGCCATTTTCCAACATCGTAGTTGGAGAAATCAAGGAGGCGACGCAGCACCCTAACGCCGATAGGTTGCGCATTTGCAAAGTCGACGTAGGTCGCGCTGAGTTGTTGGACATCGTTTGTGGAGCGCCCAACGCCCGTATTGGGATTAAGGTTCCCTGCGCAATGGTTGGCGCAGAACTACCACCGGGGGACGACGGAAAACCATTCCTGATCAAGGTTGGTAACCTGCGAGGCGTAGAGAGTCAGGGAATGCTGTGTTCGGCTAGGGAATTGAAACTGTCAGAAGATCAAGGTGGCTTGTTAGAGCTTGATGCCAATGCGACGCCGGGGCAGGACATCCGAGTTCACTTGAACCTTGACGACACGCTTTTCACCCTAAAGCTCACGCCCAATTTGGCGCACTGCCTGAGCGTATTTGGCGTTGCTCGTGAAGTGGCCGCATTGACTGGATCGCCGCTGAACAACCCGAGTTTCCCCACCGTCGCCGCCAACATCGATGAATCGCTGGCAGTCAAAATTAGCGCACCAGACCTGTGCGGACGATTCTCCGGGCGCATTGTGCGAAATGTCAATCCGAAAGCATCTACTCCGCAATGGATGGTCGATAAATTGGCACGGTGCGGCCAACGCAGTGTGACTGCACTGGTTGATATTTCAAATTACGTCATGTTCGAATTGGGGCGACCCTCCCATATTTTCGACTTTGACAAAATACAGGGTGGGTTAGATATTCGTTGGGGGCGCGAGGGTGAGCAACTGAAGCTCTTGAACGGAACCACCGTCACCGTCGACGACAAGGTGGGCGTCATTGCTGACGAGATGCGAGTGGAATCCCTCGCCGGCATCATGGGTGGCGATGCTACGTCAGTTACTGACGAAACCCAAAACATCTATGTTGAGGCTGCATTTTGGTGGCCAAAGGCGATTGCTGGGCGGTCGAGGAGGTTTAATTTTTCGACAGATGCGGGACATCGATTTGAGCGTGGAGTGGACCCCAGTAATACTGTTGAGCATATTGAGAGACTGACGCAATTGATCATTGATATTTGTGGCACTCCTGATATTGCGTGCGGACCAATTGATGACGTACGGATTGACATGCCTTCCGCCAAGGCGGTCACACTTCGAGTCGCGCGCGCCAGCAAAATCATCGGTATGCCACTGACTCAAGCGCAGTGCAAAGACGCACTCGAGCGTCTGGGCTTGCCTGTCACTCAAGGGGAAGGCGTGTTGACCGTTCAGCCTCCTTCCTATCGTTTTGATCTCCAAATTGAAGAGGATTTGATTGAGGAAGTGGTGCGCATGGTGGGTTACAACAGCTTACCGAACACGCCGCCTTTGGCCCCAATTACCGCCAAGATTCGCCCTGAATCGGAGCGTAGTCCATTCGCATTACGTCGAGAATTGGCTTCATTAGGCTACCAAGAAACCATCAACTTTAGCTTTGTCGAGGAACGATGGGAGCATGAGCTGGCAGGAAATGTAAACCCCATCAAACTTCTCAACCCTATTGCCAGTCAGATGAGCGTGATGCGTTCGTCTTTGATTGGATCCTTGCTTCAAGTTTTGAAGTTCAATCTTGATCGCAAGGCCCAAAGGGTACGTGTGTTTGAATTGGGTAGAGTGTTTTTACGCGACCCGACCGTGAAAAACTCCGACACCACGGTTGAAGGGTTTGACCAGCCAATGCGGGTCGCTGGAATGGTGTGCGGCAAGGCAGAATCATTGCAATGGGGTCTTAAAGAGCGCGCCGTGGATTTTTTCGATGTCAAGGGTGACATCGAGGCGTTATTGTCACCTGCAGAGGCGACTTTTGAGGCTGCGGAGCACCCCGCCATGCACCCAGGCCGATGTGCCCGTGTGCTGCTTGATGGCGCCATTGTCGGGTTTGTAGGCGAGATTCACCCTCGTTGGCGCCTCGCCTACGATTTGTCTGCGGCCCCGGTCATGTTCGAGCTCGACCTAGATCCCATATTGCAACGGGCGGTCCCGGCATTCAAGCCTGTGGCGCGTCATCAAGCGGTCGATCGTGACATTGCCGTTCTCGTCGCGGAAGCTGTGACTCACTCCGAAGTGATGGCAGCGATTTGGTCGGCGCCAACTGCCGGGTTGCTGCGTGACGCCAATTTATTTGATATTTATCGACCGAAGCCAACGCACGAAGCATCGGAGTCAGCTTCACGGAATGCGGAAAAGAGTCTGGCTGTACGACTCACACTCAACAGTGGTGACGCTACACTGACCGAAGTACAAATTGAAGGCGTCGTTGATGCGGTGGTGAGCGCCTTGGTTGCAAAAGTGGCTGCACGTCAGCGTGTGTGATTCGCAAAGTCTTTTTAGAAAGGCGAAGAAGAAATGGATATGTCCGTAGAAAGTCTGGAGACGCCTGCGTTGACGAAGGCGCAGTTGTCGGACCTTCTGTTTGAGCAAATCGGTTTGAACAAGCGAGAGTCAAAGGACATGATTGATGCTTTTTTTGATTTGATCTCGGGCAGTCTGGTGGATGGCGGTGACGTCAAAATTTCTGGATTTGGAAACTTTCAAATCCGCACCAAAGCACCGCGTCCTGGGCGAAATCCCAGAACAGGGGAGTCCATCCCGATTAAAGCCCGGAGAGTGGTCACGTTTCATGCCAGCCACAAGCTGAAAGAGCAAATACAGGAAGAGTGCCAGCCGGCGTCGCTGTCTCAACCTCTACATCCTTCAATTTGAAGCGCCTCTTGGACTTGATCTTTACAGAGCGTGTCGAATTAGAGTAACCTGCAAGCATTTCAGCCTACATCATTGATTTAAATGGAGAAATCTCTCCCGCCAATCCCTGTTAAGCGCTACTTCACGATTGGTGAAGTCGGTGATTTGTGTGGAGTCAAACCTCATGTCCTGCGGTATTGGGAGCAGGAGTTCACGCAACTTCGCCCCATGAAACGACGAGGAAATCGTCGTTACTATCAGCATCATGAAGTGCTCATGATCCGCCGGATTCGCGATTTGCTCTACGAGCAGGGATTTACTATCAGCGGTGCTCGCAACAAAATGCAGGAGATTCTCCTGTCTGAGCGAGATCAGAAAGCCGCATCTCTTAACTTGCTTGAAGGCGTTGAGGTGACAGAAACGACTGACTCAGATTTCCAGTCCCTCAATGTAGGCGATGCCGATGCACCCCTTGATCGGTTTGATGACCGATGGCAGTTGATACGACGAGAGCTTTTTGAAATTCGCAATCTCCTCTTGCATCCGTTATAAAAACGAGTCGACAACAGGTTATACTATTACTCTGATTCGGTGTGTGGCGCAGCCTGGTAGCGCACTTGCATGGGGTGCAAGGGGTCGAAGGTTCGAATCCTTTCACACCGACCATTAGACGAACGACAAAGGCCTCTAAGTAGCGATACTTAGAGGCCTTTTTCATTGGTAAATCAGTCACTTACGCTGCAACGGCGTACAGAGGCCGCTATTGACTGGTAACCCAAAGCGGGGGAACATACGGGGGAACAGAACCGGGATATTTGCAGGTTTTTGGGGGTGTTCCCCCGTTTCCCAGTGAAAACCCCGTGTTCTCCCATTGCTGGAGAAATCCCCCATGTTGACCGATGCCGAATGTAGAAATGCTATTTGCCCGACCGGAAAAGAAGCGGGCGCGGTTGGCCTGATTCCGGCGGGCTGTATCTGGAAGTCAGCCCGGCAGGTTCAAAGCGCTGGTTCTGGAAATACCGCAAAGACGGCAAAGAAGGCCGCATGGCGCTGGGCAGCTATCCCGACGTTGGCGCTAACGGCAGCCCGCAAGGCCCGTGACGCGGCAAAGCTGCAAAAGTCCGAAGGGCGCGACCCGGTGCAGGTCCGCAAGATCGAAAAGCTCAAAGCCACCACTCCGGCATCGCAGACACCTTCAAGGCGACGGCGCTGGAATGGTATGAAATGAAGCTGGACAGTTGGAGCAGTCACTACGCCATCCGGGAAAAGCGCAATCTTGAAAAAGACCTGTTCCCGTTCTTTGCGAGCCCGGCACATTGGCGACATTGAGGCGATAGAGCTGCTGGCAGCGGTGCGCAGGGTGGAGGAGCGCGGCGCGCTGGACGTGGCACACCGGGTACTGACCACGGCGGGGCAGGTATGGCGCTATGCCGTGGCAACCGGTCGGGCGGCGCGTGACGTGAGCGACCGACATCAAAGGCGCATTGAAGCCCCACCACGGCAAACACTTTGCAGCCATTACCGACCCGGTGAAGCTGGGCGGACTGATCCGGGTAATCCGTGGCTACCAGGGCGGGCCGATAGTGCGGGCGGCGCTGCAATTGGCACCGATGCTATTTCAGCGACCCGGTGAACTGCGGGCGGCGGCATGGGCTGAATTTGATCTTGACGCGGCGCTGTGGACTATTCCGGCGGCGCGAATGAAGCGCAGCGTTGACGGTAAAGAAGAACGGCGACCCGCATTTAGTGCCGTTGCCCACGCAGGCGGTGGAGATTCTGCGCAAGCTGCACCCGTTGACAGGGCATGGCGTCTTTGTTGTTTCACGGTGAGCGCAGCCATGACAGGCCGATCAGCGACAACACCTTGCGGGCGGCGCTGCTGACCCTGGGTTATGGGCCAGACGTGCAAAGCGTGCATGGTTTCAGGGCCACGGCGCGCACATTGTTGGCGGAGGAATTGAATGTTGACCCGCTGGTGATCGAAGCGCAACTGGCCCACGCGGTGAAAGATGCCAATGGCCGGGCCTACAACCGGACGCAGTACCTGAAGCACCGGGCAGCCATGATGCAGCAATGGGCCGACTATCTGGACAAGCTGGCCACGGGCGGCGACGTGATCGCAGTTCAAGGCGGCATAGACAGTTTTAAGCCACGCCTAGCTATCGGCTGATCCCCGATGGTGAAAACCGGGACACCCTGACCCGGCGGCGCTGGTTTTCTTTTCAGGCGTGACAGGGGACGGGATGAGTGAAAACAGACGAGAAAGAAGCAATATGAGCTTACTGACCAAATGACGTAACTGCATGCATGGAATACCACTTGAAGCAAGGCTACAAGCATTCCAGGAGAGGCTAACGACGACCCCGATGAAAGCCATGATCATTGGTTTCTCAGCAATTATCAACGGCATTACAACCTCACTGCTAATGAACTGGGTTTTTTGGAAATTATCTGAAGTGCAAGACGAACTGAGTACATCGAGAAATTCCAAGGTAATTTTTCGCAAATGGTTATTCGATGTTGGGTGTTGGACAAAAGGACTCAAATAGGCAGAATACCTGCTTTGGACTGATTTTGCAAACGAATGGCATGCTAAAACAGAGAAGCAAGTCTATACGATTTCATCACAGAGGGCTTGTCCGATTTACTTTCTTTTAGAACGGTTGGGGCGTCTGATGCAGTGCGCGAGCAAAGAAAGGCTGCAAATCCAAGGCATGCACTAAGTCCACAAGCAAGAAGACAAAGCCATAGGTGCGCGAATGCTGGAACGATGGCAGAAACCCCTCTGAACCCAGACGGACAAAAAAATACAGCGGAAAATCTGTTTGCACTCGATATGCTGAGAAGTTGGGAGACCTGCAGAACCAGCGAGTCATCACAAACTGGTGTCTTGAATGGGAGCGAGAAGCAAAAGAAGCATCAAGCTAGCAGAGTGCGTACTCTAGCTAGCAGAGTACGCTTTCTGCCAGCAAGAATGCTATAGATTTAGTAGCGCACTGAAAATTGCCAATCTGACCCCATTGGCAAAACGTGCCAAGGTCATACAGGGGTTTTCAATGTCAATTTTCAGAATGCCAGCCGTCAAGGCTGAAACCGGGCACCGTCAGCCACGCCAGCATTTACAACGCCATCAAGGCGGGCACCTTCACCAAGCCCGTGCAGATTGGTCAACGCTCAGTAGGCTGGCCATCCGACGAAGTGCAGGCCATCAATGCGGCGCGGATCGCGGGCAAGTCAGAGACTGAAATCAGGGAGCTGGTGAACCGGCTGCACGCCAAGCGCACCGAACTGGCCATGGCGTAAAGGGCAGGCCATGACCCACACCAACACCAATGAAAAAGCCCCCGGAGCTTGTAACTCCAAAGGGCTGACCACTGACACCAACGGCGCTGATTTTCCCACGACAGACGATGAAGGTAAAGCGTTTCAAACGCTGGTGACAGGCTTTGCTCAGCCGGCCACACGCTGCACCAAACACAAGCCAAAGACGGCAGCGTGACCTATTGGGCGGCACGCTGGGGGCTGGTGCGCTACTTGCCCACCATTGATGTGGCGCGGCGCTTTCTGGCGCAGATTGGGGGGCGGCTGTAATGGAAGCAATCGACCAATTCAGGCAGGCCATGGCGAACGCAGGACTGACCCCACCGGACACACTCCACGGTGACGGCAAGTTGCACCGCTACAGCACCGACGGCAAACCCAGTCATAAAAACGGCTGGTACTTTCTGCACCTGGACGGCATCCCGTGGGGACAGGCGGGAAGCTGGGACGTGAACGGCGGCGACCCGGTTTGCCACTGGTGCGCAAAGACAGACACGGCCATGACGCAGGCAGAGCGCGACACCCAGCAAGCGCAACAACGGGCCATGAAAGCCCAACGGGAGGCAGACAAGGCAGCGGCGCAGCAATCAGCGGCCACGGATGCAGCGCAACGACTGGCAGCGGCCAGCCCCTGCACCCAGCACCCCTACCTGACCACCAAAGGCATACAAGCCCACGGCGTGAAGCAGGACACGGGCGGCGCGTTGATCGTTCCCATGCGCGACACGGCGGGCCAACTGCACAGCCTGCAAACCATTCAACCAGACGGCGACAAGCGTTTTCTATTTGGCGGGCGGGTGAATGGCTGCTATCACGCGATAGGCAAAAAACCCGATGACGTGCTGATCGTGGGCGAGGGTTACGCCACTTGCGCCAGCATCCATGAAGGCCACGGGCCATCCCGTCGTGGTGGCATTCAACGCGGGCAACTTGGAACCCGTGGCGCTGGCCTTGCGGGCCAAGTACCCTGATTTGAAAATCATCATTGCAGCCGATGACGACCACCAGACCGACGGCAACCCCGGCATGACCAAAGCGCAGGCAGCGGCGCAAGCGGTAGGCGCAGGGGTGGCGGTTCCCACGTTCCCGGCAGGCCGACCCGACAAGGCGACCGACTTCAACGACTTGCACCAACTGGCGGGGCTGGACGCGGTGAAGGCGTGCATTGATAACGCTATTGAATTAGTAGCTACTTGCGCAAGTGATGCGGGGGCTACAGGCATAAATGACCAATGGCCAGAACTGCAACCCTTGATTGTGCAGATCCAGCCGCAGGAATACCCGCTTGACGCATTGCCCGAAGCGGTACGGTGCGCAGTGGAGGAAGTGGCCGGGTTTGTGAAGGCACCTATCCCCCTGATTGCCACGTCCGCACTGGCGGCGCTATCGCTGGCCATCCAAGCCCATACCGACGTGCAACGGGCAGAAAAGCTGCACGGGCCTTGCGGTTTGTTCCTGCTGGCCATTGCCGACAGTGGCGAGCGTAAATCAACGTGTGACGGCTTTTTCACCACGGCCATTCGAGACTATCAGGCACGGGAACAGGAAGCAGCAAAGCCCGCTATCAGGGCGTACAAGTCAGAGCACGACGCATGGGAGGCGCAGCGCAGCGGCTTGAAGGAAAAAATCAAGGCGCTGGCCAAAGACGGTAAACCCAGCATTGCACAGATTCAGCAACTGCACGACCTGGACGCGGACGAACCAACAGCCCCCCGCGTGCCCCGGTTGATCTATGGCGATGCAACCCCGGAGGCGCTGACCTACGCACTGGCGAAGCAATGGCCATCCGGCGGCGTGATCAGTAGCGAGGCGGGCAGCGTGTTTGGCGGGCACGGCATGGGCGGCGATTCAGTCATGCGCAATCTGGCGGCACTGAATCAGCTATGGGACGGCGCAACCCTCAGCACTGAGCGCAGATCCAGCGAATCATTCACCGTGCGCGGGGCACGCTTGACCATGGCTTTGCAGGTGCAGGAAGCCACCATTCGGGCATTCTTTGACAGCACCAAAGGACTGGCACGCGGCACCGGCTTTCTGGCGCGGTTCCTCGTATCGTGGCCACAATCCACGCAGGGAACAAGGCACTTCACCGAAGCCCCGGCCAACTGGCCAGCACTGGCCAGCTTCAATGCACGGCTGACCCTGATCCTGAATCGACCCGTCCCCATTGACGATGACGGCGGATTGTCCCCGGCCATGCTGACACTGGCACCGGAGGCCAAAGCGGCATGGGTTGAATTTCACAATCAGATCGAAGCGGAGCTATCCAGCGGGCGCGAACTCTACGACGTGCGCGACGTGGCCAGCAAGACGGCAGACAACGCGGTAAGACTGGCGGCACTGTTTCACACCTTCACCGGCAGCATTGGGCCGATTGACATAGAGGCCATGGAATCAGGAACAAGAATTGCACTGTGGCACCTGCTGGAGGGCAAACGGTTTCTAGGTGA
>CAWAFG010000046.1:0-38726 GCA_963781205.1 uncultured beta proteobacterium | reverse complement strand
CGCAGATTGCTCGGGTCTGCACGGAATGGGTGATGACGATTTCACTTGCTTGAAACCCGCGTCAAGTCAAAACTGCAGCCATGAAACGCTATGTTTTATATAGCTACTCCCGCTTGATTTACCTGCGCTAGAGGCGGTTTTTGTATACAAAAACGCATCAGCCGTTTGAATGGACGGTGTGGGGCGGCAATTGATCAAACCAGGCCTGCAGCGCCGCGCCATGCAAGGGGCGGCTGCCCAAATAGCCTTGCATCACGTCACAGCCCAGCGCGGTGATGGTGGCGCGCTCAGCCTCGGTCTCGACCCCTTCTGCCGTCACCATCAGGCCCATGCCGTGGCCCATTTCCACCATGGTTTTGAACAGGCGCTGGGTGCCGGGCAGCTGGTCAATCCGGTCGACAAAGCTGCGGTCAATCTTGAGCTCGCTCACGGGCAAGGTCTGCAGATAGGCCAGTGAGGAGTAGCCGGTGCCAAAGTCGTCAATGGACAACTGCACGCCCAAAGCGCGCAGACCCTGCAGCACGGCAATGCTGCTTTGGGGGTCTTCCATCAGCCCGCTTTCCACAATTTCCAGCCGCAAGCGCTCGGGGTTCACGCCGTGTTCGCCCATCAAGGTCTGAATGTCGGCGCAAAACTGCGGGTTGCGCAAGTCGTGCGTGCTGATGTTCACGGCCAGGCTGAGGGCGGGTTGCGTGGGTGCCCACGCCGCCAGTGTTTGCATGGCTTGTTGAAGCATCCAGCGGGTGACCAGGCCGATGTAGCCGGTTTGCTCGGCAAAGGGCACAAATTCAGCAGGCGACACAAAGCCGCGCTGTGGGTGCTGCCAACGCACCAAGGCTTCGGCCCCCACCGCCTGCCCTGATTGAAGCGAGAACTTGGGCTGCAGCCACATTTGAAGTTGGGAGTGGGTCACGGCCACCCGCAGGTCAGACAGCAGGCCCAAATGGCTCAATCGCGCGGCCTCTTGCGCCTCGCTGTACCAGGCCAGGCCCAGCACGGCCTGTTTGGCGGTATGCAGCGCAATTTCGGCATTGCGCATCAGGGCCGGCGCGTCCAAGGGCGCCTCGGCGGGCGAGTCGGCCAGGCCTACCGCCCAACTCAGATCCACGCTGTGGCCGCTGCAGACCACCGGTTCGGCCATGGCCTGAAGCACTTGCGCGTGCAAGCGCTCGGCTCCGGGACGGTCCGCAGCATAGAAGGACACCGCAAAGCGCCCGCCTGACAGGTGGGCCACCACGGGGCCACGGCCCTTGGGGGCTGGCGCCAGTGTGCCGTCGGCCTCTCCGGCCTCCACAACAGCACTCAGGCGCTGGGCGGCTTCCTTGATCAGCGTGTCGCCCGTGGCAAAACCCAGGGTTTCGTTGATGGTTTTCAGCCGCGCCAAGTCCAGCATCATGAGCACGTTGTTGCCAATGGCGCGCCGCGCGGCGGGTTCCAGCAAAAACGTGCGGTTGGGTAAATTGGTCAAGGGGTCGCGAAAGGCCAGGCGCTCAATCTCGCGCTCCCGCGTGGCGATGGCGCCGGTCATGGTGCTCAGGGCCTGAGCGACCCGGTTGACTTCGACGGCGCTGGTGAGCAGGTCGGGGTTGGCGTAGTCGCCAGCGGCAATGCGAAGCGCGGCGGCTTCGAGTTGTGCCAGCGGGGTGACCACGCTGCGCGTCGTGCGCCAGGCCAGCCAGGCCGCCAGTGCCACGGCCAGTGCGGACAAACCGGCCACCCACAGGGCGAGTTGCTCCAGTTGGTGCTGGGTGGCCTCGGCTTGTTGTTCAATGCGTTCACGCTCGCGGTTCACCAAAGCGTTGGAGGCGGCCAGCATCTCGCTCAGCGCGGGGCGCACCTGGTCGGTGAAGGCATGCATCGCCCCGGTGATGTTGTCGGCTTCAATTTCGTCCACAGTGGCCAGAAATGCGGTGAGGTAGGCCCCACGCGCAGCGCCCAGTCGCTGCAGGGTCTGCTCTTGCATCGAGTCGTCAAGTTGGTCGGCCAGCGAGGCCACGATGCCGTCCATGCGGCGGTTGCGGTCGTCAACGTCGGCGTATTCTTCGACCCGGTTCTTGCGCGGCGCATTCATCAGGCGCAGCAAGCCGTTGGAGGCGCCCTCGGTGTAAAGCGACAAGGCCTGCACCCGCAGCAGGCGCTGCATGTCTTCGGTGGCAAAGCGCTGGGTCTGCACCGTCATGGCGCGAATCTGGACGCCGGCCAGCGCCAACGCCCCCAACATCAAGGCCAGAAGCAGGCCAAAGCCCAAAGTCAATCGCCAGCCGAGCCGGCGCGGTTTTTGGGCAGGGAGCGAGTGGGGTGCAGTCGTCATGGTTGACCATTGTGCACGCCCCAGGGGCGCGCCAGGCTCAGCGCCAGCGCTTGGCGACGAGGTGGTCTGTCGTCCACTTGCCGCAGCCGTAAATCGCCAAGGCAGCCAGCAACACGCCCCAGGTGATGTGTTGCTGCAGCGCCGCCGGTGCGATCTCCGCAAGTGACGCAACCGCCGCCACATTGACCACAGACAAGCCCAGCGCGGCAAATCGCCCGCCCAAGCCCAGCACCAAGAGTGCTGGCAGGGCCAGTTCGCCAGCCGTGCCCATCACGGCCGCAACCTCGGGGGAGAGAAAAGGCACGTTGTACTCTTCCTGAAAGAGAAACAGCGTCACGCTCCAGTCACGCAGCTTGGTCAGGCCGGACAGGAAAAACACCTGCGCCACGTACAAGCGCGCCAACAAGGCGGCCAGGGGTTGAAACCGGTCCAGCAGGCTGGCACCGAAGTCAAACAGGGTGACCACGCGGCCCGGTAACGATTCAGCGCGCCGCTGGGGGGAGGTAGAAGAGATGGAGTTCATGGGTCTTTTTAAATAGAAACTTATTGGGGGATGAGGGCAGCGCCCAGCAGCAGCTGGGTTTGTACCGCCAGGGGCAACCAGGCGTTGAAGTCAAGGTCAGGGGCGTGATCCAGCGCGTCGCCCAGAGAGAGGCCTTGTTGAAGTGCGGTGATCAAGCTCGCCTCACCCGTGAGCGTCTCGCGCAGGCGGGGGCGAAAAGCCTCTCGCCAGACCAGGGTGGACTCCCCGGTGCCGGCGCGAAAGCGTTCGCGAACGTCGTCAAAACTGGGCGTCTGCGACAGGTGCGCGCCCAAAATGCTGGCCACCGGCCACGCGCTTGAGAAAACGGCGCAGCCGGGGGCGAGTTGGAGGTGAAGTTCGAGCGGGTCGTGCGCCATCAGCAGGCCAAAACTGGCCGGGTCTGCGGCTTGGTCCGGCGCACCTGCGCAGACATGCAAAGCCCATTCCACGGTGGCAACGTCGGCCAAATAAGGCTCGCTCGTCAACTGTTCGCTGGCCCGAATGAATTCGGGCAACTCGGCGCCCCACTGCGCCAAATCACCTCGTTCGGGCGGGTGCGCATGCCAGAAAGCACGGGCCAAACCGGGCAAGTTCTCATCACCCATCAGTTGCACCAGCACCGGGAACGTGGCCTGCACGGACCGTTCAGCCAGCATGTGGCCGTTGGCTTGATAAGCTTTTAGGCCTCTGGCGCCCGTACTGCCTGCGCAAGTAGCTATCAAATTGGTAGCACTTTTGCCCGGGGACGCAAAAAGAGTCTCCAACAAGGCCTGCTGCTGGGCGGCAAGTGATGTCACGCGGCCACCTCCAGCGTGCTCGTCAACACCGCGTGGGCGTGGGCCGCCTCGGCCAACAGTACGTCCAGGGCCGGAATGTCGGTGTCCCATTCGATCAAGGTGGGCACGGCTCCAAAACGAGCGATGGCATGCGCGTAGATTTGCCAAACCTCGTCGCACACCCGGCTGCCGTGGTCGTCAATGACGATTTCGCCCAGGGCTTCGTCGCCGGGCACGGGTTGCACCCGGCAATGGCCCGCGAGGTGAATCTCACCGACATCGGCCGGGGCAATGCCATCCAGCCAGCGCAGGCAACGCTGCACGGGGTCACCGGGTTCGCCGTTGATTTGGGCGTTCAGGGCGTTGACATAAATGTTGTTCACATCGATCAGCAATCCACACCCCGTGCGGCGCGCCAGCGCGCTTAGAAAATCGGGTTCTTGCAGGGCAGGCTCGTTCGGGTCAGGCTGCCAGTTCAGGTAGCTCGACAGGTTCTCCACCAAAAAGCGACGTTGCAGGCGGTCTTGCACCTGCTGCACGTTGGCGCTCAACACGTTCAAGGCCTCGGCACTGAAGGGAATCGGCAGCAAATCAGACGCGTGCACGGTGGCGCCGTTGAAGCTGCCACGGGCAAAGCTGGCGTGGTCGCTCACGCGAACCGGGTCAATGTGTTTGACCAAGCGGGCCAATTGGTCGAGATGCCACGGGTCGAGCCCTGCGGCCGATCCCAAAGACAGTCCCACACCATGCAAGCTGACGGGGTAGTGGGCGCGTCCCTGCTCCAGCACCGACAAGGCGGCCCCACCGGGGGCAAAGAAATTCTCGGAATGGACTTCTACAAAGCCCAGAGGCGGTTGCTGTTGCAGCAACTCGCCGTAATGAGGTTGCCGCCAGCCCACGCCCACCCACGAATGCTGAAGATTTGAGACGTCAGTTGGTGGGGTGGTCATGGGCGCAGGCGGCAAGGTTGGTCTATCGACGGGGCGATTAGCCTTTTTTCATCATCTTGGCTTCATCCATGGACAGGCCGCCCATGTCTTTGCAAGTACCTTTGGCAACATATTTCCACTCGCCTTTGTCCATGTCCACTTTGGCTTGGCCGGCGCAGGAGTGAGCACCGGAGATGCTGGCGCAATCGTTTTGACCTGCTTTGGCAATGCCAAAACATTTGTCTTTGGATTGCGCGGCGGCTGGCATGGAAACCATGGCGAGAGACATCAGGGAAGCGGCTGCGGCGGCGATCATGGCACGTTGGTTCATTTGAAATACTCCTTGAAAATCAAAATAAAGAAAACCGGCCTGATTCAACTCATCTGCACTGCACGTTGACAGGCTGGTAATGGTTTAGTCCAAGCGTGACTTGCTTTCTTACAGGTCATTTCATATTTTTGCATCTTTGCCCGGAGATTCAGTTGCCGGACCGCTTCAAGCCCCCCATTACACTGCCCGCATCATGAGCACCAGCGACCCCTCTACCTTCGAGCAACAGTTACTTGAACATCGCCTCTACTTGATGCGCTTTGCCCGGCTGCAACTGAGAAACGACGCATGGGCAGAAGATGCCGTGTCTGAAACGGTGTTGGCGGCCTTGGCCAAACCGCAGAGTTTTGGCAATCGTTCGCAGTTGAAGACTTGGTTGATCGGCATTTTGAAGCACAAGGTGATTGATGCCCTGCGCCATCACAGCCGGGAAATCAGCGGCTTGGACCCTGGTGCGGATGAGGACGCCGATCCGCTGGACTATCTCGGATTCAAAGCCAATGGTCACTTCGTCGAGCGTCCGGCCGATTGGGGCAACCCGGAGCAAGACTTGTCCAGCCGCCAATTCTTTGAAGTGTTGGATGCTTGCACCACCAAGCTGCCCGCCGCCCAAGGGCGCTTGTTCTTGATGCGGGAGTGGCTGGAACTCTCCAGTGAAGAAATCTGTAAGGAATTGGACCTGACCTCGACCAACTTCTACGTCCAACTCCACCGTGCGCGTTTGCGCCTGAGGGAATGCCTGGAACTTAACTGGTTTGCCAAGCCCGCCACACCATGATGCCTTTTCTCAAAAACTGCAAAGAAATTACCGCCTTGGTGGTTGCCAGGGAAGACCGCGCCTTGGATTGGCGCGATCGTCTGGCGATACGCATGCACATGGCGATGTGCGCCGCTTGCCCCAAGTTTGAACGCCAGATGCTCACCATGCGCAACGCCATGGCCCAGTGGCGCAACTATGAAGGCGAGGACGTTTCGTCGACTGCCCCCAAACGCCAGGACGCGTCGTGAGCAAGGATTCAAATGGGATGGCGCGAGTGGGACGCCAGAGGTTTGCAAAATTTTTAAAAAAATAGTGTGTTTTTTGGAAGTTAGCGCATAATGCAGTTGTATTGCCGAAAATCGGCAGTGCGGGTTTGCGGTGTTTAGTCAGTTTCGCGTCTGCTTTAAGTCTTCATTGGTTTGCTGATTTCGGGTTAATAGCGGTTTTGGACTCCATCGCGTTTTGAGTTATTTTGAGGAGTCCTTTCATGGGCAACAAACTTTACGTAGGCAATCTGCCATATTCTTTCCGTGACGAAGACCTGCAGCAAGCATTTGCCGCACACGGTACCGTTACCAGCGCCAAAGTCATGATGGAACGTGACACCGGCCGCTCTAAAGGTTTCGGCTTTGTTGAAATGGCCAGCGATGCAGAAGCACAAGCAGCTATCAACGGCATGAACGGTCAGCAATACGGTGGACGTGGTCTCGTCGTGAACGAAGCCCGCCCAATGGAGGCACGTCCTCCACGTACCGGTGGCGGCGGCTTCGGTGGCGGCGGCGGCGGTGGTTACGGCGGCGGTGCTGGCGGTGGCCGTAGCGGTGGCGGCGGTTACGGCGGCGGCGCTGGCGGCGGCGGTGGCCGTAGCGGCGGTGGCGGTGGCGGCGGTTACGGCGGTGGCCGTAGCAGCTACTAAGCACTCAGCTGGCAATAGCCAATTGAAAAAAGGGCCCTTGAGGCCCTTTTTGCATGGTTAGATCGATTTCCCTTAATGGGGAACGACGGAGATGGACCGCTGTGCGGCGCCCTCTTCAATTATTCCGTGCTGCGCGCTTTGCGAGCCCGCCCCGACAAGGCTTTATCAAACAGGCTGTTTGGCAAGATGCGCAGAAGCTTGGCCACAACGCCCATTTGCCACGGAATGACCTGGTAGCTCGCGCCGTCTTCAATGGTTTTGAAGGCTTTGTCTGAAAACGCTTCGGGACGCATCAAAAATGGCATGCCGTAGGTGTTTTTTTGAGTGAGCGGCGTGTCGATATAGCCCGGGCAAATCGTGACCACTTTGACGCCCGTGGGCCTTAGTTCGCCTCGCAAGCTTTCACAATAGCTGATCACCCCCGCCTTGCTGGCGCAGTAGGCGCCATGGCCCGGCAAGCCTCGAATACCTGCCACACTGCCAATTCCCACCAAACGCCCTGAGCCCCGGGCTGTCATGGCGGGTAAAAAGGGATGAAAAGTGGCTGCCATTCCCACCAGGTTGGTGGTCAGGGTGCGGCTCATGACGTCAAGGTCGCTCCGAATGGCGGTGTCCATGCCGACGCTGATGCCAGCGTTGGCGATGACCACGTCAGGAACTCCTAGGTCGATCAGGCAGGCATGGCCTGCTGCCAGGATGCTGTCTTGAATGGCGACATCGGCGCTATAAATTTTATAGCGATCAGCGCTGATAGATTGTGCGTCTACCCATGATTTGACTTCGTCGATTCGTCGCGCCACCAGCGCCAATGTGTAACCGGCCTGGTAATAGCGCCAAGCCAGTGCCTGACCCAGGCCGCTGGATGCACCAGTAATGAATACAAGTTTGGGCACAAGGACCTCCAGTGGTCTAACGGGTTTTGCCGGGCATCAGAACGCCTTTGACGCGGCCGTTGAGCAGCATGACGCCGGTGCGATTGTCAAAGTCCAGCGTATCAGCGTTAAAGCGGTCTTTGCCCCGCGTTAGCTCCACGGGAAGGTGAGACTTCACCTGTTCTGTGTCCATGAAGGCGTGAAGAAACTCTCCCCGAAACTCCATTCGAGGCAAATCGTTTCCCTTGGCATCTTGGCTGGGCAGGCGCACGACCAAGGCGTCGCCGAACAATTGAATTTCTGAGTTGTCGCTATTGGTTAGCGCCCGGCGAGCGCTGACAGTGGTGAGTCGACCGTCCTCGTCAAATGAGCGAATGCGAACGCCATCAATTTCAAGGGTGTCGTTGTCCGGGAAGTGTCGGGCGTCAGTGCCTGTCACCTCACTCTTGAGCTGCCCTGTTTCGCCAAATGTTTTGACGGAAAAATTTCGCATGAAGTAGTCGGGGTCATGACTTGCCGCAGTGACGGGCTCGGCCGGCATCAACAGCGGCGTGCTGCGCACCAGCCAGTAGGTGCCAAGCGCAAACAGGCCCATAAGAACCACCGGCAGGTAGATCGAAAGCCGATCCCATGTTGCACGAAAACTGCGGATCACTGCGAGTATTGCGCCAGCAATCCTGCGTATTGACCGCTCGCAACCAGGAGGAGGTCACAAAACTCTCTGGCAGCACCTTCGCCGCCGCGCGCACTTGTCACGTAGTGCGCTGCCGCTTTCACCTCGGCGTGGGCGTTGCACGGCGCGCATGCAATGGCACTGCGGGTAAGCATGGGCAAGTCGGGCCAATCGTCGCCCATGGCGGCCGCTTGGCTCCACTCTAGACCCAGCGCCTGCAGGGTTTGCTCTGCCGCGGGGCGCTTGTCTTCGGTGCCAAAGTGGACATGGGTGATTCCCAGCGCCGCCAAGCGAACTCTCAGGGGCTTGGAGTCCCGACCTGTGATCACTGCTGGGGTGATGCCCGCCCGTTGCAACAACTTAAGACCGTGCCCGTCCAGTGTGTTGAAGCGTTTCAGGGTCTCGCCAGATTCGCTGAAAAGCAAGCCGCCGTCGGTCAGAACGCCATCCACGTCAAAAAATGCAACGCGAACCCCTTGCGCCTGTAGCAGGAGTTCGGGCGGGAAGTTAAGTATGGGTGTCGCCATCAGATGACCTTCGCCCGCATCAAATCGTTGCTATTCAGTGCGCCACACAGTTTGCCAGCGGAGTCAACGACCAAAACGCTGGTGATTCGGCGAAGCTCCATCAACTCGGCGGCCTCGACGGCCAACGCATCGCCCAAAATCGTGCTCGGCTTGGGGTGCATGACCTGGTGCGCCAGCAAGCTTCGCAGGTCTGAACCTTTTTCGACCAAGCGGCGCAGATCACCGTCGGTGAAAATGCCCATGACCTTCAAATCGACGTCCACAACTGCCGTCGCCCCCAACCCCTTGGCACCCATTTCCCGCATCACTTCACTGAGACTTGCGTTCATGCCGACGTGCGGAATTTGGTCACCAGCGCGCATCACGTCACTGACCAGTGTCAGCAACTTGCGCCCCAAGGCGCCGCCGGGGTGGGACCGGGCGAAGTCCTCTGCCTTGAAGCCGCGAGCATCCAGCAGGGCGACTGCCAACGCGTCACCCATGGCCAGTTGCGCCGTGGTGCTCGCCGTGGGCGCCAGATTCAAGGGGCAAGCCTCTTTTTCGACACTGCAATCCAGAAAGACATCGGCGTGACGCGCCAGTGTGGAACTCCCCTGTCCTGACATCGCAACCAAGGGCGCGCCCATGCGTTTCAGTACCGGCAAGATCGCGGTTAACTCTTCAGACTCGCCACTGTTGGAAATGGCCAAAACAAGGTCCATGGGCTTGATCATGCCCAAGTCGCCGTGGCTCGCTTCTGCGGGGTGGACAAACATGGCGGGTGTACCGGTTGAAGAAAGAGTCGCCGCAATCTTTCGTCCAACATGGCCACTCTTCCCCATCCCCATCACCACGATACGGCCGCTAACGCCAAGCATCATTTCAACAACGCGGGCGAACGAATCCCCCAAGTGGCGCTTCAAACCCAGAATGGCTGCGGCCTCGATGTCGAGGGTTTCCTGTGCAAGGCGAATGGCTTTGTCCGCTTGAAATGGAGGAGACGTTGGTTGTGGGCTCATTCTGCGATTTTATAGAGCAGCGAGTCACTTGGTAGTATCTGGGGGTGAGTCCACTTGAACTAACTTTGCTTTATTTGCTGGCCGCGGTGCTTGGCGTCGTGGCCTTTCGGACCATGAAGCTGCCCCCGATGCTCGGTTATCTGGCCGTGGGCGTGGTGATTGGCCCGAATGCCTTGGCATTGGCGAAAAATGCCGATGGCGTGCGGCACTTGGGCGAATTCGGCGTGGTGTTCCTGATGTTTGTCATTGGCTTGGAGTTCAACCTGCCCAAGTTGCGCGCCATGCGCAGCCATGTTTTTGGATTAGGGTTTTCACAAGTCGGTTTAACCATTTTGATTGCGACTGGCGCCGCGCTGGGGCTGGCTGCGCTGATGCCTGAGATGTGGGGCATGAGTTGGCAGACCGCCTTGGCGTTGGCCTGTGCGCTGTCGATGAGCAGCACCGCCATTGTGGTCAAGCTCATGACGGAACGTCTTGAGATGGAGTCCGAACACGGCAAACGCGTGATGGGTGTTTTGCTATTTCAGGATTTGGCGGTGGTCCCTTTGCTGGTGTTGATTCCCGCGCTAGGGGCCTCTACAGATCAGTTGGCGGGCACTTTGCTCATGGCCATGTTCAAAGCGACCGTATTGATCACTTTGCTGTTGGTGGGTGGGCCGCGAGTGATGCGGTTCTGGCTGACGCTGGTGGCAAGGCGTAAAAGCGAAGAGTTATTTGTTCTTAACCTTTTGCTGATCACCCTCGGGTTGGCGTGGCTGACCGAGTTGGCCGGATTGAGTTTGGCGCTAGGGGCTTTTATTGCGGGAATGTTGATTTCAGAGACCCAATTCAAGCACCAGGTCGAAACGGATATTCGCCCTTTTCACGATGTGTTGCTAGGGTTGTTTTTCATCAGCATTGGCATGATGCTCGACTGGCGGCTGGTTCTGGAGCGGTGGCCGTTGGTGCTGTTGTTGGTCATCGTCCCGGTGCTGTTCAAGGCGGTCCTTGTGACCGCACTTACCCGGGCACTGGGTGCGACCACCGGCGTGTCCCTGAGAACGGGCTTGTATCTGGCGCAGGCTGGAGAATTCGGCTTCGTCTTGCTGACGCTGGCGCAGAGCAATTCTCTGGTGCCGCCCGCCCTGCTCAACCCCATTTTGGCCAGCATGGTGCTGTCGATGTTGGCAACGCCCTTCATCATCATGTACAGCAACCGCATCGTTATGAAACTGGTGAGCAGTGAATGGTTGCAACAGTCGCTGCAAATGACCAACATCGCCCGCAAATCGATCAACAGCAACAAGCATGTGATCATTTGTGGATACGGTCGTTGTGGCCAAAACCTCGCCCGCATTCTGGAACGTGAGCACATTCCCTATATCGCACTAGACTTGGACCCGGACCGGGTGCGCCAGGCCGCTGCGGCTGGCGACTCTGTTGTTTTTGGCGATGCGGCGCGTCTGCAGGCGCTGATGGCCGCCGGGTTGGCGCGGGCCAGCGCGGTGGTGATCACTTATCTTGAAACACCGGGCGCGCTGAAGGTGTTGACACATATTCGATCACATGCTCCCCATGTGCCGGTGATTGTGAGAACGCAAGACGATCACGACCTGGAACTTCTGCAAGATGCAGGTGCCACAGAGGTCGTACCCGAAGCCATTGAAGGTTCACTCATGTTGGCCAGCCATGCATTGGCTTTGGTTGGTGTGTCCATGCGGCGAGTAATTCGTATCGTTCAAGACCAGCGGGATGCTCGTTACAACCTGCTAAGAGGCTATTTCCACGGGGCCGATGATGATTCGGTGGATGAGTTGCACCATGAGCGGCTGACGACGTTGACCCTGCCCGCTGATGCGACCAGCATTGGGAAATCACTGGGTCAATTTGATCTTAGTAGTGTGGGGGTGCGTGTTGTGAGCCTGCGTCGCAATAATGGAAAACTCATCCCCGTTGCCGATGCGTTGATGATTGAGGACGGCGACACGTTGGTCCTTTCGGGTCAGGCGGAGTCGTTGGCGTTGGCATCAAATATGTTGCTGTTGCCGTGATGAAGCTCCCTGCGCTGATCGGCCTCTTTTACCGGTATGTCGATGCACAATACCGACCCACCTCTCCTACGGGAACGTCATGCAAAACTTGAGTGTCAATCAATACCTTCGCAATCACATTCGGACCGTGCCAGATTGGCCCGCCCCTGGGGTGCAGTTTCGGGACATCACCCCGTTGCTACAAGATGCCAAAGTCTTTCGCGTCCTCATTGATGCTTTTGTTCACCGTTACATGGACCCGTCGATGCGGCCGGACGTGGTGGCGGGGCTCGACGCCCGTGGGTTCATTCTGGGCGCAGTGATCGCCTACGAACTCAATGTCGGGTTTGTGCCGATTCGCAAAAAAGGCAAGCTTCCCTTCACCACAGTGGAAGAAACCTATGAGTTGGAGTATGGAAGCGCCACAGTCGAACTACACACGGATGCCGTTCAACCGGGTCACCGCGTTCTGCTGATTGACGACCTGATTGCGACTGGCGGCACCATGATGGCCGGTAAAAAATTGCTGGAAAAATTGGGGGCTCATGTGATGGAAGGTGCTGCCATCGTTGATTTACCCGAGCTCGGTGGTTCGGATAAATTAAAAGCGTCGGGCTTGCCTTTGTTTACCCTGCTGGATTTTGGCGGTCACTAGCGCCGCGACTCTCTGTAGCCGTGGGTTAATTCAAATCACCATACTGGGTTGCGCTTAGCGGTGAGCCAGACTCATTGGGGGCGATGATTCGGGTGTCCTCAAACTCGGGTACTGACTCTCGTGGTTTGCGGCCGGAGGGCACAAGTTCAGAGTGAGCTGATTTAAGTGGCTCTGTTTTTTGGTGCCGTTGAGCCTTCCCTGAGGGCGCGCTGGTGCCGACATGTCCTGCTGCCGCCAGCGCTGGAGATGTATTCGCCAACCCACGAGGAGGCGATGTGACAGAGGTTTGTCGAATGGCTGCTTGCAATTCATTGCGCCAATACACACCGGTCACTGAGAGGTCGTGCCGGACTTTGGCTGCTTGCATGATCGATGATTCAATCTCTGACAAACTCTTCAGCTCTCCAATGCCGTCTTTGAGCACATCCATCATGATGAGGTACTGACTGCCTTGTGCGTCGAGTGAAAGAACCTTGAAGCGATAACTGGCGGCCAAGACGCCAGCGCGAATCATTTCGTCCCGGACCGCGCTGTAGAGTAGTTCGCGCTGGCTCAGCCGCAATGACTTTCGGTCACTTCCAGGCAGGGAGGGTTGTGTTGTTCCCCCATCGTTTAAACCAGAGGGATCGGTCAATCGGTCGGGCGAGCGGGTTGCTTTGCTGCCGAACAGGCTGAAAATTGACATTTTTAGGTCCAGTACGGGGTATAACTCAGAGGGCAAGTCTGCGCCGGCGGGCGTCAGCACTTTTAGCAGATGTTGAGCTACTTTCCAATACAAAAGCTGGAGAATATCACTCCAAGCAAATCGTCGGAGGTGAACTCCCCGGTCACTTCGCTCAAGGCGTTCTGCCCAAGTCGGAGTTCTTCAGCCAGAAGATCCAACGACTGGGCTTGAGCGGCTAAGTGCTCAGCAGCCTGACTCAGGTGAATGTCGACCCGTTGAAGGGCCTGAACATGACGCTCCCTTGCACTGTAAATCCCTTCTGCTGCAGGTTGCCAGCCAGCTACTTCTAGGAGCTTCGAGCGCAAAGCTTCCAAACCTTCTCCAGTTTTTGCAGACAGCGTGAGACCGATTGCATGCGGCTCGGCGCATGCCAAAGCGTCTGCCTTGTTCCAAATGTCAATCACTGGAATGTTCGCTGAAAGCTTGGCAGACAGCAAGCTTGAGATGACTTGGTCGTCTGCCGCATATTCTGGCAACTCAGCTCTCGTCAAGTCATGCAAAAACAAAACAGCATCGGCTGCGGCAATGGCGTCCCAAGCACGCTCGATGCCGATCTTCTCCACTTCGTCGATGCTGTCCCGCAATCCTGCCGTGTCGATGACATGCACGGGCACACCTTCAATTTGAATGGTTTGCTGAACCTTGTCACGCGTTGTTCCCGCGATCGGTGTCACGATAGCCAGTTCAGCCCCGGCCAGCGCATTCAACAGTGAGGACTTACCTGCATTGGGCTGACCCGCAATCACAACCTTGATGCCCTCTCTCAGCAAAGCCCCTTGTCTGGTGCGCTGCATCACGGAATTCAGCGTCGCTTGCAAGCGGGAAAGTTGTCCCTGCGCATCCGCCTTGCGCAAGAAGTCAATCTCTTCTTCCGGGAAGTCGAGTGTGGCTTCGACCAACATGCGAAGGTGAATCAGGGCATTTCGCAGCGTGTGAATTTCGTCAGAAAATGCACCCGTCAATGAACGACTGGCGCTTCGTGCCGCAGCCTCTGTGCTTGCATCGATCAAGTCAGCAATGGCTTCTGCCTGTGTTAAATCGATTTTGTCGTTCAGAAAAGCACGTTCTGTGAACTCACCAGGCTGGGCAAGGCGAAGTCCGGGCAAGCGACTTTGAGTGAGGGAGGGGCTGGTTTCCAAACTTGCCGACAGGCATCGTGCCAACAACAACTGAAGCACCACGGGACCCCCATGGGCTTGCAGTTCCAGAACATCTTCGCCGGTAAATGAATGGGGTGCCGGGAAGAAAAGAGCCAGGCCCTGATCAATCGGGGTTCCGGCTTCATCCAGGAAGGGGAGATAGGATGCCTCGCGAGGCTTCAATGGACGGCCGCAAATCGCTTGGATCAGTGGTTCAAGTCGTCGCCCGCTGACTCTGACAATGCCAACTGAACCGCGACCGGGTGCTGTCGCAATGGCCGCAATGGGGTCCTGATGGCGAGGTAGTGACACTGCGGCTCCATGGGGCGCTCTTCGCATCTAACGAGGCAAGCGTTGCCTCGTTAGATGGAATGCGCTGTGCCTACTTGAACTTGGGCAAATTGAATTGTGGTGGAACACCCATGCGAGTGTTGATCAGCCACTGTTGGGCAATCGACAAGATGTTGTTCGTGATCCAGTACAGAACCAAGCCTGCCGGGAAGAAAAAGAACATCACACTGAAAGCCAGTGGCATGAACCACATCATTTTGGCTTGCAATGGGTCTGGTGGCGCGGGGTTGAGCGCTGTTTGCAACATGGTGGTCATGGCCATCACGATGGGCAAAATGTAGAACGGATCAGGTGACGAAAGATCGTGAATCCACATCACCCAAGGTGCGTTGCGCATCTCCACACTGGATAACAGCACCCAGTACAGCGCAATAAAGACGGGGATCTGAATCATGATCGGGAAGCAGCCACCCATGGGGTTGACTTTTTCCTCCCGGTAAATGCGCATCATCTCTTGCTGCATTTGCTGTGGGTTGTCCTTCAAACGGGCACGCATTTCCGTGATTTTTGGATTGACCGCCTTCATCTTGGCCATGCTGGAGTAAGCCTTGGCATTGAGCCAATAAAAAGCGGCTTTCAACAACAAAACCAAGGCCATGATGGACCAACCCCAGTTGCCAATAAAGTTGTGAATTTTGTCGAGCAGCCAGTACAGTGGTTTGGCCAGAATAGTGAGCCATCCGTAGTCCTTTACCAGTTCCAGGCCCGGCGCGAGTGACTCCAGCACCTTTTCTTCTTGGGGTCCGGAAAAGAGTTTTGCGTCGATTGATTTTGAGGTGCCAGGGGCAATGCCGTCCAAGTGAGTAATCATGCCCACCGAGTAGAGATTGGTGTCCACTTTGCGCATGAATAAATCACGTTGAATACCATCGCCTAACAGCCAAGCCGTCGCAAAATAATGCTGAACCATGGCCACATAGCCATTGGTGGCAGAGGCCTCAATATCCACTGTTTTGTTTTCGCTGGCCTTGGTTTCAATGGCTTTGAATTCAATTTTTTGATACTTCTTTGCCTCGGTGTAAACAGCGGGGCCTGTGAATGTCGAGTAAAAAGAAGACTCTCCGACCGGTTTGTTGCCGTCGCGTACCAATTGCATGTACAACTGTGGCGAGACAGTGCTGTTGCCAACGTTCATGACTTCGTGTTTGACTGCCACGGCGTAGGAGCCGCGGGCCAGGGTGAACGTCTTGATCAGCTTGACGCCGCCGATTTCCGGTGACTCAAAGCGAATCGTCAAGCTATTGACGCCTTCAGTCAAAGACCGCTCCCCGGGAGCGACCGTCATCGGAGTTTTGTGAGTAGGCATGGCCCCACCCGCATCACCGGCTAGCAGGCCACTTTGGGCCAGGTAGACACGATCTTTGCTGGAGTCAAGCAGCACAAATGACCGTGAGTGGTCATTTTTGTCACTGTGCTTGAGGAACTCAGATTTCACAATTGAGCCGCCGTCGCTGTCAAACGTCAGTTTCAGCACATCAGTGGAAACCACCACGCTTTCCCTGGGGATTGCCGGGACGGGTGTTGCGACTTGCGCGGGACTCGTTCCGTCTGGCATTTGCGATGCAGCGGGCTTGACGGTCGACGTTGGCAAATCAGATAACGCCGGTGTCGGTGTTGCAGGCGTTGCGGCAACAACCGAGGGCGATGGTTTGGGGAAAAAGGTGGCTTGACGGCCGTTGAACACCTGCCACTGATCCCAAAGCAAAACGATGGAAAAGCCAAAAATCACCCACAAAATGGTGCGGCGAATATCATTCATGAAGATTTCTTTTGAGTGGCGGCTGGGATCAGCCGGGTAAAAAACCGGGGTTTCGAGGCTGGAACAGGATCACACCCGCCGACACACCAAGGGTGACAGCGTGCGAGGCGTCTTAACGTCAGGTAACTGCCCACAGCCGATCCGTGCTGCTGCAGGGCTTGCAGCGAATAGGCTGAGCAAGTTGGCTCGAACCGGCACGACGAACCCAGCCAAGGACTTAGAAGCAGGCGATAGCCTTTCACCAAGCCAATCAACAATGCTTTGATCATGCTCGATCGTGCCGAGTTGGCGCTGCTGAAGGTCGTGCAACGGCGGTTGCGAACAATTGTTGCAACTCCTGTCGAACGGTGGACTTCAGTTTCTCCGACGTCGCACTGGGAAACAATGATCGATCAAAGCCAGAACGAAGCCGAATGACGTGCGCAGCATCGGGCAGTGCCAACTCGAAGTCGGCACTGACGCAATAAATCTGACGACGAATGGTGTTTCGTGTCACAGCGCGTTTGGCCCAGCGTTTGGGCACCATGGCAGCCAGCCAAACCCCCTGAACGTCAAAAAGCGCCAGTTTTGGCGCTGAAGCGGGCAAAGCGGTTGGTGTATTGCTTGCTGGTTGATCCAACGCAGCACGATGCAGCGCGAAATGCGTCGTCCGCGCCACAGTGCCACCAGACAATGCAGCTTGAAACTGACTTCGAGTTTTCAGTCGCTGCACTTGCTTTTGGCGACGCGGTTCAGACCAAGCAACTGCGCAATGCGCCGATGCTGTCTTTAGACGGCCAGACGCTTGCGGCCCTTGGCGCGGCGAGCATTGATCACGGCACGGCCGCCGCGAGTTTTCATGCGAACCAAGAAGCCGTGAGTGCGGGCGCGGCGGATCTTGGAAGGTTGGTAAGTGCGTTTCATTTTGGAAATCCTAAAGGGCTCAATGTCGACCCACCAAAGTTAAAACAATGAAGGGGGTCGCTGACTTTCTCCCTTAACTCAATTAAGGGAACCTCGGATTATGGCAAACTTTGTCAGGAAGGGCAAGACCAATGGCGCCGCCACCGCTCTGACGACGAGTTGGACGCGTCTGGTTGCCTTGTGGATAAAGTCTTGACAATCTACAATTCGAGCCTTTGAAGTACATGGCTATCCACAGAGGCAAACACCCACAATGACAGAGGGATTTATCGAAAACCAGCTTGGGGCAGGAGCTGGTCCTGGACAAAGTCTGTGGCAAACATGCATTGATCAATTGGCGCAGGAGCTTCCTGAGCAGCAGTTCAATACCTGGATCAAACCGTTAACCGCTCAAGTGTCTGATGACCTTGGGAAAGTGACCATATTTGTCGCCAATCGCTTCAAGTTGGATTGGATCAGGGCGCAATACAGCCAGCGTCTGTCCAGTCTCATGGGGGCGCTTTCTGGTCAAGCCGTTCACATAGAGTTAGCGCTCGCTCCGCGGGAGGCGCCTGTTCGAAGCGCTATCCCGCAACGGGTGGTTGATCCCATGCCTGTGGCTGTACCGGTGAATCAAACACCAAGCGAAGAGCGAAACGTCGACGATTTCAGAAATCGCCTTAATTCCGCGCTGACGTTTGACACTTTGGTCGAAGGCACAGCCAACCGCATGGCGCGCGCTGCAGCCATGCACGTATCCAGCATGCCGGGCCATCTTTACAACCCGCTTTTCATCTATGGCGGGGTGGGGTTGGGCAAGACCCACTTGATGCACGCGGTGGGCAATCGCTTGATGGCAGACAAGCCCGGATCCAAAGTTCTCTACATCCATGCCGAGCAGTTTGTCTCGGATGTGGTTAAGGCTTACCAGCGCAAGACTTTTGACGAATTCAAGGAGCGCTATCACTCACTTGATTTGTTGTTGATTGATGACGTGCAGTTCTTTGCCAACAAGGAGCGCACGCAAGAAGAGTTTTTCAACGCCTTTGAAGCGCTGCTGGCCAAAAAGTCGCACATTGTGATGACCAGCGACACCTATCCCAAGGGCTTGGCGGACATCCATGAGCGTTTGGTGTCCCGTTTTGACTCCGGTTTGACGGTGGCCATAGAGCCGCCGGAACTGGAAATGCGGGTCGCCATTTTGATCAACAAAGCGCGTGTTGAAGGCATTGACATGCCGGAAGAGGTGGCGTTTTTTGTCGCCAAAAATGTGCGTTCCAACGTTCGTGAGTTGGAGGGCGCCCTCCGTAAAATTCTGGCCTATTCGCGCTTCAATCAGAAAGAAATCTCCATTCTGTTGGCGCGGGAGGCATTGCGTGATTTGTTGTCCATTCAGAACCGTCAAATTTCTGTGGAAAACATCCAGAAGACGGTGGCGGATTACTACAAAATCAAGATCGCTGACATGTACTCCAAGAAGCGCCCGGCCAGCATTGCGCGGCCACGGCAAATTGCGATGTACCTTGCCAAGGAGCTGACTCAAAAAAGTTTGCCGGAGATTGGTGAGCTGTTTGGCGGCCGCGATCACACCACGGTGTTGCATGCGGTCCGGAAAATTGGTGGCGAGCGCCAGCAAATGACGGAGTTGAACCAGCAGCTTCATGTGTTGGAGCAAACCCTGAAAGGCTGATTGCCTGCAAAAACAGGGAAAATGGCAGAGTTAGCGAGTACTGCCCCCAATCGGGCAGTTGAGTCGCGTTAAAGACAGATATTTACAAAGAGGTTGACATGATCGTCCTGAAGGCCACACAAGACAAAGTTCTATCGGTTTTGCAATCGGTATCCGGCATCGTTGAGCGCCGGCACACCTTGCCTATTCTGGCCAATGTATTGATTCGGAAAACCGGTTCGTCATTGCAGTTGACGACCAGCGATCTGGAAATCCAGATTCGCACCACCGTGGAGATGGACGGTGACAGCGGTGACTTCACCACGACTGTGGGCGCGCGCAAACTCATTGACATTCTGCGCACCATGCCCTCGGACCAAGTTGTTTCGCTGGAGTCCAGCGCCAGCAAGCTCATCCTCAAGGGTGGCAAAAGCAAGTTCACGCTGCAGTCCATGGCCGCCGAAGACTTCCCGCTGGTCCAGGAAGCGGCCAACTTTGGCCCCGCTTTTACCGTGCCACAGAAGACACTCAAGAGCTTGCTGAATCAAGTCTCTTTTGCCATGGCTGTACATGACATTCGCTACTACCTGAACGGCATTTTATTTGTGGCCGAAGGCAAGCAACTCAGCCTGGTGTCCACCGACGGGCACCGGTTGGCGTTTGCGTCCGCCACGCTCGACGTTGAGGTACCCAAGCAAGAGGTCATCTTGCCGCGCAAAACCGTGATCGAACTGCAGCGTCTGCTGTCCGATGCCGATGGCGCGATCGAGATGCAGTTTGCCAACAACCAGGCCAAGTTTGGCTTTGAGGGCATGGAGTTCGTCACCAAGTTGGTCGAGGGCAAATTCCCCGACTACAACCGTGTCATCCCAAAGAACCACAAAAACAGCATTACCCTGGGTCGCACCGCGCTGCTGGCTACCCTGCAGCGCACCGCTATCCTGACCAGCGACAAATTCAAGGGTGTTCGTTTGAACATTGACCCCGGCACACTGCGCGTAGCGTCCAACAATGCCGAGCAGGAAGAGGCCGTGGATGAGTTGGACATTGACTACGGCGGCGACAGCATCGAGATCGGATTCAACGTCACGTATTTGATCGATGCACTGTCCAATATGAGCCAAGACATGGTGACTCTGGAGTTGTCCGACGGCAACAGTTCAGCCCTTTTCACCATTCCCGACAACACCACGTTCAAGTATGTCGTGATGCCGATGCGGATTTAAAACTGCATGCCTTGCCACACGCATTGACCAAACCCGCGATGAACGTTTTGTTCATCGCGGGTTTGGTCTTTCCAGAGTTTGAGAAATTGTGAGAGAAGTTAGCTATGACCGAAGAAAATAAGCCTGTCCAACCCCCTGTGAACGACGAAAACGCGGTGCACACCGGGGAGAGTTCCGCCGGTAGTTCCAACTTCCAGCCCACCATTGACAGCAATCAGGCAGGCGCGTCAGAGGCATACGGCGAAGGTTCAATCCAGATTCTGGAAGGCTTGGAGGCCGTGCGTAAACGCCCCGGTATGTACATCGGCGATACCTCCGACGGCACGGGTTTGCATCACCTGGTTTTCGAGGTGGTGGACAACTCCATTGACGAGTCGCTGGCCGGTCATTGCGACGATATTCTGGTCACCATTCACTCCGACAACTCCATCAGCGTGGTTGACAACGGACGCGGCATTCCCACCGGCGTCAAGATGGACGACAAGCACGAACCCAAGCGCAGCGCGGCCGAGATTGCCCTGACCGAACTGCACGCTGGCGGCAAGTTCAACCAAAACAGCTACAAGGTCTCAGGCGGTTTGCACGGTGTGGGTGTCAGTTGTGTGAACGCACTGTCCAAAATGCTGCGTTTGACGATTCGCCGTGACGGCAAAGTGCACGTCATGGAGTTCAGCCGCGGATTTGTGCAAAACCGCATCACCGAAATGGTGGGCGGCGTTGAGGTTTCCCCCCTGAAGGTGACTGGCACCACAGAAAAGCGTGGCACCGAAGTCCACTTCCTGCCAGACACTGACATCTTCAAGGAAAACAACGACTTCCACTACGAAATCCTCAGCAAGCGCTTGCGTGAGCTCAGCTTTCTGAACAACGGCGTCAAGATTCGCCTCAAAGACGAGCGCAGCGGCAAAGAAGACGACTTCTCCGGCGCCGGCGGCGTGCAGGGCTTTGTGAACTTCATCAACAAAGGCAAATCGGTGTTGAACCCCAACATCTTTCATGCCACGGGTGACCGCCAAAGCGACCAAAACACCAACATTGGCGTTGAAGTCGCCATGCAGTGGAACAGCGGCTACAACGAGCAAGTGCTGTGCTTCACCAACAACATTCCCCAGCGCGACGGTGGCACGCACCTGACCGGTCTGCGGGCAGCCATGACCCGTGTCATCAACAAGTACATTGACGACACTGAAATCGCCAAAAAAGCCAAAGTTGAAGTCACCGGCGACGACATGCGCGAAGGCCTCACCTGCGTGCTCAGCGTCAAAGTGCCCGAGCCCAAATTCAGCAGCCAGACCAAAGACAAGCTGGTTAGCTCCGAGGTGCGCGGCCCGGTGGAAGACATCGTCAGCAAGCTCCTGTACGACTACCTGCAAGAGCGCCCCGCTGACGCCAAAATCATTGTCGGCAAAATCATTGAAGCCGCCCGCGCCCGCGAAGCCGCTCGCAAAGCCCGCGACATGACGCGCCGCAAAGGCGTGCTGGACGGCATGGGCCTGCCCGGCAAGCTGGCGGACTGCCAGGAAAAAGATCCCGCCATGTGCGAAATCTACATCGTCGAGGGTGACTCCGCCGGCGGCTCCGCCAAGCAGGGCCGTGACCGTAAGTTCCAGGCCATCCTGCCGCTGCGCGGCAAGATTCTGAACGTTGAAAAAGCCCGCTACGAAAAGCTGCTCACCAGCAACGAAATCTTGACGCTGATTACCGCCTTGGGTACCGGCATCGGCAAAGCCGGTGGCACCACAGGCAACGACGACTTCAACGTCGCCAAGCTGCGCTACCACCGCATCATCATCATGACCGACGCCGACGTTGACGGCGCCCACATTCGCACCCTGTTGCTCACCTTCTTCTACCGCCAAATGCCAGAGTTGGTCGAGCGTGGCCACATCTACATTGCGCAGCCGCCACTCTACAAAGTCAAGGCCGGCAAAGAAGAGCTGTATTTGAAAGACGCGCCCGCGCTGGACAGTTTCTTGTTGCGTATTGCCTTGGTCAACGCCTCCGTCATCACCGGTGGCGCCAACAGCACCACCCTCACCGGCGACGTGTTGGCTGAACTGGCGCGCAAGCACCAGGTCGCACAAGGCGTCATCGCGCGCTTGCGCAACTTCATGGACGCAGAAGCCCTGCGCTCCGTGGCCGACGGCGTTGTGCTGAATCTGGACACCGTGGCCGATGCCGAAGTGTCAGCCGCCGCCCTGCAAGCCAAGCTGCCTGATGCAGAAGTGGCCGGCGAGTTCGATGTGCGCTCCGACAAACCCATTCTGCGCATCAGCCGCCGTCACCACGGCAACGTCAAAAGCAGCGTGCTCACGCAAGACTTTGTGCACGGGGCCGACTACGCCGCCTTGGCCGAAGCCGCCAACACCTTCCGCGACTTGCTCGGTGAAGGGGCCAAGGTCACACGCGGTGAAGGTGAACGCCAGAAGGAAGAGAAAGTGTCCGACTTCCGCGAAGCCATGGCCTGGCTCATCGGCCAAGCCGAGCACGCCACCTCGCGCCAGCGCTACAAAGGACTGGGCGAGATGAACCCCATGCAGTTGTGGGAAACCACGATGGACCCCACTGTTCGCCGCTTGCTCAAGGTGCAAATCGACGACGCAATCGAAGCTGATCGCGTCTTCACCATGCTCATGGGTGATGAGGTTGAGCCCCGCCGCGAATTCATCGAAGCCAACGCCTTGCGCGCGGGCAACATTGATATTTAAGGTGTATGTAGGTAACCCCATAAGCTGAGAAATGGAAACCCATAAGTTGCGAAACTTATGGGTTTTATGCTTTGGGTAACCCGTTATTCATTGAAAGGGCATGAATTCCATGTACGAACACATTGCATCCAAGCTGCAGCGCGGCGAGGCCATCATTCTTGACGGGGGCACGGGCACCGACATTCAGCGCCGTGGGGCGCCCATGAGTGGCGACACTTGGTGCGCCGAAGTGAATCTGACGCACCCCGACATCGTGCGTGCTGTGCACCACGACTACATCGCTGTTGGGGCCGATGTGATCACTGCCAATACCTTTGCCACCAGCGCTTTGCTGTTCAACGCGCTGGGCCGCGACGACGAGTTGCTGGCCATTGACCGTGCCGCCGTGGCGATTGCACGGGAGGCGGCGCAGGGCAAGCCCGTGGCGGTGGCGGGCTCCATGTCCACCATGCGCCCGGTGGTGGCCGGCTCAGACCGCACCGCCAAGCAGCAAGAATGGCCTGAGGCGCAGGCACGCGCGCTGTTCGAGCGCAAGGCCCAAAACCTCGCCGCCTCGGGGGTGGACTTCATCCTCATGGAGATGATGCGCGACGTGGCGTATTCGCTGTGGGCAACGCAAGCCGCACTGGCCACGGGCCTGCCGGTCTGGGTTGGCATCGCCACCGAGCGGCGCGCCGATGGCGAACTTGTGGGCTTCAGCCACGACGATCAACTGCTGGACGACGTGGTGCGCGTCTTGGCCGCCACCGGCCCGGCCCACATCAGCATCATGCATTCGTCGCCCAACGACACCGGCGACGCCATCGAGATCGTCAAGCGCCACTGGCAAGGGCCGCTCGGTGTCTATCCGGAGAGTGGCTATTTCAAAATGCCAGAGTGGAGCTTTGTCGACATCATCTCCCCCGACGATCTGGGCGAACGGGCGCGAGGTTGGCTGGGCCAGGGTGTCACCACCTTTGGCGGGTGCTGCGGACTCGGGGCTGAGCACATTGCGGCGCTTGCCGCGCGGTTCAAGGCAACGTAACTCCGCCGGCAGGTGTCGCACCTGGCCTGCATGGGGCGTGCCGGGCACATCGTCCTGCAACGCCATCCAGCGCGCTCAACTGGCGCTAACATGCCGCCATGTGCAGTCATTACCAAGCCGTGAAAGAACAAGAGCGCCTCCAGCGCCTTTTCCTCGTTCAACCCCTCGCTGATTTGGGCAAGCCCGATATGTGGCCCGGCTACACGGGCACCTTTGTCCGCGCGCACCCGCTGGCGCAAGTGGGCGACGACGCCGTGCCAGCGCGCGAAGCCTTGCCCGGCCTGTTCGGGCTGGTGCCGCATTGGTCCCCGGACACCAAAATCACCCAATACACCTACAACGCCCGCAGCGAAACCGTGGCCAGCAAGCCCAGTTTTAGGGATGCGTGGAGCAAGGCCCAGCACTGCATCATTCCCGCCGAGGCCATTTTTGAGCCCGACTGGCGCAGTGGCCGGCCCGTGCCCACCCGCATTGCGCGGGCGGATGGCGAGCCCATGGGCATTGCCGGCCTGTGGTCCGCCTGGAAGTCACCCAAAGGCGAGGTCGTGCACAGCTTCACCATGCTCACGCTCAACGCCGCCCAGCACCCTTTGATGCGGCTGTTTCACAAGCCCACGGATGAAAAGCGCATGGTCGTCATCCTGCACAACGACCAGTACGACGACTGGCTCAACGCCCGACCCGAACACAGCAAGCCCTTGCTACGGCCCTATCCCGCCGATCACCTGACCGCCAGTGCCGCGCTGGGACCGCAAACCACGCTGTTTTGACTGCACGAGTCAAAGCAATGCAAAGCTGGAGACTCAAATCGGTTTTGCATAATTTGACAGCATTGGTTGACAAAATTTGATAATATACACGGCTTGTCAACCAGGAGGTCACGATGATTCACGATCGAATCCGCCGGGCGCGCGTGCTGCGGGGCCTCAGTCAAGAAGCGCTTGCACAGCGCCTCGGCGATATCAGCAAACAGGGATTAAGCAAGTTTGAGAAGGGCGACAGCGCCCCCAATTCAACTCGCATCCTGCAATTGGCCAAAGCACTGAACGTCAAGCCAGAATATTTTTTCCGAGCAGAGTCTGTGGAGCTTGCTCCGCTTGAGTTTCGCAAACTCGCCAAGATGCCCAAATACCGCCAACACCAAGTGGCGGAGCAAATGCGCGAGCATTTGGAGCGCTATGTAGCGCTGGAGCGCTGCTTAGACACTGAGGAAAACTCAATCCAGCCTCTGCCACCACGAACTCTGCCCGTTTCCATTGCCGAAGATGCAGAGGGAGCCGCTGAACAATTGCGCAATCAGCTTTGCATTGGCGGTGATGCCATTGCCCACTTGACCGAGTTGCTGGAAGAACACGGCATCAAAATAGCGCTAATTGACAGCGAGAAGGATTTTGACGGGGCCTGTGCTGCCACTGACGATGAGCAGCACGTGCTCATAGCGCTCAACCGCAACCGGGCTGGCGAACGCATGCGCTTCACCGCAGCACATGAGATGGGGCACTGGGTCATGGCCTTTCCGCCGGACATGCCGGAGGCACAGATCGAGCGAACCTGCCACCGTTTTGCAGGCGCTTTCCTCTACCCGGCCGAAAAAGTCATTGCCGATTTCGGCTCCCACAAGCGCGCTCGCGTGTTTGCCGCGGAGCTCCTTAACGCCAAACGGCGCTATGGCGTGTCCATGCAAGTCGCCCTGCGTCGCCTGAAAGACCTTCACCTGCTGACCGATGCGGGCTACAGCGCCGCATTCATAGACTTCAGTGCCAAAGGCTGGAGAACCGCCGAACCGGAACCACTGCAACCCGAGCGACCACGGCGTTTTGAGAGTTTGGTATTCCGTGGTCTGGCACAAGACCTCTTCAGTCCATCGCGGGCAGCAGAATTTTTGCAGTGTCGCGTCGATCAATTGGACCCAACGCTCAGCCATTACACAGAGCCCGCATGATCGAACAGGTCTACATCAGCGACACCAATATCTGGATCGATTTCCGCAATGCGGGCCTGCTAGACGCCTTGTTTGACCTGCCCTTTCAGCTTTGCAGCACCGACTTCGTACTCGAAGAACTGCAAGACTTTGACCCCGCGGCACTACAGGCGAAAGGGCTGGTCGTTCATGCCCTGGATGAAGCGGCCACGGCCCGCCTGTTTGGCTTGATGACCGCCCACAACAACAGCTCCCTCGCAGACGTGTCTTGCTACCTGTTGTCGCAAGACACCGGGGTTCCTCTGCTCACAGGAGACGGCCGTTTGCGCAAGCAAGCCAGGCAAGACGGAATTCAGGTCCACGGTGTTCTGTGGCTGCTGGACCAATTGGTATCACACAGCGTCACAACCAAAGGCGCCGCAGCAGAAGGCTTGACCGCCATGCTGCACCGCGGGGCCCGCCTGCCCACCGCGGAATGCCAGGCCCGGCTGCGCAACTGGCAAGACCTGACTTGACTCGCGACGGTGGAAGCCGTTCATGCGCAGGCCACCTCTTGCACCAGCGCCTCGGCCAGTTGGGCTTGGGTGGATTGGCTGGCGGACAGGCGTTGGCGCAGGTCGGCACACAGGCGGCGCAGGTATTCGACGCGGGTGACGATGCGGGATTGTTCGGCGAGGGGTGGGAGGGGAAATGCGCAATCTTTCAACTGAGTCATGTTGATCGATGCCAGATTGCGTGGTTTGCTTTGCCGATGACGCGAAGTCAGGCACGGGCAGTTGCGGAATTCAAAAACAGTTCAGCCCAGACCTGGATTCCAGTCCAGCGAGGTTCCGCGAACCTGAAACACGTGGTTCTGATGGAGGCAGTTGGTAGCTCGATCCTGCCAAATGCGCGGTTCGCCCTACTTTGTCCCAATCGCCTGCCCTCTGTGATCAGCAGGTCGCCGCGTACAAGTTGCGAAGCGACTCAGTTCAGTTTGCGTCAATGACAACGCTCTTTTATGGATGTCAGATTCAAATGCCATCGCTGTACGTTGGCTACGCGTAGATAGGGAAGAGAAATCGGCACAGGAATCGCGGTTTTCCTGCCTAGCGTCACGCCACTTGATATTAGGACGATCTCACCAAACCGTACCCACTCCCACCCCTGCGGCAACGCAAACGGCTGTTCCTCCTCCGCAATCGCCGCCAGGGGTTTGTCGCGTTTGATCTTGCCTTCCAGAATCAGGCGGTCTTTTTCAAGGCGGATTTTCTTCAGGAGTTCGCTGGCGGGTTCGTCCGTGGGGTCTTGGGGGACGAGCAGGCCGCGCACGGCGAGTTGGAGGATGGTTTGCTCCAGGGCGTCGACGGCTTCGGGGCGGTCGAGCAGCAGGTCGAAGTGGGTGGCCAGGCGTTGCCAGTTCTCGGCCAGTTGCGCGGGGGTGTCGCTCTCGGTGAGCGTGCCCAGCAGGGTGGTGACGAGTTGGGCGTGTTGCGCGGCTTCGAGCTGGCCTTTGGCCTCGAGCGCGTCGCACAGGCGCATGAGTTCTTCGACGCGGGTGACGATGCGGGATTGTTCGGCGAGGGGTGGCAGCGGAAACAGGCATGCTTCAGCAATCAGTTGATCGAAGCATTCGTGTCTGACCTGCCGACACCGAGCATGACAGCTTGTTCATCGTAGAACGCCGAGATTCTGAGAAGCAAGCACATAGCGAATCTCTGGTCGCGATGCTGGCCCGACGACGAACAATGTGCGCTCAGTTGCAAGCACGCAATCTCGTTGCTGAGATGCAATGACGGACTGCCGATCTGTCCAAGTCACGGTCGTGATCAGTCGCAACGCCAATGCATCGACGCTTCAGCGAACTCGCGTGATCGAATTTGCTGTCACGCACGAGAGCGTGGCTCTGTCGTCGTGCGCCATCGAACTGGCCGCGAGTATAGAGCGCATCTCGACGAACGACGCAATCGGTTTCGTCGGTGAGCGTGATCCGCCGCGGTTGATCGACGCCAATGGTCGCCAAGTCTGCACCCACTCCCACCCCACCGGCAACTCAAACGGCTTCTCCTCCTCCGCAATCCCCGCCAGCGGCTTGTCGCGCTTGATCTTGCCCTCGGCAATCAGCCGGTCTTTCTCCGCCCGAATCTTCTTCAGCAGTTCACTCGCCGGTTCGTCCTTGGGGTCTTGGGCGACCAGCTTGCCTTGCACGGCCAGCGTCAAGATCAGCTCGCGCAGACGCGCCACGCCGCCGGGGGCGGTGGCCAATAAGTTCAAATTTGATAGCAGCATGCGCTTATTCAACCTGGGCTAGAGAGCGATTTGGCCAATATTTCCTTCAACTGGTCGCGCAGGGCCTGGGCCTCGGCTTGCAGGCGGGCGTAGTCGGCCAGCAGCTGCTCGGGGTCGTGGCTGACCACGTCGGCGGCGTGGGGGTTCTTCTGGTCGAGGTTGTAGTTGGCGGCCTTGATCTGCTCGATGCTCACCTTCCAGGCGCGTTCGTTTTCCACGCGCGCTGCAAAGCCATCGGCCTCGCTGCCCCACCAGGCTTTCTCCAGCGTCGAACTCTTCGATGCGGATGGGCTTGGTTTTGTTGTAGTTCTTCACGCCCGCCGGGTAGGGGTGTTCGTAGTACCAGATGTGCTTGGGTGGGCGGCCTTTGGTGAAGAACAGCAGGTTGGTTTTGATGCCGGTGTAGGGCGCAAACACGCCGTTGGGCAGGCGCACGATGGTGTGCAGGTTGCACTCGGCCAGCAGCTGCTCTTTGATGCGGGTTTTGACGCCTTCGCCAAACAGGGTGCCGTCGGGCAGCACCAGGGCGGCGCGGCCGTTGACTTTGAGGATGTGTTTGATGAGCACCAGAAACAGGTCGGCCGTTTCTTTGGTGCGCACGTCGGCGGGGAAGCCTTGCTCGATGCCGGGCTCTTCAATGCCGCCAAAGGGCGGGTTGGTGAGCACCACGTCCACCCGGTCGGCCTGGCTGTAGTCGCGCAGCGGGCGGGCCAGGGTGTTGTCGTGGCGTGATGTGGCTGGGCACCTCAATGCCGTGCAGCATGAGGTTGGTGACGCACAGCATGTGGGGCAGCTGCTTTTTCTCGACGCCGCGTAATGCTGTTTTGCAGCAGGGCTTCTTGCTCGGTGTTGTTCACCTGTTTGCGCAGGTGTTCGATGGCGCAGACCAGAAAGCCGCCGGTGCCGGTGGCGGGGTCCAGCACCTTTTCGCCCAGCTGGGGGTTGACCATGTCGACCATGAACTGGGTGACGGCGCGGGGGGTGTAGAACTCGCCCGCGTTGCCGGCGCTTTGCAGGTCTTTGAGGATTTTTTCGTACAGGTCGTTGAACTGGTGGCGCTCGCCTGGCGGTTGAAGTCAATGGCGTTGAGCTTGTTGATGACCTGGCGCAGCAGGTGGCCGCTTTTCATGTAGTTGTAGGCGTCTTCAAACACGCCGCGCACCACAAAGCCGCGCGGGTTGCGCTGGGCGTCGCCGCTCAGGTCTTTGAGGGTGGCGAACAGCTCGTTGTTGACAAAGCTGAGCAGCACGTCGCCGGTCATGCCTTCGGCGTCGGCCGCCCAGTTGCGCCAGCGCATGCTCTCGGGGATGGGGCTGGTGTAGTCGTCGCGGGTGAGTTCCAGCTCTTCTTCGAGCGCGTCAAACACTTTCAGGAACAAGAGCCAGGTGAGCTGCGAGATGCGCTGGGCGTCGCCGTCCACGCCGCTGTCTTGGCGCATGACGTCTTGGATGGATTTGATGACGGAGGAGAGGTTGGACATGGGGTTGTTAGGTTTTATGAATGAAATCAGGGCTATGGCGCAGGTGAAATCTGCGGGAGCAGCTATGCTATTAGGTAGCGACTGGCAGCGTACAGCTCCCGCTCCAGGGCTTTGCAGGGCGCCCAGATACTGGGGGCGGCCGCCAAAGCTTTTGATGAGTTCGCTGGCGCTGCCCAGTTGGGTGAAGGGTTGCACGTTGAACACGTGTCGGCCTCGATCGTGGCAATGCCTTCGTCGGCGTATTTGTCCAGCAGCGCGTCGATCACTTTGCGGGCCACGGGGCCGTACTGGGTGAACACATTGCGCTTTTTGACGCGGCTGGCCCGCTCGCGCCGGGTGAGCGCGGGCTGGTTGTAGGCCACGTGCAGCAGCAAATCAAACGGGTCGAGGTTGGTGAGGCCGGTGCTGGGCCACTTCTTCGGCCAGGGCGTCGATGAGCACGCCTTGGCGCTCCAGCTCGTCAATGAGGGCGGCTTTGCGGTCGGCGTCGTTCCAGGCTTGCAGAAACTGGTCGAGCGAGTCGTACTGCTTGGCGAGGTTGATGCGGGTGTAGTCGCGCAGGCTCTCGGTGATGAGCTTGGCCCTGGGCGTTGAGGTATTGCACGCGCTCGCGGGCCACGGCCACGGTGACCAGGCCGCCGACCACGTACTTTTTGGGGCCGTCGCTGCCGCCGGCGCAAAGGGGCCGAGTGGCGGCAGGGTCGGCGTCGCCGGGGGTCGGCTTGGGCAGTCGCCGCGCGCTTGGGATCGTCCATCGGCGGGCGGGGCAATGGGGTCGCCTGCGCTGGGCTCGTAGATTTGCACCGGCTCGCCGTCAAAGTCTTTGTCGGCAAAGAGCTCGGTGGCGCGCTTGAAGTCGAGGATGGTGAACCAGGTTTTGCCCAGGTCTTCGCGCAGGCGGGTGCCGCGGCCAATGATCTGCTTGAACAGCGTCATGGACTTGATGTTTTGGTCCAGCACGATGAGCTTGCAGGTTTGCGCGTCCACCCCGGTGCTCATGAGCTTGGAGGTGGTGGCGATGACCGGGTAGGTGCTTTTCGGGGTCGATGAAGTTGTCGAGCTCGCGCTTGCCTTCGGGGTTGTCGCCGGTGATTTGCACCACGTAGTTGGGCTGGGTGGCGCAAATGTCGGCGTTGGCGTTGGACAGGGCCTGGCGCATGCGGGCGGCGTGGTCAATGTCTTCGCAAAAGACGATGGTTTTGGCGTAGCGGTCGGTGGCCTTCAGGTAGTCGGTGATCTTGGCGGCCACGGCGGCGTCGCGCTTTTCCAGCACCAGCTTGCGGTTCATGTCGGCGCCGGTGTAGATGCGGTCTTCGATGAGGTGGCCGTGTTTGTCGGTCATGCCCTCCGTGGGGCGCCAGCCAAAGGTGTCTTTGTCCAGGTCCACGCGGATGACTTTGTAGGGCGCCAGAAAGCCGTCTTCAATGCCTTGCTTGAGGCTGTAGGTGTACAGCGGCTCGCCAAAGTAGTCGCTGTTGGAGATCTCTTTGGTTTCTTTGGGCGTGGCGGTCAGGCCGACCTGCGTGGCGCTGGCAAAGTAGGTGAGGATGTCGCGCCAGGCGGAGTCTTCAGCGGCGCTGCCCCGGTGGCATTCGTCCACCACGATCAAATCGAAGAAGTCAGGGCTGAACTGCTTGTAGATGTTTTGCTCTTCTTCGGTGCCGCTCACGGCCTGGTAGAGCGAGAGGTAAATCTCGTAGCTCTTGTCCACCTGCTTGGTGGTCTTGTTCACCGCCAGATCGATGTGCTTCGACTTCGACCTGGCCTTGCGCGTTGACCCGCTCCACGCCTTTGGCGTTGGGGCTGAGCTTGGCCATGGCGCCTTTGAAGGGGCGAAAGTCGTTGACCATGGTTTGGTCAATGAGGATGTTGCGGTCGGCCAGAAACAGAATGCGCTTTTGCCCGCCGGGCTTGTCAGCGCGCCAGGGCGACTTCCACAGCCGGTGAATGATCTGAAACGCGGTGTAGGTTTTGCCGGTGCCCGTGGCCATGACCAGCAGCACGCGGCTGTTGGCCGTTGGCAATGGCTTCCACCGTGCGGTTGATGGCGTTGATTTGGTAGTAGCGTGGGGTGCGGTCGGGGGCGTAGTCAAAGGCGGCCACTTGCTGCACCTGCGGGCTCCAGCCTTTCCAGGCGCAGTATTTGGCCCACAGCTCGGCGGGCGACGGAAATTCATCCAGCGACAAATTGCGCTCCAGCACGCCGTCTGACAAGGTGGCGTCGCGAAAGACAAAGCCGTCGCCATTGCTGCTGAAGCAAAAGGGCACGTCCAGCAACTGCGCGTAGTTGATGGCCTGGGCCATGCCCGCGCCCACGGCGTGCTGGTTGTCTTTGGCCTCGACCACGGCCAGCGGAATATTGGCTTTGTAGAACAGGGCGTAGTCGGCCCGCAGCACGGTGGATTTGTCGCGCTGGGCGACGTTGCCGCGCACCACGACGCGGCCCGCGCGCAGCGGAAATTCGCGGTAGATCTGGTCAAAACCCTGCCAGCCGGCAGCCACCATGGCGGGGCGGATGAATTTGTCGCAGATGTCGCTTTCGGACATCGATTTTTTATGCATGCTGCCGACGCTTCCCTGATTTTTTTGGTGTCACACCCGCCCGGGCTCAGCCCAGGCGAGGTGCGCGGGTCATTCTGCCATGCTGACCCGCCGCGCCCGTGCCGGCAGCCCACGACAAAAAGCCCGGCGCGCCGGGCTTTTTGGGGGACGCGTGACGGCTCAAACCGCGTCGGCTTGTGCCTCTGGCGCGGCGCGTTGAAAGGGCTCCAAAGCCATGCAGGCCGCTTCGATGCGGCGGATGGTGGGGAAGGCGTCCAGCGGGGTGTCAAAACGGCGGGCGTTGAACACCTGGGGGACCAGGCAGCAGTCGGCCAGCGTGGGGGTGTTGCCGTGGCAAAAGGTGCCTGTGTCGGCGTGGCTCAGCTGGGCTTCCAGCGCGGTGAAACCGAGCGTGATCCAGTGGCGGTACCAGTTGGCTTTGGCGGCCTCGTCCAGCTGGTGTTCGCGCTGCAGGTACTGCAACACGCGCAGGTTGTTCAGCGGGTGCATTTCGCAGGCAATGCTTTGGGCCATGGCGCGAATGCGGGCGCGGTCCAGCGCGCTGCCGGGCAGCAGGCTGGGGCTGGGGTGCACCTCGTCCAGGTACTCCATGATGGCCAGCGACTGGCTCAGGGCCAGGTCACCGTCCACCAGCGTGGGCACCAGCTCAGCCGGGTTGAGCTGGGCGTAGCTGCTGGCGTGCTGTTCGCCGCCGTCGCGAAGCAGGTGCACGGGCACCGACTCATAAGGCAGGCCTTTGAGGTTCAGCGCAATGCGCACCCGGTACGAAGACGAGCTGCGAAAGTAGGTGTAGAGCTTGAGCATGGGCAACCCCTAGACCAGCGCACGCGCGGGCAACAGCGTGCCGCTGACTTCGCCAAAGCCAACGCGGGCCGCGCCTGGCTTCTCGCACGCGCCCCGGAAGGTGACGGTGTCGCCATCTTCCAGAAAGGTGCGGGTTTCGCCCGAAGGCAAGGCCAGCGTGCGGCTGCCGCCCACCGACAGCTCAATCAAGGCGCCGGCTTCGTCCAGTGTGGGGCCGGACTGGGTGCCGCTGCCCAGCAGGTCGCCGGGTTGCAGGTTGCAGCCGTTCACCGTGTGGTGCGCCACCATTTGTGACACCGACCAGTAGGCGTGGCGGAAGTTGCTGCGTGACAGGCGGTGCTCAGGCAGGCCTTGCTCGCGCATGGCCGTGCTTTGAATGAACACCTCCAGCTCGATGTCAATGGCGCCGCTGGCGCGCAGGGTGGCGGAGTCGAGGTAAGCCAGGGGCTGCGGGTCGTCGCTGGGCCGGGTCCAGGGCTGGCGGTAGGGGGCGAGTGCCTCCAGCGTCACGATCCAGGGCGAAACCGTGCTGGCAAAGTTTTTGGACAAAAACGGGCCCCAGCGGCTGGTATTCCCAGCCCTGAATGTCGCGGGCAGACCAGTCGTTGAACAGGCACAGACCAAAGACGTGGGCTTCGGCCTCGTCCAGCGCCACCGGCTCGCCCAGTGCGTTGGCGGTGCCCATGTAGACGCCCAGTTCCAGCTCGTAGTCCATGCGCCGGCTGGGGGTGAGCTGGGGCGCGGTCGCGCCGGGGGCCATGGTCTGGCTCACCGGGCGGTGAAAGGACTGGCCGGAGATGCCAATAGACGACGAGCGGCCGTGGTAGCCAATGGGCAGCCACTTGTAGTTGGGCATCAAGGGGTTGTCGGGGCGAAACAGGCGGCCCACGTTGGTGGCGTGGTGGACCGACGTGTAGAAGTCGGTGTAGTCGCCAATCTGCGCGGGCACGGTGAATTCGGCCTGGGCTTGCGGCACCAGGCAGCGGCTCAGCGCCGACTCCAGTTCAGCGCCTTCGCTTAAAGCGCGCGACAGGGCTGCACGCAATGCCGACCAGGCCTTGGGCCCCATGGCCATGAAGGCATTCAGCGTGGGTGCGCCACAGGCGCGGGCTGCATCACCGGCGTCGTCACTGAAAGCGCCCAGGTGCTGCGCGGCGCTCAGGTCCAGAATCTGGTCGCCAATGGCCACACCGCCCCGAAAAGCCTCGGTGCTGCCAGCGCGGCGGAACACGCCAAACGGCAGGTTCTGGATCGGGAAATCACAGCCGGGCTGGTTGGCAGAGGCGACCCAGCTTTTGAGCGCGGGGTTGTGCGTGGGGTTCAAACCGATCACTGGGGCACTCCGCTTCCGTCATGCATCCAGGCCGCGTGTTTGGGGGCTTTTTTGGTGCGGTCCCATTCGTTGAGCATGTCCCATTTCACATCGTCCAGTGCCTTGTCCATGGCCGGCGTGGCGGTGTTAAAGGCCAGTTCCAGGCGGTGGCCGCTGGGGTCAAAGAAGTAAATGGATTTGAAGAGCGTGTGGTTGGTCACGCCAATCACCTCAATGCCGGCGGCCTCCAGCCGCTCTTTGGCGGTGAGCAGGTCGTCCATGCTGGCCACCTCGAACGCGATGTGCTGCGTCCACGCGGGCGTGTTGTGGTCGCGGTCCATGGGCAGGGCGTTGGGCAGCTCGAAAAAGGCCAGGATGTTGCCCATGCCGGCGTCAATGAAGACGTGCATGTACGGGTCTGGCGCTTTGGTGGAGGGCACCTCGTCTTCGGCAATGGCCAGCACAAACTTCATGCCGAGGTGCTTTTCGTACCACTCCACGGTTTGTTTGGCGTTGATGCAGCGGTAAGCCACATGGTGAATCTTTTTGACGAGCATGGCGGTCTCCAGTGAATGCGGTTGAACGGCAGAAGCCTTGGGGGTGATTAAAAAGCGTTTTCATCTATCATTCAAACGAATTTTTATGATGAATTTAGTTGCTTAGCTTATGAATGTCACCTTGCGCCAGCTGCGCGCCTTTTGTGCCCTGGCCCACACCAGCAGCTTTACCGAGGCCGCCACCAGCCTGCACGTGACGCAATCCGCCTTGAGCGGGCTGATCAAAGAGCTGGAGCAAATATTGGGCGTGCAGGTGGTGCACCGCAGCACGCGCAAGGTGCAGCTCTCTGAGGCCGGGCGCGAGTTTTACCCCCTGGCAGTCAAAATATTGCAAGACCTGGACGGCGCGCTGGACGCCATGGCCGACCTGAAAGCGCTCAGGCGCGGGGTGGTGCGCATTGCAGCGCCGCAGCTCATGGCCTGCACGGTGCTGCCGGAGGTCATTGCCGCGTTCAAGCGGGAGTGCCCGGACATTCAGGTGCGTCTTTTTGACAGCATGGTGGAAAGCGTGTTGCCCCGAGTGAGCAGCGGCGAGGTGGATTTGGGCGTGGGGCCCGAGCGCGAGTCCTTGCCCGAGATTGAGACCGCCACTCTGTTTGAATTGCCGTTTGTGGTGGTGTTTCCGCCCGGCCACGCGCTGGCGGCCCAAAAGACCGTGCGCTGGAGCGAGGCACTGGCCCACCCGCTGATTGCGCTGCAAGGCGAGTTCACCCAGCGCCTGCGCGGTGACTTGTTTGAGGCCTTGCGCGAAGGCGCCTTGACGCCCAGCACCGAGGTCGGTTTCATGACCACCGCCTTCAGCATGGTGAGCGCGGGGCTGGGTGTGACCACCTGCCTGCCTTACGCTGGCACGCTCATCAAACGTTTTCAGCTGGAAAGTCGCCCGCTGGTGGCCCCAGACATACAGCGCAAGTTCTTCATCTTCACCCGCAAAGACCGCCCGCTGTCCCCGGCGGCACAACGCTTTGCCGAGTTTCTGACGGACTACGTGGCGGAGAACGACTTGCGGGTGGTGTGAGCAGCGGTTTTCACAACGATTCGGATCTCATTGGGGTTGCCATGACCAGACGTGAAAACGCCGCGCTAACGGCGCGGCGTTTAGTGAACGCTTACTTGGCGTTGGAGATCACGATCTCAATGCGCCGGTTGCGCTGGCGACCCTCGGCGGTGTCGTTGCTGGCCACGGGACTGGATTCGCCATAGCCGCGCGCAGCGATCCGGGCAAGCTCAAGTCCACGGCTGGTCAATGCCGTACTCACCGCGTCTGCGCGGCGCTGCGACAGGCCCAAATTGAAGTTATCGCTGCCCACTGAGTCGGTGTAGCCCTCAACGCTGACCGTGCGCTCCGGGTTGTCCTTGAGGAAAGTAGCGAGCTGGTCAATGGTGCGCATTGCGCCGGACTTCAGCTCGGCGCGACCGCTGTCAAACAGCACGTCACCCAAAGTCAGCACCATGCCGCGTTCGGTTTGCTTGGCTTGCAGCTCGGCCAACTGGGCCTTGAGCTTGTCGTTGCTGGCGCTGGCTGCGGTGACGGCCGCCAGGCGCTGCTCAGCCAGCTTGCGAGCTTCTTCTGCCATTTTGCGTGCGGTCTCAGCCTCTTTTTGGGCACGCTCGGCTTCAACCGCCTTGGCCTGCGCTTGCGCTCGGCTGGCTTGTGCATCACGCTCACGGGCGCTGATCAGAATAGAGTCTTGCTGGGCGCTGGATTGCGTCACCGACTGCTCGGCTTTTGCAATCTCGCCGGCTTGCATGGCCACTGCTGCGCGCTGGCGGGCCAGGTACGCATAGTGGTCAACCGCGGTCAGGTCGTCGCCAGCCTTCAGGGCTGCTTCAGCCTGTTGCAACGCCTCCTGAGAGCGACGCAACTCCAGTGGTGCGCTGCGGGCCACTGTGGCGTCGCTGGCAGCCTGCTGATAAAACGCCCGCGCTTCGTCAAGCGAACGGTTATTGGCAGGGGCCGAGGCACAGGCGGTCAAGATGGCGGCCACGGGAATCAAGGTCAAGCGATATCGACTGTTGAGAAAATTCTTCATGTTTTGGCTTTCAATAATTTGGGTAGATGTTTGCTGGCAGCACGTGCCAGAAGGCCGGGGCGCGCAGGCCCCGCACCATTACTTGGCGTCTTTGCCTTTGGTCAACTCACGCTCCAGCGTGGCGTTGGCGCGGCCCAACTCCATGGCGGCCTCTTGGGCCTTTGGCGGCACGGGCTTTGCGCTCGGCCAACTCGGCATCGGCGCTGGCCGCTTCAGCCAGTCGACGGGCCTGAACAAAGTTTTCAGCGCGAACGGCTGCTTCGGCCTGGCCGAGTTTTTCGCGGGCCGTCAGCAACTCAACCGGGGCCTTCTGGGTTGCGCCAGCGCTTTCGGCTTGGGTGATCGAGGCGCGCGCATTGGCCAAGTCAGTCACTGGCATAACGCCTTTGCTTGCGCAAGCGCCCAGCGTGAGCACACTGGCAACGGCAAACAAGCTCAGCCATTGGCGGGGGGAGGGAAGGTATTTTTTCATGTGAAGCATCTCCAGATAAGTTAAAAAAAGAGGGGGCGGCGGATCGACCGAATCAGGTCCGCTGACCGCGATGGGTGCGCACTTCATCAAGAAGCGCGACAAACGACTGGTGGTTGTCCGAGGCGTTGCGCATGGGCTTGTCAAGCAAGGCGGTCACTTCCGCCAGGCCGGCTTCGTCAGCCTTCATGTACAACTGGCCCATTTTTTCAGCCAGCGAGCGGTAGGCGTTGTCGATGTCGCCCACGCGCTTGAGCAAGTCGTCCAGAACCGCGATGTCGACGGTATTCAGACTCAGGTTTTTGGGTGTTTCTACACTCATGGGGACTTCTCCTGTTTGATGTGTATGGGGGGTCAGGTCAGCTTGACCAAAGGCCTGCTGTCCAAAGATTCAAGGTGTGTGAGCCGCTCGTTCAGTTGCCGAAACTCGGTGGAAATCATTTGGTGCATGCTGGCCATGCGGGAGGCCTCGGCCTTGTCGGCCAAATCCTGCACCCGGTGCAGCTCCTTGAGCATCCGGCGCGACTCCAGCAAACCGGCGATGCGGGTGTAAAGCGTGGCGATGAAGAACAGCGCCACAAAAATGCCCGTCAGGCCCAGCAAGACCACGCCCAGCGGCGCGTAAACCTGCGCAATCAACAGGTTCAACGAGGTCGGCGCCGTCAGCGCCGTCCAGTTCAAACCAGAAAACAGCACGATCAAGGCGACGGCGGTCCAAGCCAGCCAATGGCTAAATCGTTCCATGATGAATCCCTTGTTATTAAAGATATACAAGCATAACTTTCATTAATGCAAATAAAATGATCTTTTTGCAACTGTAAACTTTCAAAAATGAAAATCGAACCCGACGATTCTTTGTCAGGTAGCAACCCTTCTGACGGCAAAGCAACGCGCACTTTGCTGGGCTGGACGGATTTTCAGACGGTGTTGGCCGTGGCTCAATGCGGCAGTGTTGCCAAGGCCACGGCAACACTGGCCATGTCCCACGTGACCTTGCTGCGCAAGCTTGACGCGATCGAAACGCGGCTCAACGCCAAGTTGTTTGAGCGGGTCCGTGGGCACTACACCCCAACTGCTGCGGGCGAAGAACTGATCGCTGCCGCCACGTCAATGGAGCCGCTGGCCCGCGGCGCCGAGATGCGGGTCCTCGGGCAAGACTTGCGTCCCAGCGGTTTGGTGCGGGTGACGGCTGCCAGCATCGTGGTTGACCAATTGCTCCCGGCAGTATTGAGCCAGTTTTCCTCGGCGTTTCCCGACGTGCTGATTGAGTTGGCGGCTTCGCGTGAGCACGCGAGCCTGGCCCGCCGGGAAGCAGATGTGGCCATTCGGGTCACTGATCAGGTGCCCGATTGGTTGGTGGGGCGCAAGCTGGGGGAGATTGATTTCTGCGTCTACGGCTTGCGCCGCAAGGCCTTCGAGCCCCCACTTCGCAGCCTGGAGGAGTTGGTGACCCAGCGGCGCTGGATCAGTTTTGAGACCGACTCACGCGAACTCAAATTTGACCGCTGGCTTGACGCGAATGTGCCCGACGAATCCGTGGTGCTGCGGGTGGACGGCT
>CAWAFG010000045.1:0-25051 GCA_963781205.1 uncultured beta proteobacterium | reverse complement strand
TCAAGTTGCAGACAACGAGTCGCATCATGTCTGTGTGAACTCTAGAGACGTTTCTGCTGTTCATTGGGCGGACATCGATGGATGCGACAGGCGGTGTTCAGGAGCACACAATTGTGTGATGGACTTGCGTGAACCAGCGACGAGGTCGGTGGGCCCCGTCGCTCAGAAAAGCCTTACTGCCAGGCATCTTGTTGGACGGCATCCGACGCCAAAGCTGAACTGACTGGTAATATTTTGACCTTTACCAACCACGAAAGGCAATTGCACCATGCAAGACACACGCTGTTGCGGCACGGGCACATGCCTGATTGATAGCCAAGGACGTTGCTGGTGCGGCCAACAGTGGGATGGCGCACAGCTGTGCCGTCCCAATGAGCCCGCCGCCGCTGACAACAAGGCAGCGATTGACGATGCGCCGCAAGCAGACGATGCAGAAAGCGAGCGCTCTTGAAACACCCTGTTCAAATTTTCATTTTGCTGGCCCTTGGGCTGCTTGGAGGTCCGGCTATGGCCACTGAAGAACCCAAATTTGAGTTGATCTCCAAGCATGACCACATAGAGTTGCGCCGTTACCCGGCGTTTGTCGTGGCCGAAACCTGGGTGGAAGGCGACATGGATACGGCGTCCGGCAAAGGTTTTCGCGCCATTGCTGATTACATATTTGGCAACAACGTGGCTGCGAATTCGGCCGCAGACACTGGTTCAGAAAAAATTGCGATGACCGCACCGGTAACGATGGAGCCTGTCAAAGCCGCTTCTCAAAAAATCGCCATGACGGCGCCGGTGGCCATGGAACCCTTGCCTGATGCCGGGCAAGCCAGTCAGGCGGCGCAATCCATGCAAGGTGCCAAACGCTGGCGGGTGCATTTTGTGATGCCCAGCACTTACACCTTGGGCACATTGCCCCAACCCAACAATCCGGCCGTGCAGTTGCGTGAAGTGCCCTCTAAAACCTGGGCGGTACTGCGCTACTCAGGCTTCAATACGGAAGCGGGAATCCAGCAGCGAACCGATGAGTTGGTGGCGTGGCTGGCAGCCCAAAAAATACAAACCACCGGCAGCCCGCAACTGGCGCGCTACAACCCACCATGGACATTGCCCATGTTTCGCCGCAACGAAATCATGCTGGAGCTTCGATGAGCCTGGGGCGACTCTCAAATTGCCTTGGGTCGCTGTGCATCAATGTCCTTTGTCACTCAGGATAAAGGCAACTTCTTCAGGTCGTTTGCGCACCACCAGGTCACATCATCGATACCGCGAACCACTTGGTAGGCCTCGACCACCACTTCAAGCAGAACACAGTCTGGTTCTTGGGTGAACGCCTCCAGGTCGGGGTGTTTGCTCAGGTGGGCACCCAGCAACTTGGGGTGCGTGGCGGCATCAATCTCCTGCACCCGACCCACGGCACTGAGAATAAAACTGGCCAATGCGCCTCTGGAGCCTTCGGGGCCGCGGCCATCCACCAAAACCGACACCCGCTTGTTTTGCAACAGGTTGGTGAATTTTTGGGTGTTGCGATACGTGGCAAAAACCAGTCGCTGCCCTTCATCAATCGGGGTGATGGCAATCAAACTGGTGTGGGGTTGCCCTGCGTTTTCGGTTGCCAGTACGGCAAAACCAGTGGTGTTGAGCAACGTCTGTATGCTGTCCCGGATGGCGGTGGGAGAGGTCATTGAAACCCAAGTTGGCTGGTTGGCACAGGCTGGCCAGCATTGTTGAAAGCGTGCAGTCTACCCAAGCTGCTGTCTTGCCCCCTTTCGCCAAGACGCTTGGCGGCCAGACTGGCTAGGATGACAATCAGCGCATGACCTCTCTGATGAACTATTTTCTGGCTGCCATGCCCCTATTGAGCACTCTGGCTGGTGTCGCTTTGGTGTTGGCGCTTTCCCACCGTTTTCTGTTGGGACAGCACCGGGAGATGGGCAATGAGCGCCGCTTTCCGCGCCAGTTGTTCATGCTGGGGCTGACCGTGGCCGGCGCCGTGGCGGTGGCCATTGCCTTGCCGGTCAGTGACAGCACCCGCAATCAGGTGATTGGTCTGGTCGGCATTCTGGTCTCCGGCGTGCTGGCGTTTTCGTCGACGACCGTGCTGGGCAATCTGATGGCCGGCATTGTGTTGAGGATGACGAAGTCGTTTCACACCGGTGACTTCATGCGCGTCGAGAACTACTTTGGTCGGGTGGCCGAGCGTGGCATTTTTGACGTGGAACTGCAAACTGAGCAGCGCGAACTGGTGTCGCTGTCCAATTCATTTTTGATGGCCCACCCGATCACGGTGGTCCGGTCATCCGGGGCCATTGTGTCGTCCACGCTCACGCTGGGTTACGACGTGCACCATGCCAAGGTAGAGCCGCTGTTGGTGCAGGCGGCGGCGGAGACCGGGCTGGAAGACCCCTTTAGCCAGGTGTTGGAGTTGGGTAACTTTGCGGTCACGTACCGGGTCAGTGGTTTGCTGCTGGAGGTCGGCAATATGCTGACCGCCCGCTCCCAACTGAACCGGAAAATTCTGGACGTGCTGCACGGCGCAGGCATTGAAATCATGTCGCCCACTTTCATGAGCCAGCGCCCGGTGCCCGAAGGGCGCAGCGTGCTGCCCACCGCCGTGGTGCCAACGGCGCCAGCGGATGAGGTGAAGGCCGAGGAACTGGTGTTTGACAAGGCAGAGGAAGCCGGCAGGCGTGCCCAATTGCGACGTGACCTCAAAGAGAAGCAGGAATCGTTGGAAAGCGAGTTGGAGTCGGCCGCCCGCGATCAGCGACCCGGCTTGAAAACGTCGCTGGACGGCATCAAGGCCGAGTTGGAGGCCTTGGCGCAGGAGCCCGGACCCGGGTAACACACGCCCTGGCGGCGGGCGATTGCGCTTGTACGCCACACGGCGTATTTCCCAAAACGGCACCTTTCCCTAAAGTTGACCCATCGTGTCTCCCCATCTGTCTGACCAGGCGGTGACGGTGGCACGAAACAGGCTCATCAACTCAGGAAGGTCCCCATGTCAAGCTCCCATTCACGTCGTTTTACGCTCAAGGCACTCACTGCAGCGGTTGCGCTCAGCGGTTTGTCGGCAGTCCCTGCGTTTGCCGCAGACACCATCAAAGTTGGTATTTTGCACAGCCTCTCCGGCACCATGGCTATTTCCGAGACCGTGTTGAAAGACACCGTGCTCATGGCCATTGACGAGATCAATGCCAAGGGCGGCCTGCTTGGCAAGAAGCTGGAGCCGGTCATTGTGGACCCGGCCTCCAACTGGCCTCTGTTTGCCGAGAAAACCAAGCAGTTGCTCACCCAGGACAAGGTCGATGTGATTTTTGGCTGCTGGACCAGCGTCTCCCGCAAGTCCGTGTTGCCGGTGCTGGAAGAGCTGAACGGATTGTTGTTCTACCCCGTGCAGTACGAGGGTGAAGAGTTGTCCAAAAACGTGTTTTACACCGGTGCAGCGCCTAATCAACAGGCCATTCCTGCGGTGGACTACCTGATGAGCAAAGACGGAGGCGCTGCCAAGCGCTGGGTCTTGCTGGGCACCGACTATGTCTACCCCCGCACCACCAACAAGATTCTGCGTGCCTACCTGAAGAGCAAAGGCGTCGCTGACAAGGACATCGAAGAGAAGTACACCCCGTTTGGTCATTCGGATTACCAGACCATCGTGGCTGACATCAAGAAGTTCTCTGCCGGTGGCAAGACCGCCGTGGTGTCCACCATCAATGGTGACTCCAACGTGCCGTTTTACAAAGAGCTGGGCAATGCCGGCCTGAAGGCCAAAGACGTGCCTGTGGTCGCTTTCAGCGTGGGTGAAGAAGAGTTGCGCGGTGTGGATACCAAGCCTCTGGTGGGTCACCTGGCGGCCTGGAACTACTTCCAGTCCATCAAAAACCCGGCCAATACCGACTTCATCGCCAAGTGGTCGGCCTACGCCAAGGCCAAAAACCTGCCCGGCGCCGACAAGCCTTTGACCAACGACCCCATGGAAGCCACCTACATCGGCATCAACATGTGGAAGCAAGCGGTTGAAAAAGCCAAGACCACCGACGTGGACAAGGTCATTGCCGCCATGGCCGGTCAGACCTTCAAGGCACCGAGCGGCATTGTGAGCAAGATGGATGAGAAGAACCACCACCTGCACAAGTCCGTGTTCATTGGTGAGATTCGGGCAGACGGCCAGTTCAACGTGGTCTGGAAGACACCGGGTCCCGTCAAGGCCAAGCCATGGAGCCCGTACATCGAAGGCAACGCCGGCAAGCCAGATGAGCCAGTGAAGAAATAAAAAAGTAAGTCAAACGCTGTCACACCCTGGCGGCCGCCCCTACCCCGGTAGTGGGTGGCCGCCTTCTTGATGGTGCCCCTGCACCCCAACCCCTAAAAGAGTCTGTCGATGCTTCAACGATTGATCCGATTGACGGCTATTGCTACGCTTTTGATAGCTGGCTCCGCATATTCCATAACCGCTGAGGAGGCAAAAGCCTTGTCAGTGGGCGATTCAGATGCGCGCATAGCGGCACTGAATCAAGCCGTGGCGTCCGCCGACGAATCCACCGCCACCTTTTTGCAAGCCCTGTCCGACGACGCTGTCAAAGTGGCCGGTGATCAAGCCTTCATCGTCCGGGACGACAAAGGCTACGACCCGGTGAACGGGCAGGAAGTCACCGTGCCTGAGGGCGCGGAAGATGTGATGAACAACAACCGCATGCGCGGCGAGTTGGATTCCGCCCTGGCCGCGCTCAAGCTGTTCTCCAAAGACGAAGCCACCCGCCGCGCCGCCATTGCCCAGATGCAGAGCGACGCCGACGACAGCAAGTTGCCCCTCATTGAAAAGGCCTACGCTGCTGAGAAGAACGCCAACCTGAAGGAAGCGCTGGGCTTGGTGCGCGCTGCTGCCTTGCTGAACAGTGCCGACAAGGGCAAGCGACTGGCCGCCGCCAAGCTGCTCGCCGACAGCGGCGAGGCCAGTACCAAGACGGTGTTGCTCAGCCGTTTAAAAGTTGAGACCGATGCCGAAGTGACGGCGGCCCTGAAGGCCTCACTGGGTGACGTGGAGCGCACCCTGGCGTTGGGCGATTGGCTGGGCGTGGTGTTCAGTGGCATCAGCCTGGGCAGCATCCTGCTGCTGGTCGCGCTGGGCCTGGCCATCACCTATGGCCTCATGGGCGTCATCAACATGGCCCATGGCGAGTTGATGATGATTGGAGCCTACGCCACCTACGTGGTGCAAGGCGTGTTTCAGCGCTACCTGCCTGGCTACTTTGACTGGTATCTACCCGCCGCCGTGCCGGTGGCCTTTCTGGCCGCCGCGCTCATGGGCGTGGTGCTGGAGCGCACCGTGATTCGTTTCTTGTATGGCCGCCCGCTGGAAACCCTGCTGGCCACCTGGGGCATCAGCCTGATGCTGATGCAGTTCGTGCGCACGCTGTTTGGTGCGCAAAACGTGGGCGTTGAAAACCCCTCATGGATGAGTGGCGGTATTCAGGTGATGGGCAACCTGTCGCTGCCCTACAACCGCTTGGTCATCATTGCCTTTGCCTTTCTGGTGCTGGGCGGCGTGGCCTGGTTGATCAGCCAAACGCGGCTGGGCCTGTTTGTGCGCGGCGTCACGCAAAACCGACCCATTGCCGCCTGCATGGGCGTGAACACTGCCCGCATTGATACCTACGCCTTCGCGCTGGGTTCCGGCATTGCCGGCTTGGCGGGTTGCGCCCTGAGTCAGGTGGGCAACGTGGGGCCGGACCTGGGCCAGGGCTACATCGTGGACTCGTTCATGGTGGTGGTGCTGGGCGGCGTGGGGCAACTCGCCGGCACGGTTTACGCCGCGCTGGGCTTGGGCCTCTTGAACAAGTTTCTGGAAGGCTGGACGGGCGCGGTGCTGGCCAAGATTGCCGTGTTGGTGTTCATCATTATTTTTATTCAGAAACGTCCTCAAGGCATCTTTGCCATGAAGGGCCGGAGCGCAGAAGCATGAGTACGAGCACACCTTCCCTGGTCTTGCCTTCCAAAAGTCCGGTGCTGACCGGTCGGGGCTGGACGACTTTTGTGGTGGCCCTGCTGCTGGTCTGCGCCGTGGCCCCGGTGTTGAACCTGTGGGTGCCCGAGAGCAGCGCGCTGCACCTGAGCAGCTACATGGTGGGCTTGCTGGGCAAGATCATGTGCTACGCCATTCTGGCGCTGGCCATGGACTTGATCTGGGGTTACACCGGCATTTTGAGCCTCGGCCACGGCGTGTTTTTTGCGCTGGGTGGCTACGCCATGGGCATGTACCTGATGCGCCAGATTGGTCTTGAGGGCAATTACAAAAGCGAGCTGCCTGACTTCATGGTGTTTCTGGACTGGAAAGAGCTGCCCTGGCACTGGACTTTCAGCGACAGCTTTGTGGCCACCCTGTTTCTGGTGGTGGCCGTGCCGGGGCTGGTGGCCTTTGTGTTTGGCTACTTTGCCTTTCGCTCCCGCATCAAGGGGGTGTACTTCTCCATCATCACCCAGGCCATGACCTTTGCGGCCATGCTGCTGTTCTTTCGCAATGAAACCGGCTTTGGCGGCAACAACGGCTTCACCGATTTCAAGCGGATTTTGAATATTCCGATTGCCACGCCAGAGATGCGCATGACGTTGTTTGTGATGACCGGGGTCACGCTGCTGGGCTTCTTCCTGATGGCGCGCTGGCTGGTCAACAGCAAGTTTGGTCGGGTGCTGCAAGCCGTGCGTGATGCGGAAACCCGCGTCATGTTCTCGGGCTACAACCCGCTGGGCTTCAAGCTCACCATCTGGGTCATCTCGGCCATGATGTGCGGCGTGGCGGGGGCCTTGTATGTACCGCAGGTGGGCATCATCAACCCCAGTGAAATGAGCCCGGCCAATTCGATCGAGATTGCCATCTGGGCCGCCGTGGGCGGGCGGGCCTCTCTGATTGGGCCAATTGTCGGAGCCTTCATCGTGAACGGTGCCAAGAGCTGGCTCACCGTGGCCTACCCGGAGTTCTGGTTGTATTTCTTGGGCGCCTTGTTCATTGGGGTGACGCTCTTTCTGCCCAACGGGGTGGTGGGGCTGGTTAAAAAGTTGAAAGGAGCCCGCCATGACGCCTGATTTGATGGAAGAGGGCGCCCGCCGCGCCGAGGCCCGCGCCGCCCACGTGGCACAGGGCAAAACCGAGTCTGGTGGACGCAACGCCGGCTTCTCCCGCATTGCCACCCCCGGCGAGGTGGACACCACCCACGGCCGCATTCTTTACCTGGAAGATGTGTGCGTGAGCTTTGACGGCTTCAAGGCCATCAACAAACTGTCGCTGGACATTGCACCCGGTGAGTTGCGCTGCATCATTGGCCCCAACGGCGCAGGCAAGACCACCATGATGGACATCATCACCGGCAAAACCCGGCCTGATTCCGGCACCGTGTTCTTTGGCAGCACGATTGACTTGCTGCGCTACAAAGAGGCAGAAATTGCCCAACTGGGCATTGGCCGAAAGTTCCAGAAGCCCACCGTGTTTGAGCAGCTCACGGTGTTTGAAAACCTGGAGCTGGCGCTCAAAACCGACAAGCGGGTGAAACCGTCGATGTTTTTCAAGCTCGACTCCCTGCAGGGCGACCGCTTGGCCGAGATTCTGCACACCATCCACTTGGCGGATAGCGTAGGGGTGTTGGCCGGCAATTTGAGTCACGGCCAGAAGCAGTGGCTGGAGATTGGCATGTTGCTCATGCAAGACCCCAAACTGCTGTTACTGGACGAACCCGTGGCCGGCATGACCGATGAGGAGACCGAACGCACTGCCGAACTGTTTTTGAAACTCAAGGGCAAGCATTCGTTGATGGTGGTGGAGCACGACATGAGCTTTATCAACACCATCTCCGACATCGTGACCGTGCTGTGCGATGGCTCGGTGCTGGCGCAGGGCACCTTGGCCCAAGTGCAGGCGGATGAGCGGGTCATTGAAGTTTATTTGGGCCGCTAAGCGAACTACAGCATGTTGAACGTCAAAAACATCAATCAATACTATGGCGGCTCGCACATTCTGCGGGACGTGAATCTCACTGCCAGCCAAGGCCAGGTCACTGTGATCTTGGGCCGCAACGGCGTCGGAAAAACCACGCTGCTGAAAAGCCTGATGGGCCTGGTGCCCATCAAGACCGGCACCATCGAGTTGGATGGCCAGGCCATTCACAAGGCCACGTCGTATGACCGGGCCCGCGCCGGCATTGGCTATGTGCCGCAAGGGCGGGAGATTTTTGCCCGTTTGACCGTGGAAGAAAACCTGCGCATGGGACTGGCCTACAAGAGCGCCAGTACGCCGATTCCCCCTGAGTTGTTCGAGCTGTTTCCGGTGTTGGACCAGATGAGGCAGCGTCGGGGCGGAGATTTGTCGGGCGGGCAGCAACAACAGCTGGCCATTGCCCGGGCGCTGGCCGCCGGCCCCAAGTTATTGATTCTGGACGAGCCCACCGAGGGCATTCAGCCCAGCATCATCAAGGACATTGGTCGCGTCATTCGCATGCTGGCCGACCGGGGCGACATGGCCATTGTCCTGGTGGAGCAGTACTACGACTTTGCCCAGGAACTGGCCGACGCCTATGTGGTGATGGAGCGGGGTTCGGTGTTGGCGCAAGGGCTAGGGGCCAATATGGAGGCCGATGGCGTGCGCAACATGGTCGCCATTTAAGCCGGTTTGGGCTGGGCCTGGGGGCCGCCGGTGCGCAGCGTCAGCCCGCCAGCTTGGCGTTGTTGGGCACCCAGAGCCGGTCGGGTTCGGCCTGCCGAGAAACGGGTGCGCATGTCCTCGATGATGTCCCGCATGCCCTGCGCATCATTGATTTGGGCGGCGTATCGGTTCAACACCAGCAGCGCGTTGTCGATCAGCTTGCCGCTCAAAGTGGCATTGCTGTGAAAAATCAGGTTTTTGACGGCAGCGTTCGGATCCCCACCCATGCTGAGCTCCAGCGCGGTTTCGTTGATTTTCAAGATCTTGGCATTGGCCGCGCGGATGCGTTCGACGTAAGGCGGATAAGCGCCTGCAGCACCGGCGAGCAACTCAGTCATCGCCCGGTTGTTGCAATAGCGCACGCCCACCGTGTCCACCACGGCATCGATCTCATTGAGCTGTATGGCTTTGCTGGCCATTTGCGCCATCAAGGACAGCAAATTGGAGGCAGACTCGAAATCAAAATCTGGTGATTTCACGGTCTGGCTCAGCGTTCTGATCGTGGTGACGGCCTGTGCATATTGATGCTGTTGAATGAGGTAGAGCGCCTCAACGATGGCCGCCAGGCGTGGGTAGCGCTGGTTGTCCGGGCTGCGCTCTATCAAGCGAAGAAAATCATCCCGGCAACGCTGCAAGCCCTTTTTGTCACCATTTTCCAGACGCAGAAATGCCAGCAGAACCAATGATTGAGCGTCATACATCTTGGACGTGAGCCCAAGACGGGTGGTTCGTTCCAGCAACTCCTCAGCCTCTTTGTGGTTGCCTGAATAGTAGGAAAGCATGCCCAGGTTTTGCCGACGGGTGATGGAGGCGGGTGTCAGTTCACAGGCCATCTTGTAGGTGGCCAGAGCGTCGTCAAATTTTCCCATTTCAAACTGGGCCCGCCCCATGACATCGTAGGCATCGGTGTAAGTGGGGTCTTCGCTGATGAGGTTGGCCAGCGTGCTGGTGGCTTTGGACACCTGACCATTGTCCAACTGGGAGCGTGCGACACCCAACTTTGCCCACGGCAGCGTCTTGGCCTGCACCACCGCTTCGTAAAGCGTCTGAGCCTGCACGGGCTTCCCCGTGCGCAGCATCAATTCAGCGCCTACGCGCGCCGCGTAGAGCCAAAAGAGGCCCCGAGATTCAAACCGCTGCATGCACAGCGTGGACGCCAACTCAAAATCTTCAGCTTCAATGGCAGAGAAAATGTCCTGCAATGACAATTTTCGGATGCGTGCTTGGCGCAAGCGCTCGCCCAACTGATTGGCTTTGTGGGGCTTGAGTAAATAGCCGTCCAAAGCCGATTCGGCGGCTTCGGCCACCTTGGCATAGGTGGCTTCGCCTGTGACCATGATGAAAACGGTTGAAAATGGGAGCAACTGGTTGCGTCGCAGGTCGTCGAGCAAGTCTTGACCGGACGTGATTTCTCCAGAGAAATGAAGCTCACACAGCACCACGTCAAATTTTCGGAACTCGAGTTGGCGGCGAGCGTCCATCAGTCGGGCGCATTGCACCACCGAGCCCATGCCAAAGTCCCGCAACTGGGAAACCAGAACCGATCGCGAGGTGGGATTGCCATCAACGACCAGCGCGCTGGACGAGGAGAGGTCGTCGGCGATTCCGGCCATCAGCGGGCCAGCACGCGTATTTTGGGGGCCAACCACGTAGGGGTCATCGGGGGTCTCTCATTGTTTTGCCCAAAATAATAGCACTAGGTGGACCAAAGTCGAGGGACGTTTTGGCCGCATCGCCACAACTGGGCGCGCCATGCGCCCCAGATTTGGCGCAGCAGGCCCATGGCGGGTTCCACCACGGGCGCCAGACAGCGCACCACCAAAACCTGGGGGTTCGGGCTGGTGGCGCCTGCTGTTGCACTCAACCCATGAGCGGCAATGAGGTCACGCGCGAGCTCCAGCGCCTGCTCTTTGCGGGCTTTGTCCAGCTTGCTGCCCGCCACAAAAAAGAGCGATGCCATACAGCGCGCTCCAGCCAAGCCCAGCGGGCCGTTCATCAACCGCGCATCGTCGGCCTTGAGCAATCCGCGCTCCAGCCAGACTCCGGGCACCTCAATGTGTTGCAGAAACTGACCTTGTTCGAACGGCTGATTCGCCAGCGGCAGGCCAAAGGCGGTGACGTCCCAGCCCATGAACTCGGCCTGCGGTCCCAGATCCAGCGTGAGGTGGTTCTCGGCCAAACAGTCGTTATAGGCAATGGCCTCCATCGGCAGCCACTCCAGTCGGGCCTGGTCGCTCAGGCGGATGTGGGTGCGTTGCACGGCAGGGCTGCCGCTGGAGCGGTAAAAGCGGGTGGCGCCAGGCGTGGTGATCAGCCCATGGGCGCCGCCTTTGGCTGTGATGTGAAGGTCCAGCGTGTCGCCCCCCACCAAACCGCCCGGTGGGTGCACCAGCACGTTGTGGCACAGGGCCTCACCCTCGGGGTAAAGGCTTTGCAGCAATCGCAAAGGCCCTTCGTGTTGATGGCGGGCGACCGTGCGGGCGCCCTCAAGGCGGTAATCGAGTTGGAGTTGGGCGTGCCATGACATGGCGAGAGTTTAGGGCGTGGCTCAGTGCTTGAAATCAGTGGTTCTGGGAGCCCCGGTGCGCCCAACCGGTGGTGCGCTTCTCAATCACGTTGAAGAGTTCGTACATGATCATGGCCATGGCGCCCACGACCACCAGGCCGGCAAATGCCAGGCCCATCTGCATGGCCGACCCGGCAGAGATCAGCAGGTAGCCAATGCCCTCGTTGGCGGCTGTCATCTCGGACACCGTGGTACCCACAAACGCCAGCGTGATGGCCACTTTGAGCGAGCCGTAAAAGTAAGGCATGGACCGTGGCAAGCCCACCTTGACCAGCACGTCCCAGCGCTTGGCGCCCAGCACGCGCAGCACATCTTCCAACTCGGGCTCCAGCGTGGCCAAGCCCGTGGCGATGTTGACCATGATGGGAAAAAAGCTGATGAGAAAGGCCGTGAGAATGGCCGGGCCGGCGCCAATGCCAAACCAGACCACCAAAATCGGCACAAACGCCGCTTTGGGCAGCGCGTTGAATGCGGTCATCAGGGGGTAGACGGCGGCATAGGCCAAACGAGAGCTGCCAATCACAAAGCCCAGCAACACACCCACGACGATGGCCAAGCCAAATCCGGCCATGGTCACCCAATAGGTGCGCCAGGCGTGGCCGGCGATGATGGCTTTGTACTCCCAGAACTGGGTCCAGATGCGCCAGGGACTGGGGAAGATGAATTCGGACACATCAAAGGCCGCGCAAATGACTTGCCAAAGCAGTAGCACCGCGGTCAGCAATATCCAAGGTGACCAGAGTTCGACTTGTTTTTTGTTCATGGTGAAGCGTCAGTTGGAAAGCGGTGCGGGGTTGGCTGTGCCCGTTTGGCGCTGGGCGCCAATGTGGCCGCGCAACTCGTGCACGATGTCGGTGAACTCTCGGGTGTAGGTGACTTCCAGATCACGCGGGCGCGGCAAGTCAATCTCTTTTTTGACGACAAAGCGCCCCGGGGACTTGCTCATGACATACACCGTGTCGGCCAGGAAAACCGACTCACGCAAGTCATGGGTGACCAAAATCACATTGAAGCGCTGCTCGGTCCACAGGTCCCGCAGGGTGCACCAGAGGTCTTCGCGGGTGAACGCGTCCAGCGCGCCAAAGGGCTCGTCCAGCAGCAGCATCTTGGGTTCGTGAATCAGGGCGCGACAAATGCTGGCGCGCTGCTGCATGCCGCCCGACAACTCCCAGGGGAACTTGTTTTCATAGCCGGCCAGGCCCACTTTGGCCAGCAGCGCCCGGGCGCGTTCCTCGTACTCCTTGCGTTTGGCTTTGAATTGGCTGCGGTAAGGCTCGACAATTTCCAGCGGCAGCAGCACGTTGTCCAGCGTGGTTCGCCAGGGCAGCAGTGACGAGGCCTGAAACGCCATGCCCGAGATCTTCAGCGGGCCGGTCACCGGTTGGCCGTCAATGCGGATCTTGCCGATGGACGGCATCTTGAGACCGGTGGCCAGCTTCATGAAGGTGGACTTGCCGCAGCCCGAAGGCCCGACGATGGCGATGAACTCACCCTGTCGAATGTTCAGGTCAATGGCTTCCACCGCAAATTGGTTTTTCCGGTGCAATTCCTCGTTGTAAGCGAGCCAGACGTCCTGAAACTCAACAAACCAGGGGCTGGCGGGAGTGGTGCTGTCAATATCCATGAAAAAGGCCTGTGGCCCCCGTGTTTGTTGCGTAAGTAGCTATCAATAAAGAAGCGTTTTGCGAGTTGGTGCGTGGCTTATTTCTTAGGCAACACGTTCAGCGCTGCTTTGGACGGCAGGTAGTCGCTGCTCCACACCGCATCCGCATTGACGCGGCTCTTGGTGTTGAAAGCGTCTGAAACTTGCGAGGCCATGAGCGTCATGCGCGGACCGCTGACTTGGCCAAAGCCTTCAGCATGGGCGTTGGGAGTGTTGATCACCGTGTCAATCGCGAGTTGCAGGCGGCGGGTTTCCAGTTCGGCATTGATGATGCCGTCGCGCTCTTTCACGTCCGCAATCGCTGCCTTGGGGTTGGCGACCACGTCCTTCACGCCGCGTGCGAAGGCCATCAAAAAGGCCTTGACGGCTTCCGGGTTGTCCTTGAGCAACTTGGGTGACGCAATGATGGCATTGCCGTACAGCTTCACGCCATAAGCGGGGTAGGGCAACACCACCACGTCAGCGGCCTTCACACCGCGTGCTTCCAGGTTGAGCAGGGAGGTGAAGGTGAAACCGGTGATGGCATCCAGGTCGCCACGCACCAGCATGGTTTCGCGCAGAGGGGGGTCCATCGAAATCCATTGCACGTCAGTGACCTTGTTGGCTTTGGCAAAAATCGGGAAGGCACGGCGGCCTGCATCAAAGACCGGGGCGCCCATTTTTTTGCCACTGAGGTCGGCCGGTGTTTTGATGCCTGACTTTTTCAGCGCCATGACGGAGGCGGGCGTGTCGTTGTAAACCATCATCACCGCCACAGGTTTGTTGGGGGCGTCCGGGTTGTTGGCGTGAAACTCCATCAAGGCGGCCAAATCGGCAAAGCCCATGTCGTAAGCGCCTGAGGCCACGCGGTTCACGGCCGCTCCCGAGCCATTGCCGGCGTCCACGGTCACGTCCAGCTTGGCGTCCTTGAAGTAGCCTTTGGCCAACGGCGTCAGGAACAAGGCCGACGGGCCTTCAAAGCGCCAGTCCAGCTGAAATTTGATGGGCGTCGTCTGCGCATGGGCCATACCGAGTGTGCCGGCCAGGGCCAGTGCGGTGGTCAGCTTGAGTAAATGGCGTTTGTGCATGGGGTCTCCAGTCAGTGATGTGAAAATACGAAATCGATGCAAATGACAAGCAATTTAAGTGCCAATTCCTGATCATGGGGTCAAAAAAAAGCCCGGTCAATAGGGTTTGACCGGGCTTTCAAGAGGTGGCTGTCAGGGCTTAGGGTTTGCCTCTGGCGAAATGCACCGCGTTGGCCGCGGCCAGTGCCGTCATGTTGACGACGCGCCGCACCGTGGACGATGGCGTCAAGATGTGCGCGGAAGCCGCTGATCCCAGCAAAATCGGCCCCACCGTCACACCGTGTCCGCTGGTGACCTTGAGCACGTTGAACAAAATGTTGGCGGCGTCCAGGTTGGGGCAGATCAGGATGTTGGCTTCGCCGTGGAGCTTGGTGTCCATCAGCGCGGCGTGGCGCATGTCTTCCGACAGGGCCGCGTCGCCATGCAACTCGCCGTCGCATTCCACGTCAGGCGCCATTTTGCAGAACAGCTCGTGCGCCAAGCGCATCTTCACCGCCGACTTGCGCTTGGAAGAGCCGTACATGGAGTGGGACAGGAACGCCACCTTGGGCGGCAGACCGAAACTGCGCACCTCGTCGGCGGCCATCACGGCGATGTTGGCCAGTTGCTCGGCGTCCGGGTCTTCGTTGACGAAGGTGTCGGCAATGAAGAGTGTGCGCTTTTCCAGCATCAAGGCGTTCAGCGTGGCCAAACCGGTCGCCCCGGCCTTGACGCCAATGATGTCGCGAATATGGTCCAGGTGCGTGTCATAGCGACCGACCAGGCCACACAACAGCGCATCGGCATCACCGAGCTTGACCATCAGCGCGGCAATGGTGGTGTTGGAGCGGCGCACCGCCACCTTGGCAGCCTCAACCGACACGCCACGGCGCCCCATGAGCTTGTGGTACGTCTCCCAATACTGGCGGAAACGCGCGTCGTCCTCGGGGTTGACGCAATCGACGTCGTGCCCGAGCTTGATGCGTAACCCCGCCTTGGCCAGTCGCGCCTCGATGACCGCCGGGCGGCCAATCAGAATGGGGTGCGCCAGCCCTTCATCCACTGCCACCTGGGCGGCGCGCAGACACGCGCTCATCTTCGCCATTGGAGAACGCCACACGCTTGCTTTCCTTGGCAATCGCCTTGGCTGCGGTAAAGACCGGTCGCATGAACATGCCGGTTTGGTACACAAAGCGCGACAGTTGCTGGCGGTAGGCCTCAAAGTCCTTGATGGGACGTTCGGCCACGCCGGACTCTTCAGCCGCCTTGGCCACCGCAGGCGCAATGCGCAAAATCAGGCGCGAGTCAAACGGGGTGGGGATCAGGTAGTCGGGTCCGAACACCAGTTCTTTGCCGGCGTAGGCGGTGGCCACTTCTTCGCTGATATCGGCCTTGGCCAAGTCCGCAATCTGGCGCACGCAGGCCAGCTTCATGGCCTCGGTGATCTTGGTGGCGCCGCAGTCCAGCGCGCCCCGGAAGATGTAGGGGAAACACAGCACGTTGTTGACCTGGTTCGGATAGTCCGAACGCCCGGTGGCAATGATGCAGTCCGGCCGCACCGCCTTGGCCAATTCGGGGCGAATCTCGGGTTCCGGATTGGCCAGCGCCAAAATGATGGGGGCCTTGGCCATGGTCATGACCATCGCTTCGGTCAATACGCCGGGGGCCGAGCAGCCCAGGAACACGTCGGCTTGATCGACCACGTCGGCCAGGGTGCGTAGCTCGGTTTTCTGGGCAAAGCGCGCTTTGGATTCGTCAAAGCCGCCGGGGCGGCCTTCATAAATCACGCCTTTGGAGTCGCACACGTAGATGTTTTTGGTGAGTACGCCCAAGCCCACCATCACGTCCAGACAGGCCAGTGCGGCGGCGCCGGCGCCCGAGACGGCGATTTTGACGTCTTCAATGCGCTTGCCGACCAGCTCCAGACCGTTCAACAAGGCGGCGCTGGAGATGATGGCCGTGCCGTGCTGGTCGTCATGGAACACGGGAATGTTCATGCGCTCGCGCAGCTTCTTCTCAATGTAGAAGCACTCAGGCGCCTTGATGTCTTCCAGGTTGACGCCGCCCAGCGTGGGCTCCATGGCGGCAATCATGTCCACCAGCTTGTCGGGGTCGCGCTCGGCCAACTCAATGTCAAACACGTCAATACCGGCAAACTTTTTGAACAGACAGCCTTTGCCTTCCATGACCGGCTTGGCCGCCAGCGGGCCAATGTCGCCCAGGCCGAGCACGGCGGTGCCGTTGGTGATCACACCCACTAGATTGCCGCGTGACGTGTACTCGGACGCCAACGAGGGGTCGGCTTCAATGTCCAGGCACGGGTAGGCCACGCCGGGCGAGTAGGCCAGCGACAGATCGCGCTGGTTGGAGAGAGGCTTGGTGGGGGTGACGGAGATCTTGCCGCGGGTGGGGGAGCGGTGGTATTCGCGGGCCGCATCGCGCAGGGCGCTTTCGGCGGGTGATAGTTCTTTTTCCATGAATGTCTCCATATTTTTGTAAAAGAATAGGAAGAGATTACCCGATGACGCGCCTCCTCCTATGGCTGTCATTATGCGCAGTGTGGGACGCCTTGGCGACCAGCCAGTCGGCCCAACGGTTGCAAATTTGGACCCCCGCAACCTGCTGCCACCCTAACTTGCGGGGTGGCAGGGGTTCGTTGTACCGGGGTTAGTCCTGGCCTTCGGTCAGCGTGTCGAGCTGGAATTGCCCACTCTTGTGCCACAGCCAGGTGTCGGTGTAGGTCACATGGCCCATGCGAGCGGGAGCGGGGTAAGGCGCGGCTTGGCGGACGGTGCGCTCAATCTCGGCCATCACTTCGGGCGCGTGGCTGGGCGCGCGCATCCAGCGGGTGGCGGTCACGCGGCCCCGGCCATCCACATCGACCTGCAACACGCCAATGGCGTAAAGCAGTGGCGGCATCCTTCCCTTGAAAATGCGGTTGGTGTTTTGACCGTAAAGGTGGTTGGCCGCGTCTCGTCGGTAGTCGCGCGGATTGCTGGCGCCAGACATCCGGCCGCTGCTGTTTTCATACATGGGCGACGCGACCGAGCCCGGTGCGACATAGGGTGCCTCCGGCGAGCGTTGCGGGCCGGAGGGCGCCGGTCCCGCTGGCGGTGAGGCGCAACCCGCCAAATAAGCCACCAACAGACCGGTGGCGGTGATCCGAAGCCAGGTGTGGCGCGAGGGGATGAAGTTCATGGGGCAGGGCTGAATCGAGGGTTCAAGTGAGGCATTGGCTGGCGCCAAAACCGAGGTGCATACTGTGCCCGAAAAATACCATGCCCTGCGGGGTCCATCACGAAAGAAAGTAATGCTTTGTGACTGCATTTGATGATTTAGCAAAACGATTGGTCGAGGAAGACGCGCTGCTGGTCTCGGTGCTGGCCTCCCGGGGGTCTGTGCCGCGCAAAAAGGGCGCCTGGATGGCGGTGTTCCCACGGGGAATGGTCGGCACCATTGGCGGTGGCCATCTGGAGTTTCAGGCATTGGCCGAAGCTCACAAGCGCCTGGCCGGGGCGCCGGGGGATGCCGTGATTCGATACGCCTTGGGCCCAACATTGGGGCAATGCTGTGGAGGCGACGTGCAACTGCAGTTTGAACGGGTTGTTGCCGCCGATCTGGCAAGCCTCAAGCACCGGTTGTATTCGCCTGGCGCCCCGGTTGCCTTGTTTGGCGGAGGGCATGTGGGGCACGCGTTGGTCCAGGTGTTCGGCCAATTGCCTTTGGCCGTGCATTGGATTGACAGCCGCGACGAGGTTTTTCCCGACCAAGTGCCCGCCAACGTGGTGTGTGAGCATTCCGACCCCGTGCAGAGTGCGGTTCCGTCGCTGGCCCCGGGCGCTCAGGTGCTCATCATGAGTTTCAGCCACGCAGAAGACCTGGAGGTGGTGGCTGCCTGTTTGTTGCGCCAGCGCGCGCGGGGTGATTTGCCCTACATCGGTTTGATTGGGAGTCGCACCAAATGGGCCACATTTCGGCACCGGCTTCAAGAACGAGGGTTCACGGAATCGGAGCTGGCGCACGTCACCTGCCCGATTGGTGTGCCCGGTATCGCCGGCAAAGCCCCCGAAGTGATCGCCGTGGCGGTGGCGGCACAGATCTTGCAAAACCTGCCGGTGCAGCCTGGCGATTGACGCTGATCAATCGAAACTGTATACACTTTGACCCGACGTCGCAGCGGAGCGGGGCTTGCCTGGCAAGCCCATGTTCGCGACGCTTTGTTTGCTTACAGCGCCCGCAGTGGTGAGCAAGCGGATGGATTCTGGCGCCCAGTGCGGGTGCCGACAAGGCTGATATTGATGGAAAGTTACTACCTCGACTGGGCCAACCTGCTGCTGCGCTGGGTGCATGTCATCACCGCCATTGCCTGGATTGGTTCCTCGTTCTACTTCGTCTTTTTGGACAGCAGCCTCACCCCGCCGGTGGATGAGGACTTGAAGAAGCAGGGCGTCAGTGGCGAGTTGTGGGCCGTGCACGGCGGGGGGTTCTACCACCCGGTCAAGTTCAACGTCTCGCCGCCCAAGCTCCCCTCGCACCTGCATTGGTTTTACTGGGAAAGTTACAGCACCTGGCTGTCCGGCTTTTCCTTGTTCACCGTGTCTTACCTCTGGAGCGCGAGCACTTATTTGATCGACAAATCGCGCATGGACTGGGCGCCGGCCACCGCCATCGCCGTGGCTTTGTCGTTCTTGGTGGTGTTCTGGGTCTTGTACGACATGATTTGCCGAGTGTTTGGCCAGCGCAAGAACGGCGACGCCATCGTCGGTGGTCTCGTCTTCTTGCTGGTGTGCTTGGCGTCCTGGCTGGCTTGCCACTGGTTTGCGGGCCGGGCGGCCTTTTTGCTGGTGGGCGCCATGTTGGCCACCAGCATGAGCGCCAGCGTGTTCTTCTGGATCATTCCGGGGCAGAAAAAAGTCGTGGCCGCCATCAAGGCCGGCCAGCCCGTGGACCCCATTCACGGCAAGCGGGGCAAGCAACGCAGCGTGCACAACACCTATTTCACCCTGCCGGTGCTGTTTGCCATGCTCAGCGGCCATTACAGCTTCACTTATAGCCACCCGCAAAACTGGCTGGTGCTGATTTTGATGATGTTTGCTGGCGCCGCGATTCGCCAGTTTTTTGTCATGCGCCACGGCTACAAGCTGGGCCGCAACGGTAATCCGCTGCCGTACGCCCTCGTTGGCGTGCTCGTCATCGTTGCCGTCATCATTTGGCTCAAGCCTGAAGCGCAGACCCCTGCCGTGGTCGGTGCTACTGAAACTGTAGCTGCTCCCGCTTTAAATACGGGCGCAGAAGGCCTTAATGATGCTCAAAAAGTGCAGGCCGTTTTGGCCCAGCGTTGTTACCAGTGTCATGGCGAGCAGCTGCAAATGAAGAATGTTCGCCTGGACTCCCCGCAGGGGGTTCGCACCCACGCCCAAAACATTTACCAGCAGGTGGTTGTCACCCGCCAAATGCCCATGAACAACGCCACGGGCATCACGGACGCGGAGCGTCAACTGATCAAGCAGTGGTTTGAGGCCGGCGCCAAGGTGGAGTAACGCAGCGCTCACGTTCTTGAGATCACCGCCCGTGGGTGAGCCCAAAAAAAAGCCGCAGGAGCATTTCCTGCGGCTTTTTTGCAATGGGGCGCTGACTTAGGCTGGGTCAGCCGCCTTGTCCGCTTCGGTGACAAAGGCGTCCGCAAAGAACTCGTGCTCCGGCAGACCTGCTTTCTTGGTGTAGTCGGCCTGGGCCGAATCGACCACGATGGGTGCGCCGCAGGCGTAAACCTGGTGGCCGGAGAGGTCGGGCGTGTCTTGTAATACCGCCTGATGCACAAAACCGGTGCGTCCGGTCCAGCCGTCTTCCGGCAGGGCGTTGGACACCACGGGCACATAGGTCAGGTTGGGCATTTCGGTCAACAGCGATTGGACCCATGCGTCCATGTAGAGGTCCGCCGGACGCCGTGCGCCCCAATACAGTGCAACCGGGCGGGTGATGCCTTTGTGCTGCATCTGCTCCAGCACCGCCTTGATCGGCGCAAACCCGGTTCCCGAGGCCAGCAGCACGATGGGCTTGTCCGAGTCTTCGCGCAAAAAGAAGCTGCCATAGGGGCCTTCAATGCGCAAAATCTCTTTTTCTTTCATGGTGCCAAACACGTGGTCGGTGAACTTGCCGCCCGGCATGTGCCGAATGTGCAATTCAATCCCGCCGACCTGCGGCATCGTGTGGGGTGCGTTGGCCATGGAGTAGCTGCGGCGCGCGCCATCGCGCAAAATAAATTCCACGTACTGCCCGGCGTGGAACGTAAACGTGTCATTGGCCGGCAGTTGCAGCTTGACCAGCATCACGTCGTCTGACATCTTCTGCATCAGGCTCACGCGGGTGGGCATCTTCTTGATTGGGAACGCGCCTTCGGCCGTCACCTGGCGCGACTCCAGCACCACATCACTGTGCGCCACGGCACAGCAGGTCAGGATGAAGCCATTGGCTTCTTCCTCGTCGCTCAAAGCCTTGCTCTGGTGCGCGCCGTGGGTCACGCTGCCTTCGATTTTTTTGCACTTGCACGAGCCGCAAGCGCCGTCTTTGCAGCCGTAGGGCAAACCAATGCCCTGGCGAATGGCAGCGGCCAGCAGGGTTTCATCGGTCTGGCTTGAAAAGGTCCGTCCGCTGGGCTGAATGGAGATCTGAAACCCCTTCGCGGTGCTGTCGGTGCTCGTCATGTTTTCTGTATCCTTGGGGCTTGTAACGCTTGGAAACCCTCGATTTTGCCTTCAATTCAAAGCCCCCATCCCCACTTGTACGCCACGCGACCCGGCGCACTGCCCGCGCGCTTTCGCCGCCAGCGCATTCTGATCGTCGGTTGTGGCGACGTGGGCCTGCGCGTGGCTTCTCAACTGAAGGGGCGAGTCCAACTGCTCGCGCTGACCAGCAGTGCCGAACGCACCGGCCCGCTGCGAACGGCCGGCATCACGCCTTTGCTGGGTAATTTGGATGAGCCGGGCACTCTGCGCCGGCTCGCCGGGTTGGCCCACCGCGTGGTGCATCTGGCGCCGCCACCCAGCGAAGGCTGGGGCGACCCCCGCACCTTGGCCATCACACGTACCTTGCGCCTTCGTGGCCTGCCCGCTGCTTTTGTGTATGGCTCCACCAGCGGTGTCTATGGGGACTGTCAAGGAGGTTTTGCTATCGAAACAAGAGCTACCTCCGCCGACACACCAAGGGCAAAACGACGAATTGATGCTGAAAATTCAGTCCGATTCTTCGGCCGGGCCAGTGGGGTGCGCAGCAGCATCCTGCGCATTCCCGGCATCTACGCCCCAGACCGGGTTGGCGGCACGCCCCACGCCCGTCTGCAAAAGGGCACGCCCGTGCTGCAAGCTGACGATGACGTGTACACCAACCACATTCACGCCAACGACCTCGCTCGCGCCTGCGTCGCCGCCCTGTGGCGCGCCAAGCCCCAGCGCATTTACAACGTGAACGACGACACCTGTCTGAAAATGGGCGATTACTTTGACCTGGCCGCCGATAAATATGGCCTGCCGCGCCCCCCGCGCGTGCCCCGCAGCACAGCCTCGCAGCAGTTGCCCCTGATGCTTCTGAGTTTCATGAGCGAGTCCAGACGCATGGACAACACCCGCATGAAGCGCGAGCTGCGCGCTGAAGCTGGCTTACCCGACGGTTAACGAAGGGTTGTAAGCGCCCAAGAAAAGAGCCGCATTGTTCTTCAACAATGCGGCTCTTTCGGTGGTGCCCTCGGCGGGGCCACCGGTTAATGGGGAAATTGTGCGCGTTAAGCGCCCGGCTCCAGAAATGTGATCAATGCGTTGACACAGGCTGTGTGTGCTTTCAGCCTGACCAACTCGTCGTCCGGCAGTTTGCTCATCAATAACGCAAGCTGATCCATTTTCAACGAAGCGTTCGACTCGGCGCCACCTGGTGTCAATAGCTGTGCAGCCTTTAATCCTAAGCTGGACGCGATCTTGTCGAGTGCATCAAGGGAGATGCTTGTTTCTTGATTGACAGTGCGGCTCACTTGCTTTGGATCGAGATGGTTGCTTATTGCCCACCCTCGAATCGTGCCGCTTCCAATCATTGCTCTGATGTTGTCTGAGAGGATTGCTTTCGAGTCATTCATGTTTTATGAGTTTCACCTCTGTCGGACTGCTTGTCCATCGACGAGGCTTCAGATCGCTTGGTGCTGTTCTTTAAGTCGGTGCGTTGCATTTCAAATCGCGCCATTTGACCGCATCTCGACGGACGGTGTGTCATGCTATCCAGTTGAGACTGCGGTGGACAAGAAAAAAGCCGCATTGTTCTTCAACAATGCGGCTTTATCTTTGGTGCCCGGGGCCGGACTCGAACCGGCACGCCTTGCGGCGGGGGATTTTGAGTCCCCTGAGTCTACCAATTTCACCACCCGGGCAATTATTTGGGCAGAACGAAATTATGGCACAGTATGGGTCATGAAATACCCAACTATTGAAGATTCCATCGGAAAAACACCGTTAGTCAGGCTCCAGCGCATTGGCGCCGACGATAACAAGGCTCGGGGGAACGTGATTTTGGGCAAATTGGAGGGCAATAACCCTGCGGGCTCGGTCAAAGACCGCCCGGCACTGTCCATGATCAAGCGCGCGGAAGAGCGCGGTGACATTCAACCCGGCGACACCCTGATTGAGGCGACCTCCGGCAACACCGGCATTGCTTTGGCCATGGCGGCGGCCATCAAGGGCTACCGCATGATTTTGATCATGCCGGAGGATTTGTCGATTGAGCGTGCCCAGACCATGAAAGCTTTTGGCGCGGAATTGATCCTGACGCCCAAAAGTGGCGGCATCGAGTACTCGCGTGACTTGGCAGAGCAGATGCAGCGCGACGGCAAGGGCCGGGTGCTGGACCAGTTCTCCAATGCCGACAACCCGCGCATTCACTATGAGACCACCGGCCCTGAAATCTGGGCCAGCACCAAAGGGCGCATTACCCATTTTGTGAGCGCCATGGGCACCACGGGCACCATCACCGGTGTCTCCCGGTTCTTGAAGGAAAAGAACCCGGCGATCAAGATCATTGGTGTGCAACCCCATGAAGGCTCGCGCATTCCGGGCATTCGCAAATGGCCACAGGCGTATTTGCCCAAGATTTACAACCCCGAGACCGTGGACGAGTTGCTGTACGTCAGCCAAGAAACCGCCGAAGAGATGTGCCGGCGTTTGGCCCGGGAAGAGGGCATCTTTGCGGGTATTTCCGCCGCTGGCGCCTGCGCGGTGGCGCAGGAAATTGGCAGCCGGGAGCGCAACGCCACCATTGTTTTTGTGGTGTGTGACCGGGGGGACCGTTACCTGTCGACCGGGGTTTTTCCGGCTTAGGCGTTGGCGGGCAGGCGGCCTGAGCCGCTTGACTCACTAGAATTGCGCTCAATACAACAAGGACTACAGATGCAAATCGACAAAGAAGTGGATACCCGGGGCCTGAACTGTCCGCTGCCCATTCTGAAAGCGAAGAAAGCGCTGGCAGAGATGCAAAGCGGCCAGACGCTGAAAGTGGTCTCCAGTGACGCCGGTTCGGTGCGCGACTTTCAGGCGTTTGCCAAGCAAACCGGCAACGAGTTGCTGGCGCAGGAAACGGTGGCTGACGAATTCATTCACGTGATGCGTCGGCGCTAAGCCCCAACCACTGTGGCGTAAAAAAACCGACTTCAAGTCGGTTTTTTTACGGGTCAACGCGCCGCTGCGGCGCGCTGTGCTTTAGCCAAGGCGGGCCAATTGCTCTTTGACCTTGGTGATCGTGGCGGCAAAGTCGGCCATGCGCTTGCGCTCCAGGTCAATCACAGCCGCAGGTGCGCGGGCCACAAAGGCTTCGTTGCTCAGCTTGCCCTCTGTTTTGACGATTTCACCTTCCAAGCGTGCCAGCTCTTTGCCCAAACGCAGCTTTTCGGCGCCCACATCCACTTCCATATAGAGGCAAACCCGGGCGGAGCCCACCACAGCCACGGGGGCGGACTCGGCGGCGGCTGCCCAGGCGGCTTCGTCGTCGAACACGCGCACTTCGTTCAGCTTGGCCAGCGCTTGCAGAATCGGCGCGGTCTCTTTCAGGAAGGCGGCTTCATCGGGCTGGCCGGCCACCACAAACAAGGGCAAACGGGTAGACGGTGACACATTCATCTCACCGCGCAAGGTGCGGCAAACATCCACCAGCTGCTTCAACTTGGCTACATGGGCAATGGCGGCCTCGTCAATGCGTTCAGGCTGGCTGACGGGGTAGTCGGCAATGGCCACGGACTCGCCAGCGCGGCCGGCCACTGGCGCCACGATTTGCCACAGCTCTTCCGTGATGAACGGAATCAAGGGGTGGGCCATTCGCAAAATGGTTTCCAGTGTGCGAATCAGGGTGCGGCGGGTGGCACGCTTTTGGGCGTCATTGCCGGTCTGGATTTGCACCTTCGCAATTTCCAGGTACCAGTCGCAGAACTCGTTCCAGACAAAGTCATAGATCGTGTTGGCCACGTTGTCCAGACGGTAGTCTTCAAACCCTTTGGCAATGTCAGCTTCGGTCTTTTGCAGCAAGGACACGATCCAACGGTCCGCCTGGCTGAATTCCAGGTAGCTGGGCGTCTCACCGCCCACGGCGCATTCTTCGGCGGTGTGCGCTTTGAGGCCGCAGTCCTGGCCTTCGCAGTTCATCAGTACAAAGCGGCTGGCGTTCCAGAGCTTGTTGCAGAAGTTGCGATAGCCCTCGCAGCGCTTGGAGTCGAAATTGATGCTGCGTCCCAGCGACGCCAGCGAGGCGAAGGTGAATCGCAGCGCATCGGCGCCAAAGGCGGGAATGCCAACGGGGAACTCTTTTTCGGTGTTCTTGCGCACTTGTGGCGCGGTTTCGGGCTTGCGCAGGCCTTCAGAGCGCTTGGCCAGCAACTCGGGCAGGGCAATGCCGTCGATCAAGTCCACCGGGTCAAGCACATTGCCTTCAGACTTGCTCATTTTCTTGCCTTGTGCGTCACGCACCAAGCCGTGGATGTAAACGTGTTTGAACGGCACTTGTCCCGTGAAGTGGGTGGTCATCATGATCATCCGGGCGACCCAGAAAAAGATGATGTCGTAGCCAGTGACCAGCAC
>CAWAFG010000044.1:0-22385 GCA_963781205.1 uncultured beta proteobacterium | reverse complement strand
GCATAAAACGAAGCGCCCCCAGCAACAACGGTGGCACATCGGCCACGCCGGTTTTGATGACGGCAAAGTTCACGCCCCACACACAGATGACCAACAGCGCCAAGCCCACATCGCGTGGGCGCATCGCCTCGCCGCTCATGGCGCCCCGTCTGAGGGGGCGGGCGCACAACCTTGCGGATTGAAAACCCGCTGCGTCGATGCAGGGTTTCGCGCCAACGCATCGGCAGGCCGCACGGGGCGGCGCACGAACTCACCCCCGCAGTTCGGGCACCTGCCGTGCAGGCGCTGGGCCACACAGTTGGCGCAAAAAGTGCATTCAAACGAGCAGATCATGGCCAGTGGCGAGGTGGGCGGCAAATCAATGTTGCAGCACTCACAGTTGGGGCGAAGTTGAAGCATGGGTGAGAAGTCCAGCTAGGTTTCAGGCGGCCAATGGCGTGAGTTGCGCCAGGCATTCGTCGACGGTGACGATACGCGCAAACCGGTCCGCCAGCACCAGCTCGGTATGGGCCTTGATCTCGGCGGCCGAATAGGTGCGACCACTGCCGGCATGGGTCATGGGAAAGGTGAGCGTGGCCTCGGTCACGTAGTCCACCGTGTAACCGATATCGGCCCCCACGCGGGTGGTGGTCTCGCAGCATTGCTCGGTGCGAATGCCGCTGATGATGAGGTGATTGATGCCGCGCCGACGCAACCACAAGTCCAGCCCAGTGTCCGTAAACGCGTTGTGCGTGTGTTTGTCAAACCGCACATCGGGCGCGCCCGGCAACCAGTCCAGGGATTTCACAAAGCCGGATTCCAGCGTGAAGGGTCCGCCCTGCCCCACATGAAAGATGTGCACCACCGGCACGCCTTGGGCGCGGCAGCCCGCCTCTAACCGGAGCAAAGCAGACTGAAACGCAGGCACGTCGTCTTCGGTCCAGAACGGCATCTGGGGGAAAGACTGCTGCACATCAATGATGATGAGGGCGGATCTCAAAGGTGTAGATGAGGACATTTTTTGACTTTCTATGGTTGGCAGAATGCGTCCATCTTAGGCGCCGACCGCCAAAGATATAAGCACCTATTGCGACCAATAGAGGACAAATTACGCCATCATTTTCCCAACAAACTCCCCGCATAAATAACCAACTCCCGCGCATGACGTTCAGCGTCAGGATCGTCATGGCTTTCCACCGCCTCAATCATGGCCAGGTAGTGCGCGGGCAAGGCATTGGCCACGGCGCCGCGCAGCACATGCTCTTTGTACCAACTGAAGGGCTTCACGCTGGGGTCAATGTCCAGCGCCACATAAATGCAGGCGGTCTGGGTTTGGCCCTGAAGGTCGGTGACGGCGAGGTAGCTGCGCTCGTAGGCGTGGCCCCGGCCCTCAAAACCGTCCAGCACCAGCAAGTCGGCCTCGGACACCCGGTACAGCGCGCCATGCACGGCGGCGTCCGGCTCGGCGCAAAGTTGCACATCGCATTTGCCCGAGCCGTCAGCCCGGTTGATCTTGTGGAAGGCCAAGGCGGTAACCCGCCAGCACCGCCCGGCCCAAGGCCTGCGCATTGGGCACGCGGGCCTGAATGCGCTCAAGCGCCATGTTGGAGCCGTAAGCGAAGTAAAAAGATGCATTTGACATGGGTACAGCGTAGCGGATGAACGACCCAAAGTGCGTCTTCGCGATCGAAACCACCTCGTACGCACTCGGCCCAGTCTTTCCTACCGTGAAAAAACAACGCCGCACTGATTTGGCAATTGGATATCTGAAGGATTGATTCCAGCCACAGGTTGTATCTATATACTCTAAAACAGGGAGATGAATTGATGCACGGACGTCATGAAAAACGCGATCAGTTGGGTCCTAAGTGGGGCTCAGCCAAATGGCTTTTATGGATCGGGCTGATAGCCGCTTTCCCAGCCCGCGCAGTCACGGATCTGACCGCGCTGAGCTTGGAGCAGCTACTCGACCTGAAGGTCGTTGGCGCCTCGAAGTATGAGCAAAAACAGACTGAGGTGGCCGCGGCGGTGAGCATCATCACCCGTGACGAAATTCGTGCCTTCGGCTGGCGCACGCTAGACCAAGCGCTGGCCACACTTCCTGGCGTCTACACAAGCTACGACCGCCAATCCAGCCACCTCGGCACGCGCGGCTTCAGCGTCCCGGGCGATCTGAACACCCGCATTCTGGTCACGATCAACGGCAACCGCGTCAACGACCTCATTTTCGACACCGGCCCCACCGGACGTGATTTTCCGCTCGATCTCGACTTGGTTGAACGCATCGAGTTCATCCCTGGGCCGGGCAGCGCGGTGTATGGGCAGAACGCGATGTTCGGCGTGGTCAACGTGATCACGCGAAGCGGCGCTGCGGTGGACGGCGTTGAAATCGCCACGAGTACGCAATCACCACAGGGCCTGCGCGAAGGCAGCGTCACTGTTGGAAAGCAGCTTGAAAGCGGTCTCGGCATTGTGGTCTCGGCGTCGGGCCTTCGCTCGCAAGGTGAAGATCACCTCCTGAATTTCGGAGGCTCCGGTATCTCGGGAGTGGCGCTGGGTCTCGACGGTGAACGTGACAAAGAGGTGTTTGGCCGCCTCACGTATGGCCCATGGGCGGTCGAATTGATTCATGGTGATCGCCGTAAAGACGACCCCACCGGCATTTACGGCTCAGACCCGCTGGTGTCGGGCCAATACCAAGGCAACCGCTACACCTTGGCACAACTGCAGTACGAGGACCGCTTCCGAGACGACACCCTGCAGGTTTTGGGGCGCCTGTCGGTCGGCCAGACCCGTTACAGCAGCACACTGAGCTACGGCACGCCATTCGAGTTCCCCGCGGTTGGCGACTGGCGCGGCGGCGAGCTTCGCTTGCTGTCAACCGCGGTGCAAGGACACAAGCTGATGCTCGGACTGGAAATCCAAGACATCACGCGCATCGACCAGACGGTTCATGACCCCGCCAACCCGGCCGATGATCTGCTGATTCGCAGCCCAGCGCGACGCATCGGCCTGTATGGCCAAGATGAATGGCGCTTGACTGACTCGCTGACGACCACGTTGGGCATGCGGGTGGACCACAATAGCTTGACTGGCAGCAGCGTCAGCCCGCGAGCGGCATTGATATGGCAGGCCACGCCAACGACGAGCTTGAAGGCCCTGGCCGGACGCGCCCACCGAGCGCCGAACGCGAACGAGCGTGACTACTACGACAACTTGGCACTCGTGGCCAACCCGGCATTGGGTGACGAAACCGTCGACACCCTGGAACTCGTCGCTGACCACCGCGTGAACAGCGAACTTCGCCTGCGCGGCTCGACCTACCAGTGGACCATGCGCAACCAGATCATCCCTGGCACCGATCCGGTGAGCGGTCTGTCACAGTTCCAGTCCGGCGAAACAATCCAAGCCAAAGGATTGGAGCTGTCCGCAGACAAAACCTGGAACTGGGGCGGGCGGCTACGCGGCAGCCTGTCAATGCAAGACGCCCGCCTTGCCAATGGCGACAGGCTTCCCAATTCACCACAGCGCATGGTTAAGCTCAATTTTTCGGCGCCATGGCGTGCCGCTGGCGCGCAACTCGGTTATGAAATCCAGTACGCCAGCAGTCGGGTAACGCTGGATGGCACGGCCCTCGGCGGCTATGCCGTCTCCAACCTGCACCTCAGTACCGATCGATGGGTTCGAGGGGTCGACCTTGGCGTGACCGTGCTCAATCTGTTCGACAAACGTGCCGCACTGCCCGGCGGCACCAGCAATTGGCAAAACGCCATCGAGCAGGATGGACGCAGCGTGCGCCTCGAGGCGCGCATTAAGTTCTGAATGTGGGTACTGCCGAAGCAATCATTGACCAGCGGCGCGGGCCATAACCAAGGCGTAATCAATGCGCCATAGAGCTCATTCATGGTGCTCGCTCCTGCAGCTTGGTCTGGCCGTTGCGGGTTGGCTGGGTGCCTCATCGGCTTGGAGTCAGGATCTGCCAGAGTACCGCGTGAAAGCGGCTTTTGTTTACAACTTTGTCGCCTACACGGAGTGGCCATCCGACGTTGGAACGGCGCTCAATGTTTGTGTTTACGGGCCCGATCCATTCGCGATTGAGATTGATTCATTGGAGGGAAAGACTGCGGGCGCCCGGAGAATCGATGTCCACCGCAAGACCAGCCTAGAAGCACTCAAGGGGTGCCAACTTGTGTTCGTCGCACCGGCCTTCGTCAACCAACTCCCCCGTGTCGTTGACACCGTGCGTGGCTTGCCCGTGTTGATCGTGGCAGACAGCCCGGGTGCCCTGCGGCAGGGCGCCATTGTGAACATGAATATGGTTCAGAACCGGGTCACTTTTGAGGCCAATTTGGGGGCGGCACGCAGCGCTCGACTCACGCTCAGCTCCAAGTTGCTGCGCTTGGCCACTGATGTCATTCAATAATGAAAAGCATGAATGGAGGAAAACCGGTCACTTTGGCGGCGCGACTGCGCCGCATCAACGGAGTCACGCTGGGAGTGGCGACCGTCATCATCATGGTTGTCGTCCTTGTCAGCAACTTCACGCTCGGCTTGTTTGCGCTGATAGATACCTCACGATTGCAAGCCAAGATGCTGGCCGAAAGTGCGGCTGCGGCATTGGTTTTTCAGGACAACAAGGCGGGGCGGGAATTGATGCAACCCTTGCGAAACCTGCCACAAATTGACAGCGCAGCGCTCTACCTGCCGGGCGGTCAGGTTTTGGCGCGCTACCAACGTGAAGGTCATCCCTTGCAATTGCCAGCCCTCACATCAGCGGGTGCAGCCCACTGGATTGGCCCGGGACATATTGAAGTGACGCAACCAGTAGTATTCGAGCGTCAATCAAGCGGCAGCGTGCATTTGCAAGTTACTCTTGAAATGCTGTACTACCAAACTGCGTGGCAAGCGCTGACGATGTTCGCGGCCGGTTTGTTAGCCATTCTCGTGAGCCGTGCGCTGCTTGCCCGCCTCAATCTTTCAGTTCTGAAGCCATTGGCAGATCTACAACATCTCACCCAACGGGTATCGGACAACGGTGACTACGCCTTGCGCGCCCAGCCCAGCAGCCTATTGGAGTTGAACGCCCTCGCTGGCGGCTTCAATGTCATGCTGAAGCAAATCGAGGCCCGCGACAAGAGCCTGGCCGACCACCGAGACCACCTCGAGGACGAAGTGGCCCACCGCACTGCGGAACTGCTGCACGCAAAGAATGCTGCCGAGACAGCCAGCCGCGCCAAGAGCGAGTTTTTGGCCACCATGAGCCATGAGATCCGAACGCCCATGAACGGCGTGTTGGGCATGAACGAGCTCTTGATCGACAGCGCATTGGAACCTCAGCAGCGCGTCTGGGCCGAAGCGGTGCAGGCGTCGGGGCGTCACCTACTGGGCGTGATCAACGACATCTTGGATTTTTCAAAAATCGAATCGGGGCACCTGGAGCTGGAGGAGGTCGACTTTAGCCTGGCAGATACGGTTGAAGAGGCGGTGGCCATGTTTGCGCTGCCGGCTGAGTCCAAAGGGCTTGAATTGGCGGTGCAGTTCATTCCGCCCGATGCTGCGTTGGCTTTTCGCGGCGATCCACTGCGCCTGCGTCAGGTCATCTGCAACCTGCTGAGCAATGCGGTCAAATTCACCAAAGAAGGTGAAGTCGTGGTGCGGGTGAGGCTGTTAGCGCAGACCGACGATGAGGCAACGGTTCAGATCAGCGTGGACGACACGGGCATCGGTATTGCACCGCAAGCTTGCGACAAGATTTTTGAGCATTTTTCGCAGGCTGACGGCTCTACCACGCGCCAGTACGGCGGGACGGGCCTAGGCTTGGCCATTTGCCGCCGACTGCTGAACTTGATGGGCGGAAGCATTCAGGTAAAGAGCGTCCCCAACCAAGGGACCTCGTTCATCGTGGACTTGCGCTTGCCGCTGGCGCAGTCTCCAGTCACCGCCCCGCTGTGCAACGAAGCGCTTCAAGGCATTAGGGCGCTGGTCGTGGACGACAACCCAACCAACCGCGACATTTTGCTGCAACAGTTGCAAGGCTGGCGGATGCAAGTCACCTGTGTTGACGGTGGGCAGCAGGCGCTGAACGCCATGGCCGCGGCGTCAGCGGCCGGGCAGGCGTTTGCTCTGGCCATTCTCGATATGCATATGCCGGGCATGGACGGGCTTCAACTGGCGGCGGCCATCCGGGCGCAACCGGCGCAGGCCTCGACCCGACTCATGATGCTCAGTTCAACCTACGCCAATGCCAACCAGCAGACTCGCGCAGACTTGGGCATTCGGCGCTACCTCAACAAACCTATCCGACGCGCGGACCTGCATCGCGCCATTAGCGACGTTATTGCGCCAGAGGCGCCTGACACCCCGCGCCCCAAGCCCGCCCCCAGTGCACAGCTCGGCAGGCTGAAGGGACGGGTTCTGTTGGTGGAGGACAACCCCATCAACCAAGGGGTGGCCAAAGCCATGCTGATCAAACTCGGGCTCGGCTTCGAGTTGGCTAGTCATGGGGGCGAAGCTGTCGATTGGGTTCGCAAAGCCGACTTCGATCTGGTGTTGATGGATTGCCAGATGCCCGTGATGGACGGGTTCCAGGCCACCGAGGCCATTCGCACTCTGCCCAATGGGCAGGGCAAGACGCTGCCCATCATCGCCCTGACAGCCAACGCCATGCAGGGCGACGAACAGGCCTGCAGGGACGCGGGCATGGACGATTTTCTGGCCAAACCCTACGCCATGGCCGCGCTGCATGCGACCTTGGCCGCGTGGCTGCCCCAGGGTCAACCGCTCGCGCCGGCTGAAGCCGACGCTGCCCCAACGCCCGCGGCTCTGGCCCGAAAGGAAGCTGCGTCTGCGCCGGCCATCAACCCCCGGGCCATCGACATTCTTCAAGAGTTGGATGAGCCCGGGAGCACCGCACTGGTCACGCAGTTGGTCAGTTCGTTTCTGGACACGGCGGACGAACAGTTGGCGCGCATCGCCAGCGCGCTCACCCACGGCGATGCCAAGGCGATGAGTCAAACGGCGCATTCTCTGAAGTCCAGCGCCGCCAACCTGGGGGCCGACGTGCTGGCAAGCTGCTACAGAGATTTGGAAAAGTGCGGCCGTGAAGGTCGGCTTGAGAATGCGGGCGCGCTTTTTGAGAAAACCCAATACGAGCAGCAACGGGCTCTGCAGGAGCTGCGTGAATTACTGGAAGTGACCACAACATGACGAATCCGAGACTCACGATATTGGTCGTTGACGACGATGCCAACGCGCGACTCGTGATGCGCGCCGCCCTGCGCAAAGCGGGTTATGAGGTGCGCGAGGCCGAGGGGGGCCATGACGCATTGCAAAAATTCAAGGCTGAGCCCTGCGATATGGTGATGCTCGACGTCGACATGCCCGACCTCAACGGACATGAGGTGTGCGTGGCTTTGCGTGCTGAAGCGGGGCTACTGCTCCCCATCGTCATGGTGACGGGCATGGACGATATGCAGTCGGTGGAGGCAGCCTACGAGTCAGGGGCAACCGACTTCGTCGCAAAGCCGGTTCACTGGGCGTTGATCGGTCACCGCGTGCGCCACCTGTTTCGAAACCACCAAGCCATGCTGGATCTGCGCGCGGCCGAGTTACGCAACGCAGCGGTCTTGAACGCGATTCCAGACTTGCTTTTTGAGGTGGATATTGACGGGCGCTTCATCGACTACCGTGCACCGCGCGCAGACCTTCTGGCCGCGACTCCTGATAGTTTTCTGGGTAAAACCATCAACGAGGTTTTGCCACCCGCGGTGGCAGAGGTGTGTATGACGGCCCTGAGCATGGCCTTGGAGGGCGGGTATTCGAGCGGCGCCCAGTACGAGCTGCCGACAGGCACAGGCAGCACGTGGTTTGAGTTGTCGGTTTCCCGAAAAACCGTGGCGCAAGGGGAGACGCCTCGTTTCATTGCCCTCTCGCGCGACATCACCGAGCGCAAGGAGGCCGAGACACGCATTGCCCGTTTGGCTTACTTCGACAGCTTGACCGGACTTCCCAACCGGCAATCGTTTTTAGACCGTGTGAAACGGGAAATTGCCCTCGCAGAGAAAGCGGGCAAACGACTGGCTCTGCTTTTCATGGATTTGGATGGATTCAAGGACGTTAACGACTCGCTCGGCCATGCCGCGGGAGATTTGTTGCTGCAGTCGGCGGCCGCCCGCTTCAACGATGGTCTTCGACCGTCCGACCTTCTCTCACGCCCGATGGCGTTTGGCCGTCACCACGGTGACGACGATTTTGAATTGGCACGCATGGGAGGAGACGAGTTCACAGCCTTGATTCTGGACATTGATCGACCAGCGGATGCCAGGGTGGTTGCCGAGCGCATTGGCGCCATGATGCGCAAGCCCTTCGTTCTCGACGGGAAAGACATCTCGGTGACCACCAGTATCGGCATTGCCCTCTATCCCGATGACGGCACTGATGCCGCACTGCTGCTCAAGAACGCAGACACGGCCATGTACCAGGCCAAGCAAAACGGGCGGGACAACGCGCAGGCCTATCAGCCCTCGTTCACCAGCGACGTTGTGAATCGCCTTGAGCTTGACCAAAGCCTGCGCGTCGCCGTCGAGCAGGGTCAGTTCCACCTTGTATATCAACCCCAGGTTGAAGTCGTATCAGGGCAGATTGGCTCAGTTGAGGCACTGATTCGCTGGAAACACCCGGTGCACGGCTTGATTCCGCCGCTGGAGTTCATCCCCCGGGCCGAAGAAAATGGCCTGATCGACGACATTGGCCTGTGGGTACTGCAAACGGCTTGCGCGCAAGCAGCTGAGTGGCAGCGCGCAGGCACGCCTTTGACAGTCGCGGTGAACTTGTCGCCCCTTCAGTTTCGCCACCCGCTTTTTCAAACACGACTGATGGAAGCACTTAGTCAGACCGGGCTGGCCCCGCAGTGGCTGGAGTTGGAAGTCACCGAAGGGGCGTTGATGAAGAACTCCCTTGAAACACGCACCGTGCTCAAAGTGTTGACGGCCGCTGGCATCCGCATCGCGCTGGATGATTTCGGAACCGGCTACTCGTCCCTCGCCTACCTGACACGCATGCCAATTGACCACATCAAAGTTGACAAGTGCTTTGTCGACAATATGTTTGATCAAGAAGAAAGCGACGCCATTGTTCGAGCCATTCTGGCGATGTCCCACAGCCTGAAAAAACGTGTCACGGCCGAAGGGGTAGAAACCCCAGAGCAGGCCAAGGCGCTCGCCACGATGGGGTTTGACAGCCTGCAGGGTTACTACTTCAGCCGCCCGGTCGCGGCCCCAGACATTTCCGCCCTCCTGTCGCGCCAATGGCGGCTGTGACCTAAATTTCATCCCTGTGAATGGGGAGGCAAAGTAAAGAGGAAGGGAAGACATGGTCCAAAGGGTAGCGCATACCACGCCGCTTGCCGCGTCGGCGCGGCGCTAGCCCGGTGGGGCCCATTTGGCGACCACCTCGGGCGGCGCCACGGCGCGCAGGTACTCGGCCAGTGTTCGGCCGGGCTCGTCCTGAAAAGCACCTTCACGGCCTGCCACTTCCTGGACGGCGCGCAAACGGTCCATGCGAAAGGTTCTGAAGTCTTGGCGGCTCTCGCACCACGCGGCCAGCGTCCAGCGTCCAGACCTTGCCCCAGTAAAAGCACCCCAGCGGGCGCAAGATGCGCTGGCTGGTGCGCTCTGCCAGGTCGCGGTAGTCCACCTGCAACTTGCGGCGGGCCTACACGGATTCACGTAATTGCTGCAAAGTGGCTTGCACCACAGGCTCCAGCCCCACAGGCGGCGCATACAAGGCCAAACCTTGTGCGGCCACGCGCGCGGCGGTGGGCAACACCGACAGGATTTTTCCCAAAGCCACCTCGGCGGCCTGCGCCAGCGCCGGGTCTTGCCAGACTTGCGCCATGCGCACCGAGGCGACCAGGGCCTTGGCTTCTTCATGCGAGAACATGAGTGGTGGCAGGTCAAACCCAGGCCCCAGGCGGTAGCCCACACCGGCCTCTCCCTCAATAGGTACGCCCTGGTGTTGCAGATCGGCAATGTCGCGGTACACGGTGCGCTCGGACACTTCCAGAGGCTGCGCCAAAAAGGCAGCGGTGGTCAGTCGGCGCCCCCTGATGAGTTGAACCAGTTGAAACAAGCGGTCAGCGCGGCGCATGGTGTTTAGATGTGTTTTAGGCCTCTGGCCCTTATTAAATGTGCGGGAGGCGCTATCAATTTGATATTAACGCCATCCCTCGGCCAAATGCAGTTCAAATTGACCCAGAGCGTTCGGCTCGCCGTTCAGCAGCACGTCCACCCTGTGCGTGCCGGGGTAGTGCTTGCGGGTGCTCATTTCTGCCAGCGACAAGCGTTTGGACAGGCGCACCGTGGCGCCAGGGGCCAACTCCACGGTTTTGAGTTTGAAGACTTTGGGTTTGGGCTGGCCGTTGGCCTTGATGTAGTGCACGCACAAGTCCACCAGCACCCGCTGGGCATGGGCGTGCGGGTTGTGCAAATCAAAGGCCAAGGTCACGCTGGCGCCCATGGCGGCAGCGCTGGGGGCAATGGCCACCTCACGCAACGCCACGTGGGCCGCTTGCCCAAAACCCAGCACCTTCAGCGCCCCCGCCTCCCCGCGTTTGACGGCGGAGCGCAGCGCGTGGCCGACGATCCATTGGCGGTTTTCAGAGGCGCCCTTTAACCAGCGCTGGGCAGTTTGGGTGAGCAAGTCGGGGTGGTCTTTGCCAATGTCGTTGAGGTTGTTGGCCACCGAGCGGCGCACATACAACTCGGGGTCGTCCTTGAGCAATTCCAGCAGCGCCAGCACCGGCGCGGGGTCTTTCTGAAAACCCCGCAACCGCGGCGCCCAAGGCAGGCGCGGGCGCGTGCCTTCAGACACCAGGCGGCGCACATGGTGACTGGGGTCAGACGCCCACTGGCGCAGCCGCGCCAAGGTCGCCTCGGGGTGCGCTTCCAAAAACGGGCGAATGCTGAACTCGGCCGTGAAGCGCTGGGTCAAGACGTGCTGCGCCTGCATGGCCGCCTCAAAGTGCCCCAGCCCATAGGTGGCGACAAACTGGGTGTGGGGCAAAAACAGAAACGACGCCAGACTTTGGCCCGGATCCCGCCCGTGCGGTTGGTCAAGCGATGCGACAAGAATGGCCGCGGCCTGCTCAAAATCGGCCGGCAAGTGCGCCTGCAAAGCGTGGGCAATGTGCTGGCCGCGCGGCATCAAGGCCAGTGCGTCATAGCCTTGCAGGGCATCTTGCAGAAAGGCATCCCCATCAAAGGCCGGGTGCACCGCCTTCACCATGCGGGCAATGGCCTGCGGCACGTCCGGGCCAAACTGGTTTTTAAGCGCTTCTGCCATGGGCCTCCTGTGGGTTGTGATTTATGGTGAGCCGGGTTCGGTCAGGTGATAACGCTGGCGTGCGCCCCAACTGGCCATACCAATGCCCAACAAGGCCAAGGCCAGCACCGGCAAAGCCAGGCCCGCCACGCCCCAGGCGGCCAGCGTGGCGGCAAACAATGGCGGCCCCAGCGTGGACCCAAGGTTGCCCATTTGCGCCACCGCGCCGTTGGCACGCGACTGCACCAGCGACTCGTGGCTGAGGTAAGGAATGAGCGAGAACGCCGAGCCCCCCGCCAAGCCGGCCAGGTACATGAGCAACAAAGCGGCAGGCGCCTGGTCCAGCCCCAAGGCCGCACAGCCCCACAGGCCCAAGCCGGCCAGCCCCACCCCGACAAAGGCCAGGCGCACCAGCCACAGCGGCGTCACCCAGGCCTGCGCCAGCCAACCGGCCGAAAACGTGCCGCTGATGCCCATCAAAGGCAACATCACCGCCAGCCACGGTTTGCCGGCACCCGCCTGCTGCGGCAAAAACGTGAGCAAGGCCACGGCCATGCCGGTGTAGCAAAAGAAACAGAGGCCGGGCAACGCGGTTTCCCAGCGGGTGTAAATCTGCACATGGTGGCGAGGCACGGCGTGCCAGCGTGGCCAGTCCCTCGCGCCCATGGCGTCCGGGTCGGCCGGCAACACCGCAGCCGCCCACCCCAGCATCATGAGCATGCCCAGCGCGTGCAACCCCAGCAAACCGCTCAAGCCCAACCCGGACAATACCGCCGGCCCGAAAGCGCCAGTGATGGCAAAGGCCACACCCACAAACGTGCTCCACAAGCCCATGGCCACTGAACGCTGGCGAGGGGCACAGCTGACGGCAATCAACGTTGGCGCGGCCACCACCACAGCCAGGTGAGAGACCCCCTCCAGCACGCGGGTCACCCAAAGCCAAAGCGGGGGCAACATGAGCGACTGCAGCGCCGCCAGCGCGGCGCCCAGCGTCAGCCCAGCCAGCAGCAATCGCCGGTAACCAATGGCATGCGCATACAAGCCCATGGTCACGCCAAACACCAGCCCCGTCAGGCCCACGGTGGACAAAATGATGCCCATTTGCGCCGCGCTCAAGCCATACCAAGCCTGCAGGGCGGCAAACGCAAAAGACAGCTTGGCGAACTGCATGGCCGCCACCACGCCACACAGCCAGAGACAAATAACACGGGGCCAGTGGGTGGTGGTGGGGATAAGCATGGGGGGACGATGATAGCGAGACACCCGTCGGTCCCTTCGCGCCAGACCCTGGCCGACTTTGCCCCTGCGCTATGCGGTGACGACGCAGGGGTTAACAAGACTCGGGAAATTGAACTGAAATGTGCCGATTGCGCCCGTATCGATTGCGCGAGAAGCTATTGAAGTCGTAGCAACTCACATCTCAAATGAAGGCAAAGTGACTCGCATGCCACGCCAAAAAACTCGGCGCGGGGGCCAAACGCGTGGGCAGGCGAATGGGCGCTTTATCGAATCGCAATAAAGACTCTTGAAGAAACGCGTCGGCACTCTTGGCTTTGAGTTTCGCGCTGACGCGCACGGTGTAGTCCGGCAGCACGGTGATGAGGCCTTGGTCATACGCCCGGTCATGCAAGGCGGACAGGCAAAGCCCGTTCTGCGGGTTCAAGCGGTTGTGCTGGTCTTCACTCCACGGAACGATGTGGCTGGCGATGAGTAGCTGCTCGTTTTGCAGGCCGCTGATACAACAGGTGTTGTTGTAGCCCACCAAGACGGATTTTCGAAAACGCGCTTGATTGACGCGAACCTGCACTGTGGCGCTGCGTGTGCGCCCCATCTCGGCGGGCGGCAATTCAACCTCTATTTCGTCTGCCAAGTCCAAGCCATGACTCGCCGCCAACCGGTCATAAATCGATGCAGCTTCGACCACGGTCGCGTCCCAGTTGCCCAAAAGTTCGGTCCAAACGGCTCTATCGACTTTGGAGGCGCTGTCCATCCCCTTGCGCCCGCTGGCAAGCACGGCGGGGTCAAGGCTTGCCAAGTTGCAGAGCTTGAGTGCCACTGAGTTCGCGGTGCGGCCAATCCAGCCCGCCAGTTCTTTGATCTTGGGGTTGCGTGCGTGCAACTGGCCGTAGTTCAACTGCAGGTAGATATGCAGTCCGGCGAGCACCTGTTCGCGGGTCCAGTCATTGCGTGGCTTCTTCGCTTCGGTCATACCGGTTTTCTCCTTGAAAAGCAGTATGCCAGGCGGCGCAAGTCCAACTACTTTGGTCTGGACTGGTGCGCGATCTTGCGACGTGATCGTTGATTGGGTCGAAAGGTATCGGCCGGTGGAAGGCAGTCCTCGGGTTGCACGTAGTACACCGTCCAGTCGCCGTAATACTTGCCATCAAACACAACCATATCGTCCAAGAAGCCAATCACCGTTTGAACGCAGTCGTCTGCAAAATACGTTTTTTCATCGCCCTGACATTCAAACTCGAGCTTGATCTCATGGGCATACGTGGTGTGGCACCACTCGAGTGGTCCGATGGCGGGACCATGAAATCCCCAGCCATCCATCGTCTGATTGGGGTCATCTCTGCCGTGGAACAGGCCCAAATACAGACCGGGCTTGGCGGGACTTTGCCCATACTCTGGCATTTTGGGTTTGGCGATTTCCGGTTGATTCATCACGATCTCCTTCAAATGAGCTTGAGGATATGAAGAACGGATCGTTTTGTGACCCAGGGCTTTGCCTGGGTGACCAGGCACTTGTGCAACGACTAGGTTTGCAAGTCGCAGTGCACCGCGAAAAATAAAGCAAAATACGCCTTCTAGCGCCCGACCAGCCTGCGTAATAAGCTATATTTTCAATAGCAAAAAAATCACCAGCAATACGCAGCCGCAGGGGCAGCGTCGCACAGACTGCGGTGAATCAGGCTTTCGCGTGAAAGTCGGCATAGGCCACGCCGTGGCCGAGCGACCAGTCCATGCGGGAGTTTTCAAGCAGCGCCACCATGATGTCGTCTGCCCGAAAACCTGCCTGAACCGCCTTGTCCGCCATGTGGCGAAACAGGGCTCGTTTTTGATCGTCCGTGCGCCCGGTCAAGAACAGGATCTCGACGAGGCAAGCGTCGCCGGAGCGATTGACGCCACCGAAATGTGGGTCAAAAACAAGGTCTTCGGCGTCAAAGCGGGACACGGTTTGAAAGAGGTCGTTGGGCGGAACGTGGCAACAGGCCACCAGTGCGTCTTGTGCCGCCTTGGCCAAGGCCCGACTTGGCTTGCTGCAAGGTGTTTGGGGACGGAGATTTTGGTGAGTGGCATGGGCGTGGACGCAAGTGGGAGGGGAAAAGCGGGGCTCAAGCCACGACGGAATCAGCGGAAAGAGAGGCCAGGCGCGCGTCTCGCCGCGCCGCCTGGGTTTGCCCGCCATAGCCCCAGTCGGTGGCGGGTAGCTCCCGCACGATGACGTAGCTGGCGGGCGCCAACGCTTGCCCACGCCCCAGCAGGGTTTGCAGCGTCTCAAACGCTGCGCTGACGAAGGCGGCTTTTTGTGACGGCGTGTTGGTGCCTTCGGTGATGCTGATTTCCAGCATGGCGGTGGGCACTTCAGGGCATTGGCCACCAATGGTCCAGCGCGCTGCCGGCAAGTCTTCCACGATGACGGCGGTGACTTCGGCGCATTTCCCCAAGTGCAAAGTGCTGAGCTGGGTCAGCGCGCTGGCCAGCACACGGTAGTCCGAGGTGTTTTGCAGCGGCGCGACTTTAAGAATCAGGGTCGGCATGATCACCCCTTCAAGAAGAATGCTGAGCGCCACCGACGCGGGCACGGCCGGTCCAGCGCGCGGCCAGTTGCTGTCCGCGCGGGCGATGCAGAGCGGTGAGTTGCTGACCCATGCCCGCCCACATCTCAGCCAAGGCCTGGCTGCGCAATATCTGCGCATCCAAGTGAGCTCGGTCGTGTTGGTGGTTGAGTTGGATGTGTGTGCAGTTCATGGTGAGGTCCTTTCAAAGCGGGTATGGACTCCACTTTATTGATTAGTCCACGTCAAGCGAAACATCACTAAAACCACATTGGTTTTGCATAAATTGCAATACCAAACCACAATGCAGGCATGCAACTCCAACTTGATGACGTCGCCCTCTTCACCCGCATTGCCGAGCTGGGCACCCTGTCGGCCGCCGCCCGCGAGCGCGATGTGCCGGTGAGCCAAGTCACCCGCGCCCTGGTGCGGCTGGAGGCCAGTGCCAAAGTGCGCCTGCTGCACCGCAGCACCCACGGCCTGAGCCTGACCGACGAAGGCGACACCTTTCTGGCCTATGCCCGACGCCTGCTGGACACCACGGCCGAGCTCAGCAGCGAGCTGACGGGCAAGCTCAGCGGACCCAGCGGCTGGGTGCGCATCAGCGTGAGCCCGCTGCTGGCGCAAACCGTCATTGCGCCCAGCTTGTCCACCCTCTACGCGCGCTACCCCGAGCTGCACATTGACCTCTGCGCGGATGACCGCATGGCCGACATGGCCCGCGACGGCATTGACATTGCCATTCGCACCGGCACGCCCAATGGCGACACGCTGGTGGCCCGCCAGATTGGCAGCAACCGCCGGGCGCTGTATGCGGCCCCCAGCTACCTGGCCCAAGCACGGCACACCGCAGCACCCGGACGACCTGCGCCAGCACCACCTGATTGGCAACAGCGCCAGCCCCGCCCTGAATCACTGGCCGCTGGCCAGCGGTGGCACCGCCGCAGAGATGGTGGTGAAAGGCAGCACCCGCACGGACAACTCGGCGGTTTTGTTGACGCTGGTGGAACTGGGAGTGGGCATTGCCCGGCTCAATGATTTGCTGGCGCAACCGCTGGTGGCGCAAGGGCGCCTGGTGCCTGTGCTGGCGGGCCACTTTGTCAACCCCAGCGTGCCCATTTATGCGGTGATGCAGCAAGAGCGCCATCGTTTGCCCAAAATCCGCGCCTGCATTGACCACTGGGCCGAATGGCTGGCCGGCATGTCACCGCCTGAACCCCGTGCCGCTGGATAATTGCCCCATGCAAGAGATTGAATCCCCCTCGGACGTGGTGCGCTTACCCGGGCCGGTGCGCCCGTCGGCCCGCTTCATGCTGTCGCACCCGGCCCACTTTATTGCGCTGGGCTTTGGCTCGGGCCTGAGCCCGTTTGCCCCCGGCACCTCGGGCACCCTGTGGGCCTGGCTGGCCTTTGTGGTGATGCAGCCTTTCATGACCGACGTGGCCTGGGCGGTGTTGATTGCCGCGTCCCTGCCCATTGGCTGGTGGGCCAGCACGGTGACGGCCCGAAACATGCGGGTGCTGGACCCCAGCAGCGTGGTGTGGGACGAAATTGTGGCCTTTTGGCTGGTGCTGTGGCTGGTGTCCCCCACCGGTTGGCTGGGCCAGTTGATGGCCTTTGCCTTGTTTCGCTACTTTGACGCGGCCAAGCCCGGCCCGGTGCGCTGGGCCGACCAGTTGTTTCACGACGTGTCCCCGGCCACCGACCCCGCTGCCTGGCGCAAAGCCGGTTTTGGCATCATGCTGGACGACTTGGTGGCAGCCGCCTGCGCGCTGCTGGTGGTGGCCTTGTGGCGAACCTGGTGGTGAACTTGGGGAGGTGAAAAAATGCTATCAAATAGTGAGCTACTCACGCAATCTGCACTAGCGCAATTGGTCATTTTGCTTCATAAAAAACAATACATGCTGGCCACCGCAGAGAGTTGCACCGGCGGCCTGATTGCAGCCACCTGCACGGACTTGTCCGGCTCCAGCGCCTGGTTTGAGCGCGGCTTTGTGACCTACTCCAACGCCGCCAAAACCGAGATGCTGGGGGTGGCCCCTGGCCTGATTCAAACCCATGGCGCGGTGAGCGAGGCGGTTGCACAAGCCATGGTGCTGGGCGCGCTGACCCACTCCCCGGCGCAAGTGGCGGTTGCCGTCACCGGCGTGGCCGGGCCGACAGGGGGAAGCGCCGACAAACCAGTGGGTACAGTGTGGTTTGGGTTGGCGGTGCCGGGCCGAGTGGTCACAGAACGCTGCCTGTTCCCCGGCGACCGGGCCGGCGTGCGGGCCGCCACGGTGCAACACGCGTTAGTTCGTTTGGCGCAACTGCTGGACGAAAGCCCCGCCAAGTCAGAATAGAGAGGCTCACGGGGCGTTGGCCAGGCGCCACCACCCGCGACCGCGACACAAAGGACTCTCGATGCCATGGTTTAACCAATTTTCCACACGCTACTTTGAAACCACGGGCGCACGCATTCATGCGCGGGTGTCGCCCGGTTTGCCGGACGGAAGGCCGGTGCTGTTGCTGCTGCACGGTTTTCCGCAAAGCCATGTCATGTGGCACCGCGTGGCGCAACAACTGCACCAGCACTACTACTTGGTCATGCCCGATTTGCGCGGTTATGGCGATTCTGACAAAGCGCCCGGCCGGGCCGACCACAGCAACTACAGCAAGCGCGCCATGGCACTGGACATGGCGGAGATCATGGACACGCTGGGTGTGGACTCGTTTTACGTTTGCGGGCACGACCGGGGCGGGCGGGTGGCCCACCGCTTGGCGTTGGACCACCCGCAGCGGGTGCTGCAACTGTGCGTGATTGACATTGCCCCCACGCTAGACATGTACGCCGCCACTGATTTTGAATTTGCCCGCGCCTACGAACACTGGTTCCATCTGATTCAACCTGCGCCATTCCCCGAGACCGTGATTGGCGGCAACCCGCTGGCCTACCTGCACGCCAAACTGGGCGGCTGGGGTTCAACCAGTCTGGACTACATCGAACCCACGGCACTGGCCGAGTACGAGCGCTGCTTTGTGCAGCCCGAGACGATTCACGCCATGTGCGAGGACTACCGCGCCAGTGCCGGCATTGATCTGGAGCACGACCGCGAAAGCCGCGCCAAAGGCGAAAAAATCGCCTGCCCCACACTGGTGCTATGGGGCGAGCGCGGCGTGGTGAACCGGTTGTTTGAGCCGGTGGCGCTGTGGCAGGCGCAGTGTGAGCAGCGAGTGTCAGGCCAGCTGCTGCCGGCCGGTCACTTCATTCCCGAAGAGTGGCCCAACCCCACGGCTGGGGCGCTGCTCGACTTCTTTGAACCCACGGCCTGATCAGGCCACGGGCTTACAGCGTGGTCCAGGCGCCTTGGTTCGCGCTGGAGGCCACGGCTGCAGCCACAAAACGCAGGCTTTGCAAGCCATCATGGGAGTTGGGAAAGTAGAGTGACAGCGGGTCTGCCACCTGGCCGGTGCGCCGCGCGGTGATGGCGTCGGCCGCGTTGGAATACAGGTTGGCAAAGGCCTCTCGAAACCCTTCGGGGTGGCCAGCCACGATGTGCGATGCGCGGGCCGCCAGGGGCAAGGTACCCGGCCCATTGGGGGTGCGAACCTGCGCCGGCGCGTCCAGCGGTTTGAATTGCAGCACCTGCGGGTGCTCCTGGTTCCACTCCAGCGTGCCCAGCGTACCGCTGATGCGAATACTCAAACTGTTTTCCACGCCGGTGGCCGCCTGGGTGATCCAGAAACTGCCTCGCGCGCCATTGCTCATGCGCAACAGGGCACCCGCGTAGTCGTGCGTGACCCGGCCCGGCACGATGCTGCCAATCTCGGCGGCCACCTCGGCCACGTCCAGATCCGTCATGAAGCACAACAGGTTGTGCGCGTGGGTGCCAATGGCCCCCAGCACCAGCGACGGGCCACCCCGCGCCGGGTCGTCTTTCCACGCGCTCTTTGACGGGCCGGCCTTGGCGCGGTTGCCCTGCACGTACTCCACTTGCACCAGACGAATCTCGCCCAGTTGCCCGTCCATCACCATGGCCTTGGCCTGGCGCACCATGGGGTAGCCGGTGTAGTTGTGAATCAGGCAAAACACCTGGCCCGTGGCCTGCGCCTTGGCGTGCAGCGCCTGGGCTTCTTCCAGCGTGTTGGTCATGGGCTTGTCGCAAATCACGTCCATGCCGTGCTCCAGCGCCTGCATGGCAAACGCATAGTGGCTGTCGTTGGGCGTCATGATGGCGACCACCTCGGCGCCGTCTGCGCGCTGCGCCTCAAGCTCAATCAGCGCCTGGCCGCTGGGGTAGCTGCGGTCAGCGGCCACACCAATTTCCTGGCCGGCCAGGCGCCCGCGCTCGGGGTCGGACGACAACGCGGCCGCCACCAACTCATAACGGTCGTCCATGCGCGCCGCCTGGCGGTGCATGCCGCCAATAAAAGAGCCCGGCCCGCCGCCGATGACGGCCAGGCGCAAGCGGCGCCCCAGGGGTTTGAAAACAGTTGCGTCAGTCATGGTGATCTTTCTTTCAGGTGGTTTTCAGGTGACGGGGGCGGGGTTGAACAGCACAAGCGCGTTGTGCAGTTTCCAGCGCTCGGCCCATGTTTTTTGGCCGCTGGCCACGGTCAGCATCAGGTGAAACAGCTCCCACCCTACGTCGTCGATGCTGGCCTCGCCGCTGGCAATGCGCCCGGCGTTCACGTCCATCAGGTCGTGCCAGCGCCGTGCCAAGTCGTTGCGGGTGGCCACTTTGATCACAGGCACTTCGGCCAATCCGTAAGGCGTGCCGCGCCCGGTGGTAAAGATGTGCACATTGATGCCAGCGGCCACTTGCAGCGTGCCGCAAATAAAGTCGCTGGCCGGCGTGGCGGCGTAAATCAAGCCCTTTTGCCGAACCTTCTCGCCCGGTGACAAGACGCCGCTGATGGGCGCCGTGCCGGACTTGATGATGGAGCCCATGGCTTTTTCAACGATGTTGGACAGGCCACCGGCCTTGTTGCCGGGGGTGGTGTTGGCGCTGCGGTCCACCTGGCCTTTTTGCAGGTAGTTGTCGTACCAGGCCATCTCGCGCACCATGGCCTCGGCCACCTCGGGGGTGCTGGCGCGGGCGGTGAGCTGGTCAATGCCGTCGCGCACCTCGGTGGTCTCGGAGAACATCACGGTGGCGCCAGCGCGCACCAATAAGTCCGTGGCAAAGCCGACCGCCGGGTTGGCGGTGACCCCCGAAAACGCATCACTGCCGCCGCACTGCACCCCCACCACCAACTCGGACGCGGGACAGGTTTCGCGGCGACGCAGGTTCAGGCGCTTCAGGTGCACCTCGGCTTGGCGCATGACCGAGTCGATCATGGACATGAAGCCCACATGCGCGTCGTCTTGCAGGCACACCACATCCAGAGCGGCAGCGCTAGCGTCACCACGTTGGTCGGCAATGGCAATGGTGCCGGGTGGCAGCAGACGTTCAGGCTGCAGCTTTTCGCAGCCCAGGCTGACGACCATCACCTCCCCGCCAAAGTTGGGGTTCAGGCTGATGTTGCGCAGCGTGCGAATGGGGATGATGGCGTCGGGCGCGTCAATGGCCACGCCGCAGCCGTAGCTGTGCTCCAGCCCCACCACATCGTCCACCTGCGGGTAGCGCGGCAACAACTCGGCCTTGATGCGCTGCACGGCAAAGTCCACCACCCCGGCCACGCATTGCACCGTGGTGGTGATGGCCAGAATATTGCGACTGCCCACCGAGCCGTCGGCGTTGCGGTAGCCCTCAAAGGTGTAGCCCTCCAGCGGTGCCATGGCCGGTGGCTTGACCGTGGCCATGGGCAAGCCCGTCAAGGCGCGGGCGTCCGGCATGTGCAGCAGTCGCTCGTGCACCCACGCGCCGGCCGCGATGTCTTTCAGGGCGTGGCCAATGACCACGTTGTAGCGCCGCACGGCGTCACCCGCCGCCAGCGCCACCAAGGCCACCTTGTGGCCCTGCGGCACCTTGTCCACCAGCGTGAGTCCGTTGGGGAACACGGTGCCCGCCGGCAAACCGCCGTCGTTGACGACGATGGCCACGTTGTCGGCCTCGTGCATGCGAATAAACAAGGGGGCGTTGGCAACGGACTCCGTCATGGCAGAAAACTCCAGCAGGGGGCGTGTTTTGGCTGGCGCTTACTGCGGCCCCAAGGACTTGATCAGCACGTCAAGGCGCTCCATTTCAGCCGGGGTGAGATCGGTCAGCGGTGTACGCACAGGGCCGGCCGGGTGGCCCACCAGTGTGGCACCAGCCTTGATGATGCTCACGCCGTAGCCCGGCACCTTGTTGCGAATCGCCAGGTAGGGCATGAAGAAGTCTTTTAACAAACGGTGCTGCGTGGCCATGTCGTCTGCGGCCACGGCCTTGTAAAAGTCCATGGCGGTTTTGGGGATGAAGTTGAACACCGCCGACGAGTACACCGGCGTGCCCAGCGCCTTGTAGGCCGCCGCATAGACCTCGGCGGTGGGCAAGCCGCCCAGGTAGGCAAAGCGGTCGCCCATCTTCATGTAGATGCTGGACATGGCTTCAATGTCGCCAATGCCGTCCTTGAAGCCGATCAGGTTGGGGCAGCGGTCCGCCAAAATCGCCAGCGACTCGGGGCTCAGCTTGCAGACATTGCGGTTGTAGACAATCACGCCAAACTTCACGCTCTTGCACACCGCTTCCACATGAGCTATCAGGCCTTCCTGGCCGGCTTCGGTCAGGTAATGGGGCAACAGCAACACGCCATGGGCACCGAGGCGCTCGGCCGTTTGCGCGCACTGAATCGCAAAGCGGGTCGGGCCGCCGGCGCCGGCAATGATGGGCACCTTGCCTCGGCAGGTGTCCACTGCGGTTTGGATGATGGACGGGTATTCCTCACCCGTGAGCGAGAAAAACTCCCCCGTGCCACCGGCCGCAAACAGGGCCGAAGCACCGTACGGGGCCAGCCACTCCAGGCGCTCGGCATAGCTTTTGGCGTTGAAGTCGCCCTGGGCGTCAAAGTCGGTCACGGGGAACGACAACAGGCCTTGAGACATGATGGACTTGAGGTCTTGCGGGTTCATGAGAGGTCTTTCAAAAATACCGTTGAATCAAAATTGATAGCCGCCTGCGCAATGAATACGGGCGCCAGAGGCCAATTTGGCTTATAAAAACATGGCCACCGAGCCTGTGGCTTGTCCAGGAATGGGTCAAATGGCACGAACGGGAAAGCGAGAAAACAAGGGTTCAGCCAGACCCGCCACGCCAGCATCCAACACAAACACCGCGCCGTTGAGACCGGGTTGCGCGCGCGACTCGGAGGCGGGCAAGATGGACGTCACCAGCAATTGGTTGA
>CAWAFG010000043.1:0-111958 GCA_963781205.1 uncultured beta proteobacterium | reverse complement strand
CGGAGAAAGTCGGTCCATGGGGATCAGGTGTGCGGCTTGAATCCGCGGTTGATTGATACGAATTGGTTGTTTTTCGATACGAAAAATAACCAAAACACTCGCATCATTGGTTTGTGCCTGTCGCACAACATCACTCTAGGAAATCAAATGTCCCGTATTGCCCCAGTCTCTTTGAACGAAGCCGACGCAGCCACCCAAGCCACTTTGACCGCTGTCAAAGGCAAACTGGGCATGGTGCCCAACCTGTTCGCTACCTTTGCCCAGGCCCCTGCGGCGCTGAACGGCTACCTCGCTTTTTCTGACTCGCTGAGCAAAGGCCGCTTGAGCGCCGCGCAACGTGAGGTGGTGGCTTTGGCCGTTGCGCAGACCAACGCCTGCCAGTACTGCCTGTCGGCCCACACACTGATTGGCAAAGGCGCTGGCCTGTCGGAGGCCGCCATTGCCGAAGCCCGCGCTGGTCGCAGCGCAGACGCCTCGACCCAGGCACTGGCACAGTTGGCCAACCAAATCGTGACCCAAAAAGGCGTGTTGTCAGACGCAGATTTGGCCAGCGCTCGCGCCGCTGGCGTGGACGACGGACTGGTGATCGAGGTCAACGCCAATGTCGCCTTGAACCTGCTCACCAACTACACCAACCATTTGGCGTCTGCCGCGAGGTGGACTTCCCGTCGTTGCCCTGTAAGGACGCCCCTCTCAACGAGTGGCGACGCCACTCACGATTTCAATAGGAAAGACCTCATGAAAAAACCCATCGCCCGCAGAACCATGCTCGCCACCTTGGTGTCGCTGTCCACCCTGGCCAGCCGTGCTGCCAGCCACCGTGCACGCCTTTGACAAAGCGTCACCCAGCGCCTTGAATGTGGACGCCAAGAACCTGGCCGTCAAAGGCTACGATGTCGTTGCTTATTCACACTGGCCGCACCGACTGAGGGCAAAGCCCAATTCGCGGCGACGCACCAAGGCGCCACCTACTGGTTCGCCAACGAAGTCCATCGCGACGCTTTTAAAGGCAACCCCGAGCGCTATGCCCCGCAGTTTGGTGGTTTCTGCGCCATGGGCGTCGCTCTGGACCAGAAGTTCGACGGTGATCCACAAGCTTGGCGCATTGAGAACGACAAGCTCTACCTGCAACCTGAACAAAGACATCCAAACAAAGTGGCTGACGGATGTACCCGGCCATTTGAGCAAGGCGAATGACAGCTGGCCCAAGATCAAAGACAAAGCGCCCAAAAATCTGTGATCCAGGCTGTGAGGGCGACCCTGCGCCGGTTGAACGAGCCGGGCTTGGGTTACCCTCCTCCCTTCACAAATTTAGGATCACCATGAAAAAACTCAACATCACCATCTCGCTTGAAATGTCGGTTCCCGATGACTGGGAGCTGAGCACCACCTCAGAAGGCACCCAAGTTTTGAAATTGCCAGACAACCAGTTCATGGACATCGCCATTGAGCCCTTGTTTGCCAGCGATCCTGAAGAAACCTGGTCAAGCACCGATAGCGACGACACACTGAACGACATTTTGGACATGGTTGAGAGCGAAAGCGTGACCTACGAGTTTGTAACGCACTAAAAACCAATCCAGCCACCGGTTTGAGCTGACGCCAGGCTATTTGCTGAAGTCCCCCATTTGGGGGATAGGCTTTTCCCTAGGATTAGCCCACACTCTCTCATGTCAAAAATCAGCTTAATTTTGATTCAATTCGCTCCAAACGAGCGAACATTTGGACATCTGCCCGATTGACGGAGTGAACGGTTTGGAACGCCCACTGAAGGCCAAGCCAAGGCCCAAAACACGCCAACGGCTGGTATGGCCCTTGATCATCTCAATCCTTCTGGCTGGGGTTGTGGCCTACGCCTGGATCACGCGAGAATTTGGATCGGCCTTTCTTTTGTCCGGCCTGATGATCGTCGCCGGGTCCATTGCATGGCTCATTGTCAGGTTGCAAAAAACCGAAGCGCAGCGAGATCGTGCCTTGGCGTGGTCCAGGGAAACCGAGTGGCGTGCCTCCAACATGGTTCAAGTTCAGAGCCCTCTGTCGAGCCTGGCGGACGCAGACCAACAATTGCAAGCGCTGCAGCAAGAGATCGCCGCGTTGCGCGCCCGTGAACGCGTGCTGGAAAAGCAAGCCCACTTCGACGAACTGACCAACCTCCCCAACCGCGTTCTACTTCGTGACCGCTTTCAGTCTGCCATTGAACGATCCAAGCGGAGCGACACCCCGTTCGCGGTGTTGATGATCGACTTGAATGGATTCAAGGCGGTCAACGACAAGTATGGCCATGAGATCGGTGACTTTGTGCTGGTGACAACGGCCAACAGAATTCTGGGCGCCTTGAGGGCGTCGGACACGGTCGCCCGCCTGGGAGGCGATGAGTTTGTGCTCATCATTGAGTCCATGGTTGACTCAGATGAATTCGAGAAGCTTGGAAAAAAACTGATCGAGGTGCTCTTCGAGCCCATCAGCTTGCCCAGTGGCAAGATTATTGGAATTGGGGCCAGCCTGGGAATAGCGGTGTACCCCAATGACGGCTTGGAGATCAACGCCTTGCTAGCCGTGGCCGATCAAGCCATGTACCAGTGCAAAGCGACGGGCTTGGTCAGTCTCTACTGAACACCCAATAAAAACGCCCGCCGAAGCGGGCGTTGAATTGCAGCAAATGCTTATTTGGCAGCGGCAGGAGCGGGAGCCTTGGTGGCTTTGGCTGTCCCTGCTTTAAAAGCGCTCCCATTCACAGTCAAACCTTCTTTCGAAAATTTGGCGGCGTTGGCGTTGCCGACACCGCTGACACGATCGACCAGGTCGGGCCAGTCCTTGAATTCACCCTTTTTTCTCTCTGCCAAAATCTTGCCAGACATGGCAGGACCAATACCCTTGATGCTGTCCAGGTCCGCAGCGCCCGCTTTGTTGACATCGACCGCGGCAAAACATGCAACTGCTGAAAGCAGTGTGATAAACGTTGCGATTTTCTTGAACATGAACGAGCTCCGATGATTGATAAAAACCATCACAAAGAATTCTGGATGGCGACTCAATGTAACGGGTTTCATCTCAAATTGGCGGGCTACCCGACACGCGTTGGGCCTGTTTTTGTGAACTTTGTCACCGGGATCAACCGCGGCCAGCCATCTCTCCAACGTATTTGCGCACACCTGTTTGCACATCCGAAAAAACGTGATCGCAGCCAACAGCGCGCAAGGCGCTGATGTCAGCCTGCGTGTAACACTGGTATTTGCCACGCAGGGCCTCGGGGAAGTCAATGTACTCAATCAGCCCGGCTTCAACGATCGCATCCTGTGACAAAGCGGCGTCCCCTTGAAGTTCGCGCATCGCGTTCACAACGGATGTGGCTACGTCATTAAAGGGCTGCGCCTTGCCGGTTCCCAGATTAAAGATGCCCGATTGTCCGGGGTGGTCAAAAAACCAGAGATTCACGGCAACAACATCGTCGATGAATACAAAGTCACGCATTTGTCCACCTGGCGCATAACCCCCGTAGCTACCAAACAGCTTGACCTTGCCATCTTTGGCAAACTGGTTGAATTGATGAAACGCAACGCTGGCCATGCGCCCTTTGTGCTGCTCACGAGGCCCGTAGACGTTGAAATACCTGAAGCCAACCACTTGCCCCAATTTTCCGGAGTGGGCGCGTTGAAAGTTGACGCCACAGTCTCGACGCATGCGCTGGTCAAACAAAAGTTTAGAGTAGCCATAGACATTGAGGGGCCGCTCAAATTGTGGATCTTCCCGGAAAGTCTCTGAACCACCATAGGTGGCAGCACTGGATGCATACAGCAGTCGAGCACCTCGCTTCTGGCACGACTGGAACAAGCTACACGACAGGGTGTAGTTGTTGTCCATCATGTATTTGCCATTGGTCTCCATGGTGTCGCTGCAGGCGCCTTCATGGAAGACGGCCTCGATCTGGCCATAGCCACCTTGGGCAAACTGCTCGTAAAAAACACTCGCGTCAACATAGTCAGAAATCTTGACGTCCGCAAGATTGAGAAACTTGTCGCCTTGCGTCAAATCATCGACTGCAATGATGTCGTCCAGGCCGCGGGCATTCAGCCCTTTGATGATGTTGCTGCCAATAAAGCCAGCAGCGCCAGTTACAACGATTCGGGTCATGCAAACAACTCCTCATAAGAAACGGTGGCCGTTCCAAACTTGCCCACCACAATACCGCCAGCCTTGTTCGCCCATGGCAACGCTTGTCGCATGCTCATGCCTGCACCCACCAGGGCAGCCAGAGTGGCAATCACCGTATCGCCCGCGCCTGTCACATCAAAAACCTCCAGTGCGTGAGCACTGACGGTCAATTGCCCATGCTCATCAAACAAGGTCATGCCCTCCTCGCTGCGCGTGAGAAGCAACGCATCCAAGCCCAGTTGCTCGCGCAAATTTTGAGCTTTGACCTGCAGCTCTTCTTCGCCCGCCCACGCGCCAATCACAAGCTGCAACTCAGCCCGGTTCGGGGTGATCACACTGGCGTTCTTGTAGCGTGAAAAGTTAGATCCTTTGGGGTCAATCAGGATGGCCTTGTTTGCAGCGCGCGCGCCGGCAATCATGTCGCTGACATGCGCCAAGCCGCCTTTGCCGTAATCAGAAAATAAAATCGCGTCATGCTCGGGCAACAAAGCTGAAAACCGGGCAGTCTGGGACGCCAATACTTCGGTCTTTGGCGTATTTTCGAAATCCATTCGCAACAGCTGTTGCTGGCGACCAATCACTCGCAGTTTGACGGTCGTCTTCAACTCTGGATCTCGACCAAAGAATGTCTTAATTCCGGTGCCAGCAACCAGCGCTTCCAATTTATGGCTGGCCTCGTCGTCTCCCACCACTGTGAGCAAAGAGGCCTGGGCACCCAAGGTCACCACGTTGTAAGCCACGTTGGCTGCTCCACCATTGCGCTCTTCCTCATGGGTCACTCGGACCACAGGCACCGGCGCTTCGGGCGAAATCCGGTCCACCGCACCATACCAATAACGGTCAAGCATCACGTCACCCACCACGAGGACGCGTGAACTGTTGAGTTTCTCTGGGGTAATGTTCATGAATTCAGATGTCTCAGTCATAACTCTTCGACCCGCCGAGCGGGGTAACTGTCCCAAGTCTGGCAACCAGGACATTGCCAAAAATGCTGCTTGGCTTCAAAGCCACACGCCGCGCAACGGTAGCGGGTCAGGGGTTTGACAGCATTGTCCAAGGCCCGTTGGACCTGCGGGTGAAACTGCTCATGCTCCAGCTTCTCCCCCGCGATCCACTTGGCAGCGGCAACCAGCGAAGGTTCGCGCTCCAGATGCCGAACATACCAATCACGCGGCGTCGGGGAGGCCGACGGCGAAGACGCTTGGAGCAACACAATCGCATCCAACACGTCCAGCGACGGCGCCACCTCGTAATTCGAGATCAATAGTTGCAGCGCGTCACCCGCTTGCCCAGCGCTCAGCGCGTACTCAGCCAATGGACTGGCAATCAAAGGCGTAGCGGCAGGAGACGCATCGAGAGCGGCCGCGAGTGTGGCGTAAGCGGCCTGCGCGTTTCCTTGATTGTTGAGCAAACGGGCGAGATCCAAACGAGGGCGAGCCGCCTCTGGCGCTGTGGCAATGGCTTCATTCAACGCTGCCAATGCATCGGCAGGTTGCTGCGCAGCCAGACAGGTTGCAGCTTTCTCACACAAATAGTGCGCCAAACGACCTTGAAAATTACCCTGCTTGGCAGTCTCCAGCTTTTGCGCGATCAATGCCGCTTGGGGCCAATCACGGCTTCGCTCATAGCTGGCCAACAAAGAAAGACGCGCTTGCGCCTCAAAAGGAGTCCCCTCCAGCTTGAGCAGGGCAGCCTCAGCCCGGTCCAGCAACCCCGCTTTTAAATAATCCAACGCAAGGGCGTGCTGGGCCCTTTGGCGGTCGGTCAAACTGAGATCACCCCTGGACAGAAGGTGCTCATGGACCCGAACGGCGCGTTCATATTCACCGCGCCTGCGAAATAAATTACCGAGGGCAAAATGCAGCTCAGATGTATCCGGATCGTTTTGAACGGCTTCAATAAACGCATCAATGGCTTCATCTTGCTGTTCGTTGAGCAGAAAATTCAACCCCTTGAAGTAAGCTTTGGGCGCCTGCTGATTCTCAAAGCGCAGTTGGCGTATGTCCATGCGTGAGGCAACCCAACCCAGGGCGAAGGCAAACGGAAGCCCCAAAAGTATCCAACTCAAATCAAAGCTCATGGATGGCCGGGAAAGTAGCGGTCTGTGAAGTATTGAGCGGTTCAGCCTCTTTTTGAGGGGCCACAGCACGCGCCTCGGCCCTGCTGTTTCGCCACCATCTGGGCACCATGCCCAGAGCACCAACGGCGACGCCGATGGCAAAAACGATCAACACCACCAAGACCTGGGGTGCGTGCCAGCGCGTGCCAAAAAAGAAGTGCACGGTGACCTCTTGCTGATTGTTCAACGCAAAGGCGAAGAGGGTAAAAAAAATGGCCGCCTTAAGTATCCACTTAAGCAGCCATATGAGCTTGTTCATTGATCTTCCCAGTGAAGCGTAATTCTAACGGCCGGTCGCACGACGCCAATTGAAATGACCGAATCAATCCTGCTTGTCTTGTTCTAGCTGAGCCGTTCGCTGATCAACCGCTTCACGCAAGGCCTTGCCCGGCTTGAAGTGAGGAACCCGTTTTTCAGGAATGGCCACGCTTTCACCATTTCGAGGGTTTCGCCCCATCCGTGGTGGGCGATGACTGATGGAAAAACTTCCAAAACCCCGAATCTCAATTCGGTTTCCACGAACCAGCGCATCATTCATGGCGTCCAGAATCGCCTTGACAGCAAATTCCGCGTCGCGGTGTGTCAATTGGCTAAAACGGGCAGCCAACTCTTCAACAAGATCAGAACGCGTCATTGGTTAGTTTCGTCGACAAAATAGCGGTTCAGAAATAAAACTGCGCCGAGCGCTTTCGCGATCGGCGCAGTGTCTCAATGCCAGATCAAGCCTGGCACGACAACGAAGTGATTACTTCTCGTTGTTGTCCAGTTTAGCGCGCAACAATGCGCCCAAGCTGGTGGTGCCTGCGTTTTCGCGGGCAGACTGCTGGCTCAAAGTAGACATCGCTTCGTTTTGGTCAGCGGCGTCCTTGGCCTTGATCGACAACTGGATGTTGCGGGTCTTGCGATCCACATTGACAACCACAGCCGTGACTTCGTCACCTTCTTTGAGCACGTTACGGGCATCTTCCACGCGATCGCGGGAGATTTCGCTGGCGCGCAGGTAACCGATGATGTCGTCGCCCAGATCAATCTCAGCGCCTTTGGCATCCACAGTTTTGACTTTACCAGTCACAACCTGACCTTTGTCATTGATCGTGGCAAAGGTGGTGAATGGGTCGGAGTCCAACTGCTTGATACCCAAGGAGATGCGCTCGCGGTCCACGTCCACAGCCAACACCAGAGCTTCCACTTCCTGGCCTTTTTTGTACTCACGGACAGCGGCTTCACCAGCCTCGTTCCATGACAAATCAGACAAGTGAACCAAGCCGTCGATGCCGGCAGCCAGACCAACGAACACGCCGAAGTCGGTGATCGACTTGATTGGGCCCTTCACGCGGTCGCCGCGCTTGGTGTTCTGAGCGAACTCTTGCCATGGGTTGGCCTTGCACTGCTTCATGCCCAAGGAGATGCGACGCTTGTCTTCGTCGATTTCCAAAACCATGACTTCGACTTCGTCACCCAAAGCAACGATCTTCGAAGGAGCAACGTTCTTGTTGGTCCAGTCCATCTCGGACACGTGCACCAAACCTTCGATTCCTGGCTCGAGCTCAACAAATGCGCCGTAGTCAGCGATGTTGGTGATCTTGCCAAACATGCGGGTGCCCTGTGGGTAGCGGCGGTTCACGCCCATCCAAGGATCATCACCCATTTGCTTCAGACCCAGAGACACGCGGTTTTTCTCGGTGTCAAACTTCAGGATCTTGGCGGTGATTTCCTGGCCAGCAGTCACCACTTCAGATGGGTGACGGACACGACGCCAAGCCATGTCAGTGATGTGCAACAGACCGTCGATACCGCCCAAGTCCACGAATGCGCCGTATTCGGTGATGTTCTTGACAACACCTTGAACCACGGAGCCTTCTTTCAGGGTTTGCATCAGCTTGGCGCGCTCTTCGCCCATGCTGGCTTCCACCACAGCGCGACGTGACAACACCACGTTGTTGCGCTTGCGATCAAGCTTGATAACCTTGAATTCCAGGGTCTTGTTCTCGTACGGAGAGAGGTCCTTGGTAGGACGTGTGTCCACCAATGAACCGGGCAAGAAGGCGCGGATGCCATTGACCAGAACGGTCAGGCCACCTTTGACTTTGCCGCTGGTGGTACCAGTCACAAATTCGCCGGTTTCCAGGGCTTTTTCCAAGCTCATCCACGAAGCCAGACGCTTGGCGGTGTCGCGGGACAAAATGGTGTCGCCGTAGCCGTTTTCGATGGAACCAATGGCCACCGAAACAAAGTCACCAACTTGAACTTCGATCTCGCCCTTGTCACTCTTGAACTCTTCAAGCGGCACGTAGGCTTCAGATTTCAGGCCAGCATTGACCACCACAAAACTGTGCTCGATACGTACCACTTCAGCAGTGATAACTTCGCCCGGACGCATTTCTGTGCGCGTTAGGGACTCTTCAAATAGGGCTGCAAATGATTCGGACATTTTTCTCGTGCGGATATAAATCCGCGGGGTTAGTTAAAAGAACCACGCAAGCAATGCACATGGGCTGTGCGGGAGGACTTGAGTGGGTCGATACAGAAGGCTTAATTTCTGCGTTTAGTCATTCAAACTGATTTGAACGGCTGCTGGCCCTGCCACCAACTCAACACGAGCTCAAGCGATTTTTCAACCGTTAAATCCGAGTTATCTAGTAGCTTGGCATCTTGTGCGGGCTTGAGAGGGGCGATGGCCCGGGATGAATCCCGTGTGTCGCGCGCCTCCAAGTCAGCCCGAAGGTCAGCAAGTGTAGCTGAATTACCCTTTGAAATCAACTGCTTATAGCGCCGCTCCGCGCGCCGTTCGGCACTTGCGGTCAGGAAAACCTTCAATGAGGCATCCGGAAAGATGATGGTTCCCATGTCTCGCCCGTCAGCCACCAGGCCGGGCAAGCGTCGAAAGCGGTGCTGCAGGTCGATCAAGGCGTGACGAACTCTGGGAAAGACAGAGACTTTGGAGGCATTCATGCCGGCCTCCTCGGTCCGAATGGCATCACTCACATCCACACCGTCAACCCAAACTCGCCCATCTATGAATTGAATATCCAGCGATTTGAGCAACTCCACAATGGCGTCCTCAGCGGCGGCGTCCAGCGCGAGCCCTTTCTGCAATGCGGCCAATGCCGTGACACGGTACAGAGAACCAGAATCCAAAAAGTGGTAACCGAGTTCTTTGGCCAGCACGGCAGCCAATGTGCCTTTGCCAGACGCGGTCGGGCCGTCCACACAGATGACCGGCACAGTAACGGCGGCATTTTGACTCAGTGAAAACAGCGCCTCAAAATAATCAGGGTACGTCTTTGCCACACACTTTGGATCTTCAATTCGAACAGGCAATCGACCCGGATTGAATGCGGCCAGCGAAAAGCACATGGCCACACGATGGTCGTCATAGGTGTGAATGCTGGCGGCCTTCCAGTCAGCCGCACTGGCTGGCGGCGTTACCCGGATGAAATCAGCGCCCTCTTCCACCGTAGCGCCCAACTTGCGCAACTCGGTTGCCATGGCGGCAATCCGGTCGGTTTCCTTGACTCGCCAGCTGGCAATATTGCGCAAGGTGGTCGTTCCATCGGCATACAAAGCCATCACAGCGAGCGTCATCGCGGCGTCCGGGATGTGATTGCAATCGAGGTCGATGGCCTTCAACGGCCATGCGCCACGGGTAATTTCGAGCCAGTTGGGACCACCCAAAATCTCAGCGCCCATCAACCTGGCCGCATCAATAAAGCGAATGTCGCCCTGAATTGAATCCAAGCCCACGCCTTCGATTCGAACGCCATTTCGCCCATTCGGGCTTGATGCGATTGCGCCAAGCGCTATGAAATAACTAGCAGAGGATGCATCCGCTTCCACATAAAGCGTTCCCGGCGAACGAAGCGTGCACCCCGCGGGAATAGTGAAGCGTTGCCAGCCATCCCGCGCGATCCGGACGCCAAAACGCGCCAGAAGATTCAAGGTGATTTCAATGTAGGGGCGTGAAATCAGCTCACCCACGACCTCAATCACGATGTCTTTCTCGGCTACCAACGGCAATGCCATCAAGAGCGCCGTCAAAAATTGACTGGACACGTCACCGCGCACGCGAATGGGCGCCTCTAAGGCCAATGTGGGTTTGCCGATCAACAGCGGTGGATACCCGACTTGGCCTTGGTAGTCAATTTGACAGCCCAACTGACGCAGCGCATCCACCAAGTCGCCAATGGGGCGCTCGTGCATACGGGGCACACCGTGCAACTTGAAATTGCCGCCCAATACTGACAATGCCGCCGTGAGTGGACGAATGGCTGTGCCCGCATTGCCCATGAACAAATCGGCATCCCTACAGCGCAGCTGTCCAGCCATTCCGTCAATTTCAACCGTCGAACCCTGCTGACGCACCACGCAACCCAAAGACGCCAACGCATTCAACATCACGCGCGTATCGTCCGAATCGAGCAAGTCGTGCAGCGTGGTCGTGCCCTCAGCCAAAGCAGCCAGCAGAAGGAGGCGATTTGAAATACTTTTGGAGCCAGGCAAAACCAATGTGCCATGAGCTCCATCAAGTGCCGGAATGTCGAGAAATGGCGTAGAAAACATTATTTTTGATTCTGGGACATGCGCCAATTGGCACGGGTCTGACTGGCCTGTTCGATCAAGCCCTCAAGGGCGTCACCATTTCCACTGGTGATCATCAGCTCTAGCGCCTTGAGATTCGTTTGAAATATTTTGGACTGAGCCAGCAGTTCTTCGCGGTTCGACAACATGATGTCGCGCCAAACTTTCGGTTCGCCCGCCGCAATACGCGTGAAATCTCTGAATCCCGGGCCCGCCAATGACAGGTAATCTTTGCCGTGCGACTGGCCCGAGATGGCGTTCATCAAGGCAAACGCCAACAGGTGGGGCAAATGACTGACGGCAGCAAAAGCCGCGTCGTGGGCTTCTGGTGACATTTTGAGGACACGGCAACCCAAAGCCGACCAGACATCCACCGCCTTTTGAAGCTGGACCGTCAAAGTCCGCTCGATGGGGGTCAAAATAACTTGCTTGCCCACGTAAAGATCAGCGTCAGCATGTTCAACGCCAGCAACCTCACGGCCCGCAATCGGGTGCGCAGGGACAAACGATCCCACTTGCTCACGCAGCGCGCGACGGCCTGCGTCGATGACATCCCGCTTGGTAGAACCCACATCCATGACCAACATTTGTGGAGTAACCAGATGCTTGATGGCCTTGAACGTGGCCTCCGTCGCCGCAACAGGCACGGCGATCAGCACGATGTCTGCGCCCGAGACAGCCAGCAAAGCGGACGGCGCTTCAATGTCGATGACGCCCAGTTGTCGCGCGCGAACGGTGGTGGACGGTGATTTGCTGTAACCCACCACCCGTTTCACGAGACCGGCACGCTTGAGGGCCAGCGCAAATGAGCCGCCCATCAGCCCGCATCCGATCAGCCCGAGTTGTTCAAACATTCGGTTTCCTTTTGGGGGTCGGCATCAATTAACAACTGGGTAGGTACCCAATAATTTATAAAAAGCGCACAGGCTGCGCAGCTCTTTGAGCGCCTTGGCAACATGGGGTTGCGAAGGGTGCCCCTGAATATCGATGTAGAAGTAATACTCCCACTGGCCCGTGCGTGCAGGGCGTGACTCAAACCGGGTCATCGACACCCCGTTGGTCTTCAACGGAACCAACAAGTCGTGCACGGCGCCGGGCTGATTCGGCACGGACACGATCAGGCTGGTGCAGTCATTCTCTGACGGCGGTGGGGTTCCCAGTGTTTGCGGCAAACAAATGATGGCAAACCGCGTGCGGTTGTAGGCATCGTCCTGAATGGCATGCGAGGCAATATGCAATCCGAACTGCGTGGCGGCCCGGTCACTGGCCAACGCCGCCCAAGCCGGGTTGGTCGTTGCCAACTTGGCCCCTTCCGCATTGCTGGACACGGGACGGCGCTCCGCATGGGGCAAGTGCTTGGAAAGCCAAGCCTGGCATTGAGCCAGCGCCTGAGGGTGCGCCATGACGACCTCAATACCGTCCAGCGAATTACTGAGGCGCAAGAGGTTGTGTCGCACCAGCAAACTCACCTCGCCCACCACGTGGGTGGGGGTGTGCAAAAAAAGATCCAACGAGCGAGTGACGACTCCTTCAGTCGAGTTTTCAACGCCCACAACACCGTACTGAGCACTGCCCGCTGCTGTTGCGTGAAAGACCTCATCGAAATTGGCGCAGTAAATCAGGTCGGCCGCGCCACCAAAGTACTCGACAGCCGCTTGCTCACAAAATGTTCCCGCAGGGCCGAGCACTGCGACACGCTGGGGCGCCTCCAGCGCCAAACAGGCCGACATGATCTCGCGCCAAATCGCGGTCACATGGGAGTTCTTCAGGGGTCCGGGGTTGGCGGTCTGTATTTTGTCGATGACTTGCGCCACCCGGTCAGGGCGGAAAAAAGCAGTGCCCTCCCGCTTTTTGACTTCGCCCACCTGCTCCGCCACTAAAGCCCGTTCATTGAGAAGCGAAAGCAGTTGTCGGTCAATGCCGTCAATTTGAACGCGCAGGTCCGCCAAATCAGGTAAGTTGGATGGTAAGTTGGTCATGCTTCAAGCGCTCTTTTTCTCAAATTCCCGAAGATAGTCGACCAGCGCCTGAACGCCTTCCATCGGCATCGCGTTGTACAGGCTGGCACGCATGCCACCGACCGATTTGTGCCCTTTCAGCTGCAGCAACCCTCGGTCACGGGCGCCCGAAAGAAAGGCATCATTCAGGCCTTCGTCACGCAAGTAAAAGGGAATATTCATGCGTGACCGGCAATCTGGATGGACCTTATTGACATAAAACTGTGAGCCATCAATCGCGCTGTACAACAATTGCGCCTTGGCGATATTGCGCGCCTCCATGGCGGGGATACCCCCCTGGCGTTTGAGCCATTGGAATACCAATCCAGCCATGTAGATCCCGTAGGTCGGTGGCGTATTGAACATGGACTGGTTGTCCGCCACCATTTGGTAGTTGAAGGCACTGGGGCAGGCCGACATCGCATGACCCAGCAAATCCTCCCGCACAACCACCAGCGTTAGCCCGGCCGGACCCAGATTCTTTTGGGCGCCACCAAATGCGAGTCCGACTCGGGACCAGTCCACGGGCCGCGAGGCGACATGGGATGAGAAATCGATGACCAGAGGGGCATTACTGCCCAGCGCCTTCAAATCAGGCAGTGTGTGAAACTCCACGCCATCAATGGTTTCATTGGTGCAGATGTGCACATAGGCAGCGTCGGCATTCAACTGCCATGACCCGGGATCAGGCAAACTGGTATGCGCCGTCGACGCATTACTGGCGGCCAAATGGACGGAGCAATATTTCCCCGCTTCCTTGAGTGATTTTTGGCTCCAACTGCCGGTCAGGACCAAATCGATCGCGCCGCCGCGCGAAAGATTCATTGGCACGATGGCATTTTCAGCCAGCCCGCCCCCCTGCATGAACAGGATTTTGAATTGCGGTGGAACGGCCAGCAACTCCCGTAAATCAGCCTCGGCTTGCTCGTAAATTGAGACGAACTCTTTGCCACGGTGGCTCATCTCCATCACGCTCATGCCGCTGCCGTGCCAGTCGAGCATTTCTTCGGCGGCTTGGCGCAACACCTCTTCGGGCATCACAGCAGGGCCGGCGGAGAAGTTAAAAGGTCTAGTCATCTGAATTTAAGTAAAAACAAGGTCTAGCCCTCACGCCACCTGCGCAAGACGCTATCGAAAAAATAGCAATTAAACGTCGCTATCCGCTCCATCGACAGGAGCGTCTCCTTCAGAAGCACTCTCCTCGACGACCGGATTGGCGTCGTTTTCCACGATGCGCTGCAAACCGCTGAGCTTGGAGCCTTCATCAAGACCGATCAAAGTCACGCCTTGTGTGGCACGGCCCAACTCGCGAATCTCACTGACCCGCGTACGCACCAGCACGCCCTTATCTGTGATCAACATGATCTCATCGTCCGCATGCACCAAAGTGGCGGCAACAACTTTGCCATTGCGCTCACTTTGCTGAATGGCGATCATCCCCTTGGTGCCACGTCCGTGGCGGGTGTATTCGGTGATGTTGGTGCGTTTGCCGTAGCCATTTTCAGTCGCCGTCAAGACGCTTTGAGCCTCGTCTTCGGCCACCAGCATCGCGATGACGCTCTGGCCTTCTTCGAGGTTCATGCCTTTGACGCCGCGAGACTGGCGACCGTGGGCGGTGACCTCGTCCTCGTTAAAGCGAACGGCTTTTCCGCCGTCAGAGAACAGCATCACATCATGCTTGCCGTCCGTGATGGCCGCGCCAATCAGGTAGTCGCCTTCATCCAGATTGACGGCAATGATGCCGACCTTGCGCGGATTGCTAAAGTCGTTCAAAGGGGTTTTCTTAACGGTCCCCATAGACGTTCCCATGAAGACAAACTGATCCGCCGGGAAGGTCCGCTTATCACCCGTCAATGGCAAGACCACATTGATCTTCTCGCCCTCTTGCAAGGGAAACATATTGACGATGGGCCGGCCGCGCGACCCGCGTGAACCTTGTGGAACTTCCCACACCTTGAGCCAGTAAAGTCGCCCGCGATTGCTAAAACACAGAATGTAATCGTGCGTGTTCGCAATGAAAAGCTGATCCACCCAATCATCTTCTTTGGTGGCTGTCGCCTGCTTGCCGCGTCCACCCCGTTTTTGCGACCGGTATTCACTCAAAGGTTGGCTCTTGATATAGCCACTGTGAGAGAGCGTCACTACCATATCGGTCGGCGTAATCAGGTCCTCAGTGCTCAAATCAAATGAGCTGTGCTCCACCAAACTGCGTCGAGCACCCAGTTTGGTTTGGCCAAACTCAGTGCGAATGACGGTCAGCTCTTCACCAATGATGGTAGAAACGCGCTCGGGTGTGGCCAAGATGTCGAGCAGATCCTCGATTTCATCCATGACTTGCTTGTATTCGGTAACGATTTTGTCTTGCTCAAGGCCGGTCAGACGCTGCAAGCGCATCTGCAAAATTTCCTGGGCTTGGGTATCAGACAAGCGGTACAGGCCGTCAGCCCCCATGCCAAACGACTTCTCAAGCCCGTCGGGGCGGTAGTCATCCGCATTCACCATGCCACCGTCAGCGCGAGTGCGCGTCAGCATCTCACGTACCAACTTGCTGTCCCAAGGCTTGCTCATCAGCTCCACTTTGGCCACCGGCGGGGTAGGAGCGTTGCGAATGATGGCAATGAAGTCATCGATGTTGGCCAACGCAACCGCGAGACCTTCTAAAACGTGACCACGCTCGCGAGCTTTGCGCAGGTTGAAAACAGTCCGTCTCGTGACCACTTCGCGTCGGTGCTGCAAGAAGACCTCAACCAGATCTTTCAAGTTGCACAGCTTGGGTTGGCCATTGATCAACGCGACCATGTTCATCCCAAAGGTGTCTTGCAACTGAGTCTGTTTGTACAGGTTGTTCAATACAACCTCAGGGACTTCACCACGTTTCAACTCAATGACAAGGCGCATGCCCGATTTGTCAGATTCGTCTTGAATGTGGCTGATACCTTCGATTTTCTTTTCGTGCACCAGCTCAGCCATCCGCTCTTGCAGGGTCTTTTTGTTGACCTGGTAAGGCAACTCGTCCACGATGATCGCCTGCCTCTGGCCGCGATCAATGTCCTCAAAGTGGCACTTGGCCCGCATAACGACTTTGCCCCGCCCTGTGCGGTAGCCATCCTTCACACCACTGATGCCATAAATCACGCCGGCCGTCGGAAAGTCAGGCGCTGGCACGATTTCCATCAAGTCATCGATAGTTGCTTCCGGATTGCGAAGCAAGTGAAGACACGCGTCCACCACCTCATTCAAGTTATGGGGGGGAATATTGGTGGCCATACCAACCGCAATACCGCCCGATCCATTGATCAGCAAGTTAGGCAGCCGCGCAGGCATCACCAATGGTTCTTTTTCCGAACCATCGTAGTTGGGTCCGAAGTCAACCGTCTCTTTGTCCAAGTCAGCCAGCAATTCGTGAGCAATTTTTGCCAACCGAATTTCGGTGTACCGCATGGCCGCGGCATTGTCCCCATCAACAGATCCGAAATTGCCCTGGCCGTCCACCAGCATATGCCGCATGGAGAAGTCCTGGGCCATTCGAACGATGGTGTCATAAACTGACTGATCGCCGTGCGGGTGATACTTACCAATGACGTCACCAACAATACGAGCAGACTTCTTGTAGGGCCGATTCCAATCATTGTTCAACTCGTGCATCGCGAACAACACCCGCCGATGAACGGGCTTCAGACCATCACGGGCATCCGGCAGTGCGCGCCCCACAATCACACTCATGGCGTAATCAAGATAGCTGCGCCGCATTTCCTCTTCTAGACTGATGGGCAAGGTTTCTTTGGCGAACTGTGTCATGGGCGATCTGGTCTAACGATGTCAAAAGCAACGGTACATTCTAAAGGGCCAACCTGTTGCACCGATGCAACGGTGTTTTGTTTTATTCCTTTCATTTCAATTGAATGTTGACTCATCACGTTTAGAAAAGATGGGGGAAATACGGCTGTGGCACAATAAGTTAAGCGCTCACAATGTTTTATTGTGGGCGCCCCATAAGTTATTCGCAGCGCTGCTGCGGCTTTTTTTCCCCTAAAGGAGAACCATGAAGAAATTAAACAAATTGGCAATGGTGATTGCTACCGCAGCACTTGCAACTACCGCTGGCGCTCAATCCGTCGACAACTGGCGCAACGCTACTGGCGACGCTTGGACAAGCGGCTCCGGTCTGTGCTGGCGCGATGCCAACTGGACCCCAGCTACTGCCGCTGTCGGCTGTGACGGTGCTATCGTTGCTGCTCCTGCAGCCGCTGCAGCACCCATGGCTCCAAAAGCTGCCGCTCCAGCGCCAGCAGCTGCGGCTCCTGCCGCTGCTCCAGCACCTATGCCAGTCGCTGCTGCCAAAGTCACTTACGCATCTGATGCATTTTTTGACTTCGACAAAGCAGTCCTGAAGCCAGAAGGAAAAGCCAAGCTGGACGACTTGGTCGGCAAGGTCAAGGGTATCAACCTGGAAGTCATCATCGCCGTGGGTCACACTGACGCTGTTGGTTCTGACGCTTACAACCAGAAGTTGTCTGTCAAGCGTTCTGAAGCCGTCAAAGCTTACTTGGTGTCCAAAGGCATCGAAAAGAACCGCGTTTACACAGAAGGCAAGGGCGAAGCTCAGCCAGTTGCAGACAACAAGACTCGTGATGGCCGCGCCAAGAATCGTCGCGTTGAGATCGAAGTTGTCGGTACTCGCAACTAAGCATTCGCGCTTTGGCGTGCAGGCCTGAAGAAGGCCCGTTAAAAAGCCCTGCATTTGCGGGGCTTTTTTTATTTCAGCCTCCGAATATGAACTGCCAACCTCTGCTTAACCAACAGGTTTTTCGGATAATCACAACATGACATCAAAATTGAACGCTGATCCAGCCGAGTTGGCTAAATTTTCTGATTTAGCCCATCGCTGGTGGGATAAGGACGGTGAATTCAAGCCGCTGCATCAGATCAACCCCTTGCGGCTCGACTGGATTCGCCAGACCACGCAACTGAACGGAAAGGTAGTCCTTGACGTTGGCTGTGGCGGCGGAATTTTGGCGGACTCCATGGCTCATGCTGGTGCCAATGTGACCGGAATTGACCTCGCGGCGAAAGCACTCAGAGTTGCCCAATTGCACGCACTCGAATCACAAACCCCTGCTATTCAGTACCAAGAGATCAGTGTTGAGGCATTGGCCGAACAGCAACCGGCAAGCTTTGATGTCGTCACGTGCATGGAAATGCTGGAGCATGTTCCAGACCCCTCTTCGGTTGTTCATGCCTGCGCAGCGTTGGTAAAACCTGGCGGATGGGTCTTTTTCTCAACACTGAATCGAAGTCCAAAGTCCTTCTTGTTCGCCGTTATTGGAGCTGAATATATTTTGAACCTGCTGCCCAAGGGCACACACGAATACGCCAAGATGATTCGCCCAAGCGAACTTGCATCTTTCTGCCGCTCAGCCGGGTTAGATCTAAGAGACACAAAGGGAATGGAACACAACCCCGTGACCCAGCGTTATTGGCTGAGTGCCGACACAAGTGTCAATTATTTGATCGCAACCCAAAAACCGATGGACGCGGCGAAATGAGTGCAACACCTGTCATATTTGACAATGTAAAAGCCGTGCTATTTGACTTGGATGGCACCCTCATTGACAGCGCACCAGACTTGGCATCGGCCGTTGACAAGATGCGCGTGGATCGCGGCCTTTCCTCGATGCCACTTGATCACTACCGCCCCATGGCTGGCGCGGGTGCCCGTGGAATGATTGGCCTTGCATTCGAAATTGGCCCGGATCATTTGGACTTCCCTGCACTTCGGGAAGAATTCTTTGTAAATTATGCCAACTGCTTGACCCAATCGACCTACGCTTTTGACGGGGTAGTTGAACTCATTTCAAACTTGCAGGCGCGTGGATTGTCATGGGGCGTTGTTACCAACAAATCCTCACGATTCTCAGAACCGCTGACCGCGGCTATTCCATTGTTCACTACCGCAAAAACAATCATCAGCGGGGACACAACACCCTACGCCAAACCCCATCCAGAGCCGCTTCTGGAAGCAGCTCGCCGAATGGCGATGGATCCTGCGCAATGTCTATATGTTGGAGACGACGAGCGAGACATTGTTGCTGGGCTTGCAGCGGGCATGTCAACTGTGGCTGCAACCTATGGATATTTAGGAAAATCTAACGATCCCAGCCAATGGGGAGCGCACGCTGTCATTAATTCACCGATGGACCTATTGCAATTACTGAAGTAGGCCTAAAATAGAACCCATGGGGCTGCACTGGTTTCGACGTGGGTTCGGACGCGGTGTGGTGCATGTCGAGCTGAATGCGCTCGTAAATCAGATTCAAAAAAACTAACTGCAAACGACGAACGTTTCGCACTCGCTGCTTAATTGCCAGTGAGCTTTACAACAGCAGGCCGATGGGCTGGGCAAGGGGTTTTTAACGCAAGTTGACGACTCCCGGCTGTAAAGATAATTACATCGGCTGGTTCTGAGTTGGGTACCTTAACTCGGGGCAAGACAATAGGGTGCTGGCGTCCTGTATAGCGTGTGGCTGCGCGATACAGGTGGCGAGACTTAAATCAGACCACTAAACATGTAGATCTGCCCGAACAAGGCTTGCGGACGGGGGTTCAAATCCCCCCAGCTCCACCATACCGCATGACAAAGGCCTCCAAGTAGCGATACTCGGAGGCCTTTTTCTTTGCAAAATCAACAACTTACAGTGCAATAGCCTATAAAGGCATACATTGACTGCCAGCCCAAGGCGGGGGTACAAATGGGGGGAGATTCTGCAAATGGGGGTATAAACGGGTTCTGTACCCCCGTTTCCCTCTGTTGAACCCCCACCCTCACCCAAGGTTGTACCCCCATGCTGACTGATGCCCAATGCCGCAACGCAGTTTGCCCACCTGACCGCAAGCAGGCCCGGTTTACTGATTCAGGCGGTATGTACCTGCAAGTCAGCCCGACCGGCTCAAAGCGGTGGTTTTTGAAATACCGGATTGCGGGGGTTGAAAAGCAATTGGCGCTTGGCAGCTACCCCGATGTAAGCCTGACCAACGCCAGAAAAGCCCGTGACGCGGCCAAGCTGCAAAAATCTACCGGCACACGACCCGGTGCAAGTGCGCAAGGTTGAAAAGCTGAAAGCCAGTCGACCCGGCGGTGACACCTTCAAAGCCGTGGCGCTGGAGTGGTACGGCAAACAAGCCCCCCAATGGAGCGACAAGCCATGCAGAACGGTCGCTGCGGCAATTGGAGCGTGACCTGTTCCCATGGATCGGTGAACGCCCAATGGCCGACATTCACGCCATGGAGTTGCTGGCAGCACTGCAAAAAGTAGAGGAACGCGGCGCGGTTGAGACGGCAGACCGGGTTTTGATGCTGGCGCGGCAGGTATGGGACTACTGGCTCCCCTCCTCCGACGCCCAGCAACGCAACATCACCGAAGGCCTGAAAGGTAGATTGACGCCCTACCGTGGCAAAAACTTTGCGGCCATTCTTGACCCGGTGCGCATGGGGGGACTGATGCGGGCCATCAAGGGCTACAAAGGCGGGCCGATTGTGCGCACGGCCTTGCAGCTAACCCCCTACCTGTACCAACGACCCGGCAACCTGCGCATGATGGAATGGGCCGAACTGGACTTGGACGGGGCGGTATGGACGATCCCCAGCATGAAAATGAAGCGCACCAAGCTGGAAAAGGAGCAAGGCGAAGCCCACACCGTGCCATTGCCCACGCAGGCCGTGGCCCTATTGCGCAGCATCCAGCCCTTGACCGGGCACGGGGTTTACGTGTTCCCCGGTGAGCGCAGCCATGACCGGCCGGTGTCTGACAACTCGGTGCGCAGTGCCTTGTATGCGCTGGGTTTCGGCAAAGAGCAAAGCTGGCACGGCTTCAGGGCCAGTGCCCGCACGATGCTGGTGGATGAATTGAACATGGACTGGCAGATGATTGAAGCGAATCTGGCCCACGCAAAGAGGGACGCCAACGGCACCAGTTACAACCGAACCAAATACATTGCCCAGCGGTTTGAGATGATTCAAACATGGGCCGACTACCTGGACAAGCTGGCCACGGGCGGCGAGGTGATCGCCTTCAAGGCGGCATAGACAGTTTTAAGCCACGCCTAGCTATCGGCTGATCCCCGATGGTGAAAACCGGGACACCCTGACCCGGCGGCGCTGGTTTTCTTTTCAGGCGTGACAGGGGACGCAGATGGAAGATGAGAATTTTGACCCCGCGGAGAGTCCAGAGCCATGTTGGCCGTTTTGGGGGCAGATCAGTGAGGATCCAAGCTATACATACAAGAGACTTATTCTTGAATGGCCGGCCAATGACTATTTCAAGCGGTTTAACTCCATCGGAATGAATGCGTTGAGGATGCTGGAGCGTCGAGACCTAGTTGAAATTAGAGGTGCTGCAACGGAAATTCAAACTGCAATTGAGGAATGGATTGATCTGTATGTCGAGCAAGAAACAGAGAGTCGCGTTCAAACGCTTTACAGGGATGGTGGATGGGAGTTGGGATATTTACCGCAGAATCCAAGCCATGAGGAGGCAGGGCATGCGGGCTATGCAATACGTGCTTCTGAGGATGAGATAAGGGATTTACTGACAAACTGGTCAAGTGAATGGGACGATCGGCCTAGTTTGCCTAGCCGCGACGACTTTAGCGACCTGACCGTATTGCAAGAATGCCTAGGTTTTGACGTTTTCGATGAGAGTGAGCTGATTCACTTTGGGCTGTTCGAGCCTGAGGAACATGAGTTTTTTGCAGTCCTAGTGTTGATGGTGGTTTGCGAAGCTGTTCATTCAAATCCACGAAAAAAAATTGACCACTATTGGCTAGAGCCGACGCTCTCGCAGGTCAAGGCTATCGGCCACGCCACAATTCACGCAGTTGAGGCAATGGCGCACGCGACGCATGTCAAATTTGAGCGATCAATAAGAAGTTCAAATCTCAAACAGCAGTCTGAAATTCTGGCGAAAGAGATATCGCGGCAATTCAGTGAAAGGGCTGTAAATGCAGCCAAGATAAGACACGGTGCCATCAACAAGGCGCGCGACTGGGTTTACAAGGAGTGGACCCTGCACCGACAAAGCTATTCAGGGAATAAAGCAGAGTTCTCGAGAATTTACGCTGCGCGGGTCAAGAACGAGTTCTTGGATTCAAAGGATGAGCCACTCAGCGTGACAGTAAAAACAATCAGTGAAGTGTGGTTGAAGGATACCCCGACTGCTCGCAAATCGGCCGGAGTGCCCGGCAAACAGGCCGGAATGCTGGGCATTAGGGTAAAGACAATGCGGCCTTGAAATCCGAAACTGACCCCATCGCAACAACGGCATACAAAGCCGGATAGGGGTTAACAATGAGTATTTTCAGAATGCCAGCCGTCAAGGCTGAAACCGGGCACCGCTCACACGCCAGCATTTACAACGCCATCAAGGCGGGCACCTTCACCAAGCCCGTGCAGATTGGTCAACGCTCTGTAGGCTGGCCATCCGACGAAGTGCAGGCCATCAATGCGGCGCGGATCGCGGGCAAGTCAGAGACTGAAATCAAGGAACTGGTGAACCGGCTGCACGCCAAGCGCACCGAACTGGCCATGGCGTAAGGGGCTGGCCATGACCCACACTCACACCCAAGAAAAAGCCGCTGGCGCTATCAACGCCAACGGCCTGCACACTGACACCGATGTGGATTTTCGCACTCAGGCATTGCCAGCCCCTGCAACTGAGTCAGATATCACATTGATCACCACCACGGCAGATGCGCGGATTGATTCGCGGCTACTGGCGCAGGGTTTCGGCAATCAGCGGCGCGCGGCCATGGCGTTGATCGATAAGTACCTGGACAGGTTCGAGCAGTTCGGTAAGGTGCGATTTAAAAAAGCACCTTTGCCCGGCAGCAAGACAGGTCAATCAGAACGCTATGCGGAGCTGCTTGAAGATCACGCCTACTTCCTTTTGAGTTTGACCCGCAACAGTGACATGGTGGTCGACCTCAAGGTGAAGCTGATTCGCGCCTTTGCAGAGTACCGGCAAGCGGCTGACATGCACAAAAATGAATACCTGCCCCTGCAAAAGCAATTGGGTGATGCCTTGCACGTCCTAGCGGCAGGTTCTCCCAAGGAGCGATTCGTTCACATGAACGTCAATCGATTGCTCAACAAGTTTGCCGGCATCGAATCTGGCCAGCGTGCCCATGCCGACACCCCGCAACAGGCGCTGCTGATTGTGGGGCTGATGGTGGCATCACAAGGCACCCAAGGCGCAACCGACCACCATGACGGGTATCAGAACATCAAAACCAATTTGCAGGCCTTGGAAAACCTGACGCTGGTGGGAGGGTCACCATGGCTCAAAAAAGCCGCGTAGATACAAGCCGTGAACCGGGGGGCTACTGCGCCTTGCCATGGTGCGTGATCGATTCTCAGGCGTACCAAAGCCTGCGTTACCCAGCGGTGGCGCTGCTGATTGAGCTGGCGCGGCAATATGTTCGCAACAACAACGGGCGGCTGCTTTTGTCTGAAAACTATCTCAGGTCACGCCAGTGGCGCAGCAAAGACGTGATCGAGCGGGCGCGGCGCGAACTGGTGGACGCCAAGCTGATTTACCAGACCGTGCAAGGGCACCGACCCAACAAGGCCAGTTGGTATGCGTTGACTTGGTACAGCCTGGACAAGTTGCCCGGCTATGACGCGGGTGCGGCCGAAGGTTTCAGGCGCGGCATGTACGCAGCATTCCAACTGCCAGCCCCAGCACCGACTAGAGCGGCACTGTTTGACAAGTGGCGCGGGCACGGCCAAACGGCAGCACCCCAAATTGAGAGGCTTAGCCCGGCTCACGGGGTAGAAGGGACTGACATAACCCCGGCTGGCGGGGTAGGCAAGCTGGCCACTACCCCGGCAGGCGGGGCTATCAGGGCAGTTTTACCCCCCTGCTCTACCCCGGCTAACGGACACCATCTAGATAAACCATTGTGTACGGCTCAACCTTTGACAGCTTGCATCCTTGCCGGCAACCGTGACAACAAGGCGAAAGGCCGCGAACGACCGCGCTGACGACGGTGGCGAAATTGCCCGGGTACGTGACCAAGACCTAGACCCGACAAGGTTTGACCCCACCACGGGCGACTACTTTGCAGCACCAACCGCACCAGCACGGCTTCAAAAACAAGCGGCTGACCAGTGGGTGAAAACAGCACGCGCGGCAACGGGCCGGTGACCGGCTTGAAAACAATCGCGCCAAAACAAACGAGGGCTTTTCAACATGGCAAAGAGCGAACGAACCCGAATCGACTACATGCCCGGCAATGCGGCACTAGAGGCGCTGGACTTGGCTGCGGCCATGTTCCCCAATACGCGGCCGCAAGCGTTGATCGACAAGCTGGTGATTACGGGCCTATGCGCCTTGCACTGGAAACCGCCGGCACTGTATGGCGCAGACCGTGACCGCTGGAAACTGCCCGACCAACTGGGGCCGGGATAAGTACGACAAACAAAGCGGAAATACAGCAACGGGGCCGGGAATTGGCACAGAGACCGACACCGAAAAGGTAACGCCGTTTTGATTAATTGCCTATTGATTTCGGTTTGATAAAAAGGGGCAGACCATGGGAAAGACTTGCACAACGGATATGCGGGCCTTGGATGTACGAAGAATTCAGCGTGACGGGTGTTTGAAGCCGGGGCGCATTTTGAATTGGACATGGAGCCGAAACGGCAACGAAGTGGCCTCCATTCAAATTCTGGTGCAGTTGGACAAGGTCACGCTGCACTATCAATCACGGTCGTATGGGGGCGAACCCAAGCAGATGGATTACCCGGTGCGCCTGGACAGGACAGGCTGCAACTACGGCGGGCAGCGTGTCTGGTGGCTTTGCCCGGCGGTGGGCTGTGGGCGGCGTGTGGCGGTGCTGCATGGGGGTGCGGTGTTTGCGTGCCGACATTGCCACAACCTTGCCTATAAAAGCCAGAACGAGACACCCAACAGCGGCAACTTTCGACGGGCCGACAAGCTACGCGACCGGCTGGGCTGGGTGCCCGGCATGGCTCTTGGGCCGGGCAGCAAACCCAAGGGGATGCACTGGCGCACCTATGCGCGATTGCTCGCCACCTACCAAAGCTATGAGCGGCAGACCATGGCGGGCATTGCGGTATCGATGGGGCTGCTTAGCGCGAAGATGGAGAGGATGGGGTTATAGGGGGCGGGGCAAAGTCTGGCACTTCGCCAAGCCGGACACCCCACTGTTTCCCACGCGGAGAATAAATCCCCTATTTGAAAAACAATCAGCAAATCAAATTGAAGACTGGCCACATTAAACAGGCCCGATCTAAAGATTCACATTCAGCAGCGAATGAGGTTTTACGTCATCTGGTGTGGGCTACTACACAGTACCAAATCAGCCTGCCTCACAGATGATTCAGGACTCTCTTTATGTCACGGATATGCTTTGAAAACTGTCGGAATTTTTTACATAATGTAATAAGTAAATCATAAAAATTACAAATTGATGCAGATAAACCGTTGATTTAATTGACATTTATCAAACAAGTAACTTGATGGCTTGAATTTTGCTTGTTACAAAAAGTAAGCGAGAAATTTGAATCTCGTTTCCCATGCAGCAATTTCGCTAAGTCAAAGAAAAAATCGTTATGAACTTGTTAAAAAAAATCCTCCTAATTGCAGCTAGTGCATTCGCCTTTACCGGCAGCGCAAACGCAATCGTCGTCTCCGGCAATTTTGGGGCAGGCGGGTATAGCACCATCGGCTTCAATACGACCGGTGGCGTAGTCGACATGCAATTCAACAGCGGCTATGGGGATTCGTGGTTTTCCTTGTTCAACGGTAGCGGCGCCCACATCATCTCCAACGATGACCAAGCCTCCTTGAACTCTCATCTGACACAGAATCTGGCCGCAGGCAACTACAGCCTGCTGGTTAGCTATTGCTGCAGTGCCTACGCAGCCATGACGGACGGCGGCTTTGCATATACCGACGGGTTCAATTCGGGCAGCTACTACGGTATTGGCAGCGCAATTACTCTGTCTGGCTTGCAAACGTACCTCGACAATTCCCCAAGGGCTGGTACTGCAGGCGCGGCTTACAACGTATCCATCACCAATGCCCAACTCGGAACCAATAACGTTCCAGAGCCCGGCTCACTGGCCTTGTTTGGCTTAGGACTGGCAGGATTGGCATACAGCCGCAAGCGCAAGGCTCAGCCGACACCAGTGTGATTGTTTGAACGCACACGCTCATTGAGCGTGACGCGATAACAACCAGACCCAGCCATTGTGCTGGGTTTTTTTATGGAAATTTGTCGACGCGATCCACGCATATAGCGCTGGCGAATGATCACTTCACTGGCGGGGTATCAAAGGCAAAGCGGGGGTACAGACGGGGGTATAAATCGAATATGAGGAATTGAAAACCTAGTATCCATGCGGGTTTCAGGACATCTTTCAATTGACCCCAGCCCACCATACCGCATGACAAAGGCCTCCAAGTAGCTATACTCGGAGGCCTTTTTCTTTGGGGTATGGCGGATTGGGTTGTCAAGTTGTCATTAACCGCCACCCCGCTGCATGTACAAATCAAATCGCTTCATGAAGGTGTAGCGCTGCTGCTCTTCCAAACCGGCAAAACGAAAGTTCACGACCAGACGGGGGATTCGCATCAGCGCAATGACGCGGGGCGACTCGACGCGCCATGTCAGGCCCAAGGCGCCGTCACCGATGCGAACGCCTGCCGAATGGTCTTGAAGCTTCCAATGGTGGTCACCAATGGCATTTGGCAACCACCCCAGCCACTCGGCCTCGGTGCACCCCATCTCTCGCTCAAATCGTTCTTCGTAAAAGGATTGCATCAGCCCCCCGCGATAGGCGGCCAGATGGCGAGCACATCGCCCTCCATCAAGGTGTGGGTCAGGCGCTTGTCGGGTTCAATGTATTTGCCATTGACCAACACCAAATGCACCATTTTTTCTGGCAAACCAAATGGTTCAATGATTTGACTGATGCTGGCCTCGGACCCGACGTCCAACTCGACCACATTGGTGTATCGAGCCTCGTGGGGCAGGTAATCGGTGAGCGACGCAAAGAGTTTGAAGGTGATTTTCATCGGAAATAATTATCGGCGGCGCTCATCTTGCGCGCCAGACCAGGCGCTTTGCCCTTGCGCCGTGGCCAGATAGGCTGCCATCAGCTGGGTCGGATCTTTCATGAGAGCATCCTTCCAGGCGCCAAGTTTCACTTGCCCTTCGACCAATCCGCGCATCACACCCACATGCTCGGTCCAGCCCACGCTGTTGCACCCCACCAGCACATCGCCCTGAAACTGCAAGCTGAGGTGCTTGCGGGCGGCGGTGTCGGTCAATTCGACATGCTCGCCACCAGGACGGCCTTCCCAGTCACCAAAACTCGCTGAAATCAGCCCCAACGTATCCAATACGTTGATTTGCGTCACCCCTTTCAACTGCGCGCTCGGCGCATTGCCCCGGGCAAAGGCCACCATGTTGAGCGCGGCGACACGGGCTTGTTCTGCGGCATTGGGCTGAATGGCACTGACGATGGTCTTGCCACTCACCTTGTCAAAGGCCTCGGCGCAATCGCCGGCCGCAAAAACACCGGGAACATTCGTCTGAAGGTGCTCATCAGTCAGCACGCCAAGCAAAGAGGTGATCCCGGAATTCTCCAAAAACCCGATAGCAGGTCGCACTCCGGCAGCGCTGATTACCAAGTCTGCTTCAACTGTTTTCCCGTTGCTCAGGCGAACCTTGAGTGGGGTGCCGGGCTCGATGGCCTCAACACGCGTGCCAGTGAACACCTCGACGCCCTTTTCCTCGCACCAATCCCGAATCATGCCGCCGGCGGTGGGGCCCATCATGCGCGGCACCATGCGGTCGCCCATTTCCACCACGCTCAAATGCACGCCCCGGGCGGCCAGCGCTTCCATGATGATGCAACCAATGAAACCGGCACCCAATTGCAGCACACGCGCCCCTTTGGTGGCCAACAATTGAATGGCACGCGCATCGTCCAACGTCCAACAGGGATGGACACCGGCCGCATCAATGCCGGGAATGGGCGGTCGAACGGGATGTGAGCCGGTGGCGATCAGAAGCGTGTCAAAACTCAATGTATCCCCGCCCTTAAACGCTATCTTTTTAGAAGCAACATCCACTGACTGGGCATGCAACTGAACCACTTTCACCCCCAAATCCTGAAGATGAGTAGGGCTCTTTCTCAAGTAGGTTCCGCGCTCTTCCACATTGCCAATCAACAGGTAAGGAATAGCCATACGCGAGTACGGTGGCTCTTTCTCGTTGCCGATCAAGGTGATGGCATCGCTTGGCGCGTGCTTGCGAATGGTTTCTGCGGCAATGACACCGGCTGGGCCGGCGCCCAGAATGACATGATGGGTCATGGTGACTCTCGATTGGTTGCGGACAGGCTGGGGCACCTTTCTTGCAGATTCATTGAATCAGGAAGGCGCCCAACGATGACCGGAAATCTGATTGGATCACGGTCATCGGTGATTGGCGTCAATGCCCAACCAGCGGCCTTGAGGTTAAGACAAACCCAGTCTGGAGCGGGTGTCGGCCGTTGGACGACCTTCGCTGTCCCAACCGCGGACCGCATAGTACTTGGGCATCATCTCTGCCAGCATATTGACTTTGCCTTTGGAGGGGCCTGTTTTGCAGGCCTCGGTCAACAAGCGCTTGGGCAGGCTGTCGTCCTTGGCGGTGAAACCCGCCCGGTTGTTGAACTCACGCTCCATGTTCCAAATTCGCTCACCGATTTTTTCCAATTCCTCGGTGGTGTATTCGTCGCCGCAGGCGGCAGAAATTTGAGGTGCCAAATCGGCCAAGCCCCAAGCGAAGGTGGTGAACACACACAGACCCGATGAATCAAAAGCGGCCGTCGCATCTTGAAACGCCTTGACCAATTCTGGTTTTCCTTCATGCTCAATCGGGTCGGTTTTGACCGGGATGCCCAACACCTCGGAGGCAATGGTGTAGCCGCGCAAATGGCAGCCACCGCGATTGGAAGTGGCATAGGCCAAGCCAATGCCCTGAATGGCCCGGCCGTCGTAGGCGGGGAACTCCTGGCCTTTGCTGGTCATGCTCAGATCAGGGTGGCCGTATTTGGCAGTCAGGCGTTTAGAGCCCTGCCCAATTTCAACGCCAAAGCCACGACCATAGATCGTCTCCTCCGTCAAAAAGGCCAAGGCCTGTGCGGATCCAAATGGCGCCTCAATGCCGACGATCTCCTTGGTCAGCACGCCCATTTCATACAACTCCATGACCGCGCCTACTGTGGCGCCAAAGCTGATGGGATCAATGCCCTCTTCGTTGCACAACATGCTGGCGTACTGCAGTGCTTCCAGGTCTTTCACGCCATTGGCCGCGCCCAAGGCCCAAGCCGCTTCGTATTCCAAACCGCCAGACGCGCCCCAATACTGAGGTTTATTGGCGACGGTGAAGTGGCTCTCATCCATTTTGCTGATGCGCCCACAGGCAATGGTGCAGCCAAAACAAGCCTGGTTGGTGACCAGTTGTTTTTTGCCGTCCGTCTTGCGTGGCGTGGCCATGGCTTCTGCGGAAATGTCTTTGGCGCTTTCAAACGCGTTGTCTCGGTGATTGCGCGTTGGCAACGCCCCCATTTCATTGATCACATTCATCAGCACCTGCGTGCCGTAGGCGGGCAGGCCTTGTCCGGTGACAGCGTTGTCGGCCAGGATTTTTTTCTTCTCCGCGACCACTTTCATGAAGGCCTTGGGGTTGTGGAGGTTGCCAACACCTTTGGTCCCACGTACCGCGATGGCTTTCAGGTTCTTGCTGCCCATGACGGTGCCCACGCCAGAGCGACCCGCAGCGCGGTGCAAATCATTGACCACGGCAGCGTAAAGGACGCCGTTCTCACCCGCCTTGCCAATACTGGACACACGCGTCAGCGGGTCTTGCAAGGCCTTCTTGAGCATTTCTTCAGTTTGCCAAACGCTTTTACCCCACAAATGCGCTGCGTCGCGCAGTTCTGCGACGTCATCATTCACGTAAAGGTAAACCGGCTTCTCGCTCTTGCCTTCAAAAATGACCATGTCCCATCCGGCCATTTTGAATTCGGCACCCCAATAACCACCTGAGTTGGAACAGGCGATGGCGCCAGTCAACGGGCTCTTGGTAATAACGGTGTAGCGGCCTCCCGTGGAAGCCATGGTTCCGGTCAAAGGCCCGGTCGACCAGATGATCTTGTTCGCTGGCGACAGAGGGTCTACCGTCGCATCAACCTCCTCCACCAAATATTTGGAACCTAGCCCACGGGAGCCGAGGTAAGCGTGCGCCCAGTCCATATTGAGGGGTTCTGATTTGACGGTGCCGGCGCTCAAGTCGACGCGAAGAATTTTTCCTGCCCATGCCATGGTGATGCTCCTTAAACAGCCTGCGGCTGATTGAATCGATTACGCAGCCGAAGGCTGGTTCCCCAATTTGTCGGCCCATTGAGCCATCTTGCCCAAGCCCGTCCAATTGGCGTCAATAAAGGTGATCGCGCCTGTGGGGCACGCTTCCGCGCAGGCTGGCTCGCCGCCGCACAGGTCACATTTTTGGACCTTGCCAGTTTCCTGAACGTAATTAATGGTGCCAAACGGGCAGGCAATGGTGCACACCTTGCAGCCCACGCAGGTGGACTCATTCACCACCTTGGCGCCGGTGAGCTTATCCACCGTAATGGCTTCTACCGGGCATGCGTGCAAGCACCAAGCCTCATCACACTGCGTGCAGGTGTAGGGCACTTTTTTGCCGGTATGGTGAAAGTCAAACACTTTGATGCGGGACTTGGCAGTGGCGAATGTGCCGTAGTTTTCAAAGGAACAAGCCATCTCACACTGCAGACAGCCGGTGCACTTGTCTGCATTGATGTGCAACACTTTTTGCATTCGTTTCTCCTCAAATTGCGGCACACCAGATATGAAATGCCTTGCCTATGAACTTAATTTCATAACCATTGTTGTGACCTCTTTGATCTTCACGCCTAGGGACAACCCTAGCAAACAGGACAATTTCAGTTGAATTTCTCAAATTGAAACAATCCAAGCAAGCCGCAGCCAGTCTCGCCAATCGCTGCAGATCGTGAAAGAATGTGCGCCACCACCATGAAACCAGTTCCACACGCACCCACGACCAATCAACGGTTGGCAGCCATTGAACAGGCTCGTCGCATCTTGATCCAGAACCGAGTGACATCGCACTCCAGCGGTCTGGCCCCGTGGGTTGAGCGGTCTTGGCAGCGCTGTCTTGGTCTGGGGTTTCAGCCCAACAAGACCATTCAGTTCGACCTGCTCTCTCAAGCCGAAATGAGCCGCACGATGGATGCCAACCGCCAGTTGGTTCAGACCGCTCGCCCTTTGATGGAGAAGCTGGGTCAAGCTATTTCAGGTAGCCACTACTTCGCCATTCTGACCAACGCCAACGGCGTTGTCGTTGATGTCAGCGGCCAGATTGACCAGACGGACCGGCGCGCCAGCCTCATTACCCGCATTGGCGTTGACTTGTCCGAGGCCAAAATCGGAACCACCGCCATTGGCACGGCGTTGGCAGAACTCCAACCCGTATGGCTGCACAGGGGGGAGCATTTTTTCGACGACACATCTCACTACAGCTGCGCGGGCGCCCCTTTGTTTGGCCCCAGCGGCGCCTGCGTTGGCATGCTGGATATCACTGGCATTGACGCTGTCGAGCGCCCCGAACTCAAACATCTGGTGGCCCAATGTGCCAGCAAGATTGAAAATGCACTTTTACTTTCCAAAGCGCACAGCCTGATGATTCGCCTGAATTGGCCCGGCAATGCGATGGGCAGCGATGCTGACGGCATGTTGTGCCTGGACACAGATGGAATGGTCACCGGCGCCAACGCCATTGCCCGCCAAATGGTGCCGAACCTGACTGCACCCAGCCGAGGTGTTGTTCATGTCAGCGAGCTGTTTGGTGTTCCGGCCGAATTGTTGTTTGATGCCGTGCGCCGCTCAGACCCGGCCATTGAAATTCCTTTGTGGAGCGGGTTGCGCCTTCAGGCCCTGCCAGTGGAGCGGCGCTACGAAGAACGCCCGACCGCCTCTGCGGTTCGACCGTTGGTTGCCCAGCAACGGCCCCTCAAAGACATTGAAACGGCCCTCATTCACAAAGCGGTTGAGCAAGCCCGCGGCAATGTCACGGCAGCGGCCCGCGCACTCGGCATCAGTCGCGCCACGGTTTACCGGAAAATTGGGCAAAAAATCCAGCCCCGCTAGCGCAAACGGGCGACCGTCCCGCACGCCAAATCGGCCAAGGGAGATTGATCATTCCACTACACTTTCCGCCATTCACGCCCTTGCGTGCCCACTGGACGCCACTGAGCATTGAGGTGACTTGCTCTCCAAACCACCCATGACCCGATTCACAAACTCCTCAAAAGCATGGGCTTTTACCGCTGCAGTGCTCTGCGCTGGCGCTGCTCACGCGGATGTGGCCCAAGTGGCGGTGGCATCCAACTTTGCCGAACCCATCAAGGCACTGGCCATGGTCTTGGAGAAAAGCACCGGTCACCAGATCAAGGTCACCCTGGGTGCAACCGGCAAGTTTTACGCCCAAATCAAAAATGGTGCGCCATTCGACGTCTTGCTGGCGGCCAATACCGAGACCCCGGCAGCGCTTGAGTTAGATGGTTTTGCCCAACCCGGCAGCCGCTTCACCTACGCCACCGGGCGCTTGGTGCTCTGGTCAGCCAACGCTGCCTTGGTGGACGTCAACGGCAACGTATTGCGTCAAGGCAACTTTCGCAAACTGGCCTACGCGGCACCCAAAGTGGCCCCCTACGGCGCGGCCGCCGTGCAAGTCATGGACAAACTGGGCTTGCAAACCGTGTTGGCACCCAAACTGGTTCAAGGCGAAAGCATTGGTCAGACCTTCAGCTTTGTTTACACCGGCAATGCCGAATTGGGCTTTGTCGCCCTGTCGCAAGTGCTGGAGAGTGGGCAGCTCAAATCAGGCTCGATGTGGGAAATCCCCCAAACGCTTTACCGGCCCATTGCACAGGACGCGGTTCTGCTGAGGCACGGCGCCAGTAATTCAGCCGCCCAGGCGTTGATGTCCTTGCTCAAAACCCAGGCCGGCAAGGACCTGATTCGCAGCTACGGCTACGCGCCTTAACTTCGATCACTGGCATCAATCATGCTCACCAGCGCCGACCTGCAAGCCATAGGCCTCACCCTGCGTGTGGCGGCGCTGACCACGATCATCCTCTTGGTGCTTGGCACACCCTTGGCCTGGTGGCTGGCCCGCACTCGGTCTTGGGTGAAGCGCCCCTTGAGCGCCATCGTGGCGTTGCCCATCGTGCTGCCGCCCTCGGTGCTGGGCTTCTACCTGTTGGTTTTGATGGGCCCGCAAGGGCCTGTGGGTCAATGGACGCAATCAGTCGGCTTGGGCCTGCTGCCTTTCTCATTTCCAGGTTTGGTCGTCGCTTCCGTTTTTTACTCCCTGCCCTTCATGGTGCAACCCATTCAAAATGCGATGGAAGCCTTGGGTGAGCGGCCGCTGGAGGTGGCAGCCACCCTGCGCGCGTCGCCGTTGGACACTTTTTTCAGCGTGGTGTTGCCGCTGTGCAAGCCCGGCCTGATCTCAGGCGTGATCATGAGCTTTGCCCATACGGTAGGGGAATTTGGTGTGGTGCTGATGGTCGGAGGCAACATTCCGGGCGTGACCCGCGTGGTCTCGGTGCAAATCTACGACCATGTCGAGGCCATGGAATACGCCGACGCCCACCGTTTGGCCGCCATCATGCTCGGGTTCTCCTTTGTCGTCTTGCTGGCCTTGTTTACCTACAACGGCACCCGTCGCAAAGGCGTTGCAGCATGAAAGCAACCCACCGATCCGATGTGATTCGACTGCAGGCATCTCTTAAGCGCAAGGCATTTTCGCTGGGCATTGACGTGGTGCTTCCTGCGCACGGCATCACCGCCTTGTTTGGCGCCTCCGGATCAGGAAAAACGACCTGCCTTCGTGTGATCGCCGGACTGGAACCTCAAGCGACCGGAACGGTGATCGTGCGGGGGGCAACCTGGCAAGACAGCGCCCAACACCTGTTTCTGCCCGTCCACAAAAGGGCACTGGGCTACGTGTTTCAAGAGGCCAGCTTGTTTGAGCATTTGCGGGTTCAGGACAACTTGCAGTTTGGCTTCAAGCGGACCCCCAAACCAGACCAAAAACACCGACTGGGATCAGCTTCTCGATCTGCTTGGCATCGCCCAATTGCTGCCGCGATGGCCGCATGAGTTGTCAGGAGGCGAGCGCCAGCGCGTCGCCATTGCCCGCGCGCTGGCCACCAGTCCGCAACTGTTGCTGATGGATGAGCCGCTGGCCGCACTGGATGCCGCCCGAAAGTCTGAAATCCTGCCTTATTTGGCAAAGTTGCCGGGAGAATTGGGCATTCCCGTGGTCTACGTCAGCCACTCCATTGATGAAGTGGCCAGACTGGCCGACCATTTGGTCTTGCTGGACGCAGGCCGCGTCACCGCCAGCGGCCCCACAGACGAAATATTGACCCGACTGGATTGCCCACTGGCCCACGGCGACACCGCCGGCGCGGTGCTGACGGTTCAAGTCGTCAGCCATGATCCAGGCGACCACTTGACGAGCACCCGGTTCGCAGGCGGTGTGCTGACCATTCCGATGCAAAAAACAACCCTGGGCCAGCCGCTGCGAATTCGGGTTCAGGCGCGTGACGTGAGCCTGACTCTCAGCGAGCAAACCGGCACCAGCATCTTGAACCGGATCAAGGCCACCGTGATGGCCCTGTCCCCTGACAGCCCCGGCCAAACCATGGTCGCCTTGGATGCAGGCGGCGTTACCCTGCTCGCGCGGGTGACCCTGCGCTCCGCCCGACTGCTTGATCTTTCTCCGGGGAAAGTCGTATTCGCGCAAATCAAAGGCGTCGCCATTTTGGGGTGAGAGAAATGGGCGCTGATTGATCCAGTCAACTCCGAAATTCCAACCGCAAAATGCTGCGAACGCATAATGTTTGAACACGGGTCGTGCGCAGCCCGTCCAAATCATTCAACCCTTCCAAAAGGACGTGCCAAATGAACACCCTTGAACGCAACAACGTCCATATCCGAGGCAACAGCGGGCCGGTCCTCCTGTACGCCCATGGCTTCGGGTGCAACCAAACCATGTGGAACCGCGTCACGCCGGCCTTCGAGAGCACGCACAAACAGGTGCTATTTGATTACGTAGGCTCTGGAAAATCGGATCTCGCGTCGTTTGACCCCAACCGTTACGCCAGCCTGCAGGGCTACGCGCAAGACATTATCGACATTTGCGATGCGCTTGACCTGCGCAGCGGCGTCACATTTGTGGGGCATTCCGTCAGCAGCAGCATCGGCTTGCTGGCCTCCATTGCCCGGCCTGAATTGTTTGAACGCCTGGTGCTGATTGGCCCCACCCCTTGCTTCCTTAATGACCCACCAGACTACCTTGGCGGATTCGAGCGTGAAGACCTGGAAGGCTTGTTGGCGCTGATGGAGCAAAACTACATTGGTTGGGCCAACTACCTGGCACCCGTTGTTTCGGGCGCCCCGGGCGAAAGCCCGTTGACTGGCGAGCTGTCGGAAAGCTTCTGCTCGACCGACCCCGTTGTGGCAAAAATATTTGCGCAAGCCACCTTCTTTTCAGACAACCGATCTGATTTAAAGCACGTCTCGCGACCCTGTTTGATTTTGCAGCACCAAATCGACGCTTTGGCGCCGCTTGGTGTCGGAGACTACCTGCATCAACATCTTGCGGGCAGCACCCTCAAGGTCATTGAGGTAACCGGCCACTGCGCGCACATGAGTCACCCGTCACTGGTCATTGACGCCATGAAACATTACTTCGAAGAGCAGGCTTCTTCAAACCAAGGTTAGGGCCGTAGATTGGACATGCTGGATCAGATTCCCTGCCCCGTCCTCGCCACCGATGGCGCAGGTCGGATCTTGGCTGCCAATAGCGAGTTACTGCACCTGATCGGAGGCACTGCAGATGAATGGCGGTTGAAGACACTGAACGACTTGTTGCCACCGCCCAGCCGCATCTTTTTGCAAACTCATGTGTGGCCCATGCTGCTGACGCAGGGCTTCGTACAAGAAATCCAACTGCAACTGCTGCAAGCAAATGGACAACGGGTTCCCATCCTCGTCAACGGCAAAAAGGGAACCCTTGACAGCGCTGAATGCTACTACTGGGTGTTTTTCGTCACCGTTGAGCGCAGCCGGTTTGAAGGCGAACTGCTCAAAGCCCGCAACCAAGCCCAGGCGTCATCACAAGCACTGGCCCAAAGTGAACGCTTTATCAAAACAGTGACCGATGGCCTGCCCGGAATGATTGCGTACTGGGACAAGGACCTGATTTGCCGGTTTGCCAACAAGCCTTACCAGGCCTTGTTTACCAAGACGCCCAACGCGATCCTGGGATCCAGCATGGTCGAACTGCTGGGTCAGTCCATGGCGAGCTTGAATCAGCCCCATATTGATCGGGTTTTAACGGGCAACCCGGCGCAGTTTGAACGACGGATGGAGCAAGCCGATGGAACGCAAGCCTGCTTTCTGGCCACCTACCTTCCCGATATTGATGCGAAATCCGTCGTGGTCGGATTCTTCGTTCTGATCAGTGACGTCACCGAGCTAAAGAAGTCAGAGGTGGAGCTCAAACTGGCGGCCAGCGTGTTTGAAAGCATCAGTGAAGGCATCATGATCATTGATGCGGATAAAACTGTTTTGTCTGTCAATGCAGCATTCACCGACATCACCGGTTATTCGGCCACGGAGATGCTGGGTCGCGTGCCCAGAGTTCTCAATGCGATTCACCACCCGCCTTCCAGCTTTGAATCGATGCGGACAGCGCTTGAATCAAAGGGGCATTGGGAGGGGGAAAGTTGGGATCTCCGAAAAGATGGCGACGCCTTCATGGCGTGGCAGAGCATCTCAATGATTCGCGGAACCGACGGCAAGGCGGCCCGGTATGTCTCGGTATTCAGCGACATCACGGCAAGATGGAAGACAAGTGAACGCACCAAGCATTTGGCGCTTCACGATCAACTGACGGCGCTCCCAAACCGTCACCTTTTACTGGAGCGACTCGACCAATCCTTTGCACGGGCGCAAAGGGAGGAACGAAATCTCGCGCTATTTTTTCTCGATCTTGACGGATTCAAAACGATCAACGACCAATGGGGACACGCAGCGGGAGATGAGGTTTTGAAATGTGTGGCCCACACACTTAAAGACTCAGTACGAACCTCTGACACCGTGGCCCGCCTGGGGGGAGACGAGTTTGTGTTGCTGATTGACAACCCGGAAAACCAGGAAGAAGTGGCGCATTTGGCTGACCGAGTGATTGCTGCGATCAAACTGCCGCCAAGTCTGCAGAACACGGATGCCCGCATTGGCGCCTCCATTGGCATTGCCATGCTCGGAGTTCATACAGACAGTGTGGACCAGTTGATGAAGAACGCGGATTCCGCCATGTACGCCGCCAAAGCAGCAGGCAAAAACAGATACACGTTCTTCACCCCTGCGATGTCACCTGATCGTTGAGGGCGGGACCAGAGCGGGGCACTCTCCCTGGTGCCCCTTTAGCTCTATTTCTCTGCGTTTGGAAAAAACAACTGCTCGCCGCCGATTTTGTAGCTGGCGATCACGTTTTGACCGGCGGGCGACACGACCCAGTCGATGAACTTCTGGCCGTCGGCGGCCTTCACGTGCGGGTGCTTGGCGGGGTTGACAAGCATCACGCCGTATTGGTTGAACAAGCGCTTGTCGCCCTCCACCAAGACGGCCAGATCACCCCGATTTTTGAAGTTCAACCAGGTGCCCCGATCGGTCAGCGCATAAGCCCCCGTGCTGGAGGCAATGTTCAGCGCCGGGCCCATGCCGCAACCACACTCTTTGTAGCCCGTGCCTTTGGCATCTGCCAAAGACGCCATTTTCCAGAACCGCAGTTCAGCGGCATGGGTGCCGCTCTTGTCGCCGCGCGAAATGAAGGTGTTATTGCTTGAGGCCACTTTTTTCAGTGCCTCCACGATGTCGTTGCCCTTGGTCTTGGCGGGATCAGAAGCGGGCCCGACCAGCACAAAGTCGTTGTACATCACGGGAAAACGTTTGACGGCAAACCCATCTGCCACGATTTTTTCCTCGGCCACCTGGTCGTGCACAAACAGCACATCCGCATCGCCACGGCGCCCCATGTCCAAGGCCTGACCGGTGCCCAAGGCCACCACTTTCACATCCAGCCCTTGGGCCTTCTTGAATTCAGGCAGCAGGTAGCCAAAGAGGCCCGACTGCTCGGTAGAGGTGGTGGAGGCCACCACAATCGATTGCGCATGAACGCCTGAGTACGCTATCAAAACCGTAGCTGCCACCGCATACTGCACGAGCGCAAGAGGCTTAAAAGACATAAATTTTCTAACCAATAACTTCTGGGTCACGCGGTTTCTCCTTTGATAAATAAATGGGCTTCGGGGTATTGCGTTTGAAGCAAGGACCCGTTGAAAAAATCGTTCACTGGCAGGTCCGCCAATACCCGGCCTTGCTCCAGGTAGATCACCCGACTGGCCAGGCGCTTGACCTGTCCGAGGTTGTGGCTGGCGAACACCAGGGTCATCGCAGAGGACTGGTCGGCAAACGACTCAATCAACGCCTCCACATCCCGCTTCGCGTGGGGGTCCAGGCTGGCCGTTGGCTCATCAAGAAACAACACTTGCGGACTCAGCGCCCACGCCTGGGCCAAGGCCACACGCTGCTGCTGCCCGCCCGACAACTTGCGGGCCGGGCGCAAAGCCAGGTCACTCAAACCCACCTTGGCCAGCGCCGCCAGCGCCAACGGTTTGGCGTCCCGCCACGCGGTGCCGCGCAGCCAGAGCCCCAGCGCAATATTGCTTTGCACCGACAGGCGCAGCAGATGGGGCCGCTGAAACAGCATGGCTTGGCGGGCCAGCGGGTCTCGCGTCATGTACCCGGAACTTGGCGCGGCCAAACCGTGCAACACCCGCAGCAAAGTGCTTTTTCCGCATCCATTGGCGCCCACCAAGGCCACGCGTTCTCCGGGGCGAATGCTCAAACTCACATCCGTCAGCGCACGCACGGCACGCTCAGCCCGGCCGAAGTGGACGCTGGCCGAGGTCAACTGGCAGACAGCACTCACGACGAGACCTCCATCACCGGCTGGGCTGCGGTGGGGGCTGACTTGGTGTGATTTGAATGGGGGGCAACGCAGGGCCGTTCACTGTATTCAGAGCGCTCACGCCAGTACCGCAAGACAGCAATGAGCGCATTCAAAAACAGCACCACGCCCAGCAGCACCAGCCCCAAGCCCAAGGCCAGGGGCAAATCGCCCTTGCTGGTCTCCAGGGCAATGGCCGTGGTCATCACGCGGGTAAACCCATCGATGTTGCCACCCACAATCATCACGGCGCCCACCTCGGAAATCGCCCGACCAAACGAGGCAATGACAACGGTCAGCATGGCGTAGCGCTCATCCCACGCCAGCAACAAGCTGCGCAACATGGGTCGCGCGCCCAAGGAGCGCAGTTGCTCACCATGGGTGTTTTCAGCGTCTTCAACGGCTTGACGAGTGAGTGCCGTCACCACCGGCAAGACCAGCAGGGCTTGCGCCAGCACCATGGCCTTGAAGGAAAACAACCACCCCAAAAAACCCAGCGGCCCCGTGCGGGACAACAACAGGTAGACCACCAGACCGACCACGACCGAAGGCACGGCCAAAAATGTGTTGAGCAGCGTCAACACCGCACCGCGCCCGGTAAACCGCGCCACGCCGAGCCAGGCGCCCAGCCCCAAGCCCAGCACGCAAGCGATCAGGCACGCCGTGGCACTGACGGCCAACGACCGGCCGACGATGGCCAGCAGGCCGGCGTCCAGCGACGCAATGAGTTGCAGCGCGGCCACCACGCTATCGGTCAAAGAATTCATAACTTGCGGTATCGTAGCCACCGAACTCACTTCCGGCGATATGAACCAACGTGCATAGGCTTCAACTTCACTACACCCTCTCGCGTGACAGCAGTCCGGCACAGGTGCGCAACCCTTTGATCGACTTGCTGCAAGCCGTCAGCACCCAGGGATCCATTTCAGGCGGGGCGCGGGCACTGGGTTTGTCTTACCGCCATGTCTGGGGCGAACTCAAGCGCTGGGAAGGCGAGCTGGGCCATGAGTTGCTGGTGTGGGAGAAAGGTCAATCCGCCCGCCTGAGCGAATTTGGCGCCAAGCTGATGTGGGCCGAGCGCCAGGCACAGGCCAGACTGGCACCACAAATTGAAGCACTGCGCGGAGAACTGGAGCGAAGCTTTGCCCAGGCGTTTGACGACGCCGTGCACGTGGTGACGCTGTACGCCAGCCATGACGACGCGCTCTCTGCCCTGCGCGAACACGCCTTGCAGGCGGGCCGCGTGGCAGGCACGGGGCAACTGCACCTGGACATTCGCTTTACCGGCAGTGTGGACGCCATTCGCGCACTCAATGAGGGGCGATGCGTGATGGCAGGGTTTCATACCCTTCAAAGCACGCCCAGAAAGACGCTCACGGAGCGCACCTACAAACCCTTGCTGCAACCGGGTTTGCACAAAATTATTGGATTTTCACAGCGCACCCAAGGCTTGATGGTGCCCAAAGGGAACCCCTTGAACCTTCACTCCTTGCAAGACGTGGCCAATCGGGAGGCACGCTACGCGAATCGGGCCCTGGGCACGGGCACCCGCGTGGTGCTGGATGAGCTTTTGAGCCAAGCAGAGGTCAGCGCACAGGCTATCAAGGGCTACGAGCATTGCGAACCCTCTCATGCCGCCGTAGCTCACGCCGTGGTCGCCGGCCAGCGTGACACGGGTCTGGGCATTGCGGCTGCCGCTGAGCGCGCCGGCTTGGACTTTGTCCCTCTGGCGCAGGAGCGTTACCACTTGGTATGTCTTAAATCGGCGTTAAACCAACCGGGTATTGAGGCCTTGCTGAAACTCCTGAAAACACCGGCATGGCAGGCTGAGGTGGGTGGCATGGCCGGTCAGTCCCCTCTGCAAAGCGGCGAGGTTTTGTCGCTGCGCCGGGTGCTTCCCTGGTGGGACTACCGCCAACAAAAACAGGCTATTGAAGCGCCGCCTGCTCTTTGAGCTTGCGGTACAGCGTTTGCCGGCTGATGCCCAGTTGACGAGCCGCCTGGGAGATGTTGCCGGGGTTGTCCTGCAGGGCTTGTTGAATGGCCTGCCGCGACAAGGCGTCCAAGTTCTGCGACGGGGCAACGCGTTGGGCGGACAAAGGCATGACGTTTGACGACTGAAGCGCCTCGATCATGTCATCTGGCAAATGAGTTTCATCAATCCACTCTTCATGGGCGTCCAACATGGCGCTGGCGGTGCGCAACACGTTGGCATATTGACGCAGGTTGCCCGGCCAGTCGTGTTCGCTAAGGCGCTGGTGCAAGGCGGGTGCCAACTGAACCAAGCGGTCCGGGTTGAACCCCCGCAGCATTTGGGTGGTTAACGCCGCAAAGTCACTGCGCTCGCGCAGGGCAGGCAGTTTCACGGTCAAGCCATTGATTCGGTAATACAGATCACTGCGAAAACGGCCCTGCTCAGCTTCTTCACGCAGCTTGGAATGGGTGGCGCATACCAAGGAAAAATCAACGGCGACCGAGTGCCCACCGCCGACAGGCGTCACTCGCCGCTCCTGCAAGACACGCAACAGGCGGGTTTGCATGGCCAATGGCATGTCGCCAATTTCATCCAAAAACAGGGTGCCACCGTCGGCCTCGCGCAGCCTGCCCAAACTGCCTTCGCGCAGTGCGCCTGTGAACGCCCCCGGCGCATAGCCAAACAGTTCAGCTTCAATCAAATGCTCGGGCAAGGCGGCGCAATTGATGGCCACAAAGGGCTTGCCACGGCGCGGCCCTGTGTCATGCGCGGCGCGGGCAAACAGCTCTTTGCCCACGCCGGACTCCCCCTGTATCAAAACGGGAATGGGCTTGTCCAGCACCCGCCTGACCTTGTCAGCGGCAACGCGCCACAAACGGTCCCCCGTGTCCAGCTTGCACAAGGCGTCGGCAGGACTGACGGGCGTTGCTGCGGCCTTCGGCGAGGTGGCCGACAGCGTCGACGAATGGGCATGAACCTGTGCAAACAATACGCTGCCATCGCGCAGCCGAATCTGCGTGGGTTGACCCGGACGCCGCCGGTGACGCGCCAACAACTCATCAAGAGCCACATCCACCAGGCGACTCAGAGGCAAGGCATTAAGGTCTGCGGCCCCTAACTGCAGCATCGCCTGGGCGCTGCGATTGGCGCCCAGCAGCCAACCATCGCCAGACAAGGCCACAATGCCTTCAGCCACCGTGCCAATGCCCTCCAGTTGCGGATGCAGGTGCAGTCGAATGTCGCGCTGGTAACTGGCAATGACCAACCGGTTCTCGATCATGTTGGCGGCGGTGTTGACCAGGCCCAGCGTGTGCGGGTGCCCTCCCCGCTGATCTCCCGAAATATCCAAAATGCCCAATAAGTCGCCACGCGCCGACATGATGGGTGCCGCCGTGCAAGTGAGAAACCCGTTGCGCTCAAAGAAATGCTCGGCCCCATGAATCGCCACGCCATGCGCCTCGGCCAGCGCCGTGCCAATGGCGTTGGTGCCACGGTGACCCTCATGCCAGGATGCGCCACAACTGAGCGCCACCTGGTCCGCCTTGCCCAGAAAGTCGACATGCCCCATCGTGTGAATCAGGGTGCCATGTTGGTCAGCCAGCACGACCATGCCTTTCGCATGGCGAACCTGTTCGAACAGATAGGCCATCACCGGGCGGGAGTGTGCCAAGAGGTCATGGTTAGAGGCCAGTGTCTGACGCAGGGCGTTGCCACTGGAGTGCGGTGTTTCCCGGGGTCGCCCAGTCGGCATTAACCCAGCGGCCAAGCTGCGCTGCCAAGAGCGCACCAACCGGTCGTCCAGCCCGTCGCTCGCACAGTCACCGTGCTCCATGAGTTGCAGTCGCGCCTGTCGCAAGGCGGCTTCGGGAAAAGAAGGTTGCACGTTGTCTCCTGGACCTGTTTTTTAGACGAACGCTGTCAAGGTCTCTAGCGCACATGGTACCCAGCTATGGCCTCTGCCGCGATAGGAAGTGTTTCACATAGCCCTTCGGCCAGAACGGACGATCCACAACGCAACAGGTGTCACGTTTTGGAACACACAGGCCTCCTAGGGAAAGTACGGAGGCCAATTTTTAAAGTCGTTTGGAATCAACAACATAGCAAGTAGCCAGGGCCTTGGCACGGGACTTGATAGACAACAGTGCCCGCATAGGCAGTGAGACATTAAAAACCCATTCGAGGAGACCCCATGATTTACGCAGCACCCGGCGCCCCTGGCGCCAAAGTGATTTTCAAAGCCAAATACGACAACTTCATTGGCGGCAAATTTGTGGCCCCCGTCAAAGGCGAGTACTTTGATGTCGTCACCCCCATCAATGGTCAGCCCTACACCCAAGCGGCTCGCTCAGGCGCTGAAGACATTGAGCTGGCGCTGGACGCCGCCCACGCCGCAGCAGACGCCTGGGGCCGCACTACGCCTACGGAGCGGTCCAACACCCTGAACAAAATCGCTGATCGCATCGAAGCCAACATCGAGATGCTGGCCTACGCCGAGACCATCGACAACGGCAAACCGATTCGCGAAACCATCAATGCCGACATTCCCTTGGCCGTGGACCACTTCCGTTACTTTGCGGGTTGTGTACGAGCGCAGGAAGGTGGCTTGAGTGATCTGGATGGCGACACCGTCGCCTACCACTTTCAGGAACCCTTGGGCGTTGTTGGGCAAATCATTCCCTGGAATTTCCCCATTTTGATGGCGGCCTGGAAGTTGGCCCCCGCCATTGGCGCGGGTAACTGTGTGGTGCTCAAACCTGCCGAGTCCACCCCCATCAGCCTGCTGGTGTTGGCAGAACTGATTGCCGACCTGCTCCCACCCGGCGTGCTCAATATCGTGAACGGCTATGGGCGTGAAGCCGGCATGCCGTTGGCGACCAGCAAACGCATTGCCAAGATTGCGTTCACGGGCTCTACCAGCACCGGCCGCGTGATTGCGCAGGCTGCTGCCAACAACCTGATTCCCGCCACGCTGGAACTGGGTGGCAAGTCGCCCAATATCTTCTTTGCTGATGTCATGGACAAAGACGACAGTTTTCTGGACAAAGCAATTGAAGGCATGGTGTTGTTTGCCTTCAACCAAGGCGAGGTTTGCACCTGCCCTTCACGCGCGCTGATTCAGGAGTCCATTTACGACCGATTCATGGAGCGTGTGCTCAAGCGCGTTGCCGCCATTGTGCAAGGCAACCCACTGGACACCGACACCATGATGGGTGCGCAAGCCTCCAAAGAACAGCTGACCAAAATCCTCTCGTACCTTGATCTGGGTCGCCAGGAAGGCGCAGAGGTTTTGATCGGCGGCGAGCAGGCGCACCTAGCGGGCGATCTGGCAGGCGGCTATTACGTCAAGCCCACCTTGTTCAAGGGCCATAACAAGATGCGCATCTTCCAGGAAGAGATTTTTGGCCCGGTGCTGGCAGTCACCACCTTCAAGGATGAAGCCGAGGCACTTGCACTGGCCAACGACACTTTGTACGGATTGGGCGCCGGCGTGTGGAGCCGCAACGGCAACGTGGCCTACCGCATGGGTCGTGCCATCAAGGCGGGACGCGTCTGGACCAACTGCTACCACGCCTACCCCGCGCACGCCGCCTTTGGTGGCTACAAGGAATCTGGCGTAGGCCGCGAAAACCACAAGATGATGTTGAACCACTACCAACAGACCAAGAATCTGCTGGTCAGCTACAGCGAAAGCAAGCTGGGATTCTTCTGATCCTGGCCCATTGAGCCAAATTCGATCCAAAGGGGCAGGCAACTGCCCCTTTTTTCAAGGAGAAACAAATGGTTGAAAAAGTGGTGGCCACCCAAGCGGCTTTGGAGTTGGTCGACTTTTTGCAGAAAAAGCACGGCACGGTCATGTTTCATCAAAGCGGAGGCTGCTGCGATAACAGTGCCGCCAATTGCTACCTTCCAGGCGAGATCACCATGGGGTCGGGTGACGTGTTGCTGGGCGAGATTGGCCACGCCCAGTTCTACATCAGCACATCGCAATACGAGACCTGGAAACACACGCAACTCATCATTGATGTGATTGACGGCCATGGCGGCACGTTTTCACTGGAGGGCCCCGAGGGCAAAGCGTTTCACACGCGCTCCCGCGTGTTCACTGCCGATGAGTTGGCCGAGTTGGGTTTGTCCGCGCCCTAAATCGCGCAAGACCGGAACCCGGCAAACAGGTCATCCCTGGCAGGCAGGGCGAAGTTGCGGTACTTGGGATGCTTCATTCGGGCACGGGTGGCGAACGACGCGCCGCGCAAAACCTTGTGCGTCTCAAACCAGGGCTCGGAATATTCACGGTAGGGGTCTGCCTCAAAGCCGGGGTAACCCCGAAATGAGGTGCCCATCCATTCCCAGACCTCACCCCAGCGAAAGCCACGTGCACCCGCCGTTTGGGCGGCAATTTCCCACTCCACCTCCGCAGGCAAACGTCGACCAGCCCAACGACACCATGCATCAGCCTCCCACCAACTCAGGTGCATGGCGGGTTGTGAACCCAACATGCGATGTGTCGTGCCAAAGCTGGTTTGCATGACGGCGCCACTGGCCACACCAATCTGCTCCACGTACCGGGGCGCACGGCGTTCACCCGCTTGAACAAACCGCCATCCTCTGGGGTGCCAAAGCTCCGGGCGGTCATAACCCCCGTCGTCCACAAACTCAACAAACTGAGCCCAGGTCACCGCTTGGGCATCGATTTCAAACTCCGGCACCGACACCTCATGCGCTGGACGCTCATTGTCAAAGCTGAACCCCTCCAAGCCCGTCAGGCCCAGCGACCAGCGCGTGGCCGGCACCAGCATCGCGTCACGCAGTGCACCAGGCCCAGGTCGATTCACATCCAAGGGCAGACCCAAGGTCTGCGCCATGCGAATCAATGCCTCTGCGTGCATGTCCTCATGAAACAGCGCCAGTCGGTAGAAATACAGCGCCTCGTCGGTGTCTGGCGCCTTCTCCAGCAAATCCAGCGTGGACTCCAACGTCTCCAGCAAATACGCTTTGGTCTGGGCCAGGTCTGGCAAATCCAATGACCACCGGGTGTCATGCGCCACCATGGACGAATCCCACCAACGGTCAGCGTTCACTTCAATAGACGCCAAACGAGGGGCTGCGCCGTCGCACTGGCGCCCCAAGTGGCGATTCAGGTTGCGACCCACCCAAGACTCCTGGAACCAACCGATATGCCCCAACTCCCAAAGCGGCGGATTGAGCTCTGCCCACAAGGGAACCGCCAGGTCATCTGAGGCCAGCGATCGTTCGAAAAAAGACAACAAATACAGGGAATGGTTGCGTGCGTCCATCAACGCCAGCGACAGCAAGTCGCGCCCGGCTTGTCGCATGCGGGGTGAATCGATGGAGGCGTGTGTCAGTGCGTGCATTGAAGAGTCCTGAGCTATTGTGCAACCAACCTTTGTTAAGCGATTGGAATTAGGGTTTATACCCATCAAAAACTCGGTATTTACCCTAGGACAATGGCGGAAACCGTCAGGTATTTCTCAGTGACAAAAGGTTAACCTAGACGGCGTACCAGACGGTATTTGCGCGGGCGCTTCGACCCGACGCTGGCAAGGCAAAAAATCTCAAAACTTTGGAGACAGCATGACCCTTTTTCTCGCCCTGTCCAGGGTGATCGACAAGATCACCACCTGGATCGGAAAATTCACCACCTGGCTGATTTTGGCCACCACGCTGATCAGCGCTGGCAACGCCATTGTCCGAAAGATATTTGGCGTGAGTTCCAACGGCTTGCTGGAAATTCAGTGGTACATCTTTGCCGCTGTGTTTTTACTGGGTGCCGGCTATGGTTTCCTGAGAAACTCGCACGTTCGCATCGACTTCATCTCCTCACGGCTTTCTCCCAGTACCCGCAACTGGATCGATGTGGGCGGCATTGTTTTGGTGCTTTTCCCCTTTTGTATCCTGATGATCGCGCTGAGCTGGCCCTTGTTCACCCAAGCGTATTACAGCGGTGAAATGTCCAACAACGCTGGCGGATTGATCCGTTGGCCCGTTTATGGGCTGGTTCCGCTCGGCTTTGCCTTGCTGATGGTGCAGGCCATTTCCGAGTTGATCAAACGCCTGGCTTTCCTGATGGGCCATGGCCCAGACGTGCTGTCCAGCGAGGACACCAAATCCGACGAACAAAAACACCTCGAAGAACTTGAGGCACTGGCCGCACGCAAATTGGCGGGAGACAATTAAATGCAAACTACTTTTCTGGCACAGCAGTTTGTGCCCATCATGTTTGGCGGGCTGTTTGTCCTGCTACTGACCGGTTTTCCGGTGGCCTTTGCACTGGCAGCCACCGGTCTTGGTTTTGGTTTTATCGGAATGGAAGCGGGCTTGTTTCCCGCCTCTCTGTTTCAGGCCCTGCCTTTGCGTATGTACGGCATCATGCAGAACGACACACTGCTTGCGATTCCGTTCTTTACCTTCATGGGCATTATTCTTGAGCGATCAGGCATGGCGGAGGATTTGCTTGAAACTGTCGGGCAGGTGTTCGGCCCCCTGCGCGGTGGTTTGGCCATTGCCGTCATTTTGGTGGGCGCCTTGCTGGCGGCCACCACGGGTGTCGTCGCTGCGGCTGTGATCTCTATGGGCTTGATTTCACTGCCCATCATGCTTCGCTACGGCTACAGCCGGGTCATTGCCACGGGGGCGATCACGGCATCTGGCACCTTGGCCCAGGCCATTCCACCGTCGCTGGTTCTGATTGTTTTGGCCGACCAGTTGGGTCGCTCAGTAGGCGACATGTACTCTGGCGCACTGATTCCTGGCTTGTTGTTGGTCGGTCTGTACATTTTGTTCATCGTCGCCGTGGCCATTTTCCGCCCCAAGATGGTTCCAGCCTTGCCAGTTGAAGCCCGTATTTACCGTGAAACCAATGGCAACTCTGGCCACATTTCACTGTTGGTTCTGTTCATTATTTGCGCCGCTGTTGGTTTTGGATGGGCGCATGTTCATGATGGACTGATGACTAAGTGGTTGGAGCGCAGCGTGCCAAGTGCAGGTGACGAAGTGGTCATCATGTCCATGACACTGGCCTCCATCACCGGCTTGATTTTGGCAATCTTCAACCGTGTGTCACGCATGGGCTTGCTGTCTCGACTGGCCGAACAAGTCACGTTTGTCTTGATGCCACCGCTGATTCTGATCTTTTTGGTGTTGGGTACGATCTTCTTGGGCGTGGCAACACCGACTGAAGGTGGCGCAATGGGTGCACTGGGCGCCCTCATCCTCGCTTTGGGAAAACGCCGCCTGCAGTGGCCCCTGTTGACCCAGGCGCTGGACAACACCGCCAAGTTGGCCTCCTTCGTGCTGTTCATCCTGATCGGCTCCACCGTGTTCAGCTTCACATTCAACGCGGCCGATGGCCACATCTGGGTGGAAGGCTTGTTTCACAACATGCCGGGCGGCGGCTGGGGCTTTCTGATCGTTGTCAACATCCTGGTCTTTATTCTGGGCATGTTCATTGACTTCTTTGAGATCGCTTTCATCGTGATCCCCTTGCTGGCGCCTGTGGCAGAGAAGATCTTGCCCGGACTGATTCCTGGCATGACCGCTGATCAAGCCATGATCTGGTTCGGGGTGATCATTGCCATGAACTTGCAAACCTCCTTCCTGACGCCTCCGTTTGGATTTGCCTTGTTCTATCTGCGCAGTGTGGCGGCCAAGTCGGACTACAAAGACCGAGTCACTGGCGAGAACATCAAAGCGGTCACCACCAACGAGATCTACAAGGGTTCGATCGCCTTTATTTGTCTGCAGCTGGTCATGGTCGTGTCCATCATGGTGTACCCAACGCTTGTGACGGGCAACTTTGAGAAAGAAGCGAAACTCAGTAACGCCGATGTGATGGAGTTGTTGCAGGGAGGCTTTAACCAACCTTCGGACGCGGACCCTGCAGACGGAATGACGGATTCCAACCTGGACAATATGGGCCAACCTGAAGCGGAGCCCCTGGATCCACTGGCCGTCATGCAAGAGGCCATTGAGAAGGCGGCAGCGAAGAAGAAGCAAGCGCAGCAATAGCCTGAAGCAGGCCAAGCTCTGTCAGAACGAATCGTTCTGACAGACTTCAAACTCATTAAAAACCGCGCCTTGGCGCGGTTTTTTTATGGACGCCAATCAAGTGTTGATCGCCTTGGCGCACATGGATGACATTCGGGCGGCCAACCACAGCGGTTCACTCGCATGAACCCAGACTGGCACCAATCGTCAATCGCCGTTCGCCGCCAATAGCACTAGCGGGTATCAGATTCAAAACAAATTCGAGCACATAGTCAGCAGTCAGGCGTGGCAAGCCCCACCTCAGCGGCTGTGACACAAGGCCCAACTGGCAGCGCCGCATGAACCCAATTCATCAGCCCCTGGCAAAGCGTTGCCATGACAGCGCCCTGACCAGAGAGCACTAAGGTGCAGGCGTAAAAAAACCGCGCCGAAGCGCGGTTTAGCTGGTCAACGCTGAATGCGTTTACAGTTTTTGAGACTGCATGAAGCCGTCAAAACGGGCTTCCGTGAAGCGGAACCACAGATTTTGGTCTTTACGGAACGCGGCGTAGTCGTCGTAAATTTTCTTCCAGTTCGGGATTCGTTTTGCTGATCTCTGCGTAGAGTTTCATGGACTCTTTGAAGGCCAGATCCATCACGTCTTTCGGGAAAGGCAACACCTTGAGTCTTGGCCGCAACCAACTCTTTCAAGGCCTTTGGATTGCGCGCATCGTACTTGGCTTGCATCTCTGTGTGGGCAAACGACGCAGCCGCTTCGATGATGGTCTTGTACTCAGGAGACAGGGAGTTGAAGGCCTTGTCATTGATGAACAACTCCAACTGTGGGCCGCCTTCCCACCATCCAGGGTAGTGGTAAAAAGGCGCGACCTTGTTGAAGCCCAGCTTCTGGTCATCATAAGGACCGACCCACTCAGCGGCGTCAATCGTGCCTTTTTCCAGGGCTTGGTAAACCTCGCCGCCAGGAATATTTTGTGGAACGGCGCCCATGCGCTCAAGCACCTTGCCAGCAAAGCCACCAATGCGCATTTTCAGACCTTTGATGTCTGCCACGGACTTGATTGGCTTGCGGTACCAGCCGCCCATTTGAGCGCCTGTGTTGCCCATGGGGAAGTTCACCATGTTGTACTTGGCGTAGAACTCACGCATCAGCTTGCCACCATTGCCTTGGTACATCCAGGCCGTCATCTGGCGGCTGTTCAAGCCGAAAGGAATGGCGCAACCCAAGGCAAAGACTTCGTCTTTGCCGAAAAAGTAGTAAGGCGCGGTGTGGGCCATCTCAACCGTGGCGTTCTGAACACCGTCAACCACGCCAAAGGCAGGCATCAATTCGCCGCCAGCGTGCACGGTGATGGTGAACTTGCCACCCGACATTTCGCCGACTTTCTTGGCGAAAGTTTCAGCAGCACCGTAAATGGTATCCAAGGCTTTAGGAAAGCTGGAAGCCAGACGCCAACGAATGGTGGCACCCTGAGCATGCACCACGGGTGCTGCAGCACCAGCGGCCAGCACGCCGGCAATACCGGCGTTTTTAATAACGGAACGACGATCCATTGAATTCACTCCTGAAGTTATTGGTAAACATCCCGCCCTGTTAACTCGCAGGGCGACGACTATTGACAGTCTAATTCCATTGTAGGAATGTGATCGAATCTAGTCCCGGGGGTTTTCCCTTGCGGGGCTGACAGTAAGCTGTCAATGACTGACACCCCACGGCCGTTCACCCCCGGCATGCCCCAAAAACGTCAAGCAACGGCTTTGAGTGCTGGCAATGACGCGTCCAACAGAGACGCAAAGCGCTGGGTGATCGAGGCTTGAATCCCTGCCGCGTCCAAGCCTTGCAAGGCCAACAATTTGACCGGGTCGCCATGTTCAATGAATTCATCCTGCAGCCCCAACTGAAGCACAGGTTTGGTGACACCTGCGGCTTGCAGCGCCTCCAGCACGGCACTTCCAGCACCGCCCATGATGGCGCCCTCTTCCAGGGTCACCAAGGCGTCGTGCTGCTCGGCCACCTTGAGCAACAACTCGGTGTCCAGCGGCTTGGCCCAGCGCATGTTGACCACCGTGGCGTTGAGCGCCTGGGCGGCTGCCAATGCGGGATACAGCAAGGTTCCAAAGGCCAGAATGGCCACGCCTTTGCCCTCGCGCTTGACCTCACCTTTGGCAAAGGGCAATCCCTCCAGACTGGCTTGTGGGGTCACACCGGCACCGGCGCCACGGGGGTAACGCACCGCCACCGGGTGATCCTGCTCAAAAGCGGTGCTGAGCAACTGGCGGCATTCGTTTTCGTCGGCCGGGCAGGCAATGCTGACATTGGGAATGCAGCGAAGAAAGGGAATGTCGTAGGCGCCGGCGTGCGTAGCGCCGTCTGCACCCACCAAACCAGCGCGGTCCAGCGCAAACACCACTGGCAAGTTTTGAATCGCCACGTCGTGCACCAACTGGTCGTAGCCGCGCTGCAAAAATGTGGAGTAAATCGCCACCACCGGCTTCAGTCCTTCGCAAGCCAGGCCGGCCGCAAAGGTCACGGCATGCTGCTCGGCAATTCCAACGTCAAAGTAACGTTGGGGAAATTTCTTTTCAAACTCCACCATGCCGGAGCCCTCGCGCATGGCCGGCGTGATGCCCACCAGACGAGCATCTTTGGCGGCCATGTCGCACAGCCACTGGCCAAACACCTGTGTGAAGGTTTGCTTGGGCGGTGTCGTCGGGCTTTGCAAGCCCACGGCGGGGTCGAACTTGCCGGGGCCATGGTAGGCCACGGGGTCGGCTTCAGCCAGCTTGTAGCCCTGTCCTTTTTTGGTGACCACATGAAGAAACTGGGGGCCTTTCAAGTGCCGAATGTTTTCCAGCGTGGGAATCAAGGAGTCCAAATCGTGCCCGTCGATCGGGCCGATGTAGTTGAAACCAAACTTTTCGAACAATGTGGCGGGCACCACCATGCCTTTGGCAGTTTCTTCAAAGCGCTTGGCCAACTCAAACAGGGGTGGCGCGCCTTTGAGCACGGTTTTTCCGGCATTTTTGGCGGCGGCGTAAAACTGCCCGCTCATCAGCTTGGCCAGGTAGCGGTTCAATGCCCCCACGGGTGGGCTGATGCTCATGTCGTTGTCATTCAGGATGACCAACAAGTTGCAGTCCGCCACGCCCGCATTGTTCAGCGCCTCAAAGGCCATGCCGGCCGTCAGCGCACCATCACCAATGACCGCGATGGCCCGGCGGTCTTCGCCCTTGATTTTTGCCGCCAAGGCCATGCCCAGCGCGGCTGAAATGGAGGTGCTGGAGTGGGCGGTTCCAAAGTCGTCGTACTCGCTCTCGGCGCGCTGTGGGAAGCCACTCAAGCCTCCCATTTGTCGCAATGAGTCCATGCGATCGCGCCGACCCGTCAAAATTTTGTGCGGGTAGGTTTGATGGCCCACATCCCATACCACCCGGTCATGCGGTGTGTTGAACACATAGTGCAATGCCAAAGTAAGTTCGACCGTGCCCAAGTTGGAGCTGAGGTGACCGCCGGTTTTGGCGACGCTGTTCAGGACATAGGCCCGCAACTCGTCAGCCAACTGCGTCAACTGGCCGCGTGGCAGCAAGCGCAAGGCCACAGGGTCATTGATGGTCTTGAGCAATGGGTACAAATTATTCAACATACGCTATTGTTTTTATAGCTACCACCGCTTATTCCTAAAGCGGTAGAAGCCAATTCTCCATAAATATCGAGGTGCAAACCGTCAGCAACGGCCCACTCAACTCGCGCGGTTGACAACCATGTCTGCCAAGCCCTGCAGCGCATCGGTGTTGGACAAGCCACTCTCAGCCAGCGCCGAACGTGCCTGCACCAACAACTCTTGGGCCAACGCCGCTGAGCGCTCCAGCCCCATCAGCGACACATAAGTGGGCTTGTCCTGCTCGGCATCTTTTCCAGCCGTTTTACCCAGGGTGGCAGAGTCTGCCGTGACATCCAGAATATCGTCGACCACCTGAAAGGCCAGCCCCATGGCCGCGCCGTAGCGTTGCAACGCCGACAGCACCTTGGGAGAGGCCTGCCCGCAAGCCGCACCCATCATGACACTGGCTTCCAGCAAGGCCCCGGTTTTGAGGCGGTGCATGTCGCGCAATTGGTTTTCCGTCAAATCCATGCCGACACTGGCCAAGTCAATGGCCTGCCCGCCGGCCATGCCACCGCTGCCTGCGGCACGGGCCAGCAGACGACACAGCAAAGCCTGGCGCTGGCCAGACATCGTCTCGCTCTCGGGCGTGAGCAACTCAAACGCCAAGGCCTGCAAGGCATCTCCCGCGAGCAAGGCACTGGCTTCCCCAAATTGCACATGCACCGTGGGCTTGCCCCGGCGAAGCACATCGTTGTCCATGCAAGGCATGTCGTCATGGACCAGGGAATAGGCGTGAATCAACTCCACCGCGCAGGCCGCGCGCATGGCTGATTCGGCGTCATGACTGGCATCAGGCGCGTCGCCGCGCACGGCCTCCCACGCCGCCATCACAAGCAATGGCCGCAGGCGCTTTCCACCATCGAGAACGGCGTAGCGCATGGCCTCCACCAACGCGGCAGGCGCGCCGTGGTCCACGCCCGCAGGCGCGTCTGCCGTCACCCACTCGTTCAAGGCCTGCTCAACCCGCGCCAGTTGCGCGGCGTTCCAGGCCGTCAAGTCAAAAACCGTTGCCATCTTTACTCGGGTGTCCATGTTTTAAGTGCGCCTTGGTCCAATACCTTGATCTGGCCTTCCACCGCCTCCAGCTGGTCGCGGCAGTACTTGAGGAGTGTGGCGCCGCGCTGGTATTGCGTCAAAAGCTGTGCCAGCGGCATGTCGCCCGACTCCAGTCGCGCCAGCAACTGCTCTAACTCCTCCAGGGCTGCTTCATAGCTGGCCGGAGCGTTGGACGGGGGTTTAGCAGCAGAGGCCATAGGGCAGTTACATCCTTCAGTCGAAACCCGGATTTTAGGCGCTGGGGTCATCCCTACCAAATCCGGCCGGCAAACGCGATGGTTATCGCCCAAATCGCGCAACCGCGAGGTCTGGCGCGACCGACAAATCGATCACCGCTCTTTCAGCTCAACCCGGGAGGAAAAACCCCCAGCGGTTAGAATCGACATCCCGGCAGCTCTCGAGGTAGCTGCCCTTCAAGCCCCTCATTGAGGGGTTTTTTGCATCCTAGAAGGACCGAGTTGTGCAACATCTGTGCAAAACCCACTCTCCAGTGAGTGGCGAGAAGCCCGCAAACGTAGTAACCATGCGGCATCCGGTGAAGGCAGACAAGGCCTCGACCCAACTACCCGTTTCAAGTTATTTTGACGAAGCGCTTTACCAGCGCGAAATGGAGACCCTCTTCCAGCGGGGGCCCCGCTATGTGGGGCACGCCCTCAGTGTGCCCCATGTGGGCGACTACGCCACCCTGCCGCAAGAGGGCGAAGGGCGCGCACTGGTGCGCACGCCCACAGGCATTGAACTCATTTCCAACGTCTGCCGCCACCGCCAGGCGCTGATGTTGCGCGGGCGTGGCTCGGTCAACCACACGGGCGCCGGCACCGCCGCAGGCAACATCGTATGCCCCCTGCACCGCTGGACCTACAGCGGCAGTGGCCCCGGCCCGGTTGGAACGCTGATTGGCGCACCCCACTTTGACAACGACCCGTGCCTGAACCTGAACAACTACAAGCTGCGGGAATGGAACGGCCTCTTGTTTGAAGACAACGGTCGTGACATCGAAGCCGACCTGGCCGGCATGGGGCCGCGCGCTGATTTGGACTTCACCGGGTTCGTGCGGGACAAAGTTGAGATGCACGAGTGCAACTACAACTGGAAAACCTTTATCGAGGTCTATCTGGAGGACTACCACGTCGGCCCCTTTCACCCCGGATTGGGCGGCTTCGTGACCTGTGACGACCTGAGCTGGGAATTCAAGGAGCACTACTCGGTTCAGACCGTCGGAGTGGCCGACCAAAGCGGCAAAGCCGGCAGCCCGGTTTACCAGCGCTGGCAAAACGCCTTGCGCGACTACCGCCGGGGCGAGCCCCCCAAGCAAGGCGCGATCTGGCTGACCTACTACCCCCACATCATGGTGGAGTGGTACCCGCATGTGCTGACCGTGTCCACCCTGCACCCCATGGGGCCGAACAAAACCATGAACATGGTCGAGTTCTATTACCCGGAAGAGATTGCGGCTTTTGAGCGTGAATTTGTGGAGGCCCAGCAGGCGGCCTACATGGAAACCTGCATCGAGGACGACGAGATTGGTGAGCGCATGGATGCGGGGCGAAAAGCCCTGCTGGCGCGCGGCGACAACGAAGTGGGCCCTTACCAAAGCCCCATGGAAGATGGCATGCAGCACTTTCACGACTGGTACCGTCGGCAGATGCAGGGTTAACACAGCATGCAAGCACTCTGGATGGTGTTGGCGGCCTTCTTTTTTGCCACCATGGCGGTGGGCATCAAGGTCGCTTCGGGCAGTTTTAGCACCTTTGAGCTGGTGTTTTACCGCGGCATCGTCAGTGTGATCTTCATGGGCTTTGTGCTGAAGGCCCGCGGCACCACGCTGGGCACCACCGTACCCATGATGCATGCCTGGCGCGCACTGATTGGTGTGCTGTCTTTGAGCGCCTGGTTTTACGCCATTGCCCACCTGCCACTGGCCACGGCCATGACGCTCAACTACATGAGCGGCGTCTGGGTGGCCGCCTTCATCGTTGGTGGCGCTGTTTTGTATGGCCACCCGGAGCGCCAGGGGCCCCTGCTTGCCAGCGTACTGGCCAGCTTTGCCGGTGTGATCATGATCTTGCGCCCCACATTGGACCAAAACCAATTGTTTGCCGGCTTGGTCGGCCTGCTGTCTGGCATGGGCGCGGCCTTGGCCTACCTGCAAGTCACCGCCTTGGGGAAGCTCGGCGAGCCCGAGGCGCGCACGGTGTTTTACTTCGCGCTTTGCACCGCCGCAGTCGGTCTTGCTTCCGCCTTGATTGACGGATTCACACCCTGGGCGCAAGTCACTTGGCAGGCGGCCGCGTGGCTGGTGCCCATTGGCGTGCTCGCCTCGCTGGGTCAATGGTGCATGACGCGTGCTTACAGCCGCGGCCCGACCATGCTGGTGGCCAACCTGCAGTACTCTGGCATTGTGTTTGCCGCCGTTTATGGTTTGATCTTGTTTGGCGACCAGATTGCGCTGGTGGGCTGGGCGGGCATGGCCTTGATTGTGGGCAGCGGCTTGGTTGCCACGGTGCTGCGCTCCCGCATGGCCTTGACGGCGCCGGCCCAAGACCCCTGACTTTTTTCACCTCCACTGAAAGCTGGCGATGTACACCACCCTGATCTCCGCACCCCAATTGCAAACGCTACTGAGTGGCGCCCAGCCGCCCATGGTGTTTGACTGCAGCTTTGAGCTGATGCAAGCCGGCGCAGGGGACCTTCAGTACTTGCAGGCCCATATCCCAGGCGCCGTGCGAGCGGACCTGGACCGGCATTTGAGCGCCGCCAAATCAGCGCTTGATGCCGCATCGGGCGGTCGCCACCCCCTGCCCTCACGCGCCACCTTTGCAGCATGGCTCGATCATGTGGGGCTCACCCCTGAGCGACAAGTGGTCGTGTACGACCGCCAAGGCGTCAACTACTGCGGCCGTTTGTGGTGGATGCTGAAGTGGATGGGCCATGACCACGTTGCCGTGCTGGACGGCGGGCTGCAAGCCTGGCAAGCCATGGGCGGTGCCACGGAAAGCGCCCAAGCCGTGGACCTGACACCACCAAAATTTGAACAAAATAGGCCTCTAGCGCCCGAAAAGACTGCGCTAGCCACTACAAAAACAATAGCAGATAACCTGCAGCAGCCGACCCAAACCTTGATCGACGCCCGGGGCGCACCGCGCTACCGGGGCGAGGTCGAGCCGCTGGACCCGGTGGCGGGCCACATCCCCGGTGCATTGAACCGGCCTTTCGCGCTGAATTTCAAGCCAGACGGCACGTTCAAATCCGCATCAGAATTGCGCGCCGAGTTTGAAGCCTTGCTGGATGGGCGTGACCCCGCCACCGTGGTGCACCACTGCGGCAGTGGCGTCAGCGCCGTGCCCAACATCATCGCCATGGAGATTGCCGGACTGGGCAGAACCGCCCTCTATGCGGGCAGTTGGAGCGAATGGTGCAGTGACCCCAGCCGCCCCACCGCCAAGGGCTAGGCCCACCCGAACAGGGGCTTGCTTAGTGGGCCAGCCGACTGACCACAGTCACCAGGCCAATCCCGGTCATCAGCCAGACAATCTGGGCGGCTGTTTCGCGGGCGGTTAAACGCTTTTGCAGCTGGGGAATCAAGTCTGCCAAGGCCACATAGACAAAGCTGCTGCTGGCAATAACCAGAAAATAGGGCAAATAGTCATGCAACTGGTCCACCAGCCAATAGCCGATCAAACCGCCCAGCGCCGTCACAGCGCCAGCGAGCGAGACTTTGACCAAAGCCATCTTTTTGTTGCTCGCGCCCGTTCTGAGCACCATCAAATCCCCCATGTGATGCGGCACCTCATGGGCTAAAACGGCCAGCGAGGCAATCACGCCCAAGCGCATGTCCGCCATGAAGGCAGAGGCAATCAGCACGCCGTCACCAAAACAATGCACGCTGTCCCCTGTCAGAACAGCCCAGCTTCCGGGCTTGGGCGCATGAGAATGCCCGTGGTCATGCGCCGCGTGGGCGTCAGACAGGTCTGCGTGATGGTGTTCATGCCCGTGATGCCATAACTCGGCCTTGTCGAGCAGAAAAAAGAACACCAGCCCGATCAGCAAGGTGAGAAACAAGTCGTCCGCCCCGACCTGGCTTTCAAACGCCTCGGGCAGCAAATGCATGAAGGCGGTGGCCAGCAAGGCACCGGCCGCCATGCTCAGCATGTGCTGGGTGTAGCGGGCCAACACCCCAAAACCCAACAAGGCAGCCAACCAGACACTACCGATGCCGGCCAGCAAGGTGCCGGTCAAAATTGCAATTAAAACCATAGCAGATACCGACGAGTGGATGTGAGAGAAAGCACGATTGAGGCCTCAATTTTCAAGCCCATGATTGTGGGGCAGGAATCCGACAATTAAGGGCCAAGCCCACAAATAACAAGGCCGCCCTGGGGCGGCCTTGTTCAGACGGTCACAACAAGATCACATCACGCCGTTGGACTTGAACCAAGCCAAGGTCCGCTTGAACCCGTCTTCAGCGGCATCCTTGCGGTAGCTGGCCCGGTAATCGGCATTGAAAGCGTGCGGCGCATTGCGGTACACCACGAACTCGCTGCCTTTGGCGGCACGGTTGCCCTGGGCACCGGCATCCGCCAATGCATCCTTCATTTGATTCACAGTCGTCAGCGGAATGCCGCTGTCTTCGCCACCGTAAAGACCCAACACCGGGGCTTTCAGCTTGCCCGCCAACTCCAAAGGATGAGTCGGCGTCAAAGGCGATGCGGCACCGACCAAACGTCCGTACCATGCCGCCCCGGCTTTCACGGGACCGTGAGCGGCGTACAGCCAAGTGATCCGTCCGCCCCAGCAAAACCCGGTGATCGCCACCTTGGCCAAATTGCCACCGTGGGCGCCCGCCCACTGAACGGCACCATCCAGATCCGCCATGACCTGCGCATCAGGCACTTTGGCCACGACTTCGGACATCAGCTTGCCAATTTCGCCGTATTGGCTAGGGTCACCCTGTCGGGCGTACAGCTCTGGCGCAATGGCCAAATAGCCCGCCTTCGCAAAACGCCGGCAAACGTCAGCAATGTGGGCGTGCACGCCAAAAATTTCCTGAATCACCAACACGACCGGCAGATTTTTTTTGCCCGCGGGCGCCGCAAAATACATGGGCACTTTGAAGCCGTTGACCTCGTAGGTCGCTTCGCCAACGCTCAAGCCATCGCTCGGGGTGTTGATGGCGGTTTGCGCCATGATGGGCATCGCAGCAGCGGCATAACCCACACCCAAGGCCACTTGAATGGCTGTTCTGCGGCTCGGCCCCTGCGCCGTGGTCTGGCCGGGCAGCAAGCTGTTGAATTCAGTCTCAAGGTCTTTGTTCAGCAAGTCATTCTCCTAAATCGGTTGAAATAAACACCAACTTTGAGTCTAGCCTTGGCCACAAAAACGCGACTCATTTAGGGGTATTGAGCACCACCACAGCCGCAAGGGCGCATCTTCAGCGCTTTTGCAAACCTGCCGCTTTCGCGTCTTCGTCCATTTTGCGCATGAAGTAGCGGTAGAACCAGACACCCATACCAATCATGAAGGTGAGCCCTGCCACCGTCATCAGGCCATAGTCCGTGGAAAAGAGATCGGACAACGCTTTCATGAAAACCCCCTTGATTCAAATTCGAGTACCGCAGCGCCACTTGCGCTGACCTCTGAACTATCGTCCCAAAGAGGGCCACCGACCGTGACCTAGATCAAGGACCGGTAGATCACTGACAAACCAGGCTGCTTTCAACAAGGCCGAAAGGTGTGGCGCCGCCCAGCCCCTCAGTGGGCGTGCTTCATGCCGCAGGTTTTCCCAATGGCCAAGCCACGACAAGCGGTTTGCAGGGCTTTCTCGCACACCTCTTCTTTTTGGCCCGAGGCCAGGCACTTGGCAGCGTTTTCGTGCGCGCTGGCCATGGCCTGATGGCGGGCAATATCAGTGGCCCGTTCTTTCTCGTCATGGGCGTCAGCCGCTATAGAAAAAGTAGCTGCCTGCGCAGTCAGAACAAGGGCTAGAAGCACTTTTTTCATAAAATTTAATCCTTCAAATCGTTGATCAATACCAGAACCATCAGCCCCGAATCGGCCCTGGCTCCACCAGCTCAGTGATGGCGCTTCGCAGCGATCCGGGCAAACGGCTGCTGGCGCCGCCAGCACTCTCCGCGAAGCTGCTGTAGCGGTTGCCCGCAGGCAACACATGCAGGGTGACACCCAGCATCTCCAAGTGCTCGCTGGCAGCGGCAGCGCCGAAATTGGAGCGCATGCGCCGCCCATCGATCAAGGTCACGACCCCATTGCCCACCACCTCAACACCCGTGCCGCGTTCAATGATCAAGGCGGTGTCTTCGTCAATGCCCACGCCCAACAAGTCCGGGCGCTGGGCCAGGACTGACATCAATCGACCCAAGCGGCGCCGCTCCGAGAAATGTTGGTCAATGATGGCGTTGGGGACAAACCCCAACCCCTCTTCCAATACCGCCGCATCTTTCTTGGGCAGCACCGGCGTGCCGCCCTCGGCCAGCATGATGTGGGACATCACCGCAGCACCCGCACTGGTGCCGCCAATGCAGCAGCGGCGCAGGTGAAAGGCCGTGTGCATGGCACGGGCCGCCTCGGTGTCGATCAGACGAGCCATCAAGCGGCGCTGGTCCCCGCCGCTCATGAAGATCCCGTCAGCGTTCAAAATCCGGTTCACCGTGTCCGCGGAATTGGCGTCCTCCAAGGTATGAATGGGCAAATGGGTGGTTTGGGTGGCCCCCATTTCGCGAAACACCTGTTCGTAACCGAGCCAGGACGCCGCCTGGTCAGAGCTGGCGGCGGTCAGCACCAGCACATTGGCGCGCTCCCCGCCACACAAAGACAGGAAACGGCGCAGGATGACTTTGTCTTTCAGTCGGTCTTCGGCTCCGCCGACCACCACCAGGCGGCCCGGGCGAGTCGACAAAGCCATGGCGGGAAGGGAAAGTGCACTCGCACCGAGCGCCAAAAGTTGGCGGCGATTAAATGAAGAAAAGGACATGTGAAATCAGAATTGAGACAGGAGAGGCACAAAGGGTCGAACGAACGCGAACGACGGCTGCTCTCCAGTGGGCCAGTAGGATACGACATTTTGATGAAAGTTCCCGCAGATGAGCGCGCGCTGGGGGCTGACCTGCAGCATTTCGTTCATCGCAATTGCAAGTCTTGCATCAAAGCGTTCAGGTCAGATTGCAACTCGTCTCGCATGGCATACAAGGCGGGCAGACGGCTCAGGGCCTCAGACCGGTCCACTTCGGCAACCAGCGCACGGGAGAGGTGGTGCAACTCATGGTGCATGGCATCAATACGCTGAAAGCTTGGGTGCGCGTGATAGCGCTGACGCGCCCCGGCATCAATCCATTGCCCCAATTGGCATTGATGCACGTCCATGGGGGGAGGCGCCAAACGCGCGCCCCGCAGGTACGCCTCCAGGCCAATCACCCAGGCCCGCAACTCCGCCCGCACAAACAGCAGCGGCAAAGCTTCCCGGCCCAAAGCAGGTCGATTCAGCCACGCCGCATCGGGGCGCCACGCGGCGCACCAGGCGGGCACGCTGTCAGGCGCCATGGGTCTGGCAATGCCATAACCCTGCGCCAACTCACAACCCAGCTGTAGCAGCATGACGCCATGCGCCACGGTCTCCACGCCTTCGGCAATGACGTCCCGCCGAAATGCGTTGGCCAAACCAATCACACCCTGCAAAATCGCCAAATCGTCGGGGTCGTCCAGCATGTCGCGCACAAAGCTCTGGTCAATTTTGAGCATGCTGACGGGCAGCCGCTTGAGGTAAGTCAGGGACGAATAACCCGTGCCAAAGTCATCCAGGGCGAACTTGACGCCAATGGCCCGGCAGGCCTCAATCACCCGCGACACCACCGTGACATCCTCCAGGGCACTGGTTTCCAGCACCTCCAGCTCCAAGTCACCCGGCACGACCGCCGGGCAAGCCAGCAATAGCTCCTGTAGGCGCGCCGAAAAATTGGGCTGCTGCAACTGGCGGGCCCCAATATTGACACTCACCGGCAAGTGCAAACCAGCCTGTTGCCAGTCCACCATTTGGTCCAGCGCCGCCTGAATGACCCACTCCCCCAGATCGATCGCCAGCGGGTGATCCTCGATGAGCGGCAGAAAAAGAGCCGGTGCCAGCAGGCCTCTTTCCGGGTGTTGCCAGCGAACTAACGCTTCCATACCCATCACTTCGCCGGTACGAAGGTTCACTTTGGGCTGAAAGTGAAGCACCATCTCACCGTCTGAAATCGCACGCGCAATGCGATCCAAACTGTCGTGATGGCCCCGCACGCTGTGGTCCGCTTCGGCGTCAAAAACGCAATACCGATTGCGCCCTGCCGTTTTCGCCTGGTACATCGCCTGATCGGCCTGACGCAGCAATTGGTCCGCATCCACCTCTCTCGCTTGCGGATAAAAGGTCACCCCCAAGCTGGCCGACACCTGCACTGAGCCGTCACCAACCACCACGGGTTGCGCGGCAGCCGCCAGCAAGCGGGTCAGCAGGGGTTCGCAGGCGGCCACGTCGGCCAAATCCACCAGCACCGCCACAAACTCATCACCCCCCAGGCGCGCCAGGGTGTCGCCCTCACGCAAGGTTTGACGCATCAATTCGGACAGCGCCACCAGCACTTGATCCCCCACGTCATGCCCATGCACATCGTTGATGGCTTTGAAGCCGTCCAGGTCCAGATAGGCCACCGCCAGCAACTGCCCCCGGCGCTGGGCTTGCGCCAAGCCCTGGTGCAAGCGGTCTGCCAGCAACACCCGATTGGGCAGGCTCGTCAGCGCGTCATAGTGGGCGATGTGCTCCAACTGCGCCTGGTGCTGTTTGAGCGCGGTGATGTCAGAAAACAGGGCGACATATTGCTCAACCCCGCCGTGGCTGCCACGCACGGCATTGATCGTCAACATCTCTGCGAAGACTTCGCCGTTTTTGCGGCGGTTCCAGATTTCACCGTGCCAATGCCCGGTCTCCAGCAAATCGCGCCACATCGCCTTGTAGAACGCTTTGTTATGGAGGCCCGAACTCAACAGGTTGGTGCGCTGGCCCAGCGCTTCGTCGCGTGAGTAGCCGGTAATCCGCGTGAACGCGTCATTGACATCAATGATGGTGCCGTCCGCCAGAGTGATCGTGATGGCATCGCTGGTGTGGGTGAACACGCTGGCCGCCAGACGCAGTTTCTCCTCGGTTGCCATGCGCTCGGTGACGTCGACATAGCTGGACACAAATCCACCACCCGGCAAGGGCAAACCCCGAATCTCCAACACCCGCCCATTTTTAAAGCGCCGCTGAATCAGATAAGGCTCGCCACTGCGGGAAAGCGCGATGCGCTCGGCCAACTGCCGCTCGGGATCGCCCGGTCCATAGTCGCCACGGCGAATGTTGTGGCGAATGATGTCTTCAAAGTGCAGCTCGGCGGTTTTGAACAAGCTGTCGGGCAACTCCTGCAACTGTTGGTACTGCGCGTTGTGCACGGTGACCCGCAATTGCTCGTCCACCAATGAGACGCCGCCTGGAAAGTAATTGATGATCACGTTCAGCACATCGTTCTGATGACGCAAGGCTTGGGCCTGGTTGGACAGCATCAACTGGTTGCCGAGCAACATCTCCCGCATGACGGACTGCGCTTGGGCAAGCTGCTGGATCTCCCGCACATTGCTGTGAACAGGGGCGTCTTCTTCAAAGTCCAGGTGCCCGATTTTGTTGCTTGCCGCAACCAGCGCCTCCAGTGGCCGCGTCAAGCGCTTGAGCTGACTTCTCGCGACCCAGACGGTGCCCCCCAACAAGAGCAAAAGCGCAGCCGCCAGCGCGGTCAAGATGGGTTGCCAATTGGGGGAAAAGTCCGCTTCAGGGGCCAGCGTCAGCATCCAGAGGCGCTGCGCGCCCAATTGGTAGGGCTGAAAAGATGCCAACCACGCCTGCCCGCCCGCCTCAAAAGCCAGCACGCCAGGGCCATCTGGCCCATGGGCTCGCCAAGCCACCAACGCGGCGCTGACGGGCGCCAAAGAGAGTTCGGCAACGGGTTTGAGAATGTGAGATTTCCAGGCCGCATCGTCAATGCCGGCGGGACGAGCCGGCAGGGCCAGCACACGCTCGTCATCCGTCATCACCAAGGCCAAGCCCGTCTTGCCGACCTTGGCGTTCAGGGTGTTGTAGGACAGGTCCTGCAGCTTCAAGTCAAACCCGATGACCAAACGTCGTCCATCTTCCAGTGGCATCCCCAGCGACGCGGTCATGCCAGGATCGCCCGTGGTGAAAAAAACGTAAGGCGCCGTCCACCCGATCAGACCCGCGCTTGCGCCAGCCATCCCCACCTGGAACCAGGGGCGTTGACGCGGATCGTAGTCTTGCTCGCGCCACTCCCGGGTCGAGCGTCCATCAGGGCTGCGGTCAATCAGAAGGTGGCGATTGCCCCAGCGTGGCACATCGGTCATGCGGTTTCGCCAAGACCCATTGGTTTGTTGCAACAGCAGCCAGCCCTGCCCTGTCGAGGTACCGACCACCACGGAGGTGATCTGCGGCGACGCTTCCAGCACGGGTTGAAACAGGCGGTTAAAAGCATCAGGTGACGCCAAATCCGGCGCCTTGCCGCCCAGCCAAAGCTGGCTCATTTCAAGCAACTTCTCCGCCGGGGAAAACACGGTGTTCAGGTCGGACTCCAGCTGAACACGCGCGTGGTCAAAATGATCTTGCGCAATCAAATTGGCCATCGGAAACAAGCTGAACACGGCGAAGCAGGCCGCGACGATGAACGTCGTCAGGGTCACAAGACCGATGACGAGCATCAGGATGAGCTGACGCAGGGAAGCTGAACGTGAAGAAGCTGAGCCCATGTGAGGACTAGGATAAACCATAAAAACTTGCTGTCGACGCGCTCGCAGGGACACCTTATTGCCAGAGCAGGTTTATCAGTTCATGGTGCCGGCCGCTCCCCGCGGCGCATGACCGACGGATTGGCGATCAATTGACAGCACTTTCGAGTCATCGATACACTAATAACCCAACAGTCATTAGCGTCATGATTCTTTCCAAATTAATTTCCAAAACCAAAACCGAAGTGCAGGCCAAGCGCGAGCGGCGCAAAGAAGCGCGCCCCGGTGAGTTATTGGAAGCGGCGCTTGACCTGTTCGTGGAAAAAGGGTTCGCGGCAACCCGGGCTGAAGAAGTCGCCAAGCGGGCGGGCGTGTCCAAGGGCACGCTTTTTTTGTACTTTTCAAGCAAAGAAGAATTATTCAAAGCCGTGGTCCGCGAGAACATCTCGGTTCGGTTCACCGAATGGTCCAGGGAGATGGATGAGTTTCAAGGCAGCGCGGGCGACTTGCTGCGTTTTTGCATGACATCGTGGTGGGAGCGACTCGGCGCCACCAAGGCCTCTGGCATTTCCAAGCTCATGATGAGCGAGTCAGGCAACTTTCCGGAACTCGCCGTGTTTTACCAACATGAGGTGATCGAGCCCGGCAACCGGCTGATTGCCCGCGTGTTGCAGCGCGGCGTAGACAGCGGCGAGTTCGCACCCATGAACCTGCAATATGGGGTGTACGTCATCTTGGCCCCCATGATGTTTCTGGCCATGTGGAAACACTCGCTTGGCACTTTTTGTGATGGCAATGCCCAATTGGTGCCCGAAGACTATCTGGCAGTTCAGGTTGAAACCATTCTCAAGGGCATGTGCGCCCGCCCCGCAGCCCCCAACTCCACACTCCCCAATTCCTGATGAAACGACGAATCAAATGGGTCGTGATCGGCCTGGTGGCCGCCCTGCTGGCGGCCGGTGCAGTGCGAACCCTGTCCTCGCGCCAAGCGCAGAAAACAGCTTTGCAGGCTCAGCAGTTGGCGCAGAAAACACAGGTTCCGGTGGTCCTGAACCCCAGCGATCTGGCGCCGGCGACAACGGTTGAATTGACACGGGGCCTGGCGATTTCCGGGCCGCTGCGGGCCGTCAACTCGGCCATGGTGAAAGCCCGCTTGGCCGGCGAGTTGCAAGGCTTAACCGTGAGAGAGGGCGACTTCGTCAAGGCGGGCCAAGTCATTGCCCGCATCGACCCCACAGAAACCCAGGCCCGCCTGCGCCAAGCGCAGCAGCAGGCGGAGTCGGCCAAAGCGCAGGTGACCTTGGCGCAACGCAGCGTTGACAACAACAACGCCTTGGTGACCCAGGGTTTTATTTCAAAGAACGCGCTGGCGTCCTCTGCCGCGACGCTGGCAGGTGCACAAGCGAGTTTTCAGGCGGCGCAAGCCGCCGTCGATGTGGCCATCAAGTCGCAGGGGGACACCGTTTTGCGCGCGCCCATGGCCGGCCAAATTGCCCAGCGACTGGCTCAACCGGGTGAACGCGTGGCGATCGACGCACGCATCGTCGAAATCGTCGACCTGAGCGCCCTGGAACTGGAGGCTGCCCTGAACCCCGCTGACGCCATGGCCGTCAAGGTGGGCCAAACGGCCGAACTCCGCATTGAAGGCGGCGCGGACGTAACGCCTGCCCGCGTGGTGCGCATCAACCCAAGTGCCGCCGCTGGCAGTCGTGCGGTGCTAGCCTACCTGTCGCTGGGGTCAACAGCGAACCTGCGTCAGGGCCTGTTCGCGCAAGGCACTTTGATCACAGGGAAAACGACAGCTTTGGCCGTTGAATTGAACGCGGTACGCACCGACAAACCCCAACCCTATGTGCAACTGATGGTGAACGGACAAGTGGCCCATCAAACCGTGACCCTGGGCCAGCGGGGCGAATTCCAGGGCCAACCCATGGTGGAAATCACGGGCGTTACCCCGGGCGCCATGCTCATCCGAGGCGCGCTTGGCACTTTGCGCGAAGGCACGACGGTGAAATTGGCAACAGGCACCCCGTAAATCATGTGGTTCACCCGTGTCAGCCTGAAGAACCCGGTTTTTGCCACCATGGTCATGCTGGCCTTGGTGGTATTGGGCCTGTTTTCATTGCAGCGCCTGAAGGTTGATCAGTTCCCCAATGTGGATTTTCCGGTGGTGGTGGTCACCGCCGACTACCCCGGGGCCTCGCCCCAAATTGTGGAAAGCGAAGTCTCCAAAAAGATTGAAGAAGGCGTGAACGCCATTGCCGGCATCAACGCCCTCACCTCGCGAAGCTACGAAGGCCAGTCGGTCGTCATCATCGAGTTCGGCCTGCACATTGATGGTCGCAAGGCGGCTGAAGACGTGCGGGAAAAAATTGCCGCGCTGCGGCCCACTCTGCGCACCGAGGTGAAAGAGCCCCGGGTGATGCGCTTCGACCCGGCCTCTCGCGCCATCTGGTCCGTGGCCGTTTTGCCCGACAACGACCCCCGTGTTGGACAACCCATGACCTCGGTCGAGTTGAGCAACTGGGCGGAGCAAACCCTAAAGAAACGGCTGGAGAACGTGCGCGGCGTCGGCTCGGTCACCTTGGTGGGCGGTACCAAGCGCGAGATCAACATCTACCTGAACCCGCAGGCGCTGGAGTCGTATGGCATCAGCCCCGATCAGGTGGTGACTGCTGTGCGCAATGAAAACCAGGACCTGCCCGTCGGCGCGATCCGCTCAAAAGAGCAAGAACGCGTGATCCAGATTGCAGGGCGCATGCAGCGCCCCGAAGACTTTGGTCGCATCATCGTCAGCCGCAAAGGCGGCGCGCCGATCCGGGTCGAGCAAGTGGCCCGCGTGGTGGATGGTGCCCCTGAAGTGGAAAGCCTGGCGCTGTACAACGGCCAGCGCACGCTGCTACTCAACGTCCAAAAAGCGCAGGACGACAACACCATTGCCGTGGTCGATGGCCTGATCAGCACCCTGGCTGAGATCAAACAGCAACTCCCGGCAGGCGTTCGACTGGAGCAGATCACGGATGGCTCCCGCCAAATTCGGGTGTCGGTGTCCAACGTGCGCCAAACCCTGATTGAGGGTGCGCTGCTGACGGTGCTGATCGTGTTCTTGTTCCTCAACTCGTGGCGCTCCACGGTGATCACCGGGCTGACACTGCCGATCGCCCTGATTGGCACCTTTTTGTTCATGAACCTGTTTGGCTTCACCATCAACATGATCACCATGATGGCGCTCAGCCTGTGCGTGGGCTTGTTGATTGACGACGCCATCGTGGTGCGTGAAAACATTGTTCGCCACGTGCAAATGGGCAAAGGGGTTTACCAGGCGTCGCTGGAAGGCACGCAGGAAATCGGCTTGGCCGTTTTGGCCACCACGCTGTCGATCGTGGCCGTGTTTTTGCCGATTGGCTTCATGGGCGGCATCATTGGCAAGTTTTTTCACGAGTTCGGCATCACCATCGTGGCGGCCGTGCTGATCTCGATGTTTGTCAGCTTCACGCTGGACCCCATGCTGTCCTCCATCTGGCACGACCCCAGCATCGAAGACCACGCCCGCAAGGGCGTGGGGCCAGACGGACAGGCTTGGGTGCCTGTCAGCCTGTATGACAAAACCATGGGTCGGGTCACCGGCTGGTTTGACCACGCCACGGATTCGCTGGCGGACCTGTACCAAGGCATTCTTCGCTGGTCGCTCGCCCATCGGCTGAGCACGGTGGCCATGGCCCTCGCGATTTTTGTCACCAGCCTTTTCATGGTCCCTTTGCTGGGCACCGAGTTTGTGCCCAAGTCTGACTTTTCTGAGACTTCACTGAGCTTCAACACGCCCGTGGGTTCCTCGCTAGAGGTCACCGAGGCCAAGGCGCGCGAGGTGGAAGCCATTCTGCGGGAGTTCCCTGAGGTCAACTACACCCTGACGACGATCAACACCGGCACGGCGCAAGGAAAGATTTACGCCAACATCTACATCCGCCTGGTCGAACGCAAAGCCCGAAGCCGCAGCGTGGACGCCATGTCAGTGGTGCTTCGAGACCGCCTGCGCCAAGTGGCGGGCATCACCGTCACCCACGTGGGCTTGCTGGACCCCATGGGCGGGCAAAAACAAATTTTGTTCTCCATTCAAGGTCCGGACACGGGTGAGTTGGAGCGCCTGACCCAGACCGCGCTCAAGCAGATCCGCGACGTGCCCGGCCTGGTGGACCTGGACTCGTCCGTCAAACCCAACAAGCCAACACTGGACGTTGAGGTGAAACGCGACGTGGCCTCGGACCTGGGTTTGAGCATGGCCCAGATTGGCGCCTCTCTGCGCACCCTGGTCGCCGGCCAGACGGTGGGCAACTGGCGCGCGCCAGACGACCAGACCTACGACGTGAATGTGCGCCTGGCCGCTGACCACCGCGACACCCCTCAAGACTTGCAGAACCTGCCCTTGACCGTGGGCAGCAACGCCGACGGCAGCGCCCGTGTGGTGCGTTTGAGCCAAGTGGCCGACGTGCGGGCCTCTACCGGCCCGAACCAGATCAACCGGCGCGACCTGACCCGCGAGGTGGCCATCAGCGGCAATGTGTCCGGCCGCTCTTCGGGCGAAGTCTCCAAAGACATCAAAACCGCCATGGACAGCATCGCCATGCCACCGGGCTACAGCTACAAGTTCAGCGGCTCCACCAAAGACATGGCCGAAGCCTTTGGCTACGCGGTCTCCGCACTGGTACTGGCCGTGGTGTTTATTTACATGATTCTGGCCAGCCAGTTCAAGAGTTTTCTGCAACCGCTGGCGCTCATGACCGCGCTGCCATTGACATTGATCGGGGTGGTACTGGCCTTGATGATGTTCAATTCCACCCTGTCACTGTTCTCCGTCATTGGCGTGGTGATGTTGATGGGCTTGGTCACCAAGAACGCGATTTTGCTGGTGGATTTCGCCATTCGCGCCCGTGAAGACGGCATGGAACGCCATGAAGCGCTCTTGCTGGCGGCCAAAGTGCGTCTGCGCCCGATTCTGATGACCACATTGGCCATGATCTTCGGCATGCTGCCACTGGCCTTGGCGTTGACTGAAGGCTCGGAAATGCGCGCCCCCATGGGCCAGGCCGTCATTGGCGGCGTGATCACCTCGTCGCTATTGACGCTGGTGGTGGTGCCGGTGGTGTATTGCTATATGGATGACCTGGCGCAATGGTTGCGCCGTCAATGGGGTCGCGACAGGCCCGCCGGTTAAAATTTTACAGAATCAGTTACCATACCCCCCGGAGTACCAAAATGAATTTTGAACAAGCGCGCTTCAATATGATCGAACAGCAGATTCGTCCGTGGGACGTGCTGGACGCCGATGTTCTGCAACTTCTGTCTGTGATCAAGCGCGAAGACTTCGTGCCCTTGGCCCACAAAGTGCTGGCCTTTGCCGACATGGAAATTCCGCTGGGCCACGGCCAGTCGATGCTGCCTCCCCGGGTGGAGGCGCGCATGCTGCAAGATGCAACCGTTCAAAAAACCGACAACGTGCTGGAAATCGGGGCCGGTTCAGGCTACATGGCCGCCTTGCTGGCACACCAGGCTCACCGCGTAATTTCGCTGGAAATCAATCCCGAGCTGGCCAAAATGGCCCGCGAGAACCTGCAAAAAGCCGGTGTCACCAACGCCGAAGTGCGCCAGTTTGACGGCTCCAAAGGTGTGTCCGCCGAGAGCCCGTTTGACGTGATCGTCTTGAGTGGCTCCGTGGCCGAGGTGCCGCAAGCCCTGCTGGCGCAGCTCAAAGTGGGCGGCCGCTTGGTCGCCATCGTGGGTGACGAGCCTGTGATGCGTGCCACCGTGGTGACCCGCACCAGCGACACCGACTTCAAGACGACGCAGCCTTGGGACACCGTGGCTCAGCGCCTGCAAAATTTTCCGGAACCCGAGCGTTTCACGTTCTAAACCATGATCACCCAAATCAGACCTTCCCAACTCGCCGCCTGGCTGGATTCCATGCGGGAGCATGGCGAGCCATTGGTGTTGGACGTGCGCGAGCCCTCCGAATTACGAGTGGCCAGCGTGACCCCCGACGGATTCACCCTGCGTACCATTCCTATGAGCGTGATTCCGCCCCGGCTGAACGAGCTTGACCCGGCGCAACCGATCGCCTGCCTGTGCCACCATGGCGCGCGCAGCATGCAGGTCGCCTCCTTCCTGAAAGCGCGGGGGTTTGAGCATGTGGCCAACATCGCGGGCGGTATTCATGCCTGGTCTGCCGAGCTGGACCCCAAGGTGCCCGTTTACTGATTTCCTGGTCGATTGACCTTTGCCCGCCACCGCTTGTCTATTCCAACCATTCCCTCAAGGCCCACCATGACTTCTTATCGACTGCTGCCTCTGTTCCTCGCACTTGGCGCCGCGTTCAGCACGGCAGCCCCGGCGCAAAGTCTGGTCGATTTGTACGAGTCGGCGCGCGGCTTTGATGCGAGCTATCAGTCGGCCCAGTCGCAATACACCGCGACCCTGGCCAAGGCAGATCAGGCCAAAGCGGCAATTTTGCCCACGGTGGGCCTGTCGGCAGGGGTGTCGCGCACCAACCTGGAAAGCACACTGGCCGCCACCCGGGCCTACGGCACGCAGCAAGTCACCCTCAGTGCCTCACAGCCGCTCTACCGACCAGCCAACCAGGCGTCTTATGAGCAAGGCATGCTGCAGGTGGATTTGGCCCAAGCACAACTCTTGGCCGCCGACCAGGACCTGATTGTTCGCGTCAGCCAAGCCTACTTCGACGTCCTGGGCGCGCAGGACAGTTTGAACTTCGTCAAGGCGCAAAAGACGGCCGTGGCTGAGCAACTGGCCTCCGCCAAACGCAATTTTGAAGTGGGCACCTCCACCATCACCGACACCCGCGAGGCGCAAGCCCGTTTTGACCTCAGCACGGCCCAGGAAATCGCCGCCGACAATGACTTGCGCATCAAGAAACTGGCGCTGGATCAACTGGTGGGCAAGGCCAATGCACAACCCAAAGTATTGGCCCAACCCCTGAGCTTGCCGGCGCTGGTGCCCAATGACGTGAATGCCTGGGTGTCTCAAGCGCAAACCACCCACCCGGTGATTCAGCAAACCCAGATCGCGCTGGACGTGGCCCAACTTGAAACCAAGAAGGCGCAAGCCGGCCACAAGCCCACGCTGGACGTGACCGCGGGCTACAACGTGACCCAAAACGACGGCTCATCGAGCTATACCGTACGATTACCGCACCAATGCCGCCAGTATTGGCCTCTCCTTCAACATGCCCTTGTTTGCGGGCTATGCCATTCAAAACCGCGTGAAGGAAACCCTGGCGCTCGAGGACAAAGCCCGCAGCGACCTGGAAGGCGCGCGGCGCGCCGTCGGCCAAGGCACACGCACCGCCTTCTTTGGGGTGCTGTCTGGCCAGGGCCAGGTGAAGGCACTGGAAGCCGCCGAGGCCTCCAGCCAGAGCGCATTGGAAGCCAACCAACTGGGTTACCAAGTGGGTGTTCGCATCAACATTGACGTGCTGAACGCGCAAAGCCAATTGTTCCAGACCAAGCGTGATCTGGCCAAGGCGCGTTACGACGTGTTGGTGGGAGGTTTGAAGTTGCGCCAGGCCAATGGCACGCTCAAGGCCGACGACTTACAGACCGTGAACGCCCTGCTGTCCAAGTAAGGCGACCACCGCACTCACGGTTTTCTCCAGCGCGCCCCGGTGGGTGCGCGACAACCCCAAGGCCGCCTGCGCCATGGCGGCTTGATCGACCGGATTGGCCAGCAATTCACCGGTTTGGGTCACCGCTTCGGTCAAGTCGGCCACTCGTTGTGCAGCCCCCGCGGCTTGTGACAACTCCGCTGCTTGCAGGAAATTGAAGGTGTGCGGCCCCATGATGACGGGGCAGCCACAGGCGGCGGCCTCAATCAGGTTCTGCCCGCCCAGCGGCTCAAAGCTGCCGCCCAACAAGGCCACGTCGGACAAGCCGTAATACATGGGCATCTCGCCCAGCGAGTCACCCAGCCAAATCGTGTTCAACGGATCGACCGCAGGCGGCCCATCTTGCCAGTGGCTGCGCCGTGACACGGTGAAACCCTGCTGCTCAATCAGCGCCGCCACCGCCTCAAAGCGCTGCGGGTGGCGTGGCACCACCATCCACTGGATGTCATTTGCTATTGAATGAGTAGCGCCTTGCGCACGCTGCACCTGCGCTGCAGCCCTAAAAGGCATTGAATTCCTCAAGGCCTTCAACCAAACCACTTCTTCTCCCTCGCGGGAGCTGGTGAACAGCGCCACCGGCGACGCCGTGCGGGCCCGCCAGGCGCGCCCGGTCGCGAGCTTGGCCGCGTCGGGCGACGCATCAAACTTGAGGTTGCCAAAAACGCCTTGCACGGTGGCACCCAGCTGGCGAAGGCGATCGGCATCGGCCTCGGTTTGCGCCCAGACGGCGGTCAGGGCGCCCATGGCGGGGCGCGACAAGACCGCCAGCCGGGCCGCTTGCCGGCGTGATTTCTCACTCATGCGGGCATTGGCCAGCACCAGCGGCACGCCATTTTTCTGGCTGAGTGCCACCAGATTCGGCCACACCTCGGTTTCCATCAGAATGCCCAGGCTCGGTTTGAAATGGGTCAAAAAGCGCTGCACGGCACCGGGCGTGTCCCACGGTTGCCATACCTGCATGTCACCCGCTTTCAGCAAGGTTGCCCCCTCGGCCCGACCAGTGGCCGTACCGTGGGTCAGCAGCAAGCGCATGCCCGGCAGGCGTTCACGCAAACCGGCGATCAACAACGCCGCCGTTCGCGTCTCACCCAAGGAGACGGCATGGACCCAGACGATCAGTTCCTGCCCGCTCACCGGCGCCGAGCTGTAGTGGCCAAAGCGCTCCTCAACCGCCACGCCGTAGCCAGGCTCATCAACGCTGCGCTTGGCCAGTTTGCGGCGCAAAAAGGGTTGGGCCATCCACAGCCCAAGGGAGTAAAGAGCGCGCATCAGGCGGGCTGGCGCACCACAGACACACCCAACCAAGCCTGCCAAACCGCGTCGAGGGACGGCGCGGGATGGGCAAACACGCTGCACTGCCGCTTCTGGCGCGACGCCACGGCCTTGCCCGCCGAGCCCGTGGGCCCGGTGCGCCAAGCGGTGTCAAAGTTGTAAATCTGTACGTGGGGCAAGTCCAGCGCCACGGCGATGTGGCTCAAGCCACTGTCCACGCCAATCACGCCGGCACATCCGGCCAGCGCGTCTGTCAAAGCGTCCAGACTCAAGCGGGGCCAGACGGTGGCGTTAGACAGTCCTGCCGCAATCTCATGCGAGGTGGCCTCTTCCGCCGCACTGCCGTGCGGCAACACCACGCCGTAGCCGGCCTCATTGAGCCGTTGGCCCAAGGCTTGCCAATGCGCCACCGGCCATTGCTTGTCAGCCCGCGAGGTGCCATGCACCAAGGCGACGCACCCAAGGGGTGAGGCATGGCAGGCTGCTTCACTATTGATAGCACCTTGCGCTTTTCCCGCCTGCGCGAGAAGCCCAAATGATGTTGAAGGAGACGGCAAATACCCCAGCACACGGGCGCAGAGTTCGCGCGACCTCGCCACGGCGTGAATGTGCGGCGGCAGCGACACGGCCACATGCGCCACCCAGCGCGCAGGGGCCTCAAAGCTGGAGCCTTCAGTCCGGTTGGCCAAACCATAACGCCGCCCGCCCGGCGCCAGGCGGGCCAGCCAAGCCACCAACGCTGACTTGGTCAAACCCTGTAAATCAATCACTGCGTCATACGCCTGCGCTTGCAGTTCACGCTTGAACGCGGCCCAAGCGGCTCGGGTGGCGGGCGCCAGCGGCGTCTTGCGCCAGCGCCGCAGTTCGCACTCGATCACGCGGTGGACGCCGTCGCAGCGACGCACCAGCGGGGCAAAACCGCGCTCTACCACCCAGTCAATCTCCGCGTCAGGATGAGCCAGGCGGATATCCTGCACAGCCGGCATGGCGTGCACCACATCGCCCAGCGACGAGAGTTTGACGATCAATATCCGCATGCGTGGGCGCTCAATGCGCCGCTTCGTCCAGCGTGGCGTCTGGCTTGACCGTGCGCAACAGCGCCAGCATCTCGCCCTCAATGCGGTGCAGCGCCTCGGGCGTGTGACCCTCAAAGCGCAGCACCAGCACGGGCGTGGTGTTGGATGCGCGAATCAGGCCAAAACCATCCGGCCAGTCCACCCGCAAACCGTCAATGGTGGTCAAAACGGCCGGGGCCACAAAATTGGCGCTGGCTACCAGCTGCGCCACCAAGGCATGAGGCTCTCCCTCAGCGCACTTGACGTTCAACTCCGGTGTAGAGAAGCTGGTGGGCAGGCCATTGAGCACCGCGTTGGCGTCGGGCGACTGGCTCAAAATCTCCAGCAACCGGGCGCCCGCATAGGTGCCGTCGTCAAAACCGTACCAACGCTCTTTAAAGAAGATGTGACCACTCATCTCGCCGCCCAGCGGGGCGCCAATCTCTTTCATCTTGGCCTTGATCAGCGAGTGGCCGGTCTTGTACATCAGTGGCACGCCGCCGGCCTGGGCGATATCGGGTGCCAGACGCTGCGAGCATTTCACGTCAAACAAGATTGATCCACCGGGCACTCGCTTGAGCACGTCGCGCGCAAACAGCATCATCTGGCGGTCTGGGTAAATGGTGTTGCCCTCTTTGGTGACGATGCCGAGGCGGTCGCCGTCACCGTCAAAAGCCAGGCCAATCTCGGCGTCGCTGGCTTGCAGCGCCGCAATCAGGTCGCGCAGGTTTTCGGGCTTGCTGGGGTCGGGGTGGTGGTTGGGGAAGTTGCCATCCACTTCGCTGAACAGCTCGGTGACCTCACAACCCAGAGCGCGCAAAATCGCCGGGGCCGAGGCGCCCGCAATGCCGTTGCCCGAATCAACCACAATTTTCATGGGGCGCGACAGTTTGATGCCACCCACAATGCGGGCCTGGTAGTCGGCCAGCACGTCCACGGCACGAACCGAGCCGCCCTCTTGCAGCGACCAGGTCTCGCTCTCCATCATGGCGCGCAGTGACTGAATCTCATCGCCATAAATGGCGCGCCCGGCCATCACCATCTTGAAGCCGTTGTAGTCCTTGGGGTTGTGACTGCCCGTCACCTGAATACCGCTGGTGCACAGGGTATTTGCCGCAAAGTACAACATGGGCGTGGTGGCCATACCGATGTCGATCACCTCCAAGCCTGCCGCCGCGAGGCCGCGCATCAAGGCGGCACTCAAGGCGGCTCCACTCAATCGGCCGTCACGCCCCACCGCCACCGTGGTCTCGCCTTCACGGCGGGCCACCGTGCCAAAGGCACGGCCCAAGGCCTCGGCCATGGGTTCATTGATGGTGCTGGGCACGATGCCTCGAATGTCGTAGGCCTTGAAAATGGATGCTGAGAGTTGCATGGTGGGTTCCCTGATTGGTTTGAATTGAATTTTCTCACTCAATTGTAGAGGGGTGATTTCATCGGAAACATGTCCGAAAACGGCCAGCCCAGGCCTTGTTTTGTCTCGATCGCGGCCTATCATTCCCCCATGAGTCACTCTCTCAGTTCACCCGAAGACGATGCCTGCTACCTCGCCCTGAAATCAAAAGACGCCCGGTTTGACGGCTGTTTTTTCACCGGCGTCACCTCCACCGGCATTTATTGCCGCCCGGTCTGCCGGGTGCGCACGCCCAAGCGGGAGAACTGTCGCTTTTTCAACCTGGCCGCGCAAGCCGAAGACGCGGGCTTTCGCCCCTGCCTGCGATGCCGCCCGGAAATTGCACCCCGTCAGCCCCACAACGGCGCCGCAAAGGACACAGCGGCGTGGTCCACGCAGGACGCCTCCCACATTCTGGCCGGCCAGGCTGCGCAGTTGCTGGACTCACCCGAGGGCTGGGGTGACTCTCCGCCGAGCGTGCAGCGACTGGCCCAGCGACTGGGCGTGAGCGACCGGCATTTGCGTCGCATTTTCGAGGTCCGCTTCGGCATCTCGCCGCTTCAATACCTGCAGACCCGGCGCTTACTAAGCGCCAAGCAGTGGTTGACCGACACCGGCCTGCCGGTGAATCAAATCGCCAAACTGAGCGGATTTTCCAGCGTGCGCCGGTTCAATGCTGCCTTTGCCGAACACTACAAACTCAACCCCAGCGCCTTGCGCCGGGACTGCAACGCCACCACGCCCAATGGCCCACACGCGGGTTTGCAGCTCAAACTGGCTTACCGCCCGCCCTATGACGTGGACGCCATATTGCAGTTCTTCGCCACCCGCCAAATCGCAGGCGTGGAGCAAGTTGACCCGAGTGGCAAAGCCCCAAGTTTGGCTCGCACGATCGCCATTCAGCAGGGCGATACCCTTCATTCAGGCTGGATTCGCGCCGTTTTTGACGCCGATCGCTGCCGCATCGAGCTGGATGTCAGTGACTCGTTGCGTGAGGTCCTGCCCCAATTGCTGGCTCGCGCCCGGGCCCTGCTGGATGTGGACGCGGACCCCCACGCCATCAATGAGCGCCTGCTCAGCCACTTTCCCGAGACCGATGGTTTGAGGGTACCCGGCACGCTGGATGGATTTGAGCTGGCCGTTCGCGCCATTTTGGGCCAGCAGATCACCGTAGCAGCGGCTCGCACCTTGAGCACCCGCCTGGTGAACCGCTTTGGAGCCCCCCTCGCCACGCCCTTCCCCGCCTTGACCCATGTGTTCCCTTCAGCCGCCGCGTTAGCGAGTGCCAGTGGTGACGAATTGGGTGGCCTGGGAATCGTCAAACAACGCCAGACCGCCATTCAGGCGCTGGCCCGCGCTGTGGTGGACCACAGCCTTCAACTGCACGCCGGCGCGGACCCGGTCAGCACCATCGCCACCCTTAAATCCTTGCCCGGCGTGGGTGACTGGACCGCGCACTACATCGCCATGCGGGCGCTGCGTTGGCCCGATGCCTTTCCAGCCGGGGACGTCGCACTGCAAAAAGCGCTGGGGGTCCAACAGGGCCCGCAGCCTGCCAAGGCGGCGCTGGCCGCCTCCATGGTTTGGCAGCCCTGGCGCAGTTATGCGGTCATTCGTGCCTGGGCCAGCCTGAACAAAAATCCACAGAAAAGCTGAATTTCACTATCAAATAAATAGCAGCCTGCGCTGACTAAATAAGCGCTGGAGCCACAAAAGGTCTTAAAAATGAAGTTTCCCCCGAAAACCGTTCAATCCAGTTTCGAAAGCCCTTTGGGCCGCATCACCCTGGCCGCCACCGACGAGGCTTTGGTCGGCGTGTTCTTCGATCACCAAGCACATATGCCGGACATCAACCACTGGCCGGTGGTTGACAAACACCCCATCCTGCAACAAGCGCAGGCCGAGTTGGTCGAGTATTTTGCTGGCCAGCGACGCACGTTTGATGTCCCTCTGGATCTCAGCAACGGCACCCCCTTTCAACAAGCCGTGTGGCGGGCGCTGCTGGCCATTCCTTGCGCCGCAACCACCAGTTACGGCGCCATCAGCACGCAGATTGGCAACCCAGCCGCCGTGCGTGCCGTAGGCGGGGCGGTGGGCCGCAACCCGGTGAGTATCATCGTGCCCTGCCACCGCGTGATCGGGGCCAACGGCTCGCTCACCGGCTACGCAGGCGGCCTGCCCCGGAAAACCGCCTTGCTGCAACTGGAAGGCGCCGCACCCAGCCTGTTCTGCGAACCCTTGATGACATCGAGCCTATTTTGAATTCTGCTGCACCGTCCAAACCCTGGTTGATTGAATTTCTGCTGCTGGCCGCGATTTGGGGCTCGTCCTTCCTGTTCATGCGTCTGGGCGCCAGCGAGTTTGGTGCCCTGCCCACTGCGGGCTTGCGGGTTGGCATTGCAGCCACTTTCCTGCTCCCCCTGCTGCTGTGGAAAGGCCTTGGTCCTCAGTTGATGCAAAACTGGAAGAAAGTCTTTTTCATCGGCATGGTGAATTCCGGCATTCCATTTGCCTGCTTTTCATTTGCGCTGCTGTCCATCAGCACAGGACTTTCCGCCATTCTGAACGCCACCGTGCCCATGTTTGGCGCCCTCGTTGCCTGGGTCTGGCTCAAGGACCGTCCACATCGTTGGCGAATTCTGGGCTTGATCATTGGTTTTGTTGGCGTGGCTTTGTTGGCATGGGACAAAGCGAGTTTCACGCCCAACGCCTCAGGCGGGTCCACCGGGTGGGCCGTGCTGGCCTGTTTGTTGGCCGGCCTGTGTTACGGCATCGCGGCCAGTTACACCAAGCGCTACTTGACCGGCATGCCCTCTTTGGTCACCGCCACCGGCAGCCAACTGGGTGCGACGATGGGACTTGCACTGCCGACGCTCTGGTTTTGGCCACAGGCCACACCCAGTGCCGGTGCGTGGTTGGCCCTGCTGGCGGTGGGCGTGCTCTGCACCGGGGTCGCCTACATCCTGTATTTCCGGCTGATTGAAAACGTCGGCCCGGCGCGCTCTCTTACTGTGACCTTTGTCGTGCCTGTTTTCGCCGTGATTTACGGGGTCGCCTTTCTTGGTGAATCCGTGTCTTTATGGATGGTGCTGTGCGGCCTGATCGTTGTACTGGGTACGGCCCTGTCAGTGGGGTTGATTCCTCGTCAGCGTCAAAAATTGATTGCTCCATCGTCGCCGACCTAATGCACGTCCTGTCACGGGTGCCAGTCGATTGACCACAGGTACCAAAGTATCAAGCTTGGGATGACCACCGGCAGCGAAAGCCCCAGAAACATCAGCAAAGTCATCAGAAACGTCGAAATATCGCTGATCCACAACTTGAACAGCTCGACGAGATCAACTTCCCAGAAGTTCGGTTTTTTCATCCCTGAACAATAACCGTTGGCACCGTGGTGCGCAATGCATTCTGCTGCCGGCGCCCCGGTCCTCACCCCGGTTCCCTGTGGCACTGATGCCATACCCGCCATCAACGTCGACGTTCCCTCGCAGCAACCGTGAAATTTGACAAAACGCACCAAATTGATGCAATTACAACGTTTTCGCTCGCATCACCCTCACGCATAACCGGTATATAGGCCCTCATATGGTGCGGTGCACCAAATTATGAGACACTAGGGTTTTCCCTAATACACATCAGCCTGCTCGGGCCTCCGTTATGTCATTTCTTCAAACCGTCACTCTGTCTTTGCGCCAAGCCGCGACCCATCTTTTCAACCAGCCGTCCCAGCAAGACGCACTGGAAAACTATCTCGGGCAATCCCAATCCCACTCCATCGCAGATCTCGAATACAGGGAGCGCCAATGGTTGCGCGCGCAGTCCACCGGCAACCCATTTGCAACCAGCTATTGAACCGACGCCCCACTGCGCAACCATTGCTCTAATTCACAAGGAAATCATCATGAAAGTTCTTTCAACCATCGCTGCATTTGTTCTGTCGTTGTTCTCGACCTCCAAACCTGCCCTGAAATTTGCCACGGGCGAACGCGTCAACCACATTCGTCGCGGCACCATTGAGCGCACCGACGGCTACGTCATCGCCAACACAGACAGTGGGGTTTTGGTGGAGTGGCCACGTGGCGGATTCAGCATGTTGCAGAACCACGAACTGACCGTCATTGGCTGATCCAAGCTCACTACCACGTCTCAACAGACGTGGATTCAAGCCGCCAGGCTGATGATTGTTCATCAATGCGCCGAATCCCGGCGCTGAAAAAATCCCCAAAAAGCAAAAAGCCGCTGCAAGTGATTCACTTGTAGCGGCTTTGCTTTTACTGGCGGAGTGGACGGGACTCGAACCCGCGACCCCCGGCGTGACAGGCCGGTATTCTAACCAACTGAACTACCACTCCTGGTAGTGGTAACGTTTGCTCTTTCGAGCCAAGCTGCCCTCCCTTTCGGGTTGGCTGTTACCAACTTGTGCTTCACTCATCAAGTGATGAATTTGGCGACCCCACGGGGATTCGAACCCCGGTACCTACCGTGAAAGGGTAGTGTCCTAGGCCTCTAGACGATGGGGTCTAAACCTTTTACGGACTTCCGTTAACTTGCAACACTTTTCAGTGCTGCGTCAAATTTTGGTGGAGATAAGCAGGATCGAACTGCTGACCTCTTGCATGCCATGCAAGCGCTCTCCCAGCTGAGCTATACCCCCAAAAATCACCTGCAATTCTTACGAACTACAAAACCTCATTTCAAGCAACTGCTTTGAAATAAAAAGCCGCTACGAAAACGATTCATAACGGCTCCCAATAAATGGCGGAGTGGACGGGACTCGAACCCGCGACCCCCGGCGTGACAGGCCGGTATTCTAACCAACTGAACTACCACTCCTGGTAGTGGTAACGTTTGCTCTTTCGAGCCAAGCGGCCTTCCCTTTCGGGTTGGCTGTTACCAACTTGTGCTTCACTCATCAAGTGATGAATTTGGCGACCCCACGGGGATTCGAACCCCGGTACCTACCGTGAAAGGGTAGTGTCCTAGGCCTCTAGACGATGGGGTCTAAACCTTGTGGACTTCCGTCTTGCTTAACTGCCAAACAGCAGAAAAACCATCTTGGTGGAGATAAGCAGGATCGAACTGCTGACCTCTTGCATGCCATGCAAGCGCTCTCCCAGCTGAGCTATACCCCCAATCAACTTCGATCTCTTTTTCAAGTTTTCGTCGTTTCCAAGCCTTAAATTATAGCGCTCAAATTAGGCCTTGCGCAAACATTCCAAAACTTTTTCCTTTTTGTTCAAAGCAAGTACCGCGTCGAGCGCAGGAGTTTGAGCTGTACCGAGCACCAGCACGCGCACAGGCATTGCCAGCTGGGGCATTTTCAAACCGTTGGACGTCAGCACCTCTTTAATTGCGGTCGCAATATTTGCTTTATCCCATACGCAGCTTTCCAGCTTGTCAGCCAACTGGACTAACGCGGGTTGAATGGTCGACGTCACGTGTGCAGTCAACTCATCAGAATTCGGTGTGACGTCGATATAAAACTTGGCCACCCAATCGGCCAACACCACGGTGGTGTCACAGCGGTCTTTGAACAAGCCGCAAATACCGGGCAACCGAGCGTCAGTTTCAATTGAGCGCTTCAACAACAAGGCTTTGACCAACACCGCCAAAGCCTCGTCAGTCATCCCTTTGAGGTGCTGTGCATTCACCCAGCGCAATTTGGCATCGTCAAACTGTGCGGCGCTGCGCCCCAAATGGTCCAGATTGAACCATTCCAGAAACTGGGCACGTGTAAAGATTTCATCATCCCCATGACTCCAACCCAGACGCGCCAAATAGTTCACCATGGCTTCAGGCAAATAGCCTTCGTCGCGGTACTGGGTGACGGGCTTGGCGCCATTGCGCTTGCTCATCTTCTCGCCCAACTCGTTAAGGACCGTCGGAAGATGGGCGTACACCGGAGGCTCTTTGCCCAAGGCTTTAAAAATGTTGATCTGACGCGGCGTGTTGTTGACATGGTCATCACCCCGGATCACATGGGTTATCTCCATATCAATGTCATCGACAACGACACAGAAGTTGTAAGTTGGCGTGCCGTCAGGGCGCGCGATCACCAGATCATCCAGCTCGTCGTTGCTGATTTCGATACGCCCTTTCACCTTGTCTTCCCAGACCACCGCGCCATCCTGCGGATTATTGAAGCGCAGCACCGGCTTCACACCTTCAGGCACAGGCGGCAACACTTTGCCTGGCGCAGGGCGCCATGTTCCGTCGTACCGAGGCTTCTCCTTGTTGGCCATCTGCTGTTCGCGCAACGCGTCCAACGCTTCCACACTCATATAACAGGGGTACACATGGCCCGCAGCTTGCAATTCGGCCAACACCACCTTGTAGCGATCCATACGCTGCATTTGATAGAACGGGCCTTCGTCGTAATCCAGCCCTAGCCAGGACATGCCTTCAATAATGACGTCCACCGCCGCTTGGGTGGAACGCTCAACATCGGTATCTTCAATCCGAAGCACAAATTCGCCCCCAGTGGCACGGGCAAATGCCCACGGGTACAAGGCGGACCGAATGTTGCCCAGATGGATAAAACCGGTCGGAGAAGGTGCAAAACGAGTGCGAATTTTTTTTGTCATTTCAGAAATCCAAACCCACGGTCGCGCGGATCAAGCCTTAAACAATGCCCACTTGGGCCTTCTTGAAGATGCGGCCACACAAGGTGGCCGGATGAGTGACTGGTGGTTGCCTTTTGTCGCTTGCTATGTCAATGATCGAGCCAGCCAGCGTCAAACCTGATTCGAACTAGGGCGCGGAAGCACCCGCCATCGAGTCTTCACCAACAATACGGCTGGAGTTAAGACGGGAAATATCGTCCGCGGTGATGTCACCTGTGACGTAAATACCATCAAAACACGATGCATCAAAGCCCTTGATCGCCCCATTCAGCTTGCCCACGGCCTTCTTCATGGCGTCAACATCCTGGTAAATCAGCGCGTCACATCCAATCACCTGGCGAATTTCCTCGACGGTACGGTCATGTGCGACCAACTCACTGGAGGTTGGCATGTCAATGCCGTACACGTTGGGGTATCGCACAGGTGGCGCTGCGCTGGCCAGATAAACCTTTTTGGCACCGGCTTCGCGCGCCATTTGCACAATCTCCCGACTGGTGGTGCCGCGAACGATCGAATCATCAACCAACAACACATTGCGACCTTTGAACTCGCTGGCGATCACGTTGAGCTTCTGGCGAACCGACTTCTTGCGCACGGACTGGCCGGGCATGATGAACGTACGTCCCACATAACGGTTTTTAACAAACCCTTCACGGTACGGCAACCCCAAGAGCTGCGCCAACTGGGCGGCACTGGGGCGACTCGACTCGGGAATCGGGATCACCACATCAATTTCATTCGGTGGCACAGTCGAAACCACGCGCTTGGCCAACGTTTCGCCCAAATTCAAGCGCGCCTGATAGACAGAAATACCATCCATCACGGAGTCAGGTCGGGCCAGATACACGAACTCGAAGATACAGGGACTTAACTGCGTGTTGTCCGCGCATTGTTGGGAATGGATTTTTCCATCCAGATCAATGAAGACAGCCTCGCCCGGCGCAATATCACGATCAAACTTGTGAGAAGAGCCTTCCAGAGCCACGGACTCGCTGGCCAACATGACGGTTCCATCGCCTTTTCCCATGCAAAGTGGGCGAATACCAAATGGATCTCTGAACGCCAAAACACCATGTCCAGCAATCAAGGCAATCACGGCGTATGAACCCCGAACACGTCGATGGACACGGCGCACCGCCTCAAACACATCAATCGGGCTCAGCGGCAGGCCGCGAGTTGTCGCTTCAATTTCATGCGCCAGCACATTGAGCAAAACCTCCGAGTCGCTCTCGGTGTTGATATGGCGGTGATCTGCCGTGAACAGCTCTGATTTAAGCGCGTGGGCATTGGTCAGATTGCCGTTGTGAACCAAGACAATGCCAAAAGGCGCATTGACGTAAAACGGCTGTGCCTCTTCCTCGCTGAACGCGTTGCCCGCTGTCGGATAACGAACCTGGCCCAGGCCGCAGTTGCCGGGCAGCGAACGCATGTCACGGGTACGAAACACATCGCGCACCATGCCTTTGTCCTTGTGCATGTAGAACTTGCGATCCTGCTGCGTGACAATGCCTGCGGCATCCTGGCCGCGATGCTGTAGCAGCAGCAACGCGTCATAAATGAGTTGATTGACAGGTGCGTTGCTAACAACGCCTACGATTCCACACATAAGTTTCCGATCAGTTGAGAACAAGTCAGGCACCGACAGGCGCCCACTTCATTCCGCCAAGCCTTAAGAAGGCAAATATTTTCCAAACTCTTCAGGCAACACGGGCTTCAGCCCCTTCAGGGCGGCCAATGAAATGCCTGCACCAACAGAATCCTGCCACCAAGCGCCAGACTTCAACGGCGTCATGCCAATGACCACCGTGACAGCCAGCACCATCACCACGCCGCGTGCCAAACCGAATGCGGCGCCCAATGCCCGATCGACTGGCTGCAGGCCGACAGCGCTGAGCAATTTCTTAACCAAGGCAGCCACCAAGCCACCAGCGAACACCGCCAAAATAAAGACCAGCGCGAAACCGGCGGCATAACGAATGCCCTCTGCGGCGCCATCCATGGGCAGTTTCGAGGCCACGTCATGCGCTAACCACTGGGCCAGCACAAACGCCAGGACCCAATTCACCATCGACAAAACCTCATAGACCAACCCGCGCCAGATGCCCAACAACAAGGACACCACCAAAATGGTTCCAAAGATGATGTCCAGCGCAAACAAACCCATTGATTTACCTTTCAGAAAAACGCTTACAGCGTCAGGATGGCCGCAGGCAATCCCAGTTTTTTGATTTTTTCAGCCGCTTTTTCCGCGTCAGCACGGGTGCTGTACGGGCCGGTTCGCACACGAATACGCGTGCCGTCTTTCGTCTGGGCGATGTGGGTGTAGGTCTTCAAGCCAGCGGCCTCCACTTTCAGACGCACGGTTCGGGCACCCGCCTCTTCCGCAAATGCACCGACCTGGACCACAAAGCGCCCTTCTACGGCCTCTGCTTTTTTCTCTGGTGCCCGCCCCTGAAGAAGCGCCAAGGCCTTGGCGCCATCATCTGACCTGGGCACCACCTTGGCGACCGGCTTCTCAACCACTTTCTCGACAGGCTTCTCAACGGCTTTCGCCACGGTTTTAGGCTCTACCTGAGCCGCCGGCTTTTCCGCCTCGACCGCCGTTTTAGCGGACGGGGCAATCAGTACGATTTCTTCCTTGGGCGCATTGATGGGTGCTGCGTCGCTCTCAGCACGCGCGGTATCCTTGGCAGCCGACGCGGGAACGCTCAGAGGTTGGACCTTGTTTTTATCGGGAATATCAATGGGCGTATCAACCGCAATTGGGCGGGGTTGCTTGTCGAACAGCATCGGAAAACCAACAACGCCGACCAAAACCAACACCGTCGCGCCAATCAGGCGGTATTTCGCACGGCGGCGCATGACCTCCACGCTCTCAGACGGGGCGGGCGCTGCTGCAGGCTCGTCGGTTCGCTTGCGGAATTTGAAAAATGCCATGGTGTGCGCGATCGGAGGTCAGGAGTTGGGCAGGTGTTGGGCATGAAGTCGGGGCAGCCCATCCTTCAGAATACCGCCCACGGTGTAGAAGGACCCGAAGACCACGATTCTATCAGCGGGGTCGGCTGCAGCCACGGCCGCCTTCAGGGCCAACTGCGGGTCACTATGAGCGGACGCCACGGCGCCCTTTCGGGTATTTTGGACCTGCCACCGGTCGACCAAGCTGGCGCCAGTGGCGGCGCGGGCGGTGGGCAAGTCGGTGAAATACCACTTGTCAATTAACGGATTTACTTTGGCCAACATGGCGGCCAGGTCCTTGTCGGCCATGGCGCCCACCACCGCATGGGTGGTTGGAAAATACCCCATGGCATCCAAATTGGCCGCCAGCGCCGCGACAGAGTGCGGGTTGTGGGCCACATCCAGCACCAGCGTGGGCTGTCCCGGAATGATCTGGAACCGCCCTGGCAACTCCACAAAAGCCAGCCCATTGCGCACGGACTGGGCCGTCACCGGCAGTCGGCTCCGCAGCGCCGCCAGTGCGGCGAGTACCCCAGCGGCGTTCACCAACTGATTCGCTCCGCGCAGTGCCGGGTAGGCCAAGCCACTGTAACGACGGCCTCGCCCTGCCCAGCCCCATTGCTGCTTGTCGCCAGACACATTGAAGTCAACGCCAAAGCGCCAGAGGTCCGCATCAATCTCGGTGGCATGGTCCAGTACGCTTTGAGGCGGCATCGGATCGCTCACGATCACGGGGCGACCGGTGCGCATGACACCGGCCTTTTCGCGCCCAATCTGCTCCCGGTCCGTGCCCAGAAACTCCATGTGATCCAAGTCAATACTGGTGATCACGGCGCAATCCGCGTCAATGATGTTGACCGCGTCCAGTCGTCCACCCAAACCAACTTCAAGAATCACCACATCCAGTCCGGAACGCGACATGACGTCCAAAATCGCCAGGGTGGAAAACTCAAAATAGGTTAAAGAAATTTCTGCATCATTTTGGCACCTGGCGCCCTCCACTGCGGCGAAGCCAGCTACCAATTCTGTAGCATTCACAGGCTCACCGCGAAGCCGTAAGCGCTCCTCAAAATGGACGAGGTGAGGTGAGGTGTAAACCCCCGTCCGGTAACCCGCCTGAAGCAAAATGGACTCCAGCATCGCGCAGGTGGACCCCTTGCCATTGGTGCCCGCCACAGTAATCACCGGGCAATCAAAACGGATCTTCATGCGATCAGCGACAGTGCGCACCCGCTCCAACCCCATGTCGATGTTCTTGGGGTGCAATTGCTCGCAATGCTCGAGCCAGTCATTCAATGTTTTCATACAGCGCGGGATTGTCGCCTAGCGCGGGGTAATGGCATGATTCAGTCCATGAATTCCACCATCCGAACTCTGCCTACTTCCGTCACGGTCTACGGAATCCCAAATTGCGACACGGTCAAGAAAGCCCGCGTCTGGTTAAGTGATCACGGCCTGGAGGTCGTCTTTCACGACTTCAAAAAACTCGGTGTACCGGCGGCGGACCTCACCACCTGGGCCCAAACCCTAGGCTGGGAGGCACTGGTGAACCGCAAAGGCACAACCTGGCGCAAACTCGATGAAGCCACACGGCTCGCCGTGACCGATATTGCCAGTGCAACGGCTTTGATGGTCGCCCACCCCAGCGTCGTCAAGCGTCCCGTCGTCGCCTGGCCAGACGGGCGCCTGACGGTGGGGTTTGATGCTGCCGTGTTTGCATCGCACGTATCTTAAAATCAGCGCTCTGGGCGCACGCGCCATCCCCCTTTGTCCACCGCACCGCAATTTCCATGACCACTACGCACATCGACAACGTCTCCGTTAGTACCCAGGCCAGCGTCTATTTCGACGGCAAATGCGTGAGCCACGCCATCACCCTGGCGGATGGCACCAAGAAATCCGTCGGCGTGATTCTGCCGGCCACCTTGACCTTCAACACCGGGGCGCCGGAAATCATGGAATGCGTCGCCGGCAGCTGCGAATACAAGCTCGACGGTAGCGACACCTGGGTGCGCTCGGCCGCTGGCGACACCTTCAGCGTGCCTGGCAATGCCAAGTTTGACATTCGCGTGACCGAGGCTTACCACTACATCTGCCACTTCGGCTGATCCCCACAAAGCGTTCGCTCCGCCCATGTTGGCGCGGCGCAAACTCCTTGGCCTACGGCCTGACATCGGCACTCTTACGGAAAACACTATGTCCACGATTCTTCAAAACATTCCCGCTGGCCAAAAGGTCGGCATCGCATTTTCCGGTGGCCTGGACACCAGCGCCGCCCTGCACTGGATGAAGCTCAAAGGAGCCATTCCCTACGCCTACACCGCCAACCTGGGTCAGCCCGACGAAGCCGACTACGACGAAATCCCCCGCAAAGCCATGGAATATGGCGCAGAGGCCGCTCGACTGATTGACTGCCGCACCCAACTGGCCAACGAAGGCATTGCGGCCCTGCAAAGTGGCGCGTTTCACATCTCCACCGGCGGCGTCACCTACTTCAACACCACCCCCATCGGCCGCGCCGTGACGGGCACCATGCTGGTGTCTGCCATGAAAGAGGACGACGTCAACATCTGGGGCGATGGAAGCACCTTCAAGGGCAATGACATCGAACGTTTTTACCGCTACGGCCTGCTGACCAACCCCTCGCTCAAGATTTACAAGCCTTGGCTGGACCAGCAATTCATTGACGAACTCGGCGGTCGGTCTGAAATGTCAGCCTTCATGACAGCTCACGGTTTTGGCTACAAGATGTCGGCCGAAAAAGCCTATTCAACCGACTCGAACATGCTCGGCGCCACACACGAGGCCAAAGACCTGGAGTTTTTGAACTCCGGCATGAAGATCGTCAACCCAATCATGGGTGTGGCGTTTTGGAAGGACGAAGTCCACGTCGCCCGTGAAGAAGTCACCGTTCGTTTCGAAGAAGGCCGTCCGGTGGCCCTGAATGGCGTGGTCTATGAAGACTTGGTGTCCTTGATTCTTGAAGCGAACCGCATTGGTGGCCGCCACGGTTTGGGCATGAGCGACCAGATTGAAAACCGCATCATTGAAGCGAAGAGTCGCGGCATCTACGAAGCTCCCGGCTTGGCCTTGCTGTTCGCCTGCTACGAGCGCTTGGTCACCGGCATCCATAACGAAGACACCATTGAGCAATACCGTGAAAACGGTCGCAAACTGGGCCGCCTGCTGTACCAGGGTCGCTGGTTTGATCCGCAAGCCATCATGCTGCGCGAAACAGCGCAACGTTGGGTGGCACGAGCGGTCACCGGTGAAGTCACGCTGGAATTGCGCCGTGGCAATGACTACTCCATTCTCAACACCGAAAGCGCCAACCTCACCTACGCGCCAGAGCGTTTGAGCATGGAAAAGGTTGAGGACGCGCCGTTTTCTCCACAAGACCGCATTGGTCAACTGACCATGCGCAATCTGGACATCGTGGACACCCGCGCCAAACTGGGCATTTACGCCAAAGCCGGCCTGCTGTCACTGGGCGAAGACGGCGACTTCCTGAGCCTGAGCAACAGCGATACAAGCACAGACAAGTAATGCCGATGGCGCTTGAGCGCCACGACTAAGTTGCCGAACTACTTGTGACGGGCCTTCATTCGAAGGCCTGTCAAACCCCGCTCAGGACTGCGATTGCTGAGATAGTCCCGTGCGATGGGTCGCAGTGCCGTTGGGCGAATACCCAACTCTTTCAGGCCGGGACAGTGGCCCGTCGCCACGTTGTCAACCTTCATTGAATCCAGGTTATCCACACTCATCAGCGGTTGGCCTGGGGCCAGAGCGATCAAACTCGCTTGCAATCGTCCCGCCCATGACGGTAAACCCACCACCCAGCGCCCACGCCCACCCGCAATGCCACTGAGTTGGCCGGACAGCTCGACCAACTGCTTGAGGGTGAAAACCTCCGGACCGCACAATTCATAGACCGGAGACCGATACGCCGAGGCCATCGGCGGGATGGGCTGCACACAGCGCACCACCGCGCTCGCTACGTCCTCGACCCACACGGGTTGAAACCGGGCTTGAGCGCCTGCCAGCGGCATGATCGGGACTATTTTTTGCAGCCGGGCGAACAAGTTCAAGAACTGATCACCGGCACCAAAGATCACGCTGGGGCGCAGGCAGATCAACTCGAAACCAGCGCCTGCTCCCACCCCAGCCACAGCCCCTGTGGCGGCCTGCCTCAAAACCGCCTCTCCCTGCCCTTTGCTTCGCAGGTACATCGACGGTGCCGCTTCAGGTTGTTGGGCATTGACACCCAACGCGCTGACATGCACCACCTGATCGACGCCATTGGCCAGACAGGCCTTCCCCAATTTTCGCGGCAAAGCCACATGCACATGATGGAAGGCGGCCTCGTTGCCATGCAAAATGGCGACCAAATTGACCACCGCGACATGCCCCTCCACCGCTTGGGTCAGGGCCAATTCATCATGCACGTCCATCTCCAGCACCGTCAATGGCGGCAAATGCAGCAAGTGCAGGGCATTGTCGCGCCGTCGTGTGGGAACGGTCACATGCCATCCGTCGCGCACCAGTTTTTCACAGACATGAGCACCGACAAAACCGGAACCACCTAAAACCAGAATTTTTTTCATGCCTGCAATCTAGCCGTTTCTGCGAAGTACCGGCTTGTCAAAGGTCAAAAAGCGCGCTGTCGCACCTCAGGTGCTATCGCGCTGCACCAACGCCCAGCCCAAGTCGATGCTGCTCTTCATCACCGCTTCGCCGCGCATCAGCTGCAACAACATGGTGGCGGCACTCTCGCCAATCTGGACCCGGGGCGTGCGTATCGTCGTCAGCGGGGGCCACATCTGATCGCTTCCCGCCAGGTCGTTAAAACCGGCAATGGCCAACTGCTCCGGGACTTTGAGTCCCAGACGAAGCGCCGCCAGAACACCGCCTTGCGCCAAGTCATCATTGCAGAAAAAGACAGCATCCACGTCCGAATGCGCATCCCTGATATCACTCAGCAACTCGCCTCCCAACGCCATGGACGAGGGCTTTGTACTCAGGTATTCCAGCGCTGGATCATGGCACCCGGCTTGCGTCAGCACCTGCCTATAGCCCTCCAGGCGCTGCATGACCCGAGGGTCCAGTTGCGCGCCCGCAAAAGCGATGCGCCGATGCCCCTGACTGAGCAAGTGACGCGTCATTGCCCGCCCCGCCTCAGCCTGCGAGAAGCCCACGCAATAGAGCGCCGGATCGCTTGAGGTCTCCATCAGATGCACACAAGGCACCCCACTTTGATCAATGAGCGATTTGCAACGCGGCGTGCGGTCAAAGCCAGTCACCAACAAGCCCGCGGGCCGATGCGCCAGATAGCTGCTGAGCAAGGCCTCCTCCTCTTCGGCCTGGTAATGCGTCACGCCAATCAGGATCTGGTAGCCCGCCGGGTGAAGCACGCTGTGCACGGCTTCCAGCAAATCGACAAACAGGTTGTTGGAGAGCAAGGGAATCAGAACCACCACCGTGTGTGAGCGCGCACTGGCCAGCGCGCGCGCCGCCGGGTCGGGCACATACCCTAGCGCCTGAGCCGCCTGCGCCACCCGCGTGACCAGCTCGGCGCCCACGCTTCGCTCTCCCCGCAAGGCACGAGACGCCGTAATGCGGCTCACCCCGGCGGACAAGGCCACATCGTCCAGGGTGATTCGGCCAGACGCCCTGCTTTTGCGAGGTATTGCGCTCATTTTTACGGGTATACCCTAGTAATGAAGTGAATCAACGGCATTAAGATAGCGCTATCCAACAGGAATTGACGGTTTAAAGACCATCGATTCTCTGTCAAAGATTACCTGTTCCGACGGAATGCCATTGTGTGATTCCGTTTTTTTGCACTGATAAAGATAGCGCTATCCAAACTATGAAATCTATCGTCATGATGGGTGTCGCCGGTTGCGGCAAATCCAGCGCCGGGCACATGCTGGCCCAAACGCTGAAATTGCCCTTGATTGAGGGCGACGAGTTTCACCCCAAAAGCAACCAGGAAAAAATGCGCCAGGGACTGCCTTTGACCGATGAGGACCGGGTCGACTGGCTGAACACGCTGGGGTCCGCACTGACCCAGCACCCTGAAGGTGCGGTTCTCACCTGCTCCTCGCTCAAACTCGCCTACCGCGAGCGCCTGCGCTCCTTTGTACCCGGCCTGTGTTTTGTGTTTCTGGACATCGATCCGGATACGTCCTTGCGTCGGGTCACCGCCCGGGCGGGTGAACACCTGTTTCCACCCAGTTTGGTCACCAGCCAATTTGCCATACTGGAGTCACCGGTTGGAGAGCCAGGCGTGTTGCAGGTGGATGCCACCCAGTCACTGGCGCAACTGACGCCTCTTATTTCCGACTGGCTAAACAGTCCTCTTCAGAAAGATAGGCCATGAACAACCCGCGTGTCATTGGATTTTTGAACACCGTCATGGCCGTCTGCCTGGCCATCATGGCGGGGTCCGTCTTCGTTAATGTGGTCTTGCGCTACGGCTTTGGCAGCGGCATTGCCGCCAGCGAAGAGTTGTCACGACTGCTCTTTGTCTGGATGGTTTTCATCGGTGCCACAGCCGCCTACCCTCAAGGCGAGCACATGGCCTTCACCAGCCTGCTCCACCCCTTGCTCAAACCGGGTCGGGAAACCGCGCTCAAAGTGGCGACCCGCACCATCCACGCGCTGGTCGTTCTGAGTTGCGTGCTGCTGGGCTGGGGCGCCTGGCAACAAGTGGTGATTGGCATGGACAGCACCAGCGTCGTGCTCGGCTACCCGGTTGCCTTGCTCCCATTGCCCGCCTTGCTGTGCAGTGCCGCCATTGGCGTGATGGCACTCATTCAATTGATCCAGGGCCGGGCGATTGATTTCGGTCACCCCGCAGAAGTTGAATAGTTTTATGAATCAAATTACAGGTAAGCCCTCATGAATCAAGGACTGGTTGCTATCGTTTTTGTGCTCGGCATGCTGGCTTTTATGGGCATTGGCATGCCCATGGCCTTTGCCCTGGTGCTCACAGGCGCCTCCATGGCCTGGGTGCTGGATTTTTGGGACACGCAATTGCTGGCCCAAAACCTGGTGGCCGGCGTGGACAGTTTTCCGCTGTTGGCGGTGCCCTTCTTCATCTTGGCAGGGGAGTTAATGAATGCGGGCGGCATCAGTCGACGCATCATCACCATGGCCCAGGCCTGGGTCGGTCACATTCGCGGCGGGCTGGGCTTTGTCACCATTGGCGCCGCCATCCTGATGGCCAGCATGAGTGGCTCAGCGCTGGCGGACACCGCTGCACTGGCCACCATTTTGCTGCCCATGATGCGTGCCCACGGCTACCCCATGTCGACCTCGGCCGGCTTGATTGCCTCCGGCGGCATCATTGCGCCCATCATTCCGCCGTCAATGCCGTTCATCATTTACGGCGTCACCACCAACACCTCCATCTCTGCACTTTTCATGTCCGGCATCGTGCCCGGCTTGATGATGGGCATTGGTCTGATCGTGGCGTGGAAGCTGGAGCTGCGCAAACTAAGCCTGCCTGCCGGCATTCCCCTGCCCTTTGCTGGCCGGATTCGTGAAACGGTCAAAGCATTCTGGGCGCTATTGATGCCCATCATCATCATTGGTGGCATGAAGACCGGCATCTTCACGCCCACAGAAGCGGCCGTCGTTGCCGCCTTCTATGCCCTGGTGATTGCCTTCTTTGTGCACCGGGAAATGAAGCTGACCGACTTGCATGGTGTCTTGGTGCGTGCCGCCAAGACGACCGCCGTGGTAATGTTTTTGTGCGCCGGTGCCCAGGTGGCCAGTTACATGATCACGTTGGCGGATTTGCCCGGCACCTTGTCAGGCTGGTTGGGCCCGCTGATTGAGCACCCCAAGCTGCTGATGGGCGTGATGATGCTCATCTTGATCATGATTGGCACCGCACTGGACCTGACGCCCACCATTTTGATCATTGCGCCGGTCATGCTGCCCATTGCCGTTAAAGCCGGCATTGACCCGGTTTACTTTGGTCTGATGTTCATTTTGAATGGCTCTATTGGATCTGATCACGCCGCCCGTGGGTACTGTGCTCAATGTGGTGGCCAGCGTGGGGCGCATGCAGCTCTATGAAGTGGTTAAAGGCGTCAAACCCTTTCTCATCACCTACAGCCTGATCTTGCTGCTGCTGGTGATCTTTCCGCAGATCGTTACCGCGCCCATGGTGTGGATGCGCTAGACGCATTCAGATGCAACCTTTTCCCTGTCCCATTCCCTCAAACCATTAGGAGATTTATATGACCGTGATTCGTCGAACCTTGATCGCCTGTGCCGTGGGCGCCAGCCTGCTGGCCTCTGGCCTGGCCAGCGCCCAAGACATCAAACCTCGTCTGATTCGTTTTGGCTACGGCTTGAACGAACAGTCCAACCAGGGCCGCGCCGCCAAAGTGTTGGCCGATGAAGTTGAGAAATTGTCGGGCGGCAAGATGCGCCTGCGCGCCATTGGCTCTGCCGCCTTGGGCTCCGATGTACAGATGCAACAGGCCTTGATTGGCGGCGCTCAGGAGATGATGGTGGGCTCCACCGCCACCCTGGTCGGCATCACCAAGGAAATGGCCTTGTGGGACACCCCTTTCTTGTTCAACAACGCGCAAGAAGCCGACGCCTTGCTGGATGGCCCCGTGGGTGACAAGGTCCGCGCCAAACTGGAAGAGAAAGGCCTGATTGGTCTGGTGTACTGGGAAAACGGTTTTCGCAACCTCACCAACAGCAAACAAGCCGTCACCAAGCTGGAAGACTCTGAACGGCATCAAGCTGCGGGTGATGCAGAACAATGTGTTCCTGGACAGCTTCAAGAGCCTGGGTGCCAACGCGGTGCCCTGCCCTTCTCTGAGCTATTCAGCGCGCTGGAAACCAAGGCCGTGGACGGTCAGGAAAATCCGTACAACACCATTCTCTCCAGCAAGTTTTACGAGATCCAGAAATACCTGACGGTCACCAATCACGTCTACAGCCCCTGGATTGTTCTGGTCAGCAAAAAGTGGTGGGACGGCCTGAGCAAGGATGAAAAGAACGTTTTGCTGACTGCTGCCAAAACCAGCCGCGATTTCGAGCGCAAGACACCCGGGCTGAAGCCGCCAAGGCGCTGGACGACCTCAAAGGCAAAGGCATGTTGGTCAACGTGCTGCCGGCACCGGAAGCCGCCCGCATGCGCGACAAGCTGACGCGCGTGAACGCTGGCATTGCAGCCAACGTCGGCATGGACCTGTGGCAGGAAACCCAGACGACGCTCACCAAGCTTCGCGCCAAGAAGTAACACGAACCAAAAACCATGATTCACACTGGTTGGTGCGAATCATGGTTCGAGGCTCATCGGATAAAAGCATGACACGCATCTTTCAAAGTCACTAGCGATTGGTCGCAAACAACAAGAACAACGAATTAAACCTAAAAACCGTGCAATTTTTCACGATGGCATTGATCACCCGAGGTGTTCCAGCTTGTAAAGTTTGAAACAAAATAAATCGCGCAACTTGGTCGCTACAAAAAAATCCATGGCGAATGCCAGGGGCGACCAGATTCATTGCGCGATAAACACGCTTCAGGGAGCGCATCATGGACAACTTCAATGTGACCGAAGTCACCCGCATGGGTTTGATCTTGGCCCATCTTTTGGCTTTCGCTGCGGCCTTTGCGGCGGTCGCTTTGGGCGACTTTGCCATCTTTGCCCGACGGCGGATCAACAGCAGTCTGCTGGCGTGGTCGTCCAAAGCCGTGGCGACGACCCTGGTTGCGCTCTGGGTCACCGGACTTTCCGTGATTTGGTTGGACACCGGCTTCGATATTGATGTGCTTCTGACCAAACCCAAACTGCTCGCGAAGGTCACAATCGTTTCCCTGCTGACCTTGAACGGCATCGGCTTGCATTGGCTCGCATTGCCAGCGCTGGGTAAACAACATGCTGATACGGAGCGCGCCGCGCTAGTGCCGGCCTTGCTGGGTGCTATCAGCGGGGCAACCTGGTTGTTCGCGGCCTTCGTGGGAGTGGGCAAGGCCGTTGCCCCCATGCTGGGCTACAGCGGTTTCATGGTTCTTTATGGTCTGGCTGTCTTGGCCGCAGTCACCGTATCGCTCACGGTGGTTCGCCCCCGCCTGGCCAGGCGGATGCGCACAACGGGTGCCGACCACTTTTTCAATACTGCGCCGTCTGAGTTGACAGCAGAATTCACACCCCATTCGGGGACCGTGGCAACGGCCAGCTCTTAGACCACCACAGGCTCAGGCTCAAGCCGAATACCAAAGCGCTCGTAGACGCTGGTTTGAATCGCCTTGGCCAGCGTCATGACCTCACCGCCGGTGGCCCCTTGGCCATCGGTACCTGCGCCGCGGTTCACCAGAACCAAAGCCTGTTTTTCATAAACCCCCGCCTGCCCGACGGATTTGCCGCGCCAGCCGCAAGAGTCAATCAGCCAGCCTGCGGCCAGCTTGACCGAGCCATCGTCCAACCGGTAATGCACCACCTTCGGGTCTCGGGCAATGATGTCGACACACTGCTCCGCCGTCACGGTCGGGTTTTTGAAGAAGCTGCCTGCGTTGCCAATCACAGCCGGGTCTGGCAGTTTGGCGCGACGCACTTCGCACACCCAGTCGTACAACTGCTGCGCACTGGGCTGCGTACAAGCATGTTCGGCCATTTTTTTCTCAATGTCGGCATAGCCCAGCACGGGCTTCCAGGCTTTTGGCAGGGCAAACCGCACGCGCAGAATCAGCGCCCGATCTTTCAGCCCCAACGTTGGCGGCGCGTTGTCCGCAGACGTGTGGCCTGCGCCGTGCTTGAAGATCGAATCGCGGTAGCCAAAGGCACATTGCGCCGCGTTCAGGGTAAATAGCTTGCCGGTCGCCAGGTCCACGGCGTCCAGCGACTCAAAGCGGTCTTGCAACTCAACCCCGTACGCCCCCACGTTTTGCACCGGGGACGCGCCCACCGTGCCGGGAATCAAAGCCATGTTCTCCAGCCCCGGGTAGCCTTGGGTCAGGGTCCAGGTGACGAAGTCATGCCAGTTTTCACCGGCGCCAGCTTCCACAATGAACGCTTTGGCGGTCTCTTCAACCAGACGCCGCCCCATGACTTCAACCTTGAGCACAACGGGCTTGACGTCACCTGTGATCACGATATTGCTGCCGCCGCCCAGCACAAACTTGGGCTGGACGCCCAAGTCAGGATGCTGTAGCACGGCCTGCACGTCCGACTCATCGGTGATGCGGACCAACGTCAGAGCTTTCGCAACGATATGGAAGGTATTAAATGCCTGAAGCGGCACATTGTTCTCGACTAACATGGCAAGATTGTCGCATTGGGAGTGCTCCTGCTCCCGTTTGGGCCGAGCCTGTCGTCGCCCTCAATAGAACAAAGCGCATTGCCCCTGGACAGGCTCGGGGCGAGGCAACGAATGTGAGTCATCCATGCCCTCTTTTGATACCGTCTGCGAAGCCAAAATCGTCGACGTCAAACACGCAGTAGAAAACACCGCCAAAGAAATCACGACCCGTTTCGACTTCAAGGGCACTCCCGCCTCCATTGAACTCAAAGACAAAGAAATCACCCTGATTGGGGATGCCGACTTCCAGCTGTCGCAAATCGAAGACATTTTGCGCAACAAACTCACCAAACGAGACGTTGATGTGCGCTTCATGGACAAGGGCGACGTGCAGAAAATGGGCGGCGACAAAGTCAAGGTCGTCATCAAGGTGCGCGACGGCATTGAGACCGAGTTGGGCAAAAAAATCCAGCGCGTGATCAAGGACAGCAAGATCAAGGTGCAAGCCGCCATTCAAGACGGCAAATTGCGCGTCACGGGCAAAGACCGCGACGACTTGCAAGCGGCTCAAGCCCTGATCCGCAAGGAAATCTCGGACATGCCGCTGAGCTTTGACAACTACCGCGATTGATGAAAAAAGCCCTCCTGCTGATCGCTTTGGCCAGCGCTGCCACGGCCGCCTTGGCCCAGTCTGTGGCGCTCTCGGGCATGCTGGGTGGCAAGGCCCTCATCATTGTTGACGGCGGCGCGCCCAAGAGCGTAGCCACGGGCGCCTCTTACCAAGGCGTCAAGATTGTGTCCACACAAGGGGACGAAGCAGTCATTGAAATCGCGGGGCGGCGGCACACCATGCGCGTCGGCGACGCGCCCGCGCGGGTGGGCGATGGCAGCGCAAAAGACCATGCTGGGGGCAACAAAATTGTATTGACTGCCGGTTCCGGCGGCCACTTTTTGACGCAAGGGCAAATCAATGGTCGGGCCGCTCAACTGATGGTGGACACAGGCGCGACCTTGGTGTCCATGAGCGCCAGCGACGCCGAGCGCATGGGCCTGGCCTACAAGGACGGCGAACCGGTCCGCATGAGCACGGCGAATGGGGTCACGCCCGGTTGGAAAGTAAAGCTGAATTCAGTACGCATCGGTGATGTCACGGCGCATGAAGTAGATGCCATTGTGTCCATGGGGGCCATGCCTTATGTTCTGTTGGGCAACAGTTTTTTAAGCCGCTTTCAGATGACCCGGAACAACGACCAAATGGTGCTGGAAAAACGCTATTGAGCCGATCCCATGAGCATCCACAACGACAACCATTACGAAGATTTGCTGGGGCTGTGGTCAGACCTGGAGTCCGGCCTGGGCATCATTTTGGGCAGTCCAGCGAGTATTCAGGAGTTTGAGAAGCGGGTCTGGCAGTACGACCGCTGGATGAAAGACCTGCTCAAGCGAGACGCGGACGTGGGCTTGTACCTGTTGTTTCAGTTGGCCGGCAACTCGCCAGTGGGCTACAGCGCGTCCCACTCATTGGTGAGTGCCGTGCTGTGCCACCTGATTGCACAGGAGCTGCAATTGCCCCAGAACGAGCGCGACAGTCTGGTCCACGCAGCCTTGACGATGAATATCGCCATGACCGCACTGCAAGATGAATTGGCAAACCAGTCCGAACGCCCCACGGGGGAGCAATTGGACGCCATTCGCCTGCACGCCATGAAAAGCACGCTGATGCTGGCCAACCTGGGCGTTGTTGACGAGTTGTGGCTGGACACCATTGCACTGCACCACGACGAATCCACCGACAAGGGCAACCTCCATGAGATTGCCCCTGGCCAGCGGCTTGCCAGGATTTTGCGGGTGGTTGACCGGTATGCCGCCATGATCAGCCCGCGCCAGTCGCGAGCGGGCCGCAGCGCCACGGATTCGGCTCGCACCGCCATTGAAAACTCCACAAGCCGCAAAGACGAGGTCGGCCATGCGCTGGTTCGCGCGGTTGGGTTGTGCCCGCCCGGCACCTATGTGCGGCTGGACAACCGCGAAACGGCAGTTGTCATGCGGCGCAGCGCCACGCCCAATCGCCCCCACGTGGCCGTGGTGATCGACGCACAAGGGGCACTGCTGAATCCGCCCAGACTGCACCGCACGGCCAACGGCAACCCCGCCATCAAGTCAGCGTTGGCGGCGTCGGCGATGCGAGAGCACCTCAACCATTACCTGATCCTGCAACTTGGCGCCTATGCAGCGCAGCACCCCTGATTGCTATTTAATCAATAGCGCACTGCGCAGGCAGTTAGAGCGCTAGAGGCCTATTTCTTATATAAATAGTCACGCCAACTGCACTGCCAACTTGGTTCGGCTGACCACGCGGCGCAGCACAAAACTGGAGTGAACACCGGTCACGCCCTCAATGCGGGTCAATTTGTTGAGCAGCAAAAACTGGTAATGATCCATGTCCCGAACCGCCACCTTGAGTTGGTAGTCGGCATCTTGGCCGGTGATCAACAGGCACTCCAACACCTCGGGCAACACGGTGACCTCGGATTCAAAATTGGCAAAACGCTCTGGCGTGTGTTTGTCCATGGAGATATGGATCAGCGCCATCAACGACAGCCCCAACTTTTTGGCATCGAGCATGGCCCGATAACCTTCGATCAAGCCGGACTCCTCCAGCGCCCGCACACGGCGCAGGCAGGGTGACGGCGACAAGCCAATTCGATCTGCCAAATCCTGGTTATTGATGCGGCCGTCTTCTTGCAGCACCTCAAGAATGTGTTGATCGTAGCGATCAAGCTTCATAAATTGCCCTCTTAAATCAATGAATAGCGGTTAATTCCAATAAATAACAAATTATTGAAATTAACCATTATTAAATCAGAATAGAGAGGCAACTGCGCAATCTTCTGCGGCGCACCTCGACCTACACTTGGTTCACCTGTTACCCACAGGGAAAAGCAATCAAGGGCCACCCTCCTGCATTGCGCAAACTGACCTCACAAGGGTTGGAACTGCAGACTAACCAGACACCCTGGCGACATACTCGCCCAGGGTCAACGGCCTCCCCCTCCAAACGCCCGATGCCCACTTCTGCAGCGCTTGCGGTCTATGATGGTCAATTTCATGCATTGCCCATGCCGCCAGACCGTCCCCACGATTCACGCTTGAACCAAAGCCTTCGCGCTCTGTTGACCCACCACCGTGTGGCGGCCTTGGCCACGCTGGATGATGAGGGCGCGCCTTTCGTGTCCATGGTGCCTTTTGCAATTGACCCCGTCAACGCCACACTGGTGATTCATGTGAGTCGGCTGGCGCCGCACACGCACCAGATGCTGGCCAGACCCAAGGTGTCCATGCTGGTGATGCAGCCCGAAGTTGAAGACACGTCAGTGCTGGCGCTTCCTCGCGTGACTCTGCAGGGGACGGCCGAGGTCATTGCCGTGGATGACGAGCGCTGGCCCGGTGCGCAGCAGGCCTACTTGGCCCGCTTTCCGCAAGCCGAGCCGATGACCCATTTTGGGGACTTTATGTTTATGGGCGTCAAAGTGAGCACGGCTCGCCATGTGGGCGGGTTTGGCGCCGCCCGTTCGCTCAATGCCAGTGAAGTGGCTGCCGTATTGTCGCCCCTGCGCTAGCCGCGCTGGGACGCCCGCAAACGTTCAACGATCAGGCGCCTTCGACGAAGGCCACCATCATGCGGGCCACATCGGCACCGTCATGTCCATCGGACAGACTGGCCATGCCATTCCGGTACACGGTTTCACCCAGCGATTCGCGACGATTGTTCAAAATATAGCCGCTGTAGGCCTCCACAAACTCCGGGTGAGCCTGGACACAGAACACGTGGTCGTCCACCGCAAAGGCCGCCACGGGACAGAAATCACTGCTGGCCAACAAACGTGCACCAGCGGGCAGCTCCAAGACCTGATCCTGGTGGCTGGCCAACAACGACACTTCCTCGCGCCCTTGCGCCTGAGGAAACTCCGGGTCATGCCACTGGTAAGTCATGCGCCCCGAGCCCCAGCCTTGAGGTGCGCGCCCCACTTTGGCCCCCAGGCACAAGCCCACCAGCTGGTGGCCAAAACAGACACCCACCAGCTTTTGCTTGGCCGCCAGAATACCGGCCACCCGCTGGCGCAACTCCACCACCCAAGGCTCTTGCGAAAAAGAGTCGGCCTTGCTGCCGGTCAGCATCACGGCGTCGTAGTCTGCAAAGGAGTCCGGGTAGTGACCCTGGGTGGTGTTGAAAATATCAATTGACCATTCGGCGCCAGCGTCCCGCATCAGGCGCGCCAACATCGCGCCATAACTGACATAGGTGGGTGCAACCACGGGGTCCAGCACATCGTTATCCAGAACGCAAACTTTCATGGCATCTCAAATGGGGAAAAAGACCGCGATTATCTTCAGGCTTTGGGTTTCTTGCCCAAGCGTGACTCAGTGCCCTTCACCAAGCGCCCGATGTTCTCGGTATGGCGATAGATCAACAACAGCGACATGATTGAAATAGAGACCATGACCCCGTTATTGGTGTACCAGGCGATGCCGCCGCCAAACAGGTAGTAAGCCGGCGCAAACAGCGCCGCCGTGAGCGAGGCGAGCGACGAATACCGAAAGAAAACCGCCATGATCAACCAGGTCGCCGCCGTGGCCAGACCCAGCACCCAGCTGATGCCCAGCAACACACCCAACGCCGTGGCGACACCTTTGCCTCCCTCAAACTTGAAAAAGACGGGGTAGAGGTGACCGATAAATGCAGCCAGACCGACCAGGCCCATGGTGCCCTCGGCCATGCCGTAGGGCTGACCCAACCATTTCACCAGCATCACGGCCAACCAGCCCTTGGCCGCGTCCAGCACCAGCGTCGCGACCGCCGCCCCTTTGTTGCCGGAACGCAGCACATTGGTGGCACCCGGATTTTTGCTGCCAAAGGTGCGCGGGTCGCTCAGCCCCATGAGGCGGCTGACAATGACCGCAAACGAGAGAGATCCGATCAAATAGCCGGCAATGGCGGCCAGGACGGGAAAAATAACTGGAAAGGACTGCAAAAAAATCTCCTGCTGCTGCACCCGGTCGCCGGGCGCATGAAGGCCGTATTCTGCCAGCGCAGCCAGGGTTGTCGGCCAGGCTTTAGTCCACCAAAGCGCACTCCACCGGTTTGGCGCCTAGCAAGGTGACGCAGACCTGGGGGTCCAGACCGACCAAGAAGCCGCGTCGCCCCCCATTGATCAGAATCGACGGCAACGCCAGAATGGACGACTCCACAAAAACAGGCATGGTTTTGCGGGTGGCAAAAGGTGAGGTGCCGCCGACCAAATAACCACTGTGTCGATTGGCCACCTCGGGCTTGCACGGCTCAATTGACTTGGCGCCAATCTGTCGCGCCAAATTCTTGGTGGACACCTTGCGGTTGCCGTGCATCAACACCACCAGCGGCTTGGCATCTTGGTCTTGCATGATCAAGGTTTTGACCACCTGAAACGGATCAAACCCCAAGACCTCGGCACTGTGCAGCGCGCCGCCGTGCTCCAGGTACTCGTACACATGTTCTGTAAAAACGATGTGATTTGCTTTGAGAAGGTCGGTCGCTGCGGTGGCGCTGACGTGGTCTTTTTTTGCCATGACCGGGATTTTCCCACGGCCAACCTGATACGCCTTGTGGCGTCTGGACCGTCAATCTGCCGCCACGTCGACCCATCTTCGCTTTGATCGGCGACAAGACGGGGCCAATGGGCGCTTTGAAGAAGGCCCCATGGCGTAATATCTCAGACGAAAGCGTACCCCAGGCGTCTACCCACTCCCACCCCTTTGGAGAACACTTTGAATCAAATGAAAATCTCGACAAGGTTGATCTTGTTGGTAACCACGCTGTCGCTCATGCTGATAGCCGGTGCGGCCATGGGGCTTTATGGCATTGCCAAAGGCAGCGACGGGCTGAAGTCGGTTTACGAAGAAAACACCATTCCCACCGGTCAATTGGCTGAAGTCTTGCGACTGGCCCAGCGAAATGCGCTGCTGATTGCCACCTCGCTGACCGATGTACAGCCTGACGCCATTCAAAAGCATGTGGCAGAGGTTGAAACCAACTCCGCTGAAATCACCCGTATATGGGGCATCTACGAGACCAGCAACCGAGATGCGGAGGAAATTGCGCTGTCAAAAGCGTTTGCCGAGGCGCGAAAGGAGTTTGTGGAACAAGGGCTCAAGCCGGCCAGCAAAGCACTGCGAGAGAGCAATATCAGCGAGGCGCAGCGCATCTTCTCCGGAAAAATGGACCCCCTTTTCGCCAAGGTCCAAGCCAACCTGGAGCCACTGCTTCAGCTGCAACTCAAACAAGCCCAGGCCGCTTACCAAGCATCAGTCGATCTGGGCAACCTGATCTTCTGGATCGCCGTGTGGTCACTGGCAATTGGCCTGCCTTTGGTTGCCTACGCCAGCTTTATCCTGATCCGCAACTTGTCTCGATCCTTGAACCGGGCCGTCGAGGTCGCGGATGCAGTGGCTGCCGGGAACCTGAACCAAACCATTGAGGTGAAAGGTTCCGACGAATTGGCCAAACTGATGTTGGCGTTGTCACAGATGAATCAGTCATTGATCAAGGTCGTCTCCCAAGTGCGCCAAGGCTCCAGCAGCGTGGCCACCGCCAGCGCGGAAATTGCACAAGGCAACAACGATTTGTCAGCACGCACCGAACAACAGGCCAGTGCCTTGGAAGAAACCGCGGCCAGCATGGAGCAGTTGGGCGCCACGGTGCGTCAAAACGCAGACTCGGCCCGCCAAGCCAACCAACTGGCCCAGAATGCGTCCAGCGTGGCGGTCAAGGGTGGCGAAGTCGTCGGTGAGGTGGTGGAGACCATGAAGGGCATTAACGAATCCAGCCGGAAGATTTCCGACATCATCGGCGTCATTGACGGCATCGCCTTTCAAACCAACATCCTGGCCCTGAACGCCGCCGTTGAAGCGGCCCGTGCGGGCGAGCAAGGCCGTGGGTTTGCTGTGGTGGCCTCTGAGGTGCGCAGCTTGGCCGGCCGCTCTGCTGAGGCAGCCAAGGAAATCAAGGCGCTGATTGGCGCCAGCGTAGAGCGCGTGGAACACGGCACCGCCCTGGTTGACAAGGCCGGCGACACCATGAACGAGGTGGTCGGCAGCATCAGGCGGGTGACCGACCTCGTCGGTGAAATTTCAGCGGCCAATAACGAGCAGGCGCTGGGGGTTCAGCAAGTGGGCGAAGCGGTCACGCAAATGGACCAAGCCACCCAACAAAACGCAGCCTTGGTAGAAGAAATGGCCGCCGCCGCAAGCAGCCTTCGCGGCCAGGCCGATGACTTGGTGCACGTGGTGGCAGCCTTTCAACTTCAGGAAGACGCACACGCCCCCAGAGCATTGATGAATAGCCGAAGTCACCCAGTGGGCAGCCCCAGCCTCCGCAGTCGCTAGGTCATAGAGCGCCCATGGCAAAGGCAAAGGTGGCGCTGCCCACCAAAACTGCTACTCGAAGTGCCCCCATGACGAAGCCACCTTCGCTGCCCAAGCCAGCACCGAAGGCAACTTACAAGGCCGCAGCGCCGGCGGCCCCCAGCAGCGAAGGCGACTGGGAGTCGTTCTAAAGCGAAAGCCCTGCCGCAACACCCCTGCCCAGGTTACTGGGCCGGGTCGCGAATCTCCCAGCGAATCGCGTCAATTTTCGTGAGCAACTCGGGCGACAGCGTCGTCCCCCAAGCGTCCAGGCATTCATCCAACTGAGCCACCGACGTCACACCAATGATGGTGCTGGCCACCTGCCACTTGGTGTAGCAAAAGGCCAACGCCAGTTGGGTGGGCGTGAGGCCATGCTCACGGGCCAAAGCGCTGTAGCGCCGAGCGGCAGCCAAGGCGTCAGGGCGGCCCCAGCGCTGTTTGCGGGTGGATTCATATTTGGTGATGCGGGCGTCGGCCGGTGCATCCGGGCCTGTGAGGCCCGAAGCGTCGTACTTGCCGGTCAACAATCCAAACGCCAGCGGTGAATAGGCCAAGAGCGACACACCCAGTCGGTGCATGGTTTCGTCCAAGCCGTTTTCCACCGTGCGATTGAGCAGGCAGTAGGCGTTTTGCACTGTGGCCACACGGGGCAAGTTGTACTGTTCCGCCAGCCGCACAAACTCATGCACGCCATAAGGTGTCTCGTTGGACAAGCCCACGGCGCGCACCTTGCCGGCCTTTACCAGCGTGTGCAGGGCCTCAAGCTGGGCATGAAGGGAGGTGCCGGCGCTGTCCTTGGTCGGGTCGTAATACATGGCGCCAAACGCGGGCACATTGCGCACTGGCCAATGAATTTGGTACAGGTCAATCACATCGGTCTGCAGGCGCTTCAAACTGCCCTCGCACGCGGCAATGATGTCGTCGCCTGTTAAATCGCCGCTACCGCCGCGAATCCAGGGCATGCCGCGTGAAGGACCGGCCACTTTGGTGGCAATGACCAGCTTCTCACGCGCGCCCGGCGTCTTGGCCAGCCAGTTGCCCATGATTTTTTCCGTGGCGTTGAACGTCTCCGCCCGGGGCGGCACGGCGTACATCTCAGCCGTGTCGATGAAGTTGACGCCGCGCTCCAGCGAGCGGTCCAGGATGGTGTAGGCGGTGGGCTCATCCACCTGCTCGCCAAAAGTCATGGTGCCCAGGCAAATGGGGGTCACGGACAGGTCGCTTTGACCCAAGGGAATGGTAATCATGGTGTTTGGCTTGAGAGTTGAACGGATATGACATGAACTGTGGCGGCAAAGCGACAGGGCAAGGCTCACTCCAGTTTAGCCACGAAGTCCAATGTCTGCAGGCGTGGGCTAATCGCCCCCGCCGCCACACCCACCTCCGCAACCGCCGCCGCAGCCACTGCTGTCGCCGCCCGAGTCAGACCCGCCACTCCCGTCACTGCTGTCCGAGCCACCAAAGTGGGACGAATCGCCCGAGGAGCCGCCGTCGCCACCCGCGTCGCTCCCAAAACTGGTGCCGCAGTAGGCGCCTGAGCCACTCGCCCGGTCAATATCGCGGCAATCGGGCACGTAGCTGAAGCCCCCGGGAATGGCGAACTTCTTGTCCAATGCGAACAATAGCGGCAGGCGACTGGGGGTGCGGGGGTTGATACTTTCCTCTTTGCACGCCCAGAACCAGGTGCGGCGCAGGCCGTCATTTCGCTTGGGGTCGCGACCCAGCACTTCGGCGGGCGTGTGGTGCAGCAGCTGGCCGAAAGCGGCTTGGCACCAGGACTCGTAAGCCTTGGTGTGCAAAATAAATTCATGCCACGCTTCGTCAACCACCTGCGATGGCATGGCCACAAAACGACGATTGCTGCGCAAGTGAGCCATAAAAAACTGGCGCAAACCACGCAAAACCAACTCGGTGTCGCCGGTGGTCAAGTGCGGGTACTTTTGCCTCAGCTTGCCGCCCAAAAATTGGGGCAGACGCGCCTCGCGAATGAATTGGCGGCGCCGGCTGTCTTCCCATGCGCGCAGGGCAAAAAACAAAGCCACCCCCAACACGCCCACCAACACCATCGGCAACGTCCAATGGGCCAACAGGTACCCCAGCACAGACCACGCCGGAATGACCAACCACTTGGCCGCCCGCAGCAAGGCAATCCGCTGGCGGCCATTGGTTTGAAGCGCTTGGGGCAGTTGCATGGTCAAGACCCGGCTCCAAAGCGTGTGCTGGAGGCTTGCGTGCGGGCGCAAGCTTTTCCCTGCAAACGCAGAACGCCGCGCGCCAGCGAGCGGTCCCGCATGATGCCGCCGGCGGGCTCGCTTAAATGCTCGCCAAAGGTCATGAGGCCCAGGCAAGCAGGCGTCACGGACAGGTCGCTTTGACCCAATTGAATCGTGTTCATGGTGGTCGCTGTTTAGTCAGAAGGTCGCAGATGGGTGCCCCGGTTAGGGGCATTGCCAGAAGGTGTTGAGCGCCGTGAAAAGGCAGGTGAGAGTAGCGCGCCGCCCACTCAGGCGGCGTGCATCGGGTTGAGCGCGCCCAACCGGCTGCTGTCCAACAGCGGATATTGCGCATGGCCCGGCAAAGCGTAGTGCCACCATTCATGCGGAATGTGCTCAAAACCCGCGCCCTGCATCACCTGCAGCAATTTGAGCCTGTTGGCCTGCGCCAAGGGCGACACCTGATCGCTGAAATGGTGGGACAAGGCCGTCATGTCGTCAAAACCGGTGCCCATGTCCAGCTCTCGCCCTTGGGCGTCCACCAGCGTCAGGTCAATCGCAATGCCGCGGGTGTGGTTGGAGCCCAAACGCGGGTCGGCCACGTAGGCTTTATCCGGCGCGGTCTCCCACAGCCGCCACTGGGCCTCTTCAGGGCGGAACGCATCAAAAATCTTCAGCCGCAAACCCATGTCTGCCGCCAGCCGCATCGCTTTAAGGAGGCAAACCTCCGCGTCACGGTGAATCAGGCACAACGGCCGGGCGTAAATGGCTTGGCCAGCCACATTCAGATCGGTGGCGTACACCAGGTCCACGACCAAGTCATGGGTGTCGGGGTGAAGGTGAACCAGCGGGTGCATCACTTGAGTGCCTCCGCCCGCGCCTCTTCCTGCAGACGCAACACCCGGCGCTGCACCTTGCCGGTGGTGGTCATGGGCAAGCTGTCCACAAACTCAATTTCTTTGGGGTACTCATACGGCGCCAACTTGCCTTTGACGTGCCGTTGTAGTTCCGCCACCAATTCAGCATCAAATTGCCCCTTTGCGCCCGTAAATACTGCGCGAGCAGCTACAAAATCAGGAGCAATCACCACATAGGCTTTGACCAGCGCCCCCCTCGCGGCGTCGGGTTTGGGCACCACGGCGGCATTGGCCACGGCCGGGTGTTTGACCAGGCAGTTCTCAATCTCACCCGGACCAATGCGGTAGCCCGCTGCTTTGAACACATCGTCGGCGCGGCCTTGGTACCAGAGGTAGCCGTCAGCATCGCGCGTGGCCAAGTCACCGGTGCGGCACCAGTCGCCGGTGAACTTGCCCTGCGTGGAGGCGGCGTTCTTCCAGTAGCCCAAAAAGAAAATCGGGTCGGGCTGGCCATGCACGTCAAAGCGGTTCAACGCCACGTCTCCCGCCACGCCCACCGGGCACTCGCAGCCCGCCTCGTCGATCACCGCCACCCTGTGACCGGGATAGCCCATGCCCATGCTGCCCGGCTTGGGCGGCCATTTGACGGCACAGTTGCCCACGATGTAGTTCACCTCGGTTTGGCCAAACATCTCGTTCACCGTAACACCCAGCTGCGCCTGGCAGTAGTCAAACACGGCGTCGCCCACCGACTCACCCGCGCTCATGATGGCTTGCAGCTTGAGACCAAACTGCTGGCGCACCGTGGCTTGGGCCGTGCCGGGGTAGGCCTTCATCATCGCTTTGAGCGCGGTGGGAAACAAAAACGTGTGGGTGACGCCAAACTGCGCCATCAACTCCAGCGCGGTTTGCGGGCTGAAGCGGCCGTTGAAGGCCACGATGGGCCGACCAAAGTACAGCGTGGGCAGCAGCGCGTCCATCAGGCCACCGGTCCAAGCCCAATCGGCGGGGCTCCAAAACACGGCGTCGGATTGCGCGTTGTCCACGCCGTCAAAGCCAAACCAGTTCTGGCTGCATACAAACCCGGTCAGGTTGCCAATGAGCGCGCGGTGCGGAATCAGCGCGCCTTTGGGGTTGCCGGTGGTGCCGCTGGTGTAGATCAACACCGCCGCTTCGTCCGCCAGCGTGGGCACCAACGCGAACTCGGGCCGCTGCTGGGCCAGGGAAGCTGCAAAGTTGAAGTCGGCACCTTGCAGGGTTTGCGCCAAGTCGCCCACGCCCAGAATGCAGCGCAGCAGCGGGCAGTTGTCCCGCACGGCTTGCAGGCCAGCCAGGCTGGTGGCATCACCAATGGCGACCACGGCTTCGCTGTCGTGCAGACGAAACTCCAGCGCCTCAGGCCCAAACAACATGGACAGCGGCATGGCCACCGCGCCCATTTGCAGCACCGCCATGTAGGCCACGGCGGTCTCGAAACACTGCGGCATCACGATGGCGACCCGGTCGCCCCGGCCCACGCCGAGCACCGTCAAGACGTTGGACAGTCGATTGGCCTGGTCTTGCAGCTCAGAATAGGCATGAAATGTGGCTGTAGCGCCCGCTCCACTTGCGATAACAGCTATATTTTTAGTAGCATCCGACGCATTCGCCCAGCGCTGGCAACACACTTGCGCCATGTTGAAGTGCTCCGGCACCGCCCATTGGAAGTTGCCATGCAACTGCGCATAACCCGCAGGCACGTTAAATGTCGGACTGGCTTTGTCGCTGGCTTGACTGACGCGCATGAGTGGGTCTCCGTATGATTCCCCAAATGTACCAAGCCCAAAGAATCTCCCGCAGCGAGTTTGTCCCTATCCGCACCCTGCAGTACCACGTGCGCGTCTGGGGCGAACCCGCGCCTGACAAAACCCCGCTGGTGCTGCTGCACGGCTGGATGGATGTGGCCGCCAGTTACCAATTTGTGGTGGATGCCCTGAGCCACGACCACTACATCATTGCCCCTGATTGGCGCGGTTTTGGCCTGACCGCCACCACTGAGGCCGACAACTTCTGGTTTCCTGACTATCTGGCGGACCTTGACTTTTTGCTCGACCACTACGTGCCCAGCGGCCCCATTCACCTGGTCGGCCACAGCATGGGCGGCAACGTCGCCATGATTTACGCCGGCATTCGCCCCGAGCGGATTCGCCGCCTGGTCAACCTGGAAGGCTTTGGCATGCCCGCCACCCGCCCCACTCAGGCCGCTGGCCGCTATGCCAGCTGGATGGACAGCCTGAAAAAGCTGCACCAGGGCGAGATGGACCTGCGGGCCTATGACACCGTCGATGGTGTGGCGAATCGTCTGATGAAAACCAACGCCCGCCTGGGCGCCGACAAAGCCAACTGGCTGGCCCGCCACTGGGCGCAGGAAACCGTGCAGGGCCAATGGCGCATTCTGGGCAACCCGGCCCACAAAGTGCCGCACGCCATGCTGTACCGCCTGGACGAAGTGCAAGCCCTTTACGGCGCCATCACCGCGCCCACCTTGATGGTGGAGGCCGAGGACGAGAGCATGACCCAGTGGTTCAAAGGCAAATTCACGCTGGAGGAGCACCATGAACGGATCAAGGTCGTGCCGAATCTGAAAATGGCCCATGTGGCGGATGCCGGCCACATGGTGCACCACGACCAGCCGCAAGTTTTGGCCTCCTTGATCGACGATTTTTTACAAGCCGCCTGACGTGAGAAAATAGCCGGTTATTTGAACCCCACACCATCAGGACTCGCATCATGGAAATCGAACGCATCAACCTCATCGGCACCCAACTCACCGACCTGAGCGAGCGCACGGTCGAGTTACGGGGGTATCTTTGACTACCCTGCTAAATCAGAACGGCTGAGAACCGTCAACGCATCCCTCGAAGATCCCGCGGTCTGGAACGACCCCAAACGCGCCCAGGAATTGGGCCGTGAGAAAAAGTCGCTGGACGACGTCGTCGTCACGCTGGACAGCCTCACCTCTGAGCTGGCCGACAACGCCGAACTGTATGAGATGAGCAAGGAAGACGGCGACGAAGCCGGCCTGCTCACCATCGAGACCGACACCGCACGCCTGGCCGGCATCATCCAGGGGCTGGAATTCCGCCGCATGTTCAACAACCCGGCCGACCCGCTGAATGCCTTTGTGGACATTCAAGCCGGCGCCGGCGGCACCGAAGCCTGCGACTGGGCCAGTATGCTGCTGCGCCAGTACCTGCGCTACGCCGAGCGCAAGGGCTTCAAAGTCATTGTTGAAGACGAAACCGCAGGCGACACCGCCGGCATCAAGGGCGCCACCATCAAGGTCGAGGGCGAGTACGCCTTTGGCCTGTTGCGCACAGAAACCGGCGTGCACCGTTTGGTGCGCAAGAGCCCGTTTGACTCATCGGGCGGGCGCCACACCAGCTTTGCCTCGGTGTTTGTCTACCCCGAGATTGATGATTCGATCGAGATCAACATCAACCCCTCTGACGTGCGCACCGACACCTACCGCGCCAGCGGCGCCGGCGGTCAGCACATCAACAAGACCGACTCCGCCGTGCGACTGACCCACTTGCCCACCGGCATCGTGGTGCAGTGTCAAGACGGACGCAGCCAGCACAGCAACCGTGACGTGGCGTGGAAACGCCTGCGCTCCAAGCTGTATGACTTTGAGATGCGCAAGCAGCAAGAAGAGCAGCAAAAACTGGAAGACTCCAAGACCGACGTCGGCTGGGGCCACCAGATTCGCTCTTACGTGCTGGACAACAGCCGCATCAAAGACCTGCGCACCAACTACGAAACCTCGGCCACTCAAAAGGTGCTGGACGGCGACCTGGACCAGTTCATTGAAGCCTCACTAAAGCAAGGCGTTTAATGCCCGTACAAGCCCTGATCTTCGACATGGACGGCACGATGATCGACTCCATGCCCTCTCACAAACACAGCTGGGTGGAGTTTGCCCGGCGCAAGGGTTTGGAGGTGGACATTGACGACCTGATGCGCCGCACAACGGGCCGCACTGGCCTGGAGTGCATGCGTGATCTGTTTGGACAACCCGAGATGGACGAGGCGCAAGCCATGGCCCATGTGCACGAAAAAGAAACCGTGTACCGCGAGTTGTTCCAGCCGATTTTTGCCGAAGTGGCGGGCTTCAAGGCCTTTTTTGAAATGGCCTTGGGCCGGGGCCTGAAACTGGGCGTGGGCACAGCGGGCGACCGCCAAAACCAGGCCTTTGCCTACACCCACCTCAAGATGCCCGTCGCGCCCCTGACCACAGTGGGCGGTGACGAAGGCCTGCCGGGCAAGCCCGACCCGGCCATTTTTCTGGAGGCCGCCCGCCGCATGGGCGTGGCTCCCGCCCACTGCATCGTGTTTGAAGACGCGCCGCTGGGCATCGAAGCCGCGCGTCGCGCCGGCATGCGCGCTGTGGGCATTGCCAGCAGCCACCACCCGGATGAGTTGACAGGCCCCCACGTGCTGGCTGTTGTGCCCGACTACCGTGCCCTGATCGCATCCCAATTTTTGGAGAACACCCATGTTGCAACTTCTTGATGGCCAGAGCCCGTCCACGATGATTCACCGTGGCGACTACACCGCCCCCGCCTTCTGGATCGACACCGTCAACCTGACCTTTGATCTGGAC
>CAWAFG010000042.1:0-36062 GCA_963781205.1 uncultured beta proteobacterium | reverse complement strand
TCGATTGTGTAGCAATTTTTGCGCTGCAACCCCCACTCTCACCCCCAACCCCTCTCTCGCCCCGCCGGGCGAGAAAGGGGAGCCGAACTCCCACATGTGGCCAACGGTTTGAAGTGACTGAGTGCAAACGGATGAGCCAACGCCAGAAGTCGCCGGGGACAGAAAACTGAACGGATAACTGATACCGATCACTTGAAATCCGTTGCCCGCTCAGAATGAACTCAATCACTTCCAACACGCGGCCAAATGTGGCTGTTAGCTCCCTTTCCCGCCCGGCGGGGCGGGAGAGGGTTGGGGAGAGAGTGGGGAAAAAGCTCCCGAGAATCGAAACGCATCAAAGCACCATCAACGTGCCGCAACCAAAATCCATTCGCCAGCAAGGAAAACGCCCGATGACCGAAGCAACAAAAACCCCCGGCGCCCTGTCCCACCTCAAAGTGCTCGACCTGTCCCGCGTGCTCGCCGGCCCCTGGTGCACCCAGATGCTGGCCGACCTCGGTGCCGATGTGATCAAGGTCGAGCGCCCCGGTGCGGGCGACGACACCCGCCACTGGGGCCCTCCGTTCCTGAAAGACGCCCAGGGCAACGACACCGATCAAGCCACCTACTTCACTTCCTGCAACCGCAACAAACGCTCCATCACCATCGACATGGCCAAGCCCGAAGGCCAGGCCCTGATTCGACAGATGGCCTTGAGCAGCGACATCCTGGTGGAGAACTTCAAGGTCGGCGGCCTGGCCAGCTACGGGCTGGACTACGCCAGCCTCAAAGAAATCAACCCGCGCTTGATTTACTGCTCCATCACCGGCTTTGGGCAGGACGGCCCTTACGCCGAGCGCGCCGGTTATGACCTCATGATTCAGGCCATGACCGGCATGATGAGCATCACCGGCCGCCCGGACGACGTGCCCGGCGGCGGCCCCCAGCGTGTGGGCGTGGCGCTGACGGACTTGTTCACCGGCGTGTACGCCACCTCTGCCATTTTGGCGGCGCTCGAAGTGCGCAACCGCACCGGGGCGGGGCAACTCATTGACATGGCTTTGCTGGACGTGGGCATGGCGATTTTGGCCAACCAGGCGGCGGGCTTTGTGAACACCGGCAAGGTGCCGCAGCGCCAAGGCAACAGCCACCCCAGTCTGGCGCCTTACCAGGACTTCCCCACCGAAGACGGCGCCATGCTGCTGGCCATTGGCAACGACGGCCAGTTCGCCCGCTTTTGCGAGGCCGCCGGGCGCCCGGAGTGGGCGGCAGACCCCCGCTTTGCCAGCAACACCTTGCGCGTGCGCCACCGCGAGGTGCTGATACCTGCCATGCAGGCGCACACCCGCACGCAAACGACGGCGCAGTGGATTGCGCTGCTGGAGAAAAAAGCCGTGCCCTGCGGCCCCATCAATGACATCGGGCAGGCCTTTGACGATGCGCAGGTGAAGGCCAGGGGTTTACATGTAAAACAGGCTGTAGCGCCCGCTGTAGTCTGCGCAGTCAGCTATTGAATCAATAGCGGGGGTGGCCAGCCCGCTGCGCTTGACGGCGACGCCGCCGGTGCTGATCCGCCCGCCCCCGCGCTGGGCGAGCACACCGATGAGGTGCTGGCTGAGTTGGGGCTGGACGCAGCCGAGATGGCCGCCCTGCGCGCCACGGGCGTCGTCTAGCGCCAGTGGCCAGAGAGGCGGCGTGGCCGCTCTCGGTTCAATGAAGGGCGTGGGCGAGCGGCGAGTGAGGTCAATGCGGCGGCGACCCTTGTTGACTGGCGGCCATGTCCTTGGTCACCTTGGCCTCAAAGGCGGCCATTCCTGTTTGAGTTGCAAGACCAGCTCGTCGTTCTCGCCGTAGCGAGTCTGCATTTTTTGGACAAAGTCGCTGAAGATTTTGAAGATGTTTGTGCATGGATGTAACTCCGGAGACGGCAAACAGTGGATGCCCAACAACGCGCTCAAGCCGCGTAGTCCAGCACCGCGAAAAAGTGGCACGCGGTTCCGGTTGCCACAAAACCATGCCAAACGGCATGGGAGTACCGAATTCTGGAATCCAGCACGAAAAAGACAACGCCCACGGTGTAGGCGACGCCCCCCGCGAGCAGCCACAACAGACCGGGCAGGGGCACGTGCTCCATCAAGGGCACGGCGGCCACCAGCACCAACCAGCCCATGGCCAGGTACAGCCCGGTGGACCACCAGGGGTGCGTCAGGCGGTCAAACGCCTTCAGGGCAATGCCCATGGCGGCCAGCGACCAGATCACGCCAAACAGCGTCCAGCCCCAAGGGCCGCCCAAAGCGCCCAGTGCAAACGGGGTGTAACTGCCGGCAATAAAGAGATAAATGGCACCGTGGTCGAGCTTCAGGAACAGCGCCTTGGTGCGGCCGCTGGGCAGCGCGTGGTACAGCGTGGAGGCCAGGTAAAGCAACACCATGGTCGCCGCAAACACCAGTGTGCCAATGAAGCTCAGCGTGCTGAGAGGGCGGGCCGCCGTCACCAAAAATGGCACGGCCGCAATGGCCGCCAGCAGGGCGACGCCGTGGCTCACGCTGTTGGCGATTTCTTCCCCCAGGCTTTGCGGACGATCGTTCATGCCGCGGGATTGTGTCACTCTGGTGTGACGAAGCTGTGACAAAGTGTTGACCCGGCGGCGGGCCGGTCAGCCCGCTGAAGGCGATTATTTACAGTCTGTTCAGCCTCGGTTCAGGCAGGCGCTTGCACACTCACTTTCATACCAACCCAAGGAGTTTTTATGAAACGTTTGTTAACTGCCAGCCTGTTCTGATCACTGGCGTCTTGGGCGTGCAAGCCCAAACCATGATCGACACCGCCCGCGTGCGCAGTGTCGAGCCCCAGTACGAGACCACCCGTGTGCCGCGCCAGGAGTGCACCAACCGCTGGCAGCCCGAGCAAGGCGGCCGCCACAGTCAGGTTTACCAGGAGCAAGAGCAATACCAGGAGCGTAATCAGGACGCTGAGCGCCGTTACGGCGGCGCCATTGTGGGCGGCCTCGCTGGCGGCGTATTGGGCAATCAGGTGGGGGCCGGCAACGGCAAAGTGGCGGCCACCGCCATTGGCGCCGTGCTCGGCGCGTTTGCGGGGGACCATCTGGACAACCGCAACGCCCGCCCCGCGCCTCCTCCTCCGGCCTACCCGGCGCAGGTCTATCAAACGGGTGGGCGCGAGGCAAATCGCTGCCAAACCGTGTTTGAGACCCAGTCGCAACTGACGGGCTACCAGGTGGTCTACGAGTACCGTGGCCAGAACTACAGCACCTTCATGCGCAACAACCCGGGCAACCGCCTGAAGGTGCGTGTGTCGATTGAGCCGATTCAGGAGTAGTCCAGACGGTGCTGCCGGGGTTAGGATGACCGCCCATGCACGCCCGTTTACCCATCATCACCATGAAACTCCTGATTCCTTTCATCTTGGCCCTGTTGACCGCCCTGGCGACGCCCGCGTGGGCGCAGGTGAGTCGGGACGCGGCTGCGGCAACCGCGCGCCAGGCCAGTGGTGGGCGCGTGCTGTCAGTAGACCGCAGCGAACACAACGGCCGCGCCGTGTGGCGCGTGAAAGTGGTCACGCCCAAGGGCGAAGTTCGGGTGCTGCTGCTGGACGCCGCCACGGGGCAGGCGCTTTAACCGCGTTCAGCGAGAGCACCCATGCGCTTGTTACTGATTGAAGATGATGCGATTCTGCGGTTAAGCCTCAAACGCCAACTGGAGGCCGAGGGCCACCGCGTGGACTTGGCATTTGATGGCGAGGACGGCCTGTTTCAAGCCCGGGAGTACCCGTTTGACATGGCCATCATCGACCTGGGCCTGCCCAAAGTGAACGGCATCACCGTGGTGCAAACCCTGCGGGCCGAAGGCCGCACCCTGCCGATTCTGATTCTGACCGCCCGCGGCAGTTGGCAAGACAAGGTGCTTGGGCTGGAAGCCGGGGCCGACGACTATTTGGTCAAGCCCTTTGAGTACCCGGAGCTGGCCGCGCGCGTTAAAGCCCTGCTGCGCCGCGCCCTCAAGGCCACCTCGGACGTCCTCGCTCTGGGTGCGTTGAGCATTGATTTTTCAGCGCAGACCGCCCGGCTCCATGAGGCGGCGCTGGATTTGACGACCTTTGAATACCGCGTGCTGGAATACCTGGTGCGCGAGCGCGCCCGGGTGGTGAGCAAGCAAGAACTGTCGGACTACCTCTACCCGCGCGACGAAGATCGCGACAGCAATGTGCTCGAAGTGCTGGTGGGCCGCTTGCGGCGCAAGCTCGACCCCGCAGGCACGTCGCCGCCCATTGAAACCCTGCGCGGGCGCGGCTACCGCTTCACATGGCAGTGAAGGCGCCGCTGTCTATCCGCGCGCGCCTCATCTGGGGCGGCACGCTGGTTTTGCTGGCGTTTTTGGCCGCCGCGGGCTGGGCGGTGCAAAAAGCCTATGAAGACAGCGTGCAAGCGGCCCGCTTTGCGCGCCTGCAAACCACGGTTTACCTGCTGATGGCCGGTGCCGAGCTGGACGCCCAAGGCGCGCTGGTCATGCCGCCCGCTCTGGCCGAGCCACGCCTGTCGCTCCCGGCGTCCGGGCTCTACGCGCAAATCACCAACCCGGACCACAACGAGACCTGGCAGTCGGCGTCCGCCGTGGGCCTCACCCCGCCGTTTCAGCGTGTTCAGGCCCCGGGGCAATGGCGTTTTGACACCGTCGCCGCGTCCCCCGTGGCCGGGAGTGCGCCAGCCAAAACCGGGCGGGCCTTTTTGGCGGCCACCTATGCCGTGACCTGGACCGTCAACAACCGGGCCTCGCCGCTGGTGTTTTCCGTGCTGGAAGACAAGGCCGCGTTTGACCGGGAACTGGGCGCCTTCCAACGAACCCTCTGGCTGTGGCTGGGCGGCACGGGCGTTTTGCTGCTGCTCACCCAAATCGTTTTGCTGCGCTGGGGCCTGGCGCCACTGCGCCAAATGGCGCGAGAGGTGCAGCGCATTGAGCAAGGCACGCAGACGCAAGTAGAGGGCCAGTATCCGCGCGAGCTAAACGGCCTGACCCAGAACCTCAACGTGCTGATGGCGCAAGAGCGGGCCCGCCAAACCCGATTCAAAGACGCACTGGACGATCTGGCCCACAGCCTGAAGACACCGCTGGCCGTCATGCGCGCGTCACTTGACGCGCCGCAAGAGTTGCCCGCTTTGGTGGCGCAACAAGTGGCCCGCATGGACGACATCGTCGTGCACCAACTGGGCCGCGCCGGTGCCAGCGGGGCCGCGCGGTTTGCGCCGGCGTTGGCACTGGCACCGGTGATCGCCCGCATTCAGGCCAGTCTGGCGAAGGTCTACGCGGACAAACACCTGAGCTGGGCCGTCGACTGCCCGCCCGACTTGACTTGGCGGATCGACGAAGGCGATGCGTTTGAGATGCTGGGCAATGTGCTGGACAACGCCGCCAAGTGGGCGCGTCAGCATGTCACGGTGAAAATCTGGACGCAAGACCAGGGTCTGCATTTGCGTGTCACGGATGATGGCCCCGGCTTTGCCGACCCACAGGCCGTGTTGCAGCAGCGCCGGGTGCGGCTGGACGAGCAGGTGCCCGGCCACGGCATTGGCCTGGCCGTCGTCCGGGATTTGGTGGCCAGCCACCACGGCACGCTCACCGTGTCGCGCGCGCCCTCGGGCGGGGCGCAGCTGGACTTGGTTTTGCTGGCCGTTTGACCCGCATTGCTGACAAGAGGCTGAGCACCCTTGGCGCCGGGTCACCTTGGCGTCTGAATAAGGGTGGCGTTCAGGCCCGAGGCGCGAAATGACAGGCTAACATCCGCCCTTTCTCGGGAGCGGCGGCATGCCGGGTCGTCATGCCCATGGCGCGTATCCGGGTGTTTTTAATGCATTTCTCCCGGAGTCCGTGTCCATGCAGCGTCGTCAGTTTGTCACTCAAGTTTCCTGTGCCACCGCCGTTCTGGCGACCCCATTGCTGATGCGCAGTGCCTGGGCCGAGGAAGCCGGCGTCACCGGCAAGACCATCACCATTGGTTGCTCGGCCGCGCTCAGCGGCCCGTTGGCCGGATTTGGCCAGGACATCAAGAAGGGCGTGGAGGCGGCGTTGTCTCAACTCAATGCCAAAGGGGGCATCAACGGGCGCACCTTGCAGTTCAACATGGTGGACGACGGCTACGTGCCGCAGCGAACCACTGACAACGTCAAGCAAATGATCAGCCAAGGCAACGTCTTTGCCTTGCTTTCCTGCGTCGGAACGCCGAACAACACCGCCATCTTGCCCATGATCGAAGAAGCCGGCATTCCCTACGTGGCCCCGTTCACGGGGGCCTCATCGCTGCGCAAGGGTTCACGCCATGTGTTTCATGTACGCGCCAGCTACACCGACGAGGTGCGGCGTCTGGTGCAGCGCCTGGCCGGCATGGGGCTGAAGGATGTTGGGGTGGTGTACCTGGACAACGGCTATGGCCGTGAAATGCTGGAAGACGCCACTCGGGCGTTTGTTAATCAGGGCTTGAAACCTTCGGTCCAGGTTGCGTTGGCCACCGACGGAAAAAATTTGAGTGAGGTCTTGGCCAAGGTGGCAGATGCCCATCCGGCTGCGGTTCTGCTGGCCACCGCGGGCGCTGCTTCGGTCGAATTGGTACGCGGACTGAAGAAGGCCGCCCCCGGCATGTTGATGGCCGGTGTGAGCGTGACGCTGTCCAGCGACGGTCTCAAGCAGTTGGGCGAAGCAGGCAGCGGCATTGCCGTCACCATGGTCATGCCCGACCCCAACCGCGCCAAGCTGCAACTGGTGCGCGACTACCAGTCCGCCATGCGTGCCAAGGGCTCGCAGGAGTTCACCCAAGGCAGCCTGGAGGCCTATGTCAATACGCGCGTGCTGGCGGAGGGACTGGAGCGCGCCGGCGGCGACCCCAGCCGCGCCAAGCTGCGCACCGCATTGGCTGGCATTCGCAACTGGGACATGGGGGGATTCGTGGTTGACTTCAGTGGCGCATCGCCGTATGTAGGCTCCCGGTTCATTGACCTTGGCGTACTCAACGGTTCTGGCCGGTACTTGGGCTAACCTCCTCGGAACCCGCCTGCCTGTCTGCCCGCGTGTGAGGGGGGCTGGGACTACTAGTATTTCTAAGGAGTTTCAGGTGTTTTATGCCCGTAGCCCAATCCCTAAAAGCGCAGATAGCTATTAAATAGATAGCAAATGATGCGGTGCCATGTTCGGCAGTGTGGGGCGAGCGCCCTCACTGAAGCCGAGGAGCGCGTTGCGCTCGAAGTGCTCTGGTGGGTGACGTTCCGGTTGCGAAAAGGCTTAGGCCTCAATCGCAAAATCCACCGACCAAACGGCTTCCACCCGGGGCCCGAAGCTCGATATATTGGTCAACGTTGCGTTGTGGTGCGCAATGACTTGCTGCGGCCCGATGGCCGTGTTGCCTGCGGATGTGTGGCCATCTGCGATCAGGACCACCGGGTAGCCCAAGGCCAGTGCGCGTCGGGTGGTTGTATCAACGCAGAACTCGCTGTGCATGCCACACACAACGAGCTTCGAAATTCCGCGTGAGCGCAGCGTCGCTTCCAGTTCAGTGTTCAGGAACGAGTCAGGCGTCGTCTTTCGAATTCGGATGTCGCCTGAGTGCACTTCCAGACCTTTGGCAAGCTGCCATGCCGCAGTTCCGTGCGTCAGGTAACCAGACTTGGACTCATGCTGGATGAAAATGACGGGAGCACCCGCAGCACGAGCTTTTCGGGTGACCCCATTGATGCGCTCGATGGTCCCAACACAATCAAAGGCGGCACCGTCGCCTTCACACAGACCTTGTTGGACGTCGATAACGAGAATGGTGGTTTGCATGGTGATTGGGCAACCTTTTGGACTTTAAAAACCGCTGCTGCCTGCGATTCTGACGGACTCAGACTGGATTGGATATCCCGCAAATGGGGGATGCCCTCAATTCTTGGAGATCCGCAAAATCCAACCTGACCAGCGAAAGCCAGGCGGGGGGCGACTCCTGGGAGGAGGTCATCGTTTCACCCACCGCTCAGCGTGGGCAAATTGAGGGGGCCTCGCGCCGTTGTCATTTGTCAAAGCCCGCTTCAACTTGACGCCTACAGTGGGCTTTTGGATTGCACGGTGCCCGGTCTGAATGATGTCCGGTGCTCATGACCGTGCGCCATTCACGTCAACTTAAAGGGGCGATCATGTTGGATTCAATCAAGCAAACTGGCCGTAGCATTAGCCGGGAACTAAGCCATGCCTGGGGCAGTCTGTCTAGCGGCTGGCACGAGTTGCTCAGTCGCAGCAGCAACGCACTGACGCATTTCACACACGGTAAAAGCGACGAAAAATCTGACACCTTGGCTGGCGACACTTTTCCTACCTGGAGTCTGCTGGCGGGTGAGTTGGAGGAAACGGGCAAGGACGTGGTGGTGCGACTGGAGCTGCCCGGAATGGACAAAGAGGACTGCGAGGTGATTCTGGATGGCAACACGCTGTACGTCAGTGGAGAAAAGCACTCGGAACGGGAAACAAGTGACAGCACCTACCATGTCATGGAGCGCGCTTATGGTTACTTTCAGCGTGCCATTCCGCTACCGAGAAATGTGACGCTGGACCACGCGAACGCCAGCTTCAAGAATGGCGTTCTCACTGTGCGTCTGCCTAAAACCGCAGACGCCAGCGACCGGTCCTATTCAATCCCGGTAACCTGAGCCGTTGGGTGTGGCGGCCTTATCGGCCCGAGACCACGGGGTGGGTTTGAGGGCGCCTGGGGAGCCCTCTTTGCACGCCAAAACCTGGTGAACTGACATCCAGTTTTGGACAAGGTCATGGGTGCAACCTGCCAGGTCAATGCGTCACACGCTGTAGATTGTTTCGTCCACCATCTGTCGGATGCTCTTGCTGCGTCCCTCAAAACGGTCTGACACATGCTCAAACATGCGAACTGAGCTGATCTTGTCGGACTGGCCATCGCGCTTATCAATGTCGCGCAAGTCCTGAAACTGGACTGCCACTTGCTCGTCCAAACACACCTCGGTCACGGCTGGCCCGCCAGATCGAATGGGTTGCGCGATAGCGTCACCCTGACATGGCACGCTCTGAATGGGAATTCTCAGAATGGCGGCCCGCGACCGGAAAACAACGATCACCATCGGCACTGCTGCGTGGACGCAAAAAAACCGCTTGGCTTGTGAAGGCCAGGCGGTTTCTAAATGAGACCGACGCTTGCGCGCCTTTGACTTAGCGGCTGCTGGGGAAGCTGAACACCGAGCCTTCACGCACACCGGCTGAGGGCCAGCGTTGGGTGATGGTTTTGCGCTTGGTGTAGAAGCGAACGGCGTCCGGGCCGTAGGCGTGCAGGTCGCCAAACAGGGAGCGCTTCCAGCCGCCAAACGAGTGGTAGGCCACGGGCACGGGCAGGGGCACGTTCACGCCCACCATGCCGACCAGAATGTGGTCGCTGAAGTAGCGTGCGGCCTCGCCGTCGCGGGTGAAGATGCAGGTGCCGTTGCCGTATTCATGGGCGTCGATCAGGTCCATGGCTTCTTGCAGTGTGCTCACGCGCACCACGCCCAGCACGGGTCCAAAAATCTCTTCCTGGTAAATCGACATGCCGGGCTTGACGTGGTCAAACAGGCAGGGTCCCATGAAATAGCCGCCCTCATGGCCGGGCACTTTCACGCCACGGCCGTCCACCACCAGCGTGGCGCCGTCTTTGACACCTTGGTCGACAAAGCCGGTGACTTTCTCGAAATGCTGCTTGGTGATCAACGGGCCCATGTCGTTGGACGCGTCGGTGCCGGGGCCGACCTTCATCTTGGCAATCTCAACCTTCAGGCCTTCGACCACGGCGTCGGCGGTGGCGTCACCCACGGCCACCACCAGCGGAATGGCCATGCAGCGCTCGCCGCACGAGCCGTAGGCCGCGCCCATGAGCGCGTTGACGGCGTTGGCAATGTCGGCGTCGGGCATCAGCACGGCGTGGTTCTTGGCGCCGCCCAGGGCTTGCACGCGCTTGCCATGGGCACAGCCGGTGGCGTAGATGTATTCGGCAATCGGGGTGGAGCCCACAAAGCTGATGGCGGTCACGCGCTTGTCCGTCAGCAGGGTGTCCACCGCTTCCTTGTCGCCGTGCACCACATTCAGCACGCCCGGTGGCAGGCCGGCTTGCAGGGCCAGTTCGGCCACCAGCAGGGCGCTGCTGGGGTCGCGCTCGGAGGGCTTCAGGATGAAGGTGTTGCCACAGGCCACGGCCATGGGCCACATCCACAAGGGCACCATCACGGGGAAGTTGAAGGGGGTGATGCCGGCCGTGACGCCCAGGCCTTGAAACTCGCTCCAGGAGTCGATGTTGGGGCCCACGTTTTTGCTGTGCTCGCCTTTGAGCAGCTCAGGCGCGTAGGAGGCGTATTCCACGTTCTCAATGCCGCGCTGCAGTTCGCCCATGGCGTCGCTCAGCACCTTGCCGTGTTCGGCGGTGACCAAAGCGCAAATGGCCTCGGCGTTTTCTTCCAGCAAGACTTTGAGCTTGCTCATGACGCGTGCACGCTTGAGCGGCGGCGTGTTGCGCCAGGCCGGGTAAGCCGCCTGGGCGCTGGCAATGGCGAGTTCCACGGTGGCCTTGTCAGCCAGCAGAACGCGCTTTTCGGCCTGGCCGGTGGCGGGGTTGAAAACGTCTTGCGAGCGGGTGCCGCCGGCGACCAGTTGGCCGTCAATCAGGTGTTGGATGGTGGGCAGAGTGGACATAAATTTTTGATTCTTTTAAACGGTTTCGTTGATGGTTTCGCCTAAAGCGCTGATCATGCTGTCGATCTGCGCGGGCGTGGAGATGAAGGGCGGGGCCAGTTGAATGGTGTCGCCGCCGTAGCGCACGTAAAAGCCTTTTTTCAGCATCGCCATGGCAATCTCGTAAGGGCCGTTTGGCGGGCTCGCCGGGCACGGCCGCAATGGTAAAGCCAGCGGCAAGACCAAAGTTGCGAATGTCGGTGATGTGCTTGGTGCCTTTGAGGCTGTGCACGGCGTTTTCAAAATGCGGCGACAGGGCTTTGACCTGGGCCGGCATGTCCTCTTTTTGCAAGATGTCCAAAGTGGCCAAGGCCACGGCGCAGGCCACGGGGTGTGCCGAGTAGGTGTAGCCGTGCACGAATTCGAGCATGTACTCGGGGCCGCCTTGCGCCATGAAGGTGTCGTAAATGTCCTTCTTAGCCAGCACCGCGCCCATGGGCTGGGCGCCGTTGGTGATTTGCTTGGCGATGTTCATGATGTCCGGCGTCACGCCAAAGGCTTCGGCACCCGTGTTGGCACCCATGCGGCCAAAGCCGGTGATGACTTCGTCAAAAATCAACAAAATGTTGTTGGCCGTGCAAATTTCACGCACGCGCTGCAGGTAACCCTGGGGCGGAATCACCACGCCACCAGAGCCCGACATGGGCTCAATGATCACGGCGGCAATGTTGCTGGCGTCATGCAGGGCAATCACACGCAACAAGTCTTCAGCGGCTTCTGCGCCTTTTTCTGGCATGCCACGAACGAAAGTGTTGCCGGGCACCATGGTGTGAGAAATATGGTCAGCGGCAATGCCTTGGCCAAACATCTTGCGGTTGGGGCCAATGCCGCCCACCGAGATGCCGCCAAAGTTGACGCCGTGGTAACCCTTCTCACGCCCGACCATGATGGTCTTGCTGGCTTGCCCCTTGGAGCGCCAGTAAGCGCGTGCCATTTTGAGCGAGGTGTCGGCCGACTCAGAGCCCGAGCCAGTGAAAAACACATAGTCCAGCCCGAGCAGGCGTCATCTCGACCAGCTTGTTGGCCAGTTCAAACGACAGGGGGTGGCCGAACTGAAAGCCGGGCGAGTAATCTAGTGTGGCCATTTGCTTGCCCACGGCCTCAACCAGCTCGGGGCGGCCATGACCCAAACCACTGCACCACAGGCCAGAGAGTCCGTCAAAAATTTGCTTGCCGTGTTGGTCGGTGTAGTAGCAGCCCTTGGCACTGGTGATGATGCGCGGGTTGGCCTTGAAGTTGCGGTTGCCGGTGTAGGGCATCCAGTGGGCTTCCAAAAAAGCCGCGTCGGTGCGAGGGGCGGCCAGTGAGGCGGCGTCATTCATGTTCATGGTGCATCCTAAAAAAGGGCTGAGATGCGTGAATTCTGGGGGCTTCTGTTACTCTTATAAATGTCTAAGTATCACTATTCAGTTGCGCATCTATGCAAGTAAAAAGCCGGGCGGCCCTGGGCCAGTTGAGTGACATGGACATCCGCCTGCTGCGGGTGTTCAAAAGCGTGGTTGAGTGCGGGGGCATGGCCGCCGCCGAGTTGGAGCTCAACATTGGCACCTCCACCGTGAGCCGCCACATCAAAGACCTGGAAACCCGCCTGGGCCTCACCCTGTGCCGCCGGGGCCGCGCCGGCTTTGCGCTGACCACCGAAGGCCAGCAGATTTACACCGAAACCCTGCGCCTGCTGGCCGGGGTGGACGCGTTTCGCACCAGCGTGGACGAGATTCACAAACGCATGGGCGGGCAGCTCAACATTGCCGTGTTTGACAAAACCGCCAGCAACCCAGAGGCCCATCTGGGCGACGCCATTGCCCTGTTCACCGAGCAGGCGCCCGAGGTGAGCCTGCACCTGCACGTGGCGCCGCTGAACGCCATTGAACGCGGCGTGCTGGACGGGCAGTTTCAGGTCGGCGTCATTCCCGGCCACCGCAGCTCCGAGGCGCTGGCCTACCAGCCGCTGTTCAACGAGACCATGTCGCTCTACTGCGGCGCCACCCACCCGCTGTTTCACGCCCCCGCCGAGCAGACCCCGGCCGACTGGGACGCCCTGCGCGCCCACGCCTTTGCCGGGCTGGGTTACCACTCGCCCAACATGGAACTCAGCCAGCAGGTGCGCCTGACCCGCAAGGCCACCGCCTACGACCAGGAGTCCATCGCCACCCTGATCCTGTCCGGCCAATACCTCGGCTTCCTGCCCGACCACTACGCCCAGGCCTTTGCCCGCACGGGGCAAATGCGCTCGGTGCGCCCCGAACTGTTTCGCTACGACTGCGGTTTCTTCAGCATCGTGCGCCGCTCCCCCCAGCCGTCTCGCGCCGCGCTCGCCTTTCAGGCCTGCCTGGAACAGGCGCATCGGGTGAACTTTGGAGTCGAGTAATTTATAAGAAAAGTGGCTCTAGCGCTTGTTATATGAGCGGGAGTAGCTATAAAAATAAGAGCAACTCAACCGGCCTTCTTGGACTCTGGTGAGCCTCCCGCCGAGTCTCCCGTACCATCTCGTCGCGGGCTGTTCCATGCCCATCCTTTGGGGCCATCGATGAATCAGTACCAGTCAGGCAGCCCGACTTTGTTCGAGCGGTGCTTCGCCGCCGTGTTCTCCGGCATGGCCGCAGGCATCACCTATGCGGTGTTCATGTACTTTCGTTGGGGCCAATGGAGCGCGGAGCAAATGGACGCTGTGAAAGACATGGGCAAATGGGCGGTGCTTGGCGGCGCCGTTTTGGGGTTTTTGGGCGGAATCTCCATGGTGACTTGGCTGTGGGGCCAAGTGTGGGAGACGCGAAACGACAACCTTATTTCCCTGCGCACGGCTCTCGTTCTGCTCTGTCTGGGTGGCATCGCCTACGGGATGCTCAAGTCTTAGGCACCGTTTCTGCGAATCAAGTCGGTGTTTAAGTTGCCGCCTTGTCGGATTTCTTTACAGGCTTCGTTTGCCTCTTTAGAAACACGATGTAACTCATTGATCCATATGGTTTGTTTGGTCTGGCGTGGTAATTGCTTTGTCGTGGCCGGACAATTCTTAATCACTCAGGGATCTTTTATGCAATTACAGTTCACAGAACAAAAACGGATGACGCGACTCGCTCGCAACATGGTCAACGGCGGCCTATTGCTGGGTTGCCTGGCTTTTGGCACCGCCGCTCAGGCCAGTATCAATTTCACATTTGATTACGGCTCAGATAACGGCGTCGGCTTTTGGGAAGGAAGTGGCTTGGGCTTGGCGCGTCAGTCGGCCATGACGGCAGCCTCCGATGCGTTCGCCACCATGTTTGGCAGCCACTTCAGCAACTCGGCCACCATTTTGATGACTGCTACAGCCACCAATCTGCCTTCAAGCACCAATCTGGCATCGGCTGGAAGCGCTGGTTACTACAGCGACGGCGACACGGGCTTCACTCTGGGCGAGGTCGTCAGGACCAAGGCACTGACTGGCTGTCGACGCAAATGGTGCCGCTGCCGACGGGTTCGTCAACGTGAACTTCGGTCAACCGTGGAATCTGACGGCCGGCACGACGTCGACAAGCCAGTATGACTTTTACAGCACCATTTTCCATGAGTTCACCCATGCACTGGGCTTCTCGTCGTCCATCAATCAAAACGGAACTCCATTGGTCGGTGGTGCAGGCGTTCCCAATCAGTGGAGTCCATTTGACCAGTTCTTGGTGGATAAAGACGGCAACAAAGTGATCAACTCCACGACCTTTGCATTGGATCAGACCGTCTGGAATGCCGCCAGCGTTGGTGGCGCCAGCCCGGCATGGCGGCATGTTCTTTAACGGCAGTTTTGCCGTGGCGGCCAATAGCGGCAAAGCGGTTGGCCTCTATACCCCGACCACTTGGGAAGGCGGTAGCAGCGTGTCGCACACGGACGACCAAAACGGAGCCATCTACGGCACCATGATGACTGCCCAAGGACCAACCGGCCCTTGGCCACGGGACTACAGCGCCATCGAAGTCGGCATGATGCGCGACTTGGGTTACACCGTGACGGCTGTGCCGGAGCCTGAGACCTATGCCATGTTGTTGGCCGGTTTGGGCTTGATTGGCTCCATCGCCCGTCGCCGCCGCCAAGCCTGATACGCTGACGTGTCGTGACGCGGGGACCCCGGCACCGGGGTCCCTTTTTTCTTTCTAGCGGAATCAAAATCATGCCCATCCGAATGAGGTGTCTGATCACCAGTTTGTTCATTGCCGTATCGGGCCTGACAGGGAGTTATTCCATGGCGACAGAGCGCAATCCCGGAGCATCAACTGTGCCGGGGACCTATCGATTGGACGAGGTGGGCGTGCGTATCACCCAGTCCCCTGGCCGGGCCGCGTCCACGAAGAACCAAATTCTGAAATTGGCGGGTTCGGGTGAAGGCACGCTGGAGCGCAACAGTCAAACCGTTTCTTTTCGTTATGAGTCCAAGGCCTTGCTGGCCTTGCTGAATGACTTGTACCGCATCCGCTTCTTTGATTTGCCCGCGAATTACAGCGTGGGTCGCTCAGTGGTGCTCAAGGACGACGGCACGGTTGGTACCCAGTTCCTGAAAATGACCGACGCACCGAGCACCAGCGTGTGCTTCTCGTTACCGGTGTACGAAAAATGTGTGACATACGGCGGCAACGGCCCGCAAGAGTTGGAGTCTGTCGTTCGGCGCCTGTGGGATGAAGCTGATCAATGGGCGAAGGCTTCGTCCAACGCCAAATAGGTAGCGCAGTGGCCGTTAGCGCCAGCGTGAGGCGTCAAAAGAACATTGACTTGACGCAAGTCTTTTGAAGCCGGCGGGTGAGGGCGGACAATGATCTGATGGACGCTCACGTTGCTTTTCCTTTTCTGAAGGAGATCATTCTCTTTCTCGCCTTGTCGGGCGTGCTCATTCCCTTGTTGGCGCGCTTGCGGATTAACCCGGTGCTGGGGTTTTTGGCGGTAGGTGCGGTGCTGGGGCCTTACGGCTTGGCGGGGCTGAGCCAGGCGCACCCGTGGATGGACTATTTCACCTTCGCCCGCCCTGACGGCGTGGATGTGTTGGCGGAGTTGGGCGTCATCTTTCTCATGTTCATGATTGGGCTGGAGATGTCCGTCAACCGGCTCTGGTCCATGCGCCGATTGGTGTTTGGCATGGGCAGCCTGCAAGTGGGGCTCACCGCCGGGGTGATCGGGCTGATTGCCTGGGGGTTTGGTAACCGCGTCGAGGCGTCGGTTATTTTGGGGGTGGTGCTGGCGTTTTCGTCCACGGCCATCGTGATGCAGCTGCTCAGCCAGCGCCACGAACTGGGCTCACCTCTGGGCCAATCCACCTTTGCCATCTTGTTGTTTCAGGATCTGGCCGTGATTCCGCTGCTGGTGCTGCTCAGTATTTTGGGCGCGCAGGCGGGAACCGAGAGTTTTGGCGCGTTGCTGGGCATGGCCGCACTCAAAGGCGTGCTCACCGTGGTGGTGATCTACCTGGTGGGTCGGCGGGTGGTGCGCCCGCTGTTTCACCAGATTGCGGCCAGTCACCAGCCTGACACTTTCATGGCGCTCACTCTTCTGGTGGCGTTGGGCGTGGGGGCCATTACCTGGGGCGCTGGCTTGTCCATGGCGCTGGGCGCCATGCTGGCGGGGTTGATCATTGCGGAAACCGAGTTTCGCCATCAGGTCGAAATCACCATCGAGCCGTTTCGGGGCTTGCTGATGGGTTTGTTCTTTGTCTCGGTGGGCATGGGCATTGACATGCGTGCCGTGCTGGATCAACCGCTGTGGATTCCGGTGTCCGTGCTGGGCCTGCTGTTGCTCAAAAGCACGCTGTTGCTGGGCTTGCTGCGCCGCTTCGGCTTGAGCTGGGGGCGTTCACTGGAAGGTGCCATGCTGCTGAGCCAGGGCGGTGAGTTTGCCTTCATCGTCATCGGGCTGGCGCTGTCGATCAACGTGTTGCCGCGTGATGTGGGCCAGTTCATGTTGATTGTGGTGGGTTTGTCCATGCTGGCCGCGCCGCTGGTGGCGCGCGCCGGCAAATTGCTGGGGGACTGGGTGGACCGGCGCACCGGGCAGACGCAGCCCCAATCCGCAGGCGAGTTTGGCGCCATGCAGGGTCATGTGCTGATTGCCGGCTATGGCCGGGTGGGTCACTTGGTGGGGCGCATGCTGCAGGCGCAAAACGTGTCCTTTGTGGCCATTGAAAGCGACGCCAGACTCATCGCGCGCCACCGGGGCGAGGGCGTGCCCTTGGTGTTTGGCGACGCAAGCCGCCCGGAGCTGCTGAGCAAACTCCAACTCATGGAGGCCCAGGCCGTGGTGTTGACCATGGACGACACCGCAGCGGCCATTCATGCGGTGCACGGCATTCGCCGGCTGATGCCTGACATTCGCATCATTGCCCGCGCGCGCGACGAAAAACACGCGCTCAAATTGCTGGATGCCGGCGCCTCAGCCGTGGTGCCGGAAACCTTGGAGGCCAGTCTGAAGCTGGCGGACGCTGTGCTGGAAACGCTGGGCGTGTCGCCCGAGGAAAGCGAGCGCTTGCTGGACGAGCAGCGCCAGCGCTGCATGGCCGCTTTGCGCGACAGCTGAACGCGCCGCCGCTTGCCGGGCGCAGGACAGCGCTGGGTTCAGCGTCCTGCTTGTGGGTGCTTGCCCTTGGCCGCGAGTTCTTGCTGACGCAGTTTTTTGGTCTTCTTCACGTCCATGACCACCTTCACGGCGGCCACCAAGTTCACCACGCTCACGAGCACAGCGGGCCACACGGGCAGTTCTTGCCCGGTCACCGAGCCATAGAGCAGCAAACCCCCAATGGCGAGGCCACCGATCAGCAGGGTAATCACGCCGCCGTTGATAAAGCCGTCTTGCTTGTGATGCACAGTTCAATCCTTTGAAACAGAAACGTCGCCGGGGTTACCCACCGGCGACGTTTGAATGAATGAGTGGTGGCAATTTACCACGCACCCTGCAGCAGGACGCGTGCGCCTACCTGAGCTTGAAAAAGCTGACTTCGTCTGCCAAGCGGTGCGCCGAGTCCGCCAACGCCGTGGCCGAGGCAGCGGTTTCCTCCACCAGCGCGGCATTTTGCTGGGTGGATCGGTCGAGCTCGGTGACTGCCACACTGACCTGGGACACGCCCAGGCTTTGTTCGCGGGTGGCGAGGCTAATTTCGCTCATCATGGAATCAATCTTGCCCGCGTTGGTCACGATTTCCTGCATGGTCGTCCCCGCCTCGCTGACGACCAGGGAGCCTTTGCCAACCTGTTCAATACTGGTGGTGATCAGCGTTTTGATCTCTTTGGCGGCGGCCGCAGAGCGTCCGGCCAGCGCGCGAACTTCGGTGGCCACGACCGCAAAACCACGCCCCTGCTCTCCGGCGCGAGCCGCCTCCACTGCGGCGTTGAGCGCCAAAATATTGGTTTGAAAAGCGATGCCATCAATCACGCTGATGATTTCGCCAATCTGGGCTGACGAGGTGCGGATGCTGTCCATGGCGCTGACCGCCTGGGCAATCACCTGACCGCCCCGGGTGGCCGCCTTGGCGTTGGACTGAACAATGGCGTTCGCCGTGGCGACGGTGTCAGAGGTTTGCTTCACGGTGGAGGAGATCTCCTCCATGCTGGCGGCGGTCTCCTCCAGGCTGGCCGCGCTGTCCTCGGTGCGTTTGGACAGGTCGTGCGACGCAGAGGCAATTTCTCCGCTGGACACCTGAACCTGGCTGGAGCTTTCCAGCACTGCGCTGGCAAAGCGGCGCAAGCTGGTTTGCATTTCACCCATGGTGTTCATCAGCTCAGCTGCCTCGTCGGTGCCCCACGGTTTGGGCGCGGTCGTGAGGTTGCCCTGCGTGATGGCCTCCAGGTGACCTGCCACCTCTTTCAGTCCACCCAGCATCACCTTGTAAAAAGCCAGCATCAAGTAAAGGGCCAGAAAGACAAAGAAGATCGAAATGGCTACTTGAATGAAAAATGTTTGGTGAATCGACGCATCTCGCTCTGCCAGACGCGCGTCAAGCCGTGCCATGGTTTGCTGATTGAGCTTATGTTGCTTTTCGATGGCGGTGGTGGCCAAGGCGCGAAACCGGGTGGCATCGCCTTGGGGTGGCGTTGACATCACCTCTTTCTCAGCGACTTCCAACATGGCTTCGCGCGACGCGTCTACGCCCGGCATGTCGAAATTTTTGGCGACTTCAGGAAACGCCAACACTCCGTGGGTGTAAGACGCCTCGACGCCCAGATCGACGTACTGTTGCAGCGTCAAGGCTTTTTGTATCGCCTGGACGCGCGACTCAGACGCTTCTCCGCTCATCAGCGCCAAAGAGCCCAAGCCGCGAATCTGATCGAGTTGTTCGTCGTATTGCGGCCCAATCGCTACCGCCAGCTTCATCAAGTGGTAGGTGTCAAGCTCGGGGTCCAGTGAGAGTTCGCTACCGTCGGCGATCGCGTTGATCAGGTCGATGGCCCGCTGGACCAGTTCCGAGTAGGCCGTGAACGTGTCATCCGGTGTGGCGAGCACGGGTTTGCTTGACAGCGCTTGGTAGGCCTTTTTCATCGCCTCAAAGGGTTCCGCCGTTTCCAGTGACTTGCCCAGCGCCTGTTGCGTGGCGTCCACCTTGGCAAAGGCGGCCGCTGTTTTGCTTTGCGCCTCCGCCAAGCCGCTTGGGTTGCCCGTGGCGGCCCAGCGCTGCTCACGCAGGGTCGTAATCAGCTCCGTGACCGGTCCCACATACGTCAGGCCTTGGCGCTCATGGCGGGTGCTGTCAATACTCAAGCTGGCTGTCGCCCAGAGAAACCACAGCATGGTCACCAGGGGAATGACAAACATCAAGCTGATCCAGGCCGATTTGGCGGTGAAATCTAGGCTGCGAAACAGTCGCACCCCCGGAGAGAGCCAGCCGTGGTACTTGAAGTACGCCCCAAACCCACTGTCGTTGGTGTGCCGGGAGTGGGTGGCCGCTGCAGGCGAAGCGGCGGGGGTCGGCGTGGACGGCCCGTTGAGCCGGGGGAGACTATTCATATCGATTGCCTTTCAACAGAGGGGCACACAAAAGACCATGGGTTCTACGCACGTCAGCCTCATTCTTCTTTTAAGTAAACAAAATTGATTTTCAAGCATATCAGGGCAGGCGACCAAGCCTTGGGGTGCGCGCTGTCTTTTGCGCGCAACGGCGGCAGGAAGCAACGCGGAGCCAAGTCTGGATGACTTGTGAGCAGCAACGCGTGGAGGATACAAGGTCAATAAGTCGCAGCTTGCGTCGATTTCACGCGGTTGTTAGTGGGGAGAGGGGCGATTCGCGATTCCAAAAATGGCGAGAAAAAACGTGGCCTGCCGACGAATCGGCAAGCCACGTTGATCAGCCATTTGATGCCGTGAAACAAGCAGGTCGATTAGTCCTTGTGGAACTTGCTCAGCCAGTGGCTCATCAACTTGCCAGCGGCTTCGCGCCCGCCCAGTCCAAAGGACAGGGCCACGGCAATGGCAATCGCGCCCAACGTCAGGCCAAAGGCGAGGTTGACGATGTCGTCGGCAATGCCCATCGCGCGCAAGCCCATGGCCACCACCAGCGCCAGAATGGCAAAGCGTGCAATGCGGGCCAAGCCCTTGCTGTTGTCGCCGCTGGCGCGGTCAATCGCGTTGTAGGCCACATTGGCCAGCATGAAGCCAATCACAAAGATGGCCGAGCCCAGCAGCACGTCACCCCCAAAGGTGATGAAGGTGGTGACCACATCGCTCACCTTGTGAAAGTTGAGTTGATCAGCCGCTTCAACCGTGGCAAACAGCATGGCAAAAAACAGGGCAATGCGCCCCACCAACACGGAGGCAGAGGTTTTCTCAAACGACTGGGCCATGCCCAAACGGGCGGGCAAGCCGTCAAACCCGGCGCCTGCCAGCAGGCCCGTCAGCAAGCGGCTCGCAAAGGTAGCCACCAGCCAGGTCACCACCAAAATCAAACCGGCGGCCACAATTTTGGGCACCGACTGCATCATCACATCCAGCATGCCAATGGCGGGGCCAGAAATGGCTTGCACCTTGAGGGCGTCCAGCGCGGCAATCAGGGCGGGTAAAAAAACCACCACAAATACCAGCGTGCCCACCAGGCTGGAAATCTGGACCTTCTCGGACATGCCAGCGTCGTTGCCGACCTTGTCGGCGCCCGCAGCGCGCAGCAAATTCACAGAGATGTTGCGCAGCACTTGCGCCACGATCCAGCCCACACCACCAATGACCACGGCCGCCAGAATATTGGGCAGCATGTCCAGCACCTTGGCCGACATGTCACGCAGGGGCTCCAGCAAACCTTCCATCTTCAGCGCACTCAAGATCGAGGGCAAAAACAGCAGAATGATGATCCAGAACACGGCATGACCCAAGCCGACGCTCATGGGGCTCATGCCCGCGTGGGCAGACAGCTTCTCGTCCAGCTTGGTGGAGTCCAGCGCCTTGTTGACGCCGGCGCGGCCAATGGAGGCCACCAGCAGTGCCACGACACCCAGAATCAGGCCGGCAAACAGGCGCGGCGCAAAGTCAAAGAGTTGCGTCGTCACCGCGCTGAAGGGGCTGGACAGAATGCTCAGGTTCAGCGTGTTGAGCACGCCCACCAAGGTGAGCAGCAGCACCACCGCAAACACAGCAAAGGCCAGCGCGTTTTCCAGATCAATCTTTTGGTCCGTGAGGCTGGTGAAGCGGCTGTTCAGTCCCAGGCTGTGCAGGCCCTGGCGCACCAGCGCACGCAGCCCCACCGCAATAAACCAGCCGATGAGCAAAATGGCCACCGCGCCCAACAAGGGGAACAGGTGGTTCCCCAAGTTGGCCTGTAGGGTGTCAATGAAGGCAGAAAAGTTCATGTCGTTATGTCCTATTGTTGAATGGCTTGCTGTGCTTCCGAAATAGGGTTCCACTCCCGCAAACACCCCCCACGAACCGAATCAAGGGCGGGCATTCCTTTTTTAAGTTAACGCGAAACCCCAGTTGAGTCAAGTCAAGCGGCGTTCAAATTTGCGACATTGGCGGTCAATTTGCTGGCAAAAATGCGCTCGGATATACTAAAAAACGTTATTTACTGACATCCTTGTTTTTGCCGCGAGAGCCCCCGCCAGTGCCCCACCGCCCCCGTCGTTTCTGCCTTCAAACACCTCGTCGCGGCGGCTTCAAAGAGTGTTTTTCCGCCAGAGGCTTGGGCGGGGCTGCATGACCCTTCCCGCTGAAACCCTCAACGGCGCCATCGTTGCCATCTTTGTCACGGTTTATGTCGGCATGTTTCTGGGCGGCTTGCCCCGCTTGAAGCTGGACCGATCCGGCGTGGCTTTGCTGGGCGCCATCAGCGTCATTGGCCTGGGCGTGATGAGCACCGAGCAGGCCGCCCGCTCGGTGGATTTGCCCACCGTCTTGCTGTTGTTCTCGTTCATGGTGGTGTCAGCGCAAATGCGTCTGGGCGGTTTCTACACCGCCGTGACCCGCCGGGTGGCCGCCCTGCCGCTGGGGCGCAACGCCCTGCTGGCGGCGCTCATCGTGGTGGCCGGCGGTTTGTCCGCCATTTTCTCCAACGACATTGTTTGCCTGGCCATGACGCCCGTTGTGGCGCGCCTGTGCTTGCAGCGTCGGCTGGACCCCATTCCCTTTCTGGTGGGGCTGGCATGCGCAGCCAATATCGGCTCAGCAGCCACGCTCATTGGCAATCCGCAAAATATGCTCATTGGCTCGGTGCTGCAGTTGCCGTTCTCAGGCTACATCGCCCAGGCACTGCCGCCGGTGGTGCTGAGTCTGGCGGTTCTGTGGGGTTGGCTGATGTGGGGGCCGCCAACCGAGGCAACGCTCGACAGGCCAACGCAGGCCACGGCTGACGCGTCAATAGAAGAAGACCTGCCAGAGTTTGACCGCTGGCAAACCGTGAAAGGCCTCAGTGTGGCCACCGCCCTGCTGGTGGTTTTTTTGTTCACCGACTGGCCGCGTGAAGTGGCGGCGCTGGTCGGTGCCGGCGTGTTGCTGTTGAGCCGGCGGTTTCACTCGTCCCGCGTCATGCGCCTCATTGATTGGGAGTTGCTGGTGCTGTTCATGGGCCTGTTTGTGGTCAACCACGCGTTCGAGACCACCGGCCTGGCCGCACAAGCCGTCGCCTGGTTGGGCGGGCAAGGCGTGCAACTGGGCGATCTTGGGCCCTTGTTTGTGGCCGGTGTGGGCTTGTCCAACCTGGTGTCCAACGTGCCCGCCGTCATGCTCTTGCTGCCTCACCTGCAAACCCCGCAAGCCGGCGTTGCCTTGGCGCTGGTCAGCACCCTGGCCGGCAACCTCTTGCTGGTCGGCTCCATTGCCAACCTCATCGTTGTCGATTTGGCCCGCCGCCAAGGCATCGCCATCGACTGGAAAGCCCACGCCCGCATCGGCCTGCCCGTGACGCTGGCCACCTTGGGCATTGTGTGGGGCTGGTTGATGTGGGGCGTGTGAGTTGATCTGGGTTGTTATTGCTTCTGCGAGGCAGCAAGTGCCAGGCCGGCGTTGCACTGACCCACGGCGTTGTGGCCCCGGGTCCAGCACGGGCTGGGGGATTTGAGGTCGCGCCGGGGAATGCCGTCCATGTTGAGACGCGCCACGTGGGTGTCAAAAGCGGCCACGCCGAGCTTGTCGAGTTGCAGGCGCAGCACCCAGCCAATGCGCTGGTTGTCGTTGTCGGTTTCCTTCATGACAAAGTTGCCCACGCTGTAGATGATGGGCTTGCCAAGGTAGTGCTCAATGTCCTGGGTGACGTGCGGGTGGCCGCCGATGACCGCGTCTGCGCCCGCGTCAATCATGGTGCGGGCCAACTGGCGCTGGCGGTCATTGGCCGTCAACTCGTTTTCCCAACCCCAGTGCATCACGGGAATCACCACGTCAGCGCCATACCGCGTGCGCGCGCCTTTGATGTCGGCCACCACTTGCTCGTCTTCGCTCCAGGCGCTGCCGGGGGCGTTGGCGTCGGCCTCAAAACTGCGGGGCATGAATTCGTTGTAGCCCAGCAGCGCAATGCGCACGCCTTTGCGCTCCAGAATCAGCGGCGTGTGGGCCTGGGCCAGGTTGTGGCCACCGCCAAATTGCGGCAGGCCTTCCTGTTTGAGCAGGCCCAGCATTTCCGAAAACGCCTCGCGGCCAAAGTCGCCCGTGTGGTTGTTGGCCACCGAAACCGCGTCAAAGTGCCGCTTCAAGACCGGCAGCGTGCGCGGATGCGCCCGAAAGGTGAAGTTTTTGCCCGCCGCTGTGCCGGTGGTGGCCACCACGCATTCGAGGTTGGCAATGCGCACGTCGGCGCTTTTGAAGAACGAGGCAAAACCCGCAAAGGGGTCGCCCCCGGCCGCGATCATGGTGCCTGGGGCGTCGTCCAGCACCACGTCGCCCGCAAACACCAGGCTCACCGTGGAGTCGCTGGCCAGCGCCATCCAGGGCGCCACCGCCAATGTCAGTGCGCACAGCGCCTGTTTCAGAACGCGCTTCATGGGGCCACCTCCTGCAGCGTGCAGCGGTAGATCAGTTCACGCTCTTTGGGGCCACCGTACACGCGTTGCTCACCGGTGAGCCCATCGGACACGTTGGTCACCATGAAGGGGGGGCGGTAAGTGGCTTGTTGAATCAGCACCGGTTGGCGAGGGGTTTGCACATAGGTATAGAGCTTGATGTAGTCAATCTGGGCGCCTTGCCCCACCATCACGGCCTTGAAGCGAAACCGCCCCGCAATGTCCACCGAGGCCACGGGGTAGGGGTCGGCCACCGCGCGGGCCTCCACCGGGTGGGTGCTGCCGGCATAGGTCACGTCGCAGCGCAGCAGGGGCGCGGCATGCGCGCCGAGGCTGGCCATGCCAAAGCCCGCAGCCAGGGCCACGGTGGCAAACGGCTTGCCAAGGTTCAGTTGAAGAAGATTCATGAGACAACAAAGCGCTACAGAGCAGAACGTAGCCAAAAGGGGAGGCAGGTCCACAGACCCGCCCGGCGAGGTGGCGAATTGTGCCGGGCTTTGGCCGCTTTTTGCAAGGCGAATAAACCCTCAGCGCGCATCCCGCCTGCGCAGGCTGCTATGGACTTTGATGGAGACCCACGCACGGCCAGCCCGCAACTGGGGCCTCAACCGGGACGTCGCTGTCAGGGCCTAGCCACCGCAGGCGGCCCGCCTCACACACTTTCTCCACACTTGGTCGATAGCCTGCCGCCTGTGTTTTACCAATGACCCAGGGCCCACGCCATGCATCCTCCTTTTCGAACTCGTCATGTTCTGCTCAGTACCAGCGTCGCAGTGCTGGGCGCCTTCGTTGTTGCCGCCTGCGGTGGCGGGGGCGGCGACAGCGGCACGACAACCACCACGACCACAGCAACGACGTCTGCGTCGACCACGACTTCCACTTCAACCACTTGCGCGCAGGCCGCCAATTTTCCCGACGTGAGTTTGACCTCGAACTACATTGACTGGAACGATGACGGCGCAGCACCCACGATCACGCCCAGCGTGGCGGTTACTTGCGCCAGCGGTGTGGTCAGCGTGGCCAGCAACGGCGTGCCCAACTTTGATGCATTGGGCAATGGGCGTGGCGGCGCTGACGTGGCCTACCAGACCAACCAGAAGACCTGGACGTTTCCGGCCAGCCCCGTGAAGGCCAGCGCCACCACGTCCTTGACCCACACCCTGGGTGCGATTGGCGTGCTTGTCAACGGCGTGCAGTTTTACACCGTGACCGAAGGGCCGCAGGACAACTGGGCCGACGCGGTGCTCAACGGCTTCACCAACTACTGCGGCGGCCATGTGGAGCAGTACCACTTTCATGGCTACCCCAGCTGCTTTTTCAGCAAGACCACCGTGGGCACCACCCACACCTTCTTGCCAGACAAAACCCCGGGCACCGTGGTGGGCTACGCCTTTGACGGCTTTCCGGTCAAAACCCCCTACGAGTCTTGCACCTCCGGCACCGACTGCGTGAGCGGCGTGCGCGAGATCGTTAGCGCCTACCGATACACCGGCACCCAGTCGTACGCCTCCGAAGACGCCTCAGCCTACAACGTCTATGAAGCTGGTTATCAGGGCAGCACGCTGGATGCCTGCAACGGCAAGACCGACACCAACGGCAACTACGCCTACTACGCCACCAAGCGTTACCCCTACTTCGTGGGTTGTTACACCGGCACGCCAACAAGCAATCGCTGACCATGAAAGTTGTGCCATGGTTCGCCAGACCGGCCCGCGTGGCGCTTGGCCTTGTGCTGTCGGCGTGCGCCCTGCAGGCCAGCGCGCTTGAGAAAGCCGACCATGTGCACCTGACCATGACGCTCGTTATTGCGCCCAGCACGCCCCGCCCGGCGGGCGACATGCTGGGGCTTTATGCGGTTGAGGTGTTGGCCTGCAAGGACGACAAGGTGGCCGCGGCCCTGAGCTCCCGCCAATCATTGCTGGCCTGGTTGGACCGTGCCACCGACGTGTTGATGAGTTCGGCCCAAGCCAATCACCGCGATCACTTTGATAGGGCGGGCGCCAGGATTGTTCCCACGCGCCTGCCACTGAACCGCCAGGGCCGCTACAAGCTGGGCGAAGTCACGCTGCCCCACGCCCGCTACTGCTCGGTTCGTCTGACGCTGACCAGTTTGCCGGCGGTAACCCAGCCCGCGCCGCTGCCGAATCTGGTCAGCAGCGTTCGTCTGACCCGCCCTAACGGGCTACCAGCGCTTGAGTTGCCTTACGTGGTGGCGCTGGAGTTGCCCTTGGCAAAGCCCTGGCAAGCCAACCACGGCACGGCGGCGATGACCCTCACCCTGGACCCCAGCGCTGCCAACGACTTGTTGGCTGATGCCAGCCTCAGCGAAGGCGCGCTGGTGCGGCTGCTGAGAGCGCGCTGGGCGGCGCGCAGCAAGTTGGTGTTGACGAGCCCGCACCAGGCTGGGTGACGGGGGTTTAAGGCGCGGTCGCTGCCTGGGCAATGCCGGCGAGTGCCTTGGCAATGTTGCCGGCCACGGCGCATTCAGGCACGGCATGGCGTTGTGCCAGGTAGGCGGGGTCGTTGTAGCCCAGCCAGACTTGGCCGGCGGCGTCTTCCCAGACCAGGGCTTTCAGCGGCAAGTCAATGCCCACGGTTTGTGCGCACTCCATGAACGGCGTGCCGCCTTGCGGGTTGCCAAAAATCAACACCTCGGTGGGGCGCAGGGTTTTGCCAATTTTGGCGGCCCCGGCGGCGTGGTCGATGCGGGCAAAGATGTTGAGTCCGCGTTCCTTGGCCTGGGCTTCTACGCGGTCCATGGTGGTTTTGGCGTCTACCGGGCTTTTCACGGTGATCAGGCCGTCGGCGGCGCTGGCAGCTGTCACGGTGGCGGCGAGGGTCAGGGCCGCAAGGCCTTGCAATACGTTCATGGTCATCCTTTGGGGTGGTTAGAAAAACCCCTGGCGTGGCCAGAGGCGACTCAGTATGAGTCGTGCAAGGCGCTGGTTTCTTACACCGAGGGTCAAATTGAAGAGTCGCCAGACCCCAACACCTGTTCCATCAGCGCCGCCATGGCCAGCGATGGGGGATGACCGGTGTCGCGCAAGCCTTGCAAGGCCCCGGTCTGGTTGTGCTCGGGCTGGTTTTGGCTCAGTTTGAATTTGCCTGACAGGCGGGTGATGGTGATCTCGATGCCAACGATGGCCGACATCATTTTCTCCAGGTAGTCTGCGGGCGCATCGGATGGCTTCCAGGGTTGGGTCTGGCCGGCCTCGTTGTGCGCCGTGAGGGCGTTCAGGTGGGCGCGCAGCCAGGTGGCGTCTTCCATCACTTTGAGCGTGCCGTGGGCGTGGACCACGGCGTAGTTCCACGTTGGCACGGCTTTGCCATGCTCTGCCTTGGTGGGGTACCAGTTGGGCGAGACATAAGCCTGCACCCCGTGAAACACCGCCAGCACCTCCAACTCGGGCGAGAGGTCTTTCCACAGCGGGTTGCCACGCGCCACATGGCCGCGCAAGGTGCCCAGCGGCTGAGGCTCGGTGCTGAGGTGCAGCGGCACGTGGTTGGCGTCCAGCCCGCTGCTGGCCAGGGTGACCAGCGTGGCCAGCGGCTGCGCACGCATCAGCGCATGCAAGGTGGCAGTGTCGGGCTCATTGAAGTGTTTGGGGGTGTACATGGTTTTTCCAAGGTAAATTGGCCGCTAGCGCCCGTTCAGCCTGCGGAAGCTGCTATCAAATTTGATGAGGTTGCAGGGCGGAAGAATTCATTTGGCCTTGCGCTGACGCCCGGGCTTGTGCCAGTACTGGAACTCGTCTTCATGGACCTCAATGTCCACCTCCATGATGCGCGCCTGCAGCCGGTCTTGCACGTCGGACACCGCCTTGTTGTACACCAGCGGCCCCAGCTCTTCCAGAAAAAACCCCAGCAAGCCGCCGGCCGCCATGTTGCCAATGGGCTCGTCCATGTGTTCGCGAAAGTAGCGCTCAATGGAGTGAATGGCCTGGGTTTGCGCCTCTTTGGAGATCTCGATGGTCATGGGGTGTGAACGTTAAAACTGGCCAAATGCCAAGGCGCAGCATAGACCAAACCCACCCGGCCACGCCCTGTTTAGCGCACGCGGTTGACCAAAAACACGCCGCCCAGGGCCATCGCGCCGCCGGCGATCAGGCTGGGGTTCACCGGCTCGTTCAGCACCAGCCAGCTGATCAGCACCGCAAACACGGGCACCAGGTTGTTGAACACCACCGTGCGCGCCGCGCCCAGTTGGCGAATGCCCTCGTAGTACCAGACAAAGGCCAGCGCCGTGCCCATGAAGCCCAGAAAAGCCAGGCTGAGCCACACGTCCGCTGTGAACGCAGACGCCTGCAGCGTGGGCAGCTCACGCACGGCCACCCCCATCAAAAACAGCATGCCCCAGATGCAGGCCCACAGCGTGGCCAGCAGTGGCGACAAGCCTTGCAGCAGGCGGCGCCCCAGCAGCGTGTAGGCGGCCCACGCGCAAACTGCGCCCAACATGGACAACTCGCCACGCCCGACCGATTGCGTCAATTGCGACAAGTCCCCCCGGGTCACCACCACCCAAACGCCCACCAGCGCCAGGCCCACGCCCAGCCAGCGCGTGGTGGACAGCCGCTCACCCATCAGCGCAGCGGCCACCATCAGCGTGACCGCCGGGTTGAGGGCCACGATCAGCGAGGCGCGCCCGGCCGGCATGAGCGCCAGGGCGTTGAAGAAGAACAGGTTGTACGCAAAGATGCCGGTCGCGCCCAGCGCCATGGTGCCCAGCAGTTGGCGCCGGGTGATTTGGAACAGTGCGCGCAGACCTTGTGACCACTGCAGCGCCATCAGCAAGGCCAGCGTGGCAAACACATAACGGATACTGGCCGCTGTGGCGGGTGGCAGGTGGCCCGCCACGATGCGCCCGGCAATGAAGGTGCCCCCCCAAATAATGGGCACGCAACTCAGCCGCAGGTAAATGCCCAGTAGCCCGTTGGAAGGCAGGGCGGTGGGCAGGGCGACGGTGGCAGTGGTCATGATCAAACAGTGAGAAAAAGGCGGGAAATTCCGTTGTGTGATGAGAATAGTTAGAAATACACTCACGTTCAAATGAGTAAACCTTCATCATGACCCTGAGCCAACTCGAAGTTCTGATCGCCCTGGACGAATGCCGCAGCTTCTCAAGGGCCGCCATGCGACTGGGCACCACCCAATCTGCCGTCAGCCACGCGCTGCGGGCGCTGGAAGGGCAGTTCGCCGTGAAGCTGGTGCTGCGCAACGCCGCCGGGGTGAGCATGACCGATGCCGGCGAGCGCCTGCTGCTGCGCGCACGCGAGATGACGGCCCTGGCCGCCACCATGACGCAAGAGCTGGGCGACGCCCGCCAGCTCAAAACCGGCACGCTGCGCATTGGCTCGTTTGGGCCCACCTCCACCATGCACTTGTTGCCGCCGTGTCTGGCGGCCTTCAAACAAAGCCATCCCGCTGTGCAGGTGCGCATTGAAGAAGACAGCGACGAGGTGATTGACGAGTGGCTGCTTCAAAAGCGGGTCGAAATCGGCTACGTCATCGTGCCCGATGAGCGCTTTGAGGTGCTGCCGCTGGTGCAGGACGAGTTTGTGGTCATCTTGCCGCTGGGCCACCCGCTGGTCGACTTGCCGGCGGTGCCCATCACGGCCATGAACGGGCTGGACTTTGTGCTGGCGGCAGCCGGCGGTGGCCCGGTCATCCTGCCTTTTTTGCATCGCCATGAGGCGCGCCCCAACGTGCTGTACCACTTCACCCAAATTGTCTCGATTCTGGAGTTTGTGCGGCGTGGTCTGGCCGTCTCCGTGGCGGCCCGTTTGGCGCTGCCCGACGAGCCGGTGGGCGTCATCTACCGCTCCCTCTTGCCCGCCCAGCCACGCACCGTGGGGCTGGCCTGCCTGGACGTGAGCAAGCTGTCTCCCCTGGCGCGGGCGTTTTGGGACGTGGCCAAGGCACAGGCCCAAATGCCCGAGACGAGAAAAAACCGGGCGCCTGGGTTTCCCCTGGCGCCCGGTTTTTGAGCTTCACCGAGCGGGTTTAGGCGCGCTTGGTGGCGGCCAATGGCACGCGGGGGGCGGCTTGCTTGGCGCCGGTGACCAAGCGCAAGGCGAACAGCGCGAGGAAGACGCAGCCAATGGCAAACACCACGTCACCAGGCACCCGCATCCACACCAGCGTTTCCATGAAGTGCGAGTGAACCACCTCAGGGGAGCGGGCAAACCACATGCCTTTGGTGATGCTGGCCCAGGCCTGGTAAATGCCGGCTGGCACCAGTGAGATGAACACCATCATGGCCAGGCCAATGTTGAGTGACCAGAACATGGGTTGCAACAGTTTGTCAGACCAGGCGGACCGGTCAGACAGACCGCGCAGGCAGAACAGCAAGAGGCCAATGCCCAGCATGCCGTATACGCCAAACAGCGCCGCGTGGCCGTGTGCCGCTGTCATGTTCAGACCCTGCATGTAGTACAGCGCAATGGGGGTGTTGATGGTGAAGCCCAGTAAGCCTGCGCCCACCACGTTCCAGAAGCCCACGGCAATGAAACACAGAATGGGCCACTTGTAGCTCTGCACCCAGGGTGCCGCCTTGGAGCGCTGGTAGTTGCGGAACGCCTCCACACCAATCAAGGCCAGGGGCACCACTTCAAGTGCTGAGAACATGGCGCCAATGGCGATCACAAAGGTCGGTGTGCCGGTGAAATACAGGTGGTGCAAGGTGCCCAGAATGCCGCCGAACAAAAACACAATGGTTTCCATCACGATGGCGCTGTTGGCCGTGGCCGCGCGAATCAAACCCAGGCGGGTGAACAACAAGGCAATCACCGCCGTGGCAAACACTTCAAAGAAGCCTTCCACCCAGAGGTGCACCAACCACCAGCGCCAGTACTCGATCATGGCGTAGTGTGTTTTTTGACCCCAAACCAGCGAGGTGGCGTAAAAGCCGCCAATACAGAGGGCCGCCAGAAACACCATGGTGATCAGGCCGCGACTCTCGGACGGTTTTTTCAGGGCAGGCATCAAGGCCCGGCCCAACAGCGTGACCCAGAACAAGAGGCCGACAAACAACAGCACTTGCCAGACCCGGCCCATGCTGGTGAACTCAAGGCCTTGGTTGCCAATCCAGAAACTGTAGTCGTTGCCCAGGTGCTGCAAGGTGCCCAACCAACCGGTCACGGTGGAGCCAACCACGATGAACAGCAAGGCGTAAAACAGGAGGTTGACGCCCAGCTTTTGGTACTTGGGCTCATGGCCCGAAATGGCGGGCGCAATGTACAAGCCCGTGGCCAGCCACGCGGTGGCAATCCACAACACGGCAAACTGCGTGTGAATGGTGCGGCTCACGGTGAACGGCAGAATTTGCGCCAAAGGGAAGCCAAAGAAACTCTGGCCTTCAACTGCATAGTGAGCGGTCACCACCCCCATGCCCACCTGGGCCAGGATCAGGCCAATCACCACAAAGAAGTACTTCTTGGTGGCACGCATGGAGGGCGTGGGTTTCAGGTCAAACAGCGGATCGTTCTTGGGTGGCGTGGGGTCGCCTTCTTCCTTGGCGGTGGAGTGCACAAAAATCATGCCCGCAATGGCGGCAATCATGAAGATGATGCTGGCAATCGACCACATGCCGGCGCCCACCGTGGGGGTGTTGCCCACCAACGGCTCATGCGGCCAGTTGCTGGTGTAGCTCAGGTCGGTCTCGCCCGGACGGTCGGTGGTGGCCGACCAGGCGGACCAGAAAATAAAGGCGGGCAAAGACTGCAGGTCCGCTGGGTCGGGCAGTGTGCCTGCGCTCATGGCGTACTGCTCGCGCAAGGCGTCCATGCCGGAGTCGGTGCCAAACAACTTCACATAGTGGTCTGCCACGCTGGCCACTGCGGCAGCCCGGTCGGGTGAGAGCGTGATGGTGTTTGTGGCGGCGTCATAGCTGTTGTGGCGCATCTCGGCTTTGAGGCGGCCGTTCAACTCGGCTTGCTGGCCCACGCTCAAGGTCTCAAAGGCCTGGCCATGATCGCGCTGGGCCCAGATGGCGCGCAGCGCCAGAGCTTCGCGGTGCAACCAGTCGGCTGACCAGTCAGGTGCCACATAGCTGCCGTGACCCCAGACCGAGCCCAACTGTTGGCCGCCAGCGGACAACCAGGACTCTTGTCCGTGCTGCACCTGACCTTCGGAGAAGAGGACGATGCCCTCGGTACTGATGACTTGTTTGGGAATGGGCGGCGCTTTGAGATAAATCTCGGTGCCGACCCAACCCAGGACCGCAAATGACAGCGCACAGATAGTGGCAAGCCAGGTCCATAGTTTGCGCGTAGCGTGCATGGTGGATGACCTTTCGGAGGAGTTGAAACGAATCGCAGACCACACCGGAAGCGGTCCTGATCTGCAATAGATGTATTCTAATTACTTCTTTAAATGAAGAGGTAAGTAAAATGCATCTTTATTTGCATTTCGTCGTATTTCGACCCATCGTCACCCCCATGCAACGCTACTTTGCCAAGCGCGCCTCAATTGACTTGAGTCAAGACGCGCGGTCTTCATCTATTTCACAATGGCCCACACCCTGCGCCGCGTGCGCGGCACTGACTTTGGCCCCCCATTTCAAGCTCTGACACAGGCACCTACCCCATGCAACAGCTCCCCGACATCGAGTTTTCTGAAGAGTTGATCCGCCGCTACGACAAGCTCGGTCCTCGCTACACGTCTTACCCCACGGCTGACCGTTTCCACGGCGAGTTCACCGAGGCCGACTACTTCACCTACCTGGAGCAGCGCGCTGCGGACGAGAGTAAAAACCCGCCGCTCTCCATCTACATTCATGTGCCGTTTTGCGAGTCGCTGTGCTACTTTTGCGCTTGCAACAAAATCATCACCCAAGACCACAGCCGCACCACCGAGTACCTGCGCTACCTGGCCAAAGAAATCGAGCTGGTGGCCGCCCGCATTGGGCCCGATAGGCGCACCGCGCAGCTGCACTTTGGTGGCGGCACCCCCACCTTTTTGAGCCCGGACGAGCTGCGCCAGCTCATGGCCTTGCTGCGCACCCACTTCAACTTTCTGCCCGACGCCGAGTTGGGCATCGAGATTGACCCCCGCACCGTCAGCGACGGCACCATGGCCATGCTGGGCGAATTGGGCTTTAACCGCACCAGCTTTGGCGTGCAAGACTTTGACGCCGCCGTGCAGCAGTCGGTCAACCGCATTCAGCCGTATGAGATGGTGGAAAAAGCCGTCACCGCCAGCCGCCAGGCCGGGTTTGAGTCCATCAACGCCGACTTGATTTATGGTTTGCCCAAGCAGTCGCTGGAAAGCTTCAACCGCACGCTAGACCGCGTGATTGAACTCTCGCCCGAGCGCATTGCGCTGTACAACTATGCCCACCTGCCCAGCCGCTTCAAGGCCCAGCGCCTCATCATCGAGGCCGATTTGCCCAGCGCCGAGTTGCGCCTGCAGATCTTTTTGATGTCCGTGCGCCGCCTGCTGGACGCCGGCTACATCTACATCGGGCTGGACCATTTCTCCAAACCCGAAGACGAGCTCAACAAAGCCCGCCTGGACAAAACCCTGCACCGCAACTTTCAGGGCTACACCACGCGGGCCGATTGCGATTTGATTGGTTTTGGCGTCTCCGCTATCGGCAAAGTGGGCCACTCTTACAGCCAGTCCGTGCGCACCGTCAAAGCCTATTACGAGCACCTCGACGCGGGTCGTCTGCCGGTGGAAAAAGGGTTTGCCTTGACCGCTGACGACGTGCTGCGCCGCCAGGTCATCATGGAGCTCATGTGCAGCGGCCCGGTTGACTTTGCCGCCGTCAACGCCGCGCACGGCATTGACTTTGTGAGCTACTTTGCCGACGAGCTGCGCCAGCTCAAAACCTACGAAGACGCCGGCCTGATCACCGTGGACGCCCACAGCATTCACGTCACCCCCAAAGGCCGCATGTTTGTGCGGGCAGTGGGCATGGTGTTCGACAAACATCTGGCGCAGTCCACGGCCAAGTTCTCCAAGCTGATTTGAGGTTTTCTCTGGCTGGGACGGCTCGGGCATCTTGCTGCAGTTTTGATAGCGGCTTGCGCTTGTTCTGCCTGCGCTAGGGGCCTAAAAGCCTTGCAATTCCTTGTGGGCTTGCGAGTGCTCGTGTGGACGGCCACGGCCTCGTTCATTCCCCGCTATCCCCCAACCCCTTTCACCCCCGCCGGGGCGGAAAGAGGAGCCAAACTCCCGTATCTGGCCAACGCTGTGTGCGTGGCTGAGTTCAATGGGGGTGGGTAACTTTCTAAGTTGCAGGGAGCAGGGGCTGGGCGTCGTGACTCCTTCGTTCCCAACGCGGCCTTTTCACAAGCTCACCCAAATGGGGGATGGTCATGTGCTGAAAGGAGCGCCAGAATGGCCTGCAACAGGCTGCGGTGTTTGTCAGAATTTTTAACACGGTATGAAAATCCATGAAAACCGCAGAAAGTAAGCATGCAAGCCATTTTCAGGAGGTGGCAATGTCCGGACCGCCTCCGGCGGCTGTTGAATTCAATCGTTAGCTTTCTATTCCCAGGAATTTCATGATGCAATTTGAAGAACAAATAGTCATCGCAGCTCCACCGGAAAGGGTGTTTGCGCTGTATGAAAATGTCGCTGCTTGGTCGTCATGGGATCCTGACGTCAAGACATCGTCCATTGAGGGTTCGTTTTCTTCTGGTGCGTCAGGTTCACTTCAGCCGTCCAGTGGCCCCAAGGCAAAAATCAAATTCACAGAAGTCATGCCTAGTCGGTCGTTTACTGTGGAAGCCAAATTACCTTTGTGTGTCATGCGTTTTGAACATGAACTTACCATCCTTCCTTCTGGTACAAGCGCAAAGCATCGGGTCACTTTCCAAGGCTTTCTTTCTCCGTTTTTCGGGCGGGTTATTGGGTCTCAAATACGCAAGGGGTTGCCAAATACCTTGCAAGGTCTTAAAAGAGCTGCCGAACATCAACGCTAGCCCTTCGCTCAACCGGAGCGCCAACGCCATGCCAAAGCACTCCTCATAGCCTGTCTTCTTTACATTGGATCCGTTGTCGAATTGGGCGGGCTCCCAACGGTTTATGGAGCCGGTGTCACGCGCGCTCTTGCCCACCTGGCTCCGCTGGCGTGCATCGTCATCCTGTGGTCTGTTCTTCGTGCGCCGGACACAAAGTCTTGGTTTGCGAGCAATGGTGTCTGATCCGTCTAATAGGCTGTTCGACGCGGACACGCAGCAGCATTGCGCCGCGACCCGTTACGCGGGAGCATGGGTCTCGCAGCGCAATGCAACTACGCGCCAGTCCATTCCAACGTTGAATGACAGCTTTACCGCTTGCCTACCGACCGCTCCTGGTCAAGCGCCGTCTCCGGACTTCATCGACTGCAACCCTTGGTTCCTGCTCCGGCGAGATCAACCGAGCTCGGCTACTACGCCCACCCGATCAGGCACTCCGAATCTTCAAAAACGCGGCAAGACGGGGCTGTTGAACTCCCTGGTCCGCCCGGCGGGGCGAGAGAGTGGGGGGGCAGCGCAAGAATTGCTACATATTCAATAGCGACCTGCGCAGGTAAATCGGGGGCTATAGCCTCAAAAGCCATCAAACCAACGCCAGACCACCAGCGCCTCACCGTTGCCGTTTAGCCACGCGGGGTCCGAAACGGAATATGCCGTTGACGCGGCAGTGCTGTTGATGGTGCGTGCGCTGATCAAAGGCTTTCCGCACAAGGGGTTCGCCGCCACCCGCACTCTGATTGCGATTGTTTATCTGTCTTTACTTGCCCATGGTGTGCTGCGGTCGCATTACGTGCTATAGTCCATCTCTTGTCGCGCGATGGAGCAGCCTGGTAGCTCGTTGGGCTCATAACCCAAAGGTCGTAGGTTCAAATCCTACTCGCGCAACCAATAGATTCGGGGCTTTCCCCTTAAGTAAACGCCAACTTTCGAGTTGGCGTTTTGCTTTGTG
>CAWAFG010000041.1:0-35903 GCA_963781205.1 uncultured beta proteobacterium | reverse complement strand
TCGCGCGGTACCCTTCGATGAACGGTCTTAGTTGGCGAAGAGGTGGGTGTGTCTATTGTGAATTGAGGCAATTGGCCTCGTTCACACAGGAGCACAGCCATGCAAACGTCGACACAAGCCGTCTCACCACTGCGTCAACGCATGATGGAGGACATGCGCATGCGCAAACTCGCGCCCAAGACGCGGGCAGCCTACATCCGAGCGGTTCGCAAATTTGCGAAGTATCTGGGCCGATCGCCGGACACAGCCAGCGACGAGGATCTGCGCCGCTTTCAACTGCATCTGGTGGACCAGGGTACCTCCCCCATCACCCTCAACGCCACGATCGTGGGCTTGAACTTTCTCTTTGACGTCACATTGGGCCGTCCCGAAGTGATGGCCAAGATGCAATCGGTACGGGTGCCGCACAAACTGCCGGTTGTTCTGAGCAAGGAAGAGGTGGCCCGTCTGATTGCCGCTGCCGGCCAACATCAAGCATCAAACGGCGCTGTCAGTGGCGTACGGCACCGGACTGCGCGTGAGTGAAGTGGTCGCACTCAAGGTCACCGACATCGACAGCGAACGCATGACGCTGCGCGTGGAACAGGGCAAAGGCCGCAAGGACCGCTACGCCATGCTCTCTCCGTATTGCTGGAGCGCCTGCGCGTGTGGTGGCGAGTCGCACGCGCCCAGGGCAAGATGCTCGACGGTGGATGGTTGTTTCCGGGCTTGATCCCATTGAATCGCTGACCACGCGCCAACTCAACCGCGCCATTCACGATGCGGCCACCGTGGCAAAGATCGACAAGCGGGTGTCCATGCACACCCTGCGCCACAGTTTTGCCACCCACCTGCTGGAACAGAAGGTGGACATCCGTGTGATCCAGGTTTTACTGGGGCACCAGCGACTGGACACCACGGCACACTACGTTCAGGTCGCCACCGACGTCCTGCGCGAAGTGATTAGCCCGCTGGAAACCTTACAGCCTTCATAGGCCACTCCCATGGGGCCAAGTGCCCTGGAGGTCGCGGACATCTTCCGCGCCCATGGGCCAGCCTGGCGGCAGACCCACGCCTCGCACCTGAGCCTGGGTCAGCTCAAGGTCATGTCAGCCATCGAGCAGTGCCGCACGGCGGCGCTGGGGGGACATGTTTTGCATTGCCCAGGCTGCGAACACGATCAGGTGTCCTACAACTCCTGTCGCAACCGGCATTGCCCCAAGTGCCAGGCTGCTGCAGCCAAGCGCTGGCTGGAGGCCAGACAAGCCGACCTCTTGCCCGTGGACTATTACCACGTGGTCTTCACACTCCCGGCTCCCATCAGTGACATCGCCTTTTACAACAAGGCCGTTGTATACGGCTTGCTGTTTGAGATCGCTGCCGAAACACTGAGCACTATCGCCGCAGACCCCAAGCACCTGGGTGCGCAGGTCGGGGTGACGTTGGTGCTGCACACTTGGGGATCGGCACTAACCCACCATCCCCATGTGCATGGCATTGTTCCGGGCGGAGGCCTCTCACCAGATGGCAAGCGCTGGGTAGCGTGCAAGCCCGGTTTCTTCTTGTCGGTGCGGGTACTGTCGCGCCTGTTTCGGCGCCGGTTTCTGGAGGCACTGCAAGAGGCCTACCGTGGGGGCAAGCTGCAGTTCTTTGGTGAACGCGCTGACCTGAGCGACCCGAAGGTATTTGCAAAGTGGCTGGCGCCACTGGGAAAATGTGAATGGGTGGTGTATGCCAAACGCCCGTTTGCGGGCCCCGAAGCGGTGCTGGCCTATTTGTCGCGCTACACGCACCGGGTGGCCATTGCTAATTCCAGACTACTGGCAATGGATGAGCGCGGCGTTACCTTCCGCTGGAAGGACTACCGTGACAAGGGCAATCCGGATAGGCCGCGGCACAAGACCATGACGCTCGCTGCCGATGAGTTCATGCGTCGGTTTCTGCTGCACGTCTTGCCTTCTGGGTTTCACCGTATCCGCCACTTTGGTTTGATCGCCAACAACGGGCGCAAGGAAAAGCTCGCCGCAGCCCGAGAACTGCTCAACGTGGCATCGCTTGTCACCGTTGAAGTCGCTACTGTTGAAGCTGCAGCGGACCTGGTGCGGCCAACCTTTGTTTGTGCCCACTGCGGTGCAGCGATGATCATTACCAAGACCATTCTGCGGGAGCACGCCATCCGCGCCCCACCGCCACTGCAGGAGCGACGATGACGCAAGGCCCAACTATTTTTTGGGCAGATTGCCAGCCGCCTGAGCATTGGGCGCAGTTGGCAGGGGTGGTGCTGGTCAGACGGTACAAAAATGTTCAAAATGGGCTGATGTCACACTGCGATTTCAGGCTCATCCACAGCAAAGTTCGTCGGTATGCGCCTGATCATCGTGCGATTGCACGCATCTGTGCCGCTTCAAATAGCGATGTATCGCATCCAATCGCCATAGGCTTGTAGCTGCTTCGCGCAGTGCTGGCTCTGGCCGCGGTTTCCTCCCTCGAGGCTTGTACGACGCCCACCCTTCACGGTGATCGGGTGGTCATTGGCATGCCACTGCGGGCGGGCATCCTACAAACCTAAACGACAGCTGCCAGCTATAACCGAAGCGTGACGGACTCCTTTGAGCCTAAAACCGACGACCAACGGCGCATTCCAATCGCGGTGTCAAGATTCAATCGGCGCCAACAGCTTGCCCATTGCCGCTATCCTGAACAAAAAAGCGTCATTCATGGTGATTCATCGCCTCGGGCACAGTTGAAGTGCACCTCAAAAATACCCCAAGATTATCGGGACCGAAAAGTAGACTAGTTACAGGCGCCGTTAGTTCGTCACAAGCCCAATGGTCAATCGAACGTCGCAGAAACTTTGTGACGACACAGGCCTCGTCACAAACCTCGTCACAAAGCAAAACGCCAACTCGAAAGTTGGCGTTTACTTAAGGGGAAAGCCCCGAATCTATTGGTTGCGCGAGTAGGATTTGAACCTACGACCTTTGGGTTATGAGCCCAACGAGCTACCAGGCTGCTCCATCGCGCGTCATGTCGTCATTGTAGTAGCTTAAGCGGCTTCTTTGTCTTCAACCGCAACTTTTTCTTCAGCGCGGTCCACAAACTCAACCAAAGCCATAGGAGCGTTGTCACCAACCCGGAAACCCATTTTCAAGATGCGTGTATAGCCACCTGGACGAGCATTGAAACGTGGTCCGAGTTCATTAAACAGTTTGACGACGCTGTCGCGGTCGCGCAGACGGTCAAAAGCCAATCGACGATTCGCAACTGTAGCGACCTTCGCCAACGTAATCATTGGCTCAATGACTCGACGCAACTCCTTGGCCTTGGGTACTGTTGTTTTGATGGCCTCATGCTCGATGAGCGAGTTCATCATGTTGCGCAACATAGCAAGACGGTGCGAGCTAGTGCGATTGAGTTTACGTAATCCGTGTCCGTGACGCATGGTGCATTCCTTAAGTTTATATATTACAGGCAGCCGTATCAGGTACTACCCGCAGCACTCAGCCACCCTCGTGGCTGTTCGTGGGAGTTACCGCTTTTCCAACGCGGCTGGTGGCCAATTTTCGAGCTTCATGCCCAAAGTCAGCCCCCTAGAGGCCAGAACCTCTTTAATTTCATTCAGAGACTTACGTCCAAGATTGGGCGTCTTGAGAAGTTCATTCTCTGTACGCTGGATCAAATCACCGATGTAATAAATATTCTCGGCTTTCAAACAATTCGCCGAGCGGACTGTGAGTTCCAACTCATCAACAGGTCTCAACAAAATCGGGTCAAACTGCGCGGCACCTCGGGGAGCTGGCGCATCAAACACCAATTCGCTACCTTCTAACTGAGCGAAAACAGCCAATTGCTCCACCAGAATTTTGGCAGACGCGCGCACTGCATCTTCAGCCGAAATAGCACCGTTGGTTTCAATGTCGACAACCAATTTATCCAGATCTGTGCGTTGCTCAACGCGAGCACTTTCGACGGTATAACTCACACGTCGCACCGGCGAAAAAGACGCATCGAGAACGATACGGCCAACAGCTTTGCTTGGTTCGTCCGCATGACGGCGCATAGAGCCTGGCACGTAGCCCCGGCCCTTTTCAACCTTCACTTGCATGTCCAGCTTGCCACCATGGGACAAATGAGCAATTACGTGATCTGGATTGATGATTTCAACGTCATGCGGGGTCTGAATGTCCGCAGCAGTGACAACACCCTCGCCGTCCTTGCGAAGGCTCAATGTTACCTCGTCGCGGTTGTGGAGTTTAAAGACCACCCCCTTTAGATTCAACAGGATATTGACCACGTCTTCTTGAACTCCGTCAATAGACGAGTACTCATGCAGCACGCCAGCGATGGTCACCTCTGTCGGTGCATAGCCTGACATAGAGGACAACAAAACGCGACGCAAGGCGTTACCTAAAGTATGGCCATAGCCTCGTTCAAATGGCTCCAAAGCGACTTTGGCCCGATTTGGGCCAAGTTGCTCGACGTTGATTGTTTTTGGTTTTAATAGACTATTTTGCACGCAGATTTCCTCTCAATACCCTCGGCTCGTTACACCGGTAAGGCTGGTGGAGCGCCTGAAGCGCAGATGACTGCGCTTCAGGAACAATTACAAACTACTTTGGTAGGTAGCAATTATCGAGAATACAACTCAACGATAAGTGACTCATTGACATCAGCGGCAAACTGATCGCGGTCAGGGACGGTCTTGAATGTTCCCTCAGCCTTCTCCAAGCTAACCTCAACCCAAGCGGGCATACCAACCTGTTGCGCCAACTGTAAAGCCTCAGCGATGCGAGTCTGCTTCTTCGACTTGTCACGTACAGCAATGATGTCACCGGCCTTAACCATGTAAGACGGGATATTCACGCTTTTGCCATTAACTGTCATCGCCTTGTGCGAGACCAGTTGACGAGCCTCAGCACGGGTGGACCCAAAACCCATACGATAAACCACATTGTCCAAGCGGGACTCAAGCAACGCCAAAAGATTTGAACCTGTGTTGCCCTTGCGGCGATCAGCCTCTTCAAAATAGCGACGGAACTGCTTCTCTAAAACGCCGTACATGCGCTTAACCTTCTGCTTTTCACGCAATTGCAGACCGTAGTCGGAAGTGCGCGCGCCAGAAGTCCTGCCATGCTGACCAGGTTTAGAATCAAATTTTGCTTTATCACCAATTGCGCGCCGAGCGCTCTTGAGAAAAAGATCCGTGCCTTCACGGCGAGAGAGTTTGGCCTTAGGACCGAGGTAACGTGCCACGTGAATTTCCTTTTATGTCATCTGCCACAGAATCTGTGGGAGCTAACAGCACATTGCTGTCAGCGGTGGGCTTAAATACAGTATTAAATACGACGGCGTTTTTGTGGACGGCAGCCGTTATGCGGAACCGGCGTGACATCAGCAATCATATTGATGCGAATACCCAGTGCGGCAAGAGCGCGAACTGAAGACTCGCGGCCAGGGCCTGGGCCTTTGATTTCAACATCAAGATTCTTGATGCCTTGCTCAAGAGCAGCGCGGCCAGCGACTTCCGATGCAACCTGGGCTGCAAAGGGCGTCGACTTACGCGAACCTTTAAATCCTTGACCACCAGAAGAAGCCCAAGACAAGGCATTGCCTTGACGGTCCGTGATCGTAATAATCGTATTGTTGAACGAGGCGTGAACGTGTGCTACGCCGTCTGCGATATTCTTGCGAACTTTTTTACGGACCCGCTGGGCCGCATTATTGGCGGGGGATTTAGCCATAGTATTCTTTCAGAGTCTCTTATTTTTTCAGTGACTGAGCAGCCTTGCGCGGACCTTTGCGGGTACGTGCATTGGTGCGAGTCCGCTGCCCGCGCATGGGCAAGCCGCGACGATGACGGAAACCGCGGTAACAACCAATGTCCATCAAGCGCTTGATGTTCATAGTTGTCTCACGGCGCAAGTCACCCTCAATGGTGAACTGCGCGATGTGATCCCGAATTTTTTCCAGATCCGAGTCGGTCAAGTCCTTGACCTTCTTGGAGTAAGCGATACCGCAAGCTTCGCAAATTTGACGAGCTCGTGTGCGACCGATTCCGAAAATAGCCGTCAGGCCAATTTCAGAATGCTGTTGCGGTGGAATATTGATACCAGCAATACGTGCCATTTTTATCCTCTAATACTCTTGCAATTAACCCTGGCGCTGCTTGTGACGGGGATCTGTACAGATCACTCGCACAACGCCCTTACGCCGAATTACCTTGCAGTTACGGCAAATTTTCTTGACCGAAGCCGAAACCTTCATTTCATTCTCCTAAAACAGTTTTGAGAGTTCTTGCTAAAACTAAACAAGAACACCTCTAAGAGCCGACCGGCGTTAACTAAGACCTTCAGTTTGCGCTGCCCGCTGACCTTGATCTCATCCAAAACTTAGCTCATACTCACCGAAGAAGTGCATACACACTCACGCCAGCATGAACCCATTCAAATCACGAGGACTTAAAACTAGCCTTCTTCAGCAGCGAGTCATATTGCTGCGACATCATGTAGTTTTGCACTTGAGACATAAAGTCCATCGTCACAACCACAATAATCAGAAGGGAAGTTCCACCAAAGTAGAACGGAACGTTGTACTTCAAAATCAAGAACTCAGGAAGCAAGCAGACCAAGGTGATGTAAATCGCCCCCGCAAAAGTCAATCGAAGCAATATTTTGTCGATGTACTTTGCTGTTTGGTCACCTGGACGTATACCAGGTATAAACGCGCCACTTTTCTTCAGATTATCCGCTGTTTCTCTGCTGTTGAACACCAACGCGGTGTAGAAAAAGCAGAAAAATATGATCGCAGCTGCATAGAACATCACATAGAGTGGCTGCCCCGGTGTTAAAGAACCCGCAATGTCTTTCAACCACCGCATAGATTCACCAGAACTTAGCCACCCAGCAATTGTTGCCGGCATCAAAATAATTGAAGAAGCGAAGATTGGAGGAATGACCCCGGCCATGTTCAGTTTGAGCGGCAGGTGACTTGACTGTCCACCATAGACCTTATTCCCAACTTGGCGCCGTGCGTAATTGACCAAGATCTTCCGTTGTCCACGCTCAACGAACACGACGAAGTAGGTAACCGCAGCAACTAGAACAACAATAAACATCGCAACTATGATGCTCATCGCGCCGGTTCTAACCAGCTCAAGGAGACCACCGATTGCATTGGGCAGACCCGCAGCAATGCCGCCGAAAATCAAAATTGAAATTCCGTTGCCCAACCCGCGCTCAGTAATCTGTTCGCCAAGCCACATTAAAAACATCGTTCCCGATGTCAATGTAACGATCGCAGTGATTCGAAAACCAAAACCAGGTGAAACAACCAGACCGGCTGAGCTTTCCAACGCGATGGCTATACCCATCGATTGAAAAAGAGCCAGACCCAATGTCCCGTAGCGGGTGTACTGGGTAATCTTGCGACGACCGCCTTCGCCTTCTTTCTTAAGCTGCTCAAACGCAGGCAACACATACGTCAACAATTGCATGACAATTGAAGCCGAAATGTACGGCATGATCCCGAGCGCGAAGATCGTGAATCTAGAAAGAGCGCCACCGGAGAACATGTTAAACATTCCCAAGATACCGCCCTGCTGGCCCTTGAAAAACTGCTGCAGCTGCTCCGGATCAATTCCTGGAACTGGTATGTGCGCACCAATACGGTACACAACCAATGCCAAAAGCAAAAAGACAAGCCGGCGACGCAAATCGCCAAATTTGTCGGCTTTTGCAAGCGTTGTCGGGTTTGTAGCCACGTCTGATTCTTTCAGTTAACAGATTCAGGCGAAACTGCCGCCAGCTGCTTCAACTGCCAACTTGGCTGCTGCTGTAGCACCAATTCCGGTCAGCTTTACAGACATCGAAAGCTCACCAGTTTTGATAATCTTGACGACCTTGGCCAACTGCCCAACGAGCCCAGCTTGCTTAAGTACTAACAGGTCAACTTCAGCCGCGCCAAGTTGCTGCAGGGCGGCCAGAGTCACCTCATCATTGAACTTCAACAGATGTGACTTGAAACCACGCTTAGGCAAGCGGCGATGCATGGGCATCTGTCCACCTTCGAAGCCCACTGCGGGACCTCCACCTGAACGTGATTTTTGACCTTTGTGACCACGTCCTGCAGTCTTGCCCAAGCCAGAGCCAATGCCGCGACCAACGCGACGCTTGGCATGCTTGGCGCCCTCAGCGGGCTTAATGCTATTGAGTTCCATCTTCAACCTCTTAAAGCACTTTGACCAGGTAACTGATCTTGTTAATCATTCCGCGAACCTCAGGTGTATCCACCAATTCGCTAACACTGCGAATTTTGCGGAGACCCAGGCCACGGACAGTGGCGCGGTGCGACTCTTGGCAACCGATTGGGCTGCGTACAAGTTGCACTTTGATTGTTTGTTGTGTTGTCATGATCGGAGCTCCGCTTAGACGAAGAGTTCTTCGACGGTCTTGCCCCGCTTAGCCGCTACTTGCGACGGTGTAGTCGCATGTGACAAAGCATCCAAAGTGGCACGAACCATGTTGTAGGGGTTGGAGGAACCGTGGCTCTTAGCCACAATATCCGTAATTCCAACGACTTCGAAAACGGCACGCATTGGGCCGCCCGCGATAATGCCAGTACCCTTGGGAGCTGGCGCCATCATGACGGAAGCAGCTCCGTGCTGACCCATCACCTTGTGATGAATGGAGCCATTCTTCAAAGAAACCTTAGTCATGTTACGACGAGCTTCTTCCATCGCCTTTTGCACAGCCGCCGGCACTTCTTTCGATTTGCCTTTGCCCATGCCGACACTTCCGTCGCCATCACCAACCACTGTCAACGCAGCGAAGCCAAGAATACGGCCACCCTTGACCACCTTGGTTACGCGGTTGATCGCGATCATTTTTTCCCGCAGACCGTCCTCAGGCCCTTCGGCCTTACCCTGCATTTTCGCTTGAACTTTAGCCATCTTTATTTCCGATCTGCTTAGAACTGCAAGCCAGCTTCACGCGCTGCGTCTGCCAACGCCTTGACGCGACCGTGATAGGCAAAACCTGCACGATCAAAGGCTACTTTTTCAACACCAACCGCCTTGGCTTTCTCAGCCAGGCGCTTGCCAATAATTTGGGCCGCCGCGACGTTTCCGCCTTTACCGGAGCCGCCCAATTCGTTGCGCACTTCAACTTCAGCCGTTGAGGCAGTAGCCAAAACTTTGCCGCCGTCGCCAGAAATAACACTGGCGTAAATGTGCAAATTTGTGCGATTCACTGTGAGACGCGCAACGCCTTGTCCAGCGATACGAATACGCGTCTGACGGGCCCTGCGAAGACGCTGCTCTTTTTTGGTCAACATGATGCAGCTCCTTATTTCTTCTTGGTTTCTTTAATCGTGATCTTTTCGTCCGCATAGCGGATGCCTTTGCCCTTGTAGGGCTCTGGCGGACGAATTGCGCGAATCTCAGCAGCCACCTGGCCAACACGCTGACGATCTGCACCTTTGATCAAAATCTCAGTGGGTGTAGGTGTGGCAACGGTCACGCCTTCTGGCATTTCCTTGTTGACCGGGTGGGAGTAACCCACTGTCAAGTTCAATTTAGAACCTTGCGCAGCAGCTTTGTAACCCACACCAATCAGGCTCAGCTTTTTCTCAAAGCCCTTTGTGACGCCAACCACCATGTTGTTCACCAACTGGCGCATCGTGCCACTCATGGCATTCGCTTCACGGGAAGCGTTTGCAGGCTTGAAACTCAACACTCCAGCCTCATTGGTCACTTTCACCAATGCATTCAGTGCGAGAGACAAATTGCCGCCGGCACCTTTAACATTGATCTGATTGACTGCAACTGACACATCTACGCCAGCGGGAACCGCTACGGGCATTTTTCCTATACGGGACATCTTCTATTTCTCCTCAATGTCACGTTTTAGGCGACGTAACAAAGTACTTCGCCACCGATACCAGAGGCGCGTGCTTTGCGGTCAGTCATAACACCCTGAGGAGTAGTGACAATTGCCACACCCAGGCCATTCTGGACTTGTGGGATGGCATCGCTGCCACGGTAAACACGCAAGCCAGGACGGCTCACGCGCTCAATACGCTCGATCACTGGGCGACCGGCGTAGTATTTCAGGGAAATTACCAACTCAGGCTTGCCATCTTCTGCGCTTACTTTGAAGCCGTCGATGTAACCTTCGTCTTGCAATACCTGTGCAATAGCGACCTTCACCTTGGATGAAGGAACACTCACGGTAGTTTTTGCGACCATTTGCGCGTTACGAATACGCGTCAACAGGTCAGCGATGGGATCACTCATGCTCATATCTATGTCTCCTACCGCTTACCAGCTAGCCTTGACAATGCCGGGAATCTCACCAGCAAATGCCATTTCACGAATTTTTGCACGGGCCAGACCGAAATGCTGGAACGTACCGCGTGCACGACCGGTGATTGCACACCGGTTGCGCTGCCGCGTTGGATTCGCATTACGGGGAAGCTTTTGCAAAGCCAAACGAGCAACCATGCGCTCTTCGTCGCTACGCTTCGCGTCATTCGAAATTGCTTTCAACTCTGCGTGCTTGGCTGCGTACTTTGCAACCAGTTTGTCGCGCTTGAGTTCGCGCTGAATTAATGCCATCTTAGCCACAGGTCACCTCAGTTCTTGAACGGGAAACGGAAGCCTGTGAGCAGTGCTTTGCACTCTTCATCGGTCTTGGCCGTCGTGGTGATGCTGATATTGAGACCACGCAAGGCGTCAACCTTGTCGTACTCAATCTCAGGGAAAATAATTTGTTCTTTGACGCCGATGTTGTAGTTTCCGCGGCCATCAAATGCCCGACCGGAAATACCACGGAAGTCACGAACGCGAGGCAGCGCAATAGTCACAAAACGATCCAGGAATTCATACATCTGAACGCCACGCAATGTAACCATGCAGCCAATGGCTTGGTCTTCACGAATCTTGAAGCCAGCAATCGCTTTTCTTGACTTCGTCACCACAGGCCGCTGACCTGCAATTTTTGTCAAATCTGAAACTGCGTGATCCATGACCTTCTTGTCGGCCACAGCTTCGCTAACACCCATATTGAGTGTGATTTTTGTCAAACGAGGAACTTGCATGACCGACTTGTAGCCAAACTTGGCCATCAATTCAGCAGCCAATTTCTCGCGATAGTGTTGTTGCAAACGAGCCATGCTTATGCCACCTTGATTTCTTCGCCGCTGGATTTGTAAACGCGTACACGTTTACCGTCAGCAGCCATCTTGATACCAACACGATCAGCCTTGCCTGTTGCCGCATTAAAAATGGCAACATTGGACTGATGGATAGGCATAGATTTCTCAACAATGCCGCCGGCCGCACCCTTGAGTGGGTTTGGCTTCGTGTGCTTCTTCACGACATTAATGCCGTCGATGATCACATAGGAGTCATCTTTACGCAGCGTAATCGTGCCACGCTTGCCCTTATCGCGCCCTGTGAGCACAATAATTTGGTCGCCTTTGCGAATCTTATTCATGGCGCGTCCTTACAAAACTTCAGGAGCCAAGGACACGATCTTCATGAACTTCTCAGTGCGCAACTCACGCGTCACTGGTCCAAAGATACGGGTGCCAATAGGCTCCAATTTGGCGTTAAGCAACACTGCTGCATTGCCATCGAATTTAACCAAGGAACCATCGCTACGACGGATACCCTTAGCTGTACGAACCACAACCGCGCTGTAGACCTCGCCTTTTTTGACGCGACCACGCGGAGCAGCCTCTTTGATGCTAACTTTAATAACATCGCCAACGCTCGCATAGCGACGCTTAGAACCACCCAGCACCTTGATGCACAGGACGGACTTTGCGCCAGTATTGTCGGCAACTTCTAATCTTGATTCTGCTTGGATCATTTCATTTGTTCCCAACTTGCACCAGAAGCATCAGCCACCTTGCCGGCAGCCAACCACTTCCAATCAGTCTTGGGCCCGTCGTCCATGACATGAACCACTCACATCACTTCCTTTGGGCAGATACTTCGTACTTTTTCAAGCGAAGCCATCGATTATGCAGCGCCCTTTTTATTTTGGCAAGTCTTTTTATGAAGGGAGCGATAAATAGTGTTCTGTCAGGGCCGCAAATGCTTTAACTTTGGGATCAATCCCCGTTTCTTCATAAAGAATGGCTCCGACTTGGTCCGCCAGTTCAGCCGCTTTTCGCGCATCTAAAAATACCATTCTTGATCGTCTTGCGAGCATGTCTTCGACCGTAATGGCGTATTCGTGGCGAGCAGCGAATCGAACCATTCCTTCGGTTAATCCGTCACCGAGCACCCGCTCGGCGCCCGGCATGTGACTCAGATTCTTTTGATCCGATCCATATGAGTGCTCACCTGGGGGGGCGCAAATTGACCGCACATCGCCTGCAGGGACATCCGATCCAACCACTTTCAAATTAACAGTGACTCCGCTCGGGCGGCGCTCTATGAGCGAATGCTCCGCGCAGCTGGCCAAGACGTCTTCCGCCATGGCCCTGTAAGTTGTCCATTTACCGCCGGTTACAGTGACCAGCCCACTTTGACTGACCAATACAGTGTGCTCCCGGCTTAACCCCTTGGTATTGGCGCCTTCGTCGTCTTGTGGTTTCACAAGTGGTCTTAGCCCAACCCAAACACTCTTGACATCCGACCGCTTTGGCGCGCGCTTGAGGTAGCGGGCGGATTCACTCAATATAAAGTCAACCTCTTCCTTGAATGCCTGAGGCTCCCGGGCGAGATCAGATCGGGGCGTGTCGGTGGTCCCCAAAATAACCTTCCCCAGCCACGGCACAGCAAACAAAACTCGACCGTCCGCTGTTTTTGGCACCATCAAGCCAACATCCGCATCCAAAAACTCACGATCCACGACCAAATGGACACCCTGACTGGGTGCCAACATCGGTCGCGTCCGGCTCTTTCCATTGGCATCGCTGACGGCACCGTCTTTGATACGCAATTCATCCACCCACACACCCGCCGCATTCACGACACAGCCAGCGGCAATTTCAAAACTTGCGCCCGACAGCGCGTCAACACATCTCAGGCCCGTGATTTTCCCGTCCAAATACGTCAGAGCTTCAGCGCGGCAGTAATTGACGAGCAAAGCGCCCCGCTCCGCAGCGGTGCGAGCCAAGGCCAAAGCCAAACGAGCATCATTGAACTGACCGTCCCAGTATTTGACGCCTCCTTTGAGTCCCGCTGGCTCAGCGGTCGGCAATTGCGCCAAGGTCTCGGACCGACTCAATAACTCCGTGCGCCCCAGACCCGCTTTTCCTGCGAGGGCGTCATACATCTTGAGGCCGACGCCGTAAAACGGCGTTTCCCAGCACTTGTAAGACGGCATGATGAAGGACAGTGGCTGCGCCAAATGGGGCGCATTGTTTAACAGCGTGGTGCGCTCATGCAACGCCTCGCGTACCAATGAGATGTTTCCTTGTGCCAGATAGCGCACGCCGCCGTGCACCAACTTGGTGGAGCGTGACGAAGTGCCTTTCGCAAAATCATCGGACTCCACCAAAACCACGCTAAAACCGCGCGCCGCAGCATCCAACGCAACGCCTAATCCTGTCGCACCACCGCCCACAATGGCGATGTCATAACGATGAGGCTTAGCGAGTCGGGCGAGGAGGTCTTCACGCTTGGTGGGCAGGGGCAATTGGTTTAATGTCATGTTTTGAGTCATTCGATTTTCTTCATTATTGTTCTATTTTGTTCGTTTTGACATAACTCATCAACAGCATCTTTCTTTATGCTTCGTTTTATGATCAACTCCGAGTGTTGAAACACCTCAATTTCACGACCACAATTGAATGAATGCCAACCCCCGACAACTAAAACTACTAGCGGTTGTTCAATCTCATGGCTCTGTCACGGTAGAGCATTTGTCAGACAAACTTGGCGTCACGCTGCAAACCGTGCGGCGCGATATTCAGCGCATGGCTGACGAGGGTTTGCTGACGCGCTTTCACGGCGGAGTTCGCGTGCCTAGCTCCACGGTTGAGAACATTGCGCACCCACAACGTGAAAGCCTACACGCGGCAGGCAAGCGCCGCATTGCCGCAGCGATCGCCGCTGCTGTGCCGAACGACTGTTCACTCATATTGAACATTGGCACCACCACGGAAGCCGTGGCACGGGCTCTGCTCCAGCACACGGGGTTGCGCGTCATCACCAACAACCTGAACGTGGCGATCATCCTGAGTGCCAACCCGCAGTGCGAAGTCATTGTGGTGGGCGGTGTCGTGCGGGCGCGCGACCAGGGCATTGTGGGTGAGGCAGCCGTCGATTTCATTTGCCAATTCAAGGTGGACATTGCCATCATTGGCATTTCCGGCATTGAAGACGATGGCTCCCTGCGCGACTTCGACTACCGCGAGGTCAAGGTGTCTCAAACCATCATTTCCCACGCTCGCGAGGTCTGGTTGGCCGCCGACGTCAGCAAGTTCAACCGGCCAGCCATGGTGGCCGTTGGGCATTTATCTCAAATTGACAGGCTGTTCACCGACGCACCACCGCCAGAACCCTTCCCCGCATTGCTCGATGAAGCGCAAGTTCGCTGCGACGTTTCATCCGCCTGAGCACGCGGCACTCTTTTGACTTTTGACCAATCACTCACCATGACCTACCTCCTTGCCCTGGACCAGGGTACCTCCAGCTCCCGCAGTATTGTTTTTGACGCCGCCGGTCGCACCGTGGCACAAGCCCAGCGGGAACTGAACCAGATCTACCCCCAGCCTGGTTGGGTCGAGCACGACCCTCAGGAAATCTGGCGCACCCAGTTGGCCACCGCCCGTGAAGTGCTGCTCAAAGCCGGCATTGAGGCCAAAGACGTGCGCGCCATTGGCATTACCAACCAGCGTGAAACCACGGTGGTGTGGAATCGCCGCACCGGACTGCCCATCCACCACGCCATCGTCTGGCAGGATCGCCGTGCAGAGCCGACTTGCATTGAACTGCGTGAACGCGGCTTGGCGGACACCATTCGTCAGAAAACCGGTCTGCTGGTGGACGCCTATTTTTCGGGCACCAAACTCAAATGGCTGCTGGACAACGTGCGGGGCGCGCGACAACTGGCTGAAAACGGGGAATTGGCCTTTGGCACGGTGGACAGCTGGCTGATCTGGCGCCTGACCAATGGCACCGTGCATGCCACCGATGTGAGCAACGCGGCGCGGACCATGCTGTTCAATGTGCACACCAACCAGTGGGATCCGGAGTTGCTCCAGGCCCTGGACATTCCCGCCGCCATGATGCCTGCGGTTCAACCGTCCAGTTCCCACTTTGGCGAAGTCAGCCCTGACCTGCTGGGCCACGCGATTCCGATTGGCGGAGTCGCTGGCGACCAGCAAAGCGCGCTGTTCGGGCAAGCCTGCTTCAAGGCGGGCATGGCGAAAAACACCTATGGCACCGGTTGCTTCATGCTGATGCACACCGGCGACCAGTTTGAAACCTCACACAACGGCCTGATCACCAGCGCTGCCGCGCAACCGTCCAACACCCCCGCGTATGTGTTTGAGGGCAGCGTCTTTGTGGGTGGCGCCGTGGTGCAGTGGTTGCGTGACGGGCTCAACGCCATCAAGGGCAGCGGTGAAGTGCAAACGCTGGCAGAAAGCGTGCCCGACGCCGGCGGCGTGATGATGGTGCCCGCCTTTACCGGCTTGGGCGCACCCTACTGGAACCCCGATGCCCGGGGCACGATCACGGGCTTGACCCGTGGCAGCACGGTGGCCCACATCGCGCGGGCGGCACTGGAAAGCATTGCCTTCCAAAGTGCGGCCTTGCTGCAAGCCATGAGCCGCGACGCGATTGATGCGGGAATGCCGGCGGTGTCCGAATTGCGGGTTGATGGCGGTGCCTGTATCAATGACTTGCTGATGCAGTTCCAAGCCGATCTGCTGGGCATTCCCGTGGTGCGCCCTGCCGTGACGGAGACCACCGCCCTGGGGGCGGCTTATCTGGCGGGCCTGTCCACCGGGGTTTACCAAAGCACGGACGAACTGTCTGACCTGTGGCAGGCTGATCGCCGCTTCTTGCCAACGCTGCCCCCCCAGCGGGCGAAAGAGCTCATGGCGCGTTGGGAACACGCGGTACGGCAAACCGTGGCGCTTTGATGTGGGCGCGATTCGTTTTTGATTAGACTCATTTGATTCAGGCCCCACCTGGCGGCCCATCACCTGAGGACATTCATGAACGAACGCATTGCATTCATTGGCGGTGGCAACATGGCCAGCGCCATCATTGGCGGGCTGCTTGCCCAAGGTAAATCCATCGACCAAATCGACGTCGTCGAGCCTTTTTCGCAAGCACGGGAGAAACTTCTCAGCAGCTTTGGCATCACGGCCCGCGAAGAAGCTGGCGCTTTTCTGGCCAACGCCGACCTTCTGGTTTGGGCGGTGAAGCCACAAACCTTCAAAGAGGCCGCCGCTGCCGTGCGGGCCCACAACCAAAACGGGCTGCATCTGAGTGTGGCGGCCGGCATTTCCAGTGACAGCATTGCCCGCTGGTTAGGGACTGAGCGGATCGTGCGCGCCATGCCCAACACCCCGGCGTTGATTGGCAAAGGCATCACAGGGCTGTTTGCACGGGCCGCCGTCACCGAGAGCGACAAAACCCTCGTCAATCAGATGGTCGCCACGACCGGTGAGTTCATCTGGCTGGACGCCGAAGCACAGTTGGACGCGGTCACCGCGCTGTCGGGTTCCGGCCCCGGCTATATGTATTACTTCATGGAAGCCATGACGGAGGCCGGCGTGGGCATGGGCTTGCCCAAAGACACGGCTTACCGCTTGGCTGTGGCCACCTTCATCGGTACGGGTGAACTGGCGCATCGCTCCGACGAGACGCCTGAGGTGCTGCGTGCGCGGGTCACCTCCAAGGGCGGCACCACATTTGCGGCGCTCTCTTCCATGGAGCACGACGACATCAAAGGGCAATTTGTTCGGGCCATGCACGCCGCCGGGCAGCGGGCCAAAGAATTGGGCGAAGAATTTGGTGCGGATTAAAGCCGGACTGGAGTTGTGGGCCACGGAGGCCCCAACTCAGGCCAAGGTGTAGCTCAGTGCGACACCTGCAAACAAGGTAAAACCCAGCCAGTGGTTCAGGCGAAACGCCTTGAAACAGCCCTCCCGCGTGCGGGTGCGAATCAAGGTGAAGTGCCACGCCACCTGGGCCAACGCCACCCAGAGTGCTATATAAAACAGAGCACCTTGCGCATATCCATCAAGCGCAACAGCCCAAATAGCTATATATCCCAGGTAGCAGGCCATGATGACGGGCACATCCCAACGGCCCAGCGTGATGGCCGAGGTTTTCATGCCGATCTTCAAGTCGTCATCCCGGTCCACCATGGCGTATTCGGTGTCATAGGCCAGCACCCACAACAGGTTACCCAGCAGCAGCACCCACGCCAAGGGCGGCACGCTGATCCGCATGGCGGCAAAGCTGAAGGCGCCGTTACCCAACACGGCCGCGAAGGCCATCGGAATTCCAAAGCTAAAGGCCACGCCGAGCACCGCCTGCGGCATCGACACATAGCGTTTGGCGTAGGGGTAGATCAACGTCACCGCCAAAGCCGCAACCGACCACGCGATCGTCACGGCATTGGTCGTCAGCACCAGTAAAAATGCCAGCAACGCCAGCACGGCACCCAGCCCCAGCGCTTCTTTCACACTCACGGCGCCGGTCGTGACCGGGCGCCCGGCGGTGCGCTTGACGTGACGGTCAAACTCACGGTCCGCCACGTCATTGATACAGCAACCGGCACTGCGCATCAAGACGGTGCCCAGCGTGAACACGGTGATCAAATGCCAGCCCGGAAACCCGCCAGAAGCCACCCACAGCGCGGTGAGCGTGGGCCACAGCAGCAGCAGCCAACCGGCAGGGCGGTCCCACCGGATGAGGGCCAAATAAAGGGACGCTTTGCTGCGCGGCGCCCGCGCGTTCAGCACCTCGCTCACAAGCCCAAGTGGCGCAAGTCCAGACGCCCTCCCGCATCGGCGGGCACCAAAAAAACGCACCCGTCACCGGTTTTGAAAACGTGAACAAGGCATCGGTCACGCCATCGTCCACCCCCGCCATGCGCCGCATTTGCACCTCGAACGCGTCAAACGAATGCCCAAACGACACAAACACCAAGCCCGCGCTTTGTCCCTGCGACCAGGGCATGGAGCGGCGCACCACAAACGCTGGCGGCTCAAAGCTCTCCTGCTCGACACGCTTCACGTGGGCGGACGCGGGCGCGTCGGCCAGTTCGACGTTGTCGCTGCGCCGCCGTCCAAAAGTGTGGTCCTGCTCCCTGCCAGTCATGGCCTCAAAGGCACCCAGGTCATGAATCCACTGCTGCGCCGCCATAAAGCTCGACCCGTCCAGCCCTGGCCCGGCGCCTTGCAAAATAGCTGCCGCCACGGCCTCATCGCCATCGGGGTTTTCGGTGCCGTCTTCGTACCCGGTCAGGTCTCGCCCGTGGCCGTTGGGACCTTTGCCATGTCGAAACGCATCAATCAATTTATCCAGATGAAAAGCCGGCGACAACGCGGCCTCAACTTGGCGCGTGAGGTGAACCAAGTCACCCCGGTCGGCGCCTCGTAACCAGACGCACAAGGACGTTGGCGTGCTCGGCACCGCAACCCCGCCCGCGTCCAGCGCCACAAACGGGTGCAGGCCCGGCACCTCTGCCCCCAGCGCCTCAACCAACTCAGGCCCCAGCCCCACCAGCACAGTCAAGCCATCCACCAGGTCTGAGAACTGACGCAACTGCTCACGAACGGCCAAGCCGTCCTTCACGGAATAAAACAAATAGCGGCCCACTGCGGGGACCGGCGCCAGCACCGCGGCTTGGGATAAAGACATTGCAGAAACTCCTATTCAGGACAAACGGGTCACACCTGGCAATTCGCAGGCATAAATGGCATTGCGCAACGCGGCAATGGCTTCATAACGGGTAAAACTGCGGCGCCAAGCCAGCACGACCCGCCGCATGGGCGGATTTTTCTCAAATGGCAAGTATTTGACAAACGGGTCTTCGTCGCGCTTGCCCCGCGGCTTCGCCGACAGGGCTTCGCTGGGCACACTCAACCGGGGCACCAGCGTGACGCCCATGCCGGCGGCCACCATGTGCTTGATGGTCTCCAAAGACGAGCCCTCAAAACTCTTGCGAATGCCTTCCGTGTTGCTGGAGAAGCGCGCGAACTCCGGGCACACCTCCAGCACATGGTCGCGAAAGCAATGGCCACTGCCCAACAGCAGCATGGTTTCCTGCTTGAGCGCGTCGGTGCTCACCGTGTCATGGGCCGCCAACGCGTGATGGAACGGCACAGCCGCCAAAAAAGGCTCGTCATACAACGGGGCCAAGGCCAGCCCGGCGTCGGGGAAAGGCTCGGCCAGAATGGCGCAGTCGATCTCGCCGGTGCGCAGCATGTCCAGCAGCTTCACGGTGAAGTTCTCCTGCAGCATCAGCGGCATTTGCGGCGTGTGGGTGATCATCTGGCGCACCAAGTCCGGCAGCAGATAGGGGCCAATGGTGTAAATCACACCCAGCGTGAGCGGCCCATCCAATGGGTCTTTGCCGCGTTTGGCGATTTCACGGATGTGGGTGGCCTGCTCCAGCACGCTTTGGGCCTGGCGGACGATTTCCTCGCCCAAATGCGTCACCGACACCTCATTGGCGCTGCGCTCAAACAGTTTGACTTCCAGTTCCTCTTCAAGCTTTTTGACCGCCACCGACAAGGTGGGTTGCGACACATGGCAGGCCTCGGCCGCGCGGCCGAAGTGGCGTTCTCGGGCCACGGCCACAATGTATTTGAGTTCTGTGAGCGTCATGCCGTCATTGTTGCACTCAATCCGGGCGAATTAACTGGCCCGCCGCTCAACGCGGCATCAGGGCGCCGCATTGCCAACATTGCTCAAAACCACCCTCGACCAGTTCACCGCAGGTGCAGAACCAGCGCTGTTGCGGCACATGCTGCAGGTTGTACAAAAGCGCGCGCGCCCGGTCCTCTTGCTGGTCGTGGTGAATCCAGACCTCGGGCAGGCACTGGTCAGGCGGCAAGCCACCGGCCAAGCCGGACAGGTAAGCGCGCTCAACGCTGCTATCGATCCCCTCCACGGCCAGGGCGTCGGCCCACAAGGTGGCTATGGCAAGGTTGGGGGCTTGGGTCAATCGCAGCATGGACTTGAGGATACGCGCTTTCGCCCAAGTGCTTACGTCGGGTCGGTCTGCGCCAAGGTGGCCAGTTGGGCCAGCAGCGCCTGGCTGGGCGCCTGGAGCTCCCCCCGCCGGGCACGGGCCTGCTCACTGTCGCCGCTTGCCTTCAGGTCACACAGTTGCTGCGCCACGGCGTGCACACGGTCATGCAGGCGCGGCACCGCCCCAAAGCCAGGTCGCAAGCCGTGATCGACCAGACCGTCGCCCACCAGCCAACCACCCAAGCGACACGCATGCGGCTCCAGCGGCGGCGGCTCCAGACGGTCGCCGTTGAGATAGCGGCCCACCGCCCCCAACCACGCCCGGTGCTCCACACCAGCCATCAGCAGGGGCGCATCTTGGGGGCGAGTCAAGGACTGGGCCTGCCAGGCGGCGGCGGGTTGCCAGCCCCGCACCCAGCCGACGACGGCCGGGCCGGGCATCGCTGGCGCAATGCCATTGCCCTGCGCCAGCTGGCAGCCGATTTGAAGCAGCATCACCCCATGCTCCACGGTCTCCACCCCCTCGGCGATCACCTCGCGCCGGAAGGTCGCGGCCAAGCCAATGATGCCCTCCAGAATGGCGAGATCGTCCGGGTCGTCCAGCATGTTGCGCACAAAACTCTGGTCAATTTTGAGCCGGCTCACGGGCAAGTGTTTCAGGTAGGTCAGCGACGAGTAGCCGGTGCCGAAATCGTCCAGCGCAAAAGTTACCCCGTGGCGACGGCATTCGGCCATCACGGACGACACATGGGTCAAATCCGTCATGGCACTGGTCTCCAGCACCTCCAACTGAAGGCAGTCGGGTGGCAACTCACCGCAAGCCTCCACCAGCGCGCGCAATCGCTGGGGAAAGTCCGATCTCTGAAGTTGGTAGGCGCTCACATTCACACTCACGGGCAAAATCAGACCTTGTGATTGCCATGCTTTGAACTGCAGACAAGGCGGTCGACAGCACCCACTCCCCCACATCCACGGCCAGCGCATGGTCTTCGATCACCGGTAAAAACGCGGCAGGCGCCAGCAGGCCTTCCTCGGGGTGTTGCCAACGAATCAGGGCTTCCACGCCAATGACCTGACCCGTGCGCATATTCACCTTGGGCTGGTAATAAAGCACCAGCTCATCATCGACCAAGGCGCGTCGGATGCGCTCCAGGCTTTGGTGATGGCCGCGCACATGGCGGTCCAGCTCGGTGTCAAAAACGTGGTGCCGGTTTTTCCCGGCCAGCTTGGCCTGGTACATGGCCTGATCGGCCTGGCGCAGCAACTGGTCGGCATCCACTGCTTCCGACTGCGGGAAAAACGTCACGCCCAGACTCGCAGACACCTGCAAGGTCTTGCCGTCCAACTGCACCGGCTTGGCCGCCGCTTCCAGCAAACGGCTCAGCATGGGCAAGCAGGCGTCAACGCTTTCCAAATCCAGCAACACCGCCACAAACTCATCACCGCCCAAGCGCGCCAAGGTATCGCCCACGCGCTGGGTCTGCCCCATGCGTGCGGCCAGCGCGATCAACAACTGGTCCCCGGTTTGGTGGCCATAGCGGTCATTGACGGCCTTGAACCCGTCCAAATCAAGGTAGGCCACCGCCAGCAGCGTGCCGCGCCGCTGGGCCTGGGCCATGCCTTGCTGTAGCCGGTCTGCCAGTAGCACCCGGTTGGGCAAACCGGTCAGCGCATCGAAATGGGCGATGTGCTCCAGTTGTGTTTGATGGGCTTTCATCTCCGTGATGTCATGAATGGCGACCTGAATGGCTCGCTCACCCTGGTAAATGATGGCCGTTCCCTGCACCTCCACGTCAATGGTGCGGCCATCCAACCTGAGGAAGCGGGCCTCCACCATATGGGTCACGGGCATGTTGTTGTTAATGCGCTCCATGCGGGCCTGCTGACTGGCCCGGCTGTCAGGGTGAACCAGGTCCCGCGCCTGCTTGGTCATCAACTGCGCCGCGTCGCGCGCACCAAACAATTTGATCGCCGCTTCGTTCACAAACAACAGCGTGCCCATGCGGTGAACCAGAATCGGCTGGGGCGTTAATTCCACCAAGCTGCGGTAACGCGCCTCGCTTTCGCGCAAGGCGTCCTCGGCCTGACGCCGCTCCGTGATGTCCTGGGTCACGCCCACGGCCTTCAAAGGCGCGCCGTCAGGCGCATAGCTGATTTGGGCCTTTTGGCGCACCCAGCGAATCTGCCGCCCCACCTGAACCCGGTGCTCATGGTCAAAATGGCCTTCATTCACGGCATCGCGCCATGCCGCCCCCATGGCATCCCGGTCCATCGGATGCACGCCTGCCAAACTGTTGGCCTGCGTCAGCACACTGCCCTCCGGCAAGCCCAAGATGCGACAAGCCTCATCCGAAAAACGCATGCTGTCGGCGGCCCATTCGTAGCCCCAACTGCCCACGCGGGCGACGCCTTGCGCACGTTGCAGTTCTAATTTTCCGGCTTCCATGTCAGCGGTGCGCTGGATCAGCGCCGCTGCGGCTGCCTGCGACTCATCCAGCCGATTTTGATAAACACGAACCACAAAGATGGAGATCAACGCCGCCAGGATGTAGACAATGATTTGGTCCACCCCATGCAAGGCCCCCGGAATGACGTAGGCCTGGGTCAGCCAACCCCAGTGATCCGCCACGACAAACCCCAGGGTCGCCATCACCGTCAGACCTGCCGTGACGCCGGCAGACCACGGACTGAGCAGCCAACCCGCCAACAAAATAATCACCGGATAGACAATGATGACGGGTGACATGACGCCGCCGGTGAAGGCGGCAATCACCGTCACCGCCCCCCAGGACCCGACCACCAGAAAGCGCATGGCATAGCGCCAATGTCCCCGACGCTGAATCAACCAGGCCGCCAGCGCCAGCGCCATCACCCCCACCGCGCCCAAAATACGCTCAGGTTGCGCGGGCGCCACCCAACGCAAAATCAGCACCGCCAAGGCAGCACCCACCAGCAACGCGACGATGGAATACCGCAGGAAACGTGCGGGACAGGGCCGGTGAAATCGGACTGCGATGCGCGCCGGCATCTTGCAAGAACGACTTGGACGGCAAGGGATTTTCTGACACGGGACTCCCAATAGTGGCCCGAATTAACCGGACCGGACAGGCTCGCCACCCGTCCTAGTTTGCAGCGCCGCTGAGGGACGCATATTTCAAAAAACCGGCAAAATGCCGCCTTGCATGCTACGTAATCCATAGCTACCTGCGCAGTCCTGGATGACGGTAGGCCCTATTCTGACATCCAAATGTGGATGAAAACGTTATTCATGGCGAGGGCCGCCTTGCGCGAGTGCATCGCTGCACCCGCTCATGCCCAATGGTGACAGGCGACACCGTGCGGTCACCCAGCCACCGCCAGGACTGGGCCGGGCTCGCTCCAAACCGGCGCGGCTTGCCAGGCATCGCACCAGGGTTGCATCTGGTTCGACGGCATGGGCCGGGCAATGCCAAAACCCTGGACCAGCTCGCACCCCAGCTGAAGCAGCAAGGCCCCGTGCTCCCGGGTTTCAACCCCTTCCGCCACCACTTCTCGGTGAAACGCGCGGGCGAGGCTGAGCACCCCCTCCAGAATGGCCAAGTCATCCGGGTCTTCCAGCATGTCCCGCACAAAGCTGCGATCGATTTTGAGTGTCGTCACCGGCAGCCGCTTGAGGTAGGTCAACGACGAGTAACCCGTGCCAAAGTCATCCAGCGCCGTGGACACGCCCATGGCCCGGCAGTCCTGAATCACCTGGGACACATGGGCCAATTCGCCCAGCGCACTGGTCTCCAACACCTCCAGTTCCAGCGCGCCGGGCTGCAGCGCAGGGTGACGGGCCAATATCGTGCTCAGTCGCGCCACAAAATCAGGGCGCTGCAATTGAAACCCGCCCACATTGACGCTCACCTGAATATCCAGTCCCACCGCCCGCCACGCGGCCTGGTCTCGCAAGGCCGTGTCCAGCACCCACTCGCCCACCTCGACGGCCAGCGGGTGGTCCTCCATCAGCGGCAAAAAATCAGCCGGGGGGCGCAGGCCTTTTTCCGGGTGCTGCCAGCGGATCAAGGCCTCGGCGCCCACCACAGCCCCGGTGCGCAGATTGACCTTGGGCTGGTAATGGAGCACAAACTCCCGCTCCACCAAGGCGCGGCGCAGACGGGCCAGCTCTTCATGCTGCCCGCGCACACTGCGGTCCTGCTCGGTATCGAACACCACAAAACCGTTCTTGCCTTTCAACTTGACCTGGTACATGGCCTGGTCGGCCTGACGCAGCAACTGGTCGGCATCCACCTCGTCGGCCTGGGGGTAAAAGGCCACGCCCAGGCTGGCGGACACGGCCAGCTCAAACCCCTCAAACTCCACCGGCTCGGCCACGGCGGCCAGCAGGCGGGCGAAAAGCGGGGAGTTTTCCTCCAAATCCAACAGCACAGCCACAAACTCGTCGCCGCCCATGCGGGCCAGACTGTCGCCCTCTCGCAGAGCCTGTTTCATGCGGCGGGCCACCGTCACCAGCAAATGGTCTCCGGCGTCGTGGCCATGGCGGTCATTGACGGCCTTGAAGCCGTCCAGATCCAGAAACACAACCGCCAAACGCTGCCGGTAGCGCTTGGCATGGGCCATGGCCTGCTGCAAGCGGTCGGCCAACAACACCCGGTTGGGCAGCCCCGTCAGCATGTCAAAGTGAGCCATGCGAGCCAGCGCGGCCTGCTGAGACTTGAGCTCCGACACGTCGTGAATCGCGACCTGAATCGCAGGCTGACCTTCATAGACAATCGCCGTGCCCTGCACCTGCACGTCAAACACAGCCCCATCCCACTTCAGGAAGCGAGCTTGCGTGGTGCTGGAAACGCCGCCTTGTGCGTTGATGAGCTTCATGCGCTCAGTCTGCGCTGCTTGCGAGTCCGTGTGTATCAAATCCTTCGTCGTTTTTTGCATCAAAGCGGCCGCGTCCGGCGCGCCAAACAAGGCGACGGCGGCCTCATTGACATACACCAACACGCCGTCCCGGTGCACCAACACCGGCTGCGGCGTCAACTCCACCAGAGTGCGATAGCGCGCCTCGCTGTCCATGAGTGCGCGCTCTGTCTCCTTGCGCTCAGTGATGTCCTGGGCAATCCCTTCGGCCCGGATGGCCCGGCCTTCCTCAGAGTAGACCAGCTCGGCCTTTTGGCGAATCCAGCGCACCGAGCCATTCACCAAGACCCGGTGCTCTTCATCAAACGGCGCCCCTTTGAGGGCCGCCCGCCACGCCAAATCCACAGCGACCCGGTCATCGGGATGAACAAAGCTCTTGTAGTCCGCAAAAGACATTCGACTGCCCTGCGCCAGCCCAAAGATGCGCATCATCTCGTCCGAGGCCCGCATGGTGTCGCTGGCCATGTCGCCCACCCAACTGCCGACGGTTGCCACAGACTGGGCGCGATTCAATTCGGCTTGACTGCTTTCCAGCACCGCACTGCGGTGACTCAGGTTGCGGCTGAGCGCACGCAACTCCCTGAGACGACCCCGAAACGCCTGCATCAAAGCCAGACTGATCAGCATGAAAACCAGGTACACCACAATCTGGTCGACCGCCTGCGCATAGGGGGTGCTGGGATAGGCTTGGGGCAGCAATTGGTCAGTCTCAATCCACGCCAAGGCCAGCGTCACGGCGGCCGTCAAGGCACAGAGCGACAGCGCATGGCGCCGGCGGGTCATCAAACCAATCAGCACAATGAGGCCGGGGTAAATCATCATCATCGGCGCCTGCAAGCCCCCGGTGAACAGCACGGTGACAGTCACCGCCGACCAGGCCCCGTACACCAGCACATAGATCGCCGCCCGCACATGGTCACGAGCCACCAGCGCCCCAGCGGTCAGCGACACACTGGCCATCAGCAGCGGGAAAACCATGCGCGCCCCATGTCCCGGCAGCAACCATTGCAAGGCCAACACAGACAGGGCCGCACCCACCGTGATGGCGATCACGGAGAATTTCACCGTCGCGCTGCTAGGGTCCCATGCATTGGGTTCGTCCAATTCGTCAATGGGACGCCAGGTCGATCTGAGTTTTTCTTTGATGATGTCCCTCCTCCACGTGGGCCTGCGCCTGCAAGTCGCACAAGACTTCTCGAATACGGCTGCTGAAAATGATCATAGTGCAGACCACGCTCTGCCCGACAGACCCATGCAGCGGATCACATCAGCACCTGCTCAAAATCGCTACAAAATAAATAGCAATCTATCTATAGCCGACTAGCGCAGGAGCCCTATTTGTCTTAAAAATACCGGCATCACGCTTTCAAATACTCGGCCTTGGTGCCCAGCCAGCGCTGCACATGCTTCTCGGCCAGATGCGGGTGCTGGTCCAGCATCACCGGGGCCAGCTCCTTCGCCCATTCCAACAAGTCGGTATCCAGCGCCAGGTCGGCAAATCGCAGCAAGGCAGCGCCCGACTGGCGGGCGCCCAGAAACTCGCCGGGGCCGCGAATCTCCAGGTCGCGCCGGGCAATCTCAAAGCCGTCGTTGGTCTCGGCCATGGCCTTGAGGCGCTCTCGGGCGGTCTCCCCCAGCCGGGGTGCGTCACCGGTGGAGTACAGCAGCACGCAAGCTGACGCTGCCGCACCGCGCCCCACCCGGCCGCGCAACTGGTGCAGCTGCGAGAGGCCAAAACGCTCAGCGTGTTCAATCACCATGAGCGAAGCGTTGGGCACATCCACCCCCACCTCAATCACCGTGGTGCTGACCAACACGCCCATCTCGCCGCTGGTGAACAGCGCCATCACCGCCCGTTTTTCAGCCACCGGCATGCGCGAGTGCAGCAAGCCCACCATGACGCCGCCCAACGCGGCGCTCAGTTCGGCATGGGTCTCGGTGGCATTAGTCAGGTCCAGCGCTTCGCTTTCCTCAATCAGCGGGCACACCCAGTAAATTTGCCGGCCCTCTTGAAGCTGAAAACGGATGCGTTCAATCACCTCGTCGCGGCGCGCATCGTTCACCACCTTGGTGACGATGGGCGTGCGCCCTGGCGGTAATTCATCAATGGTGGAGACATCCAGATCCGCGTAATAGCTCATGGCCAAGGTGCGGGGAATGGGGGTGGCGGTCATCATCAGCAGGTGCGGCTCCAGCAAGGCGGCGTCGCCCTCCCCGCTCTCCATCGTCAGCTTGCTGCGCAGCGCCAGACGCTGGGCCACGCCAAAGCGGTGCTGCTCGTCAATGATGGCCAGCGCCAACTTGCTGAACACCACCTTGTCCTGAATGATGGCGTGCGTGCCAATGACCAAGCCGGCCTCGCCGCTGGCAATCAAGGCCAGCATCTCGCGCCGCTCTTTGGTTTTCTGGCTGCCGGTGAGCCAGGCGGTTTTGATACCGAGCGGCTCCAGCCAACTAAGCAGCTTGGTGAAGTGCTGGCGCGCCAGAATCTCCGTGGGTGCCATCAGGGCGCACTGCCAGCCCGCGTCAATACAAATCGCCGCTGCCAAGGCCGCCACCACGGTTTTGCCCGAGCCCACATCGCCTTGCAGCAACCGGTGCATGGGCACGACGCGCGCCAAATCTTGCGCAATGTCTTCGCCCACCCGGCGCTGCGCGCCCGTCAGGCCAAACGGCAGTGCCGCCAGCAGCCGCTCATGCAGCGGCGCAGCGGCGCCTTTCTGCGTGGGCCGCACCGCCAGCACGGGCGCTCGCAGCTTGGCGCGCTCGCGCTTGGCCTGCAACTGGGAGATTTGCTGCGCCAGCAACTCCTCGGCCTTGAGCCGCTGCCACGCCGGGTGGCTGTGGTCTTCCAGCGCAGCCAGCGGCACATCGGGCGTGGGGTGGTGCAAAAATGTGAGCGCCTCGCGCAGGCCCCACCGGGGCTGCAGGCCAATTTGGCTTAGAAACTCCAAAGGAATGGTGTTGGACAACTCCGAGCGAGACAGGCCGCCGTCCACCGCCCGGCGCAGATACGCTTGCGGCAAACCGGCCGAGGTCGGGTAGATGGGCGTGAGCGCCACCGCCAAATCGCCACCGGCGGGTTTGAAGGTCGGGTGCATCATTTGCAGCCCCATGAACCCGCCTTTGATTTCCCCGCGCACTCGCACCCGGTTGCCCACGGCCAGCGCCTTTTGGGTGGTGGGGTAGAACGTGAAGAAGCGCAGCGTGCAGGTGTCCGTGCCGTCGTCCAGCGTCACCAGCAGTTGGCGGTGCCCGCCCAGCTTGACCTCGCAAGCTGTCACCACGCCTTCGACCTGTGCCGACTGCCCCTCTCGCACCTCGCTCAGGCGCTGAATCTGGGTTTCGTCTTCGTAGCGCAGCGGCAGGTGCAGCGCCAGGTCAATCGGCCGCGCCAAGCCGAGCTTGAGCATGGCTTTCTGCGGAATTGACAGGGGTTTGGGCTTGGTGGCAGGCGACGGCGCGGCGGTCATGGCGTGATTGTGGCTCAGGGGCGGCGCCCACCTGCGACAATGGCGCCCCTTTCTTCAACCTTGGCACGGGGCTGTCCGCCCCTCAAGCACCATGACATCGACCTTCCCCGGCACCGAACGTGCCTACGCTTTAAGCGACTTCGACTTCGAACTCCCTGAAAACCTCATCGCCCAGCACCCCGCGGCCGAACGCAGTGGCTCCAGGCTGCTGGACGGCACAACTGCCACGCCCGTGGACCGCGTGTTCAGGGAGCTGACCAGCCAACTGCGCCCCGGCGACCTGATGGTGTTCAACGACACCAAGGTCATCAACGCCCGCCTCTTTGGCGAAAAAGCCACGGGCGGCAAGCTGGAGTTGCTGGTGGAGCGCGTGCTCACCGGCAACCAGGTGGCGGCCCACATGCGGGTGAGCAAAAAGCCTGAAGTGGGCGCCACCGTGGCGCTCACCGGCGCGCCCGGCACCACTGACAACCTGCGCGCCACCTTGCTGGGCCGCTGGCCCGACGCCGATGGCCCGTTGTTTCGCTTTGTGCTGTCCAACGACCAGGGCGACGACCCCTACACCCTGATGGAGCGCCACGGCCACGTGCCCCTGCCGCCCTACATCACCCACACCGACTCGGCCGAAGACGCCGCGCGTTACCAAACCGTGTTTGCCAAAAACCCCGGCGCCGTGGCCGCGCCCACCGCCGCCCTGCACTTTGACCAGGCGCTGCTGGCCGCCATTGACGCCATGGGCGTCAAGCGGGCCCACGTGACCCTGCATGTGGGCGCGGGCACTTTTCAGCCGGTCAAAACCGAAGTGCTGGCCGAGCACCAGATGCACAGCGAGTGGTATGACGTGCCACAAGCCACCCAAACCGCCATTGCCGAGTGCCGTGCGCGGGGCGGCCGCGTGGTGGCCGTGGGCACCACCAGCGTGCGCACGCTGGAGGCGTGGGCGCAAAGCGGGCAAGTCACAGGCGACACGCATATCTTCATCACACCCGGGTTTGAATTCAAGGTGGTGGATGCGCTGGTAACCAACTTTCACCTGCCCAAATCGAGCTTGATGATGCTGGTGAGTGCTTTTGCCGGCTACGAACACATCATGGCGCTGTACCGCCACGCCATTGCCGAACACTACCGATTTTTTAGCTATGGCGATGCCATGCTGCTGACCAAAGAACAGGCCCATCATGCTGAAGTTTGAACTGTTAAACAACGACGCCGCTACTGAAAATTACGCCGGCACCCACGCCCGACGAGGTGAGCTCACGCTCAACCACGGCGTGGTGCAAACCCCCATCTTCATGCCCGTGGGCACCTACGGCACGGTCAAGGGCGTGACGCCCAGCAGCCTGGAAGACATGGGCGCGCAAATCATTCTGGGCAACACCTTTCACCTGTGGATGCGCCCGGGTCTGGACGTGATGGAAAGCTTTGGCGGCCTGCACCAGTTTGAGAAGTGGGACAAACCCATCCTCACCGACTCGGGTGGCTTTCAGGTCTGGAGCCTGGGCGAGATGCGCAAGATCACCGAAGAGGGCGTCAAGTTCTCCAGCCCGGTGAACGGCGACAAGCTGTTTTTGACGCCCGAGATCTCGATGCAGATCCAGACCACGCTGAACAGCGACATCGTGATGCAGTTTGACGAGTGCACGCCCTACATCTCGGTCGAGCCCAAGACCAAGGGCCAACTCACTACCGAGGCGGAGGCGCGCACCTCCATGGAACTGAGCCTGCGCTGGGCCAAGCGCTGTCAGGCCGAGTTCACCAAGCTGGAAAACCCCAACGCCTTGTTTGGCATTGTGCAAGGCGGCATGTTCGAGAACCTGCGCCAAGAGTCGCTGGACCAACTGGTGGAGATGGACTTCCCCGGCTACGCCGTGGGTGGCGTGAGCGTGGGCGAACCCAAGGACGAGATGCGCCGCATCATGGCGCACACCCCGCACCGCCTGCCGGCGCACAAGCCACGCTACTTGATGGGCGTGGGCACACCTGAAGACCTGGTCGAAGGCGTGGCACAAGGCGTGGACATGTTCGACTGCGTGATGCCCACCCGCAATGCCCGCAACGGCACCTTCTTCACCCGCTATGGCGACCTGAAAATCCGCAACGCCCGCCACAAGACCGATCACCAGCCACTGGACGTGACCTGCACCTGCTATGCCTGCGCGGGCAACTCCGGCGTGTCGTACGAGCAAGGCGGACGCAGCGGCTTCTCACGCGCTTACCTGCACCATTTGGACCGCTGCGGCGAAATGCTCGGCCCCATGCTGGCCAGCATTCACAACCTGCACTACTACCTGAACCTGATGCGCGAAGTGCGCGAGGCGCTGGACGTGGGTGGGTTTGGTGCCATGGTGGCCCGCTTCAAGGCGGACCGGGCGCGCGGCGTTTGACGTGATGGGGGCGATAGCCCCCTGCGGCAAGGGCTAGACCGACGAGACCCGGCGCAGGTTCAGGCTGGGGCCGCCAAAACGCGCATTTTCCTCAGCGAGCAATGCCCGAAAAGCATCCTCGGGAACGGCTTTGCTGAATAAAAACCCCTGGAAACTGTCGCAGCCCAAACGCTTCAGGCACGCCAGCTGCGCAGCGGTTTCAACGCCTTCGGCAATCACCGTCATCCCCAGACGGTGCCCCAGGTCAATGATGGTGTGAACCAAGGCCACATCCGAGGACGATCCGGGCAAATCGTCCACAAAGGACTTGTCCACCTTCAGTTCGTCCAATGGAAAACTCTTGAGGTAGGCCAGCGACGAGTAACCGGTGCCAAAGTCGTCAATGGACAAGCTCACGCCCAGCGTCTTGATCTCCGCCATCAGCTCGCGGCTGACCTCCACGTCGTCCATCAACAGGCTTTCTGTCAACTCCAGCTCCAACTGATGCGGCGGCAAACCGCTAGACGCCATGATCCGACTCACCACAAGGGGCAGGTCGCCAGCCAACAACTGGGGTTTTGAAATATTCACCGAAACCGTCAATGCCCCCAAGCCTTCGGCCGTCCAACGCGCCACATCTCGACAGGCCTGCGCCATCACCCACTCGCCCACGACATTGATCAGGCCCAACTCCTCAGCCAAACCAATAAAGCGCCCTGGGGGCATCAAACCATGCTCGGGATGCTGCCAGCGAACCAGTGCCTCAACCCCATTGATGCGCCCACTCTCGATGTGAATCTTGGGTTGGTAGTGAACCCGCAACTCGTCGCGCTCAGCCGCACCTCGTAATGCGGAGCCAAGACGCAGTCGCTGCAAGGACTTGGCATTGAGTTCGGGCGAGGCGAACTTGTAGCGACTGGCATTTCCCTGGCCCGCATGGCTGGCTGCCAGGGCTGCACTCTTGCGCAGGGCAAGCGCTGTTTGGCCGTCAGTCGGAGAAAGCGCAATGCCCGCCCAGGCGGAGGCCACCATTTGATGCACCCCAAGACTCACCGGCTGCGCCACGACGGCCAGTAGACGTTTGGTGAGAGATTCCACCATATCGACATTGGCCACGCCCTCAAACAGAACGCCAAACTGGTCCAAACCGAGCCGAGAGACGCGGGGAGCGCGATCAACGCCCGTCGCAAAGTCCGACATCAACTCATCCGCCTGCGCAAATCGAAGCAGGCGCCGGGACAAGGTTTTGACGAATTCATCAGCAGAACGCTGGTCTGCGGCCTCACTCAGATTACGGCAATTCGGGCACCGTCAGGCTCACGAGCGCAACCAACCCGCCCACCAGATCGCGGTTACGCAACACCTCTTCGATTCCCCGGTCGAAAAGGATCGCATTGGGCAACCCGGTCACCGTGTCAAAGTGGCGCAAACGCTTGTTGTAATGAGAGAACGCCAGCGCATTGCGCACCCGAAGCACCAACTCACTGCCATCCACCGGCTTGGACAGGAAATCCGTTGCCCCCAAGCGCAAGGCGCGGAGTTTGGCCTCGGCGGCCGACGCAGCCGTCAGCACAATCACCGGAATATATCGGGTTTCCTTGTTCGCACGAACCGCTTCCAACACCTCGAACCCAGACATCTTGGGCATCATCAGGTCCAGCAGCAAGACGCTGGGCTCTTCCCGCTGCATCAGAGCCAGCGCTTCACGCGGGTCATTACAGACCACAAAATTGACGTAACCCTCGTCCTCCAGCAAGGCCTGAACCAGATCGGTCATCAAGGGTTCGTCATCGACCATCATGACCTTGGCGTCGAGCAAGGGCGAGCGCGAAGCGCCGGCAGGAGCCTCGCCCTCTGACGGCAAAAGGGTGTCAGCCCATACATCTTGGCTCATGGCAACGGCTCCTCAACCTGGCGCAAGGGGTCTGAGAGCCCCAGCAAAACACGGCGCTCAATATCGTGCATCTCAGCCATCACGGCAGCTACTTTCAAAATATCTCCCGCGTGGGCCGCCTCTTCGAGCGCCTTCGCAGGTTCAAAAAACTCATCAAAACCCATGCTACCACCGGCCCCTTTGAGTCCATGGGCCAATGCATGGACAACTCCCCAAAATCCCTGCGCAACACCGCATCGTCCATCTCCACCAGCTTGGCCGGCAGTTGGGCAACATAGCGCGACACGATGCGACCCAGCTTGGGGTGACTCGCCAACCGCGACACAATTGCGTCCGTTGCCAAGTCTGCCCTGGACGCCAGACCGCTGTCGACCTGCCCCCCTTGTTCCGGTGTGACTGACTTCGCTGCGGCAAGGCTGACCTGCCCGCCCAAGCGCTGCGCCAACTCACGCAGCAGGGCATCCACATCAATGGGTTTGGTCAGATAGCCGCTGAATCCGGCCTCCGACAACGCCCCCTCAAACCCCTTCATGGCATTGGCCGTGAGCGCAATGATGGGCAAGTCAAGGCCAAGGTCACGCAAACGGCGGGTGGCGGTCTGGCCGTCCATCACCGGCATTTGCATGTCCATCAACACCAGATCAAAGTGCGCCGCTGCGATCCGGTCCAGGGCGACCTGGCCATTCTCAGCCTCGCTCACATGCAGCCCGACCTCTTCCAGCAGCACCCGCACCAACTGGCGGTTTTCAGTGACATCGTCCACGACAAGTACGCGCTTGGCAGGAAACACCCACTGCACGGATTCGGTCACATCCGCTACTTGCGCAGACGCAGACAGTGCGGCTGGGCTGAGCATTGGCACGCCAGACAAGTCGCCCGGATTCAGCCACAGGCTGAAGACGGCCCCCTTGCCATAGTCACTGCTCACAACGATGTCGCCCCCCATGGCACGCGCAAAGCCGCGACTGATGGTCAAGCCCAGACCCGTGCCACCAAATCGTCGGGTGGTGGATGACTCCGCCTGCACAAAGGGCTCAAACACGGACTCCAGCTTGTCCGGCGCAATGCCAATACCACTGTCATGCACATCAATACAGTAGCCGGTTGTGCCTTCGGTTGTCGCCAGATAGAGCACCATTTTGACGGTGCCGTGGTCAGTGAACTTGATGGCATTGCCAATCAGGTTGGTCAAGATTTGACGAAGACGAACGGCGTCACCTTCAATCGTTTCTGGCAGTGGCTGGGGGTATTCCACTGTCAAGGTCAACCCTTTCTGCGTGGCCCGCTCCAACAGGGTGTGAGCGACTTCATTGGCCACCACGTGCGGTTTGAACGGCACCCGCTCCGCCTCCAGACGCCCGGCCTCGACCTTTGAGAGGTCCAAAATGTCATTGATCAGGTTCAGCAAATGTTTGCCACTCGAATGAATGATGTTGAGCTGCTGGGTCGCATCGGCGGTATTGCGCAGACCACCCCGTCGCAACACTTCGGTAAAGCCAAGAATCGCGTTCATGGGGGTGCGAATCTCATGGCTCATATTGGCCAGAAACTGGCTCTTGGCCTCGTTGGCGGCGTCAGCCTCCTCCTTGGCAGCCACCAGCGCAGCGCCCCGCTGCTCCAACTCTGTCACGTCCTGAAAGCTGATCACAAGTGCTTGAATCCCGCCGTGGTCGTCCAAAATGGGCGAGCAATTGGCCCGAAGGGAATAGCGAACACCGTTGGCACTGTCCACATTCAGGTGCACATCGCGTTGGGCCTCTTTGGTCTTCAGGGCAATCTGCCAAGGCATCGCCGCGCGGTCCAGGGTTTGCCCGTCAGAGCGACGCCAGGCAAATTCGGAGGGTGAGCGACCGATCAGTTTTCGCTCACGCACCCCCAGCATCTCGCTGGTTGATTTATTCGCCAGCACGATAGAGCCCGTGTCATCAATCACCACCAAGCCTTCGGTCAACGTGTCATATGCGGTTCTGACCCGCTGTGGCACCGCACGCGACGGGTCCAACTCGCGCAGCATGCGCTTGAGGTAGAAGAAGAACATCACAAAGCAGACGGCAAACACAAAGCCAGACAGCCGCAGCCCCGGGTCCTGCAAATAGCCGCGCCAACCCGGCGCTCGCAAGGGTTCAAATCGCAATTCAACGGCGCCCCATTGCTCACCAGCCCGCCAAATGGGCACCGTAATGGCAGAGTCGGTCGACATCAGATTGCCCGGCGGTTGCCAGTCCGCCGAATGGCCATGCAGGTCAACCAACAGCGCGCCGTCCTGTGCACGAACCCCCAGCGACAACAAGTCGGGGTTGCGGCTGCGCAGAAACTCCAGCATTTCCGCCAGCCCCTCGGGCTCATCCTCGTTCAACACGGCGGAGGCGGTGATGGCAATCGTCTCCGCCAAGGCCGCCCGGTGCTGACGAATCAGGGCTTCTGCATCAGGAATCAATTTGATGTAGCCGGCCATCAGCAAAACGCCCACCGCCAGCGCGGCCAAACCCAACGCCAAGTGGACGCGGGTTGACAGGCGTCGCATGAATTTCAAGGGATTCATGCGTTGACCTCGGCGTCGGTGGTGTGAGTGGGCTTTTCAGTGGCACCCGGTTCAAGCGGCACCGCCGCCTTGCCCGGCTTCGCGCCATCAAACAAACGCTCAAAATCAGGGTCGTCACCGTCAGCCAAAGCGGTTTTTCGTTTCTTGCCCGCAGCAGTGGCCATGACCGGAAGTGGGTCGATCAACTGCCAAGCCGGCAAAGCCGAGAGCATGGAACTCACCAACACACCTCCTCGCACCAACCAAATGACATAACCAATCGACAGACCGCTGCTCACGGCAATGGACGAGGCCACCAGCGCGTGCCGCTCCCCACTGAGCGCCTGCATCTGTCCTCTCAACGCCTCCAAACTACTCAGTAAATCATTGTTGTGAAGGATTTGGGTGATGGACGACGACGTGATGCCAGACAACTCATTCAACAACGCTGCGGCCAATACCGTGTCCGCTGGACTGGTCAGCTCCGACGTCAAGGCGATGGAGGCGCTTTCTCCGCCTCGGGTTGTCGTAAAAGCATTGACCGCAACCGACAGATCTCGACAATTCATCGAAGGACAGGGTGGCCACCGTCATTAACGCT
>CAWAFG010000040.1:0-115606 GCA_963781205.1 uncultured beta proteobacterium | reverse complement strand
TTTTGTTCAGCCGGTGAAACACCTTGCGGGCGTCGGCGTCCATGCGGTGGTCGTCCAGCGTGTTCCAGCGGGTGAGCAACTCACGGCCCAAGAACAGGTTGGCCACAGCGTCCAGGTTGTCCGCCAACGCCAGTGTTTGGTAGATGGATTCGATGCCGCAGCGCTGCGCATCCACTGGTGAGCGAATGTGGGCGCGCTCGCCGTTGATGACCACCTCGCCGGTGTCGATGGGGTAGGCCCCGGCCAACATCTTCATCAGGGTTGATTTGCCGGCGCCGTTGTGGCCCAGCAAGGCCACCACTTCGCCGGGGTAGAGGGTCAGGCTGACGTCGTCAACGGCTTGTACGCCGCCAAAGGCTTTGCCAATGTGGCGCAGGTCCACCAGGGGGGCGGCAACGGCCGGGTTCACGGGGCTCATACGGTCTCTCCAGTTGCTTTGCGGTACATCACATCAAACACCACGGCCGCAATCAACACCTGACCAATGATCACGTAGCGCATGCCAATCGACACGTCCAGCAGCAGCATGCCGCTGTCAATCGACTGCATGATGAGCGCCCCCAGCACCGAGCCCAGAATCGAGCCACTGCCACCCGAGAGGGCCGCGCCCCCAATGACGGCGGCGGCAATCACATACAGCTCCATGCTGGTGCCCAGCGAGTTGGTGCCGGCATTCAAGCGCGCAATGGACACCATGGCGGCCACGGTGATGAGCACGCCAATCAGCGCGAACAGCATCAGCGTGACGCGGCGCACCGGTATGCCCACCAGGGCGGCGGCTTCTGGGTTGCCCCCCATGGCAAACACATAGCGGCCAAAGCGGGTGCGGTGCACGATGAAGGACAGCGTGACCGCCACCGTGGCCCAGATCAGGACCGGAATCGGAATGCCCTGAGGCGCCTCTTTGCTGCCAATTTGGTAGCTGTTCATGGTGGCCACAAAGGCCAGCACGATGACGGCGGGCACCAGCACCATGGCACCGTCCAGCCACAGGGGGTTGTTGGGCACTTCATACGACGCTTTGGCGCGCCGTTTGGCCACGGTCATCCAGACCAAGGCCAGCACCACCAGGGCGGCCAGCGTCCAGCTGGGCGTGACGCCAATGGCGCCGGCAAAGCCGCCCCCCAGGCGTTGGAAGAACTCATCAGTCACGGGTTGGGTTTTGCCGTCGGCCACCAAAAAGGCAGCACCGCGGAAGGACATCAGACCCCCCAGTGTGACCACAAAGGAGGGCACGCCCAGCATGGCCGTTAGCGCGCCTTGGTAGAGCGACACCGCAATGGCCACCGCCAGCCCGGCCAGCGAGGCCTCCACCCAGTGCCAGCCCCGGGTGTACATGAGCGTGGCAATCAGCACGCCCACAAAACCCATGACGGAGCCCACCGAGAGATCAATGTGGCGCGCCACGATCACCAGCACCACCACGGTGGCGACGATGCCGACCACAGCCGTTTGCTGGGCAATGTTGTACAAGTTTTCGGGGCTCAGAAACAAGCCGTCCGAGAGAAAATTGAAGACGACGGCAATGGCGACCAGCACCAGGCTCATCATCACCAGGCGCCAGTCGACGGCGGCCTGTTTAAGCGAATTCATGACGGGGTTCACATGTGTTCTCCGCAAGAGGGTTCTTGCTTGAAAGGAATCCCGCGGGCGCCAGGCCCACGGGTTGACGGCGCAAAGCGCCGAGAGGGCGTTGTCTGGCTTATTTGCAGGCGGCCGGCGCGGTTGCGGCGCTCACGCCTTTGCACAGGTCATCCTTCTTGATCCAGCCGGCTTTCACGACCACGTCCAGGTTGGCCGCCGAGATAGGTACCGGCTTGAGGAACTGGGCTTGCATGGCCATCTTCTTCTCGCCGCCGTCCCAGGTGGTGGCGCCAGTGACTTTCTTGCCGTTGGCCAGTGCCACCGCCGCAGCAGCGGCGTCACGGCCCAGGTCGCGTGCGTCTTTCCAGACCGAGACGGTCTGGCTGCCCAGTGCGACGCGGTTCAGCGCGGCATGGTCGCCGTCCTGGCCGGACACGGGCACGCCTTTGATGCCTTTGGCATTCAGCGCCGCCACCACACCACCGGCTGTGCCGTCGTTGGAGGCCACCACCGCGTCGACCTTGCCGCCGTTTTTGGTCAGGATTTGCTCCATGTTCTTTTGGGCGACTTCAGGCTTCCAGCCTTCGGTGTATTCCTCGCCCACGATCTTGATGTCGCCCTTTTTCACGGCGGCATCAATGACCTCTTGCTGGCCTGCGCGCAGGAAGTTGGCGTTGGGGTCGGTGGGGGAGCCCTTGATCATCACGTAGTTGCCCTTGGGCTTGGCGGCCAGAATGGCGCGGGCCTGCATGCGGCCCACTTCCACGTTGTCAAAGGTGATGTAGAACACGCCAGGTGCTTCAATCAGGCGGTCATAGGCGACCACCGGAATTTTTTGCTGGTTGGCTTTGTTGATGGCGGGCAGGATGGCGTCCTTGTCCATGGCCAAGATGATCAGCGACTTGGCGCCTTTGGCGATCAGGCTGTCAATGTCACCCAACTGCTTCTCAGGCGAGCCACCGGCATCGGCGCTGATGTACTTGGCGCCCGACTTTTCCAGCTCGGCCTTGATGGCGGCTTCGTCGGTCTTCCAGCGCTCTTCCTGAAAGTTGGACCAGCTCACGCCCACGGTCTGGGCAAAGGCGCCGGCGGCGGCCAGGCTCAGTGTCAATGCGGTCAATGTTGTTTTCAGTTTCATCAATGTCTCCTGCTAGTTGGCCTTGGACAGGCCTTTGGTTTGGAAGGAACTTTCACAGTCATCGTGCTGCCCTCAATGCAACGCGATGCATTTAGTGCGAACGATGAACTAATTGTGAACAGCGCGACCCAGAAAAGGTATTGGTAGAAACCCGACATAGTTTAATCGTCAAACTTAATGGATTGATCGTTGAATGAAAGTGTTCAGCTGCTCCTGAAATGAGAGCTGCTTGCGCAGGTTTTAAAAGGGGTGGTGGCCCTTTTGCCTTGGAAACCAAGCCTGGATTCATCGCGTGAAGCAACTACCTGCACGCCAAACAGGATTGAGATGTGTCAAGGTGTAAGCACGGTTGACGGACGGTGGGTGGGCCGATTCAATCGAGGCCACCGCCGGGTTCCGATTTTTCTTTGGAACCGCCGGGAATTTCTGAACGGAATGCCTCATGAAAAAAATCCAACGTCTTCTTTCCACCGCCTTGATCGCCAGCGTGACGCTGGCCGGTTTTCCCATGATGGCGCAAGCCAGCATCGTGGGCACCGACGAAGTGGTGAGCAGTGCCGCTGCCAGCACCGCACGTGGCGCGGTGGACCAGTTTCTGGCCCGCACCGATGTGCGCGACGCCATGCAGGCCCAAGGCGTGAGCCCGCAAGCGGCGCTGGCGCGTGTGAACGCCATGTCCGACGTCGAAGTGGCCCAACTGGCCGGTCGCATTGATCAGGCCCCAGCCGGTGGCGATGTGGTGGGCATTTTGTTCACCGTGTTCATCGTCTTGCTGGTGACCGACATTCTGGGCTTTACCAAGGTCTTCCCGTTCACGCGCGCTGTTCGATGAGTGTCTGGCGAGCCCGCAGGCGCGGCCTCGCCCTGACCGGGTTGCTGGTGGCCGCCGCTCTTTTGGGGGGCTGCGCCACGGCCCAGATGGCGGCATTGGATGCCGCCTGGCCCGCAGAACTGCCGGCCCAGGTTGAACTCACCCATGTCCCGTTTTTCCCGCAGGAAGACTTTGAGTGCGGACCCGCCTCCCTGGCCATGGTGGCCGGCGCCGCCGGTGTGCCGCTGTTGCCCGCGGCCTTGGTTGATCAGGTGTACTTGCCCGGGCGCCAAGGCTCACTGCAGCAGGAAATGATGGCCGCCACCCGGCGCCAGGGCTTGCTGGCTTACCCCTTGCGTCCCCGTGTGGAAGACGTGCTGCGTGAAGTGGCGGCGGGCCGCCCGGTGCTGGTGTTTCAAAATCTGTCGCTGCCGATCAAACCCCTCTGGCATTACGCCGTGGTGATGGGGTATGACCGCGAGCGCAATCTGCTGCTCCTGCATTCGGGCCGCACCGAGCGCATGGAGATGTCACTGTTTGCGTTTGAGCGCACCTGGGCGCGCACTGGTTACTGGGCCATGCTGGCGCTTTCGCCGGCTGATCGATTGCCCGCCACCGCCGACCCGCAGACGTATGGCGCTGCCGTCTCTGCGTTGGAGCGTCTCGACCCCAAAGCGGCACAGGCGGGCTATGCCACGGCGCTGGCCGCGTGGCCGACTGACCGCGCCGCGTTGCTGGGGGCCGGCAACACCGCCTATGCCCAAAAGCAATGGGGCGCCGCCATCAAGGCTTACCGACACGCCACGCAAACGGATCCCGCCTTTGCCGACGCCTGGAACAACCTGGCCCAAGTGCTGTGGGAGCAAGGCCGCACCCAAGAGGCGGCCCAAGCCATTGCCAAGGCCGTGGCGCTGGGGGGCGCACGCCTGGCCAAGTACGAAGACTTGGCGCAGAAAATAAACAAGAAATAAGGCGCTAGCGCTTGTTCTGCCTGCGCAGGGCGCTATTTAAATGATAGTAATTGTTGGGCGGTGCAAGGAGTGCGCCCAACGGCTCCTGCATCACCCTCGCAGGTCCGAGGCCCGGCGAAGGGGGTGCGCGGACTCCAGCGGTCGGTCGGCAAACTTCTGGCCGTACATGCGGCGATCGGCTTTTGTGAGCAAGGACTCGGCGTCTTCACCGTCATCCGGGTAAAGCGCCTCACCCACGGAGCCGCCAAAGTCGGCGCTCAGCATCGCTTCGCTGCCCAGCACCGCCAGTGGCGATTTCAGCGCCAGCTCAATGGCTTCACGCACCCGGTCCAGGCTGTGTTGGGTATCCACTTGGTCAAGCAACACCACAAACTCGTCGCCTGACAAACGGGCGACCAAATCGCGGGAGCGAACCATGGCGCGCAGCCGCTCGGCGATTTCAATCAAAACCTGATCACCCACGTCATGGCCAAACCGGTCGTTGATTTGTTTGAACCGGTTCAGGTCAATGAACAGCACGGCGAACCGGCTGGGCTGCGGGCTGGCCGAGGCTTGCCCAATTTTTTGACGCAGGCGCAGCATGAAGGCTTCGCGGTTGGCCAGGCCCGTGAGGCTGTCTGTTTGCAGGCGGCGTTGCATGGTCTGAAAGCTTTGGGCCAGTTGGCCAATCTCGTCAGGACGTTTGACGCTGACGGGCCAGTCCAGTTGCCCTTCGCCCACCTGCAGCGCTGCTTCAGACAGGCGCTTGAGGTCTCCCGTGACCCAACTGAGCACGCGCAGGCCGATCAGGATGGCCACCACGGCGGCCAGCGCACTGAGCAAGGCGGTGCGCACCAGATTGCTGGTGACACCCGCCATGAAGTCGCTGCGCGGCATGGCCACCACGGTGCACCACTTCAGGCCGGTGTCGTCGGTGATGTTGTCAAACGCGGCATGAATCACCTGGCCGTCAGGCGCCGTGAAGTTGAAGGATTGCCCGCCCGGATGCGACTCACCGTCTTGCTGGAGCGCTTGAATCTGCGCATAAATGGCGCCGATCAAGGGGTTGGCGCTGTGCACGGCGTTGACCCGGGCTTTGCTGCCGTCCGTGCCTGTGGCCACGTTGGGGCTGGCGGAGGAGGCGATCAGGTCGCCATTGGGCTCAAAAATAAAGGCAATGCCGTGCTCGGAGACGCGCAGCTTGGTCACAAAGTCGTTCAGGGCGCGCAGCGAAACGTCTGTGGCCACCACGCCCTCCAACTCGCCGTCGGGTCCCAGCACCCGGCGGGCCCGCGTGGCCACCAGGTCTTCGGTTCCAAAGTCAATATAGACCGAGGTCCAGGTGGGCATGTTTTGATTCTCGCCAGCCCGGTACCAGGGACGCAGCCGGGGGTCAAACAGCTTTTTCTCCAACGACTGAAACTTCAACTCGCCATGAATGCCGGTGAAGCGAGAAATGGTGCGCAGGTCGGGCGCAGCCAGTTTGAGGCGCAACTCACCTTCGGTGCTGGAGTGGCGAAACAAGCCCATGGCCTGCCCCAACCGGTTGCCGTAGTAAACATAGTTGTTGGGGTCTGTGTGCAGTGAGGTCGCAATCCAGAACCGGGTGCGAAGGCTCTGCACCTCTTTTTCAATATTGGGCGACACCGGCATGCCGTCGGGGAACGCGGCTTCGAGCACCGCCCCGGAGCCCATCACGTGCCGGTCCACAGCCTGGCCAATGCGGTCCACGGTTTCACTCAGCAAATGGGCCGATACCGTGTCCACCGCACGGCTGCCTGCGGTGTAAGACAGGACCACGATGGTCAGCGCCAAGCCCAACACCAGCACCACATAGGGGATTGTCAGCACTTGACGCAGGGAGAGCCGAAAGAGTCGGGCTTTGAACATAAGCGGTCGTTTCTCTATGAGGGGTGTCTGACAGGTCTTTGCCTCTTGACACCGGGTGGGCCGCATTGGAGGGGCTCGGTCGTGGATATTCGCGCCGAATGATGTGAATTATAAGGAAGCCTGTTCAGGCTGAAAATACGCAATTGCCTTAGTCCACAATACTTAAGTAGCTATCAAAATAATAGCGCAAAAATGCGACATAAGTCACACAATGGCCCCACCCGGCGTGGTCGTTCACAACACGGGCCTAACGCCCCAGGGTTTGCGTCGGGCCGGCCATGCCGGAGCGTGTCAGCCAGTCCAACACCGAGTCCACCGTGACGGTTTCAATGCGGTCTGAAAACCGCTTGTCATTGGGGTGGTCGTCAAAGGCGACATTGGCCGAACTCACCCGTGCGCCCAAGCGGGTGAGTGGTCCCAGGCGCAAGGTGGTGGGCTGGTAGCCCTTGAAGCGAAGCCATGCCTGGGCCTGCTCGCGCTCTTGGATGGCGGGCTCCACCGCGGCGGCCAGGGTTTCCAGCGCCCACTGGTTGGACTGCTGGTAGCGCAACCCCCAGACGTAGCTGACCATGCTGTAGGGGCGGGTGTGCAGTTGGGTGTTGCGGGCGGGGTCGGTCAGCAGCGCCAGCAAGGGGGCTTGCAGGGCCGGAACAGGCACGACCCACGCGGCCTCATGGCGCCACAGATCGTCCAGAAAAAACTCGCCCAAGCCTTGCTGGTAGACGTCGCCCACTGCGGTGCCGCATTCGTTGAGCTTGTGAATCACCCGCCAGGGGCCGGCTGGCGTTTTGTACGCCCAGCCCAGGTGCGAGTAGCGAAGCTTGTACTTGGACAAGTCCTGCCCGGCGCGCCCCAGAACGACTACCCGTGCGCCGCTGCGAGCGTTTTCCGCGTCCAGTGCGTCGGAGGTGCGTTGTGCCAGTGCCATGCCTTGTTCGATGCCCCGCGCGTCCAGGGGCTGGCTGTCGCAGGAGCGTCCGGCATGGGCCGCCGGGCTCACTACCAGGGCCATTACCAGCCAAGCCAACATCCGCCAACCGGCGTGCTGTGCGTTTTTTTGAGAAGAGTGCTTCATGGGCAATCCTGTTTAGTGGGTCAGGCGTTCGTTGTGAAGCAAGGCGCGGCCCAACGCATTGGGCAAGAAGGCCAACACCTCGCCAGCCGCCGAGAGCAGCACGCCGGTGCCGATCACGCTCACGGTGACGACAGAGCCAACACCCAGAGCGACGGCCGAGGCCGCGCGGTCAGCGACTTCCACGCTGACCCGGGCGCCGTCGGAGGCGCGCTCCAACAGGTACACCGTGCCGCGGGCACTCACCTCAACGACTTTCACCACCAACACGGCGCCCGAGATCGCCAGCGCCACGGGCACGGTGCTAACGGCGGCAGCGCCCGCCGAAGCGGTGCCCACCACCGAGGCCACCGGCAAGAGGGAGAGGGCGGCAGAGGCCTCGCTTTGTGCGCGAGTTGGGCCGCTCACGGCGGCCAGCGCCAAGCCAAGTGTGAGCAGCCAAGTATTCAATCGGGTCATGTCAAATCTCCTGTGGGGTTGGGTTTTGGGTGGTGTTTGCATGGGATGCGGCGTGACGACCCCGCCACTCGCCGTGCAACCGGGCCTCTGTGAGGCCTGCCTCATGGCGATCGCGAAGCGTTTTGGCCAAGGTAAAAGCCGAGGTCACCAGGTAGAGCCAGCTCACACCCAGGTAGGCGCGGTAGGTGTCGTTGACCTCCATGCGGGCCAGTCCCCAGCCGGTCAGGCCCATGGCCACCGCAAAGCCGCCCCACACCACCCAACGCCACATGGGCGTTTCAGCCGACCCGGCCTGGGTCACCAGATGGGCGTCACGGACCGACTTGGACAGCACAAACACGGAGGACAGGCAAAACACATAGCCCATCACCATGAAGGCCCGGTCCAGTGACTGACCCGGCAGGTAGGCCAAACCGGTAGCGCACAGAAAAACGGCCAGGCCAAACGACACCCAGACCTGGATTTGCCAGGCGCGGGTGTCACGGGTGACGGCGTTAGAAGGGGGGCGGTGTGCCATGGAGAACCTCATCCATTCGTTGAACATGGCACGAATGGTGACGCACCAGGTTTGGTTTTATGCCTAAAAATTGACCCGGTACACGACTTCGCTGATAAAAGTATCGATTTTTAATGCTTTTTGGTTGGTCTTGACCACCCTGAGCCGGGCGGTCAAGCCGCGGCGCATCAGGCGGGGGAGGCGCCGAGCAAGGCGCTGACCTGTTGGCGCAAGCCGTCAGGTGTGACGTTGGGCACGGCCAAGGGCTCACCCACGTTCAGGCCGACGCGGTTGAACAGGCCTCGTCGGAATGGGCGGTTCATGGCCGTGGGCTCCCCTTCCACCATCTCCACGCGGCTGAAGAAAGAGCCCCACAGGTTGGTCAGCGCCATTGGAATCACGGGCAGGGCCAAGCCGTCTTCGGTGGCGCGCTCCAGCACTTTCATGATGCCGCCCTTGAAGGGCTGCACCGTGCCGTCGCGGGTGATGCCGCCTTCGGGGAAGATGGCGAGCAACTCACCGTCGCGCAGCACAGCTGCTGCCGCATCAAAGGCCGCTTCATAAGCCACAGGGTCGTCTTTTTGCGGCGCGATGGGAATCGCTTTGGCCAGTTTGAACAACCAGCCCAGTACCGGCACTTTGAAGATGCGGTGATCCATGAGGAAGCGAATCGGGCGGGGGCTGGCGGCCATGAGCAGCACCGCGTCCACAAAGCTCACATGGTTGCACACCAGCACGGCGGCGCCTTGGGTGGGAATGTGCTCATCGCCCTGCACCTTGTAGCGGTAAACACAGCGCGACAGCACCCAGGCCACAAAGCGCAGCAGGTACTCCGGCACCACCAGGAAGATGTAGAAAGCGACCACCGCATTGGCCAGACCGACCACCAGGAAAATTTGGGGAATGGTGAAGCCTGCCTGCAGCAGACCACCGGCCAGCACGGCGCTGGCGATCATGAACAGTGCATTCAAAATGTTGTTGGCTGCGATGATTCGCGCCCGGTGTGTGGGCAAGCTGCGCATCTGAATCAGCGCGTACATGGGCACGCTGTAGAGGCCGGCAAACAGGCTGAGCAAGGCCAGGTCGGCAAGCACACGGTAGTGCGCGGCTTGGCTCAAGAAGGCCTGCAAGCTCAAGGCACTGGCGTCTGGCAGGCCGCGACTGGCGAAATACAGATCGACGGAGAACACCGTCATGCCAATCGCGCCCAGCGGCACCAGCCCAATTTCCACATGGCGGCGACTCAGCACTTCGCACAAAAGCGAGCCCGTACCAATGCCGATAGAGAAGACCACCAGCAGCAAGGAGGCCACCTGCTCATCCCCATGCAGAACGTCTTTGGCCAGCGCGGGAAACAGGCTCAGAAACACGGCGCCAAAAAACCACATCCAGCTGATGCCCAGCACCGAGCGAAACACCACCGGCGTCTGGCGCGCCAGTTGCAAATTGCGCCAAGTCTCGGTAAACGGATTCCAGTTGATCACCAAGCTGGGGTCTTGTGCCGGCGAGGATGGGATGTAGTGCGACGCAATCCGCCCGATCAGGGCCAGGCCAATGCAACTCAAGCCCACATGCACGGCGCCAATCTCAGGCGTTGCGATGATCAAGCCTCCGGCCACATTGCCCATCAGAATGGCGACAAAGGTGCCCATCTCCACCATGCCATTGCCGCCCGTCAGCTCGCGCTCGGCCAGGTGCTGCGGCAGGTAGGCGAATTTGACGGGGCCAAAAACGGTGGATTGCAAACCCATCAAAAAGATACAAGCGAGTAGCAAGGGGATGTTTTGGGTAAAAAAGCCCCAGGCGGCCAGCGCCATGACGCCCAACTCGGCCCACTTGAGCCAGACCATCATGCTGCGGTGGTCCAGCTTGTCAGCCAGTTGGCCGCTGGTGGCCGAAAACAGCAGAAATGGCAGGATGAACAAAGCACCAATCACCAGCCCGGCCAAACTGGCGGGCAACCAGGCCACCTGCAACTGATAAGTGACCAGCACGGTGAAGGCGAACTTGAACAAGTTGTCGTTGGCCGCCCCCATGAACTGGGTCCAGAAGAAGGGCGCAAACCGCCGCTGGCGCAAGAGGGCAAACTGCCCGCCTTCATGGGCTGTGGGGGCGGCGTGGGCGCGGCTAAGAGCGCTCGCGTCGTCGATGGCGGCTGGCTGGGTCATGGTGATTTCTCGGAGGCAGGGGTTAGAGGACGGGCAATTTGGGGGCTGGCAGGCGCGGTGACAGCGCATTCTGCCGCATCAATGCGACGTTGCGCGCGTCGCCCGCTTGCCCCGATGCATCACTTGGCCTGCCATGCCAAGTGACGCAAATGCCCTTCCACGTCGGATGACGCAAGGGATTCAACGGGGTGGCGAGGGTGGCGCGGTGTGGCATGGGGGCACCAGGGCATGGAAAGTTAGACAGGGCGCCAGTGTCGGCAGGATGCGGTTGACGGAGGGAGAAATTCGATACAGTGTTGAGATTAAAAGCGAAAAGTATCGTTTTTTGATTCTTTTTAGGAGCCAGGGATGAGCACCACCCACGATCTGATCACCGCGCTGAAGCAGGAATTGAAAGCCGCCCACATGACCTACGCCGATCTCGCGCGGGCCATGGGCATGGCCGAGTCCAGTGTGAAGCGCATGCTGGCCAAAGGCGACATGTCGCTGTCCCGCATTGATGCCATCTGCCAAGCGCTGAAGCTGGACTTTGCCGAACTGGCCCGGCGCGTGGCCGACGCGCAGCCGCTGTTGAGTGAAATGACGCAGGCGCAAGAGAGTGCCGTGGTGGCCGACAAAAAGCTGCTGCTGGTGGCCATTTGCGTGCTCAGTCAGTGGACGCCCGAACAAATCACCACCGCCTACCGGCTGACGCAAGCCGAGTGTGTGAAGTACCTGGCCCAGCTGGACCGCATTGGCATCATCGAGCTGCGCCCCTTGAACCGCTACCGGCTGAAGCTGGCCAAGACCTTTCGCTGGCGGCCTCACGGCCCGGTGATGAACTACTTTCGCGAACATGCGCTGCTGGATTATTTTGGGGGCGGCTTCGATGGCACGGGTGAGGGCATGTTGTTGGTGCATGGCTCGGTCAGTCGCACGCTGGCGCCAATGTTCATGGAGCGCTTGCAGCGCGTGGCGCAGGACTTCGCGCAACAGCATCAGACGGATCAAAAGCTGGCCGAGGCGGACCGCGAGGGTTACACCTTGGTGCTGGCCATGCGAAGCTGGGAGTTTGAGTCGTTTGGCTTGTTGCGCCGCTAGGGCCTGCGCGGCGGGCTTGGTGTTGCGGGAGAAATAGGTTTCAATAGCCTCTGAACGTCCCGCCACAGAAGGATTCTTGATGTCGACCACTTCTCCAGATTTGTTGCCACCAGAGGCCCAACCCGGGTTCGAACTTGAGACCATTCTGGGCGTGATGAACGAGGCGCCGGTCGGGATTTGCATTGTCGACAAGAACTTGCAGATTCAGCTGGTCAACCGGCGGGCCAAGCAGTTGCTGGACCTGCCTGATCACCTGTTTGAACCCACGCTGCCCCATTTCAGTGTGGTGCTTGCCTTCAACGCGCAACGCGGTGATTACGGCCCGGGAGACACCACTGAGTACGTGTCTCGCATTCTGGCCCTGGCCCAGCTCCGGGAGCCGCATCATTTCGAACGCAAGCGGCCCAATGGGCAGGTGTTGGACATTCGCGGCGAGCCCTTGCCTGACGGCGGATTTGTCACCACCTGGACTGACGTGACCGCGCGCGCCCAGGCCGAGGAGGCGGTCATCGCCCGCAATACCGAGTTGGAACGACTCAACGCAGATCTTCAAAGAGCGCAACAGCAATTGGTGCAGTCGGAGAAACTGGCCTCCATTGGCCAATTGGCGGCGGGTGTGGCGCATGAAATCAACAACCCCATTGGTTATGTGTCCTCCAACATCAGTGCGATGTCATCCTATGTGGACGACATTTTCAAAATGCTGGAGGGGTGCGAGGTGGCCTGTGCGCCAGACGCTACGCCAGAGCAGAAAGCGGCGGTTTCACGCATTCGCGCTGACATTGACCTTGATTTTTTGAAAGAGGATATTCCCAACCTGATGCGCGAGTCGCTGGAGGGCATCACCCGCGTCAAAAAAATTGTGCAAGACCTGAAGGACTTCTCGCATGCGGACACGCATCTGGAGTGGCAGTGGGCCAATCTGCACAAGGGGATTGAGTCAACGATCAACATCGTGGCCAGCGAGATCAAATACAAGGCGGATGTGGTGCGTGAATTTGGCAACCTGCCTGACATTGAGTGTTTGCCCACCCAGCTCAACCAGGTGTTTATGAACCTGCTGATTAACTCGGCGCACGCCATGGGGGAGGCCCGCGGCACCATCACCGTTCGCACCGGAACGGAAGCGGCGTGTGTGTGGCTGGAGTTTTCGGACACCGGCAGCGGGATCCCGCCCGAGGTTCAGGCTCGCGTTTTCGACCCCTTTTTCACCACCAAACCCTTGGGCAAAGGAACCGGGCTGGGCTTGTCATTGGCCTATGGCATTGTGCAAAAGCACCAGGGTTCTATTACCCTGGACAGTGCGCCGGGTCGGGGAACGACGTTTCGCATCGTGTTACCGATCGCGCGAACGGCGCATCCATCGCCAACAACATTGCCGTGATGTCTGGCGCCCGGTGCGCCACTTTGGCTAGATCAGCAGGGCCGCCAGTGCGCTTAATGCCGCGGTTTCGGAGCGCAGCACGCGGGGCCCCAAAGTGACGGGCAGAAAACCACAGGCCAGGGCTGCTTCTTCTTCAGTCGCACTCAGACCGCCTTCGGGGCCGGACAAAAAAGTCACATCGGTGGCCGGATCGTCCATCGCAACGGCGCGCAACGCGCGCGTGCCCGCCCGCAGCGACAGCAGCAGTGATGGGGTTGGAGGCGCCCCAGCGCGCACCTTGAGCCAGGCCGCCAAACTCATGACAGGGTGAATGGCGGGCACCCGGTTGCCGCCACATTGCTCACAGGCTGCCACGGCCACGCTTTGCCAATGGGTCACCTTTTTGTCGGCCCGCTCGCCGCTCAGACGCAATACGCTGCGCTCGGTCATCACGGGTTGAATGCTGGCAACCCCCAGTTCGGTGGCTTTTTCGACCAGCCAGTCCATGCGGTCGTTGGCGGGCATGCCGACCACCAGGTGCACGCCGCGCTGGGCTTCGCGTTCGACCAGGTGGTGAGCACCCACTTGCACCTGAACATCGCTGCGGCCCATGCGGGTCACCGTGGCGTCAAACTCGCCGCTGCCCGCGATGCCGGGCCCGCCGTTGAACAGCGTGATGGCGTCGCCCGGTTGCAGGCGCAGCACCTGCACATGGCGGGCCGCGCCCGCCGGCAAGTCCAGCGTTTCACCGGAAGTCAGCGGGGCAGGGCAGTAGAAGCGGGGCATGGGCGGGGTGAGTCAAAAGTTGAATGCTATCGAATTTATAGCTGCTTGCGCAGGTACGCAGAGCGCTAGAGCCTGTTTTACCTTGCAGATGCGCCAAATCCGAAAACATTCGGCTCCACAATGCCTTCCACCTTTTGAATCAAGCGAAGCAAGGGCTTGAGTTCAATGTAGCGGGCGCAGGTGGACAGCAGGTAGTTGATAAAGCGGGGGGTGTCCGCCAAGTACTGTGGTTTGCCATCACGCAGGGTCAGGCGGGCAAAAATGCCGGCCACCTTGAGGTGACGCTGCAAGCCCATCCATTCCACGCCGCGGTAAAACTCGCCAAAGTCGTTCCCAACCGGCAGGCCGGCTTTGCGGGCTTTTTCCCAGTAGCGAATGGTGATGTCCAGGCAAAACTCTTCTTCCCAGGTCAAAAAGGCGTCCCGCATCAGACTGGCAATGTCGTAAGTGATGGGGCCATAGACCGCGTCCTGAAAGTCCAGCACGCCCAAGCGGGTGGTGCTGCCGTCGTTGGCGACCATCAGGTTGCGGGGCATGAAGTCCCGGTGCACATAGACGCTGGGCCAGGCCAGGTTGGCTGCAATGACTTGTTTGAACGTGTTGTCCAGCGTGAATTGCATGGCCGCGTCGATCTCGATACCCCGGTGGCGGGTGATGTACCACTCCGGAAACAAGTTCAACTCGCGGCGCAGCAACGCCTCGTCGTAAGGGGGCAGCACGTCAGGTTTCGAGGCCAATTGCCATTCGACCAAGGTATCCACCGCCTGCAGGTAGAGGGCCTGGTTGGCCTCAGGCTGGGCGGGGTTGATGACTTGCATCATGGTCTTGGCACCCAGGTCGGTCAGCAGCATGAAGCCCTTGGCCTCGTCCCAGGCCAGCACCTCGGCGGCCCGAATGTGCGCTTGTTGCATCAATTGCGCGACTTTGACGAAGGCGCGGCTGTCTTCCTTGTCAGGCGGTGCATCCATGATGATGCAGCTGCCCTGCGCGGTATCAACTCTGAAATAGCGGCGAAAGCTGGCGTCGGCCGACGCCAAGCGCACCGTGTCAGGCCGCAAAGCGTGTTGTGGGGCCGTGGCGGCGAGCCAGTGGTTGAAGTCAAGTTCACGGCGGGCGTCAGACCAGACGGGCGCCGTGTTCTGGGGGGATTCGGGGGTAGGGGCTTGGCTCATGGATAATCCATTCTACAAAGCTGGCCATGACCGTCTGGCTTCGCCCTTCAACCTCTTTCGTCCCCCACTCCCCCGCTGATGCGCTTATTGATGCAACGCTCTCTGCCAGGAATACCCCCCATGCCCCACCCGATGCGCCCGGCGGCCGTGGTGGTGGCGTCAGCGCTGGTGTATGGGGCGTCGGTCCAGGCCCAAGAGTTGCCCCCGGCCCGCCTGAAAACCAGTCCCATGCTGGAAGAGAAGATCGCGCAGGAGTCCCGCAGCGCGTTGCCCACTTTTTTGTCCGCGGACCGCTTGCAAGGCACAACAGAGAACGAGGTGGCGCTTGAGGGCGATGCCGTGGTTCGTCGGGGCGACATGGTCATCAAGGCCGATCGCCTGCAATACGACCAGGCTACCAATCAGGCTAAAGCCACCGGCCATGTGCGAATCAACCGGGCTGGCAACGTGTATGAAGGGCCAGAGCTTGAACTGAATCTGGACACTTACGAAGGCTTCTTCACCCAACCGCAATACCACTTGCTGAAGAATGACGCCAACGGCACGGCCGATCGCGTTGATTTTGTGGACGAACAGCGCGCTGTGATTCACAACGCCACCTACTCCACCTGCCGGCGCCAACCTGGTCCCAGCTGGCTGCCGGACTGGATACTGCGGGCAACGACCATCACCACTGACAACGAGACGGATGTCGGAACGGCCAGCGGCGCGGTGCTGAGCTTCAAAGGCGTACCTATCCTGCCCGTGCCGTACATCAGTTTCCCTCTGAGTGACAAGCGCAAGTCGGGGCTTTTGCCGCCGTCGATTGGGGTCGACAACGTGAACGGGGTGGAAATCTCTCAGCCCTACTACTGGAACATTGCCCCCAACCGCGATGCGACGATCACGCCCACGGTCATGAGCAAACGGGGCGTGAACGTGGCAACGGAGTTTCGTTATTTGGAGCCCAGTTACGCCGGCCAGGTGCGTTATGACCTGATGCCCTCAGACCTGCTTCGTGACAGCAACCGCTGGGGTTTGTCCCTTCAGCACGAGGGACGCGTTGAAAACGGCTTGACCCAGCGTTTGACGGATTCGGGATTGGCGCTCAAGGTCAATCTGAATCGGGTCAGCGATGATTACTATTGGAGTGATTTTTCGAGCAGCGGCACCTCACTGACCCAACGTTTGCTGACCAATGACGCCAGCGTTTCCTGGACCAACGGCAATTTTTCCAGCAGTGTGCGCACCCTGAAGTGGCAGACACTTCAGAGCGGAACCACCACCATCACCCCGCCTTTTGATCGCTTGCCGCAGGTGACGACCCGCTACGCGCGCAATGATGTCAGCGGCTTTGACTACTCGGTAGCAGCCGACTTCACTCGCTTTCAGTCTGACAGCACATTGACCGGGTACCCCAACGGCCAGCGTGCCTTTTCGCTGATGCAGGTGAGTCGCCCCTGGATTTTTCCGTCGGGCTTCATCACGCCCAAGCTCCAGTTGCATGCAACCAGCTATCAGTTTGACTCGACCTACTATGGCGCCGATTCAGCCAGTCGCGTGGTGCCGACCTTCAGTCTGGACAGTGGCTTGGTTTTTGAGCGCGAGACCAGTTATTTCGGCCGTGGTTTCACGCAAACCCTGGAGCCGCGCGCGTTTTACGTCAAAACGCCTTACCGTGACCAAAGTCTGCTGCCCAATTACGACTCTGGGGCAAACGACTTTAACTTTGCAACGATCTACACCGAGAATGCTTTTGCCGGTAACGACCGTATCTCCGACAGTGATTTGTTGACATTGGGCGTCAGCACTCGCTTGCTGGACCCGGACACGGGCGGAGAGGCCGCCCGGTTTGCCATTGCACAGCGCATGCGTTTTCAGGATCAGAACGTGACCTTGCCAAGTGGCACGGCCGTTAGTAGCGGATTCAGTGACATCATGTTGGGAGCCTCTGTCACCTGGGATCCCAAGTGGTCGACTGATTCAACGGTGCAGTTCAGCCCGGAGAGCGGCCAGTCACAGCGCTCAACCATCGGAGTGACCTACCGGCCAGGTGCGTACCGCACCGTCACGGCGGCTTACCGCTATCAGAGCGACGTGAGTGAGCAACTGGACGTGAGTTGGCAGTGGCCGCTCAACGATCTGTGGGGTGATCGCGGGCAGTCCGCCGGTGCGGGAGGTGGTTTGGGGGAGGGGCGTTGGTACAGCGTGGGGCGGCTCAACTACAGCCTGGAAGATCGCCAGTTGGTCGATTCTGTGCTCGGTTTTGAGTACGATGCGGGCTGCTGGCTCGGCCGCGCGGTGCTTGAGCGCTTGCAAACCAGCACGTCCTCGGCCACCCAGCGCATCATGTTTCAACTGGAATTTGTCGGTTTTACCCGTTTGGGCGTCAGTCCTTTGAGTTCCCTGAAGAGCAATATTTCCAATTACCAGCTGCTGCGAAACCAGACCGGTTCTCCCAGCCGCTTCAGCAATTACGATTGATTCAACATGACCCTTCAACGCGTCGCTTTTTCCGCTGCCAGTTTGGCACTGCTTGTATCCATTCATGCGCAGGCCCAGGGACTCAAACCGGCTGCCAAGCCAACGCTGGCGACCGCGCCTGTGGTGCAGCAAGCTGCTGACTACATCGTGGCAGTGGTGAACTCAGAGCCCATCACCAATAACGAGGTGCGTCGTGAACTGCAACGGGCGTTACAGCTCGCCAGCCAACAAGGTCGCCCCCAGGTGGCCAGCCAGGCCTTGGCCAACCAAGTGCTGGAGAATCTGATTAATCAAAAAGTGCAGCTTCAGCAGGCGCGTGAGGTCGGTATTCGGGTGGATGAGGCCGCGGTCGACCTCGCCGAGCAGAACGTCGCCTTGCAAAACAAGGTCGATGTGGACGAACTGCACAAGCGTTTGGCGGCAGACGGAGTGACCGTGAGCCAGATGCGGGCCGTGCTCAAAGATCAACTCATGTTGGCTCGGCTTCGCGACCGAGAGGTGGAATCACGCGTTCGAGTGACGGACCAAGAGGTCGAGGCTTATTTGCAGGAGCAACCCCAAAGCGTTGATCTGGACGCTTTGCAGGTCAATCTTGCCCAGATCCTGATCGCTGTCCCGGAAAACGCGACTGAGGTGCAGATTGCCGCCTTGCAAGCGAAAGGGCAGCGAGCGCTGGCCCGCGCCCGCGCGGGGGAGGACTTCGTGGCCTTGGTCAAAGAGTTTTCTGATGCCAGTGACAGCCTGCAGGGTGGACAGATGGGTCTGCGCGCCGCGAATCGGTATCCGCCGCTGTTTTTACAGGCCACCCAAAAATTGGCCGTGGGTGATGTCTCCGCCTTGATCCGCTCCGGCGCGGGTTTTCACATCCTCAAAGTGGTTGAGAAAATCAACCCCAGCATGCCAACCATGGCCGTGACCCAAAGTCGGGCGCGTCACATCCTGCTGCGGGTCACCCCGCAAATGACCGAGTCCCAAGCGCTCGCGAAATTGAGTGAATTCAAACGGGCGGTGGTCGCTGGCAAGGCCGATTTTGCGGCGCTGGCGCGTGAAAACTCCCAAGATGGCAGCGCCGCTCAGGGCGGCGATTTGGGTTGGGCCAGCCCGGGCATGTTTGTGCCCGAGTTTGAGGAGGTGATGAACCGCCTGCAGCCCAGCCAGGTCAGCGACCCCTTGGTGTCCCGTTTCGGGGTCCATTTGATCCAGTTGATGGAGCGGCGCAAGGCGACCTTGAGTCCGCGTGAACAACGTGAGACGGTCCGCGCCATGTTGCGCGACAAAAAGATGGAGCCCGCCTTTACATCGTGGGCTGAGGGACTGCGTGGCCGGGCCTACGTTGAGTTTCGTGAGCCACCGAGCAACCTTTGAACCGCAGCATGAAACATATTCCGCGCAAGCGATTCGGACAGCACTTCCTGGCGGATGGCGCCATCATTGAAGGCATTGTGGATGCCATCGCCCCCCAACCCGGTCAGTTCATGGTGGAGATTGGTCCGGGGTTGGCGGCCTTGACCCAGCCCTTGGTGGAGCGACTGGGGCAACTCACTGTGATTGAGTTGGATCGCGATCTGGCGGTGCGCCTGCGTGCCCATCCTCAACTCAAAGTGATTGAGTCCGACGTGCTCAAAGTCAACTTCGCTGAGCTGGCTCAAACGCTGGAAACGCCCAAGTTAAGGGTGGTTGGCAATCTGCCTTACAACATCTCTACGCCAATTCTGTTTCATTTGCTGGGCTGTGTTGAGGTCATTGAAGACCAGCATTTCATGCTGCAAAAGGAAGTAATCGACCGCATGGTGGCGCGTCCTTGCACCTCAGACTACAGCCGCCTGAGCGTGATGCTGCAATGGCGCTATGCGATGGAAAACGTACTGTTTGTGCCGCCGCAGAGTTTCAATCCACCGCCCCGCGTGGACAGCGCCGTGGTGCGCATGGTGCCCCATGCCACCCCTGCCGCGGTTGACGTGGCCCTGCTTAGCGAATTGGTGCAGGTTGCCTTTAGCCAACGACGCAAACTCATGCGGCACACGCTGGGCAAATGGCTGGAAGCGAAAGAATTTTCAGGCTCGTTTGACGTTCAACGTCGCGCCGAGGAGGTGCCGGTCACGCAATATGTGGACTTGGCTTTGGCGCTGGCGGCCGAGGTGAAGCACTGAGTCGCGAATTTCGGCGCTCACCTGATGGACACAAAAAACCCCGTTGAATTCAACGGGGTTTTTTGTTGGCTTGGCGCTTGGCCTTGTTCAGAATTTGTACCCAACGTTGAAGCCGTAGGACACCGGATCCAGCGCCAGATCCATGGTTTGGCCGGTTGAAAAGTGGGTTCGGGTGCGCAAGAACGTCTTGGCATAGAACACGTCAACAAACCACTTGTCATTCAGCGCCACCGTGGCGCCTACCTGCGGTGTGAATGCGAACTTGGAATCCACCGTGAACTTGGTGGGTGTACCGCCGGGGTTGGTCGTTGCGGTCAACTTGCCACTGCCTTCCTCATTGAAGAAGTAGGCATACGTGGCGCCCAGCCCGACGTAAGGCCTGAACTTGGCGTTGGCCTCCAGGAAGCGGTACTGCAGAAACACGACAAAAGGCAAGGCCTGCACCGACCCCACTTCGCCCGCGCCGGCCAGAGCACCGTCGCCAATCAGCTTGTGCTTGAAGGGCAGGGCCAAGGGGACATCCACAGAGATGTTGTCCGTCACCATGTAAGTAATGCCACCGCTGAGCTGCGAATCTGACCCCACATCGGCCTTGGTCCCCCCCAGAAAATCAGGTGCGGTCAGGTAGCCGCTGCTGACGTTCGGGGTGATGTTGGTGGCGCCTGCGCGCACCATCCAGGTACCGGCCGTTTGGGCCATGGCGCTACCGCACACCAATGTCGCCAGGAGAGTGATGAGTTTGAGTTGAGTTTTCATGGAATGAGTTCCTGGGAGTTCAAACGGTCAGAGCCAGCCCGCCAGCACCAGTTCTTTGGTCACCAACTGAGCGAACAATTTGTAGCCATAAGGGGTGGGGTGCACAGAGTCAGCAAACAGGTAGTGGGACGTGTCGCCGACGATGACGTTGCTGGTGTTGCAAACCAAAGAGCTGCCCAAGGCATTGGGCGACGGGCTGGTCAGGTTGCACGCAGGCGTGGTCACATTGGTCAAGCTGTAAGACGCGGGATTGGCTGCTTGGTTACGGTTGTCCGAATAGGCATCCACGATGCGAACGCCTGCCGTGCCCGCCAAGCCGGTTTGAAGTTGGGTGTTGAACGTGGTCACCATCTGGTTGATCAAGGCTTGGGTGCCAGCGTCTTGTCCATAAGCGAATGGTGTTTTGCTCACATCGGGCATGTTGACCACCACGACGTACTTGGCACCTTTGGCCACAATTTGGGATTTGACATAGCCGGCCAGTTCGGCGCCTGCCGTTCCCATTGCAGTGACGGCGGCTGTAATCGCTGCATTGGTGGCAGTTGATCCGCCTGCGAAAACGGTGGTCTGCACGCCAGATGACCAGCCCGCGATGGTCGCGGCTCCCACGGCGGTAGCACCGCCGGCAAATGCGTTGCTGACAGCATTCAAATTGATGAAGACGTCATTGGCGCCGGCCGCCATCGTGACCAGTTCCTTGCCGCTGAATGAGCCGCTCACGGTCGCCAAGTGGTTGGATATCTGTGTCACGATGGGTACCGTGAGTTGGCCCAGAGTAGCGTTGCCACCACCTAAAACTTTGTTGCCTGGCCCATAGGGGTTGGTGACGCGTGAGCCACCTTGGGCGTAGTTCAGGCATCCGGCGTGATTTACAACGGCCACGCTGAAGCCCTGTGCGGCATCGCCGTCCAGACCCGTCTGCGCGGGGCAGGGGGCGGTTTGCCCCAACTGTGCGGCAACGAGTTCCGTCCAGTTCTTGGTGGGTGTTGGGTTGGCGCCCAGCGCACCGCCAATGCCATTCACACTGTACGTGCCTCCGCCCAACGCGAGCACCGTGCCAACTTTGTAGGTGCCGACATCACTCAGGCTGTCCCCGAAGGACACCATGGAGGTGAATTTCACCGCCGATGCTTGATTGCCATCTCCACCGCCGCCGCACGCGGCGAGCAGAATTGCCGTTCCGAGGGCAGTGGCAAGAAGCTTGAAATGACCCATTTAGAAACTCCGATATTTAAATTTTTTGCAAAAAATAGAACGACCGTGCTATTTTTCGGAAATTTTACAAACTAACTGTTACAGAAAACACTGGGGTAAACCCGTTTGTGGGGGAAATGCCTCAACCGGTGAGGCTTTGGCCAGAGGCGCTAAAGGTGGCGTTTGATCAGCGGTAGCGCAGCTTCATGGCCAAAATGGTGCTGGCCAAGATCAGGGTGATCAGGTTGGCCACGACGATGGGCCAGGCGCGCAGCATGAGCCCATACCCCAACCAGCAGGCGACGCCCAAGGTGAACACGCTGTACATGGTCAACGAAATGCCACGCACATCCCGGGTGCGGAAGGTGTGCCAAACCTGCGGAATGAAGCTGACAGTGGTCAGAATCGCGGCGAAGTAGCCAAAAAGATCAATCAAAGGCATGGCTGTGACGGCGTGAGCGTGGATTGGGGTAAACCCGAGGGGTTCAATTGTCTCTCACAACCCAATCCTGCAGGGCGTCAAAGGCCGGGCGCATGGCCCCGGCGTTGGCATGGTTGGCGATGGCCACCATGACATAGCGCTTTCCGCTGTTGGCCAACACATAGCCGGCCACTGCCGTGACGTCGCGCAGGCTGCCGGTTTTCAGGTGGGCAATGCCTTGGGATTGGGCCTTGCTGCGTTTTAAGGTGCCGTCAATGCCGGAGATGGGCAGGGAGGCCATCAGTTCCGGCATCAGGGGTGAGCGGTAGGCGGTTTGTAACAAGCGGCCCAAGCCCTGCGCGCTGATGCGTGCCTCGCGCGACAGGCCCGCGCCGTTGTCCAAGACCGGCAGGTCGTCGGACCCGAAGCGGTCTTTCCACCAGCGAAACACGACCTCGCGCGAAGCCTGCGTTGAGGCGGGCGTCAGGTCCGACTGCGCGCTTGAGCCGCTGTTGGGGCGAGCCGGCAGGCTGAGCGACAGCAGCACATGCTGGGCCATGATGTTGTTGCTGTATTTGTTGACGTCCCGAACCACCTCGGCCAAAGATGGCGAGCTCATCTCAAACGCCGGTTTCAGCGTTTTGCCAGGCGCGGTTGGCAAGCGTCCGTCGCGCACGCGCCCCACCAACTGCCCGCCCATTTCGCGCCACAGCCCCTCGACGGCTCGTGCACTGTAGTTGGCCGGGTCCACGTAGGCCACCGGCCACACGCGCTCGCCGCAGGCGGACGGGAAGGTGCCGCCAAACCGGACCCGCGTGGCGTCATTGAAGTCGCCTTGCAAGGTGGCCCGGTAGTCATTGCAGGTGCCACCGCTTAAGGGGACTGAAGCGGGCAGTTGCACGCCGCCCAAGGGGGGCTCGTACTGAATCCGGGCCACGTTGTTGCCCGGATCAGGCACAAAGGTCATGACCAAGGACTTGAAGTTGATCAACAGCGCGTCGGGCGTGGCGTTGTAGGGGCGCAAAGGCTCGCCGTCAAAGCTGCCGGGGTCGGTGTCGTCCACGGCAAAGGCGCTGCGATCCAGAATGATGTCGCCAGCGATCTTTTGAATACCCAAACCCTGCACCCGGCGCAGCAACAGCCACAGGCGCTCAGCCACCAGCTTGGGGTCGCCCCGGCCTTGAATGTAGAGATCACCCTGCAAGGTGCTGTCCCGCACCGGCCCGCCCAAGTACACCGGGGTTTGCCAGGTGTAGGCCGGGCCCAACAAGTCGAGGGCGGCATAAGTGGTGACGAGTTTCATCACCGAGGCGGGGTTCATCGGCACTTGGGCCCGGTGGCTCAGCCGGGGGGCGGCGCGCCCGTCGGCCTCCAACACCAGCAGCGAGACGGCCTCGCGCGGCACTTTGGCCCGGCTCAGGGCGGCGTCGACTTCAGGGGGCAGGGCTTGGGCCAGTGACAGGCTGCAGATACCGCTTGCCAGCAGGGCAAGCAGGGTTGTGGGTTTGGTCATGCTGGAATTATCAAGCCACGGATAATGGGGGGATGCACCCCCTTCCCCCCGTGTCCAACAGCGCTCTGTCGCCCCGTGCCATTGGCATCGCCGCAGCCGTGATCACGGTCATCATTTGGACGTCGTTCATTCTGATTGCCCGCGCCTCCGCCGACCCCACGCGCGGCGGCACCCTGACCCCGCTGGACATGGCTTGGTGCCGCATCGTTGGAGCCAGTCTGATTTTGCTGCCCCTGGGCTGGTGGCGGGTGCGCGCCGACCGGGCCAAAGGCGCCGGGCAGTCCTCCCTATGGGGCGTGTCGCCCTTGCCCCTGCAGGTGACGGTCAAGGTCGGTTTTTTTGGCGGATTGTTGTATGCGCTGCTGGCCTACCGGGGGTTTGTCTACGCGCCGGCGGCCCATGCCTCCGTGCTGATGCCTGGCAGCTTGCCGCTGTGGACGGCCTTGTTGGCGGCGTTGTTGCTAGGGGATCGAATCACGCCTTGGCGCGCGCTGGGCTTGGTGTTGATTGTTTTTGGCGACGTGCTGGTGGGCGGGGCAAGCCTGCTGCGGGCGTTTGAGGGCGGGGATGTCTGGAAAGGCGATCTGTTCTTCATGGTGGCTGCGGCCTGCTGGGCCACCTACAGTGTGCTGGCACGCCACCATGCGCTGGACGCGGTTCGCGCCACGATTGCCATCACCGCCTTTGCTTTCCTGGTTTATGTGCCTGCCTACACCGCCCTGACCTTGGGCGGTTGGACGGGGGGGCAGGTGTTTAACGCGCCCTTGGGCGAGGTGCTGTTTCAGATGTTTTTCCAGGGCTGGGGCTCGGTGGTCATCTCAGGCATCACTTTCACCCAGATGATTCAGCACTTCGGTCCTGTGCGCTCGACCATGATCACCGCCTCTGGTGCCCGGTTTGTCGGCCCTGGGGGCGGTTTGGTTGCTGGGTGAGCCCTTGTCCTGGAACCTCTGGGCAGGCCTGGCTTTGGTCACACTGGGCATTCTGTTCGGGGTACGCGCTGCAGTGCCTGTTGCTATCAGAAAAGAAGCGGTTGGCGCAGTGTCTACCGAGGGTTAAAGGCTGATTTGATGATGAATTATTTGCGAAAAACCATGTCCCCCCATCGGGAGCGAAACGCTTGAACTTGCTTGCTTTTGATACCAGTACTGACGTGATGTCGATCGCCGTCCAGCGCACTGTTGACGGCGCCCCCCACGTCTGGCAACAAACCGCTGTGGGCGGGGCCCAGACCTCAACCCACCTGATTCCGGTCATTCAACAGCTCATGGCGCAGGCTGATCTGAAGTTTGATCAGTTGGATGCGATCGTGTTTGGCCGTGGGCCCGGTTCCTTTACCGGCTTGCGCACCGCTTGTTCGGTCGCCCAGGGGCTGGCTTTTGGCGCCAAAGTCCCCGTTTTGCCGGTCGACACCCTGCTTGCCGTGGCGGAAGACGCGCGGTGCCAGTGCGTGGACCCCACCCGCCCAAGGCGGGTGACGGCCTTGCTGGATGCGCGGATGGATGAGTTGTATGTGGCTTGCTATTCTTTTGAGAGTGGCGTGTGGAGAGAATCCGGGCGCCCCAGCCTGATTCGCCCCGAAGATCTGGAGGCCGGTGACGACGCCACCTTGGCGGGCAACGTGTTCGTCAACTACGGCGAGCGCCTGCCCGTCAGCGCGGCACTGCGCGTGGCCGCGCTGCCCACTGCAGGCGCCTTGCTGCGCCTCGCCCCCGCTTTGCTGGCCGCCGGCGGGGCCTTGCCCGCCCATGAGGCTTTGCCGCTCTATATTCGCGACAAAGTTGCCAAAACCACGGCGGAGCGTGCTGCCGAGAAAGCGGCTGCGTAAAAAATGACCGCTGTGCAGTCCACCATCGAAGCCCGTTTTGAGGCGATGACGCCCCACAACATCGACTTGGTCGTGGCCGTGGAGCAGCAAGCCTACGCCCACCCCTGGGTACGGGCCAACTTCACCGACGCCTTGGACTCGGGCTACCAAGCCCAACTGCTGATGGGGGGTGACACGCTGTTGGGCTACTTTGTGGCCATGAAGGGGGTCGATGAGGTGCACCTGCTGAACATCACCGTGGCCCCCGACTACCAGCGCCAAGGCTGGGCGCACGTCATGCTGGATGCGATGGTCGTGTGGGCACGGGGACAGGGCGCTGAATGGCTGTGGCTGGAAGTGCGGGTGGGCAATGCGCGCGCCATCCATGTCTATGAAAGCCAGGGCTTTGAAGCCGTGGGGCAACGCAAGAACTACTACCCCGACGGCCATGGCCAGCGCGAGCACGCGGTGGTGATGAGCCGGCGTCTGTGAAAATACAGCCCCATGAGCCTTGACCTAGACGACCGCCACCGCGCCATGCTGCAGGAAATGGGCGTGCACGTCTGGTGGCCTCACGCCGAGGCGCCCGTCGTTGAGGCCGTCACGGCACCCCTGCCGTTGGCGCAACCGCCCGCCCCGCCCGCCGTGGTGCCTGCAGAGGCGTCGGCCGCAATTGAACACTTGGTCGTTGACGCACTGTCCGTTCGCGGCGGCGTCTCCCGCCCGACTCAGAACTCGGGGCCTGTCGCTTTTGATGCTGACGCCGTGGTCGGTGAAATGGCCAATGCCGACTGGGCTGGCCTGAGTCAAGCGATTCAGGTGTGCCAGGCGTGCAAGCTGTGCGTGGGCCGGCGAGCGCCCGTTTTTAACCCCATGGCGGCGACGGCTCAGGCCGACTGGCTGGTGGTGGGTGATCCGCCGGAAGACGCCGACGAGCGCGCCGGCTTTCCCTTCGCCGACCAAGTGGGGCTATTGCTGGACAACATGCTCAAAGCCGTGGGCGTGGCCCGGCAAGACGCCAATGCGCCCGTCCCTGCCGCGCAAGCCGCGTACCTGACGCACGTCGTCAAATGTCGGCCCGCTTTGCCGCGCGCCCCGCAGCCCCAGGATTTGGCCGCTTGCGAGTCTTACTTGAAGCGCGAAATTGCATTGACGCAACCCAAAGTCATCTTGGCCATGGGACGCGTGGCCGCCCAAATGCTGCTTCGCGAAAGCAATGTCCAAGCTGGCACAACGCCGTTGGGCAAGCTGCGCGGTCAAATTTACCAATACCAGGGGATTCCCGTGGTGGTGAGTTACCCCCCAAGCTACCTGCTGCGCACTCAGCAGGACAAAGCCCGGGCTTGGGCTGATCTGTGTCTCGCGCTGTCGGTAGCGCGGCCGGTTCAGGAGTAGAAGTGTGTTCGTTGGATTCAATCAATAAATAAAGAAAGTTCTCCCTATGTCTCTCGCAAGCTCCACCCTGGCTGCCATCCAGCAGGCTGGCGCGGCCGTGTACACCGCCGATGCCGATCTGAAACAGGCCACCCAAAGTTACGCCGAGCGCGTGGCCACCGCCATGAACCAGAACCCCTTTGGGCTGGGTAACGATGCCTTGTTTGAAAACTGGAAGCTCGTGGCACGGTTGTCGCAATCGATGGCCGCCATTGAAGCTGAGTTGAAAAAAATGTACTTTCTGGCCGAAGACCTCGTCAATGACGAGGCCTCCCAGTCGTCACCGTTGCCCGCCTTGGCCGCGCCCGTGAGCGAGACGCCGACCGATGTGGTGGCCAAGTCCACCACCCGGTCGGGTGTGCGCCGGCGTGTTGCTGATCGCCGGGGCAGCGCGGCGCGTGTGAGTGCTGCGCCCGAGGGCGCAAAGTTGCCTGGCAACGCCGCCAAGCTCCTTCAGCACCTTGAAACAATGCTTAACTCGGATGAGTATCAGTTGATCAAACAAACCGCCAGCGCCCGAGCCATCGGCATTCCCTTGGGATCGGTGTCAGCGGCCATCAAAAACCTGCTCGCCAGCGGTCACCTGATTGCGGGCGCCGCCGGCGGCTTCAAATTAAAACGCTTTGATGCGGCAGAGGTTCTGGTTTGAAAATCATTATTCGCACTTTTTTCAAGACCCTGCGTTGGGTCTTGGGCCCTGTAATGCTGTTGCGGGAATACCTGACTCGCCCCACAGGGCTGGTTCGCTCGCCAGAGGCGCAGGCTCGCGTGGACAAAGACTGTGAAAGCCTGGCGCTGTACCAGTACCGAACCTGCCCTTTTTGTACCAAAGTGCGTCAGGAAATGCGTCGCTTGTCGTTGAAGGTGGCGCAACATGACGCGCAACCGGACGGCCCTCATCGGGCCGCTCTGTTGGAAGGAGGGGGCCAGGCCAAGGTTCCTTGCCTGAGAATCACCGACGCCGCCGGGAAAAGTGAGTGGATGTACGAGTCAGCGGCCATCAATGCGTACTTAAAAAAGCGATTTTTGCTTGAAAGTACCTGATTCAGCCCCATATATGGCTAAGAACTTGCCGATCGCTTCCAAAAGTTGCAAACTGCAAGAGGTCAAGTCAGTGAATCAATCGAAAGGAAACAACATGAACAAAATTTCAACTCACAGCCGGGCGATCGCCCTCAGTTTGAGTGCCGTCGTGGTGTTCGTCAGTGGTTGCGCAAACATGACTGAGACTCAGCGCAACACCAGCATTGGCGCGGGCGTTGGCGGTTTGGCGGGGATGGTCATTGGCGACAGTGGCAAATCAGCCGCCATTGGTGCTGGCTTGGGTGCCTTGGGTGGTTACATCTGGTCCAACCAGATGGCCCAGAAAAAGGCCGCCATGGAGCAAGCCACCGTCGGCACAGGCGTTGCCGTGACGCAGACAGCGGACAACCAGCTCAAATTGAATATTCCCAGTGATATTTCTTTTGACACTGGCCGCTCTGACATCAAATACAACTTGCGCCCGGTTCTGGACCAGTTTGCCCAAGGGCTCAGCAGCCAACCCAATACCGAGATCAGGATTGTGGGACACACCGACAGCACCGGGTCGGACGCCATCAACAACCCCTTGTCCTTCGACCGTGCCGCCAGCGCGCGGGATTACCTCGCTTCACGCGGGGTTGACTCTCGCCGCATTCAGATTGATGGGCGTGGTTCCCGCGAACCCATTGCGAGCAACGGCACCGACGCGGGCCGTGCCGCGAATCGCCGTATTGAAATTTTCTTGGCCGAGCGAGCCCAGCGGTAAGCTCTTTTCGCCAGAACAAACATCAGGGGCTTCGGCCCCTTTTTCATGGGCGACGCACTTCTTACAATCAGCGCATGACCTTTCTAGACAAGTTGCGCACTGCCGAGCGCCAAAACGGCTCTTTGTTGTGCGTTGGGCTGGACCCTGATCCCGCCAAGTTCCCGCATCGTTGGCGGGGTGACGCCAGTCACATTTACGATTTCTGCGCCGCCATCGTGGACGCCACGGCCGATCTGGTGCTGGCCTTCAAACCCCAGATTGCCTACTTTGCCGCCCACCGGGCCGAGGATCAGCTTGAACGCCTCATGGCGCATATGCAGCGCACCGCGCCGAATGTGCCGGTCATTCTGGACGCCAAACGAGGGGACATTGGCAGTACCGCCGAGCAATACGCCATTGAAGCCTTTGAGCGCTATGGGGCTGACGCCGTCACGCTGTCTCCCTTCATGGGGTTTGACTCCGTTCAACCCTATTTGAAGTACCACGGCAAAGGGGCTTTTCTTTTGTGCCGCACGTCCAACCCCGGCGGGGACGATCTGCAAATTCAGCGTTTGGCCAGTGTCGAAGGCGAGCCTTTGTTGTACGAGCATGTTGCTCGATTGGCCCAAGGCCCCTGGAACCTCAATGGCCAACTCGGGTTGGTGGTTGGCGCCACTTACCCCGCTGAGATTGAACGCGTGCGCGCCGTGGCCCCCACGCTGCCTCTGTTGATCCCGGGCGTGGGCGCGCAGGGCGGTGACGCGGTCGCCACGGTGAAAGCCGGATGGCGAGGCACGCGTGACGCCCAAGGCCAGGTGCTTGAGACCAGTGCTCCCATCATCGTGAATTCCTCTCGCGCCATCATCTATGCCTCAGCGGCTGAAGATTTTGTCCAGGTGGCGCGTCAAGAGGCCATTAAAACCCGCGACACACTGCGGGCTGCGCAACAACAGGCTTGAAAGTAGATAGGTCGGCTCAAAGTGGTTTCCAAACCGGATTGAACTTAAAACGTGATGGGCAGGCGGACGCTGATCGTGACGTCTGGTGTGTCGGCCGTGAGACCTGCTCCAACAGACACACTCAGTGAGTACTTGCTGTTGAACCGGTAAGAGTAGCCGAGCAACAAGGTTGCGAGTTGCGTGCGAACTGACCCGGTTGCGACCTCGCCATTGGCGCGAAGTCGCCCGACCGAGCTGTGGTCATAACCCAAGCTCAACGATGATTTTTCGTTCAAAGCCAGACCCATCCCGAAATTGAAACCGAAGACGTCACCGGGTGCGATGGTTCCGAGGAACTCCTCTTCTCCATTCAACACCTTTCGACTGACGTTGTCTCGGGCGAAATTGTGGGTGTAAGTCACGCTGCCAAAGAACACGGCGGGGTCGGACGGGTACAACACCGTCAGCCCGGTTTGAAGAGAGTAAAACCCTGATCCGGTAGGTAAATCCAGTGGCAAACCGGTGCCTGTCGTGTTGCCCACGCAGCGTGTCTGGCAGTCGGTCACCACATCAAACGGATCCTTGCCAGTGCGTGTTTTGAAGCGCATGGATGCGATGTAGAACGGACTGTCGATGCCGCCTTCATTCAACTGGTAGCGCGCGCCGAATTCGAGATCTCCCAAGGCCATCCCATTGGAGGCAAAGACACGGTCAGTTGCTGTGCCCACGATGATTTCGCGACTGACCGTCGAGTCTGATCGGTACACATAAGGGGCGCGAATCTCCAGCTCCAGTCGCCGGGTGACGCCAAAACGGGCAGCCAGGGCACCGGTGAGCGTATTGCGCTTCACTTCTCTGACATCAATAAGTCCAATGAGCAACGCAGGAATGATGGTGTAGCCCACCAATGCCACCCGATTGCTGGAGGAGTAGCCATACTGCACCGAAGGTTCAAGCACGTAGTGGCCGGGTTGGGTGAGGACGCCGGGTTGCTCGAAAATGGGGGCAACCTCGGGTGGGCGACCCTGTGCTTCAGGTGCTTTGCCGACTGGCTCGGCCTGAGCCACTTGTGCTGCATCCGACGGAGTACCTTTGCCGCGTTGTGTGGCCAGCCGGTCCCAGCTGAGGGTGCCGCGCAAGTTTTCGATGAGGGTTCTCTGCTCCGCCACCTGCCGCTCCAACGACTCCACCCTAGCAGAGATGTCGTCCTCCGGGGGGGCAATGGTTTGCGCCTGAGCAGCACTACCCATTAGCAACAGAGCACAACACACGGCGTTCAGCGGGTGATTGTTCTGGTGTGCCATGGTTGGTTCTCCTGATTCTTGGTGGTTGACGCCCCAACCCTCCCGCCGCATCAATACTTGACGGTCGCGGATAGGTATGGCTGTCCCCTTCAGTGTTGAAGAGGATGAAGGTGCTGGCCTTGAGAAATATCAAGACGGGACCACCCCGAGCGATGCAGCGCTAGACAGTGCGATGATAAAAATCAAGTCTCAAAATTGAACAACGCGTAGGCTCGGTGGCAAGACCCGGCAAGCATTGAAGAGGTCGTCACAGGGGATTGAACGATGGCATTGAGAACGTTGTTGAGTATCCGGCTTGGACAGGCTTTGCAGTGCGAGGTACCTGGCGAGTTGAGTTTGTCATGGGATGTTCAAAGTGTGGACCAATTGGGTGACGCAAAGAAGTTGTTGAGTTCACAGTCATGTTTAGTCGGACTATTGTGGATGGGGAATTTGGATGACCATGATGTGAGTGTTCTGGATCGGTGGCTTCACAATCAAAGCTCAACGCAGTGGGTTGCCGTTCTGCCGGTTGACGCCATCAAACGCTTGCTTTACCGCGATCTCATCGTTGAGCACTTTTTTGATTTCCATACATGGCCTATTGATGCCGCGCGCCTGAATCACACCTTGGGGCATGCGTTTGGTTACGCCGGGTTACGAAGTCAGCCGCAACGATCGGCGACGGGCCGGCATGACATGGCACTTTTGGGCCAAAGTTCTGCGATTCAGCAATTGCGTCACCAAATTCGCAAAGTGGCGCAGGTGGGTGCTCCGGTATTGATTGCGGGTGAAAGCGGCAGCGGGAAGGAATTGACAGCCCGTGCGGTACACAACCACTCGTCCCGCGCGAACGGACCGTTCGTTGCGGTTAATTGTGGGGCGATTCCGGCCAGTCTGATTCAGTCAGAATTGTTTGGGTATGAGCGCGGTGCGTTTACCGGTGCGCTCAGGGAAAGGCGAGGTTTGATTGAATCGGCTGCAGGAGGCACCCTGTTTCTGGATGAAATCGGGGATTTGCCCATGGAGTTGCAAGTGAACCTGCTGCGCTTCTTGCAGGAGGGGCGCATCAATCGGGTCGGCGCCTCACAAAGCATTGGGGTCGATGCCCGGATCATCGCGGCCTCGCACATGGACTTGGAGCATGGGGTTAAGTCGGGGCAGTTTCGTGAGGATTTGCTGTACCGGCTCAATGTGTTGCCTTTGTTGGTTCCACCATTGAGAGAAAGAAAAGACGATCTTGAGCTTTTGTCCGCGCATTTTTTCGAAGTCTTCTCTCAAGACAAGAACCCTCGGCTGACGGGTTTCAACAAACGGGCCATCAATGCGATACGCGCCTACGACTGGCCGGGAAACGTGCGTGAACTCATTAACCGGATTCGCCGGGCCATGGTGATGTCGGATGGGCGTTTGATCACGCCGTCTGACATGGGCTTGTCTGAAGAGGCGCTGGCTCGGACCGGCGAGGCGCTCGAAGACGCTCGTATTCGGGCTGAGCGGGATGCGATTGCAGACTGCTTGCAATGCAGTGGCAACAACATCAGCCGCGCTGCGCGCGATTTGGGCATCTCTCGCATGACGCTCTATCGCCTCATGGTTAAGCACGGCGTCAACGCCTGACACTTCTACTCCTCATTTTTTGTGCCGTAGGTCAGCGCATTGTTCGCGCTGTCTGTTTGCGCCTGCTGCCGTCTCAAATTTCCGTTCTTTCTGCGCCGATTGAACCCCGAGGTGTCACAACTGTGTGACACCGCGGCAGGTCACCATTTCAAACGCTTGTCGAACGGAAGCCCGTTGATTTCAAAGCATAAATTTCTGAGTTTTTGTGTTACTTCAACCCAGGCCTCGTTCGAATGAACTGATGGGTGTCACATGGCGTTGACACGATGGGGCTTTAAGTGACGAATTTTCGACTAAGCGATGTAAAAAAACCAATTTATAGAGGCGTATTTTTTTATTTCTTCAACTAAATCAACAGCTTAGTGCCCCTTGGGCGGTGGGTGGCACATATGTTGCCAAGTAGTCATCGGATTGGCGTTTGACATGCGCCGAGCCGTGTAAACCTGCTCTCACTTTTTTGAAGGAATGATCATGAAGAAAACACTTTTGGCATCGGCAATTGCGATTGCATTTGGATTTGCTGGACAAACCATGGCGAATCCGACCAACAACAACGGCGCTGACTTGGCAGATAGCAATACCCAAACGGCGACAGCCAACTCTGACCAGTCCGCTAACACGGGCGCTGCCGCCAATGAAAATGCAACGGCCAATCAAAACTCATCGAACGACAGCAGCACCAAGACAAAAACCGACAACTCGGTGACCACAAAAACAAATGACAGCAACAACACAGATACTAAAACCTGGACATCCACGAAAACCGATAACTCGGTCAACACAAAGACCGAAGACAGTAACAACACCAGGACTCAGACAAAGACATCCACCAACAGTAATAACTCAGGTGACGCGCGCGCCAAGGACTACGGCACTGTCGCCAACAACGGCGGCGTTGCGACAAGTAATTTTGACAACGCGTTCAACACCAGCCGAGTGGTCGGCAAGGTGAGTTTGAGCGGCGCCGTCAGCGGCAACACGATTTACGGCATTGGCAATATGGCGACCAACAACGGCAACGCCAACGGGTCTGCTGGCGGCAATGGCGGCAAAGGAGTGGGCGGCAATGCCACCGGTGGCAGTGGTGGTAGCGGCGGCGCAAGCGGTAACGGAGGCAACGGAGGTAATGGCGGCGCTGGCGGCAGCGCCAACGCCAACAATGGCAGTGCCACAGCCGGAGACGCCAGCAACGGTAGCGCCAGCAACGGCAGCGCCACAGCGGGCAATGGTGGCGATGGTGGCAATGCCAAAGGTGCCAAGGGCGCCAATGGCGGTGACGCCACCGCGATGGGCGGCGACGGCAAGAACATGACCAGCCAAAAGGCCTCTGGTTCTGAGTCGACCAGCAACGGCCAGGGTGGCAGTGCCATGGCAAAAGACATGACCAAGTCAGGCTCTGCCGATTCCACTGCCATGGCAAAAGGTGGCTCGGCTAAGGCCATGGATACGGCCACGGGTGGCTCGGCCAGGGCCATGGATACAGCCACGGGCGGCTCAGCCAAGGCCATGGACACGGCCAAAGGCGGTTCTTCTTCCGACATGCAGAAAGCAGGGTCCGGTGGGGCAGATGCCAACAGCAAGACCACGGCTGGCGGAGCCACATCGACGAATACGGCAACAGCCGGCGTTGGCGGTGAGCCACCCAGCGGAAATGCCAATAACGGCGCCAGCACAACAGCAGGAGGCACCGCCACGGGTGCTGCAGGGGGCACGTCAACCACGGGTGCCAACACCCAGACCGCGACCAACACTGGCGGTGCGGGCAGTGGCTCCGCCAGTTCGACAGCAGGCGCGGGGACCGGAACAGCCTCTTCGTCTGGTGGCGCTGGCAGTGGTGCGGCAACGTCCAGCGGCGGAGCAGGCACGACGGGTGCTTTGACCACGTCTAGTGGGGTTGCCACCGGCACGGCCAGCTCGACAGGTGGTGCAGGAACTGGCGGCGCTGCTACGTCCAGCGGCGGCGCTGCGACCAGCACCGCTACGGCTAATGGCGCAGCAGGCACAGCCAGTGGCGGTGCCGGTGGTACAGCCAGCAATGCCGGCGGCGCTGGCGGCGCAGGCGGGGCCGCGACCAACGGTTCTGCCACCAATGGCGGCGCCACAACAACCGCTTCCAACGGCAATGCCAGCGGTGGCACGGCACAAGGTGCTGGCGGTGCCGTGGGTGCTCAAAGCGGCCAGGGTGGCCAGGGTGGCGTTGGTGAAGGTGGCGTCGGCGGTGTCGGCAATGGCGCTGTGGGTGGCGCTGGCGGCAATGGCGGCTCGGTGATGGTGGATGCTGGCATGTTCAACATGTCCAACGCCATGACCAACGTCGGTAACAACGCGGCAGGCATCATCACCATGGCACAAAACAGTGGCATGAGTTCGTTGATACAGCAAGGCATCAACGTTCAGGCCAACCTGAACGTCGGCAAGTAAGCGGTTGAAGTGAGGGCTGCCAGGCCGGGGTTACCCGGCGTGGCAGCCCGTTGAGTCAGGAGGACAACATGAAATTCAATGTGCTGGGTCGTGGTTCTGTGCTGGCGGCGATGATTTGCCTGTCTGGTGGGGCATGGGCCAACGAGGTGGTTTCTGACGAGGTGTTGCCGGCGATTGAGCCAGCGGTTCAGGCGCCGGTAGCCGTCCTTGAGTCGGATGAGACGTCATCGTGGGGTTTGGCCGTCAGCGTGGCGAAGTTGGAGGCGTACCGGGGCGGATTTGACCTGGTCAAAAACGACATGCAATTGAGCGGTTCGGTGGCCAACAACTCAACGTACAACGTGGTGTCGGGCAACAACCTGATCACCCAAGGCTCCTTTGCCAACGCCAACGGTTTTCCCACCGTGGTCCAAAACTCTGGGTCTAACGTGCTGATCCAGAACGCCACCATCATCAACCTTCAATACGAGTAAATGATGAACGCGCGTTGGAGTCTCGCCCTGGCAAGTGTGATCGCTTTGATCGGATCGGGGCCAGCGCAGGCGATGGAGTTGACGGGCACGGGGAGTGGCGCCTTCTTTGTCAAAGTGACGAGTTTGAAAGAGGCTCGCTTCAAGGCGACCACGCGTCAACAGTTTGATTTCAGTTGCGGTTCGGCCGCCATTGCAACCTTGCTCACCTACCATTACAACTACCCGGTGACCGAACAAGCCGTGTTCAATGAGATGTTTGCACACGGCGATCAGGTCAAGATTCGCAAGGAGGGATTTTCCTTGCTGGACATGAAAATTTATCTGGAGGCGCACCAGTTCAGAGCCGATGGTTTTGAGTTGCCGCTGGTGAAGTTGCTGGAGTCGGGCTTGCCCGCCATTGTGTTGATTGCCGAGAAGGGATATCACCATTTCGTGGTCATCAAGGGCATGCGCGACGGGCGGATTCTCATCGGCGACCCCTCCAGCGGAACTCGAGCGGTTTCGCACGCGCACTTTCTTGAGATTTGGGTCAATCAATTACTTTTTGTGATTCACAACCAAAAAAAGCAGGCGCAATTCAATCAAGACGTGGAGTGGCACGTGGCGCCCAGGGCCCCACTGTCTGCCGGGCTTGGCGTGGAAGGCATGAGTGGTCTGGCATTTACCAAACTCGGCCCAAGTGACTTTTGAGCAGGTGAATTGACATGACCTCCATCAAACTGATTCGGACCATCCTGTTGATGTTCTTGGCATCCCAAGGGCCTTGCCATGGCGCGCCCTTGGCTGACGAGTTCGACGCAGTCCGCGTGACCGGGCAGTGGGTGCCGGTGGACCTTGTTGTGCTGGAGAACGCGCGCGGAGGCTTTGAAGTCAGTGCAGGCTTGACCGTGTCGTTCGGTTTTCTGAGAAGTGTCTCTATCAATGGAGAGTTGGTCAGCAGCACTCAGTTCAACCTGCCGGATGTAAGCCGAATCTCGGCGGAGCAGGCCAGCGCAGTCACCGCAGCCATGAGGGAGGCGCGCCTGGTTCAGGTGGGCGCGGGTAACAGCGTGGACGCCTTATCGCTTGCCAATCTTTCAGGGGCGACGGTCATCCAAAATAGTTTGAGCAACCAGCATATTCAAACCACCACGGTGATTAATACAGGCGTCAACAGTCAATCGCTCTTCAAGGCGGTCAATGTGCAATCGGTGTTGAACGACGCTTTGCTGGGCGCCTTGACCCGGCGTTAGCAAGTTGCCGAATGGCCCGTTTCGAGCCATCGCATCAGTCATCCAATCGCGGTCTGGACTGTCCTTCTGCTAGTTCTCCTGTTTCCGGGTCGATCCAGGAGGCCTGCCCCAGTTCGTCCTCCGCCTCTTCAAGCGATTCACCTGGGGCGGGCGTTCCATCGTTGGCCTCATCCCGGTCGGCAATGGCCTCGGCGCGGGTCGTGAAGGGGCCAAACTCTTGCCTTCCATCCGGTGCAATCCAATGGAATCCATCAGGGCGATGCACGATTTCCCCCGCAGGCGAGTCGGTGAAATCGTCTTCCTCGGCCGCAGTGGCTGGAGCCTTTGCACGGGGCGGTGGAACTTTGGACATTTTTTACTCCTGGGTTTCGCCTTCCCGCCGAATGCGGCAAGGTCAGCGATGTGAAAGTCCATGATTGCCCCAAATCTTGAAAAGATCAACCCTCTTCCTCTCGGTATGGCCTTGGCCGGCGGGAGGGTTTGATGATGAAAATGGGGTCTTGCGCTAGATGCTTCTCAATTTATTGCTATTTAAATGATAGTAAACTCGTGGCCTGTGTGAGAGTCTCAACGGATTGGCGAAGTTCGCTTGCACGTTCATAATGAATCGCAAACCAACCCCATCACTCCACCGCATGTCCGTCCCCCGCCGAACCACGCCCTTCTCACGCAGTCTGCGGGTTGCGGTGGTGATGACGGTGTTGATGAGTGCTTTGCTTTTTGCTGAAGGGGTGGTGGAGCGCCAAGTCGATCGCGCCCACAGCATGCGCTATGACTCGCGCCTGCTGGTCGATGAGTTGCAGCAGTCGTCTGAAGAGTTGACGCGATTGGCCCGCACCTACGTGCTGACAGGCGAGATGGATTACCAGCGGACCTACCTGAGTATGTTGGCCGAACGCGAGGGGAAATCGAGCGGCCTGAGCCGAGGCGACCCGGGCTACAAAGGGCGCTCGCCTGCGGTGTTTGAGTCCACGAGTGGCCAGGTGGGACCACCCGCTCCCTTGCTTGAGCGCATGCAAGACGCCGGGTTTAATGAACTTGAAATGCAGCAATTCAGACAGGCCAAGGAGGCGTCCGATGCACTGGCAAAAATAGAGTTGGCAGCGATGGCCATGGTTGAGCAAAGCGCGGGACGCTTTGACCTTCGCCAGCAGGCCAACAGCTCCTTGCTTGACGCGACCTACAGCAATGCACAAACAGCGATCATGCAGCAGTTCGACCGGGGGGCGACCCTGCTCGACCAACGCACGCAACAGGCCTTGGACGAGGTCAATACCAGTGCCTTTGTATTGCGTCTGGCACTGGCCGGCGGCGGCGTGCTGTCGTTGTTGGCTTATTGGCGTGCCTTCAGATTGCTGCGGCGAACGCTGGGCGGGCCGGCTGATGAGATTCACGCGGAAATTACCCGCATCGGTTTGGGCGATGTTGACGCGCCCATTGAGGTCCCACCCCACCTCCATGCCAGTGTGCTGGGCGGATTGGCCCGCACGCAGAGAAACCTGAAGGCCTTGAACGAGCAGCAGCAATTGGCTGACACCCGCTTGCAGCGCCTGACTCGCTTGTACGCGGCCCTCAGCCTGAGCCGGCAATCTATTTTGCAAACTTGGGAGCCGCGCACCCTGTTTGAAAAAGTGTGCCGCATTGCCGTGGAGAACGGCGGCATGCGATTGGCGTGGGTGGGAGTGCCGGACCCGTTGACTCACCAGGTCTCGGTGGTGGCCAGCTATGGCGTGGGGGCCGATGCCATCGAGCAGATGGTGATCTCGGTTGACCCGGCTCAGCCCGGGGGGCAGGGACCGTCAGGGGTGGTTGTCGAGAGCGATCAGCCGTTTTGGTGTCAGGACGTTCAAGCCGACCCCTTCATGGCCCGGTGGCACAGCGTCAGCCTGCATCACGGATGGGCGGCTCTGGCCGCGCTGCCCGTTCACCGCAAGGGCGCCATCGTGGGCATTTTTTATGTTTATGCGGGTGAGCCCCATGCCTTTGATCCACCCACCCAGCAACTGCTGCTCGAAATGGGGGCTGATTTCGACGTGGCGCTTCGCAGTCTGGACCGCGATGCCGCTCAGCGGGAGAGTCAGGAAAGAGATGCCTTGAGTCGCTTCATGCTGGAGTGTGTGGTGAGTGACGCATCCCTGGCTGAGATTTTCAACGACTTTGTGCTGCAGTTGGAGCGACTCATGCCCGGCTCCATCTGCTCGATTGTGCTGCTGGACGAAGATCGACAAGTGCTTCAATTGGGCGCAGCGCCCAACCTGCCTGATTTTTACAACGAGGCGATTCATGGCCTGCCCATTGGCGTCGGAGTCGGCTCATGTGGCACGGCGGTGGCAACCGGGCAGCGTGTGATCGTTGGTGACATTGCCAATCACCCTTACTGGGCCGACTACAAAGAACTGACAGAGCGGGCGGGGCTGGGGGCTTGTTGGTCTGAGCCAATTCGGTCTGGCGCGAAGACCGTGCTGGGCTCTTTTGCCATCTACCATCGCTTGCCGTGCCTGCCGGGCGCTTACGAACTCGGGTTGATTGAAATGGCGGCGCAGCTCTGCGCTATTGCCATTGAGCGAAAAAGTGCTGAGCTTGAACTGCAACTCAAGGCGCGGGTGTTTGAGCAAGGCAATGAGTCGATTGTGATCACGGACAGCCAACAGCGAATCGTGCGAGTGAACCACGCCTTTGTCCGGATGACCGGCTTTAGTGAGGCCGAGGCATTGGGTCAAAACCCCCGCATGCTCTCCTCTGGCCAGCAGGACGAGGATTTTTACCGTGCCGTGTGGGCGTCTTTGGGGACGGACGACCACTGGCAGGGCGAGGTCTGGAACCGCCGCAAAGAGGGTGATGTTTATCCCGAGTGGCTTTCCATCAGTGTGCTCAGGGACAAGAGCGGCCAAGTGATGAACTATGTGGGCATCGCCACCGACATCACCCAGCACAAAAAAGATGAAGCGCAGATTCAGCAGCTGGTGAATTATGACCACCTGACGGGTTTGCCCAACCGGCGTTTGTTGCAAGACCGGGTGAAGCTTGCGCTGAGCCAGGCGCAGCGGGCCAATGAGTCTTTGGCATTGATGTTCGTTGATCTGGACCGGTTTAAAAATGTGAACGACTCTTTGGGCCACCATGTCGGCGACGAACTGCTGGTTCAGGTGGCGCGCCGCCTGCAAGACGTGCTGCGCGAGCAAGACACCGTGTGTCGACTGGGGGGTGACGAGTTCGTCATCTTGTGCCCGGACACTGATGCCGTGGGCGCTGCGCACGTGGCGGCCAAACTGCTGGAGTCCGTGGCGAGCCGGTTCTTGCTCGCGCAGCATGAACTCGCGGTGACGTTCTCTATCGGCGTGGCCATGTACCCCGATGATGGCGAGAGTTTTGAAGCCCTGTCGATGCGTGCCGATACCGCCATGTACCGGGCCAAGCACGCCGGGCGCAATGCCTACCGGTTTTTCACCGCAGAGATGCAGGCGGAGTCCAGCCGGACGCTACAGCTGGAGAACGCCTTGAGTCGGGCGCTGGAGTTGGACCAGCTGCACTTGGTGTACCAACCCCAGGTTGACTTGCGCAGTGGTCGGATCGTGGGGGCAGAAGCCTTGTTGCGCTGGCACCACCCCACCTTGGGCCAGGTGTCACCCGGCGAGTTCATTCCTGTGGCCGAAGACAGCGGCCTGATCTTGCCCATTGGGGAGTGGGTGCTTCGCCAGGCGGTTGACCAGTTGCAGCGCTGGCACGCCATGGACTTGGGCGTGCCTTTGATGGCCGTCAATCTGTCAGCGGTGCAGTTTCGTCACGCCAGTCTGCCGGATCTGGTGACCCAAGTGCTTCGGGACGCAAGCGTGGCGCCCGAGTGTCTGGAGCTGGAGTTGACCGAGGGGGTGGCCATGGACGATCCGCTAGGGGCGATTGCCGTCATGAAGCGGCTGACGCAACGCGGTGTGCGGGTGTCGATTGACGATTTCGGCACCGGTTATTCGTCCTTGAGCTACCTCAAGCGCTTCTCCGCTTACAAGTTGAAAATTGACCAAACCTTTGTGCGCGACATCACCGTGGACCCGGATGACAAGGCCATCGTGGTTGCCATCATTGCCTTGGCGCGCAGTCTGGGTTTTCGCAGCATCGCCGAGGGCGTAGAAACGCCCGGCCAGTTGGCGTTTCTACGGGAGCAAGGTTGTGATGAGGTGCAAGGCTACCTCTACAGCCGCCCCTTGCCGGCGGAGCAGTTTGAGGCGTTTTTCCGCGATCACCAAGCCGCTCAGGCACTGGCGATCTGATCGGCGGCTACAGGGAGAGCAAGCGTTTCAAATAGCGCCCGGTGTGGCTGGCCGGGTTGGCGGCCAAGTCTTCTGGTGTGCCTACGCCCACCACCTGGCCGCCGCCGCTGCCACCTTCCGGGCCCATGTCAATCAACCAGTCTGCGGTTTTGATGACATCCAGGTTGTGCTCGATCACCACAATCGTGTTGCCGGCGTCTCTCAGCTGGTGCAAGACTCGCAGAAGCAGGTCAATGTCGGCAAAGTGCAGGCCGGTGGTGGGTTCATCCAGGATGTACAGCGTGCGGCCCGTATCCCGCTTGGAGAGTTCCAGCGCCAGCTTGACGCGTTGGGCTTCGCCGCCAGACAGCGTGGTCGCCGACTGCCCCAGGCGGATGTAGCTCAGGCCCACATCCAGCAGGGTGTGCAGCTTGCGGGCAATGGTGGGCACCGCCTTGAAGAACTCGTGCGCCGCTTCCACCGTGAGCTCCAGAATCTGGGCGATATTTTTGCCCTTGTAGAGCACCTCCAGGGTTTCCCGGTTGTAGCGCATGCCGGTGCATACGTCGCAGGGCACGTACACGTCGGGCAGAAAGTGCATCTCCACCTTCACCATGCCGTCGCCTTGGCAAGCCTCGCAGCGCCCGCCGGCCACGTTGAAGCTGAAGCGGCCGGGGCCGTAGCCGCGCTCGCGGGCCATGGGCACTTCGGCCATGAGTTCGCGAATCGGGGTGAACAGGCCGGTGTAGGTGGCCGGGTTGGAGCGCGGGGTGCGGCCAATGGGGGACTGGTCCACGTTGATGACCTTGTCAAAGTACTCAATGCCTTCAATGGCTTCGTGCTCTGCCGGTTCCTCATGCGCGCGATACAGCGTGCGCGCCACGGCGGCGTACAAGGTGTCGTTCACCAGCGTCGATTTGCCAGAGCCAGACACCCCGGTGACGCAGGTGAACAGGCCCACCGGAAACTCGACATGCACGTCTCGCAGGTTGTGGCCGCTGGCACCAATCACGCGCAGGGCTTGCAAGTCGCCCTGGGTCGCCAGATGGTTCGCCTCCCGCGCGGCGCGGCGCTGGGCGGCGGGGCTGGGGGCGAAACGGGAGGGTTTGAATTTGTCGGCATCGGCCGCTTGCGTGACCGGCAACCAGGGGGTGCGCCGGCTGGGAACGGCAATTTCCAGCGTACCGGCGAGGTACTGCCCGGTGAGTGAGTTCGGGTTGGCTTGCACCTGTGCAAACGTGCCTTGGGCCATCACCCGACCTCCGTGTACGCCGGCGCCGGGGCCCATGTCGATCACATGGTCGGCGGCGCGAATCATGTCCTCGTCGTGCTCCACCACCAACACGCTGTTGCCAATGTCACGCAGGTGCTTCAGGGTGTCGATCAGGCGATCGTTGTCGCGCTGATGCAGGCCAATGCTGGGCTCGTCCAGCACGTACATCACGCCCGTCAGGCCCGAGCCAATTTGGGAGGCCAGCCGAATGCGCTGAGACTCGCCGCCGCTGAGCGTCTCTGCGCTGCGGTCCAGGCTCAGGTAGTTCAGGCCCACGTCGTTCAAAAACTTCAGTCGCAAGCCAATCTCTCGCACCACTTTGGCGGCAATTTCGCCTTTGGCGCCGCTCATGTGCAGGGTGTTGAAGTACTCAAAACTCTCGGCCAGCGTGATGTGGCTCAACTCAAAAATGGCACGGGCTTGCGCGCCTTCTCCGACCTTGACGTGCCGGGCCTCGCGGCGCAAGCGCGAGCCGCCGCACTCGGTGCAGGCTTGTGTGCTTCGGTAGCGAGACAGGTCTTCCCGCACCAGGGCAGAGTCGGTTTCCTTGTAGCGCCGCTGCATGTTCGGGATGATGCCCTCAAACGGGTGCTTCTTGCTCACCTTCTTGCCCTGCGACAGGCCGGAGTCCATCACGTAGCTGAACTTGATTTCTTCCTCGCCCGAGCCCTGTAGCACCGCTTGCTGCACCGCAGCAGGCAACGACTCAAAGGCCTGTTCAATGTCAAACTGGTAGTGCTTGGCCAAACTTTCCAGCAGGGCAAAGTAGTAGCCGTTGCGCCGGTCCCAACCCTTGATGGCGCCACTGGCCAGACTCAGTGACGGAAAGGCGACCACGCGAGTCGGGTCAAAAAAGTCTTGGTGCCCCAGACCGTCACAACTGGGGCAAGCGCCCACCGGCGAGTTGAACGAAAACAGGCGGGGTTCCAGTTCACTGATCGAGTAGCTGCACACCGGGCAAGAGAACTTGGCGTTAAATAAGTGCTCTTTCGGGCTGTAGCCCTTATTCGATATGCGGGAGGCGCTATCAATTTCGATAGCCATCTCGCTGGCAATGGCGCGGCCATTGGCCACCCGCAGGGCGGCCTCAAAGCTTTCCGCGAGGCGCTGGCGGAGCTGGTCTTTGCCAAGTGGGTCGGTCTCGGCCCGAACTTTGACGCGGTCGATCACGACGTCAATGTCATGTTTTTCGGTCTTTTTGAGGGCGGGTAAGTCTTCGTACTCAAAAATCTGGCCGTTGACCCGAAAGCGCACATAGCCTTGGGCTTGCATGCTGGCGAACACATCCAGAAACTCGCCTTTTTTCTCGCGCGCCAGTGGCGCCAGAATCATCAAACGCGTGTCTTCAGGCAAAGCCAGCACCGCATCCACCATTTGACTCACGGTTTGCGCCTGCAGCGCCAGGCCATGGTCTGGGCAAAACGGCGTTCCGGCGCGGGCAAACAGCAGGCGCAGGTAGTCGTGAATTTCAGTCACCGTGCCAACGGTAGAGCGGGGGTTGTGCGAGGTGGCTTTTTGCTCGATGGAGATGGCCGGGCTCAGGCCCTCAATCAAGTCCACATCCGGCTTGTCCATCAGTTGCAAAAACTGGCGGGCGTAGGTGGACAGGCTCTCCACATACCGCCGCTGCCCTTCAGCGTACAAGGTGTCAAACGCCAGGCTGGACTTGCCCGACCCGCTCAAGCCCGTGATCACCACCAACTGGTTGCGCGGAATATCGAGGTCAATGTTTTTGAGGTTGTGCGTGCGTGCCCCCCGAATGCTGATGTTCTGCTGCTGCAAAGCGCGGGCGAGGTAAGTGCCGTCAGTGGGGGTGTTCAAGGTGATTGCCGCTCAGGTAAACCTGCCATGATAGTGAAAGACGGGCGGTTTGGCTTGTTTGTGTTCGTCCAGGGTGATGAGATCAGGGACAATTCAGTTTTGAGTTCGCCGCCCCCGTGGTTTTGTGAGTTGGGAGACCCCTTTCGTGCCTAAAGTTGAACCCCTGTCAAAAGGTGGAAAGCCAGTTGTTGCCAGTGCAATGACTGCAACCGAGCGCCAGTCCAGCTTTTCTCTGGCCAGCATCTTTGCCCTGCGCATGTTGGGCCTGTTTTTGATTCTGCCCGTGTTCGCCATTGAGGCCGCGAAATACCCCGGTGGCAATGACCCCGCCTTGATTGGCTTGGCCATGGGCATTTATGGTCTGACGCAGGCCTTTTTACAGTTTCCTTTTGGCATGGCATCCGACCGCCTGGGGCGCAAGCGGGTGATTGTGTTTGGCCTCTTGGTGTTTGCGGCCGGCAGTTTTGTCGCCGCTTGGGCGCCCAGCCTGACTTGGCTGGCCATTGGCCGGGCCTTGCAAGGCGCGGGCGCCGTGTCGGCCGCCGTCACGGCGCTGCTGGCCGATCAAACCCGCGACGAGGTACGGACCAAGTCCATGGCCTTGGTGGGCGCCAGCATTGGCCTGATGTTTGCCCTCTCGCTGGTCATCGCCCCGCTGCTGGTCTCGCACATCGGTTTGGGTGGCTTGTTCGCCCTGACGGGGGGCTGGCCTTGGTCGGCGTGGCGGTGATGATCTGGTGGGTGCCTCCTGAGCCAATTCAGCACAAGAATGTGCCGCGCGGTCGTTTGATGGAGGTCTTGCGCCTGCCCGCGCTGCTTCGGTTGAATTTGGGTGTTTTCATCTTGCACGCGGTGCAACTCGCCATGTGGATGGCCGTGCCTGCGATGCTGGTGGACGCTGGTTTGCCCCGGGAGCACCATTGGTGGGTCTATCTGCCTGCCGTTTTGACCTCCTTCTTGGTGATGGGCATGACCTTGTTCCCGCTTGAGAAGCGGGGCTACTTGCGCGCTGTCTTTTTGACCGCGATTGGGTTGACGACAGCGGTTCAGTTTGGCCTGCTACTGGCCTCAACAAGCGCACCGGGCATTGGCGTTCTGGGGGTCTTGTTGTTTGTGTTCTTTTGCGGCTTTAACGTGCTGGAGGCCAGTCAGCCCAGTATGGCCTCGAGGGTGGCGCCTGCCCACGCACGAGGTGCGGCCATGGGGGTTTACAACACCCTGCAGTCGCTGGGCTTTTTTGTGGGGGGCGTGACGGGCGGTTGGCTGATCAAGCACACGGGCGCCCAGGGCTTGTTCACGGCGTGTGCCGTGGCCATGTGTCTCTGGCTGCTGGTGGCTTGGCCCATGCGGGCACCGAGCAGCGTGTCGACGCTGGCGCCAAACGCAGGATAATCAATCAAATTCAGGAGTTTCAAATCATGGCATCAGTCAACAAAGTCATTCTGGTCGGCAACTTGGGCCGCGATCCCGAGATTCGGTATCTGCCCAGTGGCGACCCGGTTGCGAATATCACCATCGCCACCAGCAGCAAGTACAAAGGCAAAGACGGCAACATGGTCGAAGAGACCGAGTGGCACCGCGTCACCTTCTTTGGCAAACTGGCTGAAATTGTGGGTCAATACCTCAAAAAGGGTCGTCCGGTTTACGTCGAAGGGCGTTTGAAGACCCGCAAGTACACCGACAAGGATGGCATTGAGAAGTACGCCACCGACATTGTGGCCAATGAAATGCAGATGTTGGGTGGTCGTGAAGGCATGGGCGAGCCGTCGGGCAGCGATGAGGGTTATGGCGGTGGCAATGCTGGCGGTGGCGGTGGCGGCGTTACTCCCGTCCTGCACCAGCGTCCCGGCCTGTTGCTGCAGCACCCGCCGTGCGTCAAGCACCCGCGCAAGCGCGTCCTGCCAGCGGTTTTGATGATATGGATGACGATATTCCTTTTTAAGATGAGCCTCAGAAAGACTATGTATCTCTGTAAAGATTTTAACTCCTAAGGCCGCTGGTCATTTACCGCGGGCTTTTTATGACCGCCAGAAAAAATGGCCTGCCGCTTGATTGCGGCAGGCCATTTGTATCTGGCGATCCGAGAGTGTGACTTAGAAAGTTTTTCCCTGTGTCACGGTTTCACGCGTGATTCGCCACGCGCCGTTGATCATTTCAAATGCCAGCGTCTTTTGAACGACATCTTTGTAGTCCACCGAGCCATACTCCTGCGTAAACATGACTTCCGCGGTTTTGTTATCGCAGTTGGTGGGGCGAACGTCCTTCAGGTTGGCGCTCAGGTTGCCTTGCTTGTCCAGGCGCTTCTTGCGGAATGCCTCCCAGGCAGGCCGGCTCATGCCGAGGGCTGGGACAAATGAGTCACTGTAGGCGCGCAAGTAGGCTGGGCTGTCCTTGCGGTTCCATGCGCCCACCCAATCGTCTACTGCTGCGGTGAGTTTTTGGCAGTTGTCCGGGGCACGTGGGGCTGGGGCAGGCGCCACGGCTAGCACTGGCGCAACCTCGGCCTTGGCAAGCGCCGGTTTGTCCAGTGCCACCATGGCGGGCAACTCAGTGCTGCAACGCATCAGGCCGTCATCCTCCGCATGGCCGCCCGCCTCAGGGGGGGCGCTATCGGCCAGGGGCCGCAGATCCAGGGCGCCCAGCAGCGTGCCGGAGGCGCCAAGTACCCGAAACTTCGCCAACCGCAAATCATGTTCGGCGTTGGTCAGGGCCCTGCGTGCTTGGTAAAGCTCGTTTTCAGTGTCAAGCAAGTCGAGCAGCGAGCGCTGTCCAATGTCGAACTGTTGGCGATAGGCTTCCCGGGCTTTGGCCGTGGAGAGCTCGTGTTGTCCCAAGAAGATCAATTGCTGTGTCAAGCGGCCCACATCGTTATAGGCAATCTGGACTGTTTGGCGCACGTCGCGACAGGCTTTGTCTCGCAAGTCATAGGCCGCGTTCAGTTTGGACACGTATTGGTTCACGCGTGCCGTGTCTGCGCCACCGTTGTAGAGGTTGTAATTCAAGACCAACTGAATGGCGCTGTTTTGGTAACTGCCTGTGACGCCGCTTTGGTTGTTTTCAACCGTTTGGCTCGCGCGCAGTTCCAGTTTGGGTGAGTGGGCGGAGCGGCGCAAGTCTGCGTCAGCGCGGTAGGCCCGAATGGTGGAGACAGCACCCAGGAATGTGGGGCTTTGCGAGATTGCATCGGTCAGCAGGCTGGCGCGCGTGGGCAAGAATTTGTCCACGGCGGGCGACGGAGGCAGATTGTCGGCGGGCATGGCGCCGGTCAAGCGTTGGTAGCGTGCGGTGACATCGTGCAAGTTGCTTGCCTCAGTCAGCCAGTTGGACTCCGCCAATGCCAAACGACCCGATGCCTGCTCCAGATCGACGCGGCGTCCGACACCTGCCGTGACGCGACTTTCTATTTTCTGGTGAACATCCGCATGGGTGGCGTAGTTGTCCTTGGCCAGTGCCAGCGATTCCCGGTAGCGCTGAACGTCCAAATAGGCCCGGGCTGTTTCTTCAGCGATAGCGTCGGATGAGGCGAGCAAGTCGTAATACGCCACCAGACGGTTGTGACCCAGTCGACGAACGTCGTTGTTGGTTGCATTGCCGTCAAACAGGGTTTGTCGCAATTGGATCGTGGCCGACGACCCGTTATAGGCTGACGAGGTGCTTGGTGTGGAGTAAGTCTCTGGCCCCACGGATGCCTCAAGGTCGATGCGAGGGCGCCAGCCGCCTTTGGCGGCGTCTTGCTCGCTACGGCTCGCTTCGAGATTTTGAAACTTGAACTTAACCTCTGGATTTTGCAGAACGGCCCGTTCAACCGCGTCTCTCAGATTGGCTGGAGTTTGGGCGAAACTACTTCCAGCCGTGAATCCGATGACGGAGAATGCAAGTAGGTATGGCTTTAAGATCATGCTGTTTCGTCTCAATGATTTTCATTGGCCCCAAGTGCAAAGGCGTCACATGACGCACGCGGCCAGTCCTGAATTTTAGCTTTGTGAGTATAAAAGCGTCAAAATAAGTAACTAATTGAAACATAGGGCATATTTCACGATTGACCTATTTGATTTCAGCCTCTGAAACTAATTGCCCCTTAATTTGATCGCTCGACACTTTCAACATTGGTTCCAGTTAAGGGAGGTGCGAGACTGGGGTAAAGCTTGCCTGCTTGGTGCAGCCAGCGTGTTGCTCCTGGTTTCAAGCTCCCTTTCTGCGCCCAATTTTGATCGAATCCTGGAGCTGGTGACCCAGCGAGGGGGGGCGCCAGCCGCACTGCGCTTTCAAAACTGGCGACGGCTCGTGTTGACAGGAAATGAGGGCACAGAGCTGGAGCGCCTGGCTCGGGTCAACGATTTCTTTAACCGACAAATTGTGTTTGACGACGATATTGCGATTTGGAATCAACCAGATTACTGGGCTACGCCGGCAGAAACATTGGGGATGGGGCGCGGAGATTGCGAAGACTTTGTTATTGGCAAGTATTTCACGCTGCGCCAGTTGGGTCTTGCATCCGAACGACTTCGTTTGATTTATGTGCGGGCCCGGACCGGTACGGGCAGCGGAGCCACCGCTCAAGCACATATGGTGTTGGCTTATTACGCTCAGCCAGACGCCGAGCCTTTGGTTTTGGATAACCTCATCGGCGATATTCGACCTGCGTCTCGCCGCCCTGATTTGATTCCAGTGTTTAGTTTTGATCAAGAAGGACTCTTTACCGGCGCGCCGGGGAAGACAGAAGTCAAGATTGGTGGCGTTGGGCGGCTTTCCCGATGGGAGGACCTGCTAAGGCGGGCCCGCTTGGAAGGGTTTGACTGAGCATGTTTGATTGAGGATTTAGAACTATGTCGATGTACCGTCAACTTTGGCTGGCCATTATTACGAGCATGTTGCTTGCATTGGGAGGAGGGTTGCTCGCGTCGCTGCTCAGCGCACGGGGCTACTTGGAGTCCCAATTGACGATCAAGAACACCGACAACGCCACGGCATTGGCCTTGGCGCTCAGTGCCAGCAGTCCGGACGCAACGATGGTTGAACTCACTGTGGCCTCACTATTTGATGGGGGGCACTATGAGTGGATCCGTGTCACGGGGCCGTCGGGGGAGCCCATTGTTGACAAGACAGCGGCGGTAGGCGACGTGGGCGCACCAACATGGTTTGTGTGGATGCTGCCCATTCGAGCGGAGTCGGGGAGAGCGCAAATCAGCAATGGTTGGAACCAGGTGGGAACCGTGAGCTTGGCAAGCCACAGCAAGTTTGCCTATTCCGCCCTCTGGAGTTCCGCTTACGAAATGGCAATCGCCCTTACTTTGGCAGGTCTTGTGGGTGGCTATCTTGGCACTTTGGTATTGCGGCGACTGCGCCAACCGTTGAATGCAGTCGTTGGACAGGCCAAAGCCATTGCTGAGCGACGCTTTGTCACGATCGAGGAACCCACCGTTCCCGAACTTCGCCAATTGGCTGTTGCGATGAACACCACCGTTGGACGACTCAAAACAATGTTCGACGAGGAGGCTGCGCGGCTGGAGGTGGTGCGTCGTGAAGCCAATTGTGATGAGTTGACGGGCCTGTCCAATCGGGCGCGATTCATGGCCGGGCTGCAACAGTCGTTGGCCGCAGAGGACGCCTCTGGGGGAACTCTGCTTTTAGTTCGATTGGTTGACTTGGCTGGCATCAACCGTCGGCTGGGTCGAGCTGCAACGGACGATTTTTTGCGGTGCGCAGGTGCTGCTGTTGGCGAGTGCACCTTGTCTGCGGGTGGTGGTTTGGCTGCCCGGCTCAATGGTGCCGACTTCTCGGTGTTGTTAACCGGTGACGGAGATGCCGTCGAGTTGGCTGATCAGTTGTTGCGAAAACTCACCCAGTTGGCGGCGCCTTATGTCGGTAACGAGGCTGCTGCCTGGATTGCCATGGGGCACTTTGACCAGGGCGCTGAATTGGACGAAGTGTTGGCTCGCGTGGACCTGACACTGGCCGCCGCGCAGATGGGCGGAGCGAGCAAAGTCGGTGTTGCACCATCGAACCCCGTGAACAATTTGCCGAAGTCGACTGAGCAGTGGGCTGCGATGATCCATCGCGCTTTGGAAAGAGGCTGGGTGCGACTGGTGTCTTTCCCGGTCGTTGATGAAGGCGGCAAGCTATGGCACAGCGAGAACATGCTGCGTATCAAGTTGGACGAGGGTGGCCCTTGGTTGCCCGCCGGGCGCTTTATGCCTGTCGTCGAACGGCTTCGTATGACGTCATTGGTCGACTTGGTTGCCGTCCGGCTGGGGTTGGAGACCCTCGCGCGTGACCCTCTGTTGCCAGGGCTGGCAGTCAACCTTTCCGCGAGCTCTTTGGGGGATGATGCTTTCGAGGCGAAATTGCTCCGTTTGCTTGATGCTCAGCCAAAACTCGTCCCCAGGTTATGGCTGGAGGTGGCAGAGGGCGGTGCGCTCAAATTTCTTGTGCCGTTTCGACGCCTGTGTTTGGCGCTCAATGCGCGTGGTTGCAAGATTGGGTTGGAGCACTTCGGCCACCAGTTCAGCCAGGTTGGCTTGCTGCACAACATTGGCCTGAACTATTTGAAAGTGGACGCCAGTTTTGTCAATCAACTTGATCAAAATCCGGGGAATTCCGCATTCCTGAAGGGGCTGGCCAGCATTGCCCACAACATCGATCTTGTGGTGATTGCAGAAGGCGTGACAACTCAGCCGGAGTTGGATGCACTCATGGCTTTAGGCTTTGACGGGGCCACCGGCCCTGCTGTCCGTATTTGAGTCGTATCTTGCACTGAGATGAGCAGCCCAATGCGTTGGCATCGGGCTGCTCCAGAGACGCTGGTGATTAATCAACGATCAACTTGTTGTTGTTCAGCAAGCTCTGAATAACTTGTTGATCGTTGCTGAGTGAGCCCACCAGATCGACGCCGTTCAGCGTAATGGTTTGCACCTCCTTCGTGGCATCAAAGCCAGCAGCAAAATCTCCAGTGCTGCTCACGTGGATCACCGTATTCGCACCAGATTTTTCAAAGTGGAGGTAGCTCGCCAGGTTGCCTGTCCCCACAAGGTGGTTCTCTCCGGTCAGCAAGTCCCGCAAGTCAAGAGCGTCACCGCCTGAAGCAACTGACGCTACGTCAAAGTCCGTGATCGTGTCGCTCGCTGGAGATCCTTTGGATCCGATATCCGCCAGCTCCCATTTGAACGTGTCTGATCCCAGGCCGCCTGTGAGGGTGTCGTTGCCAGCGCCACCGTATAGGACGTCGTTGCCAGCGCCGCCATCCAGCACGTCATTGCCTGCCCCGCCCCGAAGGGTGTCATTGCCAGCTTCGCCGTAAAGGATGTCGTTCCCGGCATCGCCAGAGATCAAGTCATTACCCGTGCCGCCATAAATGGTGTCGTTGCCGTCGCCACCATAGATCTGGTCATCTCCAGCGTCGCCGTAGAGCTTGTCGTCTCCAGCACCGCCTTTGATGATGTCGTTGCCGGCGCCGCCATAAATCGTATCGTTCCCGGCAAAGCCTTCAATGGCGTCATTGGCAGCAGTGCCGGTAATGGTGTCATTGCCGGTAGAGCCCTGAATCTCGTTGGTGACGATATGCAGCGTCAAATTGGCAGAGGAGGTGTCACCCTGATCATCGGTCAATGTGTAACTGATGATCGTGTCTGGAATCAACGCGGCCGAGGTGTTGAGGTTGACCGCGTTAAAGCGAACGTCATCGATGAGAACTTGAGCATTGCTGTTGGGCTCAATCAAAATCGAGCCAATGTTGCTCCAGTTACTTGGCAACGCAACGACGCCTTCCGAAGTAATCGCAACCTGCCCCAGTAAATTGCCCAGAATGTCATAAACGCTAACAGCAATAGCTGTACCTGAGTTCAAGTTGCTGGAGGCGCTATTGATATTCAGGCTGACATTCTGAACGCCGTATGCATAGGTTGCCGCATTGAATTTGATGATCAGGGTTTCGAGGTTGTCGACCCGAGTGTTCGAATTCCCCCCCCCTGTGACGCCCACACCGCTGCTGGAGTAATCCACTGTGCCATCTGGGGCATTCACATTCCCGGTGCGTGTGACTCCTTGCAGAGTCAAGCCCCCAGCAGACACCAGCGCCGCAGTATCAAAACTCACTGTTTTCGAACTGCCTTGGGTTGGCTCGGCAGTTTGCGAAGAAGGCGGCGTGTATTTGTAATAGCCGTCACTGTGGAATACCAGCGTGTTTGTTGAATCGCTGGAGCTTGTCCAGGTGAGCTCCTTGGCCGCATTGACTGTGTAGGTGCCGCCACCCAAGGTGCCAGAACTTACAACAGAGAGGTTGAACGTGGCGCCATTGAAAACAATCGATGTAATTTTGGCGTTGTCAACAATGTTGTCTGCGCCTGCTCCCGCCCCAAATACAGTGACGGCTTGGTTGGCGCCATCAGTACTGGTCCCGGTGATGACATTGCCGTCGAAGAAGGTGTTTTTCGGCAGCAGGGTATCCCTGTCCTCGTAGGCAACGGGCTTGCCGTTGATGATCTTGATGGTTTCAATGGCATTGGCCGTATCCCCGTCATTGTCTTGAACGGTGAAGGCGATGTCGAATTGATCGCCATTGGTGGCGGCACCCTGTGAGTAATACGAGTAGTCGCCGGTTGCGAAATTGAACACCAGCAAGCCCTTTGGTAAACCCAAGAGCGGAGTTCAGCGTCAGCATCGTGCCTGTGACTGTGACCGTGGTGTGGGTGCCGGTCAGGAAGAAGTTGTCATAGGTGATTTGATTAGAGCCATTGAACGTAAATCTGACAATGCTGTCCGGTGCAGTGTCGGCATCATTGCTGTCAAGCAACAAGTCGATGTGCTGAACAAATCCACCATCCGCACCAATGTTGACGAACGGATTGCGGCCATTTGTTCCAATATTGCCGCCGAACGTACTGGGGATCGTTGAAGTCAACGCTGTCGACAACTGGTTCAAGTCATTGACGAGAATGGCGGGGTCTTTGACATTACTGGCGTCCGCGTCGACATTGTGGATGCTGTCAAGTGGCGCTGTGTTGCTGATGCCACCACCGATGCCAATCGAGTAAGACAGGACTGACGGATTGTTCGCCAGAAATTGCGCGTAACTGACAGGGTTGCTGGTGCCATTGGTTTCTGTTGCAGGACTTGTAGTCCCGGATCCGGAGCCAACCTGAACAGTGGGAACGCCATCTGAAATGAAGTAGGTGACGTTGGTTTTACTCGTGTCAACAACGCCGAACATGTCCTGAATTTTGTAAAGCGCATCCTCATAGTTGGTGTTTCCGCCTGAAGCTGGAATGGCGTTGATCGCAGCGATGACCGAACTAAGGGTGGTCAAGCTCGTTGTTCCGGCGGTGGCGCTAGCGGAGAAATAGCCCACTTTGACAGACACACTGGCTGATTCATTGAAGTATTTGGTCACCATGTCAATCATGGCTTGCTTGGATGCCTCCAGACGAGTGCTGATCGTCACGTTTCCATTGGCGTCAACCAAGCGAACGGCGCCGCCGGAGTTGGTGGCGGTCATGCTGCCTGATACGTCCAGCATCAAAACCAAGTTGTAGTTGGTGAGCGCACTGGCTTGGGGAATTTCAATAATGTGGTTTTGCGCGGAGGGAACGTCATCGATGATGGTGACGAGCAAGTTGGCGCTTCCACCAGTTCTGGCATACGTGAAGGTTTGCAGCAACTCGGTGGTGGTTGCGCCAGTCGCACTGTCGTTATCCACTGCCGCGCTCAGCGTGTACGTGTAAGCGCCGGTGGTTCGGTCAACGACCAGAGTCCCATAACTTGTCGTAACCGTATAAGTGTTTCCGGACAGCGTCGATGTGCCGCCCGAGATCGACGTGATGTTGCCAGTCAGCCCGGCATCATTTGTAAACAAATTGCCTGTGACGGTACTCACGCCGGTCCCGGAGCCAGTTGACAGTGCTGATTCATAAACCGTTGCCAGGTCCGTGGTTGAGCTGTAGGCGTTGAGGCTTACTGTCGCTGTACTTGTCTGACCGTCGTCATCGGTGATCGTGTAGGTGAATGAACCAGATCCTGCAGTGAGCGGTGCGTAGGTATAGGTTTGAGTCGCTGAGTTGTAAGTCAGCCCAGTTGGCAGTGCACCGGTCGACGAAATGGTTGCGTGATCCAGCAAGCTGTCATTGGCAAGCAGCTGTGCCCGTGTGAACGTGATTGGCGTGCCCGCGAGTGTTTTGAACCCGTCATTGACTGCGGTGGGTGCACCATCAGACACGGCTGTGACAGTGATAGTGTCGGTAGCGACGTTGGATACCGCACCGTTATTGTCTGTGGCCGTGAAGTTAAAGCTAGGGGTAATGGACCCACTCAGCGAACCACTGTTGAAATCGGCTGCAGGTTTGAAGTAAAGCGTCAAGCTGTTGCCAGTTGCCGCAATGTCTGTTCCTGTCGTAACCAGGATGGTGAGTGCGGCATCCAGGTAAAGTGCCCCGTTTGTGGGGAGTGAAGACAGGTTAAAGCTTGCCACCGTTCCATCGACGTCGGTTCCTTGCAAGATGACGGGAATCGACGCCGCGTCCTCAAGACCTGTGGCGTTCGATCCGATCGCGACCGGCTTGTCGTTGGTGCCATTGATGGTGATCGTGACCGTCTGGTCCTTGTAAGCACCAAAATCATCAGTCACCCGCACGGTGTAGGTCTGAGTAACGCTCTGACCTTCTTTGAGTGCCTGGGTGGTGGCCAAAGAATTGTCGATGGTGTAGGTCCACTTGCTGCCGACCAGGGCCATGGAGCCATAGGTCGTGCTGGGGGTACCTTGCAGCGTCCAAGTCTGAGTGGCGCCGGAGTCGACATCGCTGGCCGAGAGAGTGCCGGTGGCCGAGGTGGTACCGGTCACGGCAGTGCCGTCATCCAGGTTGCCGGCCTCAACCACGGTGCCCAGCAAAGCGGCTGCGGCATTGGTGATCACAGGCGCATCGTTGGTGCCATTGATGGTGATCGTGACCGTCTGGTCCTTGTAAGCACCAAAATCATCAGTCACCCGCACGGTGTAGGTCTGAGTAACGCTCTGACCTTCTTTGAGTGCCTGGGTGGTGGCCAAAGAATTGTCGATGGTGTAGGTCCACTTGCTGCCGACCAGGGCCATGGAGCCATAGGTCGTGCTGGGGGTACCTTGCAGCGTCCAAGTCTGAGTGGCGCCGGAGTCGACATCGCTGGCCGAGAGAGTGCCGGTGGCCGAGGTGGTACCGGTCACGGCAGTGCCGTCATCCAGGTTGCCGGCCTCAACCACGGTGCCCAGCAAAGCGGCTGCGGCATTGGTGATCACAGGCGCATCGTTGGTGCCATTGATGGTGATCGTGACCGTCTGGTCCTTGTAAGCACCAAAATCATCAGTCACCCGCACGGTGTAGGTCTGAGTAACGCTCTGACCTTCTTTGAGTGCCTGGGTGGTGGCCAAAGAATTGTCGATGGTGTAGGTCCACTTGCTGCCGACCAGGGCCATGGAGCCATAGGTCGTGCTGGGGGTACCTTGCAGCGTCCAAGTCTGAGTGGCGCCGGAGTCGACATCGCTGGCCGAGAGAGTGCCGGTGGCCGAGGTGGTACCGGTCACGGCAGTGCCGTCATCCAGGTTGCCGGCCTCAACCACGGTGCCCAGCAAAGCGGCTGCGGCATTGGTGATCACAGGCGCATCGTTGGTGCCATTGATGGTGATCGTGACCGTCTGGTCCTTGTAAGCACCAAAATCATCAGTCACCCGCACGGTGTAGGTCTGAGTAACGCTCTGACCTTCTTTGAGTGCCTGGGTGGTGGCCAAAGAATTGTCGATGGTGTAGGTCCACTTGCTGCCGACCAGGGCCATGGAGCCATAGGTCGTGCTGGGGGTACCTTGCAGCGTCCAAGTCTGAGTGGCGCCGGAGTCGACATCGCTGGCCGAGAGGGTGCCGGTGGCCGAGGTGGTGCCGGTCACGGCAGTGCCGTCATCCAGGTTGCCGGCCTCAACCACGGTGCCCAGCAAAGCGGCGGCGGCATTGGTGATCACAGGCGCGTCGTTGGTGCCATTGATGGTGATACGTAGCGTCGCTGTGGTCGAATCGCCGTCCTTGTCTGTCAACGTGTAGGTATATGTGTCAACAAGACTCATGCCGGGAGTCAAAGCATTGACTGTTGCGTTGGCGTTATTCAGTGTGTAAACATAGTTCCCCGCGGACGTCAGGTTGAGGGTGCCGTAGAGCAGGTTGATTGTTCCCGCAGTCGCTGCGATCGGGTTGCTAAGAGTGTCCGCTCCAATGGAGTCATTGGTAAAGACGTTGCCGCTGATCGTGTCCGGAAGCGCATCTTCCGTAATGCTGTTTGTGTCATCTCGTGCAATGGGCGCATCGTCCAGGATGGTGGCTGTAAAAATGGCCGCGGCAGTGAAGCCACCTGCATCGCGCACTGTGACGGTGAGTGTGTCGGCGACGCTGGTGCTGGCCGCGTTTGGTCCAGTCTGAGCCGCGGCGATGGTGTAGGTGTAGCTGATTGTTCCGGTTACTGGGTTGTAGTCGGTGAGCGTTATTGTTCCATCAGGGGAGGCGATGGTGACTGGCGCGGCGCCCAATCCGTTGAGTTGAGCCAGTGTGACTGTGGTCGCGCCGAAATCAATACTGTCTAGTCCTTTGGCAGCGCTGATCACAATGGTGCCGTCAACCGATTCCGCTGTGCTGGTGGGATTCGTACCAGTGGGTAACGCTGATTCGTTGACCGTGACCAGACCAGCTGCGGCGCCATTCATGTCAGTGATGGCGATGGAGGGTGTCGTGTCGGTGATATTGCCGGTTGCTGCTTGCTCCGATCCATTGAGGAAAATTTGATTGTTGTCACCTTGTTCACCCGCCCGGTCCAGTGACAGCGGTGAAAGGTTTTCTTCAATGCGCAAAATCCGGACGAAGCTATGTGCTTCGCTAGTTTGACCGCCTGCGAGGCCTGCTGCCGTGGGGTCAAGTTCCAGAGAGAGATCCCCCGTACCAGCCAGTGTTCTTGCAATCTGGGCGGCGCCGCTGTTCAAGTCGGCAATCGCCGCGTCAGTGTTGTCCGTTGGGTCTGTGCCAAGGAGATTGCCTTCAATCAACAGTTCCCTGCCTGATGCCACGACCAAGGGTTGTCCGTTAGGCAGTGCCAACTCAAGCCGGGCGCCGTCTTCGGTGATGACCGTCTGGCCTTCTTGCACTTCGTCGCCTACCTGCAGCGCCTTGCGGACACCTTCTGCATTGACCACCCAAGCCTTGCCTTGCAAGATTACGACGATGCCACGTGCTTGTGCTGAGACTTGATTGTTGGCCATGAGGGAGCTCCAGAATGCAGTAAAGGTAGATTCACTGAATTTAGAGCTTTGTTTGGCCGTTGGCTATTGTCCTCAGGTACAGGTTGTTGATGTGGTGCCTAGTGAATGCCGTGCACGCGCAACGCCAATTGAAGGCGGTCCGTGACATTCAGTTTTTCAAATGTGGCGCCAAGGTGCGCTTTGACCGTTCGCTCTGAAATTTGGCAGTCTTGCGCAATTTTTTGATTGGATGCGCCATTGGCAGCCAGCAGAGCGATCTCTTTTTCCCGAAGGGTCAGATTTTCCGCCCATTGCAAATCGACCTGGGGTTTGATTTGCGCCGCACTTTCCGCACTGTGGATGAGGCGACGCATGAGCGTTTTACCGATCCAAATATGTCCCGCTTCCACCACTTGTCTTACTTGACGCAATGTGTCGGCGTCGGAGAAAGCGTGGCAGAACCCGGCGCAACCGGCGTCCAGTGCGTGTATTGCGTCGTTGTCGGCGGGGGCGGAGCTTGTGGCGATCAACCTTACCTTTTGATCACTGAACAGTCTGGCCCAGCGCAAGTCGCCCCAGTTGGGCAGTTCGGGCAAAGCCATGTCAATCCAGACCAGGCAGTCTTGGCTGGCACGGAGTTTTTCCAGACTCCTGAAGTTGTCCATGACGAGCGTTTGACTACCAGAGAGCGCTGTTCTCCAATGAGCCAAGAGTCCGGCGTCATGACTGACCAAAATGGATTTCAGTGGTGAGCTCATCGTTCGGTCAGTGCCTTGCCTTTGGCTCTCAGAATAGGTTTCATCAGGTAGGTAAGCACAGATTTCTTGCCGGTGAGGATATCAACCTCTGCCACCATGCCTGGAATGATAGGGAATTTTTGCGGGCCAATCGTCGTGGCCAAGGTACTGACCTTGACCATGAAAAATGCGTTCCCTTTTTCGTCAACCACACTGTCGGCACTGATGCTGTTCAACGTCGCTTCCAATCCGCCATAAATCGCGTAGTCATAAGCGGTGAATTTGACCAATGCTTTTTGGCCTGGCCTCAGAAACGCGATGTCTCTTGGGGAGACTCTGGCTTCAAGGATCAATGCGTCATCTGAGGGGACGACTTCAATCAAATCTTTACCGGGTTGAACCACGCCACCAATGGTGTTCACCTTCAATTGTTTGATCGTGCCATTGACGGGTGACCGAATATCTGTCTGTTTCACCCTGTCTTCCAGGGCTGTGCTCCCCTCTGACAGGGCATTGATTTTTGCGTTGGTTTCGCTCAGCTCTGAACGGGCGGTGTTTCTGAAGGCGAGTTCAACTTCCTGCATTTTTCGGCTGGCTTCGGCGACAGCCGACTCCAGTCTGGGAATGTCTGAATTGGCACTATCGCGCTCGCCCCGATAGCGTGCGACTTCGCGCTCCAATCGAAGCAGTTCCACATCTGAAATTGCACCGGTTTTGGCCAGTGGGCGAGTCATCTCAAGCTCTCGCGCTGTCAATGTGTAGCTTTGTGCGGCTTGTTCGCGGCGGGCTTTGACCGAGATAAGTTCCTGAGCACGTTGCAAGGATTGTTGACGGGCCACACCAATGCCGGCCTCCAGCTCTGACTGGCGGGCTTCGAACAGCGCCCGTTCCTGCGCCACAATTTCAGGCGCCTCTTTGACAACTTCCGCTGGCGGGTTGAAGCGGGACCCGTCCGACAAGGCTCTCAACCGGGTTGCTTTGGCCAATAGCGCCATGTACTGTGACTGGTTTTCCCGCAGGGATGACACCATTCGCGTGGGATCAACCTTGAGCAGCAAATCGCCCATTTTGACGACCTGACCCTCGCGCACCAGAATCTCGGACACGATTCCGCCATCCATGCTTTGCAGAATCTGAATCTGGCTGGATGGAATGACTTTGCCTTCTCCTCGCGTTACCTCGTCCAGAGTCGCAAACCCGGCCCAAATAATCAAAGAAAAGACGGCAAACAGGCTGAGCCAAACCAAAATGCGCGCTCCGCTAGGGGTTTGCTCAGCGATGGCCCAGTCCGCGTCGGCATCAAAATCCCCATCGGACTGCTTGTGCTTCAGTGTTCCCAGGACACGGTCAATGAATCCTGAGCACAGTCGATAAAACCTGCCGGTCAATTGATAGGTGCTCGCTGGTTTGGAGGTGGGTTCCATCAAGAAGCCTTTCCGATTCTGCCGCTTTGCAGGGCTTCCACCACTTGGGCTTTGGGGCCGTCGGCCATGATTTGACCGTTGTCAATCACAATCATTCGTTCAATCAGGTCCAGCAAAGAGGTGCGATGGGTGACCAGCACAACCGTCTTGCCTGCGGTAAACCGGGTCAGTCGCGCTTTCAGGGCGGCTTCGCTTTGGTGATCCATGGCGCTGCTGGGCTCATCGAGAAGCAGAATCGGGGAGTCATTGAGCACGGCACGTGCAATGCCCACCGCCTGACGTTGGCCTCCTGACAAAGATTCACCCCGCTCGCCAATGGCCATGTCAAACCCTCTGGGGTGTCGATTGGCAAATTCAGTCACACCGGCCAATTCAGACGCCGCCAGAATATCTTGGTCGCTGGCAAAGGGTGCGCCGAGTGCGATATTTTCTTTTAAAGTGCCGTAAAAGAGGCTAACGTCTTGAGAAACAAAGCCCGCTGCCCTGCGAAGCTCTGCCGGGTCAATCTGGCGCATATCGATGCCGTCAATCAGAATGGCGCCTTCGGTGGGCTGATGCAAGCCCAGGATCAGTCGTTGAATGGTTGACTTGCCGGAGCCAACCCGTCCAATGAATGCAACTTTTTCTCCCGCATCAATCTTGAAAGAAACGTTGCTGAGTGCCCCTTGTTGCTGGCCGGGGTAGGTGAAACTGACATTTTTGAATTCGATGGTGCCTTGAAAGGATGCGCGGTGCAGAAATGCGGCGTCTTTGGCCCGTTCCGGTTCGGTCTTCATGTGCTGCTCGACTGACGCCAATCCATTTTTAGCATGGTGAAACTGCATCAAAAGACCCGCCACTTGGCCAAACGGCGCCATGGCCCGGCCGGCCAGCATGGATGACGCAATGATGGCGCCCATGCTGATCTGGTTGTCCATGAGCAGGTAGACGCCTACCACCAGCACACTGACCGACACCAGTTGTTGCATGGTTTGAGCCAGATTCATGATGACGGCTGACAGAAGCTTGAGCTTGGTGCCGTTTTGGGCCAGGAAAACCGTGGAGTGCTCCCATTTGCGCTGAAACCCGCTTTCCGCCACCATGAATTTGATGGTTTCGATGCCGACCAGACTTTCAACCAGTGTGGCGTTGCGTTGTGACGTGGCGCGCTGAGTGACGTCGACCAATTCCTGCATTTTTTGCTGAACGACCAGCGATGCGCCCAACAAAATAACAATGCATACCAGTGGGGGTAGTAACAACCATGGCGATATCCACGCCAAGACCAAGAAAAACAGGATCACAAAAGGCAAATCAATGATGGTGGTGATTGAGGCAGACGCCACAAAGTCCCGAACCGACTCAAAGGCCCTGAGGTTGGCTGCAAACGAGCCCACGGAGGCGGGCCGGTCGGCCATGCGCAGTCCCAAAACACGCTCCATGATCTTGGCGGAAAGGGTCACGTCAACCCGTTTTCCTGCGACATCCAGAATGTAGGAGCGTGTAATGCGCAGGCCAGCGTCAAACAAGACCATCAACAAGACGCCGACTGCCAGCACCCAGAGGGTTTCTTCGGCGCGGTTGGGAACCACCCGGTCATACACCGTCATGGTGAAAAGCGGCATCCCAAGCGCAAATATGTTGATCAGCAGGGCCGCCAGAAGACTGTCACGGTAGAGGCGCCAGTTTTGCAGCACCACGCCCCAAAACCAATGACGCGATTTGACCTGGCCTGTATCAGGTGTTCTGGGGTCAAAGTTGAAGATGGGGCGAACAAAGAAGACGATTCCGGCATAAATATCTGCCAGCGCCTCTTTGGACAGCGTGTCAGCAGACTCCCCGTTTTCAGGAAATCGGACCCTGGCGTCGCCATTGGGGAGCCAGTCCAGTAGCAAGCAAGCTTGTTTGTCCTTCAGGAGCAAGATGGCGGGCAACAGGCCAGGCCGCAATTCGTCCAGTGATCGCCGGGCAAGTCGGGCTGTCATTTCTGCCCGAGCGGCTGCCCGTGGCAACAACCCGGGGGTGATCAGGTTGTCTTCCAGCGGCAAGCCTGCAGAGAGTGCCTGTGGCGTGGTGGCAATGCCATAAATTCGCGCGATGGCAACCACACAGTCCAGCAGCGGATCGAAGTGAGTGCTGTGCTCGCCAACTCGCCACGGATTGGCGTTTCGCTCGGGGGGGGTGAGTCGCAGAAATGTCGGGCATCTTGAATGAAGGTGTGGATGTCGCGGGAGATTTATAAAACGCCAGGGTCGCTCTCAAGCAGATCCAGCGAGCCTTGCATCCGGTTGCGCAGGCCCTTTCGCAGCATCAACTTCTTTTGAACCGCGACAGGCAAATCGGTGTGGCGGATCACATTTTTTTGAATCAAGGTGTCAATCAGATCTTCAATCACTCGCACGAACTCGGCGTCCGACGCATCCAGCGCCGGTTCGACCGAGCGGGTGTGCAGAAAAAGCTGGACTTCCGGGTTTTGCTCGTCCAGCAACTCACTGTTGGGCAAGGATTGTCGACTCAGGGACTGAATCGTCCCGTCGGCATTTCGAGTGGCGTGGAACATGGGCTGAATCCGGGAGTGAGTGAGCGGAAAACGGGTCGTCAGAATCAATATCGGCGTTTTGCCCCGCATCTGTAACAAAGCGCGCTTAATAGTAGCAGCGCGAACATTTCACCCCCTGTCAAAGCTGCTGAAAATATCACATAGTGGTCGTGCTTCTTGTACTGGTGGGGGTATGTGTATATACTCATTGCAGTATTAAAAAGGGCTGGCTATGCGTTTACTCGATCACTTCAAACCTTGGCGACTCGCGCAAAGTGTGTCGCCTGCCGTATTTTTGCTGGGTGCCATGGCGGCTGGCACCGCTTCGGCCCAAGGCGCTATTCAGGTGCCAACTGTGGCGGCGCAGGTGCAGTCCGTGGGCGCCGGCTTTGAGTTGGACGGTGTCATTGAGCCCGTCAAGCAAAGCATCATTTCCGCCCAGGCCGGAGGTCGAATCGGTTCGATGCTCGTGAAGGCGGGCGACAAAGTGAAGGCGGGGCAATTGCTGGCCACCATTGACGATCGGGAGGCACTCACCGGCGTCGAGCGCAGCCAAGCCCAAGTGGCCCAGGCCCAGGCAGAGTTGCGCAACGCTCAAGCCCAGTTTGATCGCACCCGTGATCTGCAAAGCAAAGGCTTTGTCAGCGCGGCGGCGCTGGATACGGCTGACTCGCAATTAAAGAGTGCCAAGGCGGGGCGCGATCAGGCTGGTGCGGGCGCCAAGCAATCTGCGTTGGCGCAGGGGTTCACTCGCGTGAGCGCCCCGTTCGACGGTTGGGTGCTGCAAACGCAGGCCGAGGCGGGCGACTTGGCCGTGCCGGGCAAACCACTATTGACGATATATGCCCCCGAGCCACTGCGCGCAGTGGTGCAGGTGCCCGTGTCGCGGTCGGCGGCTGCGCAAGCCTCCGGCGCGGTGGAGGTGGCCGTGCCCGGTGCCAACGGCGGCGTTCAGTGGATTCGCCCGGCGTCGCGCAGCAGCGTGCCCACGGCTGATCCGGTGTCGCAAACCATTGAGTGGCGACTGGCTCTTTCGCCAGAGTCCGGCAAGTCCTTGTTGCCCGGCCAGCAGGTTCGGGTGCGTTTTGCCTCGGGTCAGCAAGAGCGCATGGTGGTGCCGCAGGCCGCGGTTCTTCGTCGTGGCGAACTCACTGCCGTCTATGTTGTCTCGGGTACCCAATTTGTCCTCAAAGCGATTCGACTGGGTGCCGATCAAGGTCAGGCTGGCGTAGCGGTTTTGGCCGGCTTGACCGCCGGTGACCGCGTGGCGCTGGACCCGGTGAAGGCCGGTTTGGCTGGCGCGCAACCCCTTGCAGCGCAGTGAGGTGGCTATGAAAGAAACCACGTCTTTGGGTGTATCGGGCCGCTTGGCGGCAGCGTTTCAGTCCAACGCGCTGACCCCGCTGCTGGCCATCGTGGCCTTGTTGCTGGGCTTGTTCGCCGTGATGGTGACCCCGCGTGAGGAAGAGCCGCAAATCAACGTCACCATGGCCAACGTGCTGATCCCCTTTCCCGGGGCCAGCAGCGTGGATGTGCAAAACATGGTGGCGCGTCCGGCCGAGCAGGCCTTGAGCCAGATTGCGGGCATTGAGCACACCTACTCGGTGGCCCGCCCAGGCGTGGCGGTGCTGACGGTGCAATTCAAGGTGGGCGTGCCGCGCACGGAAGCCTTGGTGCGCTTGTACGACGTGCTCAACGCCAACCAGGATTGGTTGCCGCGTGACTTGGGCACATTGACGCCGATTGTGAAACCCAAAGGCATTGACGACGTGCCGGTACTGGGTGTCACGCTCTGGAGTCGAGACGCCGCGTCCGGCTCCGAGTTGGAACGCGTGGCGCATGCCGTCGAGAGCGAGCTCAAAGCCGTGGCGGGCACCCGTGAGGTGCAAACCATTGGCGGCCCCGGGCGCGCCGTGCATGTGTGGCTGGACCCGGTTCGCCTGCGCGAACGCGGTGTGGACGTGTTGGCGCTAAGGCAGGCGTTGGCTGCGTCCAATGCCGCCATGCCCTCGGGTTCCGTGCTGGACGCCAGTGGCGCCTCGCCCCAGATGCTCAGTGTCGAAACGGGTGAATTCCTGCGTTCAGAGCAGGATGTGGGCGATTTGGTGGTTGGCGTCAGCAAAGGCTTGCCCGTTTACCTGCGCGAAGTGGCCCGCATTGAGATGGGCGCGCAACTGCCCCAGCGCTATGTGTGGTTCACACCAGGCGTTGGCGCGGTGAGCAATGAGGCGGCTGCGGCGGCACCCGCCGGCAGCGTGTACCCTGCGGTCACGATCACCGTGACCAAGAAACCCGGTGAAAACGCCGTGGATGTGTCCCGGGCGGTGCGAGACCGCATGGCCACGCTCAGCAACACCGTGATTCCCTCCACCATTGAGGCGACCATCACCCGTGACTACGGCGAAACCGCCGCAGAAAAGGCCAATAAGCTGATTCAAAAGCTCGCCTTTGCCACCGGTTCCGTCATTTTGCTGGTGGGCTTTGCCCTCGGGCGGCGCGAGGCCATGATTGTGGGCGCCGCCGTGATCTTGACGCTCACCGCCACCTTGTTTGCGTCGTGGGCCTGGGGTTTTACCCTCAACCGCGTGTCGCTGTTTGCGCTGATATTCTCCATCGGCATTCTGGTGGATGACGCCATTGTGGTGGTGGAAAACATCCACCGCCACCAGCAACTCACGCCGCAGGCCACCCTCAAAGAGATCATTCCCCGCGCGGTGGATGAGGTCGGTGGCCCCACCATTTTGGCCACCTTGACGGTGATCGCCGCCTTGTTGCCCATGGCTTTTGTCTCAGGGCTGATGGGCCCGTACATGAGCCCGATTCCGATCAACTCCAGTCTGGGCATGGCCTTGTCACTGGCCATTGCGTTCACCGTCACCCCCTGGCTGGCGCTGAAGCTGATGAAGCCCCACGGTCACACGCCAGACGACCATGCCGCGCCCAAAGGCTTGGGCTCCAAGCTGCAAACCTTGTTTACGCGCGTGTTGACCCCGTTTCTGAACAGTGCGCGCAAACGCTGGCTGCTGCTGGTGGGCATTCTGGTGGCGCTCATGCTCTCCGTCGGGTTGACGCTGGTGCAGTGGGTGGTCATGAAAATGCTGCCCTTTGACAACAAGAGCGAGTTTCAGGTCGTGGTGGAAATGCCCGCCGGCACGCCGCTGGAAAACACCGCTGCTACCTTGCATGAGCTCGGCGCCTTTTTGGCCAAGCAACCCGAGGTGCTGAACCTGCAGGCCTACGCTGGCACCGCATCCCCCATCACTTTCAATGGGCTGGTACGTCAGTACTACCTGCGGGCAGATGCTGACCAAGGCGACCTGCAGGTGAACCTGGTGGACAAAAAGCACCGGTCTGAGAAAAGCCATGTGATTGCCCAGCGCCTGCGCCCCGAGCTGGAAGCCATTGGTGTGCGCCACCAGGCCCGCATCAAAGTCGTGGAAGTGCCACCCGGCCCACCCGTCATGTCGCCCTTGGTGGCCGAGGTCTATGGCCCCGATGAAGCCGGCCGTCAGGCCCTGGCCGGTCGCATTGCCAACGCGTTTTCACAAACCCCCGATATCGTGGGCGTGGACACCTCCGTCAAAGAAAATGCCCCCCGCGCCTACCTGCGGGTGCGCCGCCAGCGCGCCGAGTCGCTGGGCATTCCCGTGTCTGCGGTGGCCCAAACGGCGGCCATGGCCTTGTCTGGCACCGACGCCACTTACCTGCATGACGGGCAGTCCAAATACCCCGTGCCGGTTCGCCTTCAATTGCCGTTGGCCTCGCAAGTCGGGCTGGATGCCTTGCTGGCACTGCCACTGCGCGCGGCCAATGGCCAGATGGTGCCTTTGTCCGAACTGGTGCAGGTGGAGCGCGGTGTCATCGACAAGCCCCTCTTCACCAAAGACCTGCAAGGCGTGAGCTACGTGTTTGGCGACATGGCCGGCAAGCTGGACTCGCCCCTGTACGGCCTGTTTGCCATTCGCAACAAGATGGGTGAGGCTGCCTTGCCCGGCACCGGGGAAATGGGTGAGTACTGGATTCGCCAGCCGACCGACCACTACCGCCAGTACGCCACCAAGTGGGACGGCGAGTGGCAAATCACGTTTGAGACCTTCCGCGACATGGGCGCCGCCTATGGCGTGGGCTTGATCCTGATCTACCTGCTGGTGGTGGCGCAATTCCGCAGCTACCTCACGCCGCTGGTCATCATGGCGCCGATTCCGCTGACCATCATTGGCGTCATGCCAGGCCACGCCCTGACTGGCGCCCAGTTCACCGCCACCTCCATGATTGGCATGATCGCGCTGGCCGGCATCATCGTGCGCAACTCCATTTTGTTGGTCGACTTCATTGAGTTGCAGGTTCGCCAGGGCATGGCCTTCAAAGACGCCGTGGTGCAGTCCGCCGCCGTGCGGGCGCAGCCCATTGCCTTGACCGGGCTGGCCGCCATGATTGGCGCGTTCTTTATTCTGGACGACCCCATCTTCAACGGCTTGGCCGTGACGCTCATTTTCGGCATTCTGGTGTCCACCCTGCTCACGCTGGTGGTCATTCCGGTGCTGTATTACGCCTTGTTCCACAAGCGTATGGAATCGCGCGCAGACGCGAAGTTGTTCCCTGTTGATCCCACCTGACCACTTGAAGAAAACAACCTTATAGGAGACACATCATGGCCCACATCGTCATCATGGGTGCTGGTATTGGCGGCGTTCCTGCCGCCTACGAGTTGCGCGAACTGCTGGACAAAACCGCGCACCGCGTGACCGTCATCAACGCCACCAGCTACTTTCAGTTTGTGCCCAGCAACCCCTGGGTCGGCGTGGGTTGGCGAAAGCGTGATGAGGTGACCCTGGAAATTGCGCCCTATCTGGCGAAAAAAGGCATTGACTTCATCGGCAAGCCCGTGACCCACATCGACGCACCGGCCAACCGCCTGACCGTGGAAGGTGGCGACACGGTGGACTATGACTACCTGATCATCACCACCGGTCCGAAGCTCGCCTTTGACGAGATACCCGGCGCCGGCCCGGTGCATGGCGGCGGTGGCGGCTTCACCCACTCGGTCTGCAGCGTGGACCACGCACAGGCCTTTTTTGCCGACTACGAGAAGTTTCTGGAAAACCCGGGCCCTCTCGTGATTGGCGCCATGCCTGGTGCCAGCTGCTTTGGCCCTGCCTATGAGTTCGCCTTCATTCTGGACACCGACCTGCGCCGGCGCAAGCTGCGCGATAAAGTGCCCATCACCTACGTCACCAGCGAGCCCTACATCGGCCACCTGGGCTTGGGCGGCGTGGGCGACAGCAAGTCCATGTTGGAGTCCGAGCTGCGCGGGCGCGACATGAAGTGGATCACCAACGCCAAAACCACCCGCGTGGAAGAAGGCAAGATGTTTGTCACCCAGCTCGACGACCTGGGCAAGCCCTACAAAGAGCATGAAGTGGACTTCAAACTGTCCATGATGCTGCCCGCCTTCAAAGGCGTGGAGGTGGTCGCTGCGGTGCCCAATCTGTGCAACCCGCGCGGCATGGTGCTCATTGACGAGTTTCAGCGCAGCAAGGCCTACCGCAACATCTTCTCAGCCGGCGTGTGCGTCGCCATTCCCCCGGTAGAAGTCACCCCTGTGCCCACCGGCACGCCCAAAACCGGCTACATGATCGAAAGCATGGTGGGTGCCATTGCCCACAACATTGCCGACGAATTGGCGGGAAAAGAGCCCAAGGCCAAGGGCACCTGGAACGCCATTTGCCTGGCCGACATGGGCGACACCGGGGCCGCCTTTGTGGCGCTGCCGCAAATTCCGCCGCGCAATGTGAACTGGTTCAAAAAAGGCAAGTGGGTTCACCTGGCCAAGATCGCGTTTGAAAAATACTTCATGCGCAAGGTCAAAACCGGCAACTCCGAGCCCGTTTACGAGAAGTACGTGCTCAAGCTGCTCGGCATTGAGCGCCTGAAGTAGTCATCGCTTCAGCCCCTGTTTTCTTTCAATTTACTGGAGTCTCCCCATGACTGTTCAACGCTATATTTTGGTTTTTGCCGGCCTTTTCATCATGATCTCCCTGGCGCTTGGCGTCGAGGGAAGCCCCCTCTTTGTCAGCAAATGGGCGCTGGCCTTTACCGCCTTTGTGGGCGCCAACCTGTTTCAGTCGGGTTTCACCAATTTTTGCCCTTTGGGCATCATTCTCAAGAAACTGGGTGTGCCAGAGTCGAAAATCGGGTGCGCCAACTGACAATGGCCGCGCCCGTGGCTTCGTCCACCGGTTTTTTCACCGTTGAAGGATTTTCATGAGCGACACCCCTATCCACGTCCAGTTAAAGCAAAAACAGGACTACCAGTTTGACATTCACTTTGGCGGCGCTGTGCCCACTGTCATGGGTGACGAGCCCGCCCCGCTGGGCGCGGGCTTGGGCCCGTCGCCGGTGCAGCTGCTGGCTGCGTCCGTGGGCAACTGCCTGTCGGACTCCCTGTTGTTTGCCCTGCGAAAATTCAAACAGTCGCCTGAGCCACTCAGCTGCGATGTGCATGCCCAAGTGGGCCGCAACGCCGAAGGTCGCTTGCGCGTGCTGGAAATCAAGGCCGTGCTGACCCTGGGCGTGCCAGCCGCCTCGCTGGAGCACCTGGACCGCGTGCTGGGCACCTTTGAGAGCTACTGCACCGTGACCCAAAGCGTGGGCCAGGGCATTGCCGTGGTGGTTGAGGTGGTGGACGCCTTGGGCCAAAAGCTCAAGTAATCGACCCTGTTGAGGAGAAATAAATGACTGCACTGACCAACGCCGCTGCCCGGACTGACGTACTTAACCGCTTGCGACGGGCCGAAGGCCAAATTCGCGGCATTCAACGCATGGTGGACGAGGGCGAAAGCTGCCTCAAAATCGGCCAACAATTCTCAGCCGTGCGCAAAGCCCTGGACAGCACCTACCTGCGCATGACCGCCTGCTTCATGGAGCAAGAGCTGAAAAACTGCCTGAACCCCGACGAAGCCCAGCAAGCCAAGCTCGACGGCATGCTCAAAGACATGGAAACCATGCTCGCCCGCATGGGCTGATTTTTTAAGCGAAATAGGCTTTCTGCGCTTATTCCACCTGCGGGGAGCAGCTATTAAAATAATAGCGATTTTGCAAAGCTAGCCCGTGATCACCCCGCCGCCCAGGCACACGTCACCGTCGTACAACACGGCGGACTGGCCGGGGGTCACGGCCCACTGCGGCTCTGGGAATCGCAGGTGCACGGTGGCGTCTTGTTCACCCATGCTCAGGGTGCAAGGCGCGTCGGCTTGGCGGTAGCGGGTTTTGGCGGTGTAGGCGCCAGGCGCGGGGGCGCACGCCCGCTGTCCAGCTGAGGTCTTGGGCGTTGAGTTCCAGCGATTGCAGCCACGGGTGGTCATGGCCTTGCACCACCCACAGCGTGTTTTTATCCATCTCTTTGCGAGCCACAAACCAGGGCGCATGCTCGCCGCCGCCTTTTTGCGCACCTTTGGCCTTGAGGCCGCCAATGCCCAGGCCTTGGCGCTGGCCCAGGGTGTAAAAGCTCAAGCCCACATGCTGGCCAATGGTGCGGCCCTTTTCGTCCTTGATCGGGCCTGGCTCTTTGGCGATGTACTGGTTCAAAAAGTCCCGGAACGGGCGCTCGCCAATGAAGCAAATGCCGGTGGAGTCTTTCTTTTTGGCGTTGGGCAGGCCAATTTCATCCGCAATGCGACGCACCTCGGTCTTGTGCATCTCGCCCACCGGGAACAGGGTTTTGGAGAGTTGCGCCTGGTTCAAGCGGTGCAAAAAGTAGCTTTGGTCTTTGGAGGGGTCCAAGCCTTTGAGCAGCTCATGCTTTTGGGTGGCTTCATTCAGGCGCACACGGGCGTAGTGGCCGGTGGCAATTTTCTCGGCGCCCAGACGCAGGGCGTGGTCCAGAAAGGCTTTGAACTTGATCTCGGCGTTGCACAAAATGTCGGGGTTGGGCGTGCGCCCGGCGCTGTATTCGCGCAGAAACTCGGCAAACACGCGGTCTTTGTATTCGGCGGCGAAGTTGACGTGCTCAATCTCGATGCCCAGCACGTCCGCCACGGCGGCGGCGTCCACAAAGTCGATGTTGGAGGCGCAGTACTCGGAGTCGTCGTCGTCCTCCCAGTTTTTCATGAAGATGCCAATGACGTCATAGCCTTGCTGTTTCAGCAGGTAGGCGGTTACCGCCGAGTCCACGCCGCCGCTCAAACCGACCACCACGCGTTGTCCAATAGATTGCTTACTCATAGGGGGGTGATTATCCGTTCGGTGTTCCAACCGTGTTGACGACGCTGGCATCGGTGTGCACCAAGTCCAGGGCATAGCGGCGCCCCGCGAGGTAGTCTTCCATGCAGCGCACCACCAGCGGGCTGCGGTGGCGCGCGGCACTGGCGCGCACTTCGTCAGGCGTCATCCACAGGGTGCGAACAATGCCGGTATCCAGCGCCAAGTGGGTTTGCGCCGGGCCCACCGTGCCGCAAAAGGCGAAGCGCACGTAGGTGATGTCTTGCGCCGGCGCCTCGCCCCGGGCGGGCCGCTCAAAGCGGGATAAGTACACGCCCACCAGCGCCGTGGGCTGAAACGAGTGGGTGGTCTCCTCTAAAGCCTCGCGAGCGCAGCCGTCGGCGGGGCTTTCGCCGGGGTCCAGGTGACCGGCCGGGTTATTGAGGCGCAGGCCTTCTGCCGTGTGCTCTTCCACGAGCAAAAATTTGCCGTTCTGCTCGATGATGGCAGCCACGGTAACGCTTGGTGTCCAACGTGTGTTCATGCTGAATTATCGACGCCGCCGGGGGCTTTCAGGCCTTGTCGCCGGGGCGTCTGGCGGGTTTTAGCCTGTGAAAATAGTCGTCAAAGTCATGTAAGCTCAGCGATTAGCTCACATCTGTAACCCTAACGACGAGGAGTCGCTCCATGCTGATTGGCGTACCCACTGAAACCACGGTGGGAGAAACCCGCGTAGCCGTGACCCCCGAAACGGCCAAGAAGTTGAAAGCGCAAGGCCACACCCTGCGCATCCAGTCAGGGGCCGGAGTGGCCGCCAGCGTCACCGACGAGGCCTACGCGGCAGTCGGCGTTGAGATCACCGATGCCGCAGGCGCTTACGCCTGTGAGCTGGTGCTCAAAGTGCGGGCACCGTCCGACGACGAGGCCAAGCAGATGAAACCCGGCACCACGGTGGTCGGCATGCTCAACCCCTTTGATGCGCCCGGCCTGCAACGCCTGGCCGACGCCAAGCTGACCGGCTTTGCGCTGGAAGCCGCGCCCCGCACCACGCGGGCCCAGAGCATGGACGTGCTCTCCAGCCAGGCCAACATCGCCGGCTACAAGGCCGTGATGATGGCGGCTGATAAATACCAGCGTTTTTTCCCCATGCTGATGACTGCTGCCGGCACCGTGAAAGCGGCGCGGGTCGTGATTCTTGGCGTGGGCGTGGCCGGCCTGCAAGCCATTGCCACCGCCAAACGGCTCGGCGCGGTGATTGAGGCGTCGGACGTGCGCCCCAGCGTGAAAGAGCAAGTGGAGTCGCTGGGCGGCAAGTTCATTGACGTGTCTTACGACACACCCGAAGAAAAAGAAGCGGCCGTGGGCGTGGGCGGTTATGCCAAGCCCATGCCCCAAAGCTGGCTGGACCGCCAAAAGGCCGAAGTGGCCAAACGCGTGGCGCAGGCTGACATTGTGATCAGCACCGCGCTCATTCCAGGGCGGCCCGCCCCGGTGCTGGTGACTGAGGAGATGGTCAAGTCCATGAAGCCGGGCTCGGTCATCATTGACATTGCCGCTGGCAAAGGTCCTGGCGGTGTGGGCGGCAACTGCCCGCTGTCGGAGGCCGACAAGACGGTGCTGAAACACGGCGTGACCATTGTGGGTGAGACCAATCTGCCCGCCCTGGTGGCTGCGGACTCGTCCTCGCTTTACGCCCGCAACGTGCTGGACTTTCTGAAGTTGATCATCAACAAAGAAGGCGCCTTGCATGTGGACATGGAAGACGACATCGTTGCTGCCTGCCTGATGGCCCAGGGCGGCGAAGTCAAACGCAAATAAGCCAGTTCAACCAGGAGCGAATCACACCATGGATATCTTGTCCCCCACGGTCACTAACCTGATCATCTTTGTGCTGGCGATTTATGTCGGCTACCACGTCGTCTGGACCGTCACCCCCGCCTTGCACACGCCTTTGATGGCGGTGACCAACGCCATTTCCGCCATCGTCATCGTGGGTGCCATGCTGGCGGCTGCGCTGACCGAAACCTCGCTGGGCAAAACCATGGGCGTGCTGGCCGTGGCGCTGGCGGCGGTGAATGTGTTTGGTGGCTTCATGGTCACCCGGCGCATGCTGGAAATGTTCAAGAAGAAAGAGAAAAAAGTCGCTGTGAAGGAGGGTGCGCAATGAGCCTGAACCTCGTTACCCTGCTGTACCTTTTTGCCAGCGTCTGCTTCATTCAGGCGCTCAAAGGCTTGAGTCACCCCACGACGTCCATTCGGGGCAACCTGTTTGGAATGATCGGAATGGGGGTGGCCATCGTCACCACCGCTGCGCTGATCTTCAAACTGGCCGATCAAATGGGCCAAAACGGCATGGCCGGCATGACCTGGGTGATTGGCGCCTTGCTGGTGGGCGGCACCGCCGGCACCGTCATGGCCAAACGCGTCGAGATGACCAAGATGCCGGAGTTGGTGGCGTTCATGCACAGCATGATTGGTTTGGCCGCGGTGTTCATTGCCGTGGCCGCCGTGGCTGAGCCTTGGGCTTTCAGCATTGCGGCCAAGGGCCACGCCATTCCCACAGGCAACCGACTTGAGTTGTTCCTGGGTGCGGCGATTGGTGCCATCACCTTCAGCGGCTCGGTGATTGCATTTGGCAAGCTCTCTGGCAAATACAAGTTCCGCTTGTTCCAGGGCGCGCCGGTGCAGTTTGCCGGCCAACACAAGCTCAACCTGATTCTGGGCCTGGCCATGCTGGGTCTGGGTTTGATGTTCACCTTCACCGAGAGCTGGACCGCCTTTTTTGCCATGTTGGCGATCGCCTTTGTCATGGGTGTGCTCATCATCATCCCGATTGGTGGCGCGGACATGCCCGTGGTCGTGTCCATGCTGAACAGCTACTCCGGCTGGGCCGCAGCCGGCATTGGTTTCAGCTTGAACAACGCCATGCTGATCGTGGCCGGCTCATTGGTGGGCAGCTCGGGCGCGATCCTGAGCTACATCATGTGCAAGGCCATGAACCGCTCGTTCTTCAACGTGATTTTGGGTGGTTTTGGCGGCGAGGCCACCACGGCGGTGGCCGGTGCCGCTGTTCAGCGCCCGGTCAAATCGGGCAGTGCCGATGATGCCGCTTTTGTACTGAGCAACGCCGAAACCGTGGTCATCGTGCCCGGTTACGGTCTGGCCGTGGCCCGTGCGCAGCACGCGGTCAAGGAGTTGGCTGCCAAGCTCACCGAGAAGGGCATCACGGTCAAGTACGCGATTCACCCGGTAGCCGGGCGCATGCCGGGCCACATGAACGTGTTGCTGGCCGAAGCCGAAGTGCCTTACGACCAGGTGTTTGAGATGGAAGACATCAATGGCGAATTTGGCCAGGTCGATGTCGCCATCATCCTGGGCGCGAACGACGTGGTGAACCCAGCCGCCCATGTCAAAGGCAGCGCCATTTACGGCATGCCGATTCTGGAAGCCTACAAGGCCAAAACCGTGATCGTCAACAAACGAAGCATGGCAGCGGGCTACGCGGGTCTGGACAACGAGTTGTTCTACATGGACAAGACCATGATGGTGTTTGGCGATGCCAAGAAAGTGGTTGAAGACATGGGCAAAGCCATCGAGTGATGGGGGCTGAAATTTAGAGGGCTCTCCCTCTGAATTCCTAGGGAAAACACAGGCGGGGCCGCCTGTGTCTGGGGCGAAAATGTCGCCCTTTGAATACGTAGATGAAGGCATGGTAATGACAGATCGCATTTGGCTCAAAAGCTACCCCGAAGGTGTTCCTGCGGACCTGGACATGACGCAGTACACCTCCTTGGTGGCCCTCATGGAGGAGAGCTTCAAGGCGTTTTCCAGCCGCACCGCTTACAGCTTCATGGGCAAAGAGGTGACCTACGGTCAAACCGACAGCCTGAGCCAGGCTTTCGCGGTGTATTTGCAAAGCCTGGGTTTGGAAAAGGGCGACCGTGTTGCCATCATGATGCCCAACGTGCCCCAGTACCCGGTGGCAGTGGCCGCCATCCTGCGGGCGGGCTACGTCGTGGTGAACGTCAATCCGCTGTACACACCGCGTGAACTGGAGCACCAGCTCAAGGACTCAGGCGCCAAAGCCATTGTCATCATTGAAAATTTTGCCGCCACGCTGGAAAAATGTCTGGCCGCGACCCCGGTCAAGCATGTGGTGCTGTGTGCCATGGGCGATCAACTGGGCTTGCTCAAGGGCGCCCTGGTCAATTACGTGGTGCGCCATGTCAAGAAAATGGTGCCCGCCTTTGGCTTGCCGGGCGCGGTGCGCTTCAACGAAGCGGTGGCACGCGGCAGCAAAGGCACCGTGAAGCCGGCGAACTTGACGCCAGACGACGTGGCCGTGCTGCAGTACACCGGCGGCACCACGGGTGTGTCCAAGGGCGCGGTGCTGCTGCACCGCAATGTGCTGGCCAATGTGCTTCAGGCCGAAGCCTGGAACGAGCCGGTGATGAAGCAGGTGCCCGCCAATGAGCAGCCCACCAGCGTGTGTGCCCTGCCGCTGTACCATATTTTTGCGTTCACGGTGGGCATGATGCTGTCCATGCGCACCGGCGGCAAGCTGGTTTTGATCCCGAATCCGCGTGACCTGCCGGGCGTGCTCAAAGAGCTGTCCAAGCACCGCATTCACAGTTTTCCGGCGGTTAATACGCTGTTCAATGGCTTGGCCAATCACCCCGACTTCAACACCGTGGACTGGAGTCATTTGAAGGTTTCAGTAGGCGGTGGTACCGCGGTGCAAAGCGCCGTGGCCAAGTTGTGGTTTGAGAAAACAGGCTGCCCCATTTGTGAAGGTTATGGCCTGTCCGAAACCGCGCCGATTGCCAGTTGCAACCCGGTGACCTCGAAGGACTACACCGGCACGATTGGTGTGCCGGTACCCAATACCGAGATGAAGCTGCTGGACGATGACGGACACGAAGTGTCCCTGGGGCAATCCGGCGAGATCGCCATCAAAGGGCCGCAGGTCATGGCCGGCTACTGGCAGCGTCCGGACGAGACCGCCAAGGTCATGACGGCCGATGGTTTCTTCAAGACCGGTGACATTGGCGTGATGGACGAGCGCGGCTTCTTCAAAATTGTCGATCGCAAGAAAGACATGATTCTGGTCAGTGGCTTCAATGTGTACCCGACCGAGCTGGAAGACGTGGTGTCGCAAATGGAAGGCGTCATGGAGTGCGCCTGTGTGGGTGTGCCCGATGCCAAAGCGGGCGAAGCCGTCAAGCTGGTCATTGTCAAAAAAGACCCTGCCTTGACTGAAGCGCAAGTGCGCGCCTTCTGCAAGGAAAATCTCACCGGCTACAAGCAGCCCAAGGTGATCGAGTTTCGCGCTGACCTGCCCAAGACGCCCGTAGGGAAAATTCTGCGCCGTGAACTGCGCACCCAATAATTGAGTGCCACCGCCATCCTCAGCGCGCTGCCTGAAGAGCAGCATGGGCTGATTGAGCAACTGGTTGATCCGGTTCGCATCGAGCGGGCGGGTCGCGAGTTTTGGCGCGGCGGGCTTCAAGGCCAACCGGTGGTGCTGGCCTTGTCCCGTGTGGGCAAGGTGGCCGCTGCGACCACCGCCACGACGCTGATTGAGGCCTTTGGCGTGCGTCGCGTGGTGTTCACCGGTGTGGCCGGTGGGGTGGGCCCTGGCGTGCAGGTGGGCGATGTGGTGCTTGCCACGGGCTTTGTCCAGCACGACATGGACGCGTCGCCCTTGTTTCCCCGCTATGAAATACCGCTGTCCGGCAAAGCCACTTGGCCCTGTGATGCTTCCTTAAGCGCTCTGCTTTTGGAAGCGGCTCATCAAGGTCTGACGGGCGCCCAGGGGGAATTTGCCTCCCATTCTCGCTACGTCAATGCCCATATTCACAGCGGCTTGATCGCCACGGGTGATCAATTTGTGTGCAGTGCAAACGCCTCTTTACAACTGGTGAATGACCTGACCGTGGCGGGCATGCCGCCCTTGGCCGTGGAAATGGAGGGGGCCGCCGTGGCGCAGGTGTGCGCGGACTACGGCGTGCCGTTTGCCGCAGTGCGCACCATCTCCGACCGGGCCGATGACCAGGCCCATGTCGATTTCCCCGCATTTGTGGCCGAGGTGGCCAGTCCGTATGCCCGGGCCATTGTCCGTCGGCTCATGGGTTTGCTATCGTTATAGGAGCTGCTTGCGCAGGTGAGATAAGCGCAAACGCCTCTTTTTACTTCAACCAGCCGCGTTTTCGAAAGTAGATCATGGGAATCACGGCACTGCCCACCATGACCGCCAAAGCGTAGGGGTAGCCCAGCGCCCAGTCCAGTTCCGGCATGTATTTGAAGTTCATGCCGTACAGGCTGGCAATCAGGGTCGGGGGCAGCAGCGCGACGCTGGCCACCGAGAAAATCTTGATGATCTTGTTCTGGTTGATATTGATAAAACCGACCGTGGCGTCCATCAAGAAGTTGATCTTGTCGAACAGAAACGCCGTGTGGGAGTCCAGTGAATCAATGTCGCGCAGAATCTGGCGGGCGTCTTCAAACTGGTCGCTGCTCAGTATCTTGCTGCGCATCATGAAGCTGACCGCACGCCGGGTGTCCATGGCGTTGCGGCGAATGCGCCCGCTCATGTCTTCGTGCCGCGCAATGGCGCCCAAGACCTCCCCGGCCATGGCGTCCGTCACGTCGCCAGAGAGTACTTTGCGGCTGACCTTCTCCAAATCGTCGTAAATGTCTTCCAGCGTGTCGGCCGAGTATTCGGCGTCACCGTCAAACAATTTGAGCAGCACCTCTTTGGCGTCTTCAATGAAGCCTGGCGCCCGGCGCGCCCGCATGCGCAGCAGCCTAAACACAGGCACGTCTTCGTCGTGAATTGAGAACAGCACCCCTTTGCTCTTGAGTTCGGCGTTGTCCAGGTTCAGAATAAACGCCACCCGAACAGTGTGCGGTTGAGCGTCGTCGGGGACTAAAAAGTCGCTCCGAATGTGCAGTTCGCCGTTTTCTTCCCGGTAGAAACGGGCCGACTCCTCAATGTCCTCGTCCATCGCATCCGCCGGAATGGACAGCCCGTAGTACTGCATGATCCAGCGCTTTTCTTCCAGCGTGGGGGACTCCAGGTCCACCCAGATGGGCTTGAAACGCGATAACTCTTCCAGCGATTCAATTTCTTCCTGGCACAGCCGCCCGTTGGCGAGCGTGAAAATATTGAGCATGAGGGACTCCCCTGGGTTACTGGCATCTGGCTGTTTGGGTGGGGTCGGCTTTCAACCCCGATGCAGTGAAGGGGGGTGAAAGCTAGCGACTGGGACTGGATTCCAAGGCGAAGTCTCCTGGTAAATGGAATGCGAAATTATCGCACTGCGGTCGCGTCGGGCGAGCCAAAGAAGGCCAGGAGCTGGTCTTTTTTGGCGTACGCATCACTCTCGCCCATTGCGACCAGGGCTTGCACAAAATCAGGCTCGAAAAGAAGGTAGCTGACCAAGGTTCCGCCACCGCCACGCAAGACGCCCAGGCCCGCCAAGGCGCGCCGGGTGGACAAGGGCAGTGCGCCCAGATGGGCCTGTGCCAACGCATCCAGCGACTGCGTGGGCTGAATCAGCATGACGTCGATGCTTTTGTAGGGCAGCTCATCGGCCGTGTTTTTGGGCAACTTCTGAATGGTTTGCGTCACCCTGTTGGTTTGCTCGACATCGGCCTGCAAGGTGTCGTGGAACACGCTGGCCATGGTGTGTCCCGCAATGCTGGCCAGCGTCGGGCCGTGGGCGGCTTGGGTTGATGCACTTGCGGAAAAGCCGGAGCGTTCGGGTTGACCGACGCCCACCACAAACAACTTCTGAGCACCCAGGTGGATGGCGGGTGACAGGGGTGAGACCTGCCGCATGGAGCCGTCCCCAAAATACTCAGGGCGTCCTTCTGCCATCAAACGAGTCGAGGGGAAAAGAAACGGAATGGCGCTGGAGGCCATCAGGTGTTCGGGTGAAATGGTCTGAAACTCGGCGCAGCGGCCGGGCCGGCTCCAGCCCAAAAACCGGTCGGGATGGGCGGTCTGGCAAAACGTGCGGTGGATGCCGCTGGTGTAGCTTGAGGCGGTGATTGCCAGCGCCTCAATGGTTCGCTCGCGCAGCGCCGCCTCAATGCCAGGCAGTGAGAGGGCGTGGCACAGGGTGTCCATCAAGGGGCTGTTGTCGAGAATCGCGCCGTTGGCCCGTGCGTGCCGTGACAGGCTCCACGCCGCCAGATACTTGTTGAAGCGCGTCCACCGCGCGACGTTGAGCTGGTAGACGCCGGACGATCGCAGTTCAAACCAGAACTGCGCCAGTTGCTCGAAGGCCGACAAGCCCTGCGTTGCGTATCCCGCCAGACAGGCGGCATTGATGGCACCCGCCGAAGTGCCCACCAGGATTTGGAAGGGAAACGGGGTGGCCGAGTCAGTGCCGCGTTTGCCGAGAATCGACCCCAACGCGCGAAGCACGCCCACTTGGTAGGCCGTTCGTGCGCCGCCGCCCATGAGCACCAGTGCAGTGGCCGGTCGGGGAGGGCGAAGCAGGCTGGCGTGCAAGACGGTTTCTAGGCTCATTCCTCACATTGTGCAGGGTTTTTCGGGTCGCCGGCAAGGAGATGAATATCGTGTCTTTGACACTGGATTTGCCCAATGAAAAGCAGCCAAATTTGCTGCGCTGCGTCATAGAAAGGCGTTGCAAATCTGATTAATCAGGGGCATAGTGAATTCAACGACAGCTTTTTCAACCCGTAAGCAACAGGAGGCAATTTATGAACTTGACGATCAGCGGTCACCACCTCGAGGTCACTCCCGCCCTGCGCAGCTATGTCACGACCAAGCTAGATCGGATCACTCGGCACTTCGACCAAGTGGTGGATGTCAAAGTGCTACTCACGGTAGAAAAACAGAAGGAAAAAGACCGAAGGCAACGTGCGGAGTGCAATATTCATGTCAAAGGATCTGACATGTTTGCAGAGAGTTCTCATGCTGACTTGTACGCTGCAGTAGATGACTTGGTTGACAAGTTAGATCGGCAAGTGGTTCGGCACAAGGATCGCTTGCAGGATCACCATCACGAAGCGCCCAAGCGCCTGATGTAGTCCACTTTAAGTTTCAATTTGGATCAGCCGCTCAGGAATTGAGCGGCTTTTTTTGTGCCCACGAATGCTTGGGTGCATAATTCCCAACCATATATGAACCGTCTTGCTTCCATTCTGTCCACAGATCAAGTGCTCGCCCACGTTGATGCCACTAGCAAAAAGAGAGCTTTTGAAGAAGCTGGCTTGTTGTTCGAGAATCTCCATGGCTTGAGCCGTGCGCTGGTCACGGACAGTCTCTTTTCCCGGGAGCGCTTGGGGTCCACGGGTCTGGGTCATGGCGTCGCCATTCCCCATGGTCGTATCAAAGGGCTGAAGGCGCCGATGGCCGCAGTTTTTCAGTTGGCTCGCCCCATCAGCTTTGATGCGCCAGACGAGCAACCGGTGAATCTGTTGATTTTTCTGTTGGTGCCCGAGGCGGCGACGCAAAAGCATCTGGAAATTTTGTCCGAGATCGCTGAAATGCTCAGTGACGCTGTCTTGCGTGAAAAACTGGTCAGCAGCGATGATGCAGCCCAGTTGCACGGTCTCATTGCCGGCTGGCAGTCAACTCAAGCGGTCTGAGGCCTTTGCCTCTGCGCTGATTTCTTGGAGTCCTTTTGAAGCCCAATGTAGTCAGTGCGGATGTCCTCTTTGAGGAATTTCGTGCCATTCTGAAGTGGGAATGGGTGGCCGGTTTAGGTGCCTCAGAGCGACGCTTCGATGAAGTGGCTGTGAGTGCAGCCACTTCAGGCGCCGATTTGGTCGGCTACCTCAACTACATCCACCCCTACCGGGTCCAGATTCTGGGCGAGCGTGAAATTGCCTACTTGGCCAACTCCACGCCCGAAGACTGCGCCCGGCGAATTTCCCGCATTGTCACGCTAGAGCCGCCCGTCTTGGTACTGGCCGACGGCAAAGTGGCGCCAGATGCCTTGCTTTCCATGTGTGAGCGAGCCCAAATCCCGATGTTCGCGACCCGTGGTTCCTCGGCGTTCGTGATCGACGTGCTGCGCGCCTACCTGTCCAAGCATTTTGCAGATAGAAGCACGATGCATGGCGTCTTTATGGACATTCTGGGCTTGGGTGTCTTGATTACTGGGGAATCAGGGCTGGGCAAAAGTGAGCTTGGACTGGAGTTGATCTCTCGCGGCAACGGCCTGGTGGCCGATGACGCGGTTGATCTCTTTCGGATCAATCAGGACACGATTGAGGGCCGCTGCCCCGATTTGCTGATGAATCTTCTGGAGGTGCGTGGTATCGGCTTGCTGGATATTCGCGGCATTTTCGGAGAGACGGCTGTTCGCCGGAAAATGCGCTTGAAGCTGATTGTTCACCTGGTTCGCCGCGAGACCATGGAGCGGGAATATGAGCGAATTCCCTATGAGCCACTCACCCAGGACGTGCTCGGCGTTCCCGTACGCAAAGTGGTGATTCAGGTGGTGGCGGGCCGAAATATCGCGGTTTTGGTGGAGGCAGCGGTGCGCAACACCATTCTTCAATTGCGTGGCATCGACACTTACCAAGAGTTTGTGGAGCGCCACCAGAAGGCCATGAGCGTCGGCGACTAAACCCTGGTTGGGCCTAGGACGCTTGTGGGCGTGTGTTCACGGGCCGGTGGGGGCACTTCTCAGTGGTGCAGTGGGCGTACAAGCTCAGCGCGTGATCGGCAATCTTGAAACCCTTGGCTTTTGCCACGGCGTTCTGGCGTTTCTCAATTTCTGCGTCGTAAAACTCTTCCACTTTGCCGCAGTCCAGGCAAACCAGGTGGTCATGGTGTTCGCCTTCATTTAACTCGTAGACGGCCTTGCCGCTTTCAAAGTGACTGCGAGTCAGAATGTCTGCTTGCTCGAATTGGGCCAGCACGCGGTACACGGTGGCGAGTCCCACATCAGAGCGATCGTCCAGCAGGACGCGAAACACGTCTTCGGCCGTCATGTGGCGCTGCGCCCCTTTTTGGAAAATCTCCAAAATTTTCAGTCGTGGCAGGGTGGCTTTCAGGCCCGTGTTTTTGAGTTCGTCGATGTTCGTCATGGGGTTTCTCGTTGCTGTTCCAGAGCGGGCAGTGCCTCTCAAGTGCAGCCAGTACAATGATTGATCATATCGCTACACCTCAACTCATGTCCGATCTTCAACGACTCTGTGCCCGTTTGTCCTTTTTGTTGACGGTGAGTGTGGGCTTGGCAGCCTGCAGCAGCTTCAACTCAGCAAGCGGCAGTATTGCCAATGCGGTCACGCCCTACAAGATCGATATTGTTCAAGGCAACTTCGTGTCAAAAGAACAGGCGGCAGCGCTTCAGCCGGGTATGAGTCGCACGGATGTGCGCAATATCTTGGGCACGCCATTGCTGACCAGCGTTTTCCATGCGGATCGCTGGGACTATGTTTTTACTTTCAAGCGCCAGGGCGTTGAGCCGCAAGCCCGCAAGGTAACCGTGTTTTTCAAGGGCGATATCCTGGAGCGTGTTGAGGCCGATGCGTTGCCCACTGAGGCGGAGTTTGTGGCGTCCCTGGATTCGGGGCGCAAGGAGCGCAAAGTGCCAGTGCTTGAGTTGTCCGAAGAGGAGCTGAAGAAGCTGCCAACGCCTGCCAAAGTGGCTGACGCCAAACCTCTGGCCCCCTTGCCTGCCAGCTATCCTCCACTGGAACCCGCAAGCCGCTGAGCCGTGCTTGCCACTTCATAGATTCATCATGACTAACAGAATTGCCATTGCGGGCGCATCCGGCCGTATGGGCCAGATGCTGATTGAGGCCGTCAGGGCTTCTGAAGATTGTTTGTTGACCGGGGCCTTGGATGTGGCCAGCAGCCCGGCGCTGGGTGCCGATGCCTCTGCCTTCCTCGGGCATCACAGTGGGGTGGCGATCACGGCTGACTTGGCGCAGGGACTCTCCAACGCCCAGGTGCTGATTGACTTTACCCGTCCTGAGGGAACGCTGGCGCATTTGCGGGCGTGCCGTGAGTTGGGTGTCAATGTCGTCATTGGCACGACCGGCTTCAGTGACGAGCAAAAGGCGGAAATCGCGGCGGCTGCCAAAGACATTGCCATTGTGATGGCGCCCAATATGAGTGTCGGCGTCAACGTCACACTCAAGTTGCTGGAGATGGCGGCCAAGGCCTTGTCGACCGGTTATGACATCGAGATCATTGAAGCCCACCACCGCCACAAGGTGGATGCGCCGTCGGGCACCGCCTTGAAGATGGGCGAGGTCATTGCCGATGCGTTGGGGCGTGATTTGAAAGACTGCGCCGTGTATGCGCGTGAGGGAGTGACCGGTGAGCGTGACCCGTCTTCCATTGGCTTTGCCACCATTCGGGGGGGCGACATCGTGGGCGACCATACTGTGCTGTTTGCTGGCACGGGCGAACGCATTGAAATCAGCCACAAATCTTCCAGCCGCGCCACTTACGCGCAAGGGAGCCTGCGTGCTGCCCGTTTTTTGAGCACTCAAAAAACCGGTTTGTTCGACATGTTTGATGTCCTCCAGTTGAAATGAATCTTGTCCACTTGCTGTCGCAGGGGGATGCCGTCAGCATGTCGGTTGGGCTGCTGTTACTGGTCATGTCGGTTGGCAGTTGGGTGGTGATTTTGTGGAAATCCTGGTTGCTGCGCCGCGCCAGTCAGGATGTCCTGCGTTGCGTGGCGGCATTCTGGCAGTCCCCATCGGTTGACGTGGCGTTGACGCAATTCAAAGCGTTTGACCGGGAGGCCCTGCTCACACCCATGGTGCAGGCCACGCAGATGGAAGCGCCGGGCACGCTCGCCGCCGCTGGCGACCGTTCGCAGCAATTGACCCGGGTGCTGCGCGACGCGCTTCATTTGTCGCTCGCCAAGCTGCAGCACGGTCAGGTTTTGCTGGCCACGGTGGGGTCCACAGCGCCATTCGTGGGTCTGCTGGGGACCGTTTGGGGCATCTACCATGCGCTGATTGGTATTGCGAATGAAGGCCAAGTGTCGATTGACAAGATTTCCGGTCCTGTGGGCGAGTCACTCATCATGACGGCCGCTGGTTTGGCCGTGGCGATTCCTGCCGTACTGGCTTACAACGTGCTGGGGCGCGCGATTGGCCGCCTGGAAGCTGAGTTGGAGGGCTTTGCGCGGGATTTGCGTGAGCTGGCCGTGAGCCAAACTCACTTGCCCACCTGAACGCAGACGGTTGCCCGATGTCATTTGGTCGCCTTGAACGCACACCGGGTCCGCAGCCGATGAGCGAAATCAACATGACGCCCTTGATTGACGTCATGTTGGTGCTCCTTGTGATCTTCATCATCACCGCACCTTTGCTGACCAGCGCAATCAAACTGGATTTGCCCAAGTCAGACGTTGCGGCCGTCGCTGCAACACCGGTTGCGGTCACGCTGGTGGTTGATTTGAAGGGGCAGGTGTATCTGAATGATCAGCCCATGCCCCTTGACATATTGAGCACTCGTCTGATGCAGGCCGCGCAAGTCAATCCGGACACCGAAGTGCAACTCCGGGCCGATGCCGCCGTGCCCTACGGCCGCATTGTGGAGGTCATGGGCATCGCTCAAAAGGCGGGCCTGAACCGGATTGGCTTTGTCGCTGAACCCACGCCGTCGGCCGCGACGGTTGCTAAACCCTAAAATCGCTTGATTGCGGTCTGTCGACCGATTGAGTGAACCCCTATGCAAGATAAATACAACCATCTCGACGTCGAGCAATCGGCGCACAGCCACTGGACCGCCACGGACGCTTACCGCGTGATTGAGGACACGTCCAAGAAGAAGTTCTACGCCTGCTCCATGTTGCCCTACCCCAGTGGCAAGCTGCACATGGGCCATGTGCGCAACTACACGATCAACGACATGCTCACGCGCCAGTTGCGCATGAAGGGCTACAACGTGTTGATGCCCATGGGCTGGGACGCGTTTGGTTTGCCGGCTGAGAATGCGGCGTTGAAAAATGGCGTGCCCCCGGCGCAATGGACGTATGACAACATTGCCTACATGCGCAAGCAGATGCAGGCCATGGGGCTGGCCGTTGATTGGAGTCGTGAGATTGCCACCTGTGACCCGAGCTACTACAAATGGAACCAGTGGTTGTTCTTGAAAATGCTGGAAAAAGGCATTGCCTACCGCAAGACCCAGGTGGTTAATTGGGACCCGGTCGACCAGACCGTTCTGGCCAACGAGCAAGTGATTGACGGCAAAGGCTGGCGCACCGGCGCTGCTGTGGAAAAACGGGAAATTCCCGGGTACTACCTCAAGATCACGGACTACGCAGAAGAGTTGCTGGACCACGTCAAAACCGGCTTGCCGGGCTGGCCTGAGCGCGTCAAGCTCATGCAGGAAAACTGGATTGGCAAGAGCGAAGGCGTGCGTTTTGCTTTCACCCACAACATCAAGGACGATGCGGACCAGCTGATCGGCGATGGCCGCATGTATGTGTTCACCACGCGGGCCGACACCATCATGGGCGTCACCTTTTGCGCCGTGGCGCCAGAGCACCCGCTGGCCACGCACGCCGCCCAAAGCAACCCCAAGTTGGCGGCATTCATCGAAGAGTGCAAAAAAGGCGGCACCACCGAAGCAGAACTCGCAGTGCGTGAGAAAGAGGGCATGCCCACTGGCTTGTTCGTCACGCACCCGCTTAACGGTCACCCCATTGAAGTTTGGGTCGGCAACTACGTGCTGATGGGTTATGGCGATGGCGCCGTCATGGGCGTGCCTGCTCACGACGAACGCGACTTTGCGTTTGCCAAGAAATACGGCATTGACATCATCGAAGTCGTCCTGATTGACGGCCTCACCTATGACTATGAGCAATGGCAGGACTGGTACGGCGACAAGCAGCGCGGCGTCACCATCAATTCAGACAGCTTCAGTGGTCTGAGTTTTCAGAATGCCGTGGCCGCCGTCAGCCACGCTTTGCAGGTCAAGGGCTTGGGCGAGAAGAAGACGACCTGGCGCTTGCGCGACTGGGGGGTGAGCCGCCAGCGCTACTGGGGCACGCCAATTCCGATCATTCACTGCCCCGAGCATGGTGCGGTGCCGGTGCCGGAAAAAGACCTGCCGGTGGTGTTGCCGCAAGACTGTGTGCCCGATGGTTCGGGCAACCCACTGCACAAGCACGAAGGCTTTCACGCAGGTGTCGTTTGCCCGGTGTGCGGCGTGGCGGCGCGACGCGAAACCGACACCATGGACACCTTTGTCGATAGCTCCTGGTATTTCATGCGCTATTGCGACCCCAAGAACATCGAGCAGATGGTCGATGGCGGCACCGATTACTGGATGCGTGACCAGGAAAAGGCCACCGGTGGCAGCGGCATGGACCAGTACATTGGCGGCATTGAGCACGCCATTCTTCACTTGCTGTATGCGCGGTTCTGGACCAAGGTCATGCGCGATCTTGGCTTGGTCAAGATTGATGAGCCGTTCACCAAGCTGCTGACGCAGGGCATGGTGCTCAACCATATTTACTCGCGCAAGTCCGACAAGGGCGGCATTGAGTATTTCTGGCCCCATGAGGTGGAAGATCTGTTCGATGCGGCCGGCAAAGTCACGGGCGCCAAGCTCAAGGAAGCCAAAGGCGACTTGCCGGCGGGCACGCTGATCACCTACGAAGGCGTCGGCACCATGAGCAAGAGCAAAAACAACGGGGTCGACCCGCAGGACTTGATTGAGAAGTACGGCGCCGACACCGCGCGGCTGTACACCATGTTCACCGCGCCGCCCGAGGCCACGCTGGAGTGGAACGACGCCTCGGTCGAGGGTTCGTACCGTTTTCTGCGCCGGGTCTGGAACTACGGCGTCAAACTGGGTGCTATTGATTCAGTAGCTGCTTGCGCAAGTGTGGTGGGCGCCAGCGCCCTGAAAGACGTTAAATTCAGCAAAGAGGCCAAGGCCTTGCGGCTGGAGATGCACACCGTGCTCAAGCAGGTGGACTATGACTACCAGCGCATGCAATACAACACCGTGGTGTCTGGCGCCATGAAGATGATCAACGCGCTGGAAGACTTCAAAGCCACCGAGTCCGAGGGCGCGCAAGTCGCCATGATTGAAGGCTTTGGCATTTTGCTGCGTTGCCTCTACCCAGCCACGCCGCACATTGCGCACAGTCTGTGGGCCGGCTTGGGCTACGCCGGCACGCTGGGTGAATTGCTTGATGCGCCCTGGCCCGAGGTGGACCCCGCCGCTTTGGTGCAAGACGAGATTGAGCTCATGCTGCAGGTCAACGGCAAGTTGCGCGGCGCCATTGTGGTGCCGGCCGGCGCCTCCAAGGCCGAGATTGAGCGTGCGGCCATTGACAGCGAGGCTTTCAAGAAAGCTGCTGACGGCGCCGCACCCAAAAAAGTCATTGTGGTGCCGGGTCGCTTGGTCAACTTGGTCGTTTGAAGGTCACTATGCAACGTCGCTCCGCTCTGTCTTTGTTGGGTGCCGCCACGCTGGGCTCGGTCGCCTTGGTGGGGTGTGGGTTCAAGCTGCGAGGTGCTCAAACCTACAACTTTGAAACCATCGCGGTCCAGCCCAATCCGGGTGGCTCGTTGGTCATTGAGTTGCGCCGTTCATTTGGCGGCGCCGTGAAGGTGCTGCCGTTGAATGAGCCCCTGAAGAACGCGGATGTCATCATTGACATCCTGCAGGAGTCACGCGAGAAAACCGTGGTGGGCGTCAACAGTTCAGGTGAGGTGCGGGAGTTTCAGTTGCGTATGCGGGTGCGCTTCAGGGTGCGCACGCCAGACGGCGAGGAGTTGGTGCCCGAGACGGAGATCCTGCAAAAACGGGACCTCAGTTTCAGTGAATCCGCCTCGTTGGCCAAGGAGGCCGAGGAGGGCTTGCTCTACCGGGACATGCAGAGTGACCTGGTGCAGCAATTGCTGCGCCGATTGGCGGCCGTGAAGTATGCAGCTCAACCCTAACCAGCTTGGCGCTCACCTGCAGAAAGGCCTGAAAAGCCTTTACACCCTGCATGGTGACGAGCCCCTGCTGATTCAGGAGGCGCTGGATGCGATCCGCGGTGTGGCCCGCGCACAAGGCTTCACCGAGCGCACCTCGCACACGGTAGCGGGCGCTCACTTTGACTGGAGTGAGGTGCTGGCAGCCGGTGGCTCATTGAGCCTGTTTGCCGACAAACAAATCGTGGAGTTGCGCATTCCCACCGGCAAACCCGGCAAGGATGGCAGCGCCGCCCTGCAGCACCTGGCTGAACAATCCCGCGGCAACGACACCACATTGACGCTGGTCATGCTGCCCCGGCTGGACAAAGCCACCAAAACCGGCGCCTGGTTTGGCGCGCTGGAGAGCTTTGGCGTGACCGTGCAAGTGGAGCCGGTGGAGCGCAACGCCTTGCCGTCGTGGATTGCACAGCGCCTGTCCGCCCAAGGGCAGCGGGTGGCGGGTGGCGACGAGGGGCAGCGGTCCCTGCAGTTTTTTGCCGACCGGGTCGAGGGCAACCTGCTGGCGGCGCATCAGGAAATTCAGAAGCTGGGTTTGCTGTACCCCGAGGGCGAGCTGAGTTTTGAGCAGATTGAAAGCGCGGTGCTCAATGTGGCGCGCTATGACGTTTTCAAGTTGTCTGAGGCCGTGTTGGCAGGGCACTCCATTCGCGTGCAGCGCATGCTGGACGGTTTGCAGGCCGAAGGCGAGGCCGAAGTGCTGGTGCATTACGCCTTGAGCGAAGACATTCGCGCGCTCAAACGGGTCAAGGACGCGCTGGGCCAGGGACGCCCCATGCCCATGGCCTTGCGCGAGCAGCGCGTGTGGGGCGCCAAGGAGCGCCTGTTTGAACGGGTGCTGCCCCGACTGAGTGATGCTGCGCTGGCGCAATTGCTGGAAGCCGCTCACTTGGTCGATGGCATTGTCAAAGGTTTGAAGCAGCCCGGCTGGCCGACCAACAACTGGCAGGCTTTGCAGCGCTTGGCCATGATGCTGTGCTCGCAGTGTGTGGTGTCGCCGCCAGCCTCCCGCGCGCGTTGAATGTCCAGGTGTCGCATGGTTTGATCGTGCGAGAATAAATCATGGACGCTCTCAACATCACGGAATACACCCAGACGCTGGGTTTGCAGGCAAAAACGGCTTCAGCCCTTATGGCTAAAGCGCAGGCTGCTACTAAAAACAGAGCGCTTCGCCAACTCGCCCGCTTGCTGCGCGAGAACACCGACGCGTTGCAGATCGACAACGCCAAAGACATCGAGCGTGCCCAGGCTGCAGGTTTGGCCGCACCCCTGGTGGACCGGCTCAAACTCACCCCCAAAGTGATCGAAACCTGTGCCCAGGGTTGCGAGCAGCTGGCCGCCATGGCGGATGTGATCGGTGAAATCATTGGCATGAAGCAACAACCCAGCGGCATTCGCGTGGGGCAGATGCGGGTGCCGATTGGCGTGTTTGGCATGATTTTCGAGAGCCGTCCGAATGTGACCATTGAGGCCGCCAGTTTGTCCATCAAAAGCGGCAACGCCTGCATTTTGCGCGGCGGCTCGGAGGCGATTGAGTCCAACAAAGCGCTGGCCAAGCTGGTGCAATTGGCCCTGATTGACAGCGGCTTGCCGGCAGAGGCGGTGCAACTGGTGCAGACCACGGATCGTGAGGTGGTGGGGCAGCTCATCACCATGCCGCAGTACGTGGACGTGATCATTCCCCGGGGTGGCAAAGGGCTGATTGAGCGCATCAGCCGGGACGCCAAGGTGCCCGTCATCAAACACCTGGATGGCAATTGCCACATGTATGTCGATGAAGGCTGTGACCTGGACATGGCCTTGACGCTGGTGGACAACGCCAAAACCCAAAAGTACAGCCCTTGCAACGCCACCGAGAGTTTGCTGGTGGCCCAGTCGGTGGCAGAGGCCTTTTTGCCCCGGGTGGGCGCCGTTTTCGCCGCCAAAGGGGTGGAGATGCGTTGTGACGCAGTGGCAGCGCAGATTTTGCGCAGCAACCCGGTGGTGATGTCGGTGCAGGCGGCACAAGGCGACGGCGCGGCGGTCCACTTGATTGTGGATGCAGTCGAGTCAGACTGGTCCGAGGAATACCTGGCCCCCATCATCAGCATCAAGGTGGTGGCGGGGGTGGACGAAGCCATTGCACACATCAACCGCTATTCCAGCCACCATACTGACGCCATCGTGACGCGCGACCACCTGCATGCCCAGCAGTTTTTGCGGGAGGTGGACTCTGCCAGTGTCATGGTGAACACCAGCACACGATTTGCCGACGGTTTTGAGTTTGGCCTGGGTGCCGAAATTGGCATCAGTACCGACAAATTCCATGCCCGTGGTCCGGTGGGTATTGAGGGCCTGACCTCGTTGAAATACGTGGTGCTGGGCCAGGGCGAGGTTCGCACATGATGGCGCCTCGAATCCGCGGTTGCTCACGAGGTTGTTATTGATGTTGGTCACACCTGAAATTGATTACTGGCCCACATCGGGCTACCGTTTGTTGGCTGTGGATGCCAACGGGCATTTGACGGTCACCGATGACTTTCTGCGCCATTTGCTGAGCCGCCCTGAGTTGGCTCCGATTGCGGACTCCTGTCCTGCCGAGGTGGCGCTGCACGAGCAATTGCTGGAGACGCCCCGGTGCGAGGTGTCCGAGGCCACTCTGGCCGCCTTGCAAGACCGCGACGCGGCGGACAATTACGCGGTGTGGCTGCGCTTTCGAGCCCGCCTGTTGGCTGGTCCCACACTGGAAGCCAGTTACATGGCCTTGTTCCAGGGGGAGGGGGTCGATGTAGCGCCGGTTTTGGTGCAGCAGCTCACCCAAATCCTGTTGCGCCATGTGCTGGGCGGCAAGGCATCCGCGATGGAGGTGCGTGCCGCTGAAATGTTGTTTCGCACCCAGAAAGTCTCCATTCTGGAAGACGGCTCGGTCATGGCCGCCGACGACGAGACGGTCGAGCGTCATGCCAGCAGCGGTGGTTTTGGCAGTTTGGGCGAACTCCTCAAGCAGGGCGGTGCGCCACTGCGCAGTGTTGACCTGGATGTGCTGGGGCTTGATAACGCGGCCGCTTATTGGCAGCGCAATGAGTGTTTTGACTTGGTCGTGAGCCTCAACCATGGCCAACCCGCGCTGGACGCCCTGTGCCGGGTGCTCACCCGCTGGATTGCCCACTTTCTGCGTCTGGAGGTTCGCCTGCAGACCGACAAGGAAATTGTCGACGAGCACTGGGTCTGGCATGTGGGGCTGGACGCCCAGGCCAGCAGCATTTTGAATGACCTGTACAAAGGCGACGAGGTGTCAGATGAACGGCGGCGGCGCTTGATGTGCTTGTTCCGTTTGGATTTTGTGGATCCGGCCGATATGCTGGCCGAAGTCGCCGGGCGCCCGGTGTATCTGGCCATGGCGATGGACGGGCAGAATCGACTTCGGCTCAAGCCACAAAATTTATTGTTGAACTTGCCGTTGGCAAGGCGCTCCTAATTCGATTGCGTGGGGGATGTCGGTGCTGTCTTGAATATGGCAGGGCGGGCGTCAACTCCTAGAATTCTGTTTACCAAATACTGCGAAAGAGGGCTGCATGGTTCCCCATCTTGTTACGGCACTCAACGGCCCCATCAACGAACTGGAGCAGCGCGTGCTGGACTCCACCCCCGCCATCGAGCGCTGGTTTCGTCTGGAGTGGATGGAGCACACGCCACCGTTCTACAGTTCGGTCGATGTGCGAAATGCGGGTTTCAAACTGGCGCCTGTGGACACCAATCTGTTTCCCGGCTGCTGGCAAAACCTGACCCCGGAGATGCTACCGCTGGCCGTTCAAGCCGCCATGGCCTCGATCGAGAAAATTTGCCCTGAAGCGCGCAACTTGCTGCTGATTCCCGAGAATCAGCCCAGTACCACCTCCTACTTGGCCAACGTGGCGCAGTTGCGGCGCATCTTTCATATGGCGGGGCTGAACGTGCGCGTGGGCTCCATTGATCCGTCGATCAAAAAGCCCACCACCATTGAGTTGCCAACCGGTGAGCGAGTCACGTTGGAGCCGGTCATTCGCACCAAGCGTCGCCTGGGTTTGAAAGACTTTGATCCCTGCACCATTTTGCTGAACAACGACCTGAGTGCGGGTGTACCAGGCATTTTGGAAGAGGTTTACGAACAATACCAACTGCCCCCGTTGCACGCGGGTTGGGCCACGCGTCGCAAAAGCAAGCATTTCAAATGTTATGAAGAGGTCGCCAAACGCCTGGGCAAGTTGTTGGGCGTCGACCCCTGGCTGATCAACCCCATGTTTGACAAGTGCGAGAACGTGAACTTGTTGGAGTCAGCGGGGATGGAGCAACTGCGCACCCATGTGGACGCTTTGCTGGCCAAAATTCGTCGCAAATACAAGGAATACGGCATCAAGGAGAAGCCGTTTGTGGTGTTGAAGGCTGACAACGGCAACCATTCGCTGGGCGTTTTGACGGTGCGGGATGGCAAGGACATGGACGCGTTGCTTGTCCGTCTTCAAGAGAATGCCAAAGCGGGCCATGCCCTTCCTTTGCCGCAAGATATCTTGGTCCAAGAAGGTGTTTTAACCAAGGAGCGCATCAATGACGCCGTCGCAGAGCCCGTGGTGTACATGATGGATCGCTATGTCGTGGGTGGGTTCTATCGTGTTCACGCCGGGCGTGGCATTGATGAAAACCTGAACGCGCCGGGTGCCAGCTTTGTTCCGCTGGCGTTCGAGCAAAGCGCGCACCTGCCCCAGCCCGGCATTCAACCCGGGGCCAGCGCCCCCAACCGCTTTTACATGTACGGGGTGATTGGACGCCTGGCCATGTTGGCCGCCAGTTATGAGTTGGAAGCCACCGACCCGGATGCCGAGGTCTACGCCTAGACCTTGATCGGTCGGTTTAGGGTGATGGCGTAGTTGCTGCGTTGCAACATTTTTTGCGATTTAGAGGGCTGAGTCCGCCAGAGGCCGCGCGCGGGCGCACAATGGCGGTCCCAAATGGAACGGAACCCCGCCAGATTTAGAGTGGGGTCAACTTGTGGCAGCATCCAAATCGTCTCTCACCGCACTCACTCTGGGTGCCATCGGCGTTGTTTATGGCGACATCGGGACCAGCGTGCTTTACGCGGTCAAAGAGGTCTTCGGCTCCGGCCATGTGCCTTTTACCCCCGGTAATGTTTATGGCATCTTGTCCATCTTCTTCTGGACCTTGACGGTCATCATTTCGCTCAAGTACGTCACGCTGGTTCTTCGCGCTGACAACAATGGCGAAGGTGGACTGGTGGCCATGCTGGCGCTGGCCTCCCAGTCGGTCAAAGACAAGCCTCAGCTGCGGCGGGTGCTATTGATCGTGGGTATTTTTGGTGCCTGCCTGTTTTATGGCGATGGGGTCATCACTCCAGCCATTTCGGTTCTCTCCGCCGTGGAGGGACTGGAGGTGGTGTCGCCGGCGTTCAAAGGGGCGGTGATTCCGCTCACCCTGGTGATTTTGTTTGGTTTGTTTGTTGTGCAGAAGCGTGGCACGGCGGATATTGGCAAGTTTTTTGGTCCGATCACCGTGGTTTGGTTCCTCACCATTGCGGCCTTGGGCTTGGTGCACATTGCCGGTCACCCCACCATTCTCTGGGCGATGAGCCCGCATCACGCACTGGGTTTCATGTGGCACAACCCGGGCACCACCTTCATCATCCTGGGCGCCGTGGTGCTTTGTGTCACAGGTGGGGAGGCCTTGTATGCCGACATGGGCCACTTCGGGAAGAAACCGATTCGGTTGGCCTGGTTTTCGGTGGTCATGCCTTGTCTGACTCTCAACTACTTTGGGCAAGGGGCCTTGTTGCTCGAAAACCCGGAAGCGGTCAAGAACCCATTCTTCATGATGGCCCCTGACTGGGCTTTGGTGCCGCTGGTGGGATTGGCCACCATGGCAACGGTGATCGCATCTCAAGCCCTGATCTCTGGTGCCTTCAGCGTCACCAAGCAAGTGATTCAGTTGGGGTATCTCCCGCGCCTTCAAGTCCTGCACACCAGTGTCAAAGACGCAGGCCAGATTTACATGCCGTTCGTCAACTGGGGACTGTTTGTCGCCATTGTGATGGCGGTGGTGATGTTTCGCTCTTCCAGCAACCTGGCGTCCGCGTATGGCATTGCAGTCACGCTGGACATGTTGATCACGACCGTACTGACCTTTTTTGTCATTCGGTACAGCTGGAAATACCCTTTGGTGCTTTGCATTGGTGCCACCGCGTTGTTCTTCGTGGTGGACTTGGCCTTTTTTGCCTCCAACATGCGCAAGCTGTTTGACGGCGGGTGGTTTCCCCTCATGATTGGCGGCGCCATTTTTACCTTGATGCTGACCTGGAAAGACGGCCGACGGCTGTTGAACGAAAAGCTCAAAGCCGACGCCATTGATTTGCCGAGTTTTCTAGACGCTGTCTTCGTGAGCCCGCCTGTGCGGGTGGAGGGCACCGCTGTGTTTTTGACGGCTGAGACGGGAACCGTACCCAACGCGTTGCTGCACAACCTGAAGCACAACAAGGTGCTGCATGCCAACAACCTGTTTGTGACGGTTAAAAACCACGAAGTGCCCTGGATTGGCATGGACAAGCGACTGGAAGTTGAGTCTTTGGGACACGATTGCTGGCAAGTCAAAATTAATTACGGCTTCAAGAATGATCCTGATGTGCCCAAAGCCCTGCAGCAGATCAAGGGTCGTGGGTGTGAGCTGGATGACATGACCACCAGTTATTTCCTGTCGCGTGACACCGTGGTGCCTTCTATTGGACGTGGCATGGCGCGTTGGCGCGAAAAGCTGTTTGCGCAAATGCATCACAACGCCAGCGGTGCGGCTGATTTCTTGAAGCTGCCCAATAATTCAGTGGTTGAGTTAGGCTCGAAGATTGAAATTTAGCCCTGTCCCTCTCCCGAATTGCACATGAACATTCTTTTTGTCACTGATCCACTGGCCTCCTTCAAGATCTACAAGGACACCACCTTTTCCATGATGCGCGAGGCGCAAGCGCGGGGTCACCATGTGTTCGCCTGTGAGCCCCGTCAGATGGCTTGGGTGTCGGGTGCGCGTGTGCAAGCAGAAGTCACCGCCATGCGCCTGACCGGCGACAAGGTGGATTGGTACACCGTCGAGAGCACTGAGCGCCGTAACCTTTGTGAGTTTGATGCCATCGTCATGCGCAAGGACCCACCTTTTGACAGTGAGTACTTTTACGCGACCCATCTGCTTGAGCAGGCCGAGCGAGAGGGCGCTCAGGTGTTCAACAAGCCACGGGCGCTCAGGGATCACCCGGAGAAGCTGGCGATCATGGAGTTCCCAGAGTTTATTGGGCCTACTTTGGTGACCCGTTCCGCGAAAGACATTCGAGAGTTTCACGCGGAGCACCAGGACATCATTCTCAAACCGCTGGATGGTATGGGAGGCGCCGGTATTTTTCGCGTGAAGGCTGACGGCTTGAATCTGGGCAGCATCACGGAAACCCTCAACAAAGAGGGTGCTGAGACGGTCATGGTTCAGAAGTTCTTGCCGGCCATTGCGCAGGGCGACAAGCGCGTGTTGGTGATTGGCGGTAAACCCGTTCCCTTTAGCCTGGCCCGTATCCCTCAAGGTGGGGAGGTTCGTGGCAATCTGGCAGCGGGTGGTATTGGCGTGGCCCAGCCTTTGACCGAGCGAGATCGATTTATCGCTGAATCATTGGGTCCTGTACTCAATGCGCGGGGACTGCTGCTGGTGGGCTTGGACGTGATTGGCGACAGCCTGACCGAAATCAATGTCACCAGCCCGACTTGCTTTCAGGAGATCTTTGACCAAACCGGGTTCAATGTGGCCGCCATGTTCATTGATGCGCTTGAGCAGGCGCTCAAGTCTGCGCCTTAGTGCCTGAAGGGGTGGACAGGGTGTTGCAAGATGACACCACCCCTTCCACAAACACCGTCAATTGACCGGGCACCATCGCCGTCCATTGCTCGTTGGTGGTCAGCGGCTCTGTGACCACGATGGCCAGCCGGTCTTCGGGTCCGTTGAGCGCTGCCAAGTCTGCTTTGACGTCTTCATCTTTCAAGTGAACGTGAGTGAACGGCGGCTGGCGCAGAACATAGTGCAGTTTGGTGGAGGCGTGGGCCCATAAGGCCTGCCCGTTGCTCAGCAAAAAATTGAACGTGCCAAATTTGGCCACCTGTGGCGCCAATTCGTTCAAGGTACAGGTGAGCTCCTCGATTGAGGGTACTCCGGCATGCGACTTGGCCAACTCTTGTAGCAGCCAGCAAAAAGCCTGCTCGCTGTCGGTATCACCTACCGGGCGAAATGCGCCGTGCAGGTGCGGGGCGTAGCCTTTGAGGTCGCCGTTGTGGGCAAAGACCCAGTAGCGGCCCCACAACTCCCGCACGAAGGGGTGGCAGTTTTCCAGTTTGACGTTGCCAACTGTTGCCTTGCGCACATGGGCAATGACATTGTGGCTTTTGATCGGGTAGCTGCGCAGCATTTTGGCAATGGAGGACGTCGCAGCACTCTCCTTGTCGACAAAATACCGCACCCCTTTGCCCGGGATGCTCGGCGCGGCTGCTTCGCTCTCAAAAAATGCGATGCCCCAGCCATCTGAATGGTGGTCAGTGCATCCTCCGCGTTGGGAAAAACCAGTGAAACTTAGTGTCAAGCTGGCGGGCAACCGGCTGTTCATTCCAAGAAGTTGGCACATAAGGCTGACTGCCGTTACTGTTTCAAGTGCGCGGCTCGGTCCAGAGCACGCCTCCTGTTGCCCAATTTTCACGCTTGACGTCGGTGATCAGAATATCAACGGAATCAGGTTTTCCCCCCAAGACTTCGACAGAGACGCGAGTGATTTCTTCCACAAGTTTCTTCTTTTGCTCTATCGTGCGTCCTTCAAGCATTTCAATATGGTACGTTGGCATGGATTCCTTGACTGTGAGGTGATGGAGAAGAGGCAATGATAGTGTCAATTGCTGGGCGATTCGCCTCAAGGGCGGCTGGGGCAGTCACGCGCGATTGCGTGGGGCCAATAGCCCGCGTGCTGCGCTGCAAATTGGTCAGATTTCAGTTGTGATATGAGAGAATGCGAAAAAAATCAGGAAGGCGACCTTGAAATATAGAGTCAAACCAGTCGGGGCCGCAGCGCTTTTACTTTGTGTTTCTTTTGCTGGCGAAGCTTTGACGCTAGGGGGCGTGCGCGGGCCAGTGATCATCGGACGTCCGTTGGATGTCACGATTCCGGTTCAAGTAGAGTTGCAGGACGATGCTTCGGCCGCGTGTTTTGACGCCGAAGTCTTTCACGCGGATGTTCGCCAGCCGGCCGTGCGCCTTCGGGTCGAGCCAACGGGTTCTGCGCAATCCTTCGTGGTTCGTGTTCAGTCGTCTGCCTTGGTCAACGAACCGGTTGTTTCTGTCACCTTGCGGACCCGCTGCGACGTGAAGACCGAGCGGCGTTACGTGCTTCTCGCTGATCTGCCCAAGGCCGCCGATCCTGCCGTTCCGGTTCAAATTGGTCAGGTGTCGGCTCCCGCCCGTTCGACCGCTGTGACGCCACCGTCCGTGGTGGTGAATTCAACCGCCGTGTCCGCGGATGCCGCGCCAGCAACGCCGCGCAAAGCGGTGCGAGCCAAGTCCGAAAGGCCCGCCAAAGAGGTGCGTCAATCGCCTGCCGCGACCCGTACCCCTAAGCGCGCAGTGGCGCCTTCTGGCCAGTCCCGCCTGCAACTGGATAACCTGGAGTTGTTCTCTGATCGCATCTCGCTCATTGACATGGCGCAGCCTGACGCGGCCTCGGACTATGTGTCACCGGATCTGCAAAAAGTGCAAGACATGCAGGGCACCGTGGATTCGTTGCAGTCCTTGCTTGCCAAAAAAGAAAGCAGCCTGACTGAGTTGACGGCTCGATTGAATCAGTCAGAAACAGAACGCTTCCCGGCGTGGCTGGTCTATACGCTGGCGGGGCTGATTTTGGCGGCGGTGGCTGCCATTGCCTTGCTGTGGGGACGTCAGCGGCGCGCCCGTGAAGAGGATGGCGAGTGGTGGGGGGCATCGGTTGTTGCACCAGATTCGGCCGTTCAAGCTTCTGCGCTTTCTGTGGGGTCTGCGCAGCAGGGCGTCGTGCCCGTGACAGCGCCCGTGGTGGAGCCACGCCTTGAAAAATCTGTGACCTTCCCGCCCGCCAGTCAGTGGCATGACTCCCGGGCAGCCGGTGTTGATGTCAGTGAGGTCGAAATGGGCGAATCTCGCTTCCATCGCTTCATGGAGTCGGGTGATGTTCACGATGGCGCTGGGGGGCATTCGGGTGCGATGCCGCTTGATTTGGAGCTACCTGAGTCAGAGAGTTTGGATGCCGCGTTGATTGCCGAAATGCGCCAACAAGCAGAGTTCTTTGTGGCATTGGGGCAAACCGATCAGGCCGTCGTAGTGTTGGAAAAGCTGGTGCATGACAGTGATGCGCCCAACCCCCATGTCTATCTGGATCTGCTGGGCCTACTGCACTCACTCAGTAAAAAAATGGAGTTCCAGCACCACCGCGAAGGCTTCAATCGGATATTCAATGGCGTCGTGCCTGAGTTTGTGCGCTTCAGGTCAGAAGGCAAATCGCTGGAGGCTTATCCCGCCATCCTGGCCGACATCGTGGCTCATTGGGAAACGCCAGAAGCGTTGGACTGCATCAATGCCTATGTGTTGAAAAATACAAGGAGCGTTCAGCGAGGCGCCTTGGACTTGGCTGCTTTTCGCGACTTGTTGCTATTGCAGTCCATCGTTCAGCAGTTGAGTGACGACTCGGGGGACCATCTGGGGGAGCCAAATGTTGTTTATGGCGGGATGATGCCATTGGTGGATCCGGCCGACCCTGCTTCTGACCCTACCGACTCCGAGTTTGAGGACATGATGGCGTTGGATCTTGATCTGTCCGAGGAGGTCGATTCGGCCCACTATGGACTGACCGAAGGCGATGCGGTGCCCCAGACGTTCCCGACCAGGCTCAAGGCCAACGATAAGACGCAGTCCCAAAGCGACAATTTGATTGACTTTGACTTGCCCGACGACGCCAAGCCAGACGGAAAAGCCCCCAAATCCTGATTGCAACTGGGGCGACCCCTCTGTGAAAAGGCGGGTCGGCGCGGCCTGCTAGGACTTTTTTTTCAGGCGTGCCAGTCGAACCAGCAACAAAAGCGTGGGGGCGCTGTGCATCAGCAGGTCGAAAATGTCGACGGGGCGTGTTAACTGGCCTTGGCTCAGCATCCGGATCTTCTCGATCACATGGGGCTCCGGGGTGATGGGGGCCACCAGCATCCACAGCGCCAACACCATCAACCACACCAAGGGAAAACGGTCCAGCCACCTCAGCATGACGCGTTCGCCTTGGCGCAGTCTGAACAAACACAGGCGAGGCCTTTGGAGTCAGCGGGTATCTGCGCCAACAGGTCGGCACTGAAGTCAACCTGGGTGCACCAGCAAGGCGGCTGCTTTTGGCCGCTGCTGCGCTCCAGCTCCATGGCGCATTGATTGGCTTTTCCGCACAACGGGCAGTGCCCGGGGTCTGGCGGTGGGGTGGTCTTCATGCAAGGGCTCCTTTGGCGTGGCGATGGCGCTCACCAAAGTGTAGCCCTGTCGCTTGAGCGACGACTGTTGGGTGGCATGAAGAGTGCCTCGATGGCGAGTCCGCGTGGGATGGTTGAGAATGAGCCAAAAGGAGATGCCCATGAGACTCAACTTGCCGACCTGTGGTGCCCCAGGCCTTGCCGATGACTGATCGATCCGCCCTCCCACGGGGGGTCACCGTGTTTGAGCGGGGCTGGTTGTCGTCGAACAATATTTTGTTGGAGGGGCCGGCGGGTACGGCTCTCATTGACAGTGGCTACGGCGCGCATGCCCCACAGACGCTGGCGCTGGTGCAGTCCAGTCTGAAGGACCGCGCTCTGGATGTGTTGGTCAACACGCACTTGCACAGCGACCACTGCGGCGGCAACGCCGCTCTGCAAGCGGCCTATCCGGCACTGCGCACGTTGATTCCCCCTGGCCACGCACCGCAGGTTCAGCAGTGGGACGCTGTCGCGCTGACTTATGAGCCCACTGGCCAGACCTGTCCGCCCTTCCAGATGACCGCAGCCCTGCAACCTGGCAGCGAGCTTCGCTTGGGCGACGGCGTGTGGCAAATCCATGCCGCGCCGGGCCACGACCCTCACTCGGTGATTCTGTTCGAGCCTGAATCTCGTGTGCTGGTGTCGGCCGACGCCTTGTGGGAGCGGGGCTTTGGCGTGGTGTTTCCGGAACTGGAAGGGGTGGACGCTTTTGCCGAGGTCGGGGCGACGATTGACCTCATCGAATCGTTGGACCCGGCGTGGGTGATTCCTGGCCATGGTCCGGTGTTCTCGGGCGTCAGCGCCGCCATTGCCAATGCGCGCGCCCGCTTGGACAGTTTCGTGATGAACCCCGACAAGCATATTCAGTACGCGGTCAAAGTGTTACTGAAGTTCAAGTTGCTGGAGGTGCAGCGCCTGGCGCATGACGCCTTGCTGGCCTGGGCGCAGGCCACCCCTTACTTTGGTCTCATCCACGCCACCCACTTTCCACAACTCGATTTCTCCGAGTGGATCACCCAGCTGATTGCCGACCTGGTTCGCTCGGGTGCAGCCACTCGGGATGGCGCCATGATTCACAACGCATAAAGACGGACGGCACCCGAAGGTGCCGTCCGTCTTTATGATGAAAATAAGCCTCTAGCGCTTATGTGGAGCGCGCGAGCAGCTATTTTTTTAATAGCGGTAGAGTGGGCTTGCTGGTCAAGCCGCAGCCTTCACCTTCAAACGCCAGGCGTGTAACAAAGGCTCGGTGTAGCCGCTGGGCTGTTCCATGCCTTTGAACACGAGGTCGCAGGCGGCCTGGTAGGCCATGCTGGTGTCAAAGTGGCCGGCCATGGGTTGGTACAGCGGGTCGCCGGCGTTCTGGCCGTCCACCACGGCGGCCATGCGCTCGAAGGTTTCGGTGATTTGCGCTTTGGTGACGACGCCGTGGTGCAACCAGTTCGCCATGTGCTGGCTGCTGATGCGCAGGGTGGCGCGGTCTTCCATCAGGCCCACGTTGTGGATGTCAGGCACTTTGGAGCAGCCCACGCCCTGGTCGACCCAGCGCACCACGTAGCCCAGAATGCCCTGGGCGTTGTTGTCCAGCTCTTGCTGTTTCTCGGCGGCCGTCCAGTTGGGGGTGGCGGTCACGGGCACGGTCAGCAAGCCGTTCAGCAAAGTGTCGCGCTCTTTGTTGAAGTTGATCTTCTCCAGCTCTTTTTGCACGTCTTTCACCAGCACCTGGTGGTAGTGCAAGGCGTGCAGGGTGGCGCCGGTGGGGCTGGGCACCCAGGCGGTGTTGGCACCGGCCAGGGGGTGGGCAATTTTTTGCTCCAACATGGCTTTCATCAGGTCGGGCATGGCCCACATGCCTTTGCCGATTTGGGCTTTGCCGCGCAGGCCGCAGGACAGGCCGGTCAGCACGTTGTTGCGCTCGTAGGCCGCAATCCAGGCGCTGGACTTCATGTCGCCTTTGCGGATCATGGGGCCTGCCAGCATGGCGGTGTGCATCTCGTCGCCGGTGCGGTCCAAAAAGCCGGTGTTGATGAAGGCCACGCGGCTCTCGGCGGCGGCAATACAGGCTTTCAGGTTGACGCTGGTGCGGCGCTCCTCGTCCATGATGCCGAGCTTGACGGTGCTCATCTTCCAGGCCCAGCATTTTCTCGACGCGGGTGAACAGCTCGGCGGCAAACGCCACCTCAGCGGGGCCGTGCATCTTGGGTTTGACGATGTAGACCGAGCCCTTGCGGGAGTTGCGGATGGCGTCTTTCTTGGTGCGGGCCAGGTCGTGCATGGCGATGGTGGTGGTCACCACCGCGTCCAAAATACCTTCAGGGATTTCGCGCTCGGCACCGGCCTTGTCGGTGTACAGAATGGCGGGGTTGGTCATCAGGTGACCGACGTTGCGCACAAACATGAGCGAGCGACCGTGCAAGGTCACTTTTTTGCCATTGGCGCCGGTGTACACGCGGTCCGGGTTCAGGCCGCGGGTGAAGCTCTTGCCGCCTTTGCTCACTTCTTCGGTCAGCGTGCCTTGCAAAATGCCGAGCCAGTTGCTGTAGGCCAGCACCTTGTCGTCCGCATCCACCACGGCCACGGAGTCTTCAAGGTCAAGAATGGTCGAAAGGGCCGCTTCCAGCACCAGGTCAGACACGCCGGCCGGGTCTTTGGCGCCAATGGCGGTGGTGCGGTCGATGATGATGTCCAGGTGCAAGCCGTTGTGCTGCAACAAGACCGAGGTGGGCGCTTTTTCGTCGCCCTGGAAACCGATGAACTGCTCGGGGTTTTGCAGGCTGGTGTTGCTGCCGTCGGCCAACTTGATGGCCAGCTTGCCGGCTTTCACGCGGTAGCCGACGGAGTCCAGGTGCGAGCCTTTGCGCAAGGGGGCGGTGCGGTCCAGCACATTGCGGGCGTAGGCGATGACCTTGGCGCCGCGCTTGGGGTTGTAGGCCTTGCCTTTTTCGCAGCCTTTGTCTTCGGCAATCACGTCGGTGCCGTACAGCGCGTCATACAGGCTGCCCCAGCGGGCGTTGGCGGCGTTCAAGGCGTAGCGGGCGTTCAGCACCGGCACCACGAGCTGGGGGCCCGCCTGAACTGCCAACTCGGCGTCCACCTTGCGGGTGGTGATTTTGGCCTTTTTGGGGTTGGGCACGAGGTAGCCAATTTTTTCCAGGAACGCGCGGTAAGCGGGCATGTCCTGCACCGGGCCGGGGTGGGCGGTGTGCCAGCTGTCCAGCTCGGTTTGCAGGCGGTCACGCTCGGCCAGCAGGGCAATGTTCTTGGGGGCCAGGTCGGCCACGATGGCGTCAAAGCCCTTCCAGAACTTGGACGGTGTGACCCCGGTGCCGGGCAAAACCTTGGCTTCGATGAACTCGGCCAGGTTGCTGGCGACTTGCAGGCGGTGCTTGGAGATACGTTGCGTCATGGAGAGGGCTTTCATGAGGAGGAGGTTGGAAAAAAGTCCAGCACGTCGCGCAGGTTGCTGCCGGTGCGGGTGGGCTGGGTGCCGAGTTCTTCAAACGGCAGGCCATAGCGATTGACCCAGAGGGTCTGGTAACCAAACCAGGTGGCGCCCAAGGCGTCCCAGGCGTTGCAGCTCACAAAGCCCACCTGCTCAGGGGTCAGGCCCAGCGTTTGCGCGCCCAACGCGTAAGCGTCGGGGTGGGTTTTGAAGCGGCGCACAGGGTCCACGCTGATCACATGGTCCAGCAAGCCGTCCAGCCCGGCTGATTTGACGGCCAGGTTCAGCATGCCGGCGTCGCCGTTGCTCAGGATGCCGGTGCGCACGCCCCGGTCTTTCAGGGCTTGCAGCACTTCGCGGTTTTCGGGGAAGGCGCTCAGGTGGCGGTACTGGTTCATCAGCCGCTCAACCTGCACCCCGTAATTTTGATCAAATTGGCCTGCGGCGCCCGTGTTCTCTGCGGGAGCCACTATTTTTTTGATAGCGTAGACCAAGGCCGAGCGAGTCAGGCTCCAGAACGGCTGGTAGTGCGCGCCGTGGTTGCTGGTGGTGACCAAGCGGGTGTATTCGATTTGCTTGTCTCGCCACAAGACACTCAGGGCTTGGCCGTGGCCAGGGAACAACTGCTCGGCGAGCAAGCCCACGCTGTAGACATCAAACAGGGTGCCGTAGGCGTCAAAGAGCACGGCAACGGGTGGGTTGAAGCGGGACGTTTTGGCTTTGGGGGCGGCTAAGTCGGGTGTTTGGCTCATGCCTTTATTTTATTCGTCACCTGCATGCTCATTAATTACCGAAAACTGCATTTATCTGTGACTTGGGTGCGGGTAATTGATGCGGTCATATGGGGGCTGGCGGCGTTTCGCCTGGCGCACCCAGCAACAGGTACTCGCCATGCTGCGCCAACGGGGTCAAACGGGTGCGCAAGTCGGTCGGCAGATTCTTCCAGTCGCCCGGTTTCATGGCCCACAAACCCGTGGCGCCGTCCAACTGGGTGCGCAAGGTCTCGATTTGCGCGACCTCACGGGCGTGGCCCCGGCTGTAGAAGGCCGCTGAGTAGGGTCGAACCGGGTAGAACGAGAGCGACTGATCGGGCGCGGCCAGTTGGGCATGGTGGGCGACCAACTGGCGCGTGGTGTGCCAGTCTTGCGCTGAACGTGTGTTCAACCCCGCCACAAAGGCGGCAAACAGCAAGGCGCTGGCGCCCAAGCCCAGCGTCAGCAGCCGGTTGATCGAGGCTGCGGGCCAGCGCGCGTGCAGCCAGTGCGCGCCAAACAGTGTCAAAGGCGCCAGCGCAGGCAACACGTAGGTCCACAAAATATTCCCCGCCATCGTGAAAAACACCAAGGGTGTGAACGCCCACAAGAGGAGGTAGCGTTGGGACGACGGAGCGGTTGCGGTCTCGTTCGCCAGTTTTCCGGTTTGGCGCCGCTGGCGCCAGGCACCCAGAGGCAGCAGTACCGACCAGGGCAGCAGGGCGACGATGGCATAAATCCAGATACTGCCGCGCGCCGCCGAGTGGGCCACGCCATAGCGGTCCCCACTCCAGCCCGGGGTGACAAACCGGTGCCAGTGTTCGCCCACCAGAAAATAATCCAGAAACCCTGGCGTGCGCGCCTCGGCCAGCACGTACCAAGGCGCCGCCAACGCCAGGGTCAGCAGCAAGCCGCGTACCCATGGCAAATCGCGCCAGACGCGCCCCAATTGCCCGCTGAACAAACTCCACAGGCCCAGTGGCACGCCGGTCAGTACCAACATCAGCGGTCCTTTGGCCAGCAACCCGACGGCCAAGCCGACAAACAGCAGCCAGCCCTCGGTTTTGCGCCGTGCCGGGTCGCCATGCAGGCCCAGCCAGAAGCCCCGCAAGGCCAAGGTGGTGCCCAGGGTCAGCATCATGTCCGTCATCACCGCGCCGGAGGCCACCAGCATCAGGCTGCTGCCGCCCAGCAAGGCCACGGCGGTGAGGGCGACCGACCGGGACTCGCGCCGGGCCCAGCCCCACATCAGCCAGGCGACGCACAGGGCGGCCAAAAAGTGCGGCAGCCGCGCTGAAAACTCGCTCACTCCCAGCAGTTGAAAACTGCCGGCCGTGGCCCAAAACGACAGCGGCGGTTTGCCCCAGAAAGGCACGCCGGTGTCATACCAGGGCGTCACCCAGTCGCCCAGCTGGGCCATCACCCGCCCGATTTCGGCGTAGCGCGCCTCGGTGTTGTCGGTCAAGGGGTACAGGCCGAGGCTGATCAGGCGGATCACCACCAACAGGACCAGGGTCCAGACGACCGTGGCGGGTTGGCCCAGGCGGGTACGCAGCGAAGCTGTCATGGCGCGGGTGGTGGTGTGTTGCGCGCTGGCGCGTAGCTGTCCAGCAGGTAAATGGGGCGCCGTTTGGACTCCATGTAAATGCGGCCCACGTACTCGCCCACGATGCCAATCGCCATCAGCTGCAAGCCGCCCAGCAGCAGCACCACTTCGATCAAGGTGGGAAACCCTTTCACGGTGTCGCCCCAAATTTGAGTTTTGATAAAAAAGTAAAACGCATACACAAAAGCGCCGGTGGCGCTGAAAAGCCCCACGTAGGTGGCCACCCGCAAGGGCACCGTTGAAAACGAGGTCAGCCCCTCAAGGGCGAAGTTCCACAGCCGCCAATATGGCCACTTGCTCGCGCCTGCCGCTCGGCCTTTGCGGTGGTAGTCCAGCGTGACCTGGTGAAAACCAATCCACGCAAACAGGCCTTTCATGAAGCGATTGCTCTCGGGCAGGCGGTTCAGCGCGTCTACTGCGCGGCGGCTGAACAGGCGGAAATCTCCCACGTCATTGGGAATGCTGACGTCGCTCAGCCGGTTAATGATGCGATAGAAAAAATGCGCCGTGGTCTTTTTGAGCATGGTTTCGCCCTCGCGCCGGGTGCGGTGCATGTTGACCACATCAGCGCCGCCGCGCCAGGCGGCCAGCATCTTGGGAATCAACTCGGGCGGGTCTTGCAGGTCCACGTCCATGATGATCACGGCCTCACCCCGCGCCAGTTCCAGGCCCGCCGTCATGGCGCGCTCCTTGCCAAAGTTGCGGCTCAGCCGGGCCACGGCAACCTGTGGGTCACTCGCTTGCAAGGCCTCCAGCACAGCCTGCGTCTGGTCCGTGCTGCCGTCATTCACAAAAATAATCTCGTGCGCGCCGGGGAGGGTGGCGAGCAATTGCTGTAACCGGGCATGAAACATCGGCAACACCACGTCTTCATTGAACACCGGCACCACCACGCTCAACACGTGGGTGGTGATGGTCGCAGGGGGTGGCAAAGCAGTGGCAGTGGACATGAGCACATTTCGAAAACAGCCCTTGAGTATCGCAAGCCTCGTGCAGTTTGCGCCAGCGCGCCGGGTTGAGGGGGTAAAGTCTCGTAAAGCCAAGCCCGCATGGAACCCGTGTCGGCTTCACCTCAGTTCAATGGATCGCCCCAACTTCATGACAACCTCGACCGCAGCATCTTCCCCGCGACCCTTGCCGCTCACCGGCCTGCGGGTGGTGGAGTTCACCCACATGGTCATGGGCCCCACCTGCGGCATGGTGTTGGCCGACATGGGCGCCGAGGTCATCAAGGTTGAGCCGCTCCAGGGCGACCGCACGCGCCATCTGCTGGGCGCGGGAGCCGGGTTCTTCCCCATGTTCAACCGCAACAAGAAAAGCATTGCCATTGACCTGCATTCGCCTGAAGGCGCCGAGGTGGCGCGCCGCCTGGCGGCCAGTGCCGATGTGGTGGCTGAAAACTTCAAACCCGGCACCATGGCCAAGTACGGGCTGGACTACGCTGCGCTTGTCGCAAGTCAACGAGCGCCTGATCTACGTCAGCCACAAAGGCTTTTTGCCCGGCCCCTACGAGAACCGCACGGCGCTGGACGAGGTGGTGCAGATGATGGGCGGCCTGGCCTACATGACCGGGCGCCCCGGTGACCCGCTGCGCGCCGGCACCAGTGTGAATGACATCATGGGCGGCATGTTTGGCGCCATTGGCACGCTGGGCGCATTGATCCAGCGCGGCATCACCGGCAAAGGCCAGGAGGTGCAAAGCGCCTTGTTTGAGAACAATGTGTTTTTGGTCGGCCAGCACATGCTGCAGTACGCCATGACCGGCCAGGCCGCAGCGCCCATGCCGGCGCGCATCTCGCCCTGGGCCGTGTACGACGTGTTCACCGTGAAAGACGGCGAGCAGATCTTTCTGGCCGCCGTGAGCGACGCGCAGTGGCTCACCTTCTGCGATGCGCTGGACCTGCCCGACCTCAAAACCAACCCCAAGTACGCCAGCAACAACGATCGTGTGCGCGAGCGCGCCACCCTGCTGCCCGAGTTGCGCACCCGGCTGGCCTGTCGCAGTGCGCAGGACTTGACCGAGCGGCTGGAGGCGGCTGACTTGCCGTTTGCCCCGATTCGAAAACCCGAAGAGTTGTTTGACGATGAGCACCTGATCGCCACCGGTGGCCTGGCCGACATCACTTTGCCCGATGGCGAACGTGCCGGGCAAACTGCCCAAACCACCTTGTTCCCCTTCACCCTGGATGGCCAGCGCCTGGGCGTGCGGATGTCGCCACCGACGCTGGGCCAGCACACGTCAGAGCTTCTCGCCGCGTTGGGTTACACGCCGCAGGCCATTGAGGTGCTGCGCGCCGGGCATGCGGTAGGTTAAGCCGCTGGGGGCGGGTCGACATGGGCGGGTTTCTCTGGGGTTGTTCAGCAGCCACACAGCAGACTTCGACCTCCTCATTTCAAAGGACTGTTGAGCATTGATTTTTCTAACGGTAATCTCCTGGCATGGATAAGTTCAAACAATTGGAGTCATTTGTCTCCGTCGCCACCCGCGGTGGCCTGACCGCCGCTGCCGTGGCCGAAGGCGTGGCGCCCGCCATCATGGGGCGCCGGCTTGATGCGCTGGAGGCGCGCTTGGGCGTGAAGCTGCTGGTGCGCACCACCCGGCGCATCACGCTCACCCACGAAGGCAGTGCGTTTTTGGAAGATTGCCAGCGCGTGTTGGCCGATGTGGCCAATGCCGAGGCCAGCGTGTCCGCCGGTGGCGTCAAGGCCAGCGGGCATTTGCGCATCACGGCGCCCGCCGGGTTCGGTCGGCGCCATGTCGCGCCGCTGGTGCCGCGCTTTCGGGAGTTGCACGCGGACGTCACCATTTCCCTGAACCTGGGCGACCGGGTGGTGGATGTGGCCGGCGAGGGTTTTGACTGCGCCGTGCGGGTGGGCGACATGCCGGACTCGTCCATGGTCAGCGTGCGCCTGGCCGACAACCGCCGCCTGTGCGTGGCCACGCCCAAGTACCTGCAGCAGCACGGCACGCCCACCCACCCCTCAGAGTTGTCGCGCCACGACTGCCTGACCTTGTCCAGCGACGCCTCGCAAACCCGGGGCTGGGCGTTTCAGGTGCCCAAGAACGGCGCGCCAGAGCTGATTCACCTCAAACCCGGTGGTCCGCTGGACTGCTCGGATGGTCAGGTCTTGCACGAGTGGTGCCTGGCCGGCTACGGCATTGCCTGGCGCAGCACCTGGGAGGTTGAGGCCGAGATTGCCGCCGGTACCTTGGTGGCGGTGTTGGATGGGTTTGCCGCGCCACCCAACGGTATTTACGCCGTTTTTCCACAGCGCAAGCACCTGCCTTTGCGGGTCCGGCTTGTGGATTGATTATTTAAAACACCACTACGGCCAGCCCGGCTACTGGCAGGCGACCCGATGAATCCTTCTGCTCCTCCTGTGCGGCGCGTGATCTTGTGCGCCGATGATTTTGCGGCGAATGCCAGCGTGTCCCGCGGCATTGCCGAGTTGGCGGCGGCCGGGCGCATCAGCGCGACCAGCGCCATGGTGCTGTCACCGCGCTGGGTGCAGGATGTGGCGCTGCTTGAACCGGTGCGGGCCCAGATCGATGTGGGTCTGCATCTGGACTGGACCAGTGAATTTGCGGTGGCGCAGGGGCATGGCTTGAGTTTGGGCCGCGCCATGCTGAAGGCTGCGCTGGGTGGGTTTGACCGCCGCGCCGCCCGGGCCGTGATCGACCATCAGCTGGACTTGTTCGAGGCGCATTGGCAAGCCCCGCCCGACTATGTGGACGGCCATCAGCATGTGCAGCAGTTTGCCGGCATTCGCCAGGCGTTGGTGCAGGCTTTGAGTGATCGTTACGCCGGCCAAGGTGGGCGCAAGCCCTACCTGCGCCTGTCACGCGCGCCAGCGGGGCAGGCTGACTTGAAAGCGCGGGTGATTGCCGCCATGGGTGCCAATGCTCTCGAAAAGATAGCTGCTCCCGCAGGACTGACGGGCGCCAGCGCCCTATTAGGCATCTATGATTTCACGGGGAGCCAAGCGCGCTATGCTGAACTGATGGAGGGGTGGCTGCGCGATGCGCCCACCGGCAGCATCATCATGTGCCACCCGGCGCAGGCCGCCGAGGAAGGGGATGAAATCGGGCCGGCCCGGGTGTGGGAGCACGCGTATTTGAGCAGCCCGGACTTTCCCGCAGCCCTGGCGACGGCGGGTGTTCAGTTGGCGCGTGGCCGGGAGGCGCTGGCCGCCCGCTAAAATTTGGCGGTGAATACCTCCCTGACTGAACGACAAAAATCCTGGCTGACTCTGGCCGCTCTCTGGCTTTTGCTGCTGCTCATGGCCGCCTTGCGCCCTCTGGCCGTCCCCGATGAGGGCCGCTACGGCGAGATTGGCCGCTGGATGCTGCAAAGCGGTGACTGGCTGACACCACGCCTGAACGGCCTGCCGTTTTTCCACAAACCGCCCTATGTGTACTGGCTGGAGGCGATCTCACTGGCCACCTTCGGTGTCAACGAATTTGCCCTGCGCCTGGTGCCCGCGCTGCATGTGGCGCTGATGACGGTGGCTTTGTACCTGTCGGCCCGGACGTTGACCTCAGAGTCCACCGCACGGCGCGCCGCCGTGATGCTGGGCACCAGTCTGGCCTTTTTGGTGGGCGGGCAGTATGTCAATCACGACATGGCGGTGGCCACCTGGATTGGCGTGGCGATCTGGTGCTTTGCGTTTGCCTTCATGGCCGGGGACCGGCCGAACGCCATGCTGGCGCGACTGGGCTTTGTGGCCTGCGCCTTTGGCATGCTGAGCAAGGGCTTGATTGGCATTGCCCTGCCGGGCTTGGTCATTTTTGTGTGGCTGCTGTGGACGCGCCAGTTCAAAAAAATGCTTTACCTGCCCTGGGTGAGTGGCTTGGCCTTGTTTGCCGCCATTGCCGTGCCGTGGTTTGTGCTGGCGCAGCAGAAGCACCCCGAACTGTTCAATTACATGTTCATTGGTCAGCAGTTCAACCGCTACACGGCTGCCACCTACAACAACCCGCAACCGATCTGGTTTTATTTGCTGGCGCTGGCCCTGCTGTTTTTCCCCTGGGTATTTTTTGCCTTGAACCAGGTGCGACGCGAGTCGCGCCAAGTGGGGAGTGCCCCTCTGGCGAAAGACGCGTGGCGCCTGTGCTGGGCCTGGGTGCTGGCGATTCTGGGCTTTTTCTCCATCCCCAACTCCAAGCTGGTGGGTTACATCCTGCCGGTGTTGCCTGCGCTGGCCTTGTTGGCTGCCTTGGGGTGGGAGCGTGTCATGGGCCACCGGGCTTTTGCGGGCAAGGCTTTCGCCGGCTTGTGCGCTTTAAGCATCGGCATCGCTGTGGCGTTGATGGCCGCCGTGCCCGGCGTCACCCGTGCCAGCCGGGCCCAAGACGTGGCGGCGGTGCTGGCCTGTGAAGCCCGAGCGAGCGATACCGTCTACGTGACCGGCGCTTACCCGTATGACCTGCCGTTTTATGCCCAGACCAGCCGTCCCATGGTGGTGCTGGCCGACTGGCCCACGCTGCGGGTGCAAACCGGTGACGGCTGGCAGCGCGAGCTGTTTGAGGGCGCTGACTTTGATTTGGAGGCGGCCAAGGTCTTGCAGTCCCCAGAGGTCTTGACGGCGGCGGGTTCGGTGAGCGGCAACTGGTTTGTTTCCCGAAAGGGCGACCAGGACTTGGCCAAACAACCGGGCTGGACCTTGTTCTATGAAGGCGCGGGCTGGGTACTCTACCAATCCGGCGCTGATTTATCGGCGAAAAGCCCAGAAGCGGCTGAACAAAAAGGTTTGCCCGGCTGCAAACACCAGGGCAATAAATAAAGCCACCAGCGCGGGGAGCCCCGCGCTGCGCAAGAGCAGGGCAAAAATCAACTCGTTGCTGGCAAACCCTGCCAGCGCGGTGATGGCGAAGCGGCCCAGGCTGGTGCGCACGCTGGTGCCCGCATCCTTGAAGCTCAGCAGGCGGTGACCTGCAAAGCTCACAAAAAAAGCAATCACAAAGCCCAGCGCATTGGCCAGCTCAGGCAGCATGTGCCCCTGCACCAGCGCAAAAACGCCCATGTGGGTGAGCGCGGCCGACCCGCCAACCGCGAGAAACCAGAACGTCGACGCGCTCACAGCAGTGAGGCTTTCGGCAGTGGTTCGGCGGTTGGAGTGGAGGGGGCTGGGGACGTGGGGGTGGGCAGGCCCGCGCCTTCGCGCACGCTGATGAGGTACGAGGGGCGTTGTTTGACTTCTTCGTAAATGCGGCCCACGTACTCGGACAACACACCAACCGACAGCAGTTGAATGCCACTGAAGAACATCATGCCCACCACAATCGTGGCGTAGCCGGGGACGGCGATGCCGGAGATGAAGTAGTCGGCCACCACCCAGGCGCCGTAGCCAAGCGCCACCGCAGACAGCGCCAACCCCAGCAAGGTCAGGGCGCGCAGCGGCGCAATTGAAAAGGCCAGAATGCCCGTCAACGCCAGCGACAGCGAGCCGCGCAGGCCAAAATTGCTCTTGCCGTCGGCGCGAGGCAGGGGCTCGTAGTCAATGGCGGTGCTGTTGAAGCCCACCCAGGCGTACAGGCCTTTCATGAAGCGGTTGCGCTCGGGCAGGCTGTTCAAGGCGTCCACCACTTTGCGGTCCATCAGCCTGAAGTCGCCCGCGTTGGCGGGTATTTGAACCCGGTTGCCCAAATTGACGAGCCGGTAAAACCAGCCGGTCAGGGTGGCCTGCAGGCTGGATTGGTCGTCCCGGGTCTTGCGCACCGCATACACCACGTCCGAGCCGGTGCGCCATTTCGCCAGCATGTCCGGCAGCAGTTCAACCGGGTGCTGGCCGTCAGCGTCCATCAGGATCACGAGGTCGCCCCGAGTGGCATTCAGGCCCGCCGTCAAGGCCGGCTCCTTGCCGAAATTGCGTGACAGCTTGAGGTACACCACCTGCGGGTGGTCGGCGCACAGGGTGTGCATGACCTGCGCCGTGTCGTCGCGACTGCCATCGTCCACCACAATCAGTTCAAGGTTGGGACTCATGCGGGCCAATGTGGCCAGGATGTGGGGCACCACGCTGCCCAGATTACGCGCTTCATTGAACGCGGGAATCACGCAGGAGATCGAAGGAGACAGGTCGGAGCGGGAGATCATGGGGGGCATCATGCCAAAAGATTTCACCCCCGGTCAAAAAGAGGCGGATTTTTTTGCCACTCGCGCCCTCGTAAAATCGCCGCATGCTGTCTGTAAAAATTGAATTGCTCGAAGCCCTGGCGCAAGCGCTGGAAAAATTGTCCCCTGGCGCGGGTGCCAAAGCTGCCTTTGAGTCGCCCAAAGTGGCCGCCCATGGCGACTTTGCCACCACGGCCGCCATGCAACTGGCCAAACCCCTGAAACTGAATCCCCGCCAACTGGCGGAAACCCTGCGCGCTGACCTGTTGGCAACGCCTTGCTACCAACGCTGGGTGGACGCGGTGGATATCGCCGGCCCCGGTTTCATCAACATCCGGCTCAAGCCCGAGGCCAAGCAACAAATCGTGCGCGAGGTGCTGTCCCAGACCACCGGCTATGGCAACCAGGGCTCTAACGGCCAGCGCATGCTGGTCGAGTTTGTGTCGGCCAACCCCACCGGCCCCTTGCATGTGGGCCATGGCCGCCAGGCCGCCTTGGGCGACGCGATCTGCAATTTGTTCCAGTCGCAGGGCTGGAATGTGCACCGTGAGTTCTATTACAACGACGCGGGTGTGCAAATCCAGACGCTGACCAACAGCACCCAATTGCGCGCCAAAGGCTTCAAGCCCGGCGACGAATGCTGGCCGACCGACTCTGACAACCCCGCCAGCAAGGCCTTCTACAACGGCGACTACATTGCCGACATCGCCAACGACTTTCTGGCCAAGAAGACGGTCAAGGCCGATGACCGCGAATTCACCGCCAGCGGTGACGTGGACGATGTCGAGTCGATTCGCCAGTTTGCCGTGGCCTACCTGCGCAACGAGCAGGACAAGGATTTGCAGGCCTTCAACCTGAAGTTTGACGAGTACTACCTGGAGTCCAGCCTGTACACCAGTGGCCGGGTGGCCAAGACCGTGGAAACGCTGGTGGCCAACGGCAAAACCTATGAACAGGACGGCGCGCTGTGGCTGCGCTCCACCGACTACGGTGACGACAAAGACCGCGTCATGCGCAAGCAAGACGGCACCTTTACCTACTTTGTGCCGGATGTGGCCTATCACATTGCCAAATGGGAGCGGGGTTACTCCAAGGTCATCAACATCCAGGGCACCGACCACCACGGCACCATTGCACGGGTGCGTGCGGGCCTGCAGGCGGCGGGCGCCGGCATTCCTGAGGGCTACCCTGACTATGTGCTGCACACCATGGTGCGGGTGGTGCGCGGCGGCGAAGAAGTCAAAATCTCCAAGCGGGCCGGCAGCTACGTGACGCTGCGCGACCTGATTGAATGGACCTCCAAGGACGCGGTGCGCTTCTTCTTGCTCAGTCGCAAGCCTGATACCGAGTACACCTTTGACGTCGATCTGGCGGTGGCCAAGAACAACGACAACCCGGTGTACTACGTGCAATACGCCCATGCCCGCATTTGTTCGGTGCTGAGCGCCTGGGGCGGTGACAAGGCCAGTTTGGCCAGTGTCGATTTGTCCCCGCTGGACAGCCCGCAGGCCCAGGCCTTGATGCTGCTGCTGGCCAAATACCCGGACATGCTGACCATGGCCGCGCAGGGCTTTGCGCCGCATGATGTGACGTTCTACCTGCGTGAGCTGGCGGCCTGTTATCACAGCTATTACGACGCCGAACGCATTTTGGTGGATGACGAGGCGGTCAAGCTGGCGCGCTTGGCGCTGGTCGCGGCCACGGCACAGGTGTTGCACAATGGCCTCGCCGTGCTGGGCGTCAGTGCCCCGCAAAAAATGTAACTATAAAACGAGATGCAGCACATGAACAAGCAACGCGGAGGCACCATACTGGGCTTCATCCTGGGCGTGGTGATTGGTTTGGGTATTGCCCTGGGCGTGGCGGTCTACGTCACCAAAGTGCCCGTGCCTTTTGTCGACAAGGCCAGCAGCCGCACCGTTGAGCAAGATGTCATGGAGACCCAGCGCAACAAAGACTGGGACCCAAATGCCACGCTACAGCCCAAGCCGGTCGCCAAACCCGTGGACCCGGCGCTTGTGCCTGCACCGGTCGTTGAGGTGCCCGCACCCGCACCGGCATCTGTACCTGCCGTCAAGGCCGCAGACGCCAAGCCGGTGGAGGTCAAGCCCGCCGTTTCCGCGGACCCACTGGGTGACCTTGCCAAGGCGCGGTCAGCCTCATCCAAGGTGGATGCTTACTATTACTTTGTCCAGCTGGGGGCCTTTCGCACGGCCGTGGACGCGGAAAGCCAGCGTGCCCGCCTGTCGCTGGGTGGTATAGAAGCCAAGGTGTCCGAGCGGGAGCAATCAGGCCGCACGGTTTACCGGGTGCGCGTGGGCCCCTTTGACAAGAAAGACGACGCGATTCAATCCAAGCAGAAGCTGGATGCGGCTGGCCTGGAGACAGCGCTGGTTTCCGTTGCTCGCTAGTGGGCTGGATTGAACTTTTGCGGGCGGTCTGTGTCCGATTGATTTAACTGTGGAGTGTTCAAAGATGAAGCGTCGTGATTTTTCCCTGACCTGTGGTGCTGTGGCGGGTGCGTCGGTTTTGCCGTCGGTCGTTTTCGCACAAGGCAAATCGTTTCAGGCCGGTGAAGATTACTTGGCGGTGAAGCCCGCCGCGCCAGTGGAGGCGCCCGCAGGAAAAATCGAAGTGGTGGAGTTCTTTTGGTACAACTGCCCCCATTGCAACGCGTTTGAGCCGACTTTGGACGCGTGGATCAAGCGTTTGCCCGCTGATGTGGTGATGCGCAGGGTGCCCATTGCCTTTCAGGATAGCTTCGTCCCTCAGCAGCGGCTGTACTACGCACTGGAGGCCATGGATTTGGTTGACAAGCTGCACGCCAAGGTGTTTGCCGCCATTCATGCAGAGCGTCAAAAACTCGACAAGGAAGATGCTATCTTGGCGTGGGTCGCCGCCCAAGGCGTTGACAAGGCCAAGTTTGCGCAGCAGTTCAATTCGTTCTCCGTGGTCACCAAGGCCAAGAAGGCCACTTTGTTGCAAAACGCGTACCACGTCGAAGGCGTGCCCGCATTGGGTATTGCCGGTCGTTTCTATACCGACGGCTCACAAGCCAAGGGGATGGAGCGGGCTCTGCAAGTGGTCGACGCACTGGTCGCCCAGGTTCGCAGCGGACGCTGATCGCACCGGACCGGCCGTTGCGCCGGCGGGGAGTGCGGGTCACCGTTGGGTACTCGCCTCCTCTGAGTCCTCATCAGTCCCTCAACGAACTTGAGGTCTCGCAAGCCTGTTTGGGCACCCGCTGCGCAGAGGAGCTTGGCTGGCGTACCGGGGTCGCTACAATGGCATGAATCGACCCTGCAGCAAGATTCATGCCTTTATGAAAACAACACTCACCTCCCTGTTTCTGACCGTTTGTCTCGCCTTGGCGGCGGGCCAAGTGCACGCGGAAAAAGCGGATCGTGACAAGCCCATGAACATTGAGGCGGACTCGCTGCGGTATGACGACCAGCGTCAAACCAGCGTGTTCACCGGTCGGGTCGTGTTGACCAAAGGCACCATTCTGATTCGCGGCGCCAAAGTGGATGTGCGCCAGGACTCGGATGGCAATCAATTCGGCCTGGTGTCGTCAGAGGCCAATAAACAAGCTTTTTTTCGCCAAAAGCGTGAAGGCGTGGATGAATACATCGAAGGCGAAGGCGACACGATCGAGTACGACAGTCGCGCTGATACCGTCAAGTTTGTGACCAATGCCAAGCTGCGCCGCTACCGTGGCGCCACTTTGAGCGACGAGTTCACCGGCGGCGTGATTCAGTACAACAACACCACGGAAATATTCACCATCGACGGCGCTGTCGCCAAGACAGCGGGGGAAAAAGGCGGACGGGTTCGCGCCATGCTGACCCCCAAGTCGGACGCCAGCACGTCGAAAGAGTCCTCGGCGCCCATCGTGCCCGCACTGCGCGCCACCACCACACTGGGGACGGACAAGAAGTGAGTACGCCCACGGCCATGACCGACACATCTTCCCGCCTGATTGGGGCCAGTGGCGAAAGCCGCTTGGAGGTGAGTCACCTGCAAAAGTTTTACGGTAGCCGCCAGGCCGTCAAAGACGTGTCTTTGGTCGTCAGAAAAGGCGAAGTGGTGGGTTTGCTGGGCCCCAATGGCGCTGGCAAGACCACCTCGTTCTACATGATTGTGGGTTTGGTACACGCCAGCGCGGGTGAGATCACCATCGACGGGCAGTCGGTGGGCCACATGCCGATTCACCGGCGGGCGCGCATGGGCCTGAGCTATTTGCCGCAAGAAGCCTCTATTTTCCGAAAGCTCAATGTGGAAGACAACGTGCGCGCCGTGC
>CAWAFG010000039.1:0-176639 GCA_963781205.1 uncultured beta proteobacterium | reverse complement strand
TTGTTTCAGCAACATATCTCGGCTTGGCAAGAAAACACGCCCACGCAGGAAGAAGTCGAAGACACGCTGGAGCGCTACGCCGAACTGGCGCAAAACCCCGTCGTCGTGCACTAAACCCCGAAAATCATCCAAGGCGGCACGCCCCTTGCTATTGCGCGTTCGTCTTTGGGTCTGCTTGGCTGCGTTGAGTCTCGCGGCTTGCGCAGCACCCCCTCAGCAGCCTCTCACGGGTGACACGTTCGCCGATGGCGCCCAGTTGGACCAACTCCTGCCGGCTGACGTGCTGATTCTGGGCGAACAACACGATGTGGCTCACCACCAACGCATTCATCTGGCCGTGGTTCAGCGCCTGGTGCAAGACCAGCGCTTGGAGGCTCTCGCCCTTGAAATGGCCAGCACCGGCACCAGTACCTCCTTGCTGAACACCCAAGCCAGCGAAGCCCAGGTCCGGGCCGCGCTGCAGTGGCAGGACGAAGCCTGGCCTTGGGCCGCCTATGGCCCGGCGGTGATGACCGCCGTGCGCGCGGGCGTTTTGGTGACCGGTGCCAACTTGCCCACGGCCCGCTTTCGAGACGCCATGGCAAACCCCATGCTGGACGACACCTTGCCTGGCCCGGCCTTGAAAGCCCAGCAACAAGCCATCCGCATCGGGCACTGCCATTTGCTGCCAGAAAGCCAAATTGGCCCCATGACACGGGTGCAAATTGCGCGCGACGTCAGCATGGCGCAAACCGTGATGTCGTCGGTCCAGCCCGGCAAAACGGTGCTGCTGTTGGCGGGCAACGGCCATGCCGATCAGACGCTCGGCGTGCCCCTGCACTTGCCCCGTTCTTTGGTAACAAAAACGGTTCTTCTGCAGGCCAATCAAGCGCAGGACGCTATTCCTTCAATAGCATCGTTTAACCAAATTTGGCCCACGGAGGCCGCCCCGCCGACAGATTACTGCGCAGACTTTGAAGCCAACCGCGCCCCACCCGCACCACCTGCTGTCAAAACGCCCTGAGCGGAGCGACCCCGTCACGCCAAACCGCCCCATCCAGCGGCGACAATTCACCCCCTATGACCACCACTGCTTACATTCTTACCCTGTCCTGCCAGGACCGCTTGGGCCTGGTGCACGCGGTTTCCGGCTTTCTGCTGGAACGCGGCGCCAACATCGAAGAAGCCGCCCAGTACAACGACCACGACACGGGCCTGTTTTTCATGCGCATTCAGTTCGCCTGCGAGCAGACCGATGCCGAGGCCTTGAAAGCCCAGTGGGCCGAGTTTTCGCAGCCCTACGCCATGGACTGGAACCTGCACACCCGCAGCCAGCCCATGCGCGCCGTCATCATGGTCAGCAAAGACGGGCACTGCCTGAACGACTTGCTGTTTCGCTGGAAAACCGGCCTGCTGCCGCTGGACATTCGCGCCATCGTGTCGAACCACCGCGAGTTCTACCAACTGGCTGCCAGCTACAACGTGCCGTTTCACCACATTCCGGTCACCGCCGCCACCAAGGCGCAGGCCGAAGCCAAGCAGTACGAAATCATTGAAAACGAAGGTGCCGAATTGGTGGTGCTGGCGCGCTACATGCAAGTGCTGAGCGACGACTTGTGCCGCAAACTGGCCGGGCGGGCCATCAACATTCACCACTCGTTCCTGCCCAGCTTCAAGGGCGCCAAGCCCTATTACCAGGCGCACGACCGGGGCGTGAAACTGATTGGCGCCACGGCCCACTATGTGACCGCCGATTTGGACGAAGGCCCGATCATTGAGCAAGACGTGGCCCGGGTGGACCACAGCAAATCCGTGGAAGACCTGACCACTTTGGGCCGCGACACCGAGAGCCAGGTACTGGCCCGCGCCGTGAAGTGGCACAGCGAGCACCGCGTGCTGATCAACGGTCACAAGACCGTGATTTTCAAATAGGGTCTATCGGGCGGGGCCCTGCGTGTAGTGGGCCTGGCGTTTCTCCAGAAATGCCTTGATGCCCTCCTGCCCGTCCGGAGTGAGCGCACCTTGGGCCATCGCCTCCCCTGCCAGCGCGTAGGCCTGCGCTTGAGGCGCGTCGATCTGCCGGTAAAACCCCTGCTTGCCTGCCGCCTTGGACAGCGCGCTGCCCCGCGTGGCGCGGCTGATCAAGTCCAGCGTGGCGGCCTCCAACTGGTCGGCCGGCACCGCGCGGTTAATCAACCCCCAGTCGGCCGCCGTGGCGGCGTCAATCGCATCGCCCGTGAGGGCCATCTCCAGCGCGCGCTTTCGACCCACATTACGAGCCACAGCCACCAATGGTGTGTGACAAAACAGGCCCGCCTTGCCGCCAGGAATGGCAAACGAGGCGGTATCGGCCGCAATGGCCAGGTCACACGTGGCAACCAACTGGCAGCCGGCGGCCGTGGCCAGCGCATGCACCCGGGCAATCACGGGTTGGGGCATGGCCTGTACGGCATCCATCATCTCGGTACAAGCGGCGAACAGCTCTTGCGCCTGCGCCAAAGTGGCCCCTGCCATGTCGCCAAAGTTGTGCCCGGCGCTGAAGACCGGGCCGTTGGCCGCCAGAATCACACCCAGCGTGTCGCTGTGGGCGATGGCGCGAAGGGCTTGCGTGAGTTCCCGCATCACCGGCAAGGCCAGGGCGTTGCGCTTTTCGGGCCGGTTCAAGGTCAGGGTGGTGATGGTGCCCGCGTGGGACACCAGCAAGTGTTCGTAAGTCATGCCCGCATTTTGGGGGGCATGACTTGGCGCCGACTTACGCGCCGAGCTGCGCCATTTCTTCACCCAGACGAATGGCGCCATTGGGCGTCCAGGCGACGCTGAACTGCAAGGGGCCTTTGGGAAACAGCATGACGACGGTCGACCCAAGTAAAAAGCGGCCCATCTCCTCGCCCTGCTTCAGCTCAATGCTCTGATCTTCATAGCGCCACTCGCGTATTTCACCGGGGCGGGGCGGATTGACCACGCCGTGCCACACGGTGGCCATGCTGCCCACAATGGTGGCACCGACCAGCACCATCACAAACGGGCCACGGGCTGACTCAAACACACACACCACCCGTTCGTTGCGGGCAAACAGGCCCGGCACGCCGCGCGCTGTGGTCGGGTTGACTGAGAACAGGTCACCGGGCACGTAAATCATGCGCGTCAGGCGGCCGTCGCACGGCATGTGAATGCGGTGGTAGTCACGCGGGCTCAGGTACAGGGTGGCAAAGTGGCCGTCGTCAAATCTGGGCGGCCAACTCGGCGTCGCCACCCACCAGCGCACGGCTGGAGTAGTGGTGGCCCTTGGCCTGGTAAATCTGGTCGCGCTGCATGGGGCCAAACTGGCTGATGGCGCCGTCCACCGGGCAAATCAGGTCAGCCGGGGCCAGGGGCCGCACCTCGGGGTTCAAAGCGCGGGTGAAAAATTCGTTGAAAGTGGCGTAACTCGCCGGATCCGGGTTCGCGGCCTCGGCCATGTTGACGTTGTAGCGCTTCACAAACCACTCGATCAAACGCGTGGTCCACTGCCCGGCGCGGGCGCTGGCAATGCGCCCGGCCAGAGCGGTCAGGGCTTGTTTGGGAATCAGGTACTGGGGCAGCACGGCAAGGCGGTCGGACATAAGGGCTACCAGAGTGAAGAGTGGGCGGCATTGTACTCAGCAGCCCCAACAAGGGCGGTGCAACAATGCTCAGCTGACGAGCCTTTAACTTGACCGATTGGACACCCCCCATGAGCACCAGCGCCTATGCCGCTTTGACCGACACCTTCACCCGGCTGTACCGCTACCAGCACCTGGGCGCCTTTTTGGGCTGGGACCAGGCGGCCATGATGCCGGCCAAAGGCAATGAAGCACGCGGTGCGGCTTTGGCAGAGCTGCAAATTTTGTTGCACAAAACATTGACTGACGCTGCCCTGCCCCCGCTGTTGGCCCAAGCCAAGAAGGAGTCGCTGGACGATGACCAACAGGCCAGCCTGCGCGAGATGAACCGCGACTGGGCGCTGGCCAACCTGCTGCCCGCGCGGCTGGTCGAAGCCCAGGCACTGGCCGGTTCGCGCTGTGAGCACGCCTGGCGCACGCAGCGCAAAGAAAACGACTGGAAAGGCTTTCTGGGCAACTTTCGCGAGGTGCTCACGCTGTCTCGCGAAGAAGCGCAGACCTTGTCGCAAGCACAAGGCGTCAGCCCCTATGACGCGCTGATGGCCAAGTTTGAGCCCGGCACCCGCAGTGCGGACATTGACACCATCTTTGGCGACGTGAAAACCTGGCTGCCCGATTTGATTCGCCAGGTGCGCGAGAAACAGTCCACCGAGTCAGTGATCACGCCCCAAGGCCCGTTTCCCATTGAGCGCCAGCGCGCTTTGGGCGAAGAGATCATGGGCGTGCTTGGTTTTGACTTTGAGGCCGGCCGGCTGGACATCTCCACCCACCCGTTTTGCGGCGGCGTGGCCGAAGACGTGCGCATCACCACCCGCTACAGCACCGACGACTTCATGCAAAGCATGATGGGCATCGTTCACGAGTCCGGCCATGCGCGTTACGAGCAAGGCTTGCCCAGAGCCACCGCGCACTTGCCCGTCGGGCGGGCACGCTCCATGGGCATTCATGAAAGCCAGAGCCTGTCGTTCGAGATGCAACTGGGCCGCAGCCCCGCTTTTCTGAGCCTGATTGCGCCGCTGGTGAGCAAACACCTGGGCGCGCAGGACGCCTTTGCGCCCGAGAACCTGGCCCGCCTGTACACCCGCGTGCGCCCCGGCTTCATTCGCGTGGACGCTGACGAGCTCACCTACCCGGCCCACATCATTCTTCGCTACGAGATTGAGCGCGCCCTGATTGACGGCGAGATCGAGGCGGACGACATTCCTGCCCTGTGGGCCGAGAAGATGCAGCAATACCTGGGCGTGGACACCCTGGGCAACGACCGCGAAGGTTGCCTGCAAGACATTCACTGGACCGGCGGCAGCTTTGGCTACTTTCCCAGCTACACCTTGGGTGCCATGTACGCCGCGCAGTATTTTGCCACCCTGCGCCAAGCCCAGCCGGACCTGGACGCGCAAGTGGCCGGCGGCAACCTCGCCCCCATCTTCGACTGGCTGCAAGACCAACATCTGGCAGCAAGCCAGCCGCTGGGAAACGCCAGAACTGGTGCGCCGCGCCACCGGCGAAGCGCTCAACCCCCGCCATTTCCGTGCCCATCTGGAGCAGCGCTACTTGCGCGGCTGAGCGCCTCCAAGGCCCGCCCACGGTGTAACAATGCCCGCATGACCGCCGCCCGCATTCCCCCGATTCAGTGCCTGCTCACCTTTGAGGCGCTGGCCCGCCTGCGCAGCGTGACGCAGACCTCCGAGGAAATGTGTGTCACGCCCAGCGCGGTCAGCCACCGGGTGAAGCAGCTGGAGCAAATCATTGGCACCAAGCTGTTTGGCCGGGCCGATTTTTCGCTCACCGTGGAGGGCAGCGAATACCTCGCCCATGTGCGTGAAGGGCTGGCGATGCTGCAAAAGTTTCCCAGCTCGGCCGCCGCACCGGGCAAACGCAAGCTGCGTCTGGCCGTGACCCCCACTTTTGCGCGCTCGATTCTGATCCCGCGCCTGCGCCAGTTCACCGAGGCTTATCCCGAGATCGACCTCACGCTGCAAGTCTCCATTCCGCTGCTTGACGTGGTGGCCGAAGACGCCGACTTGATGGTGCGCTTTGGCACCGGTCGCTATGCCGACATGGAACATGTGTGCCTGATGAAAGACGAGATGACGCCGCTGGCCTCGCCCGCCTTTGTGCGCGAACACGGCCCCTTTGTGGTGGCCGAAGACCTGGAGGGCGAAAGCCTGCTGCGCAGCCCGCTGGAGCCCTGGCGCAGCTGGTTTGCCGCCCACCATCTGGATTGGCCGGAGCCGATTGACGGCTCGCAGTTCAACGACATTGGCCTGATGTGCGACGCAGCAGCCGCCGGCATGGGCGTGGCGCTGGTGCGCCTGAAGCTAGGCGCGCCCTGGCTGGAGCGCGGCTCGCTGGTGCGACTGGGCAGCAACGCCGTCTTCGGCGGCAACGTGCCCAGCCCCCATGCGCACTACCTGTGCTGGCGCACCGGCATGATGGACCGCTGGGAATGCGCCGCCTTTGCCGACTGGCTGAAAAAGAGCATTGGCTAAATATTTATATCAAACAGGCCTGCAGCGCTTATTCCACCTGCGGGAGCAGCTATTATTTTAAGAGCATTGTTTTTTTCAACCGTGTTGTCAAAATTGCTCAACCCCAATGACGCCACTTGGCCCTACATTCAAGGGGTGTCATTAACCAAGAGACGAGATCGCCATGAGTGAGCACCCCACCGCTGAACAACAGGCTTTGCTGGAAAAGGCAGAGCGGCAAGCGCAAGTCGTCAAAGCGCTGGAGGCCTTTATGCCCGCCCACGCCCTGCTGTGGCACCGGGAAGACACCACGCCCTACGAGTGCGACGGCCTCACCGCCTACCGCCAGCGCCCGCTGGTGGTGGCCTTGCCTGAGACGCTGGAGCAAGTGCAAGGCGTGCTGCGCACTTGCTTTGCGCTGGACATTCCCGTGGTGGCGCGGGGCGCGGGCACGGGCTTGTCGGGTGGTGCCATGCCGCACCAACTGGGCGTGACGCTGTCACTGTCCAAGTTCAACAAGGTTTTGAAGATGGACAAGACCAGCCGCACAGCCGTGGTGCAGTGCGGTGTGCGCAACCTGGCGATCAGCGAGGCGGCGGCCCCACTCGGCCTGTACTACGCGCCCGACCCCTCCAGCCAGATTGCCTGCACGATTGGCGGCAACATTGCCGAGAACTCCGGCGGCGTTCACTGTCTGAAATACGGGCTGACGCTGCACAACATCCTGCACATCAAGGGCTTCACCATGGCGGGCGAACCCGTCGAGTTTGGGTCTTTGGCGCTGGATGCGCCAGGGTTCGATCTGATGAGCGTCGTGATTGGCTCGGAGGGCATGCTGGCCATTGCCACCGAGATCACGGTCAAACTGGTGCCCAAGCCGCAACTGGCGCGCTGCATCATGGCCAGCTTTGATGACATCCGCAAAGCGGGCAACGCCGTGGCCTCGGTGATTGCCGAGGGCATCATCCCGGCCGGGCTGGAAATGATGGACAAACCCATGACTGCCGCCGTGGAAGACTATGTGCACGCCGGCTACGACCTCAACGCCGAAGCCATTCTGCTGTGCGAAAGCGATGGCACCCCTGAAGAGGTGGAAGAAGAAATCGGCCGCATGAGCGATGTGCTGGTTCGCTGCGGCGCCACCGCCATTGCGGTGAGCCGCAATGAAGCCGAGCGCTTGCGGTTCTGGAGCGGGCGCAAAAATGCCTTCCCTGCCAGCGGGCGCATCAGCCCGGACTACATGTGCATGGACTCCACCATTCCGCGCAAGCGCCTGGCCGACATTCTGCTGGCGATTCAGGAGATGGAGAAGAAATACGAGCTGCGCTGCGCCAACGTGTTTCACGCCGGCGACGGCAACCTGCACCCGCTGATTTTGTTTGATGCGAACGACGCCGACCAGCTGCATCGCTGCGAATTGTTCGGCGCTGAGATCATGGAAACCAGCGTGGCCATGGGCGGCACCATCACCGGGGAGCACGGAGTGGGCGTGGAGAAGCTCAACTCCATGTGCACCCAGTTCTCAGGCCCTGAAAACGAGCAAATGTTCGGTGTCAAACGCGCCTTTGACCCCAAGGGTTTGCTCAACCCCGGCAAGGTGATTCCGACTTTGAACCGCTGCGCCGAGTACGGCAAGATGCTGGTGCGGGGCGGCAAGATCCAGCACCCGGACCTGCCCCGGTTCTAAGCACGATGGACGGCCTGCGCGGTCTGGCCTGGCTGCTGGCGCTTCAGTCGATGGGCGAATTGCTGGCCCGCGCCTTCAGTCTGCCTTTTCCCGGCCCGGTGGTGGGCATGCTCTTGCTGCTGCTCGCGCTGCGCTGGCCCTCCGTGCGCGCCCCCGTGGCGGCTTGTGCCCAGTTTCTTTTGTCGCACCTCTCGCTGTTGTTTGTACCGGTGGGCGTCGGGGTCATGACGCACCTGGGCTTGCTGGGTCAATATGGGGTGCGCATGCTGCTCGTCATCGTGCTGTCCACCTGGATTGGTTTGGCCGTGACAGCCCTGGTGCTGCACAAAACCCGAAAGCCCCACCATGACTGACTTTGTTGAGTTGTGGGTGTACCTCTCCGCCACGCCCCTGTTTGGTTTGACGGCCACACTGGTGGTTTACGTGCTGGCGCAAGGGGTGTACGCCCATTTTCAGCAGGCGCCTTGGGCCAACCCGGTCTTGTGGAGTGTGGTGACACTGGCCACCGTTCTGCTGTCCACAGGGGTCAGCTACCCCACTTACTTTGCGGGCGCCCAGTTCATTCACTTTTTACTGGGCCCCGCCGTGGTGGCGCTGGCCTGGCCCTTGTGGGAACGCCGGATTGAGTTGCGCCAGCGCTGGGGCGGCATTTTGCTGGCGGCATTGGCGGGGGGCACAGCGGCCAGCGCCTCGGCCGTGGCACTGGGCTGGGCGTTGGGCCTGCCCTTGGAGGTTGTCCTGTCGCTGGCGCCCAAATCCGTGACAGCCCCCGTGGCCATGGGCATTGCCGACAAGATTGGCGGAATCCCGGCATTGGCGGCGGTGTTTGCCGTGATCACAGGTATGGTGGGGGCTTTAAGCGGCAAGTATTTGTTTGGCCTGCTCGGGCTACCCACCGACGCGCCTGGCTGGCGGGCCCGCGGTTTTGCGTTGGGCACCGCCGCACACGGTATTGGCGCCGCACGCGCTTTACAAGTCAACGCCGACGCTGGCGCCTATGCCGGCTTGGCGCTCGGCCTGCAAGTGCTGCTGGCCTCCTTGTTGATGCCACTGATTTTCCGCTTCTTCTGAGTCCGCCCAAGTCAGGGCAGCAACATGCGGGCCGCAGGGTTCTCGTCGGCCAGTACTTGCGCGGCCCACGGCGTGAGTTTTTCCGTGTCGGCGCGCAAAATCTCCTGCTTGACGGCCAGAATCTGCGCCGGATGCATGGAGAAACTGCGCAGCCCCATGCCCAGCAGCAAGCGAGTCATGGTTACATCGCCCGCCATTTCGCCACACACACTCACCGGCTTGCCTTGCGCCTGGCACTCGGCAATGGTGTCAGCCACCAGTCGCAGCACAGCGGGGTGCATGGGGTCATACAGGTGGGCCACCGATTCGTCAGCCCGGTCAATGGCCAGGGTGTACTGAATCAGGTCGTTGGTACCGATCGACAAAAAGTCAAAATACTTCAGGAACAGCTTGATGGTGAGCGCCGCCGCCGGGATCTCGATCATGGCGCCAATCTTCACCTGGCCATACGCAAGGCCCCGGTTGTCCAGCTCCGCGCGGGCGCGGTCGATCAACGCCAAGGTCTGGCGAATTTCACTGCCGTGCACCAGCATCGGAATCAGCAGGTTGATTTTTCCGTGCGCGGCCGCCCGCAAAATGGCCCGCAACTGGGTCTTGAACATGGCAGGGTCCGCCAAACACCAGCGAATCGCCCGTAACCCCAATGCCGGGTTCAGGTGGGCGTCTTCTTTCACCGAGTTGTCCAGGGGCTTGTCCGCCCCCACATCCACCGTGCGAACAGTCACCGGCAGGCCATGCATGCCTTCAATGGCGCGGCGATAGGCCTGGTACTGCTCCTCCTCATTGGGCAGCTTGCCTTGCCGTCCCATAAAGAGAAACTCGCTTCGAAACAGGCCGACACCCACCGCGCCTACTTTGAGTGCGCCCACTGTGTCTTCGGGCATCTCAATATTGGCCAGCAGGTCAATCTTTTGTCCATCCATCGTCACCGACGGCGTGTGCAGCAAACGCGACAAACGCCCCCGATCCAGCTCATGCTGGCGCTGCTTGAACCCATATTCAGCCAAGATGATGGGAGACGGGTCCACCACCACCACACCGGCATCCCCGTCAATGATGACCCAGTCATCCTGACGCACCAACTGGCTGCTCAAGCGCGCCCCCACCACAGCGGGAATGCTCAGACTGCGCGCCACGATGGCGGTGTGCGAGGTCTTGCCCCCCACATCGGTGATGAAACCGGCGAACACGCTTTGCTTGAACTGCAACATGTCCGCCGGTGACAAGTCGTGCGCAATCAGAATCAGGGGCACGTCCACCGTGTCGTCGAGCAGCAGGTCTTGTTGAGAACTGTTACGCGCTGGCCGCCCCATGGGCTGCGTGATGGGAGACGCAACGCCCTTCATGGCGAGCAAGACTTTTTCCGTGATCTGCTCCAGGTCGGCCTTGCGTTCGCGCAGGTACTCGTCCTCCATCTCATCAAATTGGCGCGCCACAACTTCCAACTGCGTGGTCAACGCCCATTCGGCGTTGTAAAGTCGCTCAGTGATCCAGTGCTTGACGCCAGCAACCAACTCTTCATCTTCCAGCAGCATCAGGTGAACGTCCAGCAGCGCTGTGAGTTCCTGAGGCGCCTCTTTGGCGCTCATGTGCGTGATGCTGGCCTGCAGGCGATGCAATTCATCCATGACTGCGTCGCGGCCCACGCGAACCCGGTCAATTTCAGCAGCCACTTCGTCCGCAGAAATGAAATAGTGCGCCACATCCACACGGCTTGAGGCCACCAACACCGCACGACCAATGGCGATACCGCGTGCGACCGGCAAACCATGAATGGAAAAGGTCACTCGCCCTCTCCAAATTTATCTGCGATCAGGGCCAGCAAAGCGCTCATCGCCTCCTCTTCGCGCTCACCGTTCACGTCAATCACGACGGTGCTGCCCATGCCGGCGGCCAACATCATGACGCCCATGATGCTTTTTGCATTCACGCGTCGCTCGCCTTTGGCCATCCAGACCTCGCAAGGGAAACTGCCTGCCAGCTTGGTCAGCTTGGCAGAAGCCCGGGCATGCAGGCCCAGCTTATTGCTGATGGTCGTAGTGGTCTTGATCATGTGTCTTTCTTTGTTGATTTTGTGGCGCCGTCACCGCAACGGACATGACACCCTGGGTGCCGCCCGCCAGCGAACGCGTGACCAGAGATTCCAGCGGCTCTTGGCGGTAAGTGACCGCGCGAAGCAGCATAGGCAGATTCACGCCCGTCACTAGCCTGGAACCCACGCCATCCACCAACTTCTGCGCCACGTTGCAAGGCGTGGCGCCAAACACATCCGTTAACACCAAGACTTGGCTGGCATTGAGCAAGGCCATGGCCTGGCGCGCACCCGCCAGCGACTCTTCCGGCGGGACGTTGGGCTGAACATCAAACACGCCCACAGTGTCCGCCCCATCGGGGAACACATGCAACACGCACTGGCGCAGTGCACTGGCCAGCGGCGCGTGAGCAATGATAAGAATGCCGTTATTCATGGTTGAAGCTTTGGATGGCAGTGGGTCCGGACTCGTTGTGCCGTTCGACTCACAATCCCTGTTGGTCAAGATTATGGCTGCTTACCCGTCATTTTCAGGTTCTTTGGGTCAATGACAAGGCCGCCACAGACCGCCTGTCGCCGCAAGCTGGCGCTCCAGCAGCAATCGTTCACTCGACCCGAATGCCATCGAAGTAAGTTTGAGCCACATCTTCGAGATCACGGTCGGCATACACGGCGGCTTGGTAGAGCGCTCCGCCCACCACAAACCACGCGGCCCGAAGGGCCACCGGCGAGCCATCAGCCCGTTTTCCGTTGGCTCGAATTTGCGTCGGCGACAGCGTTGCACTGGCCTTCTTGAGGGCAAAAGGCGCCTCTCCGCCAGCAGGCACCCCTTGCATGCTGGCCAGCGTACCGGCCTGCCACTGCGCACGCAACGCCTCGGCGTCCACAGCGCTGTCCAGCGGTACGTGCGCCAACGTGAACATGGCGCCACCCGCCTCGCAGCCCATCATGGCCATTTTGACGACCTGCACGCCCAGCGGAACCGATTGAACGCCCTGATCAGGCCGACAGGGAAAGAGCGCCATCAAAGGCGCGCCATCGGGGCGCACTTCACGCCAATTCAGTGCAGGGCTGCAGGCCAGCAACAGTGCGGCCATGGCACTGACAGAGAACACGCCTCCTCGCGCTAGCACGGCGCTCAATTCAACGCGCCAAACACTTTTTTAAGCAATGCGCTTCCCGTGCCAACCGGGTCTTGACGAATCTTCTTCTCCTCCTCGCCGATCATAAGATAAAGACCGTCCAACGATTTTCCGGTGACATAGTTCTCAATATTGGCTTCGTCTTTTTTCAAGAGTCCAAGGCTCGCCGCCTTGCCAGCCACCTGGTTGTATTTGTCGGCCATCCCCACCTTGGCCGTGGCTTTGGTCACCACCGGCAAAAATTTCACCGCCAAGGGGGCACGGGTTTTTTCGGCAAAAAAGGTCGTGACCGAGGTGTCGCCACCACTCAAGATATTTTTGGCGTCACCCACGCTCATGGATTTGACCGCCCCCACCAACAAGTCTTTCGCCATGGGCACAGCCGTCTCGGCGGCGCGGTTCATGGCCGTCACCAGTTCATCAACCCGCCCACTTTGCCCCAGCATGGACAGGAATTTGGCCGCATCTTCCAAATAACCCGGCAAAGGAATTCGAACTTTTTCGTTATCCAGGAATCCACCAGGTCTGCCCAGCAGATTGACGGCGGCAAGCGCCCCTTTCTCCAATGCCACTTTCAAACCTTGCGAAGCCTCGGCCTGCGTGAGATCACCCAGTGTGAGGGCATGGGCCCGCTGGTGCGCCATCAAAATGACGGCGGCCATCATGGGCAATGGAATAGAACTAAACTGACGACGATTCACGGTGGACTCCTCTTATGAAGAAAACAATTTACTGGGCCGCATTGGCCGGCGCTTTGGCGCTGGGTGGCACTGCCTACGTGCTTTCAAGCACCCCAATGGCCCCACCCAGCTCGTTTGTGATGCTCGATGGATCCAAGAAAGATACCTCAAGCTTCAAGGGAAAAGTCACTTTGGTCAACTTCTGGGCCACCAGTTGTGTGACTTGCGTCGCAGAAATGCCCCGCATTATTTCCACATTTGAGAAATATGCACCCAAAGGGTTCGAGACCATCGCCGTCGCCATGAGCTACGACCCCCCGAGCTATGTCGTGAACTTTGCCGAAACGCGGGCACTGCCCTTCAGCGTCGCCATTGACAACACGGGTGCCGTCGCCAAGGCATGGGGTGATGTCAAGCTGACGCCCACCACTTTTATCGTGAACAAGCGCGGTGAAATTGTCAAACGCTACGTAGGCGAACCCAACTTTGCCGAGCTGCACCAGTTGATCGAAAAGTTGCTGGCCGAGGCTTAATCTTGACTTGGAGATGGCTCAAACGTCTCCCCCCGCATCTTGAAACCTATTGCACAGGCCCAAAACCTCCTGTTTGTGCAGTGACTGCTTACGGGTGGGAAACTCTCCGCTGCACGCAGTCCACCCGCTGGCGCCATTCCCTCTGACATTCCCCAAGCCCAATATACTGACCATTCTTCGGCTTGGGTCACCGCCGCACATTGCGTGTTGTGACGAGCCATGCCAAATCGGCCGCCCATGATTGGCGGGTGCACGTTTTAGGCATTCAAGCGCAATGAGAGTTCGACGGGGTTGGGAGGCCCAATTAGTCATGAAGCACAACAATATTTTGGTAACGGGCGGGGCGGGCTACATCGGCAGCCACACTTGTGTGGCGCTGCTGCAGGCGGGCTACAAAGTGACTGTCTTTGACAACTACTGCAACAGCAAGCCCGAGGCGCTGAACCGCGTGGAGCGCCTCACTGGCAAAACACTGACGCGCGTGCAGGGCGATGTGCGCGACGGCGCCGCGCTGCAAGCCGCGTTGCGTGAGAGCGAAGCCACGGCAGTGATTCATTTTGCGGGGTTGAAAGCGGTCGGTGAGTCAGGTGAAATGCCCTTGAATTACTACGACAACAACGTGGTGGGCACGCTGCGCTTGCTGGAGGCTATGGAGGCGTGCGGGATCAAGACACTGGTATTTAGCTCATCGGCCACCGTGTATGGCACGCCGCAGCGTCTGCCGCTCACTGAAGACCATCCGCTTTCAGCCACGAACCCCTATGGGCGAACCAAGCTGGTGGTGGAGGACATGCTGCGCGACGCGTTTGCGGCCAACGCCGACTGGCGTTTTGGCATATTGCGCTATTTCAACCCCGTGGGCGCGCATGAGAGCGGTCAGATGGGCGAAGACCCGCAGGGCGTACCCAACAACTTGCTGCCCTTTGTGGCCCAGGTGGCGGTGGGACGGCGAGAATTTTTGAATGTGTGGGGCAATGACTACGACACGCCAGACGGCACCGGCGTGCGCGACTACATTCACGTGGTTGATTTGGCGCTGGGGCACCTGCGCACGCTGGAGGCGCTGGGTCACGCCGAGAACGGCCTGTGTACACCGGTGAATCTGGGGACCGGCGTGGGCTATAGCGTGATGGACATGGTGCAAGCCTTTGAGCAAGCGAGCGGCCAACCGGTGCCGTGCAAAGTCCAGGCTCGTCGCCCCGGTGACGTAGCGGCGTGCTACGCCGACCCTGCTTTTGCCAAGCAGTTTCTCGGCTGGGAAGCGACGCGTGACTTGTCCACTATGTGCGGAGATGCTTGGCGCTGGCAGCGCCAAAACCCACAGGGCTATGCCCCCTAAACACACATATTTGGCACCCCGCCATCACCCCCCGCGCTTGAATAGCGTCTGAAAATATGGCGTAAAAACTACGTCATGTGCAGCATTTATAGTGCCCAGATTGAGGCTGCAAACAGTGATGCGACCTCTGGGCAAACAGGAATAAAAATGACAAAAGGCATGATTTTGGCGGCCGGACAAGGTACACGGGTACGCCCACTGACCCGTGACTTACCCAAGCCGATGGTTCCCATCTTGGGTAAACCGGTAATGGAGTACCTGATTGAACAAATGGCCCGCCACGGGGTGCGCGAGATCATGGTGAATGTGGCCTACCACCACCGCAAGATTGAGCACTATTTTGGCGATGGAAGCCGCTGGGGCGTGCAGATTGGCTACTCATATGAGGGGGTTTTGGACCACGGCGACATCATTCCCAAACCACGTGGATCAGCCGGTGGCATGCGCCATATTCAAGACTTTTCAGGATTTTTCGACGAAACCACCTTGGTGGTGTGCGGTGATGCATTGGTCGACCTGGACATTAGCGCTGCGGTCGCTGAACACCATGAAAAAGGCGCTGTAGCCAGCGTGGTCGCGCTCGACGTAGAGCGTGATCAGGTCAAATACTACGGCATCGTCGTACCAGATGAGGCCGGACGAGTGCGCTCATTTCAGGAAAAACCGATGCCTGACGCAGCCCGCTCTACCCTGGCCAGTACGGGCATTTACCTGATGGAACCCAGCGTCATTGATTTGATTCCACCGGGGGAAACGTTTGACATTGGCTCGCAGTTGTTTCCTTTGTTGGTCGAAAAAAACCTGCCATTTTTCGTGCAAAACCGATTTTTTAACTGGATCGATATTGGCCGGGTGAGTGACTACTGGACAGTGCTGCAGCGGGTGATGCGGGGAGAGGTCGTCAACATGGACATGCCAGGCCGCGAGGTGCGTCCCGGCGTGTGGGTGGGACTGAATACCCGCGTCGACTGGGACCAAGTGCACATTGAAGGACCGGTTTACATTGGATCAAGCGTGAAGATAGAGCTTGGTGCGCGCATCATCGGCCCGACCTGGATTGGCAACGGCTGCCACGTGCGTGCTGGGGCCACAGTGGACCGCAGTGTCTTGTTTGATTACACCCGCATTGGCGAGAGCATGACTTTTCGCGAAATGATTGTTTCGCCCGAGTATTGCGTGCACAACAAAGGCGAAACGTTTTATCGAGGAGATGACCACTGCGACTTGCGTTGGAGCGATGCGCGGGCCTAGCGTTTCGAAGCAACTGATGCCGGTCAGTGAAACGTGGAAAGAAGTGATCGCAAGCGTTGACGATCAACCAAGATGATTAAGCAGAGAACTGTTGACAACCAACCATGGGCAGGCAGGGTTGCACCCGCAGTGCCCATAAAACTGGCGGCCACAGCCAACGCCTCTCTCGACAACCCACACAGCAAGGCAATATGCCAAATGTGTGCGGGTGGAGTGGCGTTAGGGCATCAGCGTGGTTACTCTTTGCGATAGGCGTCGTGGCAAGTCTTGCAGCTTCCGCCGGTGGCGTTCACGGCGGCTTTGATGCTGTCAAGATTGCCGGTTTTGGCAGCGGCAGACAGTTTGACCATCTCAGCCTGCATTTTGTCGGCGTACTCATCAAATTTCGCACGCTCTTTCCAAATCTCGGGCTTGGCACCGGTGTTGCCCTTGTCAGTGCCTTCGCCAAACGCAGCCCAAGGCAAACGGCTGACATATTCGGCCACAGCCGCGCTTTCTGCCGCTACTTTGGCATCAAACGGGATCTTTCCGCCAGCCATGCCTGCAACTCTTGAAAAGTTTTGCTGCATCACAAACAAGGCGTTTTTGCGATATTTGATCGCATCTTCTGCCTTTGCAAACTGTGCGTGAGCTGGGGCATACGCCATGACGGCGGCAACAAAAAACAGTGACATGATGGGCTTCATCGGGACTCCTAGATCAGTGGTTTGAAATGAGATTCGCAGAACCAGTGTAGTTAAAAGTGGGTGACTGTGCAGCACCAATGATGCGTGCTTGACTGGGGAAGGCCTACCTGCTTTAGGATGCAGTGGTTTGAGGCGACTGTCCGCCCCCCTGTTAACTGGGTATTATGAAAGCAGGTCGATGTTGGATCGATCTCCTCACAGGGCGTTTTGCACCAGCCCTTTTGTTATTTTTAGGCATACGGAGACGCATGATGAGCGGCACTATTCGGGTGTGGGACCTTCCCACTCGGCTTTTTCACTGGCTGTTGGCCAGCGCTGTGATCGGGTTAGTAGTCACAGCACAAGTTGGTGGAACGGCCATGGACTGGCATTTCCGACTAGGCTATACGGTGCTTAGCTTGTTGTTGTTTCGAATCATTTGGGGAATGGTGGGAGGACATTGGTCACGGTTCTCCACGTTTGCCTATTCACCGGGTACGCTTTGGCGTTACATCAATGGCCGGGGGCGCCCTGAGCACAATGTGGGTCACAACCCACTGGGTGCTCTGTCAGTGTTTGGCATGCTGTTTTTTTTGTTTCTGCAGGTGGCCGCCGGCTTGTTCAGTGACGACGAGATTTCTGCCTATGGTCCATTGGGCAAGTTCGTGTCCAGCGAGACGGTTTCACTGACGACCTTTTTTCACACGAATGTGGGCAAGTTTGTTCTATTGGCATTGATCGTTCTGCATGTGCTGGCCATTGCTTATTACCAACTAAAGAAGAAAACCAATTTGATTCGGCCCATGGTGTTGGGTGACAAACCATGCGAGGTTTTACTCCCAACGTCACGCGATGACGCCCGCACGCGTGGGATGGCGCTGGCGATTTTCGGGATCTGCGCGTCATTGGTGGCCGCACTGGTTAAGCTCACGTCTTAGTCACGCCAGATTCAGGTCTGGCTCGCTACCGGTCCCCCTGAGGGAATTATTTTGAAAGTTGTTAACTGGTGAATACGCACACAGTGCTCATCGAACCGCCGGTTTTTCCCGACGATCTCACCGCAATTCGATCTCTCTTTAAGGAGTACGCCCAACGATTGGGGGTAGATCTGTGCTTTCAAAACTTTGAAGGTGAACTGGCAAGACTGCCGGGCGACTATGCGGAACCACGAGGCGCCCTACTGATAGCCAGCGTTGATGGCGCAGCTGCGGGTTGCTGTGCGTTGCGCCCGCTAGACACCGTGGACTACGCCAATGCCTGTGAAATGAAACGCTTGTTTGTGCGCCCAGAATTCAGAGGCTTGGGATTGGGACGGCAACTGGCGGAGCAGATCATGGACTTGGCCCGCATGGCCGGCTATGACTGCTTGTTGCTCGATACCTTGAATGACATGGAAACAGCGCGAGCCCTTTACCAAGAGCTTGGGTTTGAGGAAATTCCGCCGTATTACTTCAACCCGATTGAAGGTGCGCACTACCTCAAAGTACGGCTCTAGGCAGCGCCGCATTGCACGGCACGGCCTAGAGCAGGGAGTGGCTTAGCCCTTGGCTTGTTCCAAGCAGCGTGGCTGCGTCGCTGACCTCGAACTTGCCGGGGCCTTCAATGTTCAATGTGACGACCTTGCCGTCCTTGACGAGCATGGAGTAACGATTGCTACGCAGGCCCAGGCCTTTGCCAGTCAAATCAAGCGTCAGGCCGGTGGCTTTGGTGAAGGTGGCATCACCATCAGCCAACATGCGAACTTTGCCATTGGCGCCAAGTTCACGGGCCCAAGCACCCATGACGAAGGCGTCATTGACGCTGATACACCAGATCTCGTCAACGCCAGCGGCGGTCAACTCTGACTGGGACTGGATGTACCCCGGCACGTGCTGAGCCGAGCAAGTCGGCGTGAAAGCGCCTGGCAGGGCAAACAGCGCAATGGTTTTGCCCGCACTGGCAGCGGCCACGGCCACGGGGTTGGGGCCCATACTGCAGCCCTCTCCAGCGACTTCAAAAAATTCCATCAATGTGGTTGCGGGCAGGCTATCGCCGACTTTGATCATCTACTTCTCCAATTTGATTGAGATTGAAAGCACAAACAGAAACGGCTCACATTGTGAGCCGTTTTTGAAGGTCGGGTGGTATGTCGCCGTTAAAGGCTTAGACCAACGCTGCCTTTTGAACCAAACGGGTTGCTACCCAGTTTTTGGTTTTGGAAATAGGGCGGCTCTCGGTGATCTCGATGACATCACCAACTTTGAACTCACCTTTTTCGTCATGAGCGTGGTATTTACTGGAACGACCAATAATTTTCCCGTAAAGCTCGTGCTTCACGCGACGCTCAATCAGAACTGTCACTGTTTTCGCCCGTTTGTCGCTGACGACCTTGCCAACCAAGGTGCGCTTGAGGGATGTTTTAGCTTCCGTCATATGTGCTCCTTATTTGGCGGATTTTTCAGCGCTTTGCTTCTCGACAAGAATAGTCTTGGCGCGAGCAATATCACGGCGCGCAGTGCGCAATGTAGCGGTGTTGTTAAGTTGCTGCGTAGCTTTTTGCATACGGAGGCCAAAATGTGCTTTTTGCAAAGCTTTGACTTCTGCCTGCAATCCGGCAACGTCTTTTTGGCGCAATTCAGTAGTTTTCATATCATGTGCTCCTGATTACTGACCAATCATTCGTGCGACAAAAGTGGTACGCAAAGGCAGTTTGGCAGCTGCCAAACGAAACGCTTCACGAGCCAACTCTTCTGAGACACCAACGATTTCAAAAACGATCTTACCGGGCTGAATTTCAGCAACGTAGTACTCGGGGTTACCTTTACCGTTACCCATACGAACCTCTGCAGGCTTCTGGGAAATTGGCTTGTCAGGGAACACGCGAATCCAGATGCGACCGCCACGTTTGACGTGACGAGAAATCGCGCGGCGAGCCGCTTCGATTTGACGCGCTGTCAAACGACCACGATCAGTACATTTCAGACCGAAATCACCAAATGCCACCGAGCTGCCTCGAGTAGCGATACCGGTGTTACGGCCCTTTTGCTCTTTGCGGTATTTCCGGCGAGCGGGTTGCAACATAATTATTCTCCTTTTCCGTCAGCTGCTGCAGCTGGCGCGGCTACCTTGCGGACGCGCTGAACGGTGGGTTTCGTAGCGTCGGCTCCGCGAGCCTCAGCAGGTTTGTCGCTGCCATCGGCAGGGGCCGCGTTGGAGCCGACTGGACGACGTGCACCGCGGGGAGCGGGACGGTCAGAACCAGGACGGGCATCACGACGTGGACCACGTGGACGACGCTCTTCATCAGCGCGGGGCTCAACAGCGGCCGGCAGATCGTTACGACCCAACGTGTCACCTTTGTAGACCCAAACCTTGACACCAATGATGCCGTAGGTTGTGCTGGCTTCGGATGTACCGTAGTCGATATCAGCGCGCAGTGTGTGAAGTGGCACGCGACCTTCGCGGTACCACTCGCAACGAGCGATCTCAATACCGTTCAAGCGACCCGACGACATGATCTTGATGCCGAGGGCACCCAGACGCATGGCGTTTTGCATGGCGCGCTTCATGGCACGGCGGAACATGATCCGCTTTTCCAATTGCTGCGTAATGCTGTCGGCGATCAGCTTGGCATCGATCTCGGGCTTGCGCACTTCTTCGATGTTCACGGCGACTGGAACGCCCAATTGGCGACCCAGTTCACGCTTCAAGTTCTCGATGTCTTCGCCTTTTTTGCCGATCACAACACCCGGACGTGCCGAGAAAATTGTGATACGGGCGTTCTTGGCAGGACGCTCGATCAGAACGCGCGAAACCGATGCGTTCTTGAGTTTGGCTTTCAGGTACTCGCGCACCTTGATGTCTTCGGCCAGCATGCCCGCGAAATCGCGGTCGCTAGCGTACCAACGTGAAGACCAGTTACGGCTGATCGACAAGCGAAAGCCGGTAGGGTGGATTTTTTGTCCCATATCTTCCTGGCCTCTTTCAGTTACCAACCGTCACGTACACATGGCACGTGGGTTTTCTGATTTGATTGCCGCGACCTTTGGCGCGGGCCGTGAAGCGCCGGAGCGAAGCACCTTGCTCGACAAAAATCGAAGTGATCTTCAATTCGTCGATGTCAGCACCGTCATTATGCTCAGCGTTGGCGATAGCGGACTCCAGAACCTTCTTGATGATCACAGCAGCTTTTTTCTGCGTGAACTGCAAGATGTTCAAGGCTTGATCCACCTTCTTGCCGCGGATCAAGTCCGCGACCAAACGGCCTTTATCGACCGACAAACGAACGCCACGAAGGGTTGCACGTGTTTCCATGGTCACCTCCTTATTTTCTTTGGACTTTTTTGTCCGCTGGGTGACCCTTGAAAGTACGGGTGAGCGCAAACTCTCCCAACTTGTGGCCAACCATTTGATCAGTGATGAAGACCGGCACGTGCTGTTTGCCGTTGTGCACCGCGATAGTCAAGCCGATGAAATCGGGCAAGATCATTGAACGGCGCGACCAGGTCTTAATCGGCTTTTTGTCTTTATTGGCAACAGCCTTCTCGGCTTTAGCTACCAAATGATGGTCGACAAAGGGACCTTTTTTGAGAGAACGAGTCATTTACCTACCCCTTACTTCTTGCGACGCGACACGATCATGACCTGCGTGCGCTTGTTGTTGCGGGTACGGTAACCTTTGGTCAAATTACCCCAAGGATCGACTGGATGACGGCCTTCGCCTGTCTTACCTTCGCCACCACCGTGTGGGTGATCCACCGGGTTCATGACAACACCGCGAACGGTTGGGCGAATGCCTTTCCAGCGAGTTGCACCAGCTTTACCCAAACGACGCAGACTGTGCTCTTCGTTAGCGACCTGACCCAAAGTAGCGCGGCATTCGATGTGGATCTTGCGAACCTCACCAGAACGCATACGAACTTGAGCGTAGATGCCTTCACGAGCCAACAGCGTAGCGGAGGTGCCAGCGGAGCGAACGATTTGTGCGCCTTTGCCGATTTGCAACTCAATGCAATGCACGATGGAGCCGACCGGGATATTGCGGATTGGCAATGTATTGCCAACACGAATAGGAGCCTCAGCACCGCTCATGATGGATGCGCCAACTTCAAGGCCACGGGGGGCGATGATGTAAGCACGCTCACCATCTGCATAGCAAATCAGGGCGATGTGCGCAGAACGGTTAGGGTCATACTCGATACGCTCGACCTTGGCTGGAATTCCATCCTTGGTACGGCGAAAGTCAACAACACGATAGTGATGCTTGTGACCACCACCTTTATGGCGAGTCGTGATGTGACCGTTGTTATTGCGACCAGCGTGTTGGAACTGTGGCTCCAACAACGGTGCATAGGGCTCACCCTTGTGCAGATGGTCACGCGAAATCTTCACCATGCCACGACGGCCTGGTGAGGTTGGTTTCATTTTGATAACAGCCATGATTACGCAGCCTCCCCACCAAGGTTCAGCTCTTGACCAGGCTTCAGTGTCACGTAGGCTTTGCGAACGTTGTCGCGACGGCCAACAGACTTACCAAAGCGCTTGGTTTTGCCCTTTGTGTTCACCACAGAGACGCCTTTAACCTCAACTTTGAACATCAATTCCACAGAGGCCTTGATTTCATATTTGGTTGCGTCTTGCAGCACCTTGAAGGTGACGACATTGCTCTTCTCAGCGACCATCGTTGCCTTTTCAGACACGATAGGACCGACCAGAACCTGCATCAATCGACCTTCGTCAAATTTGCTTGTATTTGGTCCGTGGCTCATGCAAACATCTCCTTGAGTTTGTCCATTGCAGCCTTGGTCACAAGCACTTTACGGTAATGAACCAGTGAAACTGGATCTGCGTAACGTGGCTCAACGACCAGAACATTCACGAGGTTGCGGGATGCGAGGTACAGATTCTCATCAACCTCATCCGCAATCACCATCACGGACTCCAGATTCATCGCTTTGAATTTGGCTGCCAGTGTTTTGGTTTTTGGGGACTCGACATTCAACGAATCGACCACAGCCAAACGGCCTTCGCGCGCCAACTGCGAGAAAATGGCGGCCATACCGGCGCGATACATTTTCTTGTTGATTTTTTGCGTGAAGTTTTCGTCAGGCATGTTCGGGAAAATACGACCGCCTCCGCGCCACAAAGGCGAGGACGTCATACCGGCGCGAGCGCGACCAGTTCCCTTTTGCTTGAACGGCTTCTTGGTCGAGTGCTTGACTTGTTCGCGGTCTTTCTGAGCGCGAGTGCCTTGACGGGCGTTAGCCTGAAAAGCAACAACAATCTGGTGAACCAGATCTTCGTTGTAAGCACGTCCAAAAACCGCTTCCGACGCTTCAAATTTAGAGGTCGATTGACCTTGTTCATTCAGGAGATCGATCTGCATCAATTCGCTCCTTTTGCATCAGCGTTTTTAGCTTTAACTTTGACGGCAGGCAACACGGTCACAAAACCGCCAGCCGAACCAGGAATAGCACCTTTGATCATCAGCAATTGACGAGCTTCGTCGATGCGAATGACATCCAGGTTTTGCGTCGTCACGAGATCAACACCGAGGTGACCAGTCATGCGTTTACCAGGAAACACGCGACCAGGATCTTGTGCCATACCAATGGAACCAGGCACATTGTGCGAACGGCTGTTACCGTGCGATGCGCGCTGTGATTTCATGTGGTGACGCTTGATGGTTCCTGCGTAGCCTTTACCAATGGTGGTGCCTTGGACATCCACTTTTTGGCCCACTGCGAATACGGCAGCGACAGGAACTGATCCGCCCGCTTGGTATTGAGCAGCAGCATCAGCTGTTACACGGAACTCTTGAATGATTTCACCAGCTTCAACACCTGCTTTTGCAAGGTGTCCAGCGATTGGCTTGGTAACGCGCGAAGCTTTCCGCGCGCCAAATGTCACCTGCAAGGCGACATAGCCATCATTCTCTTGGGTTTTAACCTGGGTCACGCGGTTGTTGGAAACATCTACTACCGTGACGGGAATCGCATCCCCTTCGTCGGTAAATAGGCGCATCATGCCAACCTTGCGCCCCAGCAACCCTAAGCGATTGCTAAGACTCATTTTTTTCTCCGTAACTTCCACCATTGCGACTGCAATTGGCCACAATGTTTTTGACATGGAAGACTGTTAATAAAACTCTGTTGAAATTGCACAGCAACCCCAACAGAGCCGCTGAGTATATAACCAACTAAACTTTTCAGCAAGTTGGCCTCTACCCAAACTCTCAGAAAGTCATTGCTTGCGCAATGACTTCGTTGTTTTACTGCAGCTTGATCTCGACGTCCACACCTGCGGGCAGGTCCAGCTTCATCAATGCATCTACAGTTTTGTCTGTGGGATCAACAATGTCCATCAAACGCTGGTGCGTGCGAATTTCAAACTGATCACGACTGGTTTTGTTGACGTGCGGTGAACGCAGAGATGTCAAAACGCTTCATGCGTGTTGGCAAAGGCACTGGGCCTTTGACAATCGCGCCGGTGCGCTTGGCAGTGTCAACAATCTCAGCAGCAGATTGGTCGATCAGCTTGTAGTCAAATGCCTTCAAGCGAATACGGATTTTTTGTTTGGCAGCCATGGTAATTCCTTTGTACTTTGCGAATTACGCAATGATCTTTGCAACCACGCCGGCGCCAACAGTCTTGCCGCCTTCGCGAATAGCGAAGCGCAAGCCTTCTTCCATGGCGATCGGGTTGATCAGCTTCACAGTGATCGACACGTTGTCACCAGGCATCACCATCTCTTTGCCTTCTGGCAACTCGATCGCACCGGTCACGTCCGTTGTACGGAAGTAGAACTGGGGACGGTAGTTGTTGAAGAAAGGCGTGTGACGGCCACCTTCGTCTTTGGACAAGACATAGATCTCGCCCGTGAAGTGGGTGTGTGGCTTGATCGAACCGGGCTTGCACAGCACTTGGCCGCGCTGCACGTCTTCACGCTTGGTGCCGCGCAACAAGATACCAACGTTGTCACCTGCTTGACCTTGGTCGAGCAATTTGCGGAACATTTCCACGCCGGTGCAAGTTGTTTTCTGTGTATCAGAGATACCAACGATTTCGATCTCTTCGCCGACTTTGACGATACCGCGCTCGATACGGCCGGTCACCACGGTGCCACGTCCAGAGATCGAGAACACGTCTTCCACGGGCATCAGGAACGCGCCGTCAACAGCACGCTCTGGCAATGGAATGTAGGTGTCCAGTGCATCGGCCAACTTCATGATGGCTTCTTCACCCAGGGGACCCTTGTCGCCTTCCATGGCGAGTTTGGCGGAGCCGTGAATGATGGGTGTGTCATCACCTGGGAAATCGTACTTGTCCAGCAACTCGCGAACTTCCATCTCAACGAGTTCGAGCAATTCTGCGTCATCAACCATGTCGCACTTGTTCAGGAACACGATGATGTAAGGCACGCCAACCTGACGAGCCAACAGGATGTGCTCGCGGGTCTGAGGCATAGGGCCGTCAGCTGCAGAGCAAACCAGGATCGCGCCGTCCATCTGGGCAGCACCGGTGATCATGTTTTTCACATAGTCAGCGTGTCCAGGGCAGTCAACGTGAGCGTAGTGACGGTTAGCAGTCTCGTACTCAACGTGTGCGGTGTTGATGGTAATGCCGCGCGCTTTTTCTTCGGGTGCTGCGTCAATTTGATCGTAGCCTTTGGCGGTGCCGCCAAATTTGGAAGCCAAAACTGTGGTGATGGCCGCAGTCAGCGTGGTTTTGCCATGGTCAACGTGACCGATGGTGCCCACGTTGACGTGGGGCTTGGTACGCGTGAATTTTTCTTTTCCCATTTTCAATTCTCCAAAGAGCAAATTCCCGTGTAGAGGTTTAATGTTTGCACGATGTTGCTGATTCGCCCCGCACGGGAACAGGGCGGCACACCGTCGCAGACAGCTTCAAATTATTTTGCGCGAGCAGCCATGATGGCTTCAGACACATTGCGCGGAGCTTCCGAGTAGTGTTTGAATTCCATCGTGTAGGTTGCACGACCTTGCGACATTGAGCGCAGGGTGGTCGAGTAACCAAACATCTCGGACAACGGAACTTCTGCCTTGATGGCTTTACCGCCACCAACCATGTCTTCCATGCCCTGGACCATACCGCGACGTGAGGACAAGTCGCCCATCACGTTGCCGGCGTAGTCTTCTGGTGTTTCAACTTCAACGGCCATCATGGGCTCCAGAATCACGGGACCGGCCTTGCGGCAGCCTTCCTTGAATCCAAAAATGGCTGCCATCTTGAACGCAAGTTCGTTCGAGTCAACATCATGGTATGAACCGAAATGCAGTGTGACCTTGACGTCAACAACGGGGTAACCAGCCAAAACGCCTTGCGTCACCGCTTCGTTGATGCCTTTTTCAACCGCAGGAATGTACTCGCGAGGAACCGTACCACCTTTGATGGCATCGACAAACTCAATGCCTTTACCTGGCTCATTGGGCTCAATCTTCAACACCACGTGGCCGTATTGACCCTTACCACCGGATTGGCGCACGAACTTGCCTTCGGCGTCTTCCACAGTTTTGCGGATGGTTTCGCGGTAAGACACTTGTGGCTTGCCAACGTTGGCTTCAACGCCAAACTCGCGCTTCATGCGGTCAACAATAATTTCCAAATGCAACTCACCCATACCAGCGATCAGAGTCTGGCCGGACTCTTCGTCGGTCTTGACGCGGAACGAAGGATCTTCCTGCGCCAAACGCTGCAAGGCAATACCCATTTTCTCTTGGTCAACCTTGGTCTTGGGTTCCACAGCCTGTGTAATCACGGGCTCAGGGAACACCATGCGCTCCAACATGATGATAGCGCTTGGATCGCACAGGGTTTCACCCGTGGTCACGTCTTTCAGACCAACGCAAGCGGCAATGTCGCCAGCGCGAATTTCGCTAACTTCTTCGCGGTTGTTAGCGTGCATTTGCACGATACGTCCAATACGCTCTTTCTTGCCGCGAATCGGGTTGTAAACGCTGTCGCCCTTGTTCAAAACGCCTGAGTAAACGCGCACAAAGGTCAATTGACCGACAAATGGGTCGGTCATCAATTTGAATGCCAGAGCCGAGAATTTCTCGGTATCGCTGGCTTCGCGTACGACTAGGATTTTCATCCTCATCCATGCCGCCGACAGGAGGAATGTCCACGGGCGATGGCATGAATTCAATCACGGCATCCAGCATACGCTGCACGCCTTTGTTCTTGAATGCCGAGCCGCAGTACATGGGCTGAATCTCGCTGGCGATCGTACGCGTACGGATTCCAAGCTTGATTTCGTCTTCTGACAAGTCGCCTTCTTCAAGGTACTTGTTCATGAATTCCTCAGAAGCTTCGGCGGCCGCTTCAACCATCCGCTCGCGCCACAACTTCGCCACTTCGACCAAGTCAGCGGGGATTTCTTTGTAATCAAACAACATGCCCTGAGAGGCTTCATCCCAGATGATGGCCTTCATTTTGATCAGGTCAACCACGCCGGTGAAGTTTTCTTCAGCGCCGATTGGGATCACCATGGGAACAGGGCTGGCCTTCAGGCGCAGTTTCATCTGATCCACAACTTTGAAGAAGTTGGCACCGGTACGGTCCATCTTGTTCACAAAGGCCAGACGTGGCACTTTGTACTTGTTGGCCTGGCGCCAAACGGTCTCGGACTGGGGTTGCACGCCGCCCACTGCACAGTAAACCATGCAAGCACCGTCCAACACACGCATCGAACGCTCAACTTCAATCGTGAAGTCAACGTGTCCAGGTGTATCAATGATGTTGATACGGTGCTCAGGCAAGGACTTGTCCATACCTTTCCAGAAGCAAGTTGTGGCAGCAGAAGTGATCGTGATGCCACGCTCTTGCTCTTGCTCCATCCAGTCCATGGTGGCAGCACCGTCATGAACTTCACCAATTTTGTGGTTCACACCAGTGTAAAAAAGGACGCGCTCGGTAGTGGTGGTTTTACCAGCGTCAATGTGAGCCGAAATACCGATATTGCGGTAGCGCTCAATGGGGGTATGGCGAGCCATGATGGATCCTTGGTTGATCTGTATCTTCGAAAGCGCTACCCGCAACAACGCGGCGCAGCGAGCGACTTTTACGTGTTTTGCAAGCTACAAAGGCGCGCATAAAGCGCGCCCCTGATTGCATGCAGCCGAGAAAGCCGCGCAATAACCGTTTTAGAAACGGAAGTGAGAGAAAGCCTTGTTGGCTTCTGCCATGCGGTGAACTTCGTCACGCTTTTTCATGGCGCCGCCACGGCCTTCGGTGGCTTCCATCAACTCGTTCGCCAAGCGAAGAGCCATGGATTTCTCGCCGCGTTTGCGTGCAGCTTCTTTAATCCAACGCATGGACAAAGCCAAGCGACGAACGGGGCGCACTTCAACAGGCACTTGGTAGTTAGCACCACCAACGCGGCGGGACTTGACCTCAACCATCGGCTTGACGTTGTTGATGGCCATTGTGAAGGCTTCAACTGGGTCTTTACCGGGGTTCTTTTTCTCGATCTGCTCCAACGCGCCATAAATGATGCGTTCAGCGACCGCTTTTTTGCCGCCTTCCATGATCACGTTCATGAATTTGGACAACTCGACATTACCGAACTTTGGATCCGGCAGGATTTCACGTTTAGGGACTTCGCGACGACGTGGCATTATTTCACCTCTTATTTGCTTCAGTTGGCGTCTTGGCAGACACCGCAAAAACCATCTTGGTTTTTACTTACTCGACCCAACAGCGGGTCACTACGCCGAATCACCGCGCCACGCGGGAAACAGCACCATGTTTTTAAGACCAAGCGTTAGCTTATTTGGCCTTAGGCTTCTTCGCACCGTATTTGGAGCGTGACTGCTTGCGATCTTTCACGCCTTGCAAGTCGAGCGAACCGCGCACGATGTGGTAACGAACACCCGGCAAATCCTTGACACGACCACCACGCACGAGCACAACCGAGTGCTCCTGCAGGTTGTGGCCTTCGCCGCCGATGTAGGAAATAACTTCAAACCCATTGGTCAAGCGCACTTTGGCAACTTTACGCAGAGCTGAGTTAGGCTTCTTAGGTGTTGTGGTGTAAACACGGGTGCAAACACCACGGCGCTGCGGCGAATTTTCCATCGCAGGGCTTTTGGACTTGATCACTTCGACCTCGCGTCCATGGCGAACTAACTGATTAATGGTTGGCATTGAAAAACGTCCCTAAACGTTTGATAGCTATTTTCATAGCTAAGACTTAAATACTTCGAAAACGTGAAACCCTTCGGAAATTCCGAAAAGCCCTCGACTATATCAGGCGAAAGAAAAATCCGCAAGCCTTTGCGCAAAGCGGATTCAACTCTCTGCCGTCACCTATTTGATCCACAAACGGATCGCATCCCAGGTTCGCCCAATCAGGCCGGCTTCCTCGACCATCTCCAGCGCCATCAATGGCACATCCACCAAGGGTTGATCGCCATTGCTGATTTTCAGAACACCAATCTGTTGACCTTTTTTGATAGGCGCCACCAGCGGATCAGGTCGCACAACCTGGGTCTTCACTTTTCCAGCACTACCCGTAGGCACGGCCACCACAATGGCATGCCCTTGCCCCAGCTTGGCGACGGCTTCGCGCCCTTTCCACACCGGCGGAGAAACAACTGCCTGATTGGCATCAAACAACTTCACAGCCTCAAACGCTGTGTAACCCCAATTCAACAACTTCTGGGATTCATTGGCCCGCGCATTTTCACTGGAAGCACCCAGCACAATGGACAGCAGACGACGCCCCCCGACCGACTCAGGCGAACCAGGTGCAGCGCCCGGCTGCCCAAGACCAGGGAAGTCACGTTTTGCCGTTGCAATGAGGCAGTAACCTGCCGCATTGGTATGGCCGGTTTTTAAGCCGTCCACCGATGGATCACGGTAAAGCAATAGATTGCGGTTGTTGTCATTGGCGGCCGGCGTCCCCGGATAGCGGTACTTCTTGATCGCGTAATAACCCACAAATGTGGGGAAGTCTTGCATCAATCGGGTCGCAAGTGTGCTTAGGTCCCGTGCCGTTGTGGTGTGCCCCGCTTCAGTCAACCCCTCAGGGTTTTTGAAGCTACTTGACTTCATGCCTAGCACCTTGGCCTGCTCGTTCATCATCTGCACAAAGCGCTCGACACTGCCGCCCACGCCTTCTGCCAGCGCCACGGTGGCGTCGTTCCCGCTTTGAACGATCATGCCCTTGATGAGATCCTCCACCGGCACCATCATTTTCGGATCAATGAACATGCGGGAGCCGGGCATTTTCCAGGCGCGTTCGCTCACGGGCAAGGTTTGCTGCAGATCCAGCTTTTTATTGCGAAGTGCATCAAACACCAAGTAGGCCGTCATCAACTTGGTCAGCGATGCGGGCTCAACGGCCGAATCAATGTCTTTTTCAGCAAGGATCTGATTGGCCGTCACGTCATACAACAGGTACGAGCGGGCGGCGATTTCCGGTGGCTGCGGGGATTGCGCGGCTGCCGAAAAGCAGATCGCTGTGATCAAAGATAAGAGTATTTTTTTCATTAGTTAGATAAGAAGCTCAGCCGAGTTCGACAGCCTGAGCGAAGGGTGCCAAGCACCCAGAGAAAGATTAACGACCCAGATGTGCGGGAGTTACCAAACGCTCCACCACCTGGCCGTTCTTCAGGTGGGACTCCACAATTTCGTCGATATCGTCATTGTCGACATAGGAGTACCACACGCCTTCAGGGTACACCACCGCGACCGGCCCGGCCGCGCAACGGTCCAGGCAACCCGCCTTGTTGACCCGCACCTGACCTGGCGCAGACAGGCCTGCAGCCTTGATCTGGGACTTGCACCGATCAAAAGCGGCTTGGGCGTTGTGCGTTGCACAGCACTCTTCGCCGCCTTTTCGCTCGTTCAAGCAGAAAAAAATATGCCGCTTGTAGTAACTGGCAGCCGCAGGCGGCGTCACCCGGTCCGCCGATTCGTCGTGTTTGTTTTCTGTCATGGGTGGATTTTAGGTTTTTGGCTCTCGCACCAAAACTCTGCGCATGACATAGACCAAGGCGGCATAAGGCCATACCCAGCCCAGCCATTGGGCCAACCCATGAAACCGGATGAACCGCCCTTGCTCCCAGGCCGACAAGGTCTGCGCAAAGTACGGATTGGTTGGCATTTGATTCAACAGGCTCAGATAAATCCCCAAAGCAAGGACCAACATCGCTGCGGCAGATCGGGGTGACACCGGCAACGACAGAAGACCAATGACCAGCGCCGTCGTCAAACCCGCTTCGACGGGCAAACCAAACCACTCCCACGCGTGCACCGGACCGTAGCTCAAGGCGGCTGACAGCGCCGTGGTGCCGAGGCCAACCAGCACGACCACACCGACAAAAAGCAGTCGGCGACTTATGGCACCAATAATGCAAAAGCCCAACAAACAAGGAATAAGCAGACCAAGGGTGACGGCTACCCACTCCAGCCCAGGCCCGACCGGCACCCACTCAACCTCGCGCACTGGGAGCCAGGACAAAAAAGGCGTGTCACCCAGCACATCGACCAACGCACCTTCGACTCGCTCCAACACTTGACCCAAGCCAAAAGGAACGACCGCCGGAAACAGCAAGGCCACCGGCCACAAGGCCAGCAGGACCAGTCCTCCGCGCGCCTCGGCAACAAACCAGCGGGCGCGAAAGCGGCTCCATCGATCAATCACGCCCAGCCTCTCCATCCCCCACGCCAGCATGGCGCCAATCCACGCACCAGTCATGTTGAGTCCCAAATCAACGTTGGACGGCACACGGGAAGGAAGGAAACTCTGCAAAGACTCCATGGAAAATGACAGCAAGGCCGCCAAAGCAGTCGCCCCCAAGACTGCCACGCGTCCGCGCTCGGTACGCAATGCGCTCAGCGCCATCAGAAAGCCAAGGGGCCCGTAACCCAGCACATTAGAGACAACATCAAAGCCAGTCCAGTACTTGGGCCAGCCCGCCGCCATGAAAGCCCAGGGGACGATGCCCTGATAACGCCACTCAAAGAATGGGTAGAGACTGGCGTAAACAATCAGGGCGGCATAAACCAGCGCCAAAGGCCACGCTGAGGTTTTGTGCATGCTGCGATCGCGTTAAAACGGCTTGACCACGACCAACACAACAATGATGAGCAGCAAAATGACAGGGATTTCGTTGAACCAGCGAAACCAGACATGGCTGCGCTGTGAATCCCCCCGGCGCATCTTCTTCAAAATCGCGCTGCAGGCGTGGTGATAGCCCAGAGCCAGAATCACAAAGAAGAGTTTGGCATGCAACCAACCATTGCCAGGACCGCGACCAAAGCCGTAATAAAGCCACAAAACCAACCCAAGGGCGACCGCCGGAACCGCCAAAATGGTCATGAAACGGAGCAGTTTTCCGGCCATGAGCAACAAACGGTCGCGCTCGGCGGTGGACCCAGCGGGCACCATGGCGAGATTCACAAAAATGCGCGGAAGATAGAAGAGGCCCGCGAACCAGCTGGCAACGAAGACGATGTGGAGAGATTTGACCCAAAGCATCGCTGAAGTTTAGGCCAAAAAAACCCCAGCACGAGGGCTGGGGTGGTAAGCCTATTTGCTGTCACACATCAAGGCCCCGCTCAGGGAGGAAAAGCGGGAGACAGCGAACTGTCTGGCCGTAATTTATCAAAAAAACACGCCCATTTCAAGAAAATGGTCAAAGTATTTTTCACGGCGATGACAAAAACCGTTCCGCAAGTACACTTTTCAGCATGACTATGCATGCCCCTTACCCCCTGGGTCGCCCCCGTCGCCTGCGTCGCGACGCGTTCACCCGCAATCTGGTTCGCGAAAACTCGCTGACCGCCCATGACTTGATTTACCCCGTGTTTGTTGTTGATGGACAACAGCAACGGGTCAGCATTGCCTCCATGCCGGGGGTGGAGCGCCTGAGTCTGGACCTGTTGCTGCCCGTCGCAGAAGACTGTGTGAAGCTGGGCATTCCGGTCATGGCCCTGTTCCCGGTGGTGGATGGGGCGCTGAAAACGCCTGATGGGCGTGAGGCCTTCAACCCGGATGGCTTGGTGCCCCGCGTGGTGCGGGCGCTCAAAAAAGAGTTCCCCGACTTGGGCGTGATGACCGATGTGGCGCTGGACCCCTTCACAACCCACGGGCAAGACGGGCTGCCTGACCCCGACCCGTCGGAGAACGGCTACATCATGAACGACGCCACCATTGAGGCGCTGGTGAAACAAGCACTGACTCAAGCACAAGCAGGCGTCGATATTGTGGCGCCCAGCGACATGATGGACGGCCGCATTGGCGCGATTCGCCAAGCGCTGGAAGCCAATCATCTGGTTCACACCCGCATCATGGCGTACAGCGCCAAATATGCCAGTGCCTTTTATGGCCCGTTCCGTGACGCCGTAGGCTCAGCCGGCAATCTGGGGAAAAGCAACAAAAAGGTCTATCAAATGGACCCCGGCAACTCGGACGAGGCCTTGCGTGAGGTCGCCATGGACATTGCCGAAGGCGCCGACATGGTGATGGTCAAACCCGGCATGCCTTATCTGGACGTGGTGCGCCGCGTCAAAGACGAGTTCAAGGTGCCGACCTTTGCCTACCAAGTGAGCGGCGAATACGCCATGCTCAAGGCGGCGGCTCAAAACGGTTGGCTGGACCACGATGCCGTGATGCTGGAAAGCCTGCTGGCCTTCAAGCGGGCAGGCGCCGACGGCGTGTTGACTTACTTTGCCCGGGATGCGGCGCGTTTGCTCCAAAAAGCATAGCTGCTTGCGCATGACTGACGGGCGCAAGCGCCCTATTTCCCACTCAACTAGACCTGACCCCTTCTCCATGCGCATATTCACCATCAACGGCCATCAGGTCGCAGAAACCAGCGACCTGGCCGCGCTCAGTGAGGTGCGCGTGCCGGAGCAGGGGTTTGTCTGGATCGCCTGTGCCCGCCACGAATTCGAAGCGCTGCAAGGGCAGATTCAAGCCACCTTGCAGTCTTTGAGCGGCACCCAGCTGGTTGACTTGCACATTTCGGACTTGCTCAACAAGCAACTGCCCTCGCGCTATGACTACACCTCGCTGTATGACCTGATGGTGTTTCGCCGCCTCGCAGCGGGGACGGCAGAGATCGCCCCAGTGCCGAACCCTCAAGCCCCTGCCCGTGCTGCCAAACGCAGCGGCCCGCCGATCCTGCGTCGCATTGACACCAGCCCGGTCGGATTTGCGGTGTTTGACCATGTGCTACTGACCGTGCACCCCACCGACTGCGCGGTGCGTGACGCCTACGCCGCCAAGTTGCTGAGCGCCGCTGCCGCCCTGTCCAGCCATGCAGGGGGCGCGCGCATGCCGACCGGCTCGGCAGATCTCATGCTGCGCATCATCAACCAGATGGTGGACGGCTTTCTGGAGTTGCGCCGCGAGCTCACCCACCAACTGGACCATTGGCAAACGGATTTGCTGAACCCCAAGGCCCGGTTCAACAACTGGGGCGCCCTGCTGGATGCGCGCCTGTCTCTGCACCAACTTGACGAAATATGTGAGGACCAACGCTCCGCATTGCAAAACTGGATTGAGGCCCTCAAAACTTGGCCCGAGGCGGCCACGCCCGAGAGCCAGCGCGAGCGCGACTTGCTTCAGGTTCGCAGTCGGGACGTGCTGGAGCATATTGAGCGGGTGGTTCATCACGTTCAACGGCTCGAACAAAGCGCCGAAACCGCCGTGCAAATGCACTTCAACGCCCAAAGCCACCGCACCAACGAGATCATGCGCACGCTCACCGTGCTGACGGCGGTGTTTTTGCCGCTGAATTTAATCGCCGGCATTTTCGGCATGAACTTTGACTTCATTCCGCTGCTGCACCGCAACAACGGCTTTTGGCTGGCCATGAGCCTGATGGCCAGCACCGGGCTGGGCCTGCTGGTTTATTTCTGGCGCAAACGCTTCATTGAGCGTTCGTCTCGGTAATTCACCGTGAGCGCTGGTTAACCCAGGTGCCTGAGCCCCGCAGTCACCCCATTGCGCTGCATGCGCGCCAACTCGGAAAATGCTATAAAAATAAGAGCAGCTTGCGCTTGATGAAAGAGCGCTAGCGCCCTAAAACGCTTAAAAAACAATTCACATTCATGCGACCCCTTTGATCGTGAATCACACACGCTACGATCCAATCCCACCCCGGTTTTACCGCAGTTATCCCACACCGGCACCAGCACCATGAACCCCGTTCTTTTAGTCACCGGTGGCTCGCGCGGCATTGGCGCAGCCACCGCCTTGCTGGCCGCGGAGCACGGCTATGCCGTGGCTGTGAACTATGCGCACAACTCGCTGGCCGCCGATGAGGTGGTTCGGCTCATTCGGGCCAGCGGCGGGCAAGCCATGGCCGTGCAGGCAGACGTGGGTGTGGACGCGCAGGTGGTCAACCTGTTCAAACGGGTTGACGCCAAGCTCGGGCCGCTCACCGCCCTGGTCAACAACGCTGGTGTAGTGGATGTGGCCAGCCGGGTCGATGAAGTCACCACCGACCGCCTGCGGCGCCTTTTTGACATCAACGTGCTGGGCAGTTTTCTGTGCGCCCGGGAAGCCATTTTGAGAATGAGCACCCGCCATGGCGGCGCGGGCGGCAGCATTGTGAACGTCTCCAGCATCGCCTCACGCCTGGGCGGTGCCGGCCAGTATGTGGACTATGCGGCGACCAAAGGAGCCATGGACACCTTCACCATCGGACTGGCCCAAGAAGTGGCCACGGAGGGTATTCGTGTCAACGCGGTGCGCCCCGGCATCATTGACACCGACATTCACGCCTCGGGCGGTCAACCAGACCGCGCCGGCAGACTGGCGCCTTTGGTGCCCATGCGCCGGGCGGGTTCGGCCAAGGAGGTGGCGCAATCCATTGTGTGGTTGCTGTCCGAGCAAGCCAGCTACACCACAGGCGCCTTGATCGACGTGACCGGCGGCCGCTAAGTCGATCCACTGCGTCTATTCTGAGCGCGCTGACACTTTCTGAAACGCCCCAGACCACTCGCCAACGATCAGCCATTGGCCGCTGACCTGCTCCAGCAACAGGGTCTTGGGCTGGGCCTTTTCCTGGTAAGTGGGTGAGGTGTAGTCCTGCAGAAAGTGCACCGCCATCTGCTGAGCACCAACCGGCTCGGTGCGCAACTCGTTGATACCCACCTCAATAGAACCACGACTTGACAGGTTGTCGCGCCGCGCCGCCTCCCATTGCGCGCGGCTCTGCCCCTTGGGCGGAGAGAACGCAGCGCCGTAGCTGGCCAGATAGGTTTCGACATCGCGCGTCGTCCACGCCTGGCGCCAACGCTCCACCGAACTGCGCGCCAGCGCCTCACGGTCTTCAACGGGCGCCGGCGGCGGCTCTGCCGACACCGCGGCCGGCGTCGCCTCAAGGGAGGGCTGCGCGATTGCGGCGGGCTGGGTGGCAACGGCTTGCGGCACAGGCGTTGCCTGCGTCGTCGGGCGGGTCTCACCCCACCAAACCACCGCGCCCAAAATCAACAAACCCGCGATGACAAACCACAGCCATCGGCCGGACCGCGACCGGGCAGCGGGCTCAAGCAACACCGGCGTCACCAGACGCGCCCCGCGCGCGCGCTCATCCTCCGAACGGGCCGCCTCCAGTTGGGCTTGGCGGGCTTTCAGCGCTTGCGCTTGCTGCTCGCGCCAAATGGCGTTGGGATCGGTGGGCGGGTCGGCGCCCAGGTTGGTGTCTGCATGTGCGCGATTCATGGCGGTTTCAATCAATTCGTGGTGTCCAAATGCTCTCGTGTCGGTCATAACTGTCATTCCGCCCTGGGCGCCAAGGCAGCCTTTGTCAATGGTTGATCTTCACAATCTGCCATCCCGCGGCGCCAGCGTTTGCAACCCCGGACAGAGTGCCCATGGTAGCGTCAGAAAACAGGCTGCCTGTATGACGCTGGCAGTTCAGGCCCTATCTCCTTAGAATCTCGGTTTATCTGACCGCCCTCCATGGACCTCAAACCCCTCATCACTTTGCTGGCCATCGTTAACCCGCTGGCCATTGTTCCGTTCTTCATTCATTACACCCAGGACTTCAACCGCGCCCAGCGAAAAAACACCATCTGGATGGCCTCATTCAGCACCTTTGTGGTGATTGCGACCTGCGCGCTCATGGGTCTGGACATCTTGAAGTTTTTCGGCATTTCGCTGGCCAGCTTTCAAGTGGGTGGCGGTTTGCTGCTGCTGACGGCTGCCCTGTCGATGCTGAACGCGCAACCGGCTGAGGCCAAGACCAACGAGGAAGAGCTCAACATTGCGGCCGCCCGGGCCAGCATTGCGGTGGTGCCACTGACCATTCCCCTGCTCACCGGACCGGCGAGCATGTCCACGGTGGTGATTTACGCCGCCAAGGCCACCAACTTCTGGCAATTGGCGACCCTGGTGGGCTATGGCGTGGTGATCGCGCTGGCCACCTTTGTCTGCTTTTCTCTGGCCAACCCGATTGCGCGCTTCCTAGGCAAAACCGGCATCAACGTCATGACGCGGCTCATGGGCCTGATTTTGGCGGCTCTTGCCGTTGAGGTCATGTCGGACGGCCTGATCAAGCTGTTTCCGATCCTGGGCAAGTGAACTCAGCGACTGAAAGTCCTGAGCGTTACATTTGATCGGGGGCGTTGAAAGCGTTCGCCATTCATAATGGGCAGCCCAAAGACCTACGGAGTTGGCCATGTACCTCAAACGACTGCTTTGGAGCCTCATCGCGACGATGGCGACGCTCAGCAGCGTGCATGCCCAGCAGTATTTGCGCATTGGCACCGGGGGAACCGCGGGCACGTATTTCCCGGTGGGCGTGCTGGTCGCCCGCTTGGTGAGCCAGCCGGGCCAGATTTTGGCCACCGCGCAGACGAGCAATGGCTCGCTGGGCAGTGTCATCGGGATAGCCAACGGCTCCCTTGAGTCGGGCTTCAGCCAAGCTGATGTGGCCAGTTGGGCCTATACAGGCACAGGAATTTTTGCAGGAAAACCGGCACTGAAAAACCTGCGACTGATCGCCAACCTGTACCCGGAAAGCATTCACATTGTGGTGAGAAAAGGCGCGGGCCTGCGAACCGTGGCCGACCTGAAAGGCAAGCACGTTGGCCTGGACGAAGCCGGCTCCGGCACCTTGATCACCGCCAGACAGGTACTCAGCGCCTACGGTCTCAAAGAGTCAGACATCCAGGCCGAATACATCAAGCCCAACCTGGCAAGTGACCGGTTGCGAACCGGGGCGCTGGATGCTTTCTTTTTAACCGCGGGTGCACCGGCGCAAGCGATTCTTGATCTGGCTGCCAGCGGTTTTGAGGTGGAGCTGCTAACGATTGACGCCCCCGCCGCTGCCCGCCTGCGCAACGCAAGCCCTTTCTTTCAAGCCGACACGATTGCTGCGGGCACCTACCCGGGGCTAGGCGCCATTCAAACCTTGGCGGTGAACGCCCAATGGGTGACCAGCGACAAGGTGAGTGATGAACTCATCTACGCGGTGACCCAAGCCCTTTTCAAACCAGCCACGCAAAGAGCGCTGGCCGCAGGGCATCCCAAAGGACGCCTGATGACATTGGAGAGAGCCGTGCAAGGGGTGAGCATTCCCCTGCACCCGGGCGCGCAGCGCTACTACAAAGAAGCTGGAGTCCTGAAGTAGCATGAAGCGTCGTCCGCAATTTGGCCCCACGCTCATGGTGGTGGCGGCCTGCCTGGCGCTGGCCTCGCTCACGCTCTTGGGTTTGATGCGCGAGCGCACCCTGGCGCTGAATGTGGCCCAGTCCCAAACCCAGAACATGGCGCGCGTGCTTGAGGAACACGCCCGACAGACCCTGCTGAGGGTGCATGGTCGTCTGGTCCAGGTCGACAACCTCTTGGCCAGCCCGCAGAACAGCGGACATTCCACACCAGAGCCACTGACCCGGGAAAAGCTGCTGACCCTGCTCCCCTCAGACCGCTTGCTGGGCGCCATCGAGGTCAGCAACGCCGATGGGGTGTTGGCGTGGTCCAGTCGCGCCAACCTGAACACGCCGCCGTCGAACATTGCTGAGCGCGACTACTTTCAGCGCCATATCCGCTCGGCAGATCGAGAACTGGTCTTTGGCCAACTCGAACGACTCGCACCTGACGCGCCCTGGTTGCTGCCAGTCAGCCGGCGCATCAGCACGGCGGACGGCCACTTCGCGGGTGTGATTGTGGCGTGGGTCGAGCCCACTTATTTCCAGGCGTTCTATGACTCGATTGACCGAAGCCGCAACGGCACGGTGACCTTGCTTCTGTCCTCGGGGACGGTTTTGGTGACCTCGCCTTACAAGGAATCCTTCATCAACCGCGACTGGTCTGCGTCGCCCCTGTTCCGAGTAGACCTGCCCAACTGGCCCACCGGTACCGCGCGCCAGGCCGCCGACGCCGAGAGCGATGAGCGCTTGTACAGCTACCGGGTGCTCAACGACTACCCGGTGGTGGTCACCTATGGTTTGTCGGTCCATGAGGTACTGGCGCCCTGGCATGAATCGGTGGTTCGAAACAGCCTGTTTTTGCTCGCCGCCATGCTGATCCTCATTGGTGTTGCCGTGGGGTGGACACGCCAGGAGCGACGCCGAATGGCGGCGGAACAGGCCTCACTGCGCAGCGAGTCCCGTCTGCGCGCCATTTTTGAGACCGGCCCGGAATGCATCAAGGTGGTAAACGCCAGCGGGAACCTGGTCGAGATGAACCCCGCCGGCTTGGCGATGGTGCAGGCGAATGCGCTGAGCGACGTCTTCGGCCAACCCGCGCTGAACTTGATTGCGCCGGAATACCGCCAGGCATTTTCTGAGCTGCACCAGCAAGTACTGGCGGGGCAAACCGTGCAAATGGAGTATGAGCTGGTGGGGCTTCAGGGGCGTCGCCGCTGGATGGCGACCCATGCCACGCCATTGCACGATCAGGGCCAAATCGCCCACCTGGCGGTAACGCGAGACATCACGGATCGCAAGCAAGCCGAGTCGGATCTGCGCATTGCCGCCACCGCCTTTGAGGCGCAGGAAGGTATTTGTATTTTTAACGAGGCCCAGGTGATTCTGAGGGTCAACCAAGCGTTCACCGAAATGACGGGCTTCACCGCTACCGAGGCCGTCGGCCAGAGCTTGAAGCTGCTGGATGGCGATCACCATGACGCGTCGTTTTTCTGGTCCTTGTGGCGCACGGTGGCGCGCACCGGCGCGTGGCGGGGCGAAGTTCAGAGCCGGCGCAAGAATGGCGAGGTATTTCCGCAGGGACTCACCGTGACCGCCGTCAAGGACGAGGCCGGGCAAGCCACCCACTACGTGGCCACCTTCGTCGACATCTCGCAGCGCAGGGCGTCAGAGGAAAAAATCCAGCGTCTGGCCTTTTTTGATGCGCTGACCGGCTTGCCCAACCGGCGCCTGTTGGTGGACCGCATGAGCATGGCGATGGTCACCGGCGCCCGCCACAAACGCCTGAGCGCCCTGCTCTTTGTGGACCTGGACAACTTCAAAACCATCAACGACACGCGCGGCCACCACCTGGGTGACCTGTTGCTGGAACGCGTGGCCAAGCTCCTGAGCACCTGTGTGCGTGCGGGCGACACGGTGGCCCGACTGGGCGGTGACGAATTTGTGGTGATGCTTGAATACCTTGACGAGGACGACTCCCAAGCCGCCAACCAGGCCGAAGCAGTGGGCGAAAAAATTGTCGCGGCACTGAGCACCCCACACCAACTTGGCACCCAGGAATGCCACTGCACCGCCAGCATTGGCATCACGCTGTTTGGAGGAAGTCGACGCGAAGATGGCGAGGAGCCACTCAAGCGCGCCGACCTGGCCATGTACCAGGCCAAAATGGCCGGGCGCAACACCCTGCGCTTCTTTGACGCCCAGATGCAAGCCGTGGTGGACGCCAGAGCCGCTCTGGAGGTGAGATTGCGCGAGGCCGTTCGCACCGAACAATTTGTGCTGCATTACCAGGCACAAGTAGCCGCCAGTGGCGCGTTGACGGGGGTGGAAGCGCTGGTGCGCTGGCAGCCGCCCCATGGGCCCATGGTGTCCCCGGCCGATTTCATCCCCCTGGCCGAAGAAACCGGCTTGATTTTTGTCCTGGGCCATTGGGTGCTGGAGAGCGCTTGCCAACAACTTGCGCATTGGGCCACCCAGCCCGATCGGGCCCACCTCATCATCGCGGTCAACGTGAGCGCCCGCCAATTTCACCAACCCGACTTTGCCGACCAGGTACTGCGCGTGTTGGCCAAGACGGGGGCCAACCCTGAGCGACTCAAGCTGGAGCTGACGGAGAGTCTGCTGGTGACGGACATCGAGGACGTGATCACCAAAATGAACACGCTTCAGTCTCAAGGCGTCGGGTTTTCGCTGGACGACTTCGGCACCGGTTACTCGTCCCTGTCGTATCTGAAACGCCTGCCACTGGACCAGCTCAAGATTGACAAGAGCTTTGTGACCCATATTTTGACGGACGCCAACGACGCGGCCATCGCCAAGATGGTGGTGGCGTTGGCAAACAGCTTGGGGCTGAGCGTGATTGCCGAAGGGGTGGAAAGCGCAGCGCAACGCGACTTTCTCGCCAGCCAGGGCTGCTATGCCTACCAAGGCTACTTCTTCAGCCGGCCGCTGCCTATTGAGGCGTTTGAGGCCTACGCCGACAATCTACTACCGACGCCAGCGCCCTTCGGCTTGCTATAAAAATAGCAGCACGCTAGCCAGTATTGACGAGCAAAACCGACCTAAAAGACCGGTTTTTCAAGATCGCACGCAGCGTGATGCGTCACCATGACTCAAGCCGCGACCACGCGCAGCACCTCTTCGCCGTAGGCTTCCAGCTTCTTCGCACCCAAGCCGGTGATGCCCTGCAGATCGTCCAGCGACTGCGGCGCCCGCTCGGCAATGGCCGCCAGCGTGGCGTCGTGGAAGATGACGTAGGCGGGCAGGTTGTGTTCTTTGGCCACCTCGGCGCGCCAGGCTTTCAGCGCCACGTAGCGCTCTTGGCCCTCGGCGTCCAGCGACGCGGGCACTTTGGGTGCTGCCGTGGCACTGCGCCGGGGTTTGCGCACCGCGGGGCTGGAGACGGATTCGCGCAAACGCACCGCCACCTCGCCTTTGAGCACGGCCCGCGAGCCGTCGGTGAGTTGCAAGGTGTTGAAGGCCTCGGCATCCACCGCCACCGCCCCAATGGCGATCAACTGGCGAAGCACACCCCGCAGCTGCAGCTCGGTCAGGTCAGCGCCGATACCAAAGGTGCTCAGGGACTCATGCCCGCGCTGCGTGACCTTCTCGGTTGTTTTGCCGCGCAAGATATCCATGATGTGGCCCGCGCCGTAACTGGTGCCGCCCGACTGCTGCACCCGGTAAATGGTGCTGAGCAGCTTGCGGGCAGCGTCCGTGCCGTCCCACACGGCAGGGGGCTGCAGGCAGTTGTCGCAGTTGCCGCAGGGCTGGCTGGCTTCGTCAAAGTAAGCCAACAGCCGCACGCGGCGGCAATCGGTAGCCTCGGCCAGGCCCAAAAGCGCATCCAGCTTGCCGCGCAGACCCTGCTTGAATTCTTCACCGGCCGGGCTCTCGTCAATCATGCGGCGCTGGTTGACCACGTCTTGCAGGCCGTAGCACATCCAGGCGTCGGCGGGCTCACCGTCGCGCCCGGCGCGACCGGTTTCCTGGTAGTAGCCTTCGATGTTCTTGGGCATGTCCAGGTGGGCCACAAAGCGCACATCGGGCTTGTTGATGCCCATGCCAAAGGCAATGGTGGCCACCATCACAATGCCTTCGCTGCGCAAAAACCGGTCCTGATTGGCCTGGCGCACCGCCACATCCAAGCCCGCGTGGTACGGCAGCGCATTCACCCCTTGGTCGCACAGCATTTGTGCCACTTCTTCGACCCGGCGGCGTGACTGGCAATAAACGATGCCGGCGTCGCCTTCGTGCTCGGCGCTGATGAAACGCAGCAACTGCTGCGAGGCCTCGCGCTTTTCAACAATGGTGTAACTGATATTGGGGCGGTCAAAACTGCTGACAAATTGCCCGGCGTCCTGCAACTGCAGGCGCTCCACGATGTCCTGGCGTGTGAGTGCATCCGCCGTGGCGGTGAGTGCGATGCGCGGCACATGGGCATAGCGCTCATGCAACACGGTCAAGGCGCGGTATTCGGGCCTAAAGTCATGCCCCCACTGGCTCACGCAATGCGCCTCGTCAATGGCAAACAGCGCCAATTGGCCGCGCTCGTACAGGGAGTCGAGTTGTGCCAGAAAACGCGGTGTCGTGATCCGCTCGGGGGCGGCGTACAGCATCGTGATGTCGCCCCGCAGCAGACGCTTTTCCACCTGCGAGGCCTCTTCGCCCGACAGCGTGGAATTGAGAAATGCCGCACTGACACCAGCCTCATGCAAGGCGCCCACCTGGTCGTGCATCAAGGCAATCAGGGGCGAAATCACCACCGTGATGCCCTGGCCGGCCTGCTGGCGGGCAATGGCCGGAATCTGGTAGCACAGCGACTTGCCGCCGCCCGTGGGCATCAGCACCAGCGCATCGCCACCGCCCACCACGTGTTCCATGATGGCTTGCTGCGGGCCACGGAACTGGTCGTAACCAAAGACTTCTTGAAGAATGAGCTGAATGGACAAAACGTGATGCTACTGATTAGATAGCTGCTTGCGCAGGACTACCGGGGGCTAGAGGCCAATTTGGCTTTAAAAAACAAACCAGGGTGAGCTTTTCGAGACCCCTATTGTCCGGGGTTTGCCGGGCCACTTGTGCTGGCGACCGTTTGAGTGACGATTGGCAATAGCCGCATCAAACACCGCGCCCCACCGAGGGCTTGCGACATTTTCTACAATGCACCCGCTATGAAACCTCTTCAATATACCCGTGCCCAAGCCCTGCCAGACCTCCTGGCCCAACGCATTTTGATTCTGGACGGCGCCATGGGCACCATGATCCAGCGTTTCAAACTGGGCGAGGAGCAGTACCGCGGCGAACGTTTCAAGGATTTTCACAAAGACGTGAAAGGCAACAACGAGTTGCTGTCGCTGACCCGCCCTGACGTGATTTCCGACATTCACGAGCGCTATCTGGCGTCGGGCGCCGACATGATCGAAACCAACACCTTTGGCGCCACCACCGTGGCCCAGGCGGACTACGACATGGCCGACCTGGCGCGCGAAATGAATTTGGAGTCTGCGAAGCTGGCCCGCGCTGCCTGCGACAAATACTCGACCCCCGACAAACCCCGTTTTGTGCTGGGCGCCTTGGGCCCCACGCCCAAAACCGCCAGCATCAGCCCGGATGTGAACGACCCGGGCGCGCGCAATGTGGACTTTGAGACTCTGCGCGCCGCGTATTACGAGCAGGTTGAAGCCTTGGTGGAAGGCGGCTCGGACGTGCTGCTGGTGGAAACCATTTTTGACACCCTGAACGCCAAAGCCGCGTTGTTTGCGATTGACGAGTACTTTGAGGCCTCGGGTCAACGCCTGCCCATCATCATCAGCGGCACCGTGACGGATGCCTCGGGCCGAATTCTGAGCGGCCAGACCGTGACCGCCTTCTGGCACAGCGTGCGCCACGCCCAGCCGCTGGCCGTGGGCCTGAACTGCGCGTTGGGCGCCACCTTGATGCGCCCCTATATTCAGGAGCTGGCGCGTGTCGCCCCCGACACCTTCATCAGCTGCTACCCCAACGCCGGCCTGCCCAACCCCATGAGCGACACCGGCTTTGACGAAACCCCGGCCGACACCAGCCGATTGGTGCATGAATTTGCCTTGGAGGGCCTGGTCAACATCGTGGGCGGCTGCTGCGGCACCACGCCTGAGCATATTGGGGCCATTGCAGATGCGGTTCGCCCCGTAGCCACTCGCAAAATGGGTCGCAACTTGTTTTACAAAGAAGCGGCCTGACCCACAGGCCACTCACCACGAGGCCGAGAACCCCGCATAAAAAAGGGCAGAAGGATTGACTCCTTCTGCCCTTTTTGCTGCCTGACTCACCGGTGACGTTGCACCGGTGAGCCGCAGAGATCGATCAAGCCTGCGCAGCAGCCAAGACGGCGTTGAAAGTGGCGCTGGGGCGCATGATGGCCGAGACCTTCACGGGGTCCGCCATGTAGTAGCCACCAATGTCCACGGGCTTGCCTTGCACTTCTTTGAGCTCCGCCACAATCTGCTGCTCGCTATCGGCCAAAGCCTTGGCCAGCGGCGCGAATTTCGCTTGCAGCTCTTTGTCTTCGGTCTGTGCGGCCAACGCTTGCGCCCAGTACATGGCGAGGTAGAAATGGCTACCGCGGTTGTCCAACTCGCCCGTGCGGGTAGAGGGGCCCTTGTTGTGGTCCAGCAATTGACCCGTTGCGTCGTCCAGCGTCTGGGCCAGGATCGTGGCTTTTTTGTTGCCGGTTTTTTGGCCCAGGTCTTCCATCGACACGGCCAACGCCAGAAACTCGCCCAGCGAATCCCAGCGCAGGTGGTTTTCTTCCACCAACTGTTTGACGTGCTTGGGAGCCGAGCCGCCCGCGCCGGTTTCGAACATGCCGCCGCCGGCCATCAAAGGCACGATGGACAGCATCTTGGCGCTGGTGCCCAGCTCCATGATGGGGAACAAGTCGGTCAGGTAGTCACGCAGGATGTTGCCAGTCACTGAAATGGTGTCCAGACCGCGAATCACGCGTTCCAGGGTGAAACGCATGGCGCGCACCTGCGACATGATCTGGATATCCAGACCCGTGGTGTCGTGCTCTTTGAGGTAGGTCTCAACCTTCTTGATCAATTCCGCCTCATGCGGGCGGTACGGGTCCAGCCAGAACACGGCAGGCATGCCGGAATTGCGGGCACGGTTGACGGCCAGTTTGACCCAGTCGCGAATGGGCGCGTCTTTGACCTGGCACATGCGCCAGATGTCGCCTTCTTCTACGTTCTGCGACAACAGGACTTCGCCAGTGGCGAGGTCCACGATGTTGGCCACGCCACCTTCGGCGACTTCAAACGTCTTGTCGTGTGAACCATACTCTTCGGCCTGCTGGGCCATCAAGCCCACATTGGGCACGGTGCCCATGGTCTTGGGGTCGAAATTGCCGTGCCATTTGCAGAAGTTGATCATCTCCTGGTAAATGCGGGCAAAGGTGGACTCAGGCATCACCGCCTTCACGTCTTTCAGACGGCCGTCGGCGCCCCACATCTTGCCGCCATTGCGAATCATGGCGGGCATGGAGGCGTCCACAATGATGTCGTTGGGCGAATGGAAGTTGGTAATGCCCTTGGCCGAATCGACCATGGCCAACTCGGGACGGTTGGCGTGGCAGGCGTGCAAATCAGCCTGGATTTCTTCGCGGGTCGATTGCGGCAGCGTGGCGATCTTGTCGTACAGGTTGGCCATGCCGTTGTTGACGTTCACACCAATCTGGTCAAACAAGGCGCCGTGCTTGGCAAAAGCGTCCTTGTAGAAAATCTTCACGCAGTGACCAAACACGATGGGGTGCGACACCTTCATCATCGTGGCCTTGACGTGCAACGAGAACATGACGCCGGTCTTGTAGGCGTCGTCAATTTCTTTCTCGTAGAACGCGACCAGCGCCTTCTTGCTCATGAACATGTTGTCAATGATCTCGCCGGCCAGCAGCGACACCTTGGGCTTGAGCACCAGGGTCTTGCCGCTGGTGGTGATCAGTTCCATCTTCACATCACGGGCTTTGTCCAGCGTCATGGACTTTTCACCATGGTAGAAGTCGCCATGGTGCATGTGGGAGACGTGTGAGCGGGAGGCCTGGCTCCACGGCGCCATGGAATGCGGGTTCTTGCGCGCGTATTCCTTCACGGCCTTGGGTGCGCGGCGATCCGAATTGCCTTCGCGCAACACGGGGTTCACGGCGCTGCCGATGCACTTGGCGTAGCGCGCGCGAACTGCCTTGTCTTCGTCTGTTTTCGGATCTTCCGGAAAGTCAGGAATCGCATAACCCTTGCCCTGCAGCTCACGGATGCAAGCAATCAACTGGCCCACCGAGGCGCTGATGTTGGGCAGCTTGATGATGTTGGTATCCGCAAGCAGGGTTTTTTTGCCCAGCTCGGCCAAGGTGTTCGGTACTTTTTGGGCGTCTGTCAGGTTTTCGGGAAATTCGGCCAACACGCGGGCCGCAACCGAAATGTCGCTCTCTTCAATATCGATACCGGCAGGCGCGGCAAAGGTCCGAATGACGGGCAGAAAAGAATAAGTCGCCAGCAATGGCGCCTCATCTGTGAGTGTGTAGATGATTTTCGATGCGCTCATGGTCGTCGTCCTCTTGGGAATGTGGGTAAATTTATCGTGCCACTATATGGGATAGGCTTTTCACCTAGCGAAAAGTCTACCCGTCAGCATAAAAGTAATTTCTTACGGGGCGCTTGGATCATTGAAAAACCCGGCAGATTTTTCAAACCGGGATCGCCACAACGCATAGATTGAAGCAATCCCCTTAAAATAGCGGCCTTCCAAGGAGCGTTGCAGCAGGTCGCCCGACCTGTCAGGCTTGGAGATTCGCAACGACGCTCACCTGAAATTTGTCATCCACAGGTGAGCCGCATGTCTGAAATTCTCGTCCCCCCCATGAAACTGTCCGGCCTGGAGCCGGTGAACATTGGCAAAGATTCGCTGTTTGTGAACATTGGTGAGCGCACCAACGTCACGGGCTCGAAGGCCTTTGCGCGCATGATTCTGAACGGCGAGTACGAGCAAGCCCTGAGCGTGGCGCGCCAGCAGGTTGAAAACGGCGCCCAGATCATCGACATCAACATGGACGAGGCCATGCTGGACAGCCAGGCCGCCATGGTGCGCTTCCTGAACCTGATTGCCTCCGAGCCTGACATTTCCCGCGTGCCGATCATGATTGACTCCTCCAAGTGGAGCATCATTGAAGCGGGTTTGCGCTGCGTGCAAGGCAAAGCGGTGGTGAACTCCATCAGCATGAAAGAAGGCGTGGACGCTTTCAAGCACCAGGCCAAGCTGCTGCGCCGCTACGGAGCGGCTGCCGTGGTGATGGCGTTTGACGAACAAGGTCAGGCTGACACCTACGAGCGCAAGATTGAGATCTGCGAGCGGGCCTACCGCATTCTGGTGGACGAGGTGGACTTTCCGCCAGAAGACATCATTTTTGACCCCAACATCTTCGCCATTGCCACCGGCATTGAAGAGCACAACAACTACGCGGTCGACTTCATCAACGCCACGCGCTGGATCAAGCAGAACCTGCCCGGCGCCAAGGTGTCCGGCGGTGTGTCCAACGTGTCCTTCAGCTTCCGGGGCAACGACCCGGTGCGCGAAGCCATTCACACCGTGTTTCTGTACCACGCCATTCAGGCCGGCATGGACATGGGCATCGTCAACGCCGGCATGGTGGGCGTCTATGACAACCTGGAGCCCGAGTTGCGTGAACGCGTGGAAGACGTGGTGCTCAACCGCCGCGACGACGCGGGCGAGCGCCTGGTCGAGATTGCCGACACGGCCAAAGGCGCGGCCAAGGACGAGTCCAAGAAGCTGGAATGGCGCGGCACGGCTGACAAGCCGGCCACCGTCGAGGCCCGCCTGAGCCACGCCATGGTGCATGGGGTGACCGATTTCATCGTGGTGGACACCGAAGAGGCCTACCAAAACGTGCTCGCCAAAGGTGGGCGCCCCTTGCATGTGATTGAAGGCCCGTTGATGGCCGGCATGAACATCGTGGGCGACCTGTTTGGTCAAGGCAAGATGTTTTTGCCCCAGGTGGTGAAAAGCGCACGCGTCATGAAGCAGGCCGTCGCCCACCTGATTCCCTATATTGAAGAAGAAAAACGGCTGGACGAAGCCGCCGGGCGCGACGTGCGCACCAAGGGCAAGATCGTGATTGCCACAGTGAAGGGCGATGTGCACGACATTGGCAAAAACATCGTGACCGTGGTGCTGCAGTGCAATAACTTTGACGTGGTCAATATGGGCGTGATGGTGCCCTGCCACGAAATTCTGGCGCGCGCCAAGGTCGAGGGGGCCGACATTGTGGGCCTGTCCGGCCTGATCACCCCGAGCCTGGAAGAGATGCAGTACGTGGCCGGCGAGATGCAAAAGGACGATCACTTCCGCATCAAGAAGATCCCCCTGATGATTGGCGGCGCCACCACCAGCCGGGTCCACACCGCCGTGAAAATTGCCCCGCACTACGAAGGTCCTGTCGTTTATGTGCCGGATGCATCGCGCAGCGTGAGCGTGGCCCAAGGCCTGTTGTCAGACCAGGCCGCCCAGTACATCAACGAGCTGAACGCGGACTACGAGAAAGTGCGCCACCAGCACGCCAACAAAAAACAAACGCCCCTGTGGCCGCTGGCCAAGGCCCGCAGCAACAAGACGCCGGTGGACTGGTCGAGTTTTCAACCGACAAAGCCGAAATTTATTGGCCGGCGCGTGTTCAAGAACTTTGACCTGACCGAACTGGCCAAGTTCATCGACTGGGGCCCGTTCTTCCAGACTTGGGACTTGGCCGGGCCATTTCCAGCCATCTTGAAGGACGAGGTGGTCGGCACCGAGGCCGTGCGCGTGTACGCCGACGGGCAGCGCATGCTCAAGCGCTTGATCGAAGGCCGCTGGCTGACAGCCAACGCGGTGATTGGCATCTACCCCGCCAACACGGTGAACGACGATGACATCGAGTTCTACACCGACGAGACCCGCACCGAGGTCGCCATGACTTGGTACGGCTTGCGCCAGCAGGCTGAAAAACAGGTCATTGAAGGCGTCATGCGCCCCAGCCGCTGCCTGGCCGACTTTGTGGCGCCCAAAGGGGTTTGTGGTGACTACGCCGGTGTGTTCGCCGTCACGGCCGGATTGGGCGTGGACAAGAAAGAAAAACAGTTCACCGACGACCTGGACGACTACTCCTCGATCATGCTCAAGTCGCTGGCGGACCGCTTGGCCGAAGCGTTTGCCGAGTGTTTGCACCACCGGGTGCGCACCGACTTGTGGGGCTACGCGCCCAGCGAGGCCTTATCGGCCGAAGAACTGATTGCCGAGAAATACAAAGGCATTCGCCCTGCGCCCGGCTACCCGGCCTGCCCCGACCACAGCGTCAAGAAAGACATGTTTGAGTTGCTGCAGTGCCAAGACATTGGCATGGCCGTGACCGAGAGCCTGGCCATGACCCCGGCCGCCAGCGTGAGCGGTTTCTACCTGGGCCACCCCGACAGCACCTACTTCAGCGTGGGCAAGATTGGGGACGACCAACTCAAAGACTTGGCGGCCCGGCGCCAGATGAACGAGCAAGCCCTGCAGCGCTTGCTGGCGCCCAATCTGTAATCAGCGGCGTCAGGCGCGGCGCAATGACAAGCGCTGCGCCGCCACCAGGGCCACCGTGCCCAACACGCTGAAGCCCAGCAGCATCCAGAGCCCTTGGGCGTAACCGGACTTCGCTGACCAGAGCACGCCCAACAACAGCGGCGCGGCGGCGCGTGCCAGGGCCAGTGGCACGCCCAAGGCGCCGTTCAGACTGGCCACATGGTCGCGACTCACGTACTGCGCCATGGCCGTGCCTTTGACAATGGTCAGCAAGCCATTGCCCAAACCGTACAAGCTCACAAACAGCAACACCATGGCGACGTGCCCACTCCCTGCCAAGGGCGCCGCCAGCAGCGCCAGCAAACCCAGCGGGATCAAACAGGGAATCAGCCGGTTCGCCAAGTGCAGGTCCAGATGCCGTTCAAAGAAATACAGCAGCACCCGACCCAAGACCTGGATCGCCCCAATGCTGGCGGGTATGGCAATGACCCACGCTTCTTTCAAACCGTTTTCACGCAGCAGGCTGATCATGTGCGCCGGCAAGGCCACCGTGACGGCCATCATCAACACCACAAACGTCGCAATTAACCAAAACGGTGCACTCAGCAAGTAATGGGACAACTGGCGCGGCATCGCACTGTCCAAATGCGCCTCGACCTTCATGGCGACCGGCGCTCCACGCAGAAGATGGAAGTGCAGTGGTGCGCACACCAACACATGTAACGCCGCCAGCCACAACAAAGCATCACGCCAACCCCAACTGCTGATCAACCCGGCAGTCAGCGGAATGAACACCGTGCTGGCCAGACCGCCCAAAAATGTCAGCGTGATGATGGCGCGACGAAAGTCATGGGGAAAGCGGCGCGTCACCACCGAAAACACGGGGGCATACAAGGTGGCCGCCATCGCCGCGCCCAGGCTCGCCCACACGGCGTAAAAGCCGACGAGGCTGCTGATCTGGCTGTGCAAGACCAGGCCAATGGCGGCCAGCACCGAGCCGGCGGTGATCACCACCCGCTCATGGCCCCGGTCAATCCAACGCCCCACGGGGTAGGCCACCAGCCCCTCGACCAACAGTGCCAGACTGAACGCCAGCGACGATTCGGCACGGGTCAAACCCAATTCCCGCTCAACGGGCTCCATCAACAGCGCAAAGGCATAGAACAGGCTGCCCCAGCTGATCAGCTGCGCCAAAGACAGCCAAGCGACCAAGCGCCGGTCATGGTCAGGGGCCGCAAAATTCATGAATGACGCTCACCTTAGATGTATCAATTTGTTATCAACCCTTGGCGGGCTGTGCGTAAGCAGCTATGATTTCAATAGCAACCCATTCCACTCAGAAAGCCGTTACAGCTCATGACGAAATGATACGACTGCCAGCAAGAGTTGATGGTTCAATCGCCCATCCCTTGAGCAGCATGCTATTTTCGGCACGTTGCAATCCCCACTAACAGAGACCTCTTCACCCACCCATGAGCTGGAAACGTTCAAAATTTGCCACCAGCTTTATGAGCCTGTTTGTTGAGCCAGTGCCGGTTCGACCGTCAGCGATCCGCGTTCAAGAAGTTCGGCAAGCGATGTTGGATTGTTTTCAAGGCGTGCCGCCAGGCCCGGAGCAGGCCCGCATCTGGGGCCGCGTCCTGTATGCATCGGACATTCAGGCCCTGTGGTACCTGCGCTCCGACATGATGACTCTGCTGGCCCACCCGCTGGGTGAAACCGAAGCACAAAACCGACTCACCCAAGTCACGGCCTTGTTTGTCGGACTTTTGCCTGCCGCCCAAAAGGCCCGGGTGACACGCCCGCCGCTTCGCCGCTAAGGCGAAGCCATCTTTGCGCCTCTAACTGTTCGGGCGTGATGCGCGGCGGTACTGCATGGCCTCTGCCACATGAGCGACTTGGGTCGTCTCAGCACCCGCCAAGTCGGCAATGGTGCGCGCCACTTTCAGCGCCCGGTGCGTGCTGCGCCCAGACCAACCCAACCGCGCCGCGGCTACGTTCAAAAATTTGGCAGCAGCCTCGTCCAGCAACACATGTGCATCAATCTCCTGCCCCTGCAGGTCGTGGTTGGACTTGCCTTGGCGTTGCACGGCGGCCGCCCTGGCCTGCGTACAGCGCTCTCGAATCAGCGCACTGGCTTCACCGGGCGCTGCGTGCAGCAACTCTGAGGCTTGCACGGAGGGCACCTCCACATGCAGGTCAATGCGGTCCATCAGCGGCCCGCTGAGCTTGCCTTGGTAGCGCGAAACCTGATCTGGGGTGCAGCGACAAGCCCTTTGCGTGGACCCCAAATAGCCACATGGACAGGGGTTCATGGCGCCAATCAATTGGAAACGCGCCGGGAACTCAGCCCGTCGCGCGGCCCTTGAAATCGTGATCAAACCTGACTCCAGAGGCTCGCGCAATGCCTCCAAGGCGGCCCTTGGAAATTCTGGAAGTTCATCGAGGAAGAGTACGCCATGGTGCGCCAGCGAAATCTCGCCCGGCCGGGGCGGCGAGCCGCCACCCACCAAGGCCACCGCGCTGGCCGTGTGATGTGGACTGCAGGTGGGACGTTGGCCCCATTTCTCCAGCGCAAAGCGTCCACCCAGCGACGCCACAGCCGCACTTTGCAGCGCTTGCGTCGTCGTCATGGCCGGCAACAGGCCGGCAAATCGCTGCGCCAGCATGGATTTTCCCGAGCCAGGCGGGCCACTGAGTAACAAACTGTGGCCGCCAGCGGCCGCTATTTCCAGCGCGCGTCGCGCACCGGGCTGCCCTTTGACGTCGGCCATGTCGGGGTAATGGGCCGCTTGCATCTCGGTTCTGGCCGTCACGCGCGACCATCCGGCACTGGCTTCGATCGCCGGTACATCCGGGTTGGCGGGCAAAAAGTACTGAACCACATCCAGCAAATGACGGGCTTCGAACACGTGGGCATCTGGCACCAAGGCCGCTTCTTTGGCACTTTCAGGTGGCAAGACAAGGCGGGTCTGCACTCCACTGGCATGCAAGGCCAGGCTCATGGCCAAAGCGCCCCGCACCGGGCGCAACTCGCCCGACAAGGACAGTTCACCGGCAAACTCATGTCCGGCCAGCCGGGCTGCGTCAATTTGTCCACTGGCAGCCAGAATGCCCAACGCAATTGGCAAATCAAAACGACCGGAGTCCTTGGGCAAATCAGCGGGCGCGAGATTAACGGTGATGCGCTTGTTATGGGGGAACTCCAGCCCCGAGTTCTGGATGGCCGAGCGAACCCGCTCCCGGGCTTCTTTGACCTCGACATCAGCCAACCCCACCAAAGTGAAGCTGGGCAAGCCGTTGGCCAAGTGAACTTCGACCGTGACCGCCGCCGCGTCCAAGCCCAGCAAGGCTCGGCTTTGCACCAAAGAAAGACTCATGAGAACACCCTCTCCAAAAAGGTGCATCCGTTTGAGTGCACCTCGAATCCAATCGCACCAATGTGGTGCGTACTGTTTATTTATACATGCATATTAGCGCATCTACTGCCCTGCGTATGAGGCCAATATGCAACAGCAGCAGTATTAGTTGGCATGAACCCTGCTTTACCTGCTTATCCCCAACCTTGTTGGCTCAGTTATTGCAATCGCTGTCACCGAACCACTCAATTGTTTCCACGCTCAGGAGAATCCATGAAACTCGTTACCGCCATCATTAAACCCTTCAAGCTGGACGAAGTGCGTGAAGCACTTTCGACCATCGGCGTGCAGGGCATCACGGTCACTGAAGTCAAAGGTTTTGGTCGCCAAAAAGGCCATACCGAGCTGTACCGCGGCGCCGAGTACGTGGTCGATTTCTTGCCCAAGGTCAAGATCGAAGCCGCCATCTCCGACGAGCTGGTTGAGCGAGTGATTGAAGCCATCGAAGACGCCGCCCGCACCGGCAAGATCGGCGACGGCAAGATCTTCGTCACCGCCATTGAACAAGTGGTTCGCATCCGCACGGGCGAGACTGGCAAAGAAGCCCTCTAAAGACCACCCATCCCACCAACACGAGAAAGAACCATGAAAAAACTACTTGCCTCCCTTGTATTGGGTGTGAGCCTTTTGGGAAGTGGTGCCATTGCCTTGGCCCAGACCACCGAAGCCGCGCCTGTCGCCACCGCCCCGGCCGCTGATACAGCCGCTGCACCAGCCGCCATGGCCGTTGAAGCGGCCCCTGCGGTCGCCGAAGTCGCCGCCGCACCTGCGGCGGCCGCTGAGCCAACCCCCACGGTTGACAAAGGCGACACCGCCTGGATGATGATCTCCACCGTGTTGGTCATCATGATGATCGTCCCCGGCCTGGCCCTGTTCTATGGCGGCTTGGTGCGCAGCAAAAACATGCTGTCCGTGCTCATGCAAGTCATGGTCGTTTTCTCGCTGATCTCGGTGCTGTGGGCGGTTTACGGCTACACGGTGGCGTTCGGTGGCGAGGGACTGATCTGGGGCAACCTCAGCAAGCTGTTCCTCAAAGGGGTGACACCGGCTTCGCTGGCTGACACCTTCACGCCCGGTGTGAAGATCCCTGAGTTCATCTTCATTGCCTTCCAGGCCACGTTTGCAGGCATCACCTGCGCACTGATCGTCGGCTCGTTTGCCGAGCGCATGAAGTTCTCCGCTGTGCTGTTGTTCAGTGCTTTGTGGTTCACCTTCAGCTACCTGCCAATCGCCCACATGGTGTGGGGCTCCGGTGGTTACTTGCTGGGCAAAGGCGCGCTGGACTTCGCTGGCGGCACCGTGGTGCACATTAACGCGGCCGTTGCTGGTCTGGTGGGTGCCTACATGGTGGGCAAGCGCATTGGCTACGGCAAAGAAGCCATGGCACCTCACAGCCTGACATTGACGATGGTGGGCGCTTCCCTGCTGTGGGTGGGCTGGTTTGGTTTCAACGCCGGCTCGAACCTGGAATCCAATGGCGGCGCCACACTGGCGTTCATCAACACCTTGTTGGCCACTGCCGGTGCCGTGTTGTCCTGGTCAATCGGTGAAGCCATGCACAAGGGCAAAGCCTCCATGCTGGGCGCGGCCTCTGGTGCCGTTGCCGGTCTGGTAGCCATCACACCCGCTTGCGGCTCAGTGGGCCCCATGGGCGCCATCATCATCGGCTTGTTGGCTGGTTTCATCTGCTTGTGGGGTATCGGTGGCCTGAAGCGCATGCTGGGTGCGGACGACACACTCGACGTGTTCGGCATCCACGGCGTGGGCGGCATTTTGGGCGCCTTGTTGACTGGCGTGTTCACAGCACCTAGCCTGGGTGGCACAGGTGCTCCCGAGTTCTCGATTGCTCACCAAGTGTGGGTGCAGGCTGAAGGTGTGTTGATCACCATCGCCTGGTCCGGTGTGGTGGCCTTTATTGCCTACAAGCTGGTCGACGTGGTCTTGGGATTGCGCGTCAGCGAAGAAGACGAGCGCGAAGGTCTGGACATCACGTCCCACGGCGAAACCGCTTACAACCGCTGATCGGGCGCACGCTGCACTGCGCAGCGTGACTCCTTCACACCCAACCCACCGGGGCCTCAGGCGCCGGTGGGTTTTTTCATGGGCGTTTGCAATGCACAATCACAGGCAAGGAGACGCTTAAACCATGACCACCCTGATCCAACTCAACGCGGGCGCCCTGCGCTGCGACATCGCTCCTGAACTGGGCGGCAGCCTGCTTGGCCTGTGGCTGGGGGACACCCCCGTGCTGCGCCCGGCCCCCACGGCCACCAGCGCCCGCGAGTCCAGCAGTTACCCGCTGGTGCCGTTTTCCAACCGCATTGGCCAGGCCAGCCTTGCAATGGCAGGGCACCAGCCACCCTCTGGTGAAAAATTTCGAGCCCGAACCACACACCATTCATGGCCTGGGCTGGCAGCGGCCGTGGCAGGTGCTGGAGCAAAGCGAAGGTTTCTTGCTGATGAGCCTGGAGCACCGCCCTGACGCTGCTTGGCCATTTGCTTTTGATGCCTCCCAGGCGTTTCGCTTGACCGGAGACACGCTGGAAATGAGCCTGAGCATCACCAACCAGTCCGACACCCCCGCCCCCGTGGGCCTGGGTTGGCACCCCTTCTTCGTCAAACGTCCCGGCAGCCATGTGTCGTTCGACGCCACTGGCCGCTGGGAAATGGGCGACGACAAGCTGCCCACCCACCGCCTGCCCGCCACCGGCCTGGACACGGATTGCGCCACGCTCAAGGTGGACCACTGTTTTGACGGCTGGCCCGGCGTGCTGCACCTGCGCGACGAGGCACTGGCCATTCGCATCAGCGCCAACCTGAGCCGCCTGGTGGTCTATACCCACGCACAGCTGCCCAGCATCGCCATTGAGCCGGTCAGCCATGTCAACAACGCGATCAACCTGTTGGCGGCGGGCGTGGCCAGCGCGGAAGAACTGGGCGTTCGCGTTCTTCAACCCGGCGAGTCCCTCAGCGCCGAAATGAGCATCCACGTGGAGAAAGCCGTATGAGCATCAACAACACCCCTTGGCAAGCCGTCACCACCACGCCCAATGAACTGGGCGAATCCCCTTTCTGGCACCCGCAAGAGCAGCGGCTTTACTGGCTGGACATTCCGGGCAAACAGTTGCTGCGCACGGACACCACCAGCGGTGTGGTGGAGACCTGGGACATGCCCGAAGAGCCTGGCTGCATGGCGCCTGCCGCCAGCGGCGGCTGGGTCATTGCCCTGCGCCACGGCATATTTCGCGCGCGCCAATGGGGCGGCGAGTTGCAGCGCATTGCCACACTGGACTACGACACCACCCAAATGCGGGCCAACGACGGCAAGTGCGATGCGCTGGGCCGTTTCTGGGTCGGCACCATCGACGAGCCCAAAAAGTCCATGAACGCCGCCCTGTACATGGTGGACTGCCGCGATGGCCGCACACCGCTGATTGAATACAAGGCAGGCGACGCCCTCACCGCCAACGGGCTGGCCTGGAGCCCGGACGGCCACACCCTGTACTGGTCGGACACCCCTCGACACGTGGTGCACGCCTGGAACTTTGACCCAACCAGCGCCGCCATGACCGCGCACCGGACCTTTCAGCAGTTGCCCGGCAAACCCGAGGGCTGGCAGTTTGAACCCAGCCCCGCCAACGGCGGCTACCAAGGCCGCCCAGATGGCGCCGCAGTGGACGTGCAAGGCAACTACTACGCGGCCATGTTTGAAGGTCGGCGCATCTGCAAGTTCTCACCCGATGGCCGTCTGCTGGCAGAGATTGAAACCCCGGCGCAGTGCCCCACCATGCCCTGTTTTGGCGGCGAGGACCTGAAAACCCTGTTCATCACCACCGCTCGCCATGGCCGCAGCGCCGACGAACTGGCAGCGCTGCCACTCTCAGGTTGCGTGTTTTCCATGGCGGTGGACGTGCCCGGTTTACCGGTCAATCTGTTCGTGGACTAAATTTTTTGCACCGGCTGGTTTCAAAAAATTCACGCCGCCACTCAGAGTGGCGCTTTACCATCCACGGCTTCTCCCGCGCATCAACCAAGGCCCCTGCCCCATGGACTCCTCGCTTCGTCAACTGACCGATCGCATCCTCGCCGCTGCCGCTGACGGCACACCGCTTCGCATTCGCGGGGGCGGCAGCAAAGACTTTTACGGCCAAACCCTGCAAGGCGACGTGCTGGACATGAGCCGCCACACCGGCATCACCAGTTACGAGCCCACCGAGTTGGTGGTGACCGTGCGCGCTGGCACGCCGCTGGCCCACCTGGAAGCCACCTTGGCCGAGCGCGGTCAGTGCCTGGCCTTTGAGCCACCGCGCTTTGACGGGGGCGGCCAGCCCACCTGCGGCGGCATGGTGGCCGCTGGTTTGAGTGGCCCGGCACGCGCCAGTGTGGGTTCGGTGCGCGACTTTGTGCTGGGCGTGAGCCTGATCAACGGCCGGGGCGAGGCCCTGACCTTTGGCGGCCAGGTCATGAAAAACGTGGCCGGCTACGACGTCTCCCGCCTGATGGTGGGCGCCCTGGGCACCTTGGGCGTGCTGACCGAGATTTCACTCAAAGTGCTGCCCGTGGCCCCAGCCGAAGCAACGCTCATGTGTGCAGGACTCTCGCAGCAGCAAGCGTTGGACTTGCTCAACCGCTGGGGCGGTCAACCTCTGCCCCTGAGCGCCAGTTGCTGGGTGCGGGACGACACGGCCACACCCGTGCGCGACTTCTTGTTCGTGCGCCTGCGCGGCGCCATTGCCGCCGTGCAATCCGCCGGCCCGCGCCTGATTGCCGACATGCAAGCCCTGGGCGGCGAAGTCCGGGTCATGGACAACTTCGATGCCGGCGCCGACTGGACCGCCTGCCGCGACCAAACCCTGCCTTTCTTCCATTGCCCCTCCCCCGAGATGGGCCTGTGGCGCCTGTCGCTGCCGCAAACCGCGCCAGCCTTGCCGCTGCCCTATGCCCAGTTGGTGGAGTGGCACGGCGGCCAGCGTTGGCTGTGGGCACCCGAAAGCGCGGCCCTGGCCCTGCGCCAAGCTGCGGCGGCGGTGGGCGGAAGCGCTACGTTGTTTATAGCAGCCAGCGCAGATTCGACGGGCGCAACACCCCGATTTGATGCCTTAAAACCACCGCTGGACGCCATCCATCAGCGGCTCAAGGCCGAATTCGATCCCGCGGGCATTTTCAACCGCGCCCGCCTCTACCCCGACTTCTGAACGGCACGCCCCCATGCAAACCAACCTGGCTCCTGAATACCAAGGCACGGCGGACGGCGACGCGGCCGAAGCCATTCTGCGCAAATGCGTGCACTGCGGTTTCTGCACCGCCACCTGCCCCACTTACCAACTGCTGGGCGACGAGCTGGACGGCCCCCGGGGCCGCATCTACCTGATGAAACAGGTGCTGGAGGGCGCCGCGCCCACCCGCAAAACCCAGATGCACCTGGACCGCTGCCTGACGTGTCGCAACTGCGAATCCACCTGCCCCTCCGGCGTGGACTACGGCCACCTGGTGGACATTGGCCGCAAGCTGGTGGACGCCAAAGTACCTCGCCCGCTGGGTGAGCGCGCCCTGCGCTGGGCGCTGAAAGAAGGTTTGCCCTCACCCCTGTTTGCCCCCGCCATGGCCATGGGCCAGTTGGTGCGGCCTTTGCTGCCCGCCTCACTCAAAGCCAAAGTGCCGGTCAAGCAATCCGCGGGCAAGTTGCCCACCGGGGTGCATGGGCGCAAGGTGCTGATGCTGGCCGGCTGCGTGCAGCCCGCCATGATGCCCAACATCAACAGCGCCACCATTCGCGTGTTTGACGCAGCGGGCATTCAAACCGTTATCGCGCCCAAAGCCGGTTGCTGTGGCGCGGTCAAATTTCACCTGAACGACCAGGACGGCGGCAAAACCCAGATGCGCGCCAACATTGACGCCTGGTGGCCCCATGTGCAAGACCAGGACGGCCGCCCCGGCGTGGAAGGCATCGTCATGAACGCCTCGGGCTGCGGTGTCACGGTCAAGGAATACGGCCACATTCTGAAAGACGACCCGCTCTACGCCGACAAGGCCGCCCGCATCAGCGCGCTGACCCGCGACGTGAGCGAGTGGCTGCCCGAGTTGGCGACCACCCTGAAAGACCGGGTCAAACCCACGGCGGCCCCCATCGCCTTTCACCCGCCCTGCACGCTACAGCACGGGCAACAACTGCGCGGCGGGGTCGAGGAGCACTTGGGCGCTTTGGGCTTCACCGTCAAGGTGACCGGCTGCGAGGCCCACCTGTGTTGCGGCTCGGCCGGCACTTACTCTGTGCTCAACCCCAAGCTCTCCTACGAACTGCGCGACCGCAAACTCGGCCACTTGGCCACCACGTTTGGTGAGTCCAAACCGGAGGTCATTGCATCCGCCAACATCGGCTGCATCACGCATTTGCAAAGCGGCACCACGACGCCGGTTCGCCACTGGATCGAAATCCTGGACGACTCACTACAATATTGATAGCTGCTTGCGCATGACCAGCGGGGGCAGAAGGCCTATTTCATTCAACAGTTTTTACTCAGCCACTGCCATGACCTTTCCCACCGCCCTTGAAAACATCAACATTCTGGCGCAGCGCACGCTGCCGCCACCCAGCCAACTGCACCTGGACATTGCCGCCAGCGCTGCTGCCACTGACAACGTCAACACCGCCCGCGCCGCGCTGACCGAGATCCTGAGCGGACGCGACAAGCGCCTGATCGTGGTCGTGGGCCCCTGCTCCATCCACGACCCCAAGGCGGCGATGGAATACGCCCACAAACTCAAGGCACTGGCCACCGACCTGAAAGAGCAGCTCTTCATCGTGATGCGCGTCTACTTTGAGAAGCCCCGCACCACCGTGGGCTGGAAAGGCCTGATCAACGACCCGCACATGGACGACTCCTTCCAGATCGAAGAAGGCCTGCACCTGGCGCGCCAACTGCTGATCGACCTCAACGAGCTGGGCCTGCCCTGCGGCACCGAGGCGCTGGACCCCATCACCCCGCAGTACCTGGGCGACATGATTGCCTGGAGCGCCATTGGCGCGCGCACCACCGAGAGCCAGACCCACCGCGAGATGGCCAGCGGTCTGTCCAGCCCGGTTGGCTTCAAAAACGGCACAGACGGTGACCTCGATGTGGCCTTGAACGCCATGCTCTCCGCCGCCCAGCCCCACGCATTTCTGGGTATCAACGGCCAGGGCCAAGTGGCCGTCACCCAAACCCGGGGCAACGCCCAGGGCCAGCTGATTTTGCGTGGCGGCCCCGTGCCCAACTACGACTCCGTGGCCGTGTCCCAGGCCGAAGCTGCGCTGGCTGCGGCCAAACTGCCGGTCAACATCGTGGTCGATTGCAGCCACGCCAACTCCCGCAAGAACCACGCCCTGCAGACGCTGGTGCTGAAAGACGTGGTCAACCAAATCGCCGACGGCAACCGCTCCATCAAGGGCGTGATGCTGGAGTCCAACTTGTTTGAAGGCAATCAAAAGCTGGGCAAACCCGCTGACCTGCGCTACGGCGTGTCCATCACCGACGCCTGCCTGAGCTGGGACACCACCGAAGCCTGTTTGCGCGAAGCTGCTTCCAAGCTGGGCACCCTCAAGGTCTGACAACGCGCAAGACAGGCGGCGCATAAAGACCGATACTGATTCCTCATGCGCCTTCTTTTTCCCACCGCCCTTCTGGCCGCCGTCTTTGCGACGGGGTCTGCTTGGGCCGCGCCCCAAGATGATGCCAGCGCCGAGGCCCTTCGCCTGCAAGCCATTGCACTTGAGCATGGCGAAGGCGTGCCACGGGATCTGGCGCAAGCGGCCAAACTCTATTGCCAAAGCGCGTTTCAGGGTGACGCCATCGCCCAGTACAACCTGGGCTGGATGTACGCCAATGGGCGCGGCGTGCCCCGCCAAGACGGTGTCGCCGCCTACTTCTTTCATGCCGCCGCTGAACAAGGCCTGGACGGCGCCCTGCGCATGCTCCAGGCCGTGGGCAACACCCCGGCCGAAACCCCGGAATGCATGCGAGAGCCGCCGCCACCCGTGATTCAGGCCACCGCCCCGCCCCTACCCAAGGTGGACTACGCCTTGATCGCGCCGCGCAAGATCATGGACTTGGTCATGAAGCTGGCGCCGCAGTTCAAGATTGAGCCCCAGCTCGCGCTGGCCATCATTGCTGCGGAGTCCAACTTTGACGTGCAAGCGCAGTCACCCAAGAACGCCCAGGGCCTGATGCAACTCATTCCCGACACCAGTGCGCGCTTCAACGTGAAAAATCCCTACGACCCCGCGCAAAACATTCGCGGCGGTCTCACCTACCTGCGCTGGCTGCTGGCTTATTTTGAAGGCGACGTGTCTTTGGTGGCCGCCGCCTACAACGCGGGCGAAGGCACGGTGGAGCGCTACCGTGGCGTGCCCCCGTACAAGGAAACCCGCAACTACGTGCAGCGCATCATCCGCTCCGTGGGCATGCTCGCCCACCCGTTTGACCGCAAGTTTGCCGACCCGTCACCTGCCCTGGCCTTGATTCGAACGCCTGCCCAGTAGCCAGGCAGGCGCCTCGGACTCTGCCGCCACCGTGAAGTGGCGCCAGTCGGCAACGAATCAACTCAACACTGGCTCAGACAATTTTGACGCTGAGTCCGGGCAAACCGTCGATATGACACTCGATGACGTCGCCCTTGACCACCGGGCCGACGTTTTCCGGCGTACCCGAATAAATGATGTCCCCGGGAAATAGCTCAAAGGCTTCGGACAGCTTGGAGATCTGCTCGGCAACCGACCAGATCATGTGGTTGAGCGTGGCCTGCTGCTTGACTTGACCATTGACTTTGAGCCAAATGGCGCCGGTGGTGTAGTGGCCTGTCTGCGCCACCTTGTGGATCGGACCGATGGGGGCAGAGTGGTCAAAACTCTTGCCAATCTCCCATGGTTTTTTCTGGTCACCCATGCCGCGCTGCAGGTCCCTGCGCGTCATGTCCAGACCCAGGGCATAACCGTAAACATGCTCAAGCGCTGTGCTGATCGGGATATTGCGCCCACCTTTGGAAAGAGCCACCACCAACTCAACTTCGTAATGGTAATTCTTGGTCAGCGAGGGGTAGGCGTGGTCCGTCACAGAGCCGGGCGGTACGACCTGAATGGCGTCGGTTGGCTTTTGGAAAAAGAAGGGGGGTTCGCGCGTTGGGTCCGAACCCATCTCGATCGCGTGCGCCGCGTAGTTTCGTCCAATGCAGTAGATGCGCCGTACCGGGAACATCTCCTTGCTGCCGGCAATCGGCACATAGGTGTCGGCAACCGTGAATGGGGTCACAGGCGCATTGGCCGCTGTGCCCGGGGTGGCGCAGCCCATGACGGCGCCCGTTGTCATCAGCGCTCCGGATTGCAGAAAGCCGCGTTTGCTCATCGTTGTCATGCTTGTCTCCTTGGGGTTTTAATAGCTGTGGCGAGAGTGAGCTTAAGCGCCTCTAACGGCAGCAAACCAGACGCAATTACGCATCTCCCGGAGGATTCAATGCAGCACGATGATCAACAGGACTTTTAACTGCTCCCGGAAATCTTGGCGCGCATGCCATCGCGACAGGCCCGTGGTGTCTGGCCAAACCGCTGCCTGAAACGCCGTGAAAAATAGGCCTCATCCACAAACCCAGAGGCATGCGCAATGCTGCTGATGCGCTCACTGCTGTGCGTTAACAGCTCCCGCGCGAACTCCAGTCGTCGCTCAGTCACCAGGTCCGTGAAGGTTCTGCCCGTTTCCTTTTTGAGAAGGTGGGCCAGGTAGTTTGGAGACAGAAATGCCGCAGCAGCAGCGTCCACCAAAGTGATCTCGCCGGCCAAGTGTTCTCGGATGTAGCGCATGGCTCGCTGCAGGCTGGCGCGCCGACTGCTTTGCTGCGCATGGCTGGCGGAAAGGCGCAACAGATCGGCCTCAAACTTGCGGCAGGTCAACGCAATCAGCTGCAGCATGAGGCCGCGAATCATCTCGATCGAGCCGAAGCGGCGATTGGCGTTCTCCAGCGCGAGCCGGTCGAGCAAGGCCTCTATTTCAGGCAACTCGTCTTCCGTGAAATAGAAGTCTGCATATTCCTGAAACTGAAAAGGCGCCAATTCTGGCGCGCGCGTCAGGGGCACGTCCTCGAGATCCAAGGGGTCAACATCGAGCCCGGGTCGAAGGAACTGCTGGGCCATGTTGATGATGACGTAACGCGAGCCCTCCGGGTGCGGGATCACGTGCATGCGGTAAGGCAGGATGAAGCTCAAGTAGCCCCGGCTAAAGGGCCGAACAGTCCCTGCCACATTCTGCTCAGTGTCTCCATGCAGGCTGATCTGGATTTGGAAGTATTCGTGCCGGTGCGGCCTGATCAGCGGCGGGCGCACCAACTGGGAGCGAATGTCAAAGTCCAGGTGGTCCGCACGCTCGGACATGCCATAGGTCTTGATGTCTGTCATAACGGATCGGCATTCCAATGTTGGGAGTCCCAGTATTACAGCGTTATTCAGCCCCACCCGCTGGAAGGCGCCTACTCCTGATGGATGTCTTTCAATCCCAGAGGGCGACGTGAGAAGCCCATTCATGCTTATTCATACCGGTCTATTTGTCAGCTATTTCAACTTTCAAAGGGAGGTCACTGCGCTGACATGCCGCTCAACTGAACTTGCCTCACGCCGCCAGCGCCGCCTCGATGTCGTCGCTCATGCTCTCCGGGGTATCCGTGGGCGCGTAACGTTTGAGCACCGTGCCGTCTTTGGCGACCAGAAATTTGGTGAAGTTCCACTTGATGCTTTTGCTGCCCAGCAGGCCCGGTGCTTCAGCGGATAGCCATTGGTACAGCGGGTGGGCGGTGTCGCCGTTGACGTCAATCTTGGCCATCATCGGAAAGCTGACGCCGTAGTTGAGCTGGCAGAACTCGGCAATTTCAGCGTTGTCGCCGGCGTCTTGCGCGCCAAACTGGTTGCAGGGAAAGCCCAGCACCACCAAGCCTTTTTTGCCATAGGTTTGGTGCAACGCTTCCAGCCCGGCAAACTGGGGCGTGAAACCACAAGCGCTGGCGGTGTTGACGATCAGCATGACTTGGCCCTTGAATTTATTCAGAGCCACGGACTTGCCGTTGATTTGAAGGGCCTCAAAGTCGTACACAGTGCTCATGCTCATCTCCCCGGTGGTTGGTGAAACGCCCAGTGTCTCACCTTGCCCCGTGCGTCAGCGTCGTGCAAATGACAGCACCGCCAGCAGTGAGGCCAATAGGATCAAACTGCCGCCCACCACGGTGCGGGTCGACAACTCACCCGCGCCCAGAACGACGGCGGACACACTGGCAAACACCACCTCAGACAGCATGATGAGCGAGGTCGCGCTGGCACTCAGCCGGGCCGCCCCGTATTGCAAGGCGAGGTTGGCGGCCAGAAACGCCACGCTGACCAACAGCGCCAGGCCCATCCATGGCCCAACTTGCGGCGGCGGGGTGACCACGCCCAGTCCCATGCCTAGCATGGCAGCGCTCAGGGCCATGACGCTGCCGCCGCAAAACATGGCCAACATGCGTGAGGCCTCAGGCGTCTGATTGAACTTGCGTAGCAAGATATTGGTCAGGGCAAAGCAAAAACCGCCCATCAAGGCCAGCCAGTCCGCCATGCTCTGGGGCACGGGCCAGTCGGACCCCGGTGTTTTCAGCACAACCACCACCCCGGTGAGGGCCAGCGCCAGGCGCATCAATGAGGCAGCGCTGGGTTTTTCCCCCAGCAAGGGCCACGCCAGCATGACCACCCAGGCCGGCATCAGGTAGAAAAGCAGCACCACGCGAACCACATCGCCCACGGTCACCGCCCAATTGAAACCGACATTGGTCAAGCCCGAGGCCAGCACCAGCCACCACAGCGCCGGGTGCTTGACCAAGCCGCGCCAGGCGTGCGGGCGAACCACGGCGAGAACGATCAGGGCAAAAACGTAAATCAGGGCGGTGGCCCACAAGGGGTGAAGGCCGTGGGACTGCAGCAGCCGAAACGGCCACCACGAGACGCCCCAAACAAAGGCGTTCAGCAGCAGGGCCGCTGCCGCCAGCGCGCTGGCAGGCATTAGCCGTGCAGATTGTCGTGGCGGGCGATGTTCATCAAGTGCTCGATCTCGACGCGGTGGACCACGCAGTTGCGCTTGTACCAGCGCTTGATCAGCCACATGAAGCCGGCAATGATCACCCCAAAGCCGGTGATGGCCGCAAATGTCGGCAAGCCCAGCCCGGTGGACAGGCTGTAGCCCGCGCCCAGCAGCAGAATGCAAGCCTGCTCATTGAAATTTTGGACCGCAATGGAGCGCCCGGCCCCCATCAGGTTGTGCCCCCGATGCTGCAACAGCGCGTTCATGGGCACCACCAAGAAACCACCCAAGGCGCCCAGCAAAATCAGGAAGGGAGCCGCCACCCACACGTTGGTGATAAAGATCAGCATGATGATCAGCAGGCCCATGACAATGCCCAGCGTGATCACCCGGGGGCCGTCCTCCAGTCGCATCCGAATGGAGGCCACCACGGCGCCCACCGCCATGCCAATGGCGACCACGCCCTGCAGGGCCGAGGCCTGCGTTACCGAATAACCCAGGGCCACCGAGGCCCAGGCCAGCACAATAAAACGCAAATTACCTGCAACACCCCAGATCAAAGTGGTGGCAGCCAAAGAAATTTGGCCCAACTTGTCGCGCCACAGGCGCATATTGCAACGCCAGAAGTCAGGTAACAAGGTGGTCAAGCGCTTGGGCATGCAGCGCATTTCCACGCCCGTCAGCGGGATGTGGGTGTTGAACCAGGCCGCCAGCAAGTAAACGAAGATGAGCACTGAAATGGCGGCCTCGGACGGCGTCGAGATGCCGGTGGAGATCAGCGGAAAATCAAACGACAGCAACCAAGGGGACACCGTGGGCCCCACCAGTTGCCCGCCCAACAATACCCCGAGAATGATGGAGGCAATGGTCAACCCCTCAATCCAGCCGTTGGCCTTGACCAACTGGGAGGCCGGCAACAACTCGGTCAAGATGCCGTATTTGGCAGGCGAGTAGGCCGCCGCGCCCAAGCCGACAATGGCGTAAGCCATGAGCGGGTGAGAGCCAAACAACATCATCAGGCAGCCACCAACCTTGATGAAGTTGCTCATCAGCATGACTTGCCCTTTGGGCTTGGAGTCCGCATAAGCGCCCACAAAAGGCGCCAAAATGACGTAAAACAGGGCAAACATGGGCACCAATGCCGCTTGCTGCCATTCAGGAGAGTGGGTTCCCCGGAGCAATTGGACAGCAGCCACAAACAAGGCGTTGTCGGCCAGCGAGCTGAAGAACTGCGCTGACATGATGGTGTAAAAGCCGCGTTTCATTGTCTCAAGTCGCGCATCAGTTGCTCTGACACGGTAGGTGTTATTGTGATGCTCCGAACGGTGGGGGTTTATAGCACGCCGCCCAGTGTCAAAATCCTGCGTCTCTTTCAAATCATTACAAGTGCCATGCCACGCCCCATTCTTGCCACCATCCATCCTGAAGGGCTTCGCCACAATTTAGGGCGTGCCCGACAGGCCGCCCCCGACGCCCGCGTGTGGGCCATCGTCAAGGCGAACGCCTACGGCCATGGCATTGAGCGCGCGTTTGAGGGCTTGCGCGGCGCCGACGGCTTTGGCCTGTTGGACTTGGAAGAAGCCCAGCGCGTGCGGGCCCTGGGTTGGCGCGGCCCGATCCTGTTGCTCGAAGGGGTCTTTGAGTTGCGCGACCTGGAACTGTGCTCGCGCCTGGACCTGTGGCACACCGTGCACTGCGACGAGCAGGTGGACATGCTGGCCACCCACAAAACCAATGTGCCGCACCGGGTATTCCTCAAGATGAATTCGGGCATGAACCGGCTGGGCTTCACGCCGCAGCGCTACCGCTCGGCATGGACGCGACTCAACGCCCTGCCCCAGGTGGATGAGATCTCGCTGATGACCCACTTCAGCGACGCCGATGGCGCAACCGGTGTCGCGGCGCAGATGGCCACCTTTGCCAGCGTCACGCGCGACTTGCCTGGCGAGCGCACCGTGAGCAACAGCGCCGCCACCCTGCGCTTCCCCATCAGCGCAGCGCAAGCCAGCGCGCACCCGGACACGCTGGTCGCCTCCGACTGGGTGCGCCCCGGCATTGCCATGTATGGCAGTTCGCCCGACCACCCCGAGCACAACGCCGCTCATTGGGGCCTGCAGCCGGGCATGACATTGAGTGCAAAAATCATAGCAACCCAAGACCTGCAGCCGGGCGACAGCGTGGGTTATGGCTCCAGCTTCACGGCCACACAAGCCATGCGCATTGGCGTGGTGGCTTGCGGCTATGCCGACGGCTACCCCCGCATTTGCCCCACTGGCACGCCGGTGCTGGTCAACGGCGTGCGCACCCGCACCGTGGGCCGGGTCAGCATGGACATGCTCACCGTGGACTTGGGCCCCCTCACACAGGCTGGCGTGCCGGCCGGCTTTGGCAGTGACGTCACCCTTTGGGGCCGCGCCGCCAACGGCACCGTGTTGTGTATTGACGAGGTGGCTGCGTGTGCAGGCACCGTCGGCTATGAGTTGATGTGCGGCTTGGCCTTGCGCGTGCCCGTGGTTGTGGCCGACTGATGAAGTACATCCCCATCACCGTTGAGTTGCTGGCCCTGAACCAGACGATTCCCGTGGATGTTTGGGCGCCCGACGGACGCTTGCTGCTCAGGCGGGGCCAAAGCATAGACTCCGACGCTGACAAAGACCTGCTGCGCGTGCACAAGGCGAGCACCACCGAGGCCGACGCCCGGGCCTGGCAGCGCAGCCACGAGCGGGTGATTCGGCAAATGCTGCGTGACGGCGCTTCAGTGGAGACCATTGCCCGATCCCGTCTGCCGGCGGTGATCGAGGACATTGACTACGTGGTCGGCAAAGAAGTGCAGGGCGGCTGGCTGGACTTGCAGGAACTGCTGCGCGGCATGCTTTACCAAGGCGAGGCCACGCTGAACGCGCTGGAGCGGCTGGAAGGCATTGAAAAACGCGCCCGTGAATTGCTGAGCAGCGAACCCGACGAATGCCTGTTTACCTTGTTTCAGGCGCTACCCGACCTGTCACTGGGCTATTGCGCCACCCATGCCCTGCTTTCCGCCGTGGTGTGTGAGCTGACCGCTGAAAAGCTGGACATGCCTCTGCCCAACCGGCAGGTGTTGTTCCGCTCGGCGCTGATCATGAACATTGGCATGGCACGCGACCAAGACAGCCTGGCCAGCCAGAGCACGCCGCCCAACGAGGCGCAGCGCAAGTTGATCAAGGACCACCCAGAACGAAGCCTGCACATTTTGCGGGCCTTTGGTTTGCTGGATGAAGACCAGCTCGACATCGTGCGCTGGCACCACGAGCAAGACACCACACCCGCCCTGGTGAAGGACGCCTTGAGCCAGCGCATTTTGCGCACCGCCGACAGCTTCGTGGCCAAGATGGCGCCGCGCAAAACGCGCCAGGCGATCTCCCCGCTGGGTGCGGCCAAGGCCCTGTTTCTGAACACGGCAGAAGACGCCAAACGACTCAGTTCGGCCATGACCACCGTCATCGGCTTCTATCCGCCGGGCACTTTCGTTGAATTGGTCAATGGTGAAACAGCCGTGGCCATGGCCCGTGGCCTGAGGGCCAATACCCCGCAGGTGCTGACCATCATCCAACCCAACGGCATGCCCCTGAGCAAATACGTGCCGCGTGACACGGGCGACGCCCAGTTCGCCATTCAAGCCCCCATCAACGCCGAAAACATCAAGGTGAAGGTCAGCTTGGAGAAGGTGCGCAAAGAAATCAAGGCGCTGGCCACACGCCTTCTGTAGTCAGGCCGAGCGGCGCCGGCCGAATTTGATGGTCTCAAACCAGAACACGCTGGCCATGCCCAGCAACAGCGCCGTGCCCAAGGCCCCCAACGCCAAAGGCTCAAAGACAAACAAGGTGGCGGCCGCTGGCCAGTAGACGGCCACGCCAAGCAGGACGAGCGTCACCCCAATCACAATCCACAACGTCCGGTTGGGCACCCCAAGGGACGCCCACAGCGAACGTGCCCGGGCGCGGTTGGACAGAATCAGCGCCAGATTGGAACTGACCAGCGTGACGAAGGCAAAAGCACGTGCCTGGCCCTCTGTCATGGCCCCGGCGGCCCAGGCGTAGGCGCCCAGCACCACCAGCAACACCCCCACCCCCTGGAGCAAAGCCAGCCCCAATGCGGCACCGCCAAACAAGGGCGCCTGAGCATCCCGCGGCGGGCGCTGCATCACGTCGCCCTCAGTGGGCTCATTTTCAAACACCATGGAACAAGCGGGGTCGATGACCAGTTCCAAAAACGCAATGTGCAGCGGAAACAGCACCGTGGGCCAGCCCAACAGGACGGGCAGCAGGGCCATGCCCGCAATCGGCACGTGCACGGCCAAGATGTAAGACATGGACTTGCGCAGGTTATCGAAAATGCGCCGCCCCAACCGAATGGCCCCCACGATGGACGCGAAGTTGTCGTCCAACAGCACCAACGAGGCGGCCTCGCGCGCCACGTCCGTGCCCCGCCCGCCCATGGCGACACCCACATGGGCCGCCTTCAAGGCCGGAGCATCGTTCACCCCGTCGCCCGTCATCGCCACTCGTTCGCCGGTGGCTTGAAGGGCTTGCACGATGCGCAGCTTTTGCGCCGGCGCGATGCGTGCGCAAACAGTCACCGTTTTGAGGCGAGCCTGCAATTCAGCATCACTCAAGCTGGCCAGTTCCTCACCGGTCAACACACCCTCCAAAGCAGCCCCGGCAGAGAGCAGGCCCGCTTCGACCGCAATGGCGCGCGCGGTGGCCGGGTAGTCCCCGGTGATCATCAGCACACGAATGCCGGCGCTGTGGCATTGCGCCACGGCCTGCGCAATCTCGGGCCGCAAGGGGTCGGCCAGACCCAGCAGGCCAATGAACTCAAAATCAAAGTCATGCTCCATCGCGGGCCACTGCTCACCCACAAAACGAGCCTGCGCCACCCCCAGCACCCGCAAGCCTTTGGCCGCCATGGCCTCCACGGCCAGGGCAATGCGCGCCTGCGCGTCGTCTCCCAAATGGCACAAATCCACAATGGCCTCGGGTGCCCCCTTGGCGGCCACCACATGCGCATCGCCCTTGGTGGCCCGCCACACATGCGACATGGCACGCAGCTCGGGCGTGAGACCGTACTCCTGCTTCAGGGTCCAGTCATGGTGAAGGTGCTCCGTGTCTTTCAAAAAGTGCTGACCCAGCCGATGAAATGCTTTTTCCATCGGGTCAAACGGGTCCGCCACGCTGGCCAGAATGCTGTATTCCACCAAGGTATGAAACGCCTCGGGCAACTCGCTCGAATGGGCGTAGTCCACGACCAGGGACTCGGCGGACGCCGCAGCACCGTCTTGGGCATACAGCTCAACCACTGTCATGCGGTTCTCGGTCAAGGTACCGGTTTTGTCGACGCACAAGACCGAGGTCGCCCCCAACGTCTCGATGGCGGCAATACGCCGGGTCAAGACATTTTTCTGGGACAGCCGCCACGCGCCCAACGCGGGCAATACGGTCAAAACCACCGTGAACTCTTGCGGCAACATGGCCATGGCCAGCGCAATGCCGGCCAGCAAGGCCGCCATCCAGTCGCCCCGTATCCAGCCATGCGCCAACACCAGCAGCACGCTGGCAGCCAGGGCCAGCAAGGCCAGCACCTTGAGCAAATGCGCGGTTTGCTGCTTCAGCGGTGAGGGCTCATTGCCCAGGGTGCCCAGCGCGTGCCCGATGCGGCCTATCTCACTGCGCTCGCCGGTCGCCGTCACGCGGGCGCGCCCATGCCCGCGCACCAGCAGCGTGCCGGAGAACAGGGCCGAGTCGGCACGGGCGTCCTTGTCTACAGGCACCGCTTCCCCGGTCAACAGGGATTCATCGATTCGTACCTCGCTGCCATCGATCAGCGCCGCGTCGGCGGCGATCCGGTCGCCCTCGGCCAGCAGCAAGATGTCGCCACACACGACCTCATGGCCGGCAATGCGCAGCGGCTGGCCGTCTCGCAGCACCAGCGCCCGGGGGCTGCTGAGGTCTCGCAATGCATCCAGCGCCCGTTCCGTCTTGCCCTCTTGGTACAGCGTCATGGCCAACACCACCATCACGAGTCCGAACAGCACCAGCCCCTCGTGCAAATCGCCCAGCACCAAGTAAAGGGTGCCCGCGGCCAGCAATAACATGAACATGGGTTCTTGCATTGTTTCGCGCGCGATGTGGCGCCACTTGCGACGCTGCGCCGAGGGCAAAGCGTTCGGCCCGTCCTGTCGGAGTCGCTGCGCCGCTTCAGGCGCAGTCAAACCGGCCTGGTCCATGGCGTCAACGGAGTCATTCATCGTGTTTTTTCTCGTTTGTAAAACCATTGTTTGCCCAGTTCGACGGTCATCAAATAAGTCACCAGCACCGCGGCGAGCACGCCAAAGTACGCCAAGGGCAAAGGCGTGAAGCCCAGGTAAGGCGCCAAACCCGTGAAAGGCAGCGCCAGCGCCGTCACCACCACAGCCGCCGAGGTGAGCACCAGCCACAGGTTGGGCCGGCTGCACAGCGGGTTGCGCCGGGTCCGGATCACAAAAATCACCAGCACCTGCGTCACCATCGACTCGACAAACCAACCGGTTCTGAACAAGTCAACTTGCGCCCCAAAGAAATGCAGCAGCAGGTAGAACGTCAAAAAGTCAAACACTGAACTGATGGGGCCAATGCTCATCATGAAGTTGCGAATAAACCCCATGTTCCAGTGACGGGGCTGCGCCAAGTCTTCGGCGTCCACATGGTCCATCGGCAGGGTGATTTCCGACACGTCGTACAAAAGGTTGTTCAGCAGGATTTGCAGCGGCAGCATGGGCAAAAAAGGCAAAAACAAGGTGCCCGCCGCCATGCTGAACATATTGCCAAAGTTGGAGCTGGTGGCCATCATGATGTACTTCATCACATTGCCAAAGGTGCGCCGGCCTTCCAGAATGCCCTGGTGCAGCACCATGAGGTCGTTTTCCAGCAAGATCATGGCAGCCGCCTGCTTGGCCACATCCACCGCTCCGTCCACCGACATGCCCACATCGGCCGTGTGCAACGAGGGCGCGTCGTTGATGCCATCACCGAGGTAACCCACCACATGGCCCCGCGCCTTGAGCGCCAGAATGATCCGGTTCTTTTGCGACGGATTCACCCGGCAAAACAGGTTCACCCCTTCAACGCGGGCTCGCAACGCGTCGTCATTCAGGGCTGCTACCTCCGTGCCGGTCAGCACGCCGGTGATTTCGACCCCCAGCTGGGTGCAGACATGGCGCGTGACGCGTTCGTTGTCACCCGTCACAATTTTGACCGCCACGCCACTGGCGGCCATGGCCCGCAAGGCGTCACCCGCGCTGGCTTTGGGCGGGTCCAAAAATGCGGCAAACCCGGCAAAGACCAGCTCACTTTCGTCCCCCACGACCGCATGGGCGTGGTCCAGCGGCACGTCCCGCCAAGCAATGCCCAGCACCCGAAAACCGTCTTCGCCCAAGGTGTTGAACAGGGCCTCAATTTGAGTCCGTGCAACATCATCCAATGGCTGAATGGCGCCCGCCGCATCCTGAAAGTGCGTGCAAAGGCGTTCTACGTCTTCCGGCGCGCCCTTGACCACCAGGCGACGCGTGCCCGAGCGCTCCAACAGCACCGAGACACGACGGCGCTCAAAGTCAAAAGGCACCTCGTCCACCTTGGTCCAGTCCGAGACATCAATGCTTTCATGCGCCAGGATGGCCTCATCCAGCGGGCTCTTCAGGCCACTCTCGAAGTAACTGTTGAGGTAAGCCAGCGCCAACACACCCGGACTTTTTTCACCGGCGGCGTCCACATGACGCTCCAGCCGGATATGAGCCTCGGTCAGCGTGCCAGTTTTGTCAGTGCACAGCACATCCATGGCGCCCATGTCCTGAATCGCCGAGGGTCGCTTCACGATCACCTTGAGTGCTGCCATGCGCAAGGCGCCACGTGTCAGCGTGACCGAAACCACCATGGGCAGCAACTCGGGCGTCAAACCCACCGCCAGCGCCACGGCAAACAGAAACGACTCCAGCAGCGGCCGGTGCAAGGCGAGATTCACCAAGAGCGTGAACATGACCAGCAAGAAGGTCAAGCGCATGATGAGCATGCCAAACCGCCGGGTGCCCACCTCGAAGGCCGTGGGCGGCGGCGTTTGGGCCAGACTGACCGCAATTTGGCCCAGCGCGGTCGTGCTGCCGGTGCGACCGATTTCAACTTTGGCCGATCCACTCACCACAGAGCTGCCCATGAACGCCAGATCGTCGGCATCAAGCGACCACTCGACCCCGCGCGAGTCAGGTGACGCTGAAGATGGCGGTTGGGCCTTTTTTTCAACCGGGTAGGGCTCGCCCGTCAGTTGCGCCTGGTTGACGAAAAAGTCACGTGCTTCAAGCACGCGCGCATCAGCGGGAATCAGACTGCCTGCCGACAGCAGCACAACATCTCCCGGCACCAACTCGGTCACCGCGCGTTCGCAGGGCGCGCCGTCTCGCAGCACCGTCGCCATGACGGCCACTTGGGCCGCCAAACTGTCGGCGGCGCGCCCGGCACGGTAAGCCTGAACAAAGTCCAGCGTCACACTCATCAGCACAATCAATCCGATGATGACGGCGCCGGCCAAATCGCCAGTCACCGCCGACAGCGCACTGGCGGCCAGCAGCACAATGATCAAAGGGTTGCGAAAACAAGACAGGAACTGCAACACAAAAGCCCGCTGGTTAGCGGGCTTCAGGCGGTTAAAACCGTATTGCTGGAGTCGGGCTTCGGCCTCGACGGTACTCAGTCCGATCATGCAAACCCTCTCCTTGGTCAGATCCATTCTGACCAAGGTGCGCACCCCCGGTATTGACGTATGTCAAGCGGGCACGCCGGTCAAGACCGGCGCCCTGCGCCCCTCACTGGGCGGTTTTGGCAACCACCTGGTGCAGATGCACGTCGCGCTGTGGGTATGGAATGGAACAGCCGCCTTGCTCAAGCCCCTCTTTGCAGCGTTGCACCAGGTCCAGCTTGGTGGCCCACCAGTCGGCCCGCGCCGTCCAGACCCGAAACAGGATGTTCACCGAGTTGTCGCCCAGGGTTTCCACCTTGATCAGTGGCTCCGGGTCGCTCAGCACGCGTGGTTCGGCCAAGGCAATCTTGTTCAAAATTGCCAGCGCGGTGTTGATGTCGTCACCGTAGGCAATGCCATACACCTCGTCAATGCGGCGAATATCTTTGTCGGTCACCGACAGGTTGACGATGGTGTGGCCCCAAATTTGGGAGTTGGGCAAGAACACCGCCGGACCGTCTGGCAAGTGGCCCTTGCAGACGAAAAAGCCCAAGGCATCAATGACATAGACCTCACCGTTGAGTCTGACGGCATCGCCCACATTGAACGGGCGGAAAAACAGCAGCATCACACCCGCCGCCACATTGCTCAGCGTGCCCTGCAAGGCCAGGCCAATGGCCAGACCGGCAGCGCCCAACAAGGCAATCAGGCTGGTGGTTTCCACGCCAAAACGGTTCAAAACCGCAATCAGCGTGAACACCAGCACGCCCACGCGCACCACTTTGCCGGGCAACTCGTGGAACACCGGGTCGATCTTGTCAGACTTGCGCACCGCGCGGCTCACCAGGCGGCTCAGCCAGCCGGCCATCAAATAGCCCACGACCAGCGTGATGATCGCGCCCACCACATTCATGCCATAGCCCAACAGGTTGCCTGTCAGGAGTTCCATTGTTTTTTGAAGTTGTTCATTCATAGGCGGTCAATGGTAGCCATCGCCGCCGCCGCTTGCAGGCCGCCGTGCTTTGTCCTTACGGTAGTTGACGGCAAAACCCAAGGTGACCCAGCCTCACAGCGCCCGTCAGCGTAATTGACAAGCCTTTTTGGCCTTCAGCGCATGAAGGACGGGCGCAAGCAGCTATTTAATTGATAGCACACCGAAATATCCGACGGCGCCATCCAGGGGGCGCCGGGATCGTCAATTACTTGCCGCGGGCTCGCTCGTACAAGGGCATGACCTGGGGCAGGTTGTTTTGAATGTCTTCAATGCGGGTGTTGCCCGAGGGGTGGGTGGACAGCCACTCAGGCGGCGCGCCGCTACTGGCCGCGGCCATTTTCTGCCACAAGGTGACGCCGGCCCGGGGGTCATAACCGGCGCGGGCGGCCAACTCCATACCGACCAGATCGGCGTCAGACTCGTCGTCACGGCTGAACTGCAGGGTCAGCAGTTGCGCGCCGTAATTGGTCACGGTACGGCCCACGTCACCAAAACCGAAGATCTGGCCGAGCAAGCTGGCCCCAATGCCGGTGGCGGCATTTTTGCCCATGCGGGCGCGGGCATGCTCGCGCAAGGCGTGGGCAATTTCATGGCCCATCACCATGGCCACTTCGGCGTCATTGAGTTGAAGAGTGTCCAAAATACCGGTGTAAAACGCGATTTTTCCGCCCGGCATGCAAAAGGCGTTGATGGATTTGCCATCGATCAGGTTGATTTCCCAACGCCAGTTGCGCGCGCGCGGGTTCCAGTCGTTGGCAAAGGGAATGATCTTGTCTGCAATGGCGCGCAGGCGGCGCACTTGGCGGTCGCCCGAACTCACCAGCTTGTTTTCTGCCGCTGCTTTTTTGAGCATGCTGGCGTATTCCTGCGCTGCCGATTGCTCCACGTTGTCTGCTGACACCAGTTTGCTAAAGGCTGAGTTGGCGCCGACATCCACACCGTCACGGGCCAGGGCGACCGGCAGAGTGGCGCTGGACACGGCCATCAGCACCGCAAGGCTTTGCAGCACCAGGCGACGTGGCAGCCACTGGGGCAGGGGTTGATTCATGGTCTTTCTCCGTCAAATGAAGGGGGTGCGGCGCGTATTATTCCGGCATGACAACCTCTGCCACCGATTTGCCGGAAATAAAACCCTCTTGGGCCACCACGCTCAAGGTCTATGTGGAGCCCCCCACCCTGCGAATGTTGCTGCTGGGATTCTCGGCCGGACTGCCCTTGCTCCTGGTATTTGGCACCTTGAGTTTTTGGCTGCGCGAAGCGGGCATTGACCGTACCACGATTGGCTACCTGAGCTGGGTGGGCCTGGCCTATGGCTTTAAATGGGTGTGGGCACCGCTGGTGGACCGCATGCCCATCCCATTGTTCACCCGCTGGCTGGGTCGCCGGCGCAGCTGGCTTTTGCTGGCACAACTGATGGTGGTGGGCGGGCTGGTGGCTTTGTCAATGAATGACCCCAAGGTGGCGCTGGAGCCCGTGGTCTGGGCGGCGCTGGCGGTGGCGTTTGGCTCGGCCACACAAGACATTGCGCTGGACGCTTACCGAATTGAGTCGGCGGACACCGACCGGCAGGCCGCGTTGGCCGCAGCCTATCAGACCGGCTACCGGTTGGCGATGATCTGGGCCGGTGCCGGGGCCCTGTGGCTGGCGGCGCGCGCTGAGGTGGCGGGTGTCGTCGGCTACCAGCAAGGCGCGTGGCAAACCGCCTATCTGGTGATGGCCGCCAGCATGTCGCTGGGCATGTTGACCGTGCTGTTCTCGCCAGAGCCGATTCGCCGCGCCATGACGCCGGCCCGCAACATGTCGGAGTGGCTGAAAGGCGCCTTGATCGAGCCCTTTGCCGACTTTTTGACCCGTTATGGCAAGCAGGCACTGCTGATTCTGGCGCTGATCGCGATCTACCGCATCAGCGACGTGGTGATGGGCATCATGGCCAACCCGTTTTATGTGGACATGGGGTTCACCAAAGACGAGGTGGCGGCGGTCACCAAGATTTATGGCGTCATCATGACGCTGGTGGGCGCGTTTCTGGGCGGCGTGCTGTCCATGCGCTTTGGCGTGATGCGGGTCTTGATGCTCGGCGCCGTGCTCAGCGCCGCCACCAACCTGCTTTTTGCGGGATTAAGCACTCGCGGGCATGACTTGACCGCCCTGATCTTTGTGGTGTCTGCCGACAACCTGGCCAGCGGCATCGCCTCAGCCGCGTTCATTGCCTACCTCTCCAGCTTGACCAACATCAACTACTCCGCCACGCAGTACGCGCTCTTCAGCTCCATGATGCTGCTGGCCCCCAAATTTTTGGCCGGGTATTCCGGCCGGTACGTGGATTTATTCGGCTACCAAAACTTCTTCACGGCCACGGCGCTGCTGGGTCTTCCGGTGCTGGTGCTGATCTGGCTGGCGGCCAGAGCCCAACGCAGCTGACGCGTTGATGCCCAGATGCCATGCAGGGCCGCACGACATCTGGGCAAGTTTTACGATAACTTTACGGACGCTTCAAGCGCCCGATGTGCGTGCGCTCTAGACTGTGCGCATGAGCCAACACCTATTGATGATCGAAGACGATGCCCGCCTGGCGGGCATGGTGAGTGAATACCTGAGCCAGTCCGGGTTCAGTGTGCGCGTTGCCGGCGACGGGCAGCAGGGCCTGACGGCACTGCAAAACAACCCGCCCGATCTCGTGATCCTGGACCTGATGCTGCCCGACATGGAAGGCTTGGAGGTGTGCCGGCGTATTCGCACCCTGCCCGGCGCGTTGGCCCAAATACCGGTGCTCATGCTCACCGCCAAGGGAGACCCGATGGACCGCATCATTGGGCTGGAAATTGGCGCGGACGACTACCTGCCCAAACCCTTTGAACCACGCGAGTTGCTGGCCCGCATTCGGGCTGTGCTGCGGCGCCGGGTGGAAGGCGCCCCGGTGGTCACCCAAACCTTGCGCTTTGGCTCGCTGGAGATTGACCGTGATGCCCGCACCGTCAGCGTCGGCTCGCAGGCTTGCGACCTCACCTCTTATCAATTTGACCTGCTGGTGGCGCTGGCGGAACGGGCCGGGCGCGTTTTGAGTCGCGACCAGATCATGGAAGCGGTGCGCGGGCGCGAGCTGGATGCCTTTGACCGCTCCATTGACGTGCACATGGGGCGGATTCGCGCGGCCATCGAGCTCGATGCCAAGAATCCGAAACGCATCCTCACCGTGCGGGGCGTGGGCTATGTGTTTGCCCGACAGCAGGACTGAGCATGCTCAACAAGCTTTATGTGCGAATCTGGCTGGCCGTTGTCATGGCGGTGGCCGTTTTGACCTTGCTGGTGGCGGGTGCCTGGCGCCTGGCCGCAGAGCCCCCACTGCGCGATTTGGTGGTTCGCAACGCGCAGGGGCAAATCATCGGCAGCGGCCATCCGCGCCGAATGCACAACGGCGATGGCGCACCGCCGGACAGAACGGCACCGCCCCCTGAAGAAGCCGAACGGGAGGCCCTCACGCACTGGCCGGAACCCCGTGGACGCTACGGCGCAGGACCGGAATTTGTGGTTCGCATGCAAGACGGTCAAACCGTGTTGATGCATTTGCCACGCGCCCCGACCCCTAGCTGGAGCCGGGCCCCATTTGGTTTCTTCTGGATGCTGGCGCTGGTGGGCTTGGCCGTGGCCCTGGCCACCTACCCCATCATCCGAAAACTGACCCGCCGCCTGGAAAAGCTGCAGAACGGGGTTGAGGAATGGGGCGCGGGGGATTTGTCGCTGCGTATTCCCGAGGCCGGCCAAGATGAGGTGGCCTTTCTGGCCAAACGGTTCAATGTGGCCGCAGAACGGGTGGAGACGCTGGTCAAGTCACATGAGTCCCTGCTGGCCTCGCAAAAATCTTTGCTGGCCAACGCCTCACATGAATTGCGCTCCCCGCTGACCCGCATTCGCATGGGACTGGAGCTGATGGGCGCTTCGCCCTCTCCCTCGTTCAGGAAAGAGATTGAACGCAACATCACCGAGTTGGACCAGCTGATTGAAGAAATTCTGCTGGCCAGCCGCCTGGATGCCCGCGAGGCCGACTTGGGCACCATCGAATCGGTGGACCTCTTGGGCTTGATCGCCGAAGAATGTGCCCGCGTGGATGCCGACCTGGATGTTGAACAGGCGCCCACCAATGACGGCGCCGCGCCGCGAGCTGCGTTGGAAGACCTGCCCGTGCAAGGGGTGGCCAAACTCTTGCGACGCGCTGTACGCAACTTGCTGGAGAACGCCCGCCGCCACACGGCAGGCGATGTGGCGGTGACATTGGCACAATCCGGCGAGCAGGTGGTGATTCGCGTCTGCGACCGCGGGCCTGGCGTCCCCGCTGCCTTGCAAGAACGTATTTTTGAGCCCTTTTACCGTCTTCCCGGTGCGACGGAGCGCGACGGGGGCGTCGGACTGGGGCTGGCCTTGGTGAAATCGATTGTTTTGCGCCATGGCGGCACGGTGGTTTGTGAGAACCGCACCGGAGGCGGCGCCTGTTTTGTGGTGTCTTTGCCCTTGTCCGCCCAAAACAAGCGTTGATAGTCTCAAAATGAGACACTTTTGTGGAAAATTTCCGCCGTATCCCCCAAATGTGGGATGGTCTCAACGCAGTGGGCTTAGTAAAGTTGCACCACTGCTGTCACAGTGATCAAGTATTGAAACCGGCCCGCAAGGGCACTGAGTTTCAAACCTTTAAGAGTCCAACGACGTTCCTTCGGGAACTTTTACAAAGCCACCTTCGGGTGGCTTTTTTTTATGCAAAATTGGCCCTTAGCGCTTGTTCTACAAGCGTGAGTAGCTATAGTTTCGAGAGCACTCTCTCGGGGGTGACGTCGTTCAGGCAGCGGGTGTGGCCCAAGGGGCAAGTCCGCTCAAAGCAAGGGGCGCAGTCCAACGGGGGTTGGTAGGTGGCATCGTTCTTCAACCAAAGCACCTGCGCACGCGCACTCAGCGGCGGGGTGTGCAGCGGACTGCTCGACCCAAAAATGGCCACCTGAGGAACGCCAAACGCGGCGGCCACATGCATCAGCCCGGAGTCATTGCTGATCACCGCTTTGGCCGCCGCAATGGCGGCAAAAGCATGGGCCAACGATGTTTTTCCGGCCAAGTTCAAGCATTTGCCAGTCTGCGCTTGATTCACGGGCGCGGCAATCTCCTCGCACAGCGCGTATTCTTTGCCCGAACCGAGTAGCACCACCGGCAAGTCCAACTCGCGAGCCAGCTCAGCAAAATGAGCTGCGGGCCAGCGCTTGGCGGGGCCAAATTCAGCGCCGGGGGCAAACACGTAATACCGTCCTCGCGCCAGGCCCATGGCCCCCAACGCATGCTCGACGTCGGTGGCGTCCAAGTGCAACTGCGGGGTGTCATTGGCCAGATCCGTCGTGGTGCCGCTCAAGGCGGAGTAAAACGCCACCATGGGCGGGCGTTTGGCTTTCGACGGATTCTTGAGCCGATGGGTCAACAGTCCAATTCGCGCCTCACCCAAATACCCCACTCGCTTTGGAATACTCGCCAAAAAGGGCAGTAACGCGCTTTTCAGGGAGTTGGGGCAGACGTAGGCCACGTCAAATTCGCCCTGCATGGCGCTGGCCAATCGGCGCCGTGCGCTGAACTGCAAGCCGCCATGGGCGAACGGAAACTCGATCACGGTGGAGACCTGTGGCATGGCCCGGTAAACCGGCGCCACCCAGGGCAAGGCCCCCACGGTGAGTTGTTCGCCACGGGCCGCCAAACGGCGCAGCAGCGGCTCGGTCATGACCGCGTCGCCAATCCACTGCGGCGCGATGATGAGGGACTTGAGTGCGTTCACCAAGGCTTAGTGAGCGGCGAAGTGTTCGCCTTCTTTGAGTTTGTACACCGTGCCGCAATAAGGGCACTTGGCCTCGCCCGTGCGGGCCACGTCCAGGTAAACCTTGGGGTGGCTGTTCCAGATCTTCATGTCGGCCAAGGGGCTGGGGCAGTACACGCCGCCTTGGTGATTCAGGTCTTTGGCCAACACTTCAATGCTTGATTTGCTCATTTTTTACTCAAAAAGTAGGATGTTTTTCAGGCCCAAAGCGGCTCAATCGCCGCCTGGCCACAGGATGAATTAAACCGGTGTCAGCCAGTGGGCGTACTTGGGGTTGCGGCCGTGGACGATGTCGAAGTACGCGGCCTGGATTTTTTCGGTGATTGGGCCACGGGTACCGACGTAGTCGTCGCGCCCCAACTCAATGCGGTCCAGCTCGCGAATCGGGGTGACTTCAGCGGCCGTGCCGGTGAAGAAGGCCTCGTCGCAAATATAGACTTCGTCGCGGGTGATGCGCTTTTGCACCACTTCAAGGCCCAGGTCTTTGCAGATGTGAAACACGGTATTGCGGGTGATGCCATTCAGGGCACCAGCCGACAGGTCGGGGGTGTAAACCACGCCGTTTTTGATCACAAACAGGTTCTCGCCCGCGCCTTCGGAGACAAATCCATTGGCATCCAGCAGCATGGCTTCGTCGTAACCGTCGTCTGTGGCTTCCATGTTGGCCAGAATCGAGTTGGTGTAATTGCTCACCGCCTTGGCCTGGGTCATGGTGATGTTGACGTGATGGCGCGTGTAACTGGAGATTTTCACGCGAATGCCGCGCTTCATGCCTTCGTCGCCCAAATACGCGCCCCAAGGCCAGGCGGCCACCATCAGGTGAATGGTGTTGCCCTTGGGGCTCACGCCCAGCTTCTTGTCACCAATCCAGGTCAACGGGCGCAGGTAGCCTGACTCCAGCTTGTTCTCACGCACCACGGCGACCTGGGCCTCGTTCACCTCGGCTTGGGTGAAGGGAATTTTCATGCGCAAGATTTTGGCGCTGTTGAACAACCGTTCGGTGTGCTCTGCCAGGCGGAAAACGGCGGTACCGTTGGCCCCGTTGTAGGCGCGGACACCTTCAAACGCACCGCAACCATAGTGCAGTGTGTGGGTCAGAACATGGATCTTGGCGTCGCGCCAATCCACCATCTGACCATCCATCCAGATTTTTCCATCGCGGTCGGACATGGAAGGGGGCATTGGGTTCATGTGAATTCCTTAAGGATGGAGAGGGGCTGAAGGGTTGGCCTGCCATTTTACGGGGCATGGCGCGCCGCGCGGCCGCTTCTATCGGGCCCGCAGAATCATCTGGTTTTTAGACAAGGTGATGTCAAAGCGGGCCAGAAAACTCTGCCCCAGCAAAGCCTTGTTCTGCGCATCCCCCACCAGACCGACGCCGACCCTGACGCCCGACACGGTCAAAGGACCGAGTGAGACGGGAACATCAGACACAATGCGCCCGTTGAGCGTGCCATTGGCGGTCTGAAAGACGGTTGCATTACCGCGCCCCAGGTTGGCGGACTGGGCGAACGCCTCACTGACCGTCACCAGCGAAGCGCCGGTGTCGACAAGAAATGTGACCGGGCGATCGTTGATGGCGCCGAGGGCGTAGAAGTGCCCGTCCCGGTCCCTGGGGATGATCAGGTCACCGGTGGCTGACACGGTGACGGGCTTGGGCTTCAGGTAGTACGTCATGGCCAGGTAAAGCGCCCCCATCACCACCATCCAGAACACAACAATGCCCAATGGGCCCCATTTCAAACCGCTGGACAAGCCACTTTGACGCGCGCCCAGCGTGCTCGGGTGGGGCCGGGTCTCGCGATCTTCAAATCCCATGAGCGTCTCCCGTGTTGAGGCCTTCGATGTTAGCCCGGCGAAGCCGTGGGCCAACGCACGGCCACGGACAGGCCTCCCAACGACGCACTGCGGCTAACGTCGATTTGTGCGCCAAACGCCTGCGCAATGCGCTTGACGATGGACCAACCCAGGCCGCTGCCAGTCTGGGTGTGGCCCAGCACGCGGTAAAACCGTTCGCCCAATCGCGCCATCTCCGCGTCGCTCAGGCCGGAGCCGCTGTCGTCAACGGTCAGATGCGTTTCGCCCGCCAACGTTCTGACCCGCACGTTGACGTGAGCGCCCGCAGGGCTATAGCGCAAGGCGTTGTCAATCAGATTGCGCACCAAAACACCGGTGAGCACCTCGTCGGCCTGAATGAATGCGGCATCCGGGGCATCAAGCTCAAGCGTCTGGCGCCGGGCCAGCGCGCCATGCCCCAAATCGGCGGCCACCCGGCGTGTCACTGCGGTCAAATTGACGGGAGCACGATCCGGGCTGCTCGCGCTTTCCAGGCGCGCGAGGGTCAGCAATTGCTCCACAAGGCGGGTCGCCCGATCGCAACCGGCCAGTGTGGCTTGCAAGGCATGGTCGCGCTGCGCAAGGTCTGCCCCTGCACCCAAGGCCACTTGGGCCTGGGCGCGAATGGCCGCAATGGGCGTGCGCAACTCGTGGGCCGCGTCGGCAGTGAAGCGGCGTTCCGAGGCCATCATGCTGTCGATGCGCTCAAACAAGGCGTTCAAGGCGTCAATCAACGGTTGAATTTCAATGGGACTGTCCATTAAAACAACGGGACTCAGCGCCTGCGCCTGGCGGGCACCCAGCAGTCGACTGAGTTGGTGCAAGGGCGCCAGCCCCTGACGCACGGCCCACCAGAGCGCCAACGCCAGCAAGGGCAACGCGATGGCCAAGGGCAACAGCATGCTCCACAGCACCGCCCACAAAATGGCGCTTCGAGAGGCGATTTGCTCCGCCACATAGACCTGCACGTCGTTGTCACTGCCTCGTGTGGTGAAGACCCGCCACCGGGCGCCATCAGCAAACGATTCACTGGAAAACCCCTCATCGCGGGAAGACATCGGTTTGGCAGCCGCATTGGATGAGCGCATCACCAGGTGGCCTTCGTGAAACACCTGAAAGGCCACGCGGGGCGCGTACTTGTGCAAAGACGGTCCGTCCACGACGCCATCATCATCGTCATGCAAGGCCTGGGTCTGCTGCACCACCAGCAAGGCGGCGGCTTGGGCCAAATGCCCATCCAGCAACTCGTCGAGCTCGTGGCGGGCGTCCACCCAGGTCAACAGCGCAGCGCCCATCCAGACCACGGCCACCACCCCAAGCAGCATGACCAGCAAGCGGGCCTGCAACGATTTGGGTCGGGGAATTCGAATCATTTCTACGCTTGAGTGCGCGCCATGGTGTAGCCCACGCCGCGAATGGTTTGAATGAGCTCGGCGCCCAACTTGCGGCGAAGGTGGTGAATATGCACCTCGATGGTGTTGCTTTCTACCTCATAACCCCAGCTGTAAAGTTGTTGCTCCAATTGCTCGCGCGACATGACGCGGCCCGCATTGAGCATCAGCGCATGCAGCAAATCAAACTCGCGCGTGGCCAAATTGACCAACTCGCCGCCAATAGTTACCTGGTGGGCGGCGGGGTCCAGCGCGACAGTGCCACAACGCAAGGCCCCCTGAATCTGCCCGTGCGAGCGTCGCACCAGAGAACGCAGGCGCGCCCCCAACTCGAACAGATCCACCGGCTTGACGACATAATCGTCGGCGCCCAGGTCCAGACCTTGAATGCGGTCAGGCACGCCATCCCGGGCGGTCAGCACCAGCACCGGCGTGTTGATTTTTCGCTCACGCAAAGTCTTCAGAACCTCCAACCCGTCCTTGAACGGCAAGCCCAGATCGAGCACGGCGGCGGCGTAATCGCCCGAGGTCAACTCCCGCTCGGCGGCGTTGCCGTCGCGCACCCAGTCCACCAGAAAGCCTTGCTGGCGCAAACCCGCACGCAAACCATCGCCCAACATTTCATCGTCTTCAGCCAGCAATATGCGCATCAATTCAGCTCCCGCAAGGTATCCACGCATCATGCCAGCGCGGCGTGTGCGGCAGATTAAGCCTTTCTTAAGACATCAAAGAAGGAACACAGCCGGGCTCGCCAGCGTGACTTCTGACAGCTATAGCTACCAAAGGGTATAATCCGGCACCTGGTTAGGTTTATCGCTTATATAGCGTGACAATTTTCTGGTTTGCGCCATAGCAGACCCAGCATCTCCAACTTCCCGGATGACACAGTGCACGGGGCGCGACTCAAACGCCTCGATTGTTGATAGCCACATCAACAATGCCCAAAGTACATCCGTTGACATCACGCCATTCAAGGGCTGCCACGTTGGCTCACGAACGTGGCAAAAATGATCCGGACCAAGTACGTACCGACCTCAAACAGGTCGAATTTCCAGTTTTTTTAGTTGCTAACCGTGACGGAGTGTCACGGCGCATGGATGAATGAATAAAATGATAAGTAATATCGAGATAGGCAAGTACCTTGTCTCGCCTCTCAGCAAACAACTCGATGACGGGCGTTTTGCCGCATCGGTGTCCATCCGGTCGGGTCGCGGTCGCGGCACACATGACAGGGTGATGCGTTTCACGCCTAGCTTTGGCTGCGACACTGCGGCCCTGAATTACGCCACCCAACAAGGCGTGATCTGGGTGAATGAGCGTTTGAACTGAAGTTAACAGGCCCGCGGGCACTGCCAATTGGCGGTGCTTGCCCGCCCCAGATTATTGGACCCAATGGTTCGGCCCAAGCCGGACCATGAGATTTTTAAGATTTAACGGAGTAAAGACAATGGCTAAGGAAGAACTGATTGAGATGAGCGGCATGGTGACCGACGTTTTGCCAGACTCGCGTTTTCGCGTGACCCTGGACAACGGCCACCAGCTCATCGCCTACACCGGCGGCAAAATGCGCAAGCACCACATCCGTATTTTGGCGGGAGACAAAGTGTCGCTCGAACTGTCCCCTTACGACTTGACCAAGGGTCGCATCACATTCCGCCATTTGGCCGGACGTGGCCCAGCGCCAAGCCAGTAAGCCAACCGCGCTGTTTCTGCACGCGGTCACCCGGGCGGTGGCCGTCGCGCAGCGCTCTCACGTCAGTGAGCGCACCACTTCCATAGCCTGCTCGACCCGCTCGACCGCATGGATGGTTAAACCGTCAATCGGTTTTTTAGGCACATTCGCCTTGGGCACCACCGCCACACTGAACCCCAGCTTCGCTGCTTCTTTCAGTCGTTCTTGACCTCTTGGCGCCGGTCGCACCTCCCCTGCCAAACCCACCTCTCCAAACGCAAAAAAGCCCTTGGGCAGCGGCTTGCCCCGCAAGCTGGACGTGATGGCCAGCAGCACCGCCAAGTCAGCCGCGGGCTCGCTGATGCGCACGCCGCCCACGGCGTTCACAAACACATCCTGGTCCATGCACGCCACACCGGCATGGCGGTGCAACACGGCCAGCAACATGGCAAGACGGTCTTTGTCCAGACCCACGCTCAAGCGCCGGGGTGACGGGCCGCCGGTGTCGACCAAGGCCTGAATTTCGACCAGCATGGGGCGCGTGCCCTCCAACGTGACCATGACACAGCTACCCGGCACGGGTTCGGAGTGTTGGCTCAGAAAGATCGCACTGGGGTTGGAAACGCCTTTCAGCCCTTTTTCGGTCATGGCAAACACGCCAATCTCATTGACGGCGCCAAACCGGTTTTTGATCGCCCGCACCAAGCGAAAGCTGCTGTGCGTGTCGCCTTCAAAGTACAACACGGTGTCCACCATATGTTCCAGCACACGCGGGCCGGCCAGCGCACCTTCTTTGGTCACATGGCCCACCAACACGATGCACACACCGCTGGCTTTGGCCGCGCGGGTCAGGTGCGCCGCGCATTCACGCACCTGCGCCACCGAACCGGGGGCGGAGGTCAGTTGGTCGGAGTACACGGTTTGAATGGAGTCAATGACGGCGATGTCTGGGCGTGTGGCGTCCAGCGTGGCGAGAATTTTCTCCAGCTGGATTTCAGCCAACACTTTGACCTGGGAATTATCCAAGCCCAGCCGGCGGGACCGTAAGGCGACCTGCGCGCCGCTTTCTTCACCCGTGACGTACAAGGTGCTCTGCCCGCTGCGCTGCAAGGAATCCAGCGCCTGAAGCAGCAAGGTGGACTTGCCAATGCCCGGGTCGCCGCCAATCAAGACCACGCCGCCTTCCACCATGCCGCCGCCCAGCACCCGGTCCAACTCTTCGTGACCGGTGGGGGTGCGCGCCATGTCCACGGCATCGATATCACCCAGCGTGGCAATTTCGGCCGTTTTGGCCAGCGCTGCAAAGCGGTTTTTGGTGGGGGCGTGGCTTTCAGCTGCGGACTCGACCAAGGTGTTCCAGGCATTGCAACTGGGGCACTTGCCCAGCCACTTGGGGCTGGTGCCGCCACATTCTGAGCAGACGAAAACGGATTTATCTTTGGCCATGGCTGGCATGATACTGTATGAATTAACAGTCAACAAAGGGGCGCAACGCGATTCCATCGACCCCTCTGCAAGAATGGGCGCATCACTCATCTTGATTCAAGCGCCAATCGCTACTATTTTGATAGCGACTGGCGCCTATCTACAAAGGGCCAGAGACCTCAATGACTAAAAAATCACTCACCAAAGTATGTATTTACGGCGCCGGCGCCATTGGCGGCTGGATCGGCGTCAAGCTCGCCCAAGCAGGCTGCCAAGTCAGTGTCGTGGCGCGTGGCGCGACGTTGCAGGCGCTGCAGCAGAACGGGCTTCAACTGCAAGAGGCGGGTGAAGCGCGCAGCGTGCCGGTGCAAGCCAGCGCCCGCCCAGCTGAACTTGGCGTGCAAGACCTGGTCGTCATCGCCGTCAAAGCCCCCGCCTTGCGTGATGTGGCGCTGCAAATCGCCCCACTGATCGGGCCGAACACGGTGGTGCTGACGGCCATGAACGGCGTGCCTTGGTGGTTTTTCAGCGGCTTTGGCCAAGCGCTGGCCGGCACCTCGCTGCACGCGATTGATCCCACCGGCGAAATCGGCCAGTCCATCCCCGCGGCCAACATCGTGGGTTGTGTGGTGCATGCCAGCTCTTCCATTGACGCACCGGGCGTGATTCGCCACCACTTTGGCAATGGTCTGATCATTGGCGAACCCGGGGGTGGGCAATCACCACGCGTGGTGCAACTGGCAGCCTTGTTGAATGAGGCGGGTTTCAAGGCCAGCGTGTCCGAGCAGATTCAAAAGGACATTTGGTACAAGTTGTGGGGCAACATGACGGTGAACCCCATCAGCGCCATCACCGGTGCCACCACCGACCTGATTCTGGGTGACGAGCTGGTGCGTGACTTTGTGTCTCGCGTCATGCTGGAAGCCAAAGAGATTGGCGCGCGCATTGGCATCCCCATCGACCAGCAACCTGAAGACCGCCACGCCGTCACGTTAAAACTGGGCGCCTTCAAAACCTCCATGCTGCAAGACGTGGAAGCGGGCAAGTCCGTTGAGCTGGACGGATTGGTCACCGTGGTCAAAGAACTGGGCACACTGACTGGCGTCGCCACACCCTTCACGGACGCCTTGTTGGGCCTGGCCAGGCTGCACGCGAGAGGCCGAGGCTTGTATTGACGGCTTGCTCAGCCCATGGAGTTGATTGCCCATTTGCTACACATTCAATAGCTGCTTGCGCTTGATAGACGGGCGCAAGAGGTCGAAATGATGCACAAAACACACGATGGCCCGACAACAGATTGATCGTTTCGCGGCGCGTCAACGGGAGGTGGCGCCGCCCTTGCGCACCGCATGAGCCGCCGTCCCGCCGGGGTGAGTGCCATGAACGTGGCCCGCCGAGCCGGGCTTGAGGGCGGGTTGCTGGCGCGCCCTGTCGGACAAGCCCGTCAAAATGCCGCAGTGCGCCGCATCTTGGGCGTCCTGACACTGGGCACGCAGACTCTTTAGCTGCGTCTCCAACTGCTTGAGACCTCGTATGCGCTCCGCGACGTGGCCAATGTGCTCGTCCAGTAGCTCATTCACGGCAGCGCAGTTGTCGGCGGGCGCGTCCTTGAAACGCAGCAACACGCGAATCTCGTCCAGCGTCATGTCCAGGCTGCGGCAATGCCGCACAAAGGACAGGCGCTCCACATGCCCCTCGTCATAAATGCGGTAGTTGCCCTGCGTTCGCGCAGCGACCGGCAACAAGCCTTCGCGCTCGTAATAGCGAATGGTGTCAATCTGTGTGCCCGTCAGCTGGGCCAACAACCCAATCTTCATGTCAATCCTTGGTGTTTTCTCTCGCCGCTCGGCAGCGGTCAGACCCGTCGTAGTCCTTTGCCGCCAGTACGACCTGTGGCAAATAGAGCCCCTTTGGGCTGCGAGGTTCGCAACCCTCCACTCTTTTATATTGATTTTCAGAGTACTGAACTCAATTTCTGGTCCTTTTATTAACTTTTAAGGGGTTATACATTTATCGCCAGCACCACATCCGCAACTAACAGGAGAAATACATGAAAGCAATGGTCCTCAAAGAGTATGGCAACAGCGCCGAGTTTCAATGGGCAGACATGCCCCAACCGGTTGTCAAAGCCGGCCATGTTTTGGTGCGCGTTGCCGCCACCAGCGTGAACACGGTGGACACCATGATCCGCCTCATGGGCAAGGATTTGCCGCTGTCGCCTGATCTGCCTGCCGTCCTCGGCATGGACTTTGCCGGCACCATTGAAGCCGTCGGCGAAGGCGTCACCCAATTTGCCGCTGGCGATGAGGTTTACGGCTGTGCCGGTGGACTCGCTGCCCTGCAAGGCGCGCTTGCCGAGTACATGCTGGCCGATGCCCGGTTGATTGCCCGCAAGCCGAAATCCATCTCCATGCGTGAGGCGGCTGCGCTGCCGCTGGTGGGCATCACCGCCTACGAAGGACTGCAACGCGCCGGCGCCAAGGCCGGACAGAAAATTCTGGTTCACGGCGGCGCAGGCGGTGTGGGCCACGTGGCCGTGCAATTGGCCAAGCACTTTGGCGCGGACGTCTACGCCACCGTCAGTGCCGACAAGCCAATGAAAATCATTGAAAGTTATGGTGCCACCGCCATCAACTACAAGACCGAAAAGGTCGCTGACTATGTGGCAAAACACACGGGCGGCGCCGGTTTCGACGTCGTTTTCGACTCGGTTGGTGGTGCAAACTTGACGAACTCCTTTGAAGCGGCGGCGCTGAATGGACACATCGCCACCACCGTTTCACTGCTGGAGCTGGATTTGACGCCCGCTCACTTCAAAGGGCTGTCCCTGCACGTTGTCTTTATGCTGATCCCGATGCTGCACGACCACAAACGAGACGAGCACGGCACCATTTTGACCAAACTCGCCGAGATTGTGGATGCGGGTGCCCTCAAGCCTTTGTTGGACGAGATGGCGTTTGGCCTGGCTGACGTTGGCAAGGCCTACGAGCGGTTGTCCAGCGGACAAGCCATTGGCAAAGTGGTCATCGCCGTTTAAAGGCCGCCTGGTTTGGTGCAAGTCCCCCCGACTTGCACCGGGCGACGCCGACACCCCACGCGCGGGGTTGGCGGTCGTCAAGCACTTTTTAAGCAGCGCCTGTGGTCAGAGACTCAGGTCGTACTCGATGGTCAGCGGCGCATGGTCAGAGAACTTCTCGCCCTTGTAGATCGCAGCCTGCTTCGCCGAGGCGGCCAGCGCGGGGGTTGCCAGGTGGTAATCCAGCCGCCATCCCACATTTTTGGCATAGGCCTGCCCCCGGTTGCTCCACCAGGTGTAGGCCTCGTCGGTCGTCGTTGGGTGCAGGCTGCGGTAGACATCCACCATGCCGGCCTCGTCCAGCAGCTTGGTCATCCAGGCGCGCTCTTCGGGCAAGAACCCGGAGTTTTTACGATTGCCTTTGAAGTTCTTCAAATCGATCTCGTGGTGGGCGATATTGATGTCGCCACACAACACAAACTCGCGCTCGGCCTTGAGCCGCTGCAAATGCGGGTAAATCTCGTCCAGGAAACGGTACTTGGCTTGCTGGCGTTCGTCCCCGGACGACCCGCTGGGAAAGTAGCTGCTGATGATGGACCGCTTGCCGGAAGGCGTGTCGAAGCGCAACTCCACGTAACGGCCCTCCAAGTCAAACTCGGGCGAGTTGTAGCCCACAATCACATCACTGGGCTCATGGTGGGTGTAAACGCCCACGCCGGAGTAACCCTTTTTTTGCGCAAAATGGAAGTAACCGTTCAGGTCGGCCAGGGCTTCGAAGCGGCCCTCGATGTCGGCGGCTTGCGCCTTGACCTCTTGCACACAAATACAATCCGGGTTCACGCCGGACATCCAGGCCTCCAGGCCTTTGGTGGTGGCAGAGCGGATACCGTTGAGGTTGAGGCTGGTTAATTTAAACAAGGATTTCCTCATGTCTGAGAGTGTGACAACTAGCGCTGAACCCACCCCATCACATGATGCGTTGGCCCAGGATTTTGTACAGTTTGCGGTGGAAGGCGGCGTGCTTCGCTTTGGAGAATTCAAAACCAAAGCGGGTCGCATGAGCCCCTACTTTTTCAATGCCGGCCTGTTCGACGATGGCGCCAAGCTGGGCCGACTCGCCCAATTTTATGCGCAGCGCCTCCTGGCCAGCGGCATCGAATTCGACATGATCTTTGGCCCCGCGTACAAAGGCATCCCTTTGGGCGCTGCGCTCGCCGTTGAGTTGGCGCGCCTGGGACGCAACGTGCCCTTTAGCTACAACCGCAAGGAAGCCAAGGACCACGGCGAAGGTGGCACCTTGGTCGGAGCGCCCTTGAAAGGGCGCGTGCTGATTGTTGACGATGTGATGTCGGCTGGCACCGCCGTGCGGGAATCCATTCGCATCATCGAAGCCGCCGGCGCCAAAGCCCACGCAGTGGTCATCGCGCTGGACCGCCAGGAAAAGGCGACCGAAAACGGGCAGGACGTGGATCACAGCGCCGTGCAGTACGTGAAGAACCAGCTGGGAATGCAGGTTTGCGCCATTGCGAAGCTCTCTGATCTAATGCAATATCTGGAAAGCCACAGTGCTGACGGCTTAGCCGCCGACCATCAACGCGTTTTGGCTTACCGACAACGTTATGGTGTCAACGAAGGATAGTCATGCCCCGATCAGTGTTGCTTTTGTTGAGGCGCGGTCTTGCGAGCGCCAGCCAAGGCCTGCTGCTACTGGGAACCGTCGGGACGATGGCACCTGCCATGGCGCAGTCCCCCCCCATACAGGGCATCTACACCTGCACGGATGCCCAAGGCCGCAAGCTCACTTCGGACCGACCCATCTCTGCCTGCAACGACCGTGAACAAGTGGTTCTCAACCCCAGCGGCACCGTCAAATCTCGGATTGCCCCCGCATTGACGGCCCAAGAACGTTCCGAACTAGAGGCCAAACGCAAGGTGGAATTGGAAGAACGGGCCCGGCAGAACGAAGAGAAGCGTCGGGACAAGGCGCTGTTGATTCGTTACCCCAACCAGTCTGTTCATGACAAAGAGCGGCAAGAAGCGCTGACCCAAGTGGGCGTCGTCAGGCACGCGGTGGAAAGCCGAATGGAAGAGCTGCTGCGCCAACAAGCGGCCCTGACGACTGAATTCGAGTTTTACGTCAAAGACCCCAGCAAGGCCCCGCCTTCACTGCGCAGGCAGTCTGAAGACCTCAGCCAGAGCCTGATTGTGCAACGGCGGTTTGTGAGCGATTTGGACGCCGAAACCCGACGCATCAACGCCCGGTTTGACGAGGAACTGGTGCGCCTGAAGCAGCTGTGGAACCTCCACTCCGCCGCTTCCAGATAAGGCCAAGGCGCCCTGCATCAAAGGCAGAGCGCATCGTTTCAACCCAGTTTTTTGCGCAGGAGGTCGTTCACCTGTTGCGGGTTGGCTTTGCCTTTGCTGCCCTTCATGATTTGGCCCACCAAAGCGTTCAAAGCCTTGCCGTTGCCCGCTTTGTACTCATCTACATTCTTCGGGTTGGCGGCCAGCACGTCGTCGACGATCTTTTCCAATTCGCCAGAGTCATTCATCGGCTTCAAGTCTTTGTCTTCAATGATTTGATCAATGAAGGCTGCCAGGTCGTCCATCACGGATACCTGCCGCGTGCACATTTCGGCAAACGCCACTTTGACTGAACTGCTGGTCAAACCACCGTTGGCGACTCGCTTGAGCAGCTCACCCAGCGCCGTTGGGATAGGAATGAGCACGTCATCAATATTGACATCCAGTCGATTCATCAGCGCAGAGACCTCGCCCAGCGTCCAATTGGCGGCCAACTTGGGTTGCCCACAAATGGCAGCAGCACTTTGGAAATAAGCCGCCACGGCCCTCGATTGCGTCAACGCATTGGCGTCGTACTCAGACAGTCCGAAATCTGACACAAAGCGCTGCGCCATGACACGCGGCAACTCCGTCATTTCAGAACGCACCCGCTGCACCCACTCGTCGGCAATCACCAAGGGTGGCAAATCGGGGTCGGGGAAATAGCGGTAATCGGCCGCGTCTTCTTTGGTACGCATGGCCCGGGTCTCGCCTGTGTCCGGGTTGAACAACACCGTGGCCTGCTGGATGGCGTGACCGTCTTCAATCTGCTCAATCTGCCACCGAACTTCGTAGTCGATGGCCTGCTGCATGAACTTGAAACTGTTCAGGTTCTTGATCTCACGCCGGGTGCCCAGCGCTTCGCCTGGTTTGCGCACGGACACGTTCGCGTCACAGCGGAAGCTGCCCTCTTGCATGTTGCCGTCGCAAATGCCGATCCAGGTCACAATTTTGTGCAACTCTTTTGCGTAGGCAACGGCCTCGGCGCTGGAGCGCATATCCGGCTCGGTCACGATCTCCAGCAAAGGCGTGCCCGCACGGTTCAGGTCAATGCCGGTCTGGCCAATAAAGTCTTCGTGCAAAGACTTGCCCGCGTCCTCTTCCAGATGGGCGCGCACCAAACGCACGGAACGTTTTTCGTCGCCCAAAAAGAACTCAACATCCCCGCCCTGCACCACCGGTATTTCAAACTGACTGATTTGGTAACCCTTGGGCAGGTCGGGATAAAAGTAGTTCTTGCGCGCAAAAACGCTGCGCGGCGCAATCAGGGAGTTCACGGCCAAGCCAAACTGAATGGCCCGCTCAACCGCGCCCTTGTTCATCACTGGCAAAGTGCCCGGCAAGGCCAAATCCACGGCACAGGCCTGCGTGTTGGGCGCAGCGCCAAACGCAGTGGCGGCCCGGCTAAATATCTTGCTGGCGGTGGACAACTGGGCGTGTGTTTCAAAGCCGATGATGACTTCATAACCGGACACCAGTGGGCCGGTCGGACGGCCCTGTTGTTGGGCTTCAAATGGATTCACGGTTTCACTCATGTCAAAAGCCCTCCGGTGTCTGTGTGTGCCAGTCGGTGGCTTGCTGAAAACGGTGCGCCGTATTAAGGAGGCGCGCTTCCTGAAAATAGTTGCCTAGCAACTGTATGCCCACAGGCATGCCCGCATGGCCAAAGCCCACCGGCAAACTCATGCCCGGCAGGCCCGCCAGTGAACCCGGCAAGGTGAAAATGTCTGCCAAGTAGTTGGCCACGGGGTCTTTGCTTTTCTCACCCAGCTTCCAGGCCACCGTGGGGGCCACAGGCCCTGCGATGACATCGCAGACCTTGAAGGCTTGCTGGAAATCATCGGCAATCATGCGGCGAATTTTTTGGGCCTGGAGGTAATAGGCATCGTAATAGCCGTGTGACAGCACATAAGCGCCGGTCATGATGCGGCGTTTCACCTCATCGCCAAAGCCTTCGGCCCGGGTTTTCTTATACATGTCGATCAAATCGGTGTACTTGTCGGCCCGGTGACCAAACTTGACGCCGTCAAATCGGCTGAGGTTGCTGGACGCTTCGGCGGGCGCAATGATGTAGTACACCGGAATCGACAACTCCGTGCGCGGCAGCGAAATTGGCACCAAGCGCGCGCCCAGCGCCTCCAACTCTTTCAAGGCCGCATCCACAGCGCTGCGCACATCGGGGGCCAGGCCGTCGCCAAAGAACTCCGTCGGCACGCCAACTCGCAATCCATCCAGAGAGTCATTCAAGTTGCGACCAAAATTCTCAGCCGGCACGTCAAGCGACGTGGAGTCGCGGTCCAGATCGGGGCCGCACATAGCGGATAACAACACCGCGCAGTCTTCGGCCGTGCGGGCCATGGGCCCGGCTTGATCCAAGCTCGATGCAAAAGCCACCATGCCGTAGCGAGAGGCGCGCCCGTAGGTCGGCTTGATGCCGGTGATGCCGCAAAACGAAGCCGGTTGGCGGATCGATCCACCGGTGTCAGTCCCCGTCGCAGCTGGCGCCAGACGGGCAGCCACGGCGGCGGCGCTGCCACCCGACGATCCGCCCGGCGTGCGGGTGGTATCCCAAGGGTTTTTAGCAGGCCCAAACGCCGAGTTCTCGTTAGCCGAACCCATGGCGAATTCATCGCAGTTCAGCTTGCCCAAGGTGACGACACCGTCAGACGCCAAGCGCTGAACCACCGTGGCATCAAACGGTGAGCGATAGCCGGTGAGCATTTTGGAACCCGCAGTCGTGACAAAGTCGCGGGTCACAAAGATGTCTTTATGAGCCAAAGGCACGCCCGTCAAGGCGGGCAGTGTGTCTGACGCACCTTGCGCCAACAAATCATCTGCCTGGCGGGCTTGCGCCAGCGTGGCTTCCTCATTGATATCGAGAAACGCACCCAAGTCGGCGTGGTCCTTGGCCCGCGCCAAAAAGTGCTGAGCCGTTTCGACGGCTGAGACCTTGCGATCACGCAGTTGGCGGGCCAGCTGCGTGACGGTCAGGTGATGGAGTTCAGATGTTGCGTTCGTCATCGTGTGTTCTTTTTATTCGATCACCTTGGGCACAAGAAACAAACCGTTCTCGACGGCGGGTGCGTTGCGCTGGTTGGCTTCAATGTTGTTGGGTTCGCTCACCACGTCCTCACGCAAGCGCAGGGCGATGTCTTGAATGACCGCCACCGGATGCGCCAGAGGCTCGATACCCGAGGTATCGACGGCGCGCATCTTCTCAACAATCTCAAAAAATCCATTAATTTGAGTCAGCATGCGCTCACTTTCATCAGACTTGAGTTCAAGCCTTGCCAAATTGGCGATGCGAGCGATGTCATCAGAAGTCAGGGACATGGCAGATTTTCATAGGAAACCGGGTGTAACACGCTTGCAAAGAAGCGTGTCCGGTCAGGTTGTTCATAAGGGATGGGGTATTATCCCGCCTTTGGCCGCGCGCTTGCAAAACCGCAATTTCTGGCCAGAAATGTACTAATTTTGAACCCGTCAACCAGTGGTGATGGCTTGCCGAAGTGCAGGCCATGCCCGAGAGGAATTTTAATGTTCGGAGCATTTCGTCAGTACTTCTCCACTGACCTGGCCATTGACCTTGGCACCGCCAACACCCTGATCTACGTACGTGACAAAGGCATTGTGCTGGACGAACCGTCCGTCGTTGCCATTCGCCACGAAGGCGGCCCACAAGGCAAAAAGACCATCCAGGCCGTCGGTAAAGAGGCCAAAGCGATGCTGGGCAAGGTCCCAGGCAACATCGAAGCCATTCGCCCCATGAAAGACGGCGTGATTGCCGACTTCACGGTGACCGAGCAGATGCTCAAGCAGTTCATCAAGATGGTGCACCCGCGCAGCATCTTTCGCCCCAGCCCCCGCATCATCATTTGCGTTCCCTGTGGATCCACCCAGGTTGAGCGCCGTGCCATTCGTGAATCGGCGCTGGGCGCCGGTGCCAGCGATGTGTACCTGATTGAAGAACCGATGGCAGCAGCCATTGGCGCCGGCTTGCCCGTCAGTGAAGCCAGCGGCTCCATGGTCGTGGACATTGGCGGAGGCACCACCGAAGTGGGCGTGATCTCTTTGGGTGGCATGGTCTACAAAGGCAGTGTGCGGGTGGGTGGCGACCGTTTTGACGACGCCATCATCAACTACATCCGTCGCAACTACGGCATGCTCATTGGTGAGCCCACAGCAGAAGCCATCAAGAAGAACATTGGCTCGGCATTCCCCGGCAGCGAAGTTCGGGAAATGGAAGTCCGTGGCCGTAACTTGTCCGAAGGCGTGCCGCGCAGCTTCACGATCTCCAGCAACGAGATTCTGGAAGCCCTGACCGACCCCATCAACAACATTGTCTCAGCCGTCAAAAACGCGCTGGAGCAAACACCACCCGAACTTGGCGCCGATATTGCGGACCGGGGCATGATGCTGACCGGTGGTGGCGCCTTGTTGCGCGACCTGGATCGCCTGCTGAACGAAGAGACCGGCCTTCCCGTCCTCGTGGCTGAAGATCCGCTGACTTGCGTGGTGCGCGGTTGCGGCATTGCGCTGGAACAAATGGAGCGCCTTGGCTCCATTTTCACCAACGAATAACGTCGGGAAGCAGCGATGCCACTAGGTACGCTGGACGGAACACCCCCCCCATTTTTCAGACAGGGCCCCTCCGCCCTGTCCAAACTGACGTTATTCAGCGCACTCGCGCTGTTCCTGATGGTCGCCGACACGCGGCTTCAGATCGCTCAACCCCTGCGCGTTGCCGTTGCGACCGTGCTGTACCCCGTCCAATGGACCGTGATGCAGCCCGTGATCTGGGCTCAAACAGGCGGCCAGTATTTCGAGTCACTCAAGCAAGCGCAAACCAACGAAGAAGCGGCGCAACGCCAACTCACGTTGCAGTCTCAACGCGCCAACCAGGTTGAGCAATTGGCGCTTGAAAATGCCCGACTGAGAGATCTGCTGGGATTGCGCGCGCGTTTGACAACCCCTGCGCATTCGGCTCAGGTGCTTTACGACGCTGCCGACCCCTACACCCACAAAGTCATCGTGGACCGTGGTTCCGTGGATGGCACATTGCCTGGCTCACCCGTGCTGGATGAGCATGGCATTCTGGGCCAAGTGACCCGCGTGTACCCGATGATCAGCGAGGTGACCCTGATCATCGACCGCGACCAGGCCATTCCAGTGCTCAACACCCGAACCGGAGCCCGGGGCTTGGTGTTTGGCGACCCCAGTGCCCGCGCCAACTCGCTGGAGTTACGCTTCATGGCGGCCAGTGCGGATGTTCAAGCAGGCGACCAACTCACCACCAGCGGCGTTGACGGCGTTTACCCCGCCGGTTTGCCGGTCGCCGTGGTTGAAAAAGTCGAGCGACGCGCCGACACGGCCTTTGCCAGAATCACCTGTACGCCCCTGGCCCAAGTCGGTGGCGTTCGACATGTGATGATTTTGACGCCTGTCGGCCCTCAAATTGCCCCCCGACCCGAGTTGCCAACCACCGGTGGCGCCTCTCGAAAAGGACTGCGCCCATGATCATGCGACCCGGGCAACAGCTATTGCTACCGGCCAGCCCGTTTTTCATCTGGAGCACGCTGCTCATCGCACTTGCGCTCAACATGCTGCTCAATATGGGGCTCTGGGGCCGCGCCGCGTGGATGCCTGACTTGTTGGCTTTGTCGCTGGTCTTTTGGACCGTCCATCAGCCCAGGCGGGTTGGCATTGGTGCCGCCTTCGTGTTCGGCCTGTTCGTTGACGTGCATCAAGGCTCCATGCTGGGCCAACATGCACTCGCCTATTCGGTGCTCAGTTTCCTGGCCATTGCGATCCATCGCCGACTGCTTTGGTTTGGCGTGCCGTCGCAGGCGCTGCAGATTCTTCCGCTCTTTGTGGCCGCTCATGCCATTGAGCTGCTGGTTCGCTTGCTCGCTGGGGGCAAATTCCCAGGCTTTTGGATCTTGCTTGCCCCGGTCCTGGAATCTTTGCTATGGCCTGTCGTGAGCGTTCTTTTGCTAATGCCGCAAAAGAGAGCCCCTAACCCTGATGCGCATCGACCACTTTGACATGGGGACCTCCCATCCATGACCGTATTGCGCAACGTCGAAGCCGATCTATCGCGGTTTCGCGTCCGGGTGGTGGCCGCCAGTTTGATGGTGGTTTTCTGCTTCTCCTTGGTCGCCGCCCGGCTGGTTTATCTGCAGGTCATTCGTCATCAGGATTTGCTCGAGCAGGCTGAAAGCAACCGTACGGCCGTGATCCCTGTGGTGCCCAACCGGGGCTTGATTCTGGATCGAAACGGGGTTGTTCTGGCCACCAACTATTCAGCTTACACACTGGAGATCACGCCTTCTCGTGTGGGTGACCTGGAACAGACCATCGACGACTTGTCCCAACTGGTGGAGATCACGCCACGTGATCGGCGGCGCTTCAAACGCTTGCGCGACGAAGCCAAAAACTTTGAGTCCTTGCCGCTGCGCAACCGCCTGAGTGACGAAGAAGTCGCCCGCTTTGCCGCCCAAAGGTACCGATTCCCGGGTGTGGAAATCAAGGCCCGACTGTTTCGGAACTACCCGTTTGGCGAACTGGCCAGTCATGTCATTGGCTACATCGGTCGTATCAACCGGGCCGAAAAAGACCGTCTTGACGACTCGGAAGAACAGGCCAACTACCGTGGTACCGAGTACATTGGAAAGCTAGGTGTCGAACAAAGTTTCGAGACACGGTTGCACGGCACCACCGGGGTCGACTCCATGGAAACTTCGGCAGGCGGTTATGCCACGCGGCGACTGGCCAGCACCCCATCGACACCCGGGGACACCGTCATGCTGTCCATCGACATCAAGCTGCAAAGCCTGATTGAAGAGATGTTTGGCGAGCGCCGGGGCGCTTTGGTCGCCTTGGACCCCAAAACTGGTGAAGTCCTGGCGTTCGTCAGCAAGCCCACGTTTGACCCTAATTTGTTTGTCGACGGCATTGACTCCGAAAGCTGGAAAGGCCTGAACGAATCACCCGACAAACCGCTGCTCAACCGGGCGCTGCGCGGCACCTATCCGCCAGGCTCCACCTACAAACCCTTTATGGCGTTGGCCGCCCTGGAAACGGGCAAACGGTCTGCGAGCACCCAAATCAACGATCCCGGATTTTTCATGTTTGGCGGCCGCCGGTTCGGCAGTCCTGAAAATGAGCGAGGCGGCATCATGGACATGAATCGGGCCATTGTCGAGTCGAGCAATGTGTACTTTTATTCGCTGGCCAACGAGATGGGGGTGGACGCGATTCACGACTTCATGAAGCCACTTGGTTTTGGGCAAATCACGGGCATCGACATCAATGGCGAAGTGCGCGGCGTTTTGCCAAGCCAGGACTGGAAGCGCGCCTATTACAAAAATCGCGCCCAGCAGAAGTGGTATTCAGGCGAGACCATTTCACTGGGCATTGGCCAAGGCTATAACAGCTTCACGATGCTGCAAGTGGCCCATGCCATGGCAACATTGGCCAACAACGGTATCACCCGCAAGCCTCAGCTCGTGATTGCCACGCGTGACGCCAGCACCCATGCCCGCGTGGCTGTTCCCGCACAGCCCCCCGTCAACTTGGGCTACAAGCCCCAAAACATCGAAGTCATTCGCAAAGCCATGGTGGGGGTCACCTTGGACGGAACGTCAAGGTTCGTATTCGCCGGCGCGGGCTACTCCTCCGGCGGCAAGACTGGCACCGCCCAAGCGGTGGGACTGAGCCAAAAAAGCAAATACAACGCGTCCAAGCTGGAGGAGCACAAGCGTGACCACTCGCTCTACGTCGCCTTCGCGCCGGCCGACGATCCTCAAATTGCCTTGGCAGTGATTGTTGAAAACGCGGGCTTTGGCTCAGCGCATGCGGCGCCCATCGCACGGCGCGTTTTTGATTACTGGCTTTTGGGCCAATACCCCAGCGAACAGGATATGGCGGCCGTTAAAGTGGGAAAAGTCGGCCCCCCGATGGGTAAACCCCGGTTGGTGGCGGACATGCCGTGGCCACCGCAGCATCCAGAAGCCACGCCCGCCGACAGCTCGGCAGACCCCGTCGCTTCAAGTCGCCCCGCGCGCTGATCAGCCCATCAGGCGCAGGTCACCCGGTCCCGCCCTGCTTTTTTGGACTGGTAGAGAGCGGTGTCTGCACGGACAATCAACCGCTGTGCGTCGTCGTCAGGGTGCATGACGGCAACCCCACCCGAAACAGTCACATTCAACACCACCTCTTTGGTGCGCCGATCGCGAATTCGCATGGCTCGGGTGCGCTGGTGCACCAACTCCGCGATTTTCCGCGCCTCACTCGCTGAGGTGTTAGGCATCAAAATGGCGAATTCCTCGCCACCGAAACGCGCCACTGACCAGGCTTTGTCAGTCACGCAAGATCTCAACACCTCACCAATCGCTTGAAGCACCCGGTCACCCATGACATGGCCATGGGTGTCATTGACTTGCTTGAAGTGATCGATATCGAGCATGACCAAGCCATGCGCGCGGCCAGGCTCAGGCGCCTTGGCGACCATCGCCGCCAGTTTTTCGTCAAAACCGCGTCGGTTGAGTACCTGCGTGAGCGGGTCCAGCAGGACCTCGTCACGCACTCGAACCAGCTCACTTTGTAGACGCGCAATTTCGTCGCGACTGGCCGCCACCTGCTGCTCCAACTCAGCCACCGAACTTCGCATCAGGGCCGTCCCCTCCCGCGCTTGCGAAATCAACGAGGGCACATTCCTCGAATCGCTGGTGCGCAAGGCGGTATTGAGCCCTTGCAACTGCTCATCAAACTGCCCTGCGCACTGAGCGGTTCGCGAAGCCTGCTCCCCCATGCCCGCCATGGTTTCCTGCAAGTCATTGGCAATTTTGTACATGGTTGAGGGGTCGACCTCTGCGACGCCCTCCTGGTAAAGCCGCAGCAGGGTCGAGCCGCTCAGGCGTTTCTCAGTCACCAAGGCCTGCGCCACCGCTTGGGTCAACCATGAATTCATGCCAGATACATATTCGTACCAGACAGTGAATGAAATGGGATTAAACGGCGCATCGTGCTGCCCCATGAGGGCAATGACTTGGCGCAGCAATTCTGCGCTTTGCTCTTTTGACTCTTGATAACGCATTTATTCTCCGCGGGGGGCGTTCAAGCCTCTTGATGCGAAACAGGCAGTCCTGTTGAACAGCCTCCCAATCTGACGTCGGATGATAGCCGTTGACACCCAGCAAGCCCTGCCCTGAAACCGCATTTAGCGAAGAAAGGCGTCATAGCCCGTCTTCAAAATCAGGGCGCTCACCACAACAATGAAAAAACCACGGACAAAACCCGTGCCGTGCTTCAGGGCCATGCGGGTTCCCAACAAACTGCCGACCACATTGGCCACCGCCATCACGATGACGAAATGCCACCAGATGTGGCCCTTGACGACGAATAAGCCCAAGGCAGCCACATTGGTGGCCGTGTTGATCAGCTTGGCTGCGGCAGACGCACTGAGAAAGTCGTAGCCCAGCAAGCGCACAAACAAAAACACCAGAAAGCTACCCGTTCCTGGTCCAAAAAACCCGTCATAAAACCCGATAACAGCACCAATGCCAGCGGCGATGTAGGCCTCTTGCGATCCCGCGTAGCGGGGCGCGTGGGAGTGCCCCAAGCGCTTGTTCACCAGTGTGTAAATCAGCACGGCCAGCAAAATGACGGGCAACAGTTTGCGCAAAAATTCCGGGGAAACAATGGTCACCAGCCACGCACCGGCAAAGGAGGCGACGAAACCAGCCCCGGCAGCGGGCAACAGGGAGGCCCAACGCATTTCGACCCGGCGGCTGAACTGCAGGGTGGCAAAGCCCGTTCCCCAGACGGATGCCCCTTTGTTGGTGCCAAACAAGGTGGCGGGGTGGGCTGCGGGAAACGTCGCGAACAAGGCGGGGGTCAAAATCAGGCCGCCGCCGCCCACGATCGAGTCGACAAACCCGGCCAGCAGCGACGCCATTGAAACAATCAACATATCCATGGCGAGATTGTCTCACCCGGGTCGGCCTCGCAAGCGCTATTGATTCAATAGCTGCCTGCGCATACCAGACAAGCGAAAAAAGCCGAAATGGCATGAAAAAAGGCACCGGGATTAGCGGTGCCTTTTTCAAACGAATCATCGAGGATGCGTTATTTTTGTTGCCCTGTGGGCTTTGTCTCCTGGGCCTCTCCTTCAGCAAGCCATAGGCCCGTCGTCGAATGCCCATAATTTAATCAATTTGTGGTGCTTTGGCATCAGGACTTACCCTCACGCGAATGGCCTCAGCGCTGGCCCTTTGCGTCCTGAACAATCCACTGCGCGGCTTTTTCTGCCAGCATGAGTGTGGGGGAATTGGTATTGCCGCTGGTGATCAAAGGCATCACACCCGCATCGACCACGCGCAAACCGCCAATCAATCCGCCGGGTCCGCGCACCCGCAGGCGCGAATCCACCACCGCCATCGGGTCATCGGCCCGGCCCATTTTGGTCGTGCCCACGGGGTGGAAGATGGTGGTGGCGATGTCGCCCGCCAGCTTGGCGAGTTCTTCGTCCGTTTGAAACTGCGTGCCCGGCTTCCACTCCTGGGGTTGGTATTTTTGCAAGGCGGGTTGCGCCACGATCTGGCGCGTGACCCGAAGCGAGTCCGCTGCCACCTTGCGATCCACCTCGGTGCTCAGGTAGTTCGGGGCAATGGCCGGGGCCGCGTCAAAGCGCGGGCTTTTGAGGGTCACCGAGCCCCGACTGGTCGGATTCAGATTGCAGACACTGGCGGTGAAGGCGTTGAAGCCGTGCAACGGCTCGCCAAACGCCTCCAGACTCAGGGGCTGCACGTGGTATTCCAGATTGGGGTGCGGCTGGGCCGGGTCACTCCGGGTAAATGCACCCAATTGCGAGGGCGCCATGCTCATGGGGCCGGTTCGCTTGAGAGCGTATTCCAGTCCAATCTTGGCCTTGCCCCACAAGGAGTTGGCTTGTGTATTGAGCGTTGGCACACCTGCCACCTTGAACACGGCCCTGATCTGAAGGTGATCTTGCAGATTGGCCCCTACACCCGGTGCGTCGTGCTGAACCTCGACACCGTGCTTCTGCAACACCGCCGCCGGCCCAATGCCCGACAGTTGAAGGAGGTGAGGCGAGCCAATGCTGCCCGCACTCAAGATCACCTCGCCATGCGATGTGGCCGTCACCATCTCGCCGTTGACGCAGACGCTGGCGCCCGTGCAACGCTTTGTGCCGTCCGCCCGGGTTTCGAACAACAACTGGGCCACCTGGGCCGACGTCCACATCTCAAAATTGGGCCGATTGACACAGGTCGGGCGCAAAAATGCCTTGGCGGTATTCCACCGCCAACCTGCCTTCTGATTCACCTCAAAGTAGCCCACACCTTCGTTGTCGCCCTGATTGAAGTCCGGGGTGGCGGGAATGCCGGCCTGCTGTGCCGCCAAGGCAAAGGCGTCCAGCACATCCCAGCGCAGGCGCTGCTTGTCCACGCGCCATTCGCCGCCAGCACCGTGCAGTGGGGTGGCACCCTTGTGGTGGTCCTCGTGCTGCTTGAAGCTGGGCAAAACCTGATCCCAGCCCCATGCCGCATCGCCCGTGAGTTGCGCCCACTGGTCATAGTCGCGGGCCTGGCCCCGCATGTAAATCATGCCGTTGATGCTGCTGCACCCTCCCAGCGTCTTGCCTCGGGGGTAGCGCAGGGTACGGCCATTGAGCCCGGCGTCCGGCTCGGTTTGGAACAACCAGTCCGTGCGGGGATTGCCGATGCAATACAGATAGCCCACCGGCACATGGATCCAGTGATAGTTGTCCTTGGGGCCTGCCTCAATCAGCAACACCCGTTTGCTGGCGTCGGCAGACAGCCGATTCGCCAACAGACAACCCGCCGTGCCGGCGCCAATGATGATGTAGTCGAACGACGTGCTCATCGAACCACCACATCTGCAACTGGCGCTGGCCTTGCCTTCAGGTTTTGTCTCTTCAACTGACTCATGATGTTTCTCCATTGCAAGAGCCACAGTGTGGCTTGAACCGATCCCCAACCTTTGATTTTGAGCCAAGTCGCCGCGCACCGTGCAGTGCGAACCCACAGCTTGTCTGGATTTTGGGGCTTTGGCGTTACGATGACCCACCCTCACTCCTGGCCCGACCCAGCCCTCTTCGCTTTTCATGACGGACGACACCCCTCGCCTCTCGCTCCAAACCACACCGGATGGACCGGGCTTGGTGGTGTCTGGCTGTTGGACAGCGGCGCGACTGGCTGAGCCTCAAGCGTGGCGGCTGATTCAGGCGGGCTTGTCTGCCCCTGACGCAGTCGCGGCCAAGCCCACTCACTGGGATTTGCGGGCGCTTGAGCGCCTGGACCACACGGGTGCCCAGTTGCTCTGGAATGCCTGGGGACGCCAATGGCCCGTCGGCCTTCAAATGGACGACTCTCACAAGCCCATGTTGACGCGCGTGGCGCAGTACACCGTGGACCCACCCGTCTTACCCCCGCCGACGCTGTGGCAGTTGTTTCTGTCGCTGGGCGCCGCCGTGTGGGTGGCGATTGAGCACCTGCGGGACATGACTCGGCTGGCCGGGCAGCTGCTGCTGGACTTGGTGCAACTGGTGCGCGCGCCGAGCAAAGGGCCGTGGCGCGACGTGTCGGGCCACCTGTACCGCATTGGCGCCACCGCCTTGCCCATCACAGCCATGGTGGGTTTTTTGATTGGCGTGGTCATGGCCTACCTGATGTCGCTGCAGCTGCGCCAGTTTGGCGCTGACACCTTCATCGTGAACATTTTGGGAGTCTCCCTGATTCGGGAGTTGGGCCCGGTACTGGCCGCGATTTTGATTGCGGGACGCTCCGGCTCGGCCATCACGGCGCAAATTGGGGTGATGCGGGTCACCGAAGAGCTGGACGCCATGCGGGTGATGGGCATTCCCCGCGGCGCCCGCTTGGTCATGCCACGCGCGCTGGCGCTGGCCCTGGTGATGCCATTGCTCACGGTGTGGACCACCATGGCCGCCCTGTTTGGCGGCATGCTGGCCGCAGATTTGGTGATGGGCGTGACACCGTCTTACTTCTTTTCGGCCTTGCCGCGTGCGGTGGACATTGCCAACCTGACACTGGCCTTGAGCAAATCGATGGTGTTTGGCCTGCTGATCGCGATGATTGGCTGCCACTACGGCTTGCGGGTCAAACCCAACACCGAGAGCCTGGGCGCGGGCACCACGGCCTCGGTGGTCACCTCCATCACCATGGTGATTTTGGTGGACGCGCTGTTTGCCATCGTCTTCAAGGAGGTTGGCATATGAGTTCCAGCGCCCCGCCTTTGGTCGACATTCAGGGCCTGTGGTCCACCTTTCCCAGTGGCACGGGGGAGGTCACGATTCACAAAGACCTGAACCTGCGCATCGAGGCCGGAGAAATTCTGTCCATCGTCGGCGGGTCGGGCAGCGGCAAGACCGTTTTGCTGCGCCAGATTCTCGGCCTCACCAGCCCGGCCCGGGGCTCGGTCACGGTGCTGGGCGAGCCGGCCTCGCAGATGGGCGCGCACGGTGCGGCCAGCCGGGTGGGCATGCTGTTTCAGCATGGCGCGCTGTTTTCCGCCTTCACCGTGCTGGAAAACATTGCCTTTGCCCTGCGCGAACTCGGCACCTTGCCGCAGTCACTGATCAACGACGTGGCCATGGTCAAGCTCCAGATGGTGGGCTTGGACCCCTCCCAGGCGCAAAAAATGCCTTCTGATTTGTCGGGCGGCATGGTCAAGCGCGTCGCGCTGGCTCGCGCCTTGGTGATGGACCCGCCCCTGCTGCTGCTGGACGAGCCGACCGCCGGGCTGGACCCCGGCAGTTCGGACGGGTTTTGTCAGCTGCTGCGTTCACTGCACCGCGAGCTGGGGCTGACCGTGGTGATGGTCACGCACGACCTGGACACCCTGTTTGAACTCAGCACCCGCATTGCCGTGGTGGCCGACAAGCACATCGTGGTGTGTGACGAGCCGCTGGCCGTCATGCGCCACCCCCACCCCTTCATTCACGACTACTTTCAGGGCGAACGGGCCCAGCGCGCCAGCGTGCTGTTGCGCCCCACCCCTGCCAGCGTGTAAAAAGAGCCTCTTATGGAAAACAAATCCCACGCCCTTGCGGCCGGCACCTTTGTGGTGTTGTTGCTGGCCTTGGTCATCGCCTTGTCGGTCTGGCTGACCCGCGACACCCGCGACCTGCAAACCTACGAACTCTCCAGCCCCGACGCCGTCACCGGCCTGCAACCGCAGGCCTCGGTGCGCTTCAAAGGTGTGAACGTTGGCAAGGTCACGGCCATTACCCTGGACCCCCAAAAACCTGGCAACGTGCTGATCCAACTGGCCATCGATGGCCAGGCGCCCATCACCGAGTCCAGCTTTGCCACCCTTGGTTTTCAGGGCGTCACTGGTCTGGCGTTTATTCAACTGGATGACACCGGTGAATCCAGGGTGGCGCTGCCCCGAGGCGGCACACCCCCCGCGCGCATCCCGATGCGACGCAACTTCATGGCCAAGCTGAGCGATCAGGGCGAAGACCTGCTGGGCCAATTGATCTCGGGCAGCAACAAAGTCAACACCTTGTTGTCTGAGGACAACCAGAAAACCTTGATGACTGCCATCGACAACATGAGCAAGGCCGCCCAGAGCCTGCAGCAACTTGCCAACAACACCAACAAAAACTTGCCCGCCTTGATTGGCGAAAGCCGCGCCACCCTTCAGGTGGTGCAAAGCACCTCACAGCGGGTGGGGGACAGCGCCGACGAGGCCCGCCGCTCGGCAGCGGCGTTCAGAAAGGTCACAGAACGCATGGGTGCACCCGGCGGCACGCTTGACCAATTGGCCCTCGGTGTGGAAACCCTGGCCGTCACCGGGCAAACGTTGAATGCAGCCTCCTTGCCGCGTCTGAACCGGGCCGTGGACGACACCGCGCGGGCCGCCCGCCAGGTGAGCCGTGCGGTGAATGCCGTCAACGACAACCCCCAGTCCCTGATCTTCGGCCACGGCGCCATCGCCCCCGGCCCCGGGGAAGCGGGCTTCTCCGCCCCTCCTGTACAAACTGCACCGTCAGCATCACCATGAACACTACAAAATCAATAGCTACTCCCGCAGGTTCAACCTGGGCTGCAGGCCTTTTTCTTGTATTTTCTTTGGCACTGGGCGGTTGCGCCAACACCATCCAACCCACACGCGCAGCGGTCTATGACTTTGGCCCCGGCCTGAAGTCCGCAGCCCCCACCACCGCGAATCAGGCCGCGTTGATCATGGGCACGGTGGAGGCCACGCCCGCCTTGGAGAGCCAGGTGGTGCACTACCGGCTGGCCTACGCCAACGACCAACAACTCAAGCCCTACTCGCAAGCCCGGTGGAGCATGGCGCCCGCCCAGCTGATCCGCCAGCGACTGATCGAGCAACTGGGTCAAAGCCGGGCCATCCTCAACCCCGGTGAAAGCGGTTTGGCCGGCACCGCCGCGCCCGCCACCCTGCGCATTGATCTGGAAGAGTTCAGCCAGTTGTTTGAGTCGCCCGCCCAGAGCGTGGGCCTGATTCGTCTGCGGGCCACGCTGATTCAACCCAGCCAAACACCCCGCGTGGTTCAACACAGCGTGGTCGTTCGCCGCCCCGCCCCCAGTGCCGATGCCAAAGGGGGCGTACAAGCCCTCACCGCAGCCACGGACGCCGCCGTGCAGGACATCGACAGCTGGTTGCGTCTTCACGCCCCCTGAACGGCTGACACGGCAGGCCTCGGACGCGCCGCCTCAGGCATTACACTGGAATCTGCCTGTGCGCCCGCTTTTGCCACGGGTAAACACCCCCCATTTGACGACTCACCACGCCACGTGGCCCATTGCTCCGGCAACCGCTTGACCGGTGCCGAAGGAGCCCAAGGTGGTGGGCAATGACTTTTCCTTCCGGCCTGTCGCCGGACTTCACTGGAGCCCTTCATGACCCCAACCCCGTCCCAACCCAACCCCTCCTTCTTTCGGCGCCTGCCACTGGCTTTTGGCGCCTTCTTCAGCACGCTGGGCAACCCGGCCTTTGCAGGGCAGGTGCTGGCCTTGCGCGAGCCCGCTGCACCACCTGCCGAAGCACCCGACGCCTGCAGCGGCTCCGGCACCCACCCCGGCGCCGGTGATCCTCAAAGAAGCCAGCCCCGACGCGGCCCTGCAATTGCTGGCCCTGTTCCAGCGCGATGCGCGCCTGATTGACTTCACCCAGGAAGACCTCAGCGGCTACTCGGATGCCGACATTGGTGGCGCCGCCCGCGTGGTGCATGAGGGCTGCAGCAAAGTGCTGCGCGAGCACTTCAGCCTGGCCCCCGTGCGCACCGAGGCTGAAGGCAGCCGCCTGACCCTGCCCCAAGGCTTTGACGCCCGCGCCGTCCGTCTGACCGGCAATGTGGTGGGCCAAGCGCCGTTCACCGGCCAACTGAGCCACCGTGGCTGGCGCGCCACCGAGGTGCGCCTGCCCAAGCTGGCCGAAGGCCATGATGCCACCGTGCTGGCGCAAGCCGAGGTGGAACTGTGAGCACCCCCCGCTTCGCCATTGGCATTGACCTGGGCACCACCCACTGCGCCCTGTCTTTTGTGGACATTGAGGCCAGCGACGGGGAGAACACCGTCTACGGCGTGCTCGACATTCCCCAACTCACCGCGCCCGGCAGCGTAGAAGGCGGCGCCTTGCTGCCCTCGTTTTTGTACCTGCCCCATGAATCGGAACTGGCCGAGGGCGACTTGCACCTGCCCTGGTCCAGCACGCAGGACTTCGCCGTGGGTGAATTCGCCCGCGCCCGGGGCGCGCTCACCCCCATTCGCCTGGTGTCCAGCGCCAAAAGCTGGTTGTGCCACCCCGGCGTGGACCGCCGGGCCGCGATATTGCCCCACGACGCACCGCCCGAGGTCGCCCGCGTCTCCCCGCTGGAGGCCTCCACCCGCTACCTGGCGCACTTGCGCCAAGCCTGGGACCAGGCCCACCCGGACGCCCCGTTTGATCAACAAGACGTGACCGTCACCATTCCCGCCTCGTTTGACCCGGCCGCGCGCGAACTGACCGCCGAGGCCGCACGCGCCGCCGGCTACGCCAACCTGACCCTGCTGGAAGAACCCCAGGCCGCGCTGTACCACTGGATTCAGGCCAGCGCGGGCGGCTGGCGCAAAGACGTCAAGCCGGGCGACATCATTCTGGTGATCGACGTGGGCGGCGGCACCAGTGACTTTTCCCTGATCACCGTGCTGGAACGTGACGGCCAACTGGAGCTGCACCGCGTGGCCGTGGGCGACCACATCTTGCTCGGCGGCGACAACATGGACCTGACCCTGGCCCACGTCGTGGCCCGCAAGCTCGCCGCTGACGGCAAAACGCTGGACCCCTGGCAAATGCGCGCCCTCACCTACGCCTGCCGCAGCGCCAAGGAAGCGCTGCTGAGCGACGCCACCATGGCCACCCAGTCCATCGTGGTGCCCAGCCGTGGCTCCAAGCTCATTGGCGGCTCCATCCGCACCGAACTCACCCAGGACGAAGTGCGCAACACCATTCTGGAAGGCTTCTTCCCGGCTGTGGACGCGGCGGCCCGCCCCGTCACCCGCACCCGCAGCGGCCTGACCCAGCTCGGCCTGCCCTACGCGCAAGACGCGGGCGTGACCCGTCACCTTGCCGCCCTGCTGGGCCGCCAGGCGGGCGCCACGGCCGAACTGGAAGGCTTTGCCGGCCCGGTGAACGCCGACGCCAGCTTTCTGCACCCCACGGCCGTGCTGTTCAACGGCGGTGTTTTCAAATCCGACGTGCTGGCCGAGCGCACCCTCAGCACCCTCAACACCTGGCTGGGCGGCGAACAAGCCGCCCCCGCGCGCATGCTCACCGGGGCCGACATGGACCTGGCCGTGGCCCGCGGCGCCGCTTACTACGGCTATGTGCGGCGCGGCCAGGGCGTGCGCATTCGCGGCGGCACCGCCCGCGCCTATTACGTGGCGGTCGAATCCAGCATGCCCGCCATTCCCGGCATGGAGCCACCCATTCAAGCCCTGTGTATTGCCCCGTTTGGCATGGAAGAAGGCACTGAGGCCGACTTGCAGACGCAGGAATTTGGCCTGGTGGTGGGCGAGCCGGTGCACCTGCGCTTTTTTGGCTCGTCCGTGCGGCGCCAGGACACGCTGGGCACCCTGCTGGATTTCTGGCAGCCCGAAGAATTGCAGGAGCTGGGCGAGATTCAAGCCACTCTGCCGGTGGAAGGCCGACGCGTGGGCGAGGTGGTGCAAGTCACCCTGCGCGCCGTGGCAACTGAAACCGGCACCCTGGCCCTCACCGCGCTGGCCAGCCAGAGCGACGAACGCTGGAAGGTGGAGTTCGACGTGCGCGGCAAGGCCTGACACACCCACAGCATGAGCGACTTCATCGTTGGCATTGACCTGGGCACCACCCACACGGTGGTGGCCTATGCGGCGCAGGCCAGCGTCGGTCGCCGCAAAAAAACGGCGCCAGCGGGACCGATTCAGCTGTTTGACATTGAGCAGTTGGTGGCGCCGGGCGAAGTCGCTGCTCAGCCGCTATTGCCCTCGGTGCGCTACCACCCCGCGCCCGGTGAGTTGGCCGAAGCTGACTTGCAACTGCCCTGGCTGCCGGCCGAATCGGCAGACGCCACACCGGCCGTCATGGGCCGCTGGGCGCGGCATCTGGGCGCCCAGGTGCCGGGTCGCCTGGTGGCCAGCGCCAAAAGTTGGTTGTCCCACACCGGGGTCGACCGGCTCGCGCCCATCCTGCCCTGGGGGGCTGCGGCCGATGTGCCCAAAATCTCACCCGTGGCCGCCAGCGCCAGCTACCTGCGCCATGTGCACGCGGCGTGGAACGCCCGCTTCCCCAAAAGCCCGCTGGCGCAGCAAGACCTGGTGCTCACCGTGCCAGCCTCGTTTGACGAAGCCGCCCGCGCCTTGACCCTGCAGGCGGCCCGCGAGGCGGGTTTGCCCAACTTGCGCCTGCTGGAAGAGCCCCAGGCCGCGTTTTACGACTGGCTCTTGCGCCACCGCGCTGACCTTGGCCAGGCCTTGGGAACGACAAAGCTTGTGCTGGTCGCCGACGTGGGCGGCGGCACCACCGACTTCAGCCTGATCCAGGTCGAGCTGCAGGAGGGCGAGCCCCGCCTGACCCGCATTGGCGTGGGCAAACACCTGATGCTGGGCGGCGACAACATGGACCTGGCGCTGGCGCACTGGGTGGAAAGCCGCATGAACACCGGCGGCGCCGACGGCAACGCCCGCCTCTCAGCCGCCCAACTGGCGCAGTTGATGGAACGCTGTCGCGTGGCCAAAGAGCAACTGCTGGCCTTCGACGCGCCGCCCGAGGTGCGCGTCACCCTGCTGGGCAGTGGCTCGCGCCTGATTCGGTGCCAGCCGCTCCGTCACGCTCACCCGCGACGAAGTCCGGCAATGGGTGGTGGACGGTTTCTTTCCCCAGGTGGCGCCCACCGACCAGGCCAGCCAAGCGCGCGGCGGCATCGTTGCCTTTGGCCTGCCCTACGCCCGGGACGCCGCCATCACCCGCCATTTGGCCGACTTTTTGCGCCAACACGCGCCGGCCGTGCGCCAAGCGCTGGGCCTGCCCGAGTCCGACGCCCAAGACACCCTCGCCCTGCCGGACGCATTGCTGCTCAATGGCGGCGTGTTTCGCGCTGACGCCATTGCGCAGCGGCTGCAAGCCACACTGGCCGACTGGCGCGGTGCCCCTTTGCGCCTGCTGCACAACGACAACCCCGACGTGGCCGTGGCCCGCGGCGCTGTGGCCTATGCGCTGGCCCAGCAAGGCCTGGCGCCCAAAATTGGCGGCGGCGCGGCCCGCAGCTACTACCTGTTGCTGGAAGAGGCGGGCACCCAGTCCGCCCCGCGTGGCATTTGCATCTTGCCGCGCGGCACCGAGCCGGGCCAAGACGTGCTGCTGCCAGACCGCCAATTTGCGCTGCGCCTGGGTCAGCCGGTGCGTTTTCACCTGCTCAGTGCGCTGGCGCAAGCCCGCCAATCCGTACCACCCGTCGCCGGTGACCTGGTCGACATGGACCCGCAGCACTTTGACCGCTTGCCGCCCATTGCCACCGTTTTGCAAAGCGAGGCGGCGGGCGCTGGGCGACAGAACTTGCCCGTGCAACTGGTGACGACCCTCACCGAGATGGGCACTCTGGAATTGCACTGCGTGAGCCTGAGCGATCCCACGCAGCGCTGGAAGCTGGAGTTTGACCTGCGCCACCAGCCCCAAGACGGCGAGACGGAGGTAGACGCACCAGCCACTGCGATGCGCCAGGCCACGGCGCAGATTGACCGCATCTTTGGCAGCAACACCCAAGCCGTTCCCGTGAAAGAAGTGCGGCAGCTGCGCCAGTATCTGGAAAAACGGCTGGGCGACCGCGGGCGTTGGGCCACCTCGGCCCTGCGCCCGCTGTTTGACGCGCTGTTGCCGCGCGCGCGCGGCCGGCGCCGTTCGCCCGAGCACGAGCGCGTGTGGCTGAACCTGATGGGCTACTGCCTGCGCCCCGGCTTTGGCGACCCACTGGACGAATGGCGCTTGCAGCAGCTGTGGGCCCTGTTTCCCGCCGGTGTGCAACACCCGCAGGACAAACAGGTCTGCGCCGAGTGGTGGACGCTGTGGCGGCGCGTGGCGGGTGGCCTGAGTGCCACTGAGCAGCTGCGCCTGCTGGACGACTTTGCCTTCAACCTGCACATCAACGAACACGGTGACGACGATGGCAGCGCCACCCCGGTGCCCGGCAGCGATGAAGACATGCTGCGCCTGGGGGCCTCGCTAGAGCGCATTCCCGTGGTGTACAAAACTGAAATTGGGGCCTGGCTGCTCGGGCGCTTGCACAGCGGGCCGACGGGCAGCGCGACCCCCAGCGCGCAGGAGTTGGCCGTGGACGCCCGCACCCTATGGGCGCTCGGACGCATTGGCGCGCGCCAGCCGTTTCACGGCCACCTGCATGACGTGGTGCCGGTGGACACGGTGGCTGGCTGGGTGGAGTCCCTGCTGGCGCTGGACTGGAAACCGCTGGAACCCGCCGCCTTTGCAGCCACCCAACTGGCCCGCGTCACCGACGACCGCACGCGCGACCTGCCGCTGGCATTGCGCGAGCAAGTCATCCAACGCCTGCAAGTGCTCGGCGCGCCTGAGGTCTGGGTGACCATGGTGCGTGAGCACATCGAACTGGACGAAGCCACCGAGCGACGGGTTCTGGGCGATGCCTTGCCGCCGGGGCTCAAGCTGCTTTGAATCTCACTCCACCGCTATATTTCTACGTCAAATCATGCTCTAGCGCTTTAAATACGGGCGCAATCTGCTATCCAATCAATAGCAATCATCATTCAACCACCCTGCCGAGCCGCTGCGAGGCAATGGAACGAAAATAGACAGCAACAACGAAGGAAGACCATGCAACATTCCCCTTTCATTTGGCGCGCACTCTCAGGCTTGATCCTGGCTGCTGCACCGCTTTGGGCCCTGGCCCAGTCGACCCCCGAACCCGTGGGCTATGTCAAAACCGTGACCGGCGAGGCCTTTGTGATCACGGCCGGGCAATCCGTCAAGGCGCAGCCCGGCACGGCCGTGTTGCTGGGTAGCCTGCTTAAAACAGCGCCGGCGTCCACCCTGGGCGTGACCTTCAAGGACAACACGCTAATGTCCTTCGGGCCCGACACGGAAATGACGGTGGATGAATACCTCTACGCGCCGGCTGAGGGCGACCTGAAGCTGAGCACCCGGCTCACCCGGGGCAGTCTGAATTACGTGTCCGGCGTGATTGCCAAACTCAAACCCACTGCCGTCACGGTTAAAACACCGACCGGCATCATCGGCGTGCGTGGCACCCAATTCGTGGCCAAAGTGGAGGACGCGCAATGAATCCCCTGAAAACTTCCGCCAAAACCGTTCTCGTGTTGGCACTGGCTGCGCTGCTGGGCGCCTGCGCGGGCCCCCGCTCTTACGTGGCGCTGCTCACCAGCCCCGACGGCACGCTGGGCCAAGTGACGGTGACCGGCCCGCAAGGCGCGCAGGTGCTGACGCAAGACCACACGGCTGCGGCCTTGGACGGCAAGACGCCGCCGTTTGAAGTGACGCCCGAACAGCTGCAAAAGGATTTTGGTGCCGCCCTGGCCGCCCGCCCGCCTTTGCCCGAGCAGTTTTTGCTGTATTTCAACCAGGGCAGTGAACTGACACCCGAGTCCAAACAGCTGCTAGCGCGCCTGTTGGAGCGCGCCAAAGCCCGCAAGGCGCTGGACATTTCCGTGATCGGCCACACCGACACCCAAGGTGCGAGTGCGGCCAATCAGACCCTGGCGCTGGCCCGCGCCAACGCCATGGCCGAGCAGCTTCGCAGCCTGGGATTGGAAGACGCCGTGATGGTGGTGGAGTCGCATGGCGAGCGCAATCTGCTGGTGCCCACCGCCGATGAGGTAGCCGAGCCGCGCAACCGCCGGGTGGAAGTCACCCTGCGCTGACGGGACGCCTTACTTCTCGGACAGCACGATCAGGTCGCCGCACTCACCATGGCGCAAGCGCGCCAGATGCAAGGCAACGAGAGGGTCTGACGGGAAGCGCGCAGCCAGTGCCTCGAAGCGGGCCAAGGCGGTGGCCAGCGGCCCCTGTTTCAGCACCTCAAAAGCGGCGCCATAGTCCGCTGGTGAGGCGCACGCGGGGGTATCCATGGCGGCCACCGGCTCAAAAGCTTGCAGCGGCTCTGATTTTCCCTTGAGCAGCAGGCGCCCCACCGGCCGGGCGGCAGCACCGGGGCAACCGTCCAGAATCGCCTGCGACACACACACCCGGGTGCCCAAATGCTTGTTGACACTCTCCAGCCGGGCGGCGGTGTTGATCGGGTCACCCAAGGCGCGGTAGTCAAACAGGTTTTTGCCGCCAAAGTTGCCCACAATGACCTCGCCACAATGCACCCCGATGCGGGTTGAGCCCCAAGCCAGCCCGCGCGCTTGCTGCTGGGATGCATAGCGCGAGGCAAACGCATGCATGTCCAGCGCGCAGTCCAGGGCCCGCTGACGGTAGTCTGCCTGCGGCACAGGGGCGGAAAACATCACCACCAGGGCGTCGCCCATGAACCGGTCCAGCGTACCCTCGTGTTTGAAGATGATGGCCAGCATGGCGTCCAGGTAGTCATTGATCACGCCCACAATCTGCGCCGGGTCGCTGGCCTCGATCATGCTGGTGAAGCCTTCCAGATCAGTGAAGACAAAGCTGCACGGCTGGCGTTTGCCACTCAGGGTGAGTTGTTCGGGGTGGGCCATCAGGTGCGCAACCCGGTTGGGTGACACATAGCGGGAAAAGGCCTGGCGCAGCCAGCGTTGCTTGCGCTCGGTCATGCGATGGCGCACGGCGCTGGCCAAACCAAACGTGAGTAGCACGGCCAGCGCCGGGCTGATGGCGTCCAGCAACAGGCGACCCTGCAAAAAGGCGAACCATGCGCCAACCAACAAGGCTATCACCAGCCCAGTGGCCAGTGCGGCGGAGCGGCGAACAGGCGCTCGCAAGGCCACCCACGCGGTGAGCAGCGCGCCCAGCAGCAACGTCAACCCTTCGGCGCCGCGCGCCCAGGTCGGGCGCAACAGGTACTGCCCGGAGAGCATTTGATTCAAGGCCATGGCATGGGCCTGAACCCCGGGCATCAAGGGCCCCAAGGGGCTGCTGCGCACATCCATCAGCCCCGCTGCGGTGCTGCCAATCACGACCACCTGGCCCTTCAACTGCCCATCAGTCAACTGGCCTGAGAGCACTTGGGCGGCGGGCACCAACAATTCCGTCGTTTGCTGGCCAAAATCCAGCCAAAGTTCGCCCTCTGCCGTGGTGGGCACTGCCAGGGCGCCAATGCGCACTTCCTGCACGCCGGCCTCGCTGCTTCGCACCACGTAGTTGCGCGCGCCTTGGGCAACGCGCAGCGTCTCGGCGCTCAAACTGGGCACCCATTGCCCGTTCAACCGAAACACCAAGGGCACCCGGCGCAAGACACCATCGGCATCGGTCGCAAAGTTCATGGCGCCCACCCCATGCGCCTGCGCGGCCAGGAGAGAAAGTGGCCACACGGCACTGCCAAAGTCATGGACCCAAGCGGGCTGCTGCCCCGCACTGACGATGCGAAAGGGCAAGGCAGGCTGCGGCCCCGCACCCGTTGTCACGATGTTGGAGAGGCTGCTGCCCAGCACCACCGGGGCGCCGTGCAGGGCGTGGGCCAGCGTCTCATCGGGGTCTGGCAGGGTTGTCAACAACGCGCTGGCGGGCGCACTTTGCCAAAGCCGGGCCATGGCCTGGGGCGCGGTTCGGTCGGATTCGGCCAGCAACACATCAAAGGCAATGGTCGCCACGCCCGCGTTTTGCAGCCGCTGCACCAGCTCCGCCAGCCGGGTGCGCGGCCAAGGCCATTGGCCGTAGGCCGCCAGACTGGCCTCATCCACATCCACCACCCGCACGGCGGTGGGCGTGATTTGGCGGGGCTGCCAGCGCTGAAACTGGTCAAACTGGGCCAGCCGAAGTTTGTTCAGGGCAATGGGATCGATCACCCACAAAGCCAAAGCAGCAACCAGCACGCCCAGCAACAACAGCGGTGAGGTGGCCTGCATGAAGACGGGAAGAATTCTCCGCATGATCAACGTCCGGGCAGCTTGCGATGGTCGAGCTCTTCCTGAAGCATGCGCGTCAGTTGCACGTATTTTTTCAATTTGACGGTGTTGTCTCGCAGCCGATCTGCCATGCGCAAGGCCATCGCCATGACCATCCCGGCGCCGACCTCGGGTTGCTCCGCCAGCAAAGCCTGCAGGCCGGCCCGATCCAAAGTAACGCAACACAAGGGGGTGCTGGCCGTGCACGACGCAGAGCGGGGTGAACCGTCCAACAAGGCCAGCTCTCCCAGCATGCTGCCCGGACCCAGCACGGTCACGGTCATGGGGTCGTCCCGGGTGAATTCGATGGCCTCCACAATCACTTCACCGCTCAGCACAAAAAACATCACGTCCGTGCTGGCTGCGTCACCCTCTTGAATAAAGACCGTGCCCTGCGCAATTCGCTGGGGGCGCATATGGCGCACCACCAGCCGGGCTTGCGCCACGCTCAAACGCATCCACGTGGTAGCGCCCGCCAGCTGGACGGCCACCTCCTCGCAGCCGGGAAAGACCCCCAGCGCCTGCTGCTCTGCCAACGGCAAAGACCACTCAGACAGCGCGGGACGCCACCATTGGGAAAGAGTTTTGAACATGGCAAAAAAGCAGCGGCAAATGCAAGGCAAAAGGGAAGGATCAGACAGGCCCGAAGTAGAACATAGGCGCGGTTTCGCCAACCCTGATATGCCCGATTTAGACTGGCATGCCCGAACACCGGCCCGCCTGCTGGGCCACAATAACCGTATGAAACTCACACCATTGATTGAATTGACCCGAGGCGGCACCTCGGAGTGCCTCCACTTTGGCGCCGTCGCCGTCGTGAACACGCAAGGCCAATTGTTGGCCCACGCCGGCGACCCCCACTGGCTGACGTTTTCGCGCTCGACCCTGAAGGCCTTGCAGGCCTTGCCGTTTCTGGAAGCGGGCGGTCACCAGCAATTTGGCTACTCGTCCGAACAAGTCGCCCTGCTGTGTGCCAGCCACAACGGCGAGGACAAACATGTGGCCACGGCCCAAAGCATGCTGGACCAGGCCGGCCTTACCTACAAGGCGCTGCGTTGCGGCTGCCATGTGCCCAGCCTGTTTGCGACGCTGGAGCAAGCGCCGCCGCCCGATCTGGTGTTTGACGAACGCCACAACAATTGCAGCGGCAAACACGCCGGGTTTCTGTCTTACTGCGTGCAGCACGGGCTGAGCTTGGAGGACTACATTGACCCCAACCACCCGTTGCAGCAAGCGGTTCGGCGCGACGTGGCGCGCGCCGTGGGCATGGACGAGCAAGACTTTCGCATGGGCATTGACGGCTGCTCCGCGCCCAACTACGCCATGCCATTGTCCAGACTGGCCTACGGCTATGCCCGACTGGCCAGCGGAGAACGCGACGCGGAGTTTGGCGCCAGCTTTGCCACCTTGAGCGATGCGATGACCACCCACCCGGACCTGGTCTCGGGTACGGGCCGCAATGACCTGGCCTTCATGCAGGCCGGACGCGGCGACTGGGTCACCAAAGTGGGGGCCGATGGTGTTCAGGTGGTGGGCAGCAAAAGCCGGGGCGAGGCCCTGGCCATCAAGATCATCGACGCCAACAAGCCGGCCTTGTTTGCAGCCACCGTGGCGGTGCTGGACCAACTGGGTTGGCTGGACGACGCTCAACGCGAAGCACTGGCGCCTTGGCGGGCCTCGACGCTTAAAAATGCCCGGGGAATGACCGTGGGCGAGCGTCGGCCGGTGTTTCAATTGCAAACAAATTAAAGCCGGTCGCTGGCCGTATCTTTGCCTTTTGGCGCTTTTTCAATGACTGACCTGGAACTGATATGAGCAAACTGTCCCTGCTGGACCTGGCCTTTTTCATTGCCGAGTCAGACGCCAGCCCCAAACACGTGGGGGGCTTGCTGCTGTTCAAGAAGCCCACCAAAGCAGGCGCCACTTTCGTCAAGAAGCTCTACCAGGAGTATTTGACCTTCACGGACGTGAAGCCGCCCTTCAACCGGGTCATTCATTTTTCGCTCACCGCCATGCCGCGCTGGCGGGCGCTGGATGAAGTGGACTTGTCACAGCATATTTTTTACCACCGGCTTCCCAAAGACGCGAACGACCGCGAGGCCCTTTACGCCTTTGTGTCTCAGCTGCACACACCGCGTCTGGATCGAAGCCGCCCGCTGTGGGAACTGCACGTGATTGACGGACTGCCGAACGGCACCTTCGCCTTGTATCAAAAACTGCACCATGCCGTGGCCGACGGTGTGACCATGGCGCGCTGGACCGCCCAAGGCCTGGCCGCGAGCGCAGACGATCTGGATTTACAACCGGTCTGGTCCGTACGCCACGGCTTCAGCGGTGCGCTGCGAGTGCGCCACAAAGCAGAGGTGATTCAGTCGGCGTGGTCTCAGGTGACCCGCAACAGCAAACGCGTGCTCGGCATTGGGCGTTTGGCCACCATGCTGCTGCTGGAGAGTGTCAAACTCACCAAAAACGCCATTGCCCTGCCTTTTTTGGCGAGTGCCGATACGCCCTTGACCGGACAGGTCACGCCGGGACGGCAATTTGCCACGGCGGCCGTGTCCATGGCACGGGTCAAACACATTCGGGAGCGCACTCGCTCCACCCTCAACCATGTGGCGCTGACCTGTGTGGACGCGGCCCTGCACCGCTACCTGCAAGACCAAGGGGTGCAACTAGAGCGGCCCATCACGATTCAAATGCCGGTCAACCTGCGCCAAGAAGGCGAAAAAACAGCCGGCAACAAGATCGGCATCATTCAAGTTGAACTCTCAGCGCCCACCGACGACCCTTATGTGCGCTTGCGCAACATTGGTTTTTCGCTGCGCAACGTGCGCACCATGATTGACAGCGTGAGCCCGGACGCCATTGAGTCCTACACCCTGATCACCGGGGTGTTTGGCCAGATTGCCGAAATGCTGAAACTCAGTGACCGCCTTCCTCCCACAGGCAACACGCTGGTGTCCAACGTGCCCGGGCCCGCCCATGTTTTGTATTTGAAAGGGGCAAGGATGCAGGAGATGCACCCCATCAGCACCCTGCCGCCCAGCAACCTGCTCAACATCACCCTGTTCAGTTACGCCGATCAGTTGTACTTTGGGCTGATTGCCACCGACGAACTCCCCAACCTGGCGCGCTTGGCGGACTACTTGGCAGACGCCTTCACCGAACTGGAAGACTGCGTGCGCGAGGCGCACGCTTGACCACGCGCCAGATCGATCAGGCGCCGCTGTTGGCCACCATCAGCGCAGGCTTGTCCTGCGCGACTGCCTTGGGGCTCTGCGTTGCCGCGCCAAAATGGATCTCACCGGTCAACTGGCCACCTTCTTCGATCACGACCTTGCCGTAGCGAATCTTGCCGCTGACCTTGCCGGTGGAATAAATCGTCAGCTTCTGGCGCACGGTCAAATTGCCGTCAAACTGCCCATGGATTTCTGCAATATCGATCTCGGCCGCGCCTTTGAACGCGCCACTCTCTGAAATATGAATGACCCGCGAATCCATCGTTGCCTCCACCAGACCCTCGACCACCAAGGTGTCGCAGTCTGTGATCTCAACGCCTTTGAGTTTGATGTTGGGACCGACGGTGAGCTTGCTGCCGCCTTCTGGGGCCGTCGCCGCATCGCTGACCGGTGCGGCAGAGGGCGTTGCGGCCATCACTGGCGGGGTGACCGGCGTGCCCGTGGGACTGTAGCTGGCATTGTTGTGGGTGCTTGGAATATGACGGGGAGTCGATGCCTCAGGATCGCGTTTATTGAAGAAGCCGGGAGTAATTGCCATGAAATTTCCTTGAAAAGCCCATGGTAGTTTTTCCCCTCTGCCAAGTCTCCACCGCTAATGAAAGATGAGTAACAGAATACATCGCGTCCCCGAAGGGACTTCACCTTGCGCGCCGGGTCCGACGACCTGCAAGGACGCGGCAGGTTCGGCCCTGATAATGGCGATTTCAGCCCGCTTCTGACATGACACGTTCTACTGCCCTCCCCCATGTCGTCATCGTCGGCGCGGGCATTGTGGGGGCATCCACTGCCTACTACCTTTCCCTGGCGGGAGCCCGCGTGACCTTGCTGGATGCGCGCACCCCTTCCTCTGGGGCCACGGGCGCCTCCGACGGCGCAGTCTCGGTGGCCAGCAAACGACCCGGCACCATGATGCGACTCGCGCGGGAAGCGCGCGACTTGTACGCCCAACTGGTGAAAGAGGGTGTGTTGGCGGGCGCCTTTCACACCCGCCCCACCTATCTGTTTGCACGCACCCCCGAAGAAGTGACGCTGATTCACACCCAAGGCAATGACCTGGCAAGCGAAGGTGAACCCACACTGGCACTGACCCGCTCTGAACTCCTGAACCAAATTCCTGGCCTGGGCGCACGGGTGTTGGCCGGCCTCAAAGTGCCGCAAGATGGTCACGCCATTGGCTACCAGGTGGTCAGCCGCCTGCTGGCCGCCGCCCACATCACGCCGCAGCGCCACACGGCGGTTCGACGCTTGGTCGTGGCCCATGGCAAGGTGATTGGAGTGGACACCGATGCGGGTCGCATTCTGGCCGACCGCGTGGTGGTGGCGGCCGGCATTGACTCGGGCCCGTTGGTGGGGTTGAGCGACGTCATGATTCCCCGCAAAGGCCAACTCATCGTGACCGACCGGGCCGCGATGGGCGGCGCCGCCTTTCCAGGGCCGCTGATGTCAGCAGGTTATCTGGCCGCCAAACGGGCCACGGTGCCGGGACAAAGCAGCGTGAACTTGGTCATTGACCCTTTGGCCACGGGCCAGTTCCTGATTGGCAGCAGCCGGGAAGAAGGCTTGCTCGACCGGCAAACTGATGTAGTCACGGTCTCCGCGATTCTGCGTGAGGCACTGGACGTGTACCCGACGCTGGCGCGCCAGCGCGTGGTGCGCACCTTTGCGGGCATTCGCGCAACCACACCGGACGCACTGCCCATCATCGGTCGGCATCCCGATCTGGAAGGTCTCATCATTGCCACGGCCATGCAAGGCGATGGTATTTGCATGGGCCCCATGGTGGGTGGTGCCGTCGCCCGCCTGGCGTGCGATCTGGAACCCACCCAGGACTTGTCCAACCTCTCGCCCCTGCGGTTCCCGCTGGCCTCCATCGCCAACTGACCAGGCGGGTTAATCGCCTTTGAACGACGCGAGGGCGCTGAGAGAAACCGGTCGCAGCGGCCAGCGAGGCACGTCGCCGGCCAAGTCTGCGGAGTCAAAGGTCACCTCCATTTGCGCCGCCAACCGGGCCACGTGCCCTGCACAAAAACGGCCCTGGCACACCCCCATGCCAAAACGCCCCACCAAGCGAATCTCCCGCGCCGACTGTGCACCTTGCAAAGCGTCCAGATCGCCGCGACGCAGCCCTTCACAACGGCAGATCACCGTGTCTGGGTCCGTTGGCTGAACCGCGCTGGCGCACAACGTCGCCATGGCCTGCTGAGTTCGACGGGCTGCGCCCAGGACGCGATCCAGATGCGTCTCTGGGACCGCAGTGCCCAACTCGCGAACGACTTGGTGCGCGGCATGCCGGCCATCGCTGAGAGCACCATCGGCTCCCAACACCTCCCGGCAATCCCCGGCGCGAATCACCGGCACACCGGCCATCTCTTGCGTGGGCAGGCCATGGGCCTGGGGCACCAGACCGTCGTGCAAGGCAAGATGGCGCACACGATGTTGCCGGGTCGCCCCGCCGGTGTGCTGGCAGGTCACCAACAGGCCATCAGGCACGGCTTCCACGCCCACCACGGCCCAGCCTTGCAGGTAAGGCACACCGGCACGCAGCAAGCGCGCACCGTAGCCAATGGCGTCTTTCACGTTGGCGAACGAACGCAGTCCGTCCAGCGCTGAGCCGGGGTGGCGCCACGCCGCACGAACCGGTTGACCACGCTCCAACACCGCCACGGGCGGGTTGCCTGCGGCGGTCAGTTGGGCCGCCAAGGCCAACGGCAAGGGGCCTGTGCCAGCCACCAAAATGGGCCCTTGCGGCGCACGGCCCGTCTCTTTCATTTGCACTTGCAAACCGCCTGCCGTGGTCACCCCCGGCAATTCCCAACCCGGGCGCGGCATGACCACCTCCATTGCCCCCACGGCCAAGACAACGGCCTTGGGGCGCACCGCAATCACGCGCTGGCCCACGCGCTCGTCGAGCAAAAACCGGCCGTCGCCGTCAACCCCCAAAAAAACAGATTCGTAGTGGGTGTCGATACGGTCACCGGCTTGCACCAGGCGCTGCGCAAGGGCGTCCCAGTTGCGCCGGTGGCGCGCCACCACGTGCAGCGGGTTGGCACCCGGCCCGGCATAGGCGCGGTGAATGGCGCCACCCAGCCGGTCGCGCTGCTCCACCAGCACCACGCGTCGGCCCAGATCAGCCAATTCGGTCGCGGCCGCCACACCGGCCGGCCCGCCACCGATCACCAGCACATCCGGATCAATCATGGCTCACCACCTTGGCAAAAGGCGTGGCGAAGTCCAGCTGCATGCCCGCCCGCGCGGGCGTCAAGCAGGCTTCCACCGGACTGCCGCCATTCACCGACACCAGACAGGCCTGGCAAGCGCCAATGCCACAGAAATAGCGCAGCCGAAGCCCGCCAATGGCGGGGCCGAAGTCATTGATTCCTGATTGGCGCAAGGCGGCTGCAATGGTCTCGCCGGGACGAAATGACACCGCTGTGCCGCGCCAGTCCAGGGACTCGCTCATCGCAATTGGTCCGACAAAGCGGCTCCATCGCCCTGCCCGACCACATGCAAGGTGCGGGTGGGGAAGGCCATTTCGGCGCCGTGACTGGCCACAATGTCGGCAATCTTCAGCATCACGTCTTGCTTGACCTCATGAAACTCCACCCAATTGGTGGTCTTGGTGAAGGTGTAAATCATGATGTCCAGCGAGGAGGCCGCAAACTGCAGGAAATTCACGATCAGGGTCTGATCCGTCGCGATATCAGGGTGAGCGACGAGCATGGCCCGGATATCCGCCACGATCGGGGCCACCACGGCGACATCGTCGTAGCGCACACCCACGGTTTCCTTGATGCGGCGGTGCGACATGCGCGAGGCGTTTTCAACCGCAATCTGTGCAAACACCGCGTTGGGAACAAACAGGGGGCGCTTGTCGAACGTGCGAATGCGGGTCAAGCGCCAACCAATGTCCTCCACCGTGCCTTCAATGTCCTTGTCTGGCGAGCGAATCCACTCGCCCACGACAAAAGGCCGGTCCAGATACACCATCAGCCCACCAAAGAAGTTGGCCAGCAGGTCTTTGGCGGCAAAGCCCACCGCAATACCGCCAATGCCACCAAAAGCCAGCACGCCCGAGACCGAAAACCCCAGGCTTTGCAGCGCCACCAGGACGGCCGTGATCAGCACCGAAACGCGCATCAGTTTGCCAATGGCATCGACCGTGGTGCGGTCCACCCCTTCTCCACGGGCGGCGCGGGCGGCCATCACGCCGTCTTGCACATTGCGGATGAAGCGAATCAAAAACCAGGTGATACAGGCAATCACGCCTACCGTGCGCCCGGGCGCAATGACCTCAAACAGGGTCGAATTCGACTCCGCCTGAACAATGCGTGCGGCAAACGCAATGCCCACGATCCAGGCCAGCGCCGTTAAAGGTTTGCGGGCAGCGGAGACCAGGGCAAAGTCCCACGGCGTGGTGGTCAGGCGGGTGCGCTCTTCGAGCTTCTTGAGCATGCGGCGCAAGAAGAAATTGAACACCACCACGGCCAACACCACAATGAAAATTTGCAGTGCCAAGGCCAGGCGCGCGTCCCCGCCGGTCAATTGCACAAGCCAGTATTCCAGTCGGTCCAAAGTCATGAGTGAGGGGTCGTCCAAGTCAGAGCGCGGTATGAAACCGCAGAATTTGGCCCTTGTCCTGCGCAGGACTGAGGCCAGTCTTTTTGTCACTTGAGTTTAGCGGAGGCTCTTTTTGACCCCAAAAAGTGCCATCACCATGGCCCACACCTGCCGCGCAGGTGTGGAGAAAAGCATGATCAAAGAGCTATTATTTTTATAGCTGCTTGCGCCCTATAGATATGCGAAAAACCGTGATTTGACAGCTATTTTCTCGTGCGAATCGCCCCGTGGACTGGCCACCTTTCACGAGCCGAAACGGTCTATTTCTGGTTTGGCAGATCGCGGCGGAAACGCGCAAACTCGGGGTTCTCGCGCAGCAGTTGGCGCCCTGCGGTGATCAGGCTATCGACCTGCAAACTGTCCAACGACAAGGTGGTGGGAATGGTTTGCAGCAGCGCGCGCTGCACCGGTTCAGTCACAGCCTGCAGTTCGACCTGCACAAAGTACGGCTCCACCGGGCGCTCGGGGGTCGACAACTCGGCCGCCCAGCGCTTCATGCTGCGCCCGAACAACTCCACCGTGGCGGTATTGGAGCGGTGCAGTTGAATGTCGGTAACGGCGTTCACCGTTTGCTCCAGCGTGGGGCTGAATGAGCTGGCATCAATGGCGGCGCCGGAGTTGGTGGAGGCGTTGACGGAAATCACCGCCAGGCGGGGCGCCGGTTCGCCCCCCACATGGTCCAGAAAGGCCCGCGCACCGCCGGCCACATCAATAGTCTCCTGAAAAGCCAGCAAACCCAGGTTATCAGTGATGCCGCCATCCACCAAATGAATGAACTTGCGCTCGTCTTTGCGGGCATAACTGCTTAAACCCGACACCAGTTGCTTCAGTTGAAGCGAGTTGCCCGGGCGTTGGCGGGCCACCTGCAAAGCGCGTTTGGCGTTGCTGTCACAGCCGGCATGGTTCTGCAGCACCACGGGCGAAAACAGCATGGGCACGGCCGACGAGGCCGTCACGGCGCGGGCGACCGGGAAGCTGCTGAGGTCCGAGCACAGCAAGTCAAAGTAATCCTGCAGGAACGAGAAACGAACGCCGCTGCCCAGATCGGTGGCATTGATGATGATCAGGGGCCCGTCCTGACGCTGCAAGTCGGCAAAGGTCGCGCCCTGAAACAGGCTCTGTTCATACAGGTCGGCTGCCAGGTCAGAGCGGCCCTGACGGGAAAACCAGAACAAGGGGCTGACCAGGCCGGCCACCAGTTCGGTGGCCACGTCACGGCGCAGGAACTTACCCTCAAAGTCCCGGAACACGCGGTCGCCGTACAAACCAAAGTAGGCGGCCGTGAAGCTGCCGCCCGACACCGAGCTGATGACGTCCACCTCGTCGAGCAAACGCCGGGGCTGTCCGTCCAACACCACCATGGTGTCGCGCAACTCTTGCAACACCCCATAAGCCAATGCCGCCGCCCGGGTGCCCCCGCCAGAGAACGCCAGCACCAGCGTGACATCGCTTGAGCGCGGGTTATCGATCACACGGTGGAGCGAATAGTCACTGGGCAACGATGTGTCTTCGACGGGGCGATTCTGGAGAGAGCTATAGGCCGTGCAGGCCACCAGCAGGGGCAACAAGGCCCCAATAAAAAGAAGACGTTTCATGGAAAGAAGAAAACCGGTGCGGCCTTTTCAGGCGGATATCAGAAAAGACCCGCATTTGACCTTATTTCACACCACCTCGCACCGCAGCCCCCTCGGACATGCGGCCGACTCACCGGCCATCAGTCGCGATCACGACCGATGGCCGTCGTCGCGACCATGAAGCTTGAAGCGGCTGACGAGCTGGTCCAGCGCCTGGGCCTGCTCCTCCAAGGACTGGGCAGCAGCCGCACTTTCCTCAACCAGCGCGGCATTTTGCTGGGTGGATTGATCCAGCTCGGAGACGACTTGATTGATCTCCTCAATACCAGCGCTTTGTTCGCGCGACGCACCTGAGATCTCGACCATCACCGTGTTGACCTGCTGCACCGTTTGCGCCATCTGTTGAATGGTTTGCCCCGCCGCACGCGCCTGTTGCTCGCCCTCTTTGACCTGTTGGGTGGAGCGCCCAATCAGGGCATTGATCTCTTTGGCGGCACTGGCGCTGCGGTTGGCCAGTTCGCGCACTTCGGCGGCGACCACCGCAAAGCCACGCCCCTGCTCACCCGCATGAGCGGCCTCAACAGCCGCATTCAAGGCCAGAATATTGGTTCTGAAGGCAATGCCTTCAATCACATCGATGTTGGCGTGGATGGCCTGGGTGCTCTTGCTGATGAGGTCCATGCTGGCCACCACACGTTCGACCACGACGCCCCCATGGGCGGCCGCTTGACTGGCACTGTGGGACAACTCGGCCGCCTTGGTGGCACTGTCGGCATACCGTTTGGCAATGGCCGTCATCTGCCCAATGTGGCCACTGGTTTTCACCAGTGAGGCGGATTGCTGTTCGGTGCGGTGGGACAAGTCCAGATTGCCCAGGGAAATTTCTCGCGAGGCGTTGGCCACCAGACTTGAACTGCCGGCGATTTCCGACATCGTTTGCGCCAGTTGCTGCTGCATCTCACCCAGTGAGTACAAAAGACTTTCCGTGTCATGGGGCGCCAGCTTGATCTGCATCGTCAAATCACCACCTGCAATGCGGTGCGCGATGGACTTGGCATACAGCGGCTCACCGCCCAATTGACGGGTCAGACGACGCACCACCCAACCGCCCACGAACAGGGCGAGCACCACCAGACCCAAGGTAATACCCGCCACCCAGGCCACAGAGGTCTGGTAGATCTGCGCTGCACTGGCGATGGTGGCCTGGGCCGATTGCGAGCGCAACTCCACCAGTTCGTCCACCAGTTTTTCCAGCTTTCGGGTGTCGTTGAGCAGCCCGGCGTCCGCAAGGGGCACCTCCCAGCTCATCTCCAATTGCGCCAATGGCTGCGCCTGCACCATGGTGACGAACTGGCGCAAGCGCCCGGCCCAGGCGGTGGTGGCATCGGCCAGCTTTTGACTGGCCGCCAGCGTCTGGGGTTTGTCAGACAGGTTTTGAACCAGCGTCACCTGGGTCGCGATGTTGCCCAGCCCCGCCTCCACATCCTTGCCCAAGTCCAGCCGCTCCTGGGCGGTGGTGGCCGTCAACAGTTGCTTCTGGGCCCGACTGGCCCGCAGGACATGGCTGCGCGCCTGCTCTGCGGCCAGGCCGGCCGCGTACTCCCGCTCGTAAATGGTTTGGGTCGAGGCATTCAAGCGCCCCATCTGCCAAAGCGAAAACACACCAATGACCACGGCGCCCAGCAGCAGACAAAGAAAAGAGAGCAAGAGACTGGCCCGCACGGACATGTTTTCAGCCATGCGAATCTTTCCAAGCGACGAGGTCAGCCGCCCCTCCGACAGAAGTCCACCCACACGCTTGCCCAGTCTGCCCGCCCACGCCATGCCGGCGATCACGTCCGTTGCTTTCGTTTTCATGTGGAGATTCCCAACAAATCAATAGTGGAGCAAGGATACCCAGTTTTCCTGCCCGTTGACCTCGTGCCGGCGGCGGGGGGCAGGGCTTGGTTCCGGTCCTGCCATCCGCGAACTGACTGTGAACCCGTCGCTGTGTAAGAAGCGGCGCTCACCCAAGACCAATAGGCAGAGACGACCTTCGTATTCGTCAATTCACCCACCCCACGACGCTCTTCAAAAGGACTCAGCGATGCAAAACCTGATGACCCGATCCCTGGCATCGCTCCGGTCGGCCACGCAATCCCCCTATGTACTGCGCTACGCGAACAGCCCGGGAGATTTGCAAGCGGCGCAACAACTTCGATTCCAGGTATTCAATCTGGAGTTGAAGGAGGGCTTGAACAGCGCTTATGAGACGGGCCTGGACAGCGACCCCTTTGATGCGGTTTGCCGTCACCTTCTGGTTGAATGCCGCTCGACGGGGCAAATCGTTGGGACCTACCGCATGCAAACCGGCGCCACCGCAGCGATTGCATTGGGTTATTACTGCGAACAAGAGTTTGATTTTTCACCCTTTGAGGGGCATCGCGGCGAGATTCTGGAGCTTGGACGCGCCTGCATCCATGTGGATCATCGAAATTACTCGGTGCTGAGCCTGTTGTGGCGTGGCATTGCCGTGTTCGCACAGGAACACGGCGCGCGGTACTTGCTTGGCTGCAGCTCGCTGACCTCCCAAAACCACGCCGAAGCAGCGGCGGCCTACCGCCAGTTGCAAGGCCACCTGGCACCTGAAGCACTGCGCACCCAGCCGCTTGACGCCTTTGCCTGTGAGTTGAGCACGGCCCATCCGGGCTCGTTCAAAGTGCCTAAACTGCTATCCGCTTACCTCGCGCTGGGCGCCCGGATTTGTGGCGCGCCCGCCATCGACCGCACCTTCAAAACCATCGACTTTTTGACCTTGATGGATTTGCAGTCACCCGAGATGGCCCAGCGGCGAAAGCGATTTGGCATTGGCTAAGCGCGTGGACTGAAAACCTGCCACTCCACGCCCATGGGGCCTTGAGCGCCGAAACTTTCTTCGAAAAAGCTGACCTCATCCCGGCCCACCCTGACGATGCTGCACGCCCGCGTTCCATAGCCTGGCGTCGCAATAAAAGCAGACGAGAGCGCGCGTTCCCGCGCCAGGCCAATCCCTGTTTGCGGCAGCTCATCGTCCGCGGCAAGACGGTCATCGTGCAGCAAATTCAACAACGCCCGGTCGTTCGTTGGGTCGCCCGCGACGGCGGCCTCCAGACCACGCTGCAGGCCCGTCACTTTGGGCCACGGTGTGTGAAAGTCCGCGTTCGAGACCGCCCCGGTACCCGGACGCATTGAGGACACCCTGCCCAGGCGACTTTCCAGCCCCATGAGATGCAAACCATCAAACACCAAAAGGTTGAACGGGTTGTAGTCGGCACACCGCCCGGCCAACGCGTCCAAATAAGACTCCGACGACCAGTCTCCTTCCAGGAAATCAGCCACCAGCGCCCCCCGAGAGGGCGTGCTGTCCCGCAGGTTCAACGGGTCGCGGTAGTTCGTCAGCGCAGCCAGTTGACCCCGCCGATTCACCCCCAGCCAAGTCCCCCCGGCTTGCTGGTCACGGCCCGCCAAAACGGGGGCATCCTCCCACCACTGCAAAGCCTGTGTCGGGCGTGCATAAAACTCATCCCGGTTGCCAATCAGCAGCAAGGGGGTTTCATGGTCAGGCTGCCAATGCCAGGCGATCAGACACATAGCGCAATGCTCTCCTTCAAATATCAGGCCGCGAGGCGTTCAAACGCCACGGTTGCCGGCGCCTTGCCAAAATCGGCACCCATCTCGACACCGGCGGCCTTGCAGTAGTGGCCCAATAGTGCGAAATGATGCACGGTATGAGACGACAAAAAGAGCAATTCTCGCCCCAAAGTGCTGGGAACCGTCAACTCCACATCGCCCTCCTCACCCGTTTTCAAACGCGTTGAAAGGGGCGTGCCAAGCACCAAATCCGGCCGCATCGACAACGCCTCCAGGCGCTCTCGCACCCACCGCACTCTGGCTTTGGTCGAATCCGGTTGGCTTTGCACCTGCATGTCACGATCGCGTGCGTCGTAATCTACCGCTGAACTCTTCGGGGACTCCACATGCGCGATCAAGGCCTGGTAGTGCTCAAGAATGTGGCGCACATGCGGCCCGACCGCTTGGGCATATTGAAACGCGGGGGCTGCGCCCGCTTGCAGGGTGTCGATCATCGCCGTGGTCTGGGTCAACAGGGACAGGTTGTACTGCCAGAGAGCATCAATAGAACGGGGGAGATGAGAAGGGGTCGGCATAACAGTTCGGTTCAATCCGTCGAGGGGTAAAGTGGCGTCAGTGTTTTTTCGCGCCGGTGCCATTGCCGAAATTGGGCGATGGTCAAGGGCTTGAAGCCGCGGTCCAGATTGGCCCGGCCAATTTGAAACAACCAACGGTATTGCTTCATCAAATCTGCCCACGCGGTGAGCAGGTTTGTTTTTCGATCCCAGATATGGGTGCTTTCGGCACCGGCGCCGTTGGCTTCCACGATGGTGAAACCCTCACCTTGCTGAACCCTGGAAAAGTCCTCAAATCGAATGTCAAAACGTCCAAAGTAAAACTCGGGAATGCTCTTGGCAATCGTGTCGAAGCGGGCCGCCAAGGCGGGGGTCACCAAATCGGTTCCGTTGCGGAAAATGGCGCCCCGGCTGTGGCTGCCGGCAAAGGCCAGACGAACTGGCTCGTCCTTGGCAGGCACCGTATCAAGGCGCGCCGCGTGGCGAGGCAGGTAGAGGTGCGCCAACCTGCCAGCGCGCGGGTCGGCCAAAATCAATTCGCGCAGCGTGCGAACGCCATCGCCGTGCACATAAGGAAAATATTTGAGCGTGATTGAAGGCACTCGCCCCGTGGGCTCGTGAGGGTGACGGCAATAGAACACGCCGGCCTCTCCTTCAAACGCTACATAGCGCTGCAAAAGCAGGCGCGCCCCGGCAGGGAACGCGGACAAATAGTCTCGCAAAGACGCCTCCGTTCGAACCAGTCTCACGCCAGCGCCCCGGCAGCCCAGATCGGGTTTTGCCACGACCGGCAAGGCAAGGCCCGCTCGCTTAAGTTTGGCCAACGCCGCTTGCGTCAAGGACGCCAGTGCCTGGCGATCATCCCCAAAATCAGGGCGATCAATCGTCACAAAGGGCGCCACCCAGTCGGGCGCATGGGTCACCGCAAGGTCCAGAATCTCGGCCTTGGACTCGCCAAAGAAGCCCCCGCCGGGAAAGGAGGGGTTCGCAACCGTGGGCAGCAAGACGCCGCGGTAGCGAACCATCAGCCACAAGACATAGACAAAGACCGGCGGGTAAAACGCCCACATGGGCCAGAACTCAAAGAAGCTCAAGGGGGCGCCGCTCTGGTCCAAGGGCGGCATGCCTTGATGTGGTTTGGGTCCGAGTGATGGGAGGGAAGCAGCGAAGGTATCCATAATTTATTCAATTCAGTGACGCAGAGCGTCTCAGCCAACGCCAGAGCGGAAAGGCCAGCGCCAGCGCAATAACGGGAAGGGCCACGGCGAGCGGCGCGGGGACGCCCAAGGCGTCGGCAATCACATCGCCCAGCGCTGAGCTCAACCAAAATAGTCCGGCAGTCCACAAAGCCACAGCCAGAAAGACCCAGGCCGTAAAGGGCCACAGCGGCGCCCGCCAAAATCCGCAAGCGGTGTAGGTAATCAATCGAAGGCCGGGCACCACTCGGGCAATCAGGACCGCGCTGGGCAGGCGCGAAGCCAGCAGGTCTCGCGCCTTGGATTCCCGCCCATCGATGTATTTGCGACGCAAAAACGGTATCCGGTTGGCGCCCACACCCAAGCCATAAAGGCCCACATCACCCAGCGCAATGCCCCCCGCCACCGCCACAAAAGCCCATTCCCATGACAACGCGCCTTGTGTGGCAACCGCCACGCCAGCGGCAATGGCCACGTCTTCCAGCAGCAAGGTCGTCAGGGCCAGTGCCGCAACAATGACCCACGGCTCGGCCATGCCGCTCAGCGCGGCGGAGGTCCAGGTGGCCATGGGGGCAAGAAAAGCGGGCAACACGTCAGGCACCTGCATGCAAGGCCCAAGACAAGGCGTCTCGCACGCTGGACTCCGAATTCCAGGGAAGAAAATGGTTTTGGCCCTGCAGCACCATCGTTTTGACTTGTGAGCTTCCGGTCAGCTTGTCCTGCATGTAGGCGACATTGGCGAAAGGAACCAAGGCATCGTCGGTGCCGTGAACAATCACGGTTGGGGCCGAAATGTGTGACAACTGCGGCGCCAGCGTCTCCAGCTCATTCTTGAACGCCAGCAACTCCTGATTGGCGTTGCGCATGGCACGCGGCAGCAATGCGGTCACGGGCCACACTTCACCAAAGGGCTGCAAGGGGTGAATCTTTTCTTGGGCGGGGTCCAAGGACGCCGCAATCAGCACTAACGCGGACACCCGGTCCGGGTGTTCTGCCGCCACCCAGGCGGCCACTGCACCGCCCAAGGAGTGTCCGACCAGCACCGCCTTGCCACTATCGGCCGGCAAGAGAGCAACAACCGCGGCCGCTTGCGATGCCAGACGGGTCACGGATTGAGAGGGGCCACTGTCGCCAAAACCAGGCCGGTCAAGCGCTATCGCTTGCGACCCGGCCAGTGGTTCGCTCAGATAGTCCACCCAGCCCTGCGCTGACCCGGGTGTGCCGTGAATGAAAATCACGCGCTGGCCCGCGCCGGCCATCAAGTAGCTCACAGAAGCATTCAGCGGCGCGCCGACGCGCACCGAATGCCGCATGGCATCCGTGCCATCAGCCGGCAATCTCGGTCTGGGTGGGCTACAGCCCAGCGTCGTGGCCACGACTGCCAACGCGCTGAAGGTTCGCGCGATGCTCATGTCGGCGTCAACACCACGAAGTCGGCCGAGGCCAGACACCCAACCGCGCGCGAGAGAAGGCACACGAACAGGGGCGTCGCTTGAGAGGAGGAAATGGCGCAATACGTCATGACCGCCGGCTACTGCCCGAGCACCGCCGGCCAATTTTTGTTGGCCTGTTGAATGAAAGTGGGAATATTCGCCTCCCACTTGGTTTGCACATCGGCGTCATAGTTGAGGTAGAGCTTGTCATTGACCACGCGCCAGCGCAGGGGGTCAGCCGAGGCAGTGGAGCCCTGCGCCACAGCCCAGGCGCAATAGCCACCGTACTGGGGCGCATACCGCGCAGGATCAGCCACAAAGGCGTCCCTGTGCGCCGCTGTGGAAAACCGCCACTCCGCCCCTTGATAGTTGGTCTTGTACTTGGCATCGCCCAGTACCGGCTTCTTGTCGGTAAAGTAGGACACCGTGTCATAGCCACTGACGGCGACGCTGCTGAAAAATGAGGTGTAGATCGGCGCCTCTTTCGCCATGGCCACATTGCCCAGCAAGCCCAGCGAAACCAGCCCCGCCAGGGCCACTGCTTTCAATCGTCCGACCATGATGGGGCTCCTCCAAATATTGACTTTGTTTTTCGCACCACCGACTGGAATGCGTTGGCATAAGCGTTAGTCAACCGCTCACCCGTTTTCTTACAACCGACAGCGATCTAGCAAAGCAACTGCTTGCGAGCCCGGTGCAAGCGCACAAAGAGGCTGGACTCGCTGATATTCAGCCGCTCACAGACCGCCTCAGAGGACTCGTCTTGCAGCACACGAAACTGCATCACATCGCGCAGCCCTTGAGGCAACACCTCAATGCGCTGCAAGGTGTGTTGCAACAGTTGGCGCTGCTCTGCCAGCGCGTCTGGACCTGCCCAGTCACAGCTGACCTCTGCGACTTCTTCGTCAACGCCCGTGTTGTCCAAACTGTCGTAGCGAACCCGCTGGCGAATGACGTCCACAATTTTGTTTTTAAGAACAGCAGTCAACCAACTGCGCAGGGCGGAGCGGCCACAGAAACTGGCACGGCCCGTCATCACGGCCTCAAACACATCGTGCACCAAGTCCTCGGCCAGAGCCGGGTCTTGCAGCTTGCGTTTGGCGAAGCGAATCAGATACTCCCGGTGCTCCAGCAAGTCGTCCCAGCACAAAGTCAAAGGCTGGGTGCCCTCAAATTGGGCCAATCCAAAGACTGTGGAAGGTGCGTGGGTCAGTTGTGCTGCAATCATGGTGTGCGTCCGGTGTTGGGTTGATGGGTGAACTGTGATTCCCCAAGCTCACGAGACCCTCGCCAAACATCACAATCACCTAACATTCAGGTAAGAACTTCTCCCGCCATGTGACCTAGGACGATGGAAATGAAACGAATCCTCATTGCGGAAGACCAGACCGACATTCGCAACCTGTTGGTGCTGAACCTGCGCAGCGCGGGCTACGACGTCACAGACGTGGCCGATGGCCTGGCCGCGCTGGCGAGTGAAACCGCACAAAACAACGACTTGCTCATCCTCGATCTGATGATGCCCGGCCTGGATGGGCTGGAGGTGTGCAAGAGCCTGCGGGCGCGGGGATGCAACACCCCCATCCTGATGCTGACGGCCAAATCCACCGAGTTGGACCGGGTTCTGGGTTTGGAGCTGGGCGCAGACGACTACCTGACCAAACCATTTTCATTGGCTGAACTGCTGGCGCGCGTCAAAGCCTTGTTACGGCGCTCAGAGCTGCTGAAAGCGGCGCAAGTGGCGCAGTCCGGCGCAGCGCCGCTGCGCAACGGCGCGCTCTCACTGCTGCCGTCAAGGCGGCAAGCCCAGATGAATGACAAAGACCTGGATTTCACCGCGCTGGAGTTTGATTTGCTGTTGCACTTCATGCAGCACCCGGGACAGGTTTTCTCTCGCAGCCAGTTGCTAAGCTCCGTCTGGGGGTACAGCCACGACGGTTACGAGCACACGGTAACCACCCACATCAACCGCTTGCGCGCCAAGCTTGAGGCCGACCCTTTGCGCCCGCAAGTCATTTTGACGGTGCGCGGCGCCGGCTACAAAATGCGCGACGCGCCGCTGTGAGTCACTGATGACGGTTCGCTTCAAGATTGCCCTCACTATTTTCCTCACAGGGGTGTTGACCTCGATCGGGGTGATCACCACCGTGTTCTACGCCTTTGAGCGGTTTGAGCACGAGACCACCTACTACCGCGCCAGTGCTTTTTTGGACCGTGTGCTACAGAAGCACACCGACATTTTTGCGATGCAGGAGCGATTCCAGAGTGACTTCAATGGCTTCCTTGCCAATCTGGTGCTGTTTGAGCCCGACACCCAGATCTACCTGCTGGATGCCAGTGGCACCGTGGTGGCCTCGTCCAGTGAGGTGGCGTTGCCGCCCGGGTTCAAGGTGGCCATGGGCCCCGTCATGGAAGCCGCCAACCCCACGCCCATGCCTTATGTGCTGGGCGATGACCCGGAAAACATGGGCGGCCCAACGGTGATTGCGGCCAGAGTGGTGCATCGTTCGCTGATTCGCCAAGAGCCGGGCACCAATGGCTACCTGTATGTGGTCTGCCGGAAAAAGGGCTTGCAGCAGAACAATCTGGCAGCGCTACAAGGGAGCTTGTCCCGCCCAACGCTGGTTTTGATTCTGGCGGTCGTGGGGTTGACCACGCTGCTGGCGGCCTGGGTGACGGCAGCCGTCACACGCCCCCTGAAGAAGCTGACCGACTCGGTGGCCGAGGTCACCCGCAACGGACTGGATGACTGGGCCAACACCGCCAGTGCGAACGGCACGCCCAAGTTGAACGGCGGCTCCGCAGTTGCCCGCGATGAGATTGGTCAACTCACCAGCGGCATCCAAACCATGCTCAACACCGTGCACACCCAGTGGAGCATGCTGCGCCGGCTGGACCACTTTCGCCGCGAAGGTGTGAGCAATTTGTCGCACGATCTGCGCTCACCGTTGACCGCCACTGCCGCCTGCCTTGAGACGTTAGAGACACGGTGGGCTGGCGACGAACAACGCGGTGACGACCGCCAGTTGGTCGAGGTCGCCCTGAGAAACACCCGCAACGCGGCGCGCATGGTGCAGTCGCTGGGCGACCTGGCGCAGCTCGATGAGCCCGAATTCAAGCTGCGCACCGAAGTCATGGACCTCTCCGAATTACTGGACGACGTGGTGTTGCGGTTTGCCGAGCGTGCCACCCGTCACGGCGTGCATCTTGAAGCCAATCCGGCTCAATCCGTTGCGGCGGCCGAGGCTTGCGGCGGGGTCACCTTTGCCACGGTCGACGTGGAACTCTTTGAACGCGCCCTGGCCAACCTGGTGGACAACGCCCTGAAATTCTGCCGCCCGGGCGACGCCATTTGCCTTGAAGTTCTCCCCAAGGGGCGCCGGGTACAAGTGAAGGTCATGGATACCGGTCCCGGCATTGCCCCGGCTGATTTGCCTCACCTGTTTGACCGCTTTTACCAGAGCCGCCAAAGCACTGCGCCCGCCACCGGCGAGGGCGGCAAGGGCTTGGGACTGGCCATCGTCAAACGCATTGTGGAAATGCACGCTGGCCAGGTCAACGTGGGCCCGTCGCCTCAAGGGGGAACTTGCGTGACGCTGGACTTGCCAACCTATGTGCCCGGCTCGCCTGCGAAGTTGGGTTGACAGGGCTACGCCCAATCGCCTGCTTTGGTTAAAGTGGCATCATGAACAACAACGAAGCCAACCGCTACGCCACGCTGATGGTGGCCACCTGTAACGTGTTGAATTTGGCGCTGCCAGGGCGCCACTTCTACAACGGTCAAAAGCCCTACAGCCAGCGCGAATTTGACGCCAAGTTGCGCTGGCTGGGGCAGCGTTTCAAAACATTGAACGCCGATGTATTGGCCGTGCAAGAGGTGTGGGACGAAGCCGCCTTGCGCGCTGCCGTGGACAAAAGTGGTCTGCGCTATGACTTTGTTGCCGCACCCGGTGCAGAAAATGGCCCCAATCAACCCGGCGCGCAAGGCACACCCCGTGTTGGACTGGTGACTCGCCTGAAAGTGCTTGACGTTGAATCATTGACCGACTTTTCCCACGCCGCCGTGGTGGACGTACCGGGCATGGGGCCCCATACCCAGTTTGAGCGCCCGCCTCTTTTGGTGACACTGGAGATGAAGCATGGCCAGGAGTTGCATGTCATCACCGCCCACCTCAAGTCCAAACGACCCAAGTTTTTGCAGGGTGCCGACGGCAAACTGGCCGAAGACACCGACGACCCCAAAGTGCAGGCCGTGGCCTCATTGCGCTCACTGCTCATGCGGGCGGGCGAAGCCTTGGCACTGCGACTGAAGGTGGTGGAACTGCTGCACCGCACGCGCGCACCGCTGGTGTTGATGGGCGACCTCAACGACAGCCCGCACAGTGTCACAACGCAGTTGATTGCCGCCACCTCCCAAGTCGCGTATGACCGCAGCGCCCGCGACACCGCGCTGTACAGCGCCTGGGATGTGCAAGGCGAAGCCGCGATGCGCCGTGACGTGGCTTACTCCCACATTCATCAAGGCTACCCGGAGGTGTTGGATCAAATTTTGGTCAGCGAAGAGTTTGTTCAAACCAGCCGCAACGCGCTCGGTGATGTGCGCCGGGTGGAGGTGTTCAACGACCACCTGTTTGAGGGCCGTGACCGCAGCTTGAGCGACCACGGCTTTGTGCGCGCCCTGCTGCGCTTGCGCCTGCCAAGCGCCTGAGACTTTTCAACCGCGAACGAACAGCGTCACCAGCGGCACTTCGCCCACTTGACGGCTGCGGTGACCGTGCACGCTGGCGTCAAACGTGGCGCCATCGGGCAGGGTGTCTGCCGAGTAGAAATGCGACCCCGGCCCAAAACTGCGCCAGCTGCCGTCCTGCAAGCCGATGTCCATCTGCCCTTCCAGCACAAACAGCCATTGCGGTGCCCCGGTGCAATGAAATTCACTGCGAAAACCCACAGGGCTTTGACGCAATTGGTAGCCATCAGACGGCATCACCGGCGACAGTTGCGCGGCAGGCTTGCCTTCGCTCAAGGCGACGCGCTCTTCGCGAAAGCGGGCGACACCATCGGTGTCAGTGAACAAAACGGTTTTGGTGAATTCGGTCATTGAGGGCTCCTGTTGGCCGCTGTTTTACCAGAAGCCAACACCACATCACTTCAAACCACGCATGGTTGCAAGCACTTAACCCGCCAACAGGGCCGCGTTGCCACCCGCCGCCGTGGTGTTCACGGTGATGGTTTGCTCGGCGCAGAAGCGGTACAGGTAGTGCGGGCCGCCTGCTTTGGGGCCGGTGCCGGACAGGCCTTCACCGCCAAAGGGCTGTACGCCGACCACGGCACCAATCTGGTTGCGGTTGATATAGACGTTGCCCACATGCGCCGCTTTGGCCAAGGCTTGGGCGCGACTGTCGATGCGGGTCTGAATGCCAATCGTCAAACCATAACCGAGGTCATTGATCTGGTCGATCACGGCTTGTGGATCGCCCGTCCAGCGCACGATGTGCAGCACAGGGCCAAAAATCTCCTGCTGCATGTCCGCAATCGAGTTCACCTCAAACGCCTGCGGCGTGATCAGGTTGGCGATGGCATGGCCCGCGTCGCCGACGCGTTTGGCAGGGGCCAACAGCGGCTTGGCCTCACGACCCAAACGGTCCAGGTGCTTTTGAATGCCAATAAAGGCCTCGGTATCAATCACGGGGCCCAGATCGGTTGCCAGATCGGCCGGGTCACCAGCGACCAACTCCTGTGCGCCGCCTTTGATCATCTCGATCACATGGTCGGCAATCTGCTCATGCACGCAAATCAAGCGCAGCGCCGAGCAGCGCTGGCCGGCACTGCGAAAAGCAGACTGCATGACCGCGTCACACACCTGCTCTGGCAAGGCCGTGCTGTCCACCACCATGGCGTTGATACCGCCAGTCTCGGCGATCAGGGGCACGATGGCGCCGTCTTTGGCGGCCAGGGCCCGGTTGATGATTTTGGCCACTTGCGTGGAACCCGTGAACACCACGCCGGCCACACCGGGTGCGGCCACCAAGGCAGCGCCCACGGTTTCACCGGGGCCGTGCATGAGTTGCAACGCACCCTCGGGCACGCCGGCGGCATGCAGCAGTTTGATGGCTTCCAGCGCGACGCCTGGGGTTTGTTCGGCCGGTTTGGCAAGCACCGTATTGCCCGTGGCCAGCGCTGCCGCCACTTGGCCGGCGAAAATGGCCAGCGGGAAATTCCACGGGCTGATACACACCCAGGGACCGCGGGCGATCAGACGCAACTCATTGGTCTCACCCGTCGGGCCGGGCATGGCCACCGGGCTCATGATGCGCGTCGCTTCATTGGCGTAGTAACGCAAGAAGTCAACCGCCTCACGCACCTCGCTGACCGCATCGCCCCAGGTCTTGAACGCTTCTTTGACCAGCAAGGCGCAGAAGAAGGGCGTCTGTTTTTCCATCTCGTTGGCAGCACGGCGCAACACAGCAGCCCGTTCTTCGACAGCCACTTTGCTCCACTTTTTATAGCTGCTGATGCTGGTAGATAGAGCGCTAGCGGTCGATTTGACATCAAAGACGGGCACCACAGGCACTTGCACTGTTTTGTAGGCTGCCAGCAGAGGATCACGCATGGGCTTGACGGTCAGGTCCAAGCCGATGCTGTTTTGACGAGCTGTGCCAAAGAGGTCGATTGGCAAGGGCAAGGAGCACTCAGACGTCAAGCGCAACGGCGAGATCAGCAACTCTTGCATACCCACTGACTCATCAGCGAGTTGGTGCACAAAGGACGAGTTGGCGCCGTTTTCCAACAAGCGGCGCACCAGGTAAGCCAGCAGGTCTTTGTGCGCGCCCACGGGGGCGTACACGCGGCAGGCGATCAACGGGTTTTTCAGCACCTCGCGGTACACGCCTTCGCCCATGCCGTGCAGACGCTGCAACTCAAACGGCGCGCCGCTCTTGTCGCCCATTTGCAAAATGGCGGCAATGGTGCCCGCATTGTGTGTAGCGAACTGGGGGTAGATGGCGTCGGGTGCGGCCAGCAGGGCGCGGGCGCAGGCCAGGTAAGACACATCGGTGTGGTGCTTGTGGGTGAACACGGGGTAAGCCGGCAAGCCCTGCTCCTGGGCGCGCTTGATTTCAGCGTCCCAGTACGCGCCTTTGACCAGGCGGCACATCAGGCGAATTTTGTATTTGCGGGCCAGGCCGGTGATGTGCTCGATCAAATCCAGCGAGCGGGTTTGGTAAGCCTGCATGGCCAAACCAAAACCAGTCCACTGCGGAAAGTGCTGCGCCACCTGGGCGGCCAGCGCTTCAAACACCACCAGCGACAACTCCAGGCGGTCCACTTCTTCGGCGTCGATGGTGAGGTTGATGTTGGCGCGGGCGGACAACTCGCACAGACCCCAAACGCGTGGCACCAACTCCGCCATCACGCGGGTCAACTGGGCATCTTCATAACGCGGGTGAAGCGCGCTCAGTTTGATGGAAATGCCGTCGTTGTTCTCACACGCGCCTTGCGCGTCCGAGGTGGCGGCAATGCTTTCAATGGCGTTTTTGTAGCTGGCCAAATAGGTCAACGCATCCGCATCCGTGCGGGCGCCCTCGCCCAGCATGTCGTAGCTGTAGCGCAGGTTCTTGATCTTTTTCTTGGCCGACTTGGCCTCATCCATGCCTTCGCCAATGGTTTGGCCCAACACAAACTGCCGCCCCAGCAATTGCACGGCGCGCAAGGTGGCCGCGACCACGGAACGGGCGCCCAATTTGGAGAACAAACCACTGGGGCCTTCGCTGTCAGGCAGAAATTTCTTGCTTAACGAAATTGCCGAGCTGGACAGGCGAGCCAGCGTTTTGTCGCCGGCGGCATCAAAGTCGGCGCGACCCAATTGGTCGGCGGTCAGGGCAATGGCAGTTTCTGCGTCCGGCACACGCAACAAGGCCTCGGCCAAGCGCATCAAGGCCAAGCCTTCGGCGCTGGAAATCGGGTATTCCTTGAGCAAACTCTCCATGGCCCAAAACGGCGGCGGATTTTTGCGCACCGCTTGCACCCAAGGGGTAGCGGCTTTGGCAGCGGCAGCCCAGTCCAGCGCGCGGGCGAGGCCACCGAGGTGGTGGGACACAACTTGATGCTCGGGGCGGTAGGGGTTGGACAGGCGCATGGCAATTCAATGAATAGGGAATGAAGCCGCTATTCTTCGCCATAGATCGATTAATTTTTAACCAATATTTGATGCAAAACTAGTCAAAAACTCGCTCAACCGACACCTGCATCGGCCCCCCGGGCCGCTGGCAAGAAAATCTCGCAGCCAATCCAGACCGGGATCGCGCGAATCAGCGCCGCTTAGCGACCGGGCTTGGTGCGCATCAGTGTGCTTTTACCGAACAGGCTCTCAATCAGGTCCACGGCCAGCTCTGCGGTCTGGTTGCGCACATCCAGCGCGGGGTTGAGTTCCACCAGGTCCAATGAGGCCAGGCGCCCGGTGTCGGCAATCATCTCCATGCACAGCTGCGCCTCACGGTAAGTGGGGCCGCCGCGCACCGTGGTACCCACGCCCGGGGCAATGGAGGGGTCCAAAAAGTCAACATCCAGACTGACGTGCAAGTGGGTATTGGCATCCACCAGCGCCAACGCCAACTCCATGGCGTGGCGCATGCCCATCTCGTCGATGTAGCGCATGTCAAACACTTCGATGCCCGCGTCGTGCACCAAGCGTTTCTCGCCCTCGTCCACACTGCGAATGCCAATCTGGCGAATGTCTTTGGCGTTAAGCGCCGGAATATGGCCGCCAATTTCAATCAAGGATTGGGGCCCGTGACCGCACAAACACGCCACGGGCATGCCGTGAATGTTGCCAGTGGGCGTGAGCGTGGCGGTGTTGAAGTCGGCATGGGCGTCAAACCAGAGCACGCGCAATTTCTTGCCCGGTGTCGCGGCAATGCTTGGCCACCGCGCTGATAGAGCCAATGCCCAGGCAGTGGTCACCCCCCATCATGATGGGCAAGCGACCGTCTTTCAGTTCGGCGTACATGGCGTCATGCAGCAATTGGTTCCACTGCACCACTTCGGGCAAGTGGCGAAAACCGTCCACCGCCTCTTGCCACGGGTTCATGGGGCCGTCCAGATTGCCACAGTCTTTGACGTCCACGCCAAACTGGGCGATGGCTTGAGCAATACCGGCCACACGCAACGCCGCGGGCCCCATGCGGGCGCCCAAGGTGCCGGCACCGATGTCGGTGGGCACGCCAATCAGGCTGACGCCACCGGGGACAAGAGAAGTTGAAGCGTTTGTAGTCATGCCATGGCCGCTGGTGCGGCGGTGTTAGAGAGTGGGGCGGCCGCTTTGGCCGGGCGAATCAGGCTGAACAAGTCTTTGGGATTGGCCAACTCGGGGATCAAGGATACCGCCTGTCCCACACCCAATGCCAGCGCCGTGTCACGCATAAAGCGCAGGGCCGAATAGTCTTCCAGCGCAAACCCCACCGAGTCAAACACGGTGACTTGCTGCTCGTCAGCCCGACCGGCCACCTGGCCACTCAGCACTTGCCACAACTCGGTCACGGCGAAGTCGGCCGGCAAGTGCTGCAAGTCACCTTCAATGCGGGTTTGGGGCTCGTACTCCACGAACACCGAGGCGCCCAGCAACACACCGGGGTGAAGCTCGGTCTTGCCGGGGCAGTCGCCACCGACGCCATTGATGTGCATGCCCGGCTCAATGAGGTCCGGCGTGAGGATGGTGGCATTGGTCTTGTCAGCCGTGACCGTGGTCACGATGTCCGCGCCGCGCACCGCGTCGGCAATGCTGGCGCAGGCGGTCAAGCGAAGCGAAGTGTGGCTCAAGTTGCTCATCAATTTGGCGGTGGCCTCAGGGTCGGTGTCATACAGACAGATCTCCTCAATGCCCAGCAGATGGTGAAACGCCAGCGCCTGGAACTCGCTTTGCGCGCCATTGCCGATCAAGGCCATGCGTTTGCTGCCAGGTCGGGCCAAGGCCCGTGCGGCCACCGCCGACATGGCCGCCGTGCGCAAGGCGGTGGTCAGGGTGAGCTCACTCAGCAATTCAGGAATGCCAGTATCCACATCAGCGAGCACGCCAAAGGCCATCACGGTGGGCAAGCCCACGCGGTGGTTTTTGGGGTGACCGTTGACGTATTTGAAAGCATAGGTCTTGGCGTCGGCAATCGGCATGAGCTCAATCACCCCTTCTGCAGAGTGACTGGCCACCCGCGCGCACTTGTCGAAGTCTTCCCAGCGCAGGTAATCGGCCTGGATGTAATCGGCCATGCGGCTCAGGGCGACAGAGGCGCCCAGCTTGTTGACAATGGCGGCCACGTCTTGGGCGCTGAGAAATTGGGTTTGGACAGAAGGTGTAGAAATCATGATGAGGTGCTCGGTGATGAACACCCAGTGTCACCAAGATCAATAGCAATGTAAATCGTCAACAATGCTTGCTTTTTGATATTTTTTTGTCATTTAGTCAGGCATCAATGACAATACGCCAACATGGACGCCACTGACCAACAACTTCTCTCCCTTTTGCGCAAAGACGCCCGCACCAGCGTGGCGACCTTGGCGAGCAAGCTGGGCGTATCCCGCGGCACAGTGACCAACCGTGTCACCAAACTGGAGGACGCCGGCGTCATCGTCGGTTACACCGTGCGCCTTCGCCCCGACGCCCAACCCAGCGAGATCAGCGCATGGATGAGCATTGCGGTGGAAGGGAACTCAACACGCTCCGTCATCGCCAGCTTGCTGGGTGAGCCCGGCGTGGCCACCTTGCACGACACCAATGGCCGCTGGGATTTGCTGGCCGAGTTGCGGGCCGCCAACCTGTCGGAGTTGTCCCAGGTGCTGGAGCGCATTCGCCTCATTCGGGGCATCAGCAACACTGAGACCAGCATTCACCTTGAAACCTACCGCTTGTCATGACCGACCCTTACTCTGACCTTGATCGCATTGATCTGAAAATCCTGGACGCCCTTCAGCTCGATGGGCGCATCTCCAACCTCAAACTGGCGGAAACGGTGGCCCTGTCGCCCACAGCGGTGCTGGCCCGGGTGCAGCGCCTGACCAAAGACGGCTACATCCTGGGCTACGAGGCGCGGTTGAACCCGCTCAAACTCGGCGCCGGTTTGATGGTGTTTGTGGAAGTGTTGCTGGACCGAACCACGCCCAATGTGTTCGACGCCTTCAAGGCGGCAGCCCAGGTGCGCCCCGAAATCATGGAGTGCCACATGGTGGCAGGCGGCTTTGACTATCTGTTGAAAACCCGCATGTCCGACATGACCGCCTACCGCGAGTTTGCGGGCACGGTGCTCTGGCAATTGCCCGGCGTGCGGGAAACCCGCACCTACGCGGTGATGGAAGAAGTCAAAAACTCAACCCGCTTGCCACTGCGTTAAGAAGCCGCAGCGGGCCGGCAGTGTGCGATGGGTCTTGCCGCAGGCCGCCACCGTGCGCACAATCAGTGCTCCACTCTTGGGGAGTCACTATGAAAACCCGTCACAACCTCCTGCTCACCCTGGCCCTGACCGGCGCGGGAATGAACGTCTCCGCGCAAACCCTGAAACCCGGCTTGTGGGAAATCAAGAACAACATGAGCAGCGGCTCGGGTGAACTGGAAAAGGCCATGGCCACGGCGCAACAGGAACTAGCCAAATTACCCGCCGACAAGCGCAAGATGATGGAGGCCATGATGGCCAAACAAGGCATCGACTTGGGCGTTGGCTCCAGCATACCCACCCTCAAAGCCTGCCTGACCCAAGAAATGATCGAGCGCAATGACGTCACCGGCCAGCAAGGTGACTGCCAGCACACCGTGCTTCCCCGCACGGGAAACACCCTGAAATTTTCTTTTGTGTGCAGCAACCCGCCATCCAGCGGAGAAGGCCAAGCCACCTTTGTGAGCCCAGAGGCGTACACCGTGAAAATGAACATCAAGACCCAGGCCAAGGGAAACACAGAAACCATGGCCTGGCAGTCCAGCGGTCAGTTTTTGTCGCCTGAGTGTGGCGCCATCAAGCCTCTGAGTCTCCCTAACAAGTAGGACGGGACCGACTCAGGCCGCTGGGGTGCGGCCCCCGAAAATGGCGGACCCGACCCGCACCAATGTGCTGCCGGCATGGATTGCCGCTTCCAGGTCGGCGCTCATGCCCATGGACAGGGTGTCCAAAGCCAGTCCGTCCTGATTTAAAGCATCAAACAAGGCTCTAACCCTTGTCAAAACAGCGAGAGCAGCTACGAAATCAGGAGCAGGCTCAGGAATACTCATGAGTCCCCTCAACTTCAAGCCCGGGAGCTGGACGATCTGTTTCGCCAACACCAGCGCCTCATCGGGCGACACTCCCGACTTGTTCTCTCCCCCATCCACATTGACCTGAATGCACACCTGAAGCGGGGCCAGCCCCGCCGGCCGCTGCTCGCTCAGGCGCTGGGCAATTTTGAAACGGTCCACGGTGTGCACCCAATCAAAATTCTCAGCCACCAAACGGGTTTTGTTGCTTTGAATCGGGCCAATGCAATGCCACTCAATTGGCAAATCGCGCAGCGCCGCAATTTTCTCCACCCCCTCCTGGATGTAGTTCTCGCCAAACATCCGCTGCCCGGCCCGGAAAGCCTCTGCCACCGCAGCTGCGGGGAAGGTCTTGGAAACCGCCAGCAAACCGACCTCGGTCACCGGGCGCCCCACCTCTCGGCAGGCGGCCTCAATGCGGTCGCGAACTCCTTGTAGCTTGTTGTCAATCGTGGTCATAATTGCCGTAAGCGTAACAAAGGACAGGGAGTTTTCGTGGACATCACCCAATTGCTGGCATTCAGCGTCAAAAACAAGGCGTCTGACTTGCATCTTTCGGCCGGCCTGCCGCCCATGATCCGTGTGCATGGTGATGTGCGACGCATCAACGTCGAGCCGCTGGACAGCAAACAGGTCCACGCCATGGTGTACGACATCATGAGCGACGGGCAGCGCAAACTCTTTGAAGAATTCCTGGAAATTGACTTTTCCTTCGAGATTGAAGGGCTGGCGCGCTTTCGGGTCAACGCGTTCAACCACCAACGCGGACCAGGCGCTGTGTTTCGGACCATTCCGAGCAAAATTTTGACGCTCGAGCAGCTCAACGCGCCCAAAATCTTTGCCGACTTGGCGCTCAAGCCCCGCGGCTTGGTGCTGGTCACAGGCCCCACGGGCTCCGGCAAGTCCACCACGCTGGCGGCCATGGTCAACTTTTTGAATGAAACAGAGTTCGGTCACATCCTCACGGTCGAAGACCCGATTGAGTTTGTTCACGAATCCAAAAAATGTTTGGTGAATCAACGCGAGGTCGGTCCGCACACCTTGAGTTTTGCAGCCGCGCTGCGCTCTGCCCTGCGCGAAGACCCGGACGCCATTCTGGTGGGCGAGATGCGGGATTTGGAAACCATTCGCCTGGCCATGACGGCGGCCGAGACCGGCCACCTGGTGTTTGGCACTTTGCACACCTCCAGTGCGGCCAAAACCATTGACCGGATCATTGACGTGTTTCCGGCCTCCGAGAAGGAAATGGTTCGCGCCATGTTGTCGGAGTCTTTGCAGGCCGTGATTTCCCAAACCCTTTGCAAAACCAAAGACGGTCAGGGGCGCGTAGCCGCTCACGAAATCATGCTGGGCACCAGTGCCATTCGCAACCTGATTCGCGAAGCGAAAGTGGCTCAGATGTACTCCAGCATTCAGACCGGCAACAGTGTCGGCATGCAGACTCTGGATCAAAACTTGAGCGACCTGGTCAAACGCAACATCATCAGCCCGGCTGAAGCTCGCGCCAAGGCGAAAATTCCCGAGAACTTTCCCGGATAAGCCTTCCACCACGCCAGGAGTCCCCCATGAAAGGCATTCTCGAGTTCCTGCGCCTGCGCTTGAATCCAGCCCGCAAAGAGCAGGAGTCCGACTCGGTGCTGTTTACAACGGCATTCGCAGGCATTGGCGTCGACGCCACGCTGCTGATCCCCTGGGAGGCTCGCGCGGTTGAGATTGGGGCAACCCGCATGAAACCGGGCCGTGGCACGAAGTTGCTGCAGGGGCTGTGGTCCAAAGACAAGTTCATGCACCACCTGGACAGCGAGTCAATTGCCCAGATGGAGGCGTATTTCGACTTTGCCACCGTGCCGTCCAACCGGGACATCATTCGTCAAGACGAATATGGCAACTTCATGGTGGTGTTGCTGTCCGGCAGCATTGCGGTCGATCGCATGCAGCCCTGGGGTGCGCGCTTGCGATTGGCCGAAGCGGTGCCCGGCGAAATACTGGGCGAGATGTCGCTTCTGGACAGCGGCAATCGATTTTCGACCTGCACCGCACTGAGTGAGTGCGAGGTGGCCGTCATTGGCGCACAGGCCCTGGACGAGATGCTGAGCGCCGACCCGATGTTGGCAGCGAACCTGATCGCCCTTCTGGCTCGCAAACTGTCACTTCGCCTGCGCGTCGTCAGCGCTCGCCTCACCGATCAAACATAACAACCATAAAAGCAGGGAATAACAACACCATGGAACGCGACCAAGCTACCAAATTCATCAACGACTTACTCAAGTTGATGGTCAGTCGCAACGGCAGCGACCTGTTCCTGACCGCCGAGTTCCCTCCCGCCATCAAGGTCGATGGAAAGATCACCAAAGTCTCGGCTCAACCGCTCAATGCCGTGCACACCATGTCCCTGACCCGCTCGGTCATGAGTGACAAACAGATTGCCGAGTTCGAGCGCACCAAGGAATGCAACTTTGCCATCGCGCCCTCTGGCATCGGCCGGTTTCGGGTGAATGCGTTCATTCAGCAAGGCAAGGTCGGCATGGTGCTTCGCGTCATTCCCCTCACCCTGCCCACGATTGATGGGCTGGGTATTCCCCAGGTCCTGAAGGAGGTGGCGATGGCCAAGCGGGGCTTGTGCATTGTGGTGGGCGCCACGGGCTCGGGCAAGTCAACCTCGCTGGCGGCCATGGTGGACTGGCGCAACGACAACTCCTTTGGACACATCATCACCATTGAAGACCCGATCGAGTTTGTGCACATGCACAAGAATTGCGTCGTCACCCAACGTGAAGTGGGTGTGGACACGGACAGTTGGGGTGCGGCCTTGAAAAACACGCTGCGCCAAGCCCCTGATGTGATCTTGATGGGTGAAATTCGCGACCGAGAGACCATGGAACACGCCGTCGCCTTCGCTGAAACCGGTCACCTGTGCTTTGCAACGCTGCACGCCAATAGCGCCAACCAGGCGCTTGACCGCATCATCAACTTCTTCCCTGAAGAACGACGCTCCCAGCTGTTGATGGACCTGTCCCTCAACCTGAAAGCCATGGTGTCTCAGCGCCTGATCCCCAAACAGGATGGAAAGGGCCGCACGGCCGTGGTGGAAATCATGCTCAATACACCGCTGATTTCCGACCTGATCTTCAAAGGCGATGTCACCGAAATCAAAGCGATCATGAAAAAGAGCGGCAATTTGGGCATGCAAACCTTTGATCAAGCCCTGTTTGACGCCTATGAAAACAACATGATCACTTACGAAGATGCCCTTCGCAACGCGGATTCACTCAACGATTTGCGATTGCAAATCAAACTCAACAGCCAACGCGGGAAAATCCAGCGTCCCAACTCCGACAACGACAGCTTTGCCATCGTATGAAAAAAACCAATCTTGCCGACAAAACTTACACCCCCATCGCCCCTCAACGAGTGGCCTTTCTGGGTCTTGGCGTCATGGGTGCCCCCATGGCTGCCCATCTTGCAAAAGCAGGGCATCAAGTCACCGTCTACAACAGAACTGCATCAAAATCAATAGCATGGTGCGACGATTTCACGGGCGCTAGCGGCTCAAAACATGCAGAAACTCCGCGACTCGCGGCGATGGGCGCTGACATCATTTTTTGCTGCGTTGGCAACGACGACGACTTGCGCCATGTCACCCTGGGCGCAGACGGTGCCTTTGCAGGAATGAAGCCAGGGTCCATCTTTGTCGACCACACCACAGCCTCAGCCAATGTGGCGCGCGAGCTGTACCAAGCTGCCAAGAACCTGGGGCTGCAATTCATTGACGCGCCCGTTTCTGGTGGCCAAGCGGGCGCTGAAAACGGCTTGTTGACGGTGATGTGTGGCGGCGATCAGGCCGCATTCGATGTCGTGCAGCCCGTCGCCATGGCGTTTTCTCGGGCCTTTACCCGCCTGGGTGAAAGTGGTGCTGGCCAACTCGCGAAAATGGTCAATCAAATCTGCATTGCGGGCTTGGTGCAAGGGCTGAGCGAAGCCATTGCCTTTGGCCAACAAGCGGGCTTGGATATGAACCAAGTGCTCGACGTCATCGGCAAAGGCGCCGCGCAAAGCTGGCAACTCGACAACCGCGGAAAAACCATGGTGGCCGATCAATTCGAATTTGGGTTCGCCGTGGACTGGATGCGAAAAGACCTGGGACTGGTGCTCGAAGAAGCCAAGCGCAACGGTGCCCGTCTGCCTGTGACCGCCTTGGTCGACCAGTTTTACGCCGATGTCCAACACATGGGTGGCCAACGCTGGGACACATCGAGCCTGATCAAGCGGCTGCGATAACCCGCCATGGGGACCTCTTCAGGTCCCCATCGGGTTCTTCGTGCTTATTGAGCGGGAGCGGGAGCCGGCGTCGACACGACGCCCATGGTTTTCAACTCGTCCTCGCTGATGATCTCCAGCAAACGAACCACCTTTTGAACGCCACCTGTGCCGCGCGCAATGTCCGTTGCCCGCGTAGCCTCGCGCTGGGTGACACGCCCCATCAGATACACGATTCCTCGCTCCGTGACGACCTTGAACGCGTTCGCAAACAAGTCTTTGGCATCGAGCAAGCTGGCCTTCACTTTGCCAGTCACCAGGGAATCGGACGTCCGCTGAGTCAGCGTGGAGTTACCCAATACCTCAAGCTCATTCACGATAGAGCGCACGTTCTCGACCCGTGCCACCACCTGTTCAACCAACTGCTTGTCCTGTGCACTAGGTACTTCGCCTGTTAGCAGCACTTGGCGGTTGTAGCTGGTGACGTTCACATGCACCCGCTCACCCAAGTTGTCCCGGATGCGGCTGCTGGCACGTAACTCAATGCCCTCGTCTTCGACCTGAGAGCCTGAGGTGCGCCGGTCAGAGGCCATCATGCCGCCGACGAATGCGCCACCCAACACCAATGGCGCACACGCGCTCAGCGCACCCGCCAGACTGACGACGGCCAATGCCAAAACAACACGTTTCTGGAGCTTGAATTTCATCATTAACTTTCCTGGTCACCAAGCAACTGAGCATCCACTGCATCACAAATGCAGTGCAGCGCAAGAATATGCACCTCTTGAACCCGGGCTGTTCGCTCATGCGGCACACAGATATGAACATCGGTGTCTCGCAAGACCTGCATCATTTTTCCACCGCCACGCCCTGTCAGCCCCACAACGACCATCTCACGTTCGTGAGCTGCCTCAATCGCTGCCAGTACATTGGCCGAATTGCCGCTGGTAGAAATTGCCAACAAAACGTCACCCGGTTGACCCAAGGCCCGCACCTGGCGCGAAAAAATCACGTTGAAGTCGTAGTCGTTGGCAATGGCGGTGATGATGGAGCTGTCCGTCGTGAGCGCAATCGCGGCCAGTTCAGGTCGCTCGCGTTCATAACGCCCCACAAATTCCGCCGAAAAATGCTGGGCGTCGGCGGCTGAGCCCCCGTTGCCACAGGCCAGCACCTTGCCGCCCCCGGTGACACAGGTCAGCATGGCCTGCACAGCGGCGGCGATGGGTTTGCTCAAGACTTGCGCGGCCTGATATTTCAAATCCGCGCTGTCGATAAAGTGTTGTTCAATACGTTGCTCTAGCATGGCTGGATGATACTCGCCCACCTGCAAACCTGTGCTCACGCCGCATCAAAAGCCGCACGCAGCCACTCAATCCTCCCCTGCTCAAGCAGCACAACATCAAAGCGACATGGCGGCAATTCGCGCAACTGCATCAAATAGTGACGGGCCGCGAACACAATTCGGCGCTGCTTGACGCCACTCACACTCGCCGCCGCCCCGCCATGGGAGGCGCTCTTGCGCTGTCGCACCTCAACAAACACCACTGTTGAGTCAGGCGCGCGCATGATCAAGTCAATTTCACCCCCGCCTCGCCCGGGCGTCCGATAATTGCGCTCCAATAGCCGCAACCCGGCTTGCTGGAGATGAACCAGTGCCGCGTCTTCAGCCGCGTCACCCGCCTGTTTACTGGTGCGGGCCTGGATGAACGCCTTGATTTGAGGAAAAACCATTGATTTCTACTTATGCCTCCGCCTTGAATGCCGCACAGGATGCTGCTGGTGGTCAGAATTATCCGCCCGGCGCTTTGTACGTGGTGGCTACACCCATCGGCAATCTGGCGGACATTACCTTGCGCGCGCTCCAAGTGTTGAAGATCGCCGATGTCGTTGCCTGCGAGGACACCCGGCACACCCAGGCCTTGCTTCGTGCCTACGGCATTGACAAGCCAACCTCGCAGTTGCTGGCCGTGCACCAGCACAATGAAGCTGAAGCTTCCCAAGCCGTGATTGCCCGCTTGCACCAGGGACTGCGTGTGGCCTATGTCAGCGATGCCGGCACTCCCGCCATCAGTGACCCGGGTGCACGACTGGTGGCGGCGGTTCGAGATGCGGGCTTGCGAGCGCTTCCCTTGCCCGGCGCGAGCAGCGTGACCACCGCGTTGAGCGTGGCAGGCATCACCGACATTGGCGCTGAACAAGGTGGTTTTGTTTTCGCTGGATTTTTGCCACCCAAATCCAGCGAACGAATCACGGCAGTGATGAACTTGACCAGTGAGACGCGTGCCGTGGTGCTACTCGAAGCACCGCATCGCATAGAGGCCCTTGCTGGCGCGTTGGCCGCCTTGGGTGAGCGCACACTGACGGTCGGGCGTGAGTTGACCAAGCAATTTGAAGACATTGCCAACGTAGCCGCTCAAGACTTTCCCGCTTGGCTGAAAGCCGATGCCAATCGCTGCCGTGGGGAGTTTGTGTTGGTGCTTCATCCTGTCAAGGCTGCTGTTGAAGTGGGGCCTGAGCACCGGATTCTGAAAATTCTGCTGGAAGAACTACCACTGAAAACGGCAGTCAAACTCACGGCCGATATCACTGGCGCGTCTCGGAACACGCTGTATGACACCGCGCTGGCCTGGAAGAAAGATGCCCCCGAAGCTTGATTGGGCGTTTTTTCGAGCTCAGCACCTCTCGATACCCACTTTTGCGTGCGACTTGGGCTGACCTGACATCCGCGACCAGCACCCTTCTGGCGGAGCGCTCACAGCGCCTCTGCCGAATCTACTTGGCAATCGACATTCGAAGTCGGCGGGCCTGCTCTTCGGCTTGAGCGTCGTCAATTTCACGGATCACGGCACTGACGTCGACCGCACCGGCCTTGCGCTCGAAATGCCCAGTCAGCACGGTGTCTGGGGACAACAAACCACGCACATACAACTCCCAAATTTCGGGACCAAAGTTGGTTTGAAGCAGTGCAGGACAGTACTGTCCAAAAAATACACGCAAGTTGTCAACATCGCGAAGCAGCATGCGCTGCGCATGGTTGTTTCCTGCAGCATCCACCGCCTGAGGCAAGTCAATAATCACGGGACCATCAGCACCCAGCAAAATATTGAACTCGGACAAATCACCGTGTACCACGCCTGCGCCCAGCATACGCACCACCTCCGCCAAAAGCGTGGCGTGATGTCCTTGGGCTTCCTCAGAAGTAAATTCCACGTCGTTGAGTCGCGGTGCCGAATCCCCCTGCGCATCGGTCACCAACTCCATCAAGAGAACGCCTTCAAAAAAATTGACTGGCCGGGGAACGCGAACCCCCGCATCGGCCAAGCGATACAGCGCATCAACCTCAGCACTCTGCCAAGCCGCCTCTTGCGCTTGGCGCCCGAAGCGAGTGCCTTTGGCCATGGCTCGCGCTTGGCGTGAGTTTTTGACTTTTCGGTTTTCTGTGTAATCCACGGCCTGGCGGAAGCTGCGCTGGGTTGCTTCCTTGTAGACCTTGGCGCAGAGTGTCTCAGCTCCGCTACGCACCACAAACACCATCGCCTCTTTGCCACTCATCAACTGGCGTACGACCGAGTCAATGAGACCCTCTTCGATTAAGGACTGCAGTCTGCTGGGTGGTTTCATAGGTACAACGTGGAAGCCGCTGAATGCTGGTGCAAGGCGCACTGGCCTCGCAGGCCAGGGGCAGTTCAACCAGACGCAAAAAGCTCTGGCCATCTGAAAGATTTGGTGCGGCTGGCGGGGATCGAACCCACGACCCTTGGCTTCGGAGGCCAATACTCTATCCACTGAGCTACAGCCGCACAAGAGATGCTGCATTGTAAGTGCATTCGAAATGTCGCCCGCTATAATTACCGGCTGCTTTCCACGCCCCGATTTTTAGAGGACACCATGAGCGATAACAACCAGGCCACAGCGCACGAGGAAGACCACACCGGTCCAGTCAAGAATCCCAAGCAATTGCTGACGGCCGTCTTTTTTTCGTTCCTTGTTCCCATCTTCGTCATCATTGGTTTGGTGTACTTCGTCACGGCTGAAAAAAAACCAGCGGCCGGAGCAGTCAACCTTGAGAAGGCCTTGGCTGCACGGATTCAAAAGGTGGGAACGATCGAGATTCGTGACGCCAATCGCACGCTCAAAAATGGCGAGGAGGTTTTCAAGGCGCAATGCTCGGCCTGCCACGCCACCGGCGCAGCCGGCGCCCCCAAAGTGGGTGACGCATCAGCATGGGGTCCAAGGATCGCAACAGGATATGAGTCACTGTTGAACTCGGCCCTCAAAGGCAAAGGCGCCATGGGCGCCCAAGGTGGCGGCGATTTCGAAACTCTGGAGATTGGCCGAGCGCTGGTTTACATGGCCAATGCCTCAGGCGGATCACTGGAAGAGCCAAAAGCGCCAGCGGCACCTGCAGCGCCAGCCGAAGCAAAGTAAGCTTTTCTGGCGCCATAAATCAACCGGCCATTGGCCGGTTTTTTTATGTCATTTCGACGGCCAAGGCATGTACTGCGTGCAGAAGGCGCTATTTATTTTGCAGCAACTCGGGGCTTTTCACAAAGCCATACTGCGCTTCGAAAGCACTCCTTTTTGCCAATTCGGGGGACCATAACCCTTGCTCCACGGCGTTGGCGAGTTCATTCATGTCGGCGGTGTGTACCAGACCGAAGCCGGTGTCTGCCTCGAAATAAACACACCCCAATTCGTCCACCAAGCAATGCTTGACCATTGCCGGGCGTCCCACATGGTCTTCAACCGAGAAGTCGTGGCCCACTCGCCAGATCAAGGGCGTGGTCTCCAGTTCGACATAGACGCGTTGTGGCCCGTTCTGAAAAAACCACTGGCCTTTGTCGTCGGCTGCATAGTTGCGGCCAATGAAGTCGATCAACTTCCCGTGCTTCAACTGGGAGCCTTTGCTGGCCACTGAGCCACCACAAAACGGCCCTTGCGCTTGCGCCTGGTCGTCTCGCATGAACCAGTTTCCGCGCGAGTCGAGTCCTAACCAGCCGTAACAGGCGGGTACATTGGGCCATTTCAATAAGGCTTGTTTGACGATGTCATCCATGGGAATTGACCTTTCTGGTCGGTGGATTCGTAACGGAAACATGGCTGGTCAACCAGTGACCAACCCAGTCAGGCATGCAACGCACGTGCCCAGGCGGCGAGCCTTGAGGAAAGCCAACATGACCGCCCTCTTGGGGCTGCCATAGTGTGACCCATTTCCCTGCATCGCCTGGTTTGGGCAAGCTCCACGCGGGAACAAAGGGGTCGTTCCTGGCATTCACCACCAATGCGGGAATGCGAATTTGGTTCAAATGGGGCTTCGCCGAGGCTCGCGTCCAGTAGTCGTCGGCACTCTTAAACCCATGCAAAGGGGCGGTGAAAATATTGTCGAATTGGTACAGATTCGACGCGCTGCTCAATGCCACGGCATCAAAGAGTCCCGGATGTTGGGCCAATTTCTGCATGGCTTTGGGCTTCATGGTGTTTAAAAACATTCGCGTATAGACCCAACGGTTGAATCCGCGTCCAATGGCCTGGCCGCTGGCGGTCAAGTCAACAGGTGACGAGACGCTGGCAACGGCATTGGCCACGCGACTTGCCTCATCTCCCATTTCCTCGGCCCACCTGAGAAGAGCGTTACCCCCCAGTGAAACGCCGACAGCCAATACAGGGCCGGGGTGGCGCGCGCGAATACGCTTCAGGATCCACCCTACTTCCTCAAAGTCACCAGAATGATAGGCACGCGGGGCCAGATTCAGATCACCCCCACAACCCCGAAAGTGGGGCACGACAAACCCACAACCCTGCGATTGCGCGAAGTCTGCAAAGGCCTGCGCGTAGTGGCTCGCGGATGAACCTTCCAAACCATGAAACAGGACAATGAGTGGCGCTTCAGCAGAACCCCGTTGCCAATCGACATCAATAAAGTCGTTGTCGGGCGTAGTCCATCGCTCTCGGTCGTAGCTTGGCAACGCCCCAAAAACCCGACGGGCATACAACGCGGGCCAGATGGTCTGCAAGTTGCCACCGGGCAGCCATTTTGGCGCTACATAGTTCATAGCAGCTTGCGCCCGATAGCAGTCAGTTTTGCACACATTTCCATATGAATCGATAAAGGCCCGTACGGTACTACAGGGAAAAGAGGCAGGCTTAGTCTTGACCTACAACACAACGTTGAATTACTGAGAAAGAATGTCCACCCCATTTGTGGTGACTCAAAGCAGCAGCGCACATTTTGCCGCCGTTGGGGTCTTTGCGCGCCAAACCGCACCGTTGAAGCGAACTGATGGTGTTGTGCTACCGTTACGCCTTCAAGTGGGAGGTTTTATGGCACGTTGGGTATTAATTTTGGTGGCAATTGTGGGACTGCAAGGATGCGGCTACAACGATTTCCAACGTTTGGATGAGCAAACCAAATCGGCGTGGAGTGAAGTGCTGAATCAATACCAGCGCCGCGCTGACCTGGTTCCCAATATCGTCGCAACAGTGAAGGGCGAAGCCGCCTTTGAGCAGGAAACCTTGACCAAGGTGATTGAGGCGCGCGCGAAGGCAACATCAATTCAAGTGACGCCAGAGACGTTGAACGACCCCGCCGCCTTTCAGAAGTTTCAGGCCGCGCAGGGCGAGTTGGGCTCCGCTTTGAGTCGACTGATGGTGGTCGCAGAACAATACCCCAACCTGAAAGCAAACCAAGGATTCTCGGATCTTCGGGTCCAACTGGAAGGGACTGAAAACCGTGTGACCGTGGCCAGAAACGCCTATATCAAAGCCATTCAGGAGTACAACGTGCTTGCGCGTAGCTTTCCAAGCAACTTAACCGCGTTGGTTTTCAGCTACCAGGCTAAACCAGGATTTACCGTTCAAAACGAGGCGGCCATTTCGTCCACGCCAGTTGTGGACTTTGGTAAGAAGTAATTGCCGTTTTGATTCATCTGCCCGCCATGCCGCTCTTGAGTGCCATGTATGCGATTCTGGCGCGCATTCGTTATGGGTTAGCCGCCAGCTTGTTGCTGCTAGTGGTTGGTCCCCTTGCTTGGGCGCAGCAGGCGGTTCCTGCGCTAACGGCCCACGCCATGGACGCAACTGGGACCCTCACCACGGCTCAGCTGCAACAGCTTGACAGCAAACTGGCGGCCTTTGAGAAAGAGCGGGGATCGCAACTGGTCGTTTTGATGGTATCCACGACCCAGCCCGAAGATATTGCTGCCTACGCCAACCGCGTGGCAGCCACTTGGAAGATCGGTCGAAAAGAGGTTGGGGACGGCTTGCTGCTTATCGTCGCCAAGGAGGACCGGAAAGTTCGGATCGAGGTGGCAAGAACGCTTGAAGGGGCCATACCTGACCTCACGGCGCGGCGCGTCATCGACCAGACGATCACACCGTTCTTCAAACAAGGCAATTTCTCTGGTGGTTTGGATGCCGGTGTGACCCAGCTCATCGCCCTTGTAAAAGGAGAAGCCTTGCCTTTGCCAGATGCCGCAGACAAGCAAGGCGCGGGCGGTGCTGGTTTTGAGTGGATGGATCTTGCGATCTTCATGTTTATCGCGATACCAGTGGTCGGAGGGATCGCGCGTGGCATTCTCGGAAATCAACTGGGCTCATTGGCCACGGCAGGCGTTGCCGGAGGCATCGCAATGCTTGTCACAGCAAGTGTCGTGCTGGCGGTACTTGCCGCGATGGCTGCCTTTATTCTTTCGCTATTCGCCAGCTTCCGTGGCGCCGGAGGCAGGGGCGGCGGCTCAGGGGGAACTGGTGGTGGATTCGGGGGAGGAGGAAGCAGCGGTGGGTTTGGCGGAAGCAGTGGCGGTGGCTTTAGCTCGGGCGGGGGCGGAAGCTTTGGTGGCGGTGGCGCCTCAGGCGGCTGGTAAATATGATGCGACTAAAGCGTTTCTTTAAACATCGCTGGGTGGATGAGGGGTCGACGCGGAGTCTACTTCCTCCAGAATTGCTGCAACGTCTGGCGCAACGGGTTGGCGCAAGCGAACAACGCCATTCTGGTGAAATCCGAATTTGCGTCGAAACATCTTTGCCTTTGCGCTATCTCTACCGCGACGCCCCCACAGCGACGTTAGTGCGGGAGAGGGCCCTGGAGACATTCGCCAATATGCGCATCTGGGACACCGCCAACAACAACGGGGTCCTCATTTATCTTCTAGCCGTAGAGCACTCAATCGAGATCGTTGCGGATCGTGGGTTAAACAACTGGATCGACAAAAATACCTGGAGTCATCTTGTTGCAGATATGAGCACAGCGTTTCAACACGGGGACTATGAAGGCGGACTTACCCGCGCTCTGGAGGATATTTCAGCAATGCTCGTTCAGCACTTTCCGCTAAATGCCGGCGAGTCCAATCCAAACGAATTGCCAAACGCCCCCGTCATCCGATAACAGCCCGTCAAGCCCCCACCCATAAAAAAAAGGTCCTCCTCTTTGCAGAGCGGACCTTTTTAAGACTGAGGCATTTCTGCCTGTCAGTGTGTCACTTTTTCTGGCGATATTTCCGCAAGGCCGCCATCTGCGCAGCCATCACAGCCAACTCCGAAGTGGCGCGTGCCAAATCGATCTCGGTCTTCGCATTCTTGATCGCTTCTTCAGCGGCCAATTTGGCGGCATTGGACTTCTCTTCATCCAAGTCTTTGCCGCGAATCGCCGTATCAGACAACACGGTGACGCAGTTTGGTTGAACTTCAAGCAAGCCGCCAGCAACGAAAATGAACTCTTCGCTACCGTCTTCTTTTTCAATGCGGACTGAACCCGCCTTGATGCGTGTGATCAGCGGCGTGTGGCGTGGATAGATACCTAGCTCTCCAGCTTCACCGGGCAAGGCCACGAAACGAGCCTCTCCGGAAAAGATGGATTCTTCAGCACTGACCACATCAACGTGAATGGTGTTCATGATGTCGTTTCCTGGTCAAGCGGAAACAGTCAGGGCGGTGAGGCCGCCCCAACTGCCCCCCGCAGTATTAGATCTTCTTGGCTTTCTCGAAGGCTTCGTCGATGGTTCCCACCATGTAGAAGGCCTGCTCAGGCAAATGATCACATTCGCCGGCCACAATCATTTTGAAACCACGGATCGTCTCAGCCAAGGTCACGTATTTACCAGGCGAACCGGTAAACACCTCGGCAACGTGGAATGGCTGCGACAAGAAGCGCTGAATCTTACGAGCACGAGCCACGGTCAGCTTGTCTTCTGGCGCCAACTCATCCATACCCAAAATTGCGATAATGTCACGCAATTCTTTGTAGCGCTGCAGGGTGCCCTGTACCGCACGGGCTGTTGCGTAGTGGTCTTCACCTACCACGTTAGGGTCCAACTGACGGCTGGTCGAATCCAGTGGGTCAACCGCAGGGTAGATACCCAACGATGCAATGTCACGACTCAACACAACCGTAGAGTCCAAGTGAGCAAAAGTGGTCGCAGGCGATGGATCGGTCAAGTCATCGGCTGGAACGTACACGGCCTGGATCGATGTGATCGAGCCAGTTTTAGTCGATGTAATACGCTCTTGCAAACGTCCCATCTCTTCGGCCAGAGTGGGCTGATAACCCACAGCAGAGGGCATACGTCCCAACAAAGCGGAAACTTCGGTTCCGGCCAATGTGTAACGGTAAATGTTGTCCACAAAGAACAAGACATCACGACCTTCGTCACGGAACGACTCAGCAATGGTCAAACCAGTCAAGGCCACGCGCAAACGGTTGCCTGGAGGCTCGTTCATCTGACCGTAAACCATCGCGACTTTGGAGTCTTCCAACTTTTCCAGGTTCACGACACCAGAGTCGGCCATCTCGTGATAGAAGTCATTTCCTTCGCGGGTACGCTCACCCACACCAGCGAACACGGACAAACCGGAGTGCGCCTTAGCGATGTTATTGATCAACTCCATCATGTTCACGGTCTTGCCCACACCGGCACCACCGAACAAGCCCACCTTGCCGCCTTTGGCGAACGGGCAAACCAAGTCAATCACCTTGATGCCGGTTTCCAACAGCTCTTGCGAGGGGCTCAGTTCATCATAGGCAGGTGCCTTGCGGTGAATAGACGAATGCTTTTCTGCGGCCACTGGGCCACGCTCGTCAATCGGAGCACCCAACACGTCCATGATTCGGCCCAACGTCGCGGTTCCAACAGGCACCATGATTGGTTGAGCAGTGTTCGTCACCAACAAACCACGGCGCAAACCGTCGGATGAACCCAACGAAATGGTACGAACCACGCCGTCACCGAGTTGTTGCTGAACTTCCAGTGTCAAAGACGAACCTTCTAATTTGAGGGCGTCGTAAATCTTCGGCATTTGGTCACGTGGAAATTCCACGTCAACCACTGGGCCGATACACTGAACAATTTTTCCTTGGGCTTGAGCCATTTGTTGCTCCAATAAATTTGAATCTTGCTAGCTAATGGGCAATGCGCTTACGCGCCGATTGCCGCAGCTCCGGAGACGATCTCGGAAAGTTCCTTGGTGATCGCCGCTTGACGGGTCTTGTTGTAGACCAGCTTCAATTCGCCAATCACATTCCCCGCGTTGTCTGTCGCACCCTTCATGGCCACCATGCGAGCTGCGTGCTCGGAAGCCATGTTTTCGGCAACTGCCTGAAATACCAGCGCCTCAACGTAGCGCACCAGAAGATCGTCAATGATGGACTGCGCATCAGGCTCATAGATGTAATCCCATCCATGCTTGACACCCGATGTGCTTTCACTGGTTTTGGCTTCTGCCTGCATTTTGGATGCAGACAAAGGCAACAACTGTTCAAGCACCACTTCTTGTTTCATGGTGTTGATGAACTTGGTGTACGAAAGGTACACCGCGCTGATCTCACCATTGGCATAGGCATCGAGCAGTACCTTGACGGGGCCAATCAGACGTTCCAGATGGGGCTTATCACCCAACTGAGTAACATGCGATACAACTTTAGCTCCAATACGGTTCAGAAAACCGAAGCCCTTGTTGCCAATGGCAACTGTGTTCGCAGACATGCCCGCCGACTGCAATTCACGCAGTTTGCCGGTAACGCTGCGAAGGACATTGGTATTCAAACCACCGCACAAACCCTTGTCCGTCGTGACGACAATCATGCCAGCGACTTTGGAGTCGTTGGTTTTCATGAACGCGTGAACGTACTCTGGGTTGGCTTGGCCTAAGTTGGCGGCGATGTTACGCACCTTTTCGGCGTACGGCCTCGCAGCCCGCATACGCTCCTGTGCCTTACGCATTTTGGAGACCGAAATCATCTCCATGGCCTTAGTGATCTTCTTCGTACTTTCGAAGTTTTTGATCTTGCCGCGTATTTCCTTGCCTGTTGCCATAAAAAGGGTCCTTCGCTGTTACTTCAGGTCGCCTTAAGCGAACGTCTTTTTGAATGCAGCGATTGCGGCGTTCAATTCAGCTTCGGAATCCTTGTCCAAGGCTTTACTGGCTTCCAGCTTGGCCAACAGCGCAGCGCTTTTATCTTTGAGATAGCTGTGCAGTCCATGCTCGAAAGCCAGAACTTTGTTAACAGCGACATCGTCCAAGAAGCCTTTATTCACTGCAAACAAGGTTGCACCCATGAGTGAAATGGGTTGTGGGCTGTACTGAGCTTGCTTGAGCAACTCGGTCACACGTGCGCCACGGTCCAATTGCTTGCGGGTCGCTTCGTCCAAGTCCGACGCAAACTGTGCAAAAGCAGCCAATTCACGGTACTGCGCCAAGTCAGTACGAATACCACCGGACAGGTTCTTGATCAGTTTGGTCTGAGCGGCACCACCAACGCGGGACACGGAGATACCAGCATTGATCGCAGGACGGATACCGGCATTGAACAACGAGGTCTCCAAGAAGATCTGGCCGTCAGTGATCGAAATCACGTTGGTAGGAACGAAAGCAGACACGTCGCCGGCTTGCGTTTCGATGATCGGCAACGCCGTCAAAGAACCCGTCTTACCCTTGACTTCGCCTTTGGTGAAGTCTTCCACGTATTTGGCGTTCACGCGAGCGGCACGCTCGAGCAATCGGCTGTGCAGATAGAACACGTCGCCAGGGTAAGCTTCACGACCTGGTGGACGACGCAACAGCAACGACACTTGGCGGTACGCGACAGCTTGCTTTGACAAGTCGTCATACACAATCAGAGCGTCCTCGCCGCGATCGCGGAAGTACTCACCCATGGTGCAGCCAGAGTAGGCACTGACAAACTGCATCGCTGCAGATTCAGACGCTGTCGCTGCAACCACAATGGTGTATTCCATGGCGCCGGCCTGCTCAAGAGCGCGAACCACGTTTTTGACGGACGAAGCCTTTTGGCCAATCGCGACGTAAACGCAAGTAACGTCCTGGCCTTTTTGGTTGATGATGGCGTCGATAGCGACAGCTGTTTTTCCAGTCTGACGGTCGCCAATGATCAACTCGCGCTGACCACGACCAACCGGCACCATGGAGTCAATCGACTTCAGGCCGGTTTGCATGGGCTGGCTCACGGACTCACGGGCAATAACGCCTGGAGCCACTTTTTCGATGACGTCAGTCATCTTGGCGTTGATAGGGCCTTTGCCATCAATAGGGTGACCCAAGGCATTGACCACGCGGCCTTTCAACTCTGGGCCCACTGGGACTTCCAGAATACGACCCGTGCACTTGACGGTGTCACCTTCTGAAATGTGCTCGTACTCACCCAAAATCACGGAGCCGACTGAGTCGCGCTCGAGATTCAAAGCCAATCCGTAGGTTGGCAGACCGTCGCTGCCAGCCGGGAATTCAAGCATCTCGCCCTGCATCACGTCCGACAGACCATGAATACGGCAAATGCCGTCGCTCACGGAAACGACCGTACCTTGGTTGCGAATATTGGCGCTCTCTGACAGGCCTTCGATACGACTCTTGATCAGTTCAGAAATTTCTGCGGGATTGAGTTGCATGACTCTTTCCTTCTTTCTTTAGTTGGGCTTGACGTTGCGGGCTTGCGCCTCACTCAGTCAACGCCGCTTTCATTTGTTCCAGACGGGCTTTGACAGAAAAGTCAAGGACCTCATCACCCACTACCACTCGAATACCACCAATCAATTCTGGCTGCAATTCAACCGACACATTGAGCGCCCGGGCAAACCGTTTTTCCAGACTGACCTGAAGCTCTGCCAACGCCGCGTTGTCAATAGCAAATGCGCTATGGACGACCGCATCAGAAGATCCACCTTGAGCATTTTTCAACGCCCGAAACTGGCTGGCGATCTCTGGCAATGCATTCAGCCGACCATTGCTGATCACGGTGCGAAGAAAGTTTTTCGCCATTTCAGGCAAGGCGTTTTGCGCCACACCTGAAATAAGGTCAAACACTTGTTCAGCTCTGGCGTTTGGACTATGAGCGAACTGCTGAAGCTGCGGATTGGCCGCAATATCCTTCAGCTCGTCAATCCAAATCGCCGCGCCATTCAAGTCGGCCACTGTCGCCTTGAATAAGGCTTCAGCGTAAGGTCTTGCGATAGTGGCGAGTTCAGCCATGGTTATCCTCTTACAGCTCGGTCTTCAAACGGCCAAGCAGGTCCGCGTGAATGCCAGCATTGACTTCCTTGCGAAGAATTTGCTCAGCACCCTTGACAGCCAGCACAGCCACTTGCTCACGAAGAGCCTCGCGCGCTTTGATGCTTTGCTGTTCAGCGTCCGCTTTAGCGGCAGCGATGATTTTTTGGCCTTCTTCTGTTGCTTTGGCTTTCGCCTCTTCAACAATAGTCTGGCCGCGTCGCTCAGCGTCTGCCAAGCGGGCTGCGGTTTCGGTGCGCGACGTTGCCAATTCAGACTCAACACGCTTGTTAGCGGAAGACAATTCTGATTTGGCTTTGTCGGCAGCCGCCAGGCCGTCGGCGATTTTCTGTGCCCGCTCGTCCAGCGCTTTTGTGATCGGTGGCCACACGAATTTCATCGTGAACCAAACCAAAATCGCAAAAACGATCGCCTGCAGGAACAGGGTTGCGTTGATGTTCACAGCTTATTCCCTTTCAAGCGTGAAAGATTAGCCAAAATTAGATGGCAAAAGGCTTGGCGAAGGCAAACAGCAGAGCAATAGCTACACCGATCAAGAAGGCCGCGTCGATCAGACCCGCCAAAATGAACATCTTGGTTTGCAATTCGTTCATCAACTCTGGCTGACGTGCTGAAGACTCAAGAAACTTGCCACCCATCAGCGCGATGCCGATAGACGCGCCCAAAGCGCCCAAACCAACGATCAAACCGCAAGCCAGTGCCACGAGGCCGAGAATGTTTTCCATGATTGCTCCTAAGTACAGAAAAAAATAATAAAGAAAAAGAAAAAACGATCAGTGTGAATCGTGGGCCTGTCCCACATAAATCAGCGTCAACATCATGAAGATGAAGGCTTGCAGCGTAATCACCAAAATATGGAAAAGACTCCACACAGTTCCAGCGACCACATGCCCAAATCCTAGCCAAAACCCACCTGCCAGCGGGTTAAATTGCCAGGCCCATGTGCCACCCATCAGGGCGATCAGCATGAAAATCAATTCACCGGCAAACATATTGCCGAACAGTCGCATACCGTGAGAAACCGTTTTGGCGGCAAACTCGATCAACTGCATCAAGAAATTTATAGGGTAGAGATAAACCTTGTCACCAAATGGTGCGGCCACCAACTCATGCGTCCAACCGCCCAGCCCTTTGATCTTGACACTGTAAAACAGGCAAATCAGCAAAACACTGGTTGACAAACCCAAGGTGGTTGACAAATCAGCTGTTGGCACCACACGCATGTAGTTGTTAAAACCCATGCTTGGGCCAACTCCGTGCCACAGGGCAGGCAGCGCGTCCACTGGCAGCATATCCATGGCATTCATCAGAAAAATCCAGACAAACACTGTCAACGCCAAGGGGGACACCAACTTGCGGCTTTTCGCATTGTGGATCACACCCTTCGCCTGAGTCTCAACCATCTCCGACAAAATTTCGACAGCCGCCTGGAAGCGACCAGGAACACCTGACGTCGCTTTTCGCGCAGCGCGCCACAACAAAAAGCAGCCCAGAGCACCCAATATCACCGAGTAGAACAGCGAATCAAGATTGAAGAGACTGAAGTCAACCAGACTGTGCTGCTCGACGTTTTCAAACGAAAAGTTTTTCTGCAAATGATGCAGGTGGTGCTGGATGTATTCCCCAGCCGTCTGGCCATGTGTTCCAGCATTTTCAGCAGCAGCCATATGTCACCAATAAACCTATTCAATGAATCTTTGCGACCGACTCTTTGCGCGCCGAATGCAACCACATGGCCACCCAGTACACCTTCATCGTCACCACGAAACCAGCCAGCAAAGCCAACCAGTTCAAACCCAAAACCAACTTTGGCGCCGCAAACAACATTGCGATCGTCAAAGCAATCTTGACCCCTTCCCACACAAAAAATCCACCTAAAGCAGACCCTGCGTTGGGTGTCCGCTGCTGGCGCGCCAGACCACGAACAAAAACAATAGCAGGAAGAACCACAGCCAACGCACCGTAAGCCGCAGACCATCCCGCTACACGGGACCCAGTTACCACCCAAGCAATCAAGGCAAGCACAACACCTACCAAGATCTGCATACCAACAACTCGCCAAGGCGACATCAGCCTTGACGACTGCGTCAAAATCCTTGCCTCTTCTGCAGTCAGCGGCTTGAACTCCAACTCATCAGCCCCATCTGAATCAAACTCAGAGTCTGGCGCCATTATCAAGACCTCACATTACGCGCAGGTTACATCCAGCGCTTCCCGCAAAGCCTTAGATTATACGTAGAAACCCGCCCCAAGCCCTAAAAACCGGGGGAATTTAGTGGGTATTCGGCCCCTAGCCGACGGCGCAAGGCCACTACAGCGCTCGCCGGCGTTGTCAACACAGGCACCTGCACCGCCCGCCGAACAGCGTCTTGCGCGCGAGCCATGCTGAATTGCGCCAAGGCGATGACATCACAGCCCCGTGCCACCAGTCGCAGCGCCGATTCCACAACGATCGCGTCATGACGCTCGACATCGCCCGCATTGAGAGCCTCCATGGCACCTTCAGCCAAATCGGGGACGACCTCCACACCCGCTGGGAACTCTGACGGCATAGACACCAACGTCGGTGCAAAGGAGGCAATCAAACCGACTCTGCGCCCCATGCCAATCGCGTCGGCCACCATGGCCTCGTTGGGCTTGAGAACAGGCATATGGGGCCGCCGCGCCGCAACAGCCTCAATACAGGGGCCAAAAGCTGAGCAGGTAAAAAGAATCGCCTTGGCACCCGTGCTTTCTGCATAGGCAGCCAACACCTCAAAGCGCTGGTGCATCGCCGCATCCAAACCTTGTGCACTTCGCGCCAAATCGGCGGACAAACTGTCGTCCAGCAGATTCATGCGATGGCAATCCGGCCACACACGAGCCATCTCGTCGTTGATCGGCCCAACCGAATGGGCCAAGGCATGAATTAAAGCAACACGCGTCATGCTGGGTGCTTTGTTGCGGGAGCGATGACGGGTTCGCGCCGCGCTCGTGCACGCTGCAAGCCGACGACGAGCAACAGCAAGGCAATCGCTGGCAAGAACATCCATTCTTTGTCAGGACGGGGAGCGGGCACTTCGGCGGACACAATTTGGAAGCCCTGCTCCATACCGAGCTTTTCGGCCCGACTGCCAAACTTGACCTGCGTGATCAGCATTGCGTCGCCCTGCACCATGGCGTTCACCCCCGCGCTGGCCATCCGCTCACGAGCCGTTCCTTTGGCACCCAAGGGCAACAAAACACCTTTGCGAATGTCTTTGCCATCCAGATTCGTGCCTTCAATCCAGAGACGTTTAGAGGCATTGACGGGCGCGTCCTCGATCAACTGCCCCATCTGCGCTGCGGGCACTTCCATGTAAGGCGGGTAAACCATGTCCCACCAGTACCCGGGACGGAACAAGGTGAAGGTAATCAACAACAAGGCCACGGATTCGTACCAACGGGACTTGACCAGAAAGTAGCCTTGCGTTGCAGCCGCAAACACCAGCATGGCCACCGTGGCACTGATCACGGTGACGGCCAAATGCACAGGACCGGTCAAGTCAATCAGCAGTAACTGGGTGTTGAAGATGAACAGGAACGGCAAAATGGCCGTTCGCATGCTGTAAAAGAACGCTGTGACACCCGTTTTTATCGGGTCTGCTTTGGCAATAGCCGCTGCGGCAAAGGACGCCAAGCCCACCGGCGGCGTGACGTCAGCCATCAAGCCAAAGTAGAAAACAAACAAGTGAACCGCGATCAATGGCACCAGCAAACCACTTTGGGCGCCCAACTCAACCACCACCGGCGCCATCAGGGTCGACACCACGATGTAGTTGGCGGTTGTCGGCAAGCCCATGCCCAGAATCAAGCTGATGATGGCCACCAACACCAGCATCAACATCAGGTTACCACCCGACAGCAACTCCACCACTTCGGTCATGATCAGACCCACGCCCGTCAGCGACACCGTGCCGACAATAATGCCAGCCGCGGCCGTGGCCACGCCAATGCCAATCATGTTGCGCGCGCCAACCGCCAAACCGTCAACCAGGTCAACCCCGCCCAGCTTCGTGGCCTCAGCCAATCCACCCCGACCTCTGAAGTAGGCAATGATCGGTTTTTGCGTCACGATGACAAACATCATGAACAAGGTGGCCCAGAACGCCGACAGGCCGGGGGACATTTGCTCAACCATCAGACACCAGATCAACACGACAACCGCCAGCAAATAGTGCAGACCAGATTTCACGGTCGGCCCGGTCTCAGGCAACTCAAACACTGGGGCGTCCGGGTCATCCAGCTCAAGTTCAGGTTGCTTGGCACCAAACCAGAGCAAACCGATGTAGGCGGCCAGCAAGCCGACGCCAATCACCCAAACCGCACTGTCGCCCATCACGGTCTTGATCCAGCCGATCCCCCAGTAGACCGCACCAGACAGCACCACAAAACCTGCAATCGTCAGGCCAAAAGACACCAAGCGCGAACTGGTTGAGCCCGGGTTTCGCCGCGGCAAGCCCACCATATTGGCCTTCAAGGCCTCCAGGTGAACGATGTACAGCAAGGCGATGTAGGAAATGATGGCCGGCAAGAAGGCGTGCTTCATGACCTCAATGTAGGGAATGCCCACGTATTCCACCATCAGGAACGCTGCGGCCCCCATGACCGGTGGCATCAATTGGCCGTTGACCGAACTGGAGACCTCGACAGCGCCGGCCTGGTCGTCACGGTAACCCACCCGCTTCATCAGCGGAATGGTGAACGTGCCTGTGGTCACCACGTTGGCAATGGAGGAGCCCGAAATAATGCCAGTGGCCGCCGAAGACAACACGGCGGCTTTGGCTGGCCCGCCTCGCATGTGCCCCAACAAGGCAAACGCCGATTTGATGAAGTAATTGCCTGCGCCGGCCTTGTCCAACAAGGAACCAAACAAGACAAACAGGAAAATGAAACTGCTGGACACACCCAGCGCCACGCCGAAGACGCCTTCAGTCGTCAACCACTGGTGGCTCATGGCCCGGTTCAAGGAGAAGCCACGGTGCGCAATCATGTCGGGCATGTACGGGCCACCAAAGGTGTACACCAGAAACACCAAAGCCACAATCACCATGGGCAATCCCAGCACGCGCCGGGTCGCCTCCAACAGCAAGGCCATGCCAATCAGGCCGGTGTAGACATCCATCGTCGTCGGCTGCCCAGGACGCGTCGCCAACTCTCGGTAGAACACAAACAAATAGGCCGCGCAAAAAGTACCCACGAGCGCAAAGACCCAGTCACTCACCGGAATGCGATCACTCGGGGAGCCCTTGAACGCGGGATAAGACATGTAAGCCAGAAACACAGCGAATGACAAATGAATCGCCCGCGTTTCGGTGTCATTGAAGACGAGAAAGCCCAAACTGAAAGGCAGCGGAGACGCAATCCAGAGCTGAAACACGGACCAGGCAATGGCCACATACAGAAGAATGCGGCTCATGACGGGGCCGGGCGAGCGGGCTCCGATGTCGTTTTCAGCGACCAGTTTATTGACGTCGACATCAGCCGCGCTTGCTTTTTTTGCGTTCATGCATACCTCTATTAGGTGTTTTTTGTTCTTCTAGGCTAACTCAACGCAAAAAGCTCTGACGAGTCAGAGCTTTTTGCAACTTCAGTCAAATTGACTTCAGCAAACCGGACTTACATCCAGCCTTTTTCTTTGTAGTACTTCAAGGCACCAGGGTGAAGCGGTGCGGACAAACCGTCCTTGATCATGTGCTTGGGGTCAAGGTGCGCAAACGCAGGATGCAACTTCTTGAAGTCGTCAAAGTTCTCGAACACGGCTTTGGTCAGTTCGTAAACAGTGGACTCCGGCACCTTGGCTGACGTCACAAATGACGCCAACACACCGTAGGTCGGTGTGGGGTTTGGATGACCGGCATACAGACCGCCAGGAATATCCACTTTGGCGTAGAAGCTGTTGTCCTTGACCAACTTGTCAACCGCTGGCCCCGTCAAAGGAACCAACTTGGCACCGCAAGTGGTGATGGGATCCTGGATGTTGGCAGAGGGGTGACCCACGCCGTAGAAGAAACCGTCGATCTTGTTGTCGCACAAAGCGGCGCCATGCTCGTCAGCCTTCAACTCTGAGGCCAGACCGAAGTCGCTGATCTTCCATTTCATGCCGTCAAGCAGTTGATCCATGGCCGCGCGAGTACCAGACCCGGGGTTGCCCACGTTGAAGCGCTTGCCTTTGAAGTCTTCAAACTTGGTGATGTTGGCTTCTTTGCGCGACAGCACAGTGAAGGGCTCGGGATGAATCGAGAACACGGCGCGCAGATCGCTGTGCTTGCCATCTTTCTCAAACTGTTGCTTGCCGTTGACGGCGTTGTACTGCACGTCAGACTGGGCCACGCCAAAGTCCAACTCGCCGGCCTTGATGGTGTTGATGTTCACCACAGAACCACCCGTCGACTCGACCGAGCAACGAATGCCATGACGCGACCGCTCTTTGTTGACCAAGCGGCAAATGGAGCCACCGGCTGCGTAGTACACGCCCGTGACGCCACCGGTGCCAATGGTCATGAATTTTTGTTGCGCATGGGCGGTGCCGACAGGGGCAGCCATTGCCAGGGCAGCAGCAATCAGGCTCAAACCAGATGCAGAAGATTTCAGGAAAGTACTCATAGTGACTCCTTGTTTTTCAGGATGGAAAGGCGAGTGCCTTTTGGGAAATTCCCCGACCCCTCTTGGTAAGACGGGCGGGAACTGAAGAACGCCTGATCAGACCGTTGGGGCATATTACGCGCCCCGGCCTGACTCGACAACACGCGGTCATGGACTCTGCATTGCAGACGTATGTCGCTTTGACAGGTACTCACAATACTACCCCGATGCTTTTGGCAAACGAAGTGAAGCACCTGTGCATTGCAAATCTGTTATCCAACATTAGCAATTCTAATTGGACAAATCTATCAGGATTGGCATGACGTGATCGCCAAATCGACGGCCCGCCCCAAGCGGGTGACGATCTCAGCCAAATCGGCCTCGCTGCTCACAAATGGCGGCGCCAGCAAAATGTGATCGCCGTTCTTGCCATCCACCGTGCCGGCCATGGGGTACACCATCAAGCCTTGGGCCATCGCCTCGCGCTTGATTCGCGCATGCAATTTCAAAGAAGGTTCAAACCACTGTTTGGTGGCACGGTCTGCCACCAGCTCGACACCCCAGAACAAGCCGCGGCCTCGGATGTCACCCACGTGGGGGTGGTTGCCAAATTGGCCTTGCAGCAACCCCTGCAAGGTGGCGCCCCGCGCCTGCACCTGTGCCAGCAAGCCGTCGCGCTGAATCACTTTTTGCACGGCCAAGGCCGCAGCACAGGCCACCGCATGGCCGAGGTAGGTGTGGCCATGCTGGAACATGCCGCTGCCCTTGCGAAACGTCTCCACCAGCTTGGACTGGGCCATGACGGCGCCAATGGGCTGGTAGCCGCCGCCCAGGCCTTTGGCCACGGCCATGATGTCAGGCACCACGCCCTCCTGTTCACATGCATGCAAGGTGCCGGTACGGCCCATGCCACACATGACCTCGTCCAGAATCAGCAGAACGCCATGGCGGTCACACAACTCGCGCACCCCTTTGAAATAGCCCGGCACCGCCGTCAAAACGCCGGCCGTGGCACCGCCCACGGTCTCGGCCACAAAAGCCATCACATTCTGGGGACCGAGTCGCTCAAAGGTTTGCTCCAACTCACGCACCAGACGCTCGCCGTAGGCCTCGGGCGTTTCGGTGGCGCCACGGTCCCGGTATTCATAACAGGGCGACACATGGGCCACGTCAATCAACAGGGGACGAAATTGCTCACGCCGCCACTCGTTGCCACCCACTGCCAACACGCCCAGGGTGTTGCCGTGGTAGCTCTGTCGGCGCGCCACAAAGTGCTGGCGCTGCGGCTGGCCAATTTCCACAAAGTACTGCCGCGCCATTTTGAGCGCCGCCTCCATGGCCTCGGAGCCCCCGCTGACAAAGTAAACATGGCTCATGCCTGCCGGCGCGGACTCGATCAGCACATCGGCCAGTTCCTCGGCCACTTCGGTGGTGAAGAAGCTGGTGTGGGCGTAGGCCAACTTGTCGATCTGGGCGTGCATGGCTGCCAGCACCTCGGGGTGCCCATGGCCCAGGCAAGACACAGCCGCGCCGCCGCAGGCATCCAGATAGGTTTTGCCATTGGCATCGGTGAGCGTGATGCCCTGGCCCGACACCGCCACCGGCAGGTCGTGGTGCAACTGGCGGTGAAAGACCTTGGTGGAGGCCGCGCTGACGGAGGTAGAGGATAGTGGTCATATCAGAGGGTTGGCTTCAAAGGGGATAAAACACGTTCGGTTCGAGGTGACGCCTGCTTTTCCCAGTAAGCCTGGGCGCCTTGCAAGCGCTGCTGGCGTTCGGTCAGACGTATCACAACCGGGTCACCGCCCTGCTCCGCAACGCAGGCCATCAAGGCCTCGGCCAAGGCCTGGGCACCTGCCATGGAGTGAAAAAACGAGGGCGAAGCCGCGTCAAACAACAAGGCTTGCTGCGCCAGACGGGCCAAAGGTGACAAGGGGCTGTCTGTCAACGCCAATATGGGCACGTTTTGCTGGCGGGCCACCTGCACGGCCTCCACGGTCTGGCGGGTGTAGGGCGCCTGGCTGACCACCACGAGCAAGTCTTGGGGTGTCAACGCCAGCACTTGGTCCATCCACGCACCGGCGGCGTCGCTGGCCAAGCGGGTGTTGGGGCGAAGCCAGTCGCAGCTGTAATGCAGGTGGTAGGCAATGCCGAAACTGGCCCGCAAACCCAAAAACGTCACTTGGCGCGCCTGCAAAATGGACTGCGCCGCAGCCCGCAAGTCGGGGCCGCTGTTGCGGCCATGGACCGAGGCCAAATTGGTGGCCTGCGCCACACGCATCCGGTCCAGCGTGGCATCGGCAGCCATCACAGACGCGGGCTCGTCCTGCCCATTTGAGCCCCGCGCCACGGACAGCGCAAACGCGGCCATGGAAGGCCGGCGCATGGCCTCAAAGCTGTCCAGCCCCAAGGCCCGGGCCAACCGCGTCATGGTGGCCGGCGACACACCCGCCGCCTGCGCCGACTGGCGCATGGACTGCAGACCCAGCTCGGCCGGATGCTCTCGCACCCAGCGGGCCGCGCGCTGCAGCTCAGGACTCAAGCCTTCAAAGCGGCTGTCCAGCAATTGGGTAAGGTGTCGGTAGGGCAAGGTCAAAATATTGAAACAGTTGATTCATTTTTATCTTAACGAAACATTTGTATCATGTCCAGCCCCGCCGTATTCGACACCTTATTCACCCTTGCCGTCCATAATTCACCCATGACTCAATTGCCCTCACTCCCCTGCTACCTCAACGGTGACTTCACCACCCTGCCCAACGCCAAGATCAGCGTCATGGACCGGGGCTTCATCTTTGGCGACGGTGTGTACGAAGTGGTGCCGGTGTATGCCGGCCAGTTATTTGGCTTCAAACAGCACATGGCGCGCCTCGACCGGGGCCTGGCCGAACTGCGCATGACCAATCCCCTCACCCACGCCCAGTGGTCGGAAATTGCTCTCAAATTAGTAGCTGACTACGCAGAATCCACGGGCGCCAAGGCCGAAAATACCGATCAATTGATCTACATCCAAGTCACCCGCGGCGTGGCCATGCGCGACCATGTGATGCCCACTGACATCACCCCCACCGTGTTCGTCATGACCAATGTCATGAAGCCGCCCACCGCAGCGCAACGAAGCGACGGCGTGGCTTGCGTCACCGCCCCCGACTTCCGCTGGGAAAAAGCCCATATCAAGAGCACCAGCCTGCTGGGCGCCGTGTTTGCCCGCCAAATCAGTTTTGACGCCGGCGCCATTGAGACCGTGATGTTCCGTGGCGACCACCTCAGTGAAGCCGCCGCCAGCAACGTCTGGATCGTCAAAGACGGCGTCGTCATGGGCCCGCCCAAAGACAACCTGGTGCTGGAAGGCATTCGCTTCAGTCTCATTGAGGAAATTTGCCGCACCCAAGGCATTCCTTTTCAGCTGCGCCGCATCACCCGCGCCGAAGTGCTGGCCGCCGACGAGGTCTTGCTCTCCTCCGCCACCAAGGAAGTGCTGGCCGTGACCCTGCTGGACGGCCAGCCGGTTGGAAACGGCCGCCCCGGCCCCATCTATACGCAATTGCTCGCTGGCTATCAGCTGGCCAAGGCGCAGCCCCGCACTCCCGCTTGATCGCTGCCTTTGACTTTGTACAAGGAACCGCCCCCATGACCGCGCCCACCGACATCCCTCCCTCAGAGTCCCTGATCGAGTACCCCTCGCAGTTCCCCATCAAGGTCATGGGCCTGAAGGTGGACGGCTATGTGCAGGCCGTGACCCACATCGCCGCGCAATTCGACCCCAACTTTGACGCCTCCACCATCGAGCTGCGTGAAAGCAAGGGCGGCAAATACCTGGGCGTGACCGTGACCGTGACCGCCACCAGCCGCGAACAACTCGACGAGCTGTACCGCACGCTGTCCACCCACCCGATGGTCAAAGTGGTGCTGTAAAACTGCTGTGAGCCTCTCCCCCCAACATCTGGGCCGGGTCGAGTACCTGCCCACTTACGCGGCCATGCAGGCGTTCACGGCCGAGCGCACGGCCGAGACGCCGGACGCGCTATGGATTTGCGAGCACCCTCCGGTTTATACACAAGGGCTGGCGGGCAAAGCGGAGCATATTTTTAACCCTGCTGACATTCCCGTGGTGCAAACCAACCGGGGCGGGCAGGTGACTTACCACGGCCCCGGCCAAGTCATGGGCTACCCCATGATTGACCTGAAGCGGGCGGGCTACTTCATCAAAGAGTACGTCTACCGCATTGAAGAAGCCGTGATTCGCACGCTGGCGCACTTTGGCGTCACCGGCCACCGCGTCACCGGGGCGCCGGGCATTTACGTGCGGCTGGACGACCCGTTTTCACATGCGCTTTTGCCCCAGCGCCCGACCAAAGCCAACCTGGCGGGCGGTGCTGACCCCGACTTTTTCGGGCTGGGCAAGATTGCCGCACTGGGCATCAAGGTGAGTCGCAATTGCACCTACCACGGCGTGGCGCTGAACGTCGCCATGGACCTGGAACCCTACTCGCGCATCAACCCTTGTGGTTACTCCGGCCTGCAAACTGTGGACCTTTCTACAATCGGGGTCTCTGTGCCCTGGCAGGAGGCGGCCGACTTCTTCAGCCTGAAGTTGGCCAGCCACCTGGCGCCCTGAGCACTTGAACCCAACACCGAGAATCCCATGAGCACGTCAGACACCGTCCGCGACACCCAGACCCTTGAGAACTACGACCCGTCGGCCAAGCAAAAAGCTGCGGCCAAGCTGTCGCGCATCCCGGTCAAGGTGGTGCAGGGCGAGGTGCTGAAAAAGCCCGACTGGATTCGCGTCAAGGCCGGCTCACCCTCCACCCGTTTCTACGAAATCAAGGAAACACTGCGCGCCAACAAGTTGGTGACGGTGTGTGAAGAAGCCAGCTGCCCCAATATTGGCGAGTGTTTTGGCAAAGGCACGGCCACCTTCATGATCATGGGTGACAAGTGCACCCGCCGCTGCCCGTTTTGCGACGTGGGCCACGGCCGCCCCGACCCGCTGGATGTGAACGAGCCCGACAACCTGGCCAAAACCATTGCCCAGCTCAAGCTCAACTACGTGGTGATCACCAGCGTGGACCGCGACGACTTGCGTGACGGCGGTGCCGGCCACTTTGTGGATTGCATCCGCAAAACCCGCGAACTCTCGCCCACCACCCAGATCGAGGTGCTGGTGCCCGACTTCCGCGGCCGCGACGACCGCGCGCTGGAAATCCTGAAAGCCGCCCCACCAGACGTGATGAACCACAACCTGGAAACCATTCCCCGCCTCTACAAAGAAGCGCGCCCCGGTTCGGACTACCAGTTCTCCCTGAACCTGCTCAAGAAGTTCAAGGCCATGTTCCCTGACGTGCCCACCAAGAGCGGCCTGATGGTCGGCCTGGGTGAGACCGACGAGGAAATTCTGGAAGTGATGCGCGACATGCGCGCCCACAACATCGAGATGCTGACCATTGGCCAGTACCTCGCCCCCACCAGCTCCCACCTGACCGTGAAGCGCTACGTGCACCCCGACACCTTCAAGATGTTCGAGGCCGAGGCTTACAAAATGGGCTTCAAACACGCCGCCGTGGGCGCCATGGTGCGCTCCAGCTACCACGCAGACGTGCAGGCCGGCCACGCCATGGGCACGCCCGCCGCCTAAATCGCTTCTGATTCAATAGCACCCTGCGCAGACTGCGCGGGGGCTGGAGCCCGATTTGGCTGATAAAGACTTCCTAAACCAGGGTTTGTGGTTCAAACCCCAGTCCCTGCAGCCCATGGTGAACGACGCCACCTGGGAGCGCGGGCTGATGCTGTACCGCGCCAAAAAAGTGCTGGCGCTCGACATTGAACCCGTGCGCCTGCACTGGCAGCTGCTGGGCGAGGTGCAAGGCACGCAGCGCCTGCCCTACGAGGTCTCGGTCGAGATGGCGCTGATGCCCGACGGCGAGGTCGACTTCTGGGAAAGCGACTGCAGTTGCCCGGTGGGCAGTCAATGCAAACACGGCGTCGCCTTGATGCTGGAGGCCGCCGACCAAGGCCTGCAAGCTGCTGGAAGAAAGCGGCATTGCCAGCGCCGTGAGCGACCTGCTCACGCCCCCCAACGCCGAACAACTGGAGGTGGCCCGCGCCGCTGCGGCAGCGCGCGCGCAGGAAGTCGCCCGCGAACAAGCCGAGGCGCAGTTGCTGCGCTGGTTGCAGGCGCTGGACAACGCCAGCGGCCAGCCCCAGCCCTCGCCCGCCAAAGGCGGCCCGCGCGAACGGGCCGACCAGTTTTTGTACCTGCTCAGCATCATTGGCGCGCAAGGCCCGGCGCCGCAGTTGGTGATGGAGGCCGTGATCTCCTACACCAAGCTCACCGGCGGCTGGGCCAAGCCGCGCGCCATCAAGACCGCGCCCTACCGCGGCCAACCGGTGTATGACCAGGCGCTGGACGCGGACCGCCAAGTGCTGCAGCTGATGCGCGCCATGCCCGATTCGAGCCGTTTTACCTACGCCTTCAGCTCCATCGGCCACCCCCAGCGGGCAGGCCGGTTTGCTGGGCTTGCAACAGGCGGCCAGCACCGGGCGCTTGTTTCTGGACGATGGCGACGGTTGCCCCGGCGAGCCGCTGCAATGGGGCCCGCCCCAGCCCCTGAACTGGCACTGGCAAGAAGTGCCCGGCCCCATTGGCACAGAAGCCGGCTGGGTGCTCAAGGCCAAACTCAACCACCCCAGCGCCAAGCTGTGCCTGAACAACCCGCCGCTGTACCTGGACGCCGCGCA
>CAWAFG010000038.1:0-69104 GCA_963781205.1 uncultured beta proteobacterium | reverse complement strand
GACTGCGCGGGGGCTGGAGCCCGATTTGGCTGATAAAGACTTCCTCAACGCCGGTTTGTGGTTCAAACCCCAGTCCCTGCAGCCCATGGTGAACGACGCCACCTGGGAGCGCGGGCTGATGCTGTACCGCGCCAAAAAAGTGCTGGCGCTCGACATTGAACCCGTGCGCCTGCACTGGCAACTGCTGGGCGAGGTGCAAGGCACGCAGCGCCTGCCCTACGAGGTTTCGGTCGAGATGGCGCTGATGCCCGACGGCGAGGTCGACTTCTGGGAAAGCGACTGCAGTTGCCCGGTGGGCAGTCAATGCAAACACGGCGTCGCCTTGATGCTGGAGGCCGCCGACCAAGGCTTGAAGCTGCTGGAAGAAAGCGGCATTGCCAGCGCCGTGAGCGACCTGCTCACGCCCCCCAACGCCGAACAACTGGAGGTGGCCCGCGCCGCTGCGGCAGCGCGCGCGCAGGAAGTCGCCCGCGAACAAGCCGAGGCGCAGTTGCTGCGATGGTTGCAGGCGCTGGACAACGCCAGCGGCCAGCCCCAGCCCTCTCCCGCCAAAGGCGGCCCGCGCGAACGGGCCGACCAGTTTCTGTACCTGCTCAGCATCATTGGCGCGCAGGGCCCGGCGCCGCAGTTGGTGATGGAGGCCGTGATCTCCTACACCAAGCTCACCGGCGGGTGGGCCAAGCCGCGCGCCATCAAGACCGCGCCCTACCGCGGCCAACCGGTGTATGACCAGGCGCTGGACGCGGACCGCCAAGTGCTGCAGCTGATGCGCGCCATGCCCGATTCGAGCCGTTTCACCTACGCCTTCAGCTCATCGGCCACCCCCAGCGGGCAGGCTGGTTTACTGGGCTTGCAACAGGCGGCCAGCACCGGGCGCTTGTTTCTGGACGATGGCGACGGTTGCCCCGGCGAGCCGCTGCAATGGGGCCCGCCCCAGCCCCTGAACTGGCACTGGCAAGAAGTGCCCGGCCCCATTGGCACGGAAGCCGGCTGGGTGCTCAAAGCCAAACTCAACCACGCCAGCGCCAAGCTGTGCCTGAACAACCCGCCGCTGTACCTGGACGCCGCGCAGGGCCTGGTGGGCCAGGCCACGGCCGAGGGTTTGTCGGCCGCGCAACTCGACGTGTTGGTCAAAGCCCCGCCCCTGAAACCCTCGGCTTTGGAAAAACACCAGGCCGGCTTGATTCAGCGCCTGGGCGCGCTGCCCATGCCGCCGGTGCTGGAGTCGCTCACCACCCTCAAAGGCATCACCCCCACGGCCTGCCTGCATATTTCCCCGGCCCCGCCCGACAAAGTGCCGTACCTGGGCTTGCTGCAAGCCCGCCTGCGCTTTGACTACGACGGCCACCGGGGCTGGTGGGCCGGCCAGGGCAACGCGGTGCTCATCACCACGCCGCAGGGGCGCGCCCTGCTGGAGCGCGACAGCGCCGCCGAGCGCGACGCCATTGCCCAACTGTTCCAGCTGGGTCTTCGCGCCCGCGAAGACGGCTTGTTTGGCATTCCGCTGGAAGGCCAGCAGCAAGACTGGCTGCAATGGGCCGACCACGGCTTTGACGTGCTGCGTGAGGCCGGCTTTCGCGTCACCGTGGAAGATGCGCTCAAAGGCTGGATCACCCACGCCGAAAACATTGCCGTCAAGCTGGAGCCCGAGGCCGAAGAGGAAGAAACCTCGCCCTGGTTCGAGCTCTCGCTGGGCATGGAGATTGGTGGCCAGCGCCACAACATTCTGCCGCTGCTGCCCAGCCTGATTGCCGCCGCCGCATCCAGCCCGCTGGACCCGGTCACGGGCCTGCCGACCATTCCGCCCTATGTGTACTTGCCCTCGCCCGTGAGCGACGGTTTTGTGCGCCTGCCCACCGATGGCCTCAAACCCTGGATGGCCGCGCTGCTGGACCTGGTGGGTGAACGCGGCCACGACTTCAACGCCGAGAGCCTCAAACTCTCGCGCCTGGACGCCTTGCGCACTGGCGCCGCCCTGGGCGAAGGCGCCGAGTGGGAAGGCGCCCAGTCCTTGAGCGCCATGGTGCAGCAACTCAGCGGCCGCGAAGAACTGCCGCATGTGCCGCCCCCGGCCAACCTGCAAGCCAGCCTGCGCCCCTACCAGCAACAAGGCCTGAACTGGTTGCAGTTCTTGAGCGCCCATGGCCTGGGCGGCATCCTGGCGGACGACATGGGCCTGGGCAAAACGCTGCAAACGCTGGCCCACATTCAGGTCGAGAAAAACGCCGGACGCCTCACCCACCCGGCCCTCATCGTGGCGCCGGTCAGCCTGATGGGCAACTGGCGCAAAGAGGCCGAGCGCTTTTGCCCAGGCCTGCGCTGCGTGGTCTTGCACGGCAAAGACCGGCACGAAGCCGCCAGCAGCATGGACGAGTACGACCTCGTCATTGCGCCCTACTCGCTCTTGCAGCGCGACCGCGACCGCTGGCTGGAGGCGCAGTGGCATTTGGTGGTGCTGGACGAAGCCCAAAACATCAAAAACGCCAGCACCAACGCCGCCCAAGTGGTGGGCCAGTTGCAAACCAAACACCGCCTGTGCCTCTCTGGCACGCCCATGGAAAACCACCTGGGCGAAATCTGGAGCCTGTTCCACTTTTTGATGCCCGGTTTTCTGGGCAGCCAGGGCCGTTTCAACGAACTGTTTCGCTACCCCATTGAGCGCCAGGGCGACCCCGAGCGTCTGACGCAACTGCGCGCCCGCATCACGCCCTTCATGCTGCGCCGCACCAAGGCGCTGGTGGCCAAAGACCTGCCGCCCAAGGTGGAAACCATCATGCGGGTGGAGCTGGCCGGCCAGCAGGCTGACCTGTACGAAACCATTCGCCTGGGCATGGAAAAAACCGTGCGCGAGGCGCTGAACAGCAAAGGCCTGGCCAAGTCGCACATCACCATTCTGGACGCGCTGCTCAAGCTGCGCCAGGTGTGCTGCTCGCCCAAGCTCTTGAAGCTGGATGCGGCGCAAAAGGTCAAAACCTCGGCCAAGCTGGAGCAGCTCATGGAGATGCTGCCCGAGATGCTGGCAGAGGGGCGCAAGATTTTGCTGTTCAGCCAGTTCACCAGCATGCTGACGCTGATTGAGGCGGAGTTAAAGAAGCGCGACATCAAATGGGTCAAGCTCACCGGCCAAAGCCAGGAGCGCGACGGGCTGATCGAGCAGTTCACCAGCGGGCAAGTGCCGCTGTTCCTGATCAGCCTGAAAGCCGGCGGCGTGGGCCTGAACCTGCCGCAAGCCGACACCGTGATTCACTTCGACCCCTGGTGGAACCCCGCGGCGGAAGCCCAGGCCACCGACCGCGCCCACCGCATTGGCCAGACGCAAAGCCTGTGGGTGGTCAAGCTCGTGGCCCAGGGCACGATTGAAGAGCGCATCCTCGCCCTGCAAGAGCGCAAAGCCGCCCTGGGCGAGAGCATTTACAGCGGCTCTACCGGGCGCAAACAGCCCTTGTTCACCGAAGGCGATCTGGCGGAGCTGCTCAGACCGCTATCGGATTAATAGCGGCTTGCGCAGGCGGAACGGGCGCTAGCGCCCTAAAATCTACTTAATTCCTGAACAAAACCCCTGGGCTGGTCAATTCACATTGACCGGGCCAAAATGGCTGAATGAGTCTGCCTTGGCCTCCCCCCAGGTCGATGCCCGCGCCCCACCCACGAGGAGTCCTGCGCATGAACGCCCCTTGCCGCACCCATTACCCCCGACGACCTACCGTGTGGAACGCCGTTGCCAAGCGGCCACTGCCATGAGTCGCTTCACCCAAGTGCTGCTGGTCAGCCCCATGGACGATGGCGACACTTGGGTGGTGATGCGCGATTTTGGCTACGAAGTGGGCGCTGAAGGCTCGGTCGATGTGATTGATGTGGATGTCGGCTTCATGACCGACTTCGCCTCTATTCCGCCGTTCATGCAATGGTGGCTACCCAAGTGGGGCAAATACGGCAACGCAGCCGTGATTCACGACTACCTGTATTGGGACCAGATGCGCCCCAGAAAAGCCTGTGACTTGGTGTTTCTGGAGGCCATGGGCGTGATGAAGGTGGGGTCCATTCGCAAGCGCGCCATTTTTTGGGGCGTGCGCACCTTTGGCTGGTGGGCCTGGTGGCGCAACCAGGAGGACAAAGCCTGCGGCTTTGACCGCGTGCTGCATGAGCTCACCCCGAAGGCGGGCGCCGATTCAGACCGCCCCAGCGCGCTGCGGCAGATTGCCCGGGCCGTTTTTCGCAGGATCCCGCGTGCGAACTGAGCCATTAGCGAAAGACAAATTGATACAAATAAATGTCGGTTTTTTTTACATATCGAATGTGTCTTCAAAATTTCCCCGTCGGAACGCAACACCACTATCCACTCTAAGTTGTTGATATTTATTAACTTATTTCCATGAGCAGCGGTCAAAAAAGAAACTGGTGTGGTTTTTGCTTGTATCAAAAAGTAACTTAATCAACACAAATGAATCAAATGAAAACATCGATACGTGCTGGCCTTCTTTCCCTCGGACTTCTCCTTTGCGGGGCATCCCAAGCGACCCTGGTCGGCCATTCCGTGACCTGCAACGTAACAGGGGGCGGTTCTTTTTCATGCAATGCGCCGCAGGCGACAGTGGGCAATGGCGCTGAGTTTTTGATCGGCAATGGATCCAACTACCTGAACGCAGATTTCAGTGCAGGACTGTTGACTGTCAACACCTTGATCAACAACTCGTTGGGCTCGACTATTCTGAACTTCACTGATTTAACGAATCCCTTTCTTTTTGCCAACTTTATGGGCTTTTCCGGCTTCACCGGCTTGGGTGCCAACGACGTTAGCTTGACCGCTGGGGTGCTTTCCATCGACCTTCGTGGCACCGCAAGCAACGCAGGTTCTCAGTTTTCAATTCAAGTTGGACAGAGCAACAGTGTTCCTGAACCCACGTCTCTTGCCTTGATGGGCTTGGCTCTGGCGGGTTTGGCCGCAAGCCAGCGTCGCAAATCCGTCTAATTCATGTTCCCCTGAAAAAGGGCGCCTACTAGGCGCCCTTTTTTTCGGCGCGTTATGCTGCCCCGCCTTCACAACGGGAGCCGCACCCGACGCGTCGGGCCACACGGACTGAACTTTGCCCTACCAGGGAATCGCCTGGCCCAGATGGTCCACAAAGTGGGCGCGACCCGTAGGCGCCAGGGTGTCGAGCACCGCCAACAATCGCTGGGCGGACAGGGCCGGGTCCAGCGCCTGATCTCCGACAAAGGGCTGGCTGAGGCGCGAGCGCACCGTGCCGGGCTGCAAGGCCGCCACCACGGCCAGCGGGCGCTTTCGGGCCAACTCGATGGCCGCCGTTTGCAGGAACATATTGAGGGCGGCTTTGGACGCGCGGTAGCCATACCAGCCGCCTTTGTGGTTGTCCTCAATGCTGCCCACCCGGGCCGACAGTTTGGCCCAGACCACCCGCTGGCCCGTGGCCAGCAGGGGCGCCAAGTGCTTGATCAGCAGGGCTGGCCCCACGGCATTCACCTGCATGGCACGCAAGAGTGCGGCGCTGTCGAGTTCATCCAGCCGCTTCTCCGGGCCCCGGTCGTCGATGTGCAGTGCGCCCGTGGCATCGAGCACCAGGTGCAACGGGCCGAGAGCCGCGAGGTGCTCGGCACAAGATTTCAGGCTCGCTTCGTCTTCCAGCACCAAGGGCGGATCACTCTGGCGCGACAGGCCCACCACCCGCGCACATCGCGGGTCGGCTTCCAGCAAGGTCAGCCAGGCCTGACCGATGGCGCCGCTGGCGCCGAGCACGACGGCGGTGTATCCGGGTTCTAGTAAATACGTCATGCGGCGATGATGCCTTCACCCGAAAAACCCTGCGCTCAACAGGCGGGCTGGGTCGCGTGTTCGCAGTCCCTTTCCAGCACCTGCAAGGCCTACCCTGTCCTGCGTTGGGCGCGGCACGTAAACTAAAACTTGCTCGCCCACCCGGCGCCTGCCCCTCACCCACTGGCCTTTCGCCACTTTGACCACCACCGCATGCTCAATATCATTGCCATTTTCCTGACCATCACGGCGCTGCTGACCTACCTGAACCACCGCTTCATGAAGCTGCCGACCACCATTGGGGTGATGACAGCGGCGTTGCTGTTGTCGCTGGCTTTGATCGGTTTGAACGCGCTGGGGTATGCCGGCGGGTTGCATGCTGCGGAGGTGTCGCTCTTGCACTCGATCGATTTCTCTGAGGTGCTGATGCAAGGCATGCTGTCCATGCTGCTGTTCGCGGGCGCCCTGCACATCAATCTGGGCGAGCTCAAGGCCTACCGCTGGCAGGTGGCGAGTCTGGCGGTGGTGAGCACGCTGCTGTCCACCGCGGCCGTGGGCTTTGGCCTGTGGTGGGTGCTGCCCTGGCTGGGCCTGTCTTTGCCGCTGATGTATTGCTTGCTGTTTGGTGCCCTGATTTCGCCCACGGACCCGATTGCGGTGATGGGCATTTTGAAATCGGCCAAGGCCCCGCACCAGCTGGAGTTGGTTATTGCGGGTGAGTCCTTGTTCAACGATGGCGTGGGCGTGGTGGTGTTCACGCTGTTGCTGGGCATGCTGGCCAGCGGCGTGGCGCCCACTCTGGCGCAAGGGGGCGCCGTGCTGCTGCATGAGGTGGGCGGGGGCGTGCTGCTGGGTCTGGTGCTGGGCTATGTGTGTTTTCGCATGCTCAAAAGCGTGGACAACTACCAGGTCGAGGTCTTGCTCACGCTGGCGCTGGTGATCGGTGGCTACGCGCTGGCGACCCACTTGCATGTGTCGGGCCCCTTGGCGATGGTGGTGGCCGGGCTGATCATTGGCAACCAGGCGCGCGCCTGGGCCATGTCGGACATCACGCGCCAGTACGTGGACATGTTCTGGGAGCTGATGGACGAGATTTTGAACGCGCTGCTGTTTGTGCTGATTGGCATGGAGGTGTTGCTGGTGTCGTTCTCGCTGAACGTGATGGTTGCCACCGGCGTGGCGGTGCTGATCACCCTGCTGGCGCGTACGCTGACCGTGGGGATGCCGGTGCGCATGAGCCAAGCCATCTTCAACTTGCCCCCTGGGTCCTGGAAAGTGCTGACCTGGGGTGGTTTGCGCGGCGGCATCTCGGTGGCGCTGGCCTTGTCCCTGCCCGCCGGGCCCGAGCGCGACATGGTGGTTGCGCTCACCTACGGCGTGGTGGTGTTCTCGATTCTGGTGCAGGGCCTGACGATTGGCCGTGTCACAAAAAATGCGATGCAAACGCCGCCGCACGCCTGAGCAGGCAGCAGCGCCCACCCGACATCACTGCCCCAGACCGGCCCGCGCTTGTTGCAGCGCCTGCGTCAACGCCGCGTGCTCCTGGCGCAGTGCAGCGAGTTCGGCTTGGCTGGCTTGCAGCAACTGGGTGAGTTCCTGAACCTGGGCGTCCAGGTCGTCCGCCACGGCAGTCACCCGCTCACGGGTGCTGTCGCGGGTCTGGCTCAATTGCGCCGCCAGAGTGTCCAGCCAGGCCATGATCTCCACCCGGGTCGTGTCTTTGTGCACCGGGTTTTGCAGCGTGGCTTTCTTCACGTCGGCGCGGCGGCACAACTCGGACTGGGTGACCCGCCCGTGGTTGTAGGGGTAGACGCCGTGGTGCGCCGCCACCTCGGCCTCAATGTCGCGCATGGCGGCTCTCAAGCGCGCCAGCGCGGCTTCGGTGCGGGCGTTGGGTTTGTCAGACGCCGCACCCGGCGCGGACTCCAGAAAACCTGTCATGCGCGGGCTCCGCTCACGCCTTGAGGCGTTCGTTTTGCGGGAACATGGCCTTGTGGGCCGCAGCGTCCATCTCAGCCTTGAAGGTGAACTTGGTCTTGAGTGCTTCAGCACGCTGGGCGGCTGGGCGGGCGTTGATTTCGTCCAACAAGCGTTTCACGTGAGGCAATTTGTCCCAGGCGTCGGCGCCCAGCACAAAGGGCACGGCGCGGGCCCAGCCCCACACGGCCATGTCCACCAGCGTGTAGTCGTCGCCCAACATGAAGTGGTGGGTGGCAAGGTGATCGTTCAGAATGCCCCAGTGGCGCGAGGCCTCAAAGTCGTAGCGATTGATGGCGTACGGCAGGGGCTCGGGGGCGTAGTGCTTGAAGTGCACGGCCTGGCCTGAAAACGGGCCAATGCCGCTGGCCACAAACATCAACCACGACAGCATGTTGGCGCGGTCTTGGGGGCGGTTGGCGGGCAGGAACTGGCCGGTTTTCTCAGCCAGATAAAGCAGGATGGCGTTGCTGTCAAACACCACCACGCCATCGTCTTCAATGGCGGGCACTTTGGCGTTGGGGTTCAGGGCGGTGTAGGCCGGGGCGTGCTGCTCGCCTTTGCGGGTGTCGACTGGCACCACTTCGTAAGGCAGACCCGCTTCTTCCAGAAACAAGGCGACCTTGGCCGGATTGGGAGCGGTGTTGTAGTAAAACTTGATCACAAAAAATCCTTCACCAGACCACGCAACCGCGCCGTTTCGGGGCGCAGCCCGCAGCCTGTTTTGCTATTGAATAAAGAGTGGCTCCCGCAACAGCAGCGGGCGCTAGCGCCCTATTTTGCTTGCAAAAAACCCATCCGGGGCGACAGCTTACCCGATCTCACCCATGATGCTTTGCTGGTAGTTTTGCAACCCTACTTTGGCAATGAGTTCAATCTGGGTTTCCAGAAAGTCAACGTGCTCTTCGGTGTCGTCCAGAATCTTCAGCAGCAGGTCGCGGGACACGTAGTCGCGCACGCTCTCGGTGTAGGCAATGCCGTCCTTGATGGTGGATTGGGCGCCGCGCTCCAGTGCCAGGTCGCTGGCCAGAATCTCGGGCACGTCTTCGCCAATGTTGATCTTGCCCAGGTCTTGCAGATTGGGCAGACCGTCAAGCATGAAGATGCGGTCCATGAGCAGGTCTGCGTGCTTCATCTCGCCAATGGATTCGGCGTATTCCTTTTTCGCCAGCTTCTCAAAGCCCCAATGCTTGAGCATGCGGTAGTGCACAAAGTACTGGTTGATGGCGGTCAGCTCGTTTTTCAGTTGTGCCTGCAAGTGGCCAATGGCTTGTTTGTCGCCGGTCATGGATTTTTCCTTTTCTGAGGGTTGTGTTGAGATGAAAGAGGGACACGATACGCCGCATCCCAGCGGCGCGTCAAACCTGCCCGAAACTTCAGGTGAACGGCCAAATTTGCCAGTGGTTGTCAAACTGAATGCGTCGCGTCAGGTGCCGCTGCCAGCGACAGGGCAACGCTGCCCGGGAGGGTCGCCACATTCAAAACACCGTCTGGCCCGCTGGCCCACCATTGGCCACCTTGAGCCACCAGCGCACAGGTGTCTCGGTGAGGCAGATTCACAGACCAGGTCGAGGTCGGGGTGAACAAGGCCAGGGCGTCAGCTCGCGGGCAGCTCACCACAAAGCCACCGCCGGGTCGGGCGCAAATATCACCGCCATAGCCCTGCAACACGGGTTGCGCCACCGATGGCAGCAGCTGCTCCCCATCCCACACCGCCAACACCGGCGCGGCTAAACGCAGGGCCGCGTCCGGGTGTTCAGACTGCAGGGCAATGCCCAAACGGTGGGAAACGGCGTCCCAGGCGAGATGGCGAATGCTCAAGTAAGGGTCGGCCAGCCGCCATTGCCCCAGCACGGCGCCGGTGTGCGGATTCAAGGCGACCAACGAGGCGTCCATGCGCCCCAGGTCGCGTTTGGCGCGCCCGGTCTCCGGCAAGGCGGGAATGCCACCGTTGGCCACCATCAAGCTGCCTGCGGGAATGCGGCCCAAGGCCTGCGGCAGCACCATCAAGGCGTGCGGGTCCATGCCCTGCGTGGCCCATTCGGCGGTTTTTTCCAGGCTGCGACTGTCGCGCACGCCGAGGCGGCCCTGTGCGGTTTCCAGATCGGTTTCGGTCGTCCACAGGGTGTCGCCCTGCGGGCTGGCGACGACATGGCCGTTGAAGCGGCGGTCGCCCTCCATCCACTGCCACTGGGTTTCGCCGGTGCGGGGATGCCAGCGCAGCAGCCAGTCACCGGGGCGCCGGGCCAGGGCCAGCACGCTGCCACTGGTTTCCACCATCACGCCATGGGCGCGCGTGGGCACTGCCAGCGAGCGATTGAGGCGCCATTGCTTGGCGTCCACATCCACCAGGCCAATGTGGTGGGCGTCCGGCGTTTGCCAAGCGGCGAGCAGCGTGGTGGGCGCCTCATTCGGGCTGGCCCAAACCGGGGCGCCCAGCCAGGGACTGAGACCCGCCATGACCGCCTGGCTCAGCCAGGTCCGCCGCGAAAAGGTGATGGGGGGGCGCTCAGTCGCCATCGGCATCCGAAAAGCCCAAGGGAATGTCCAGCGCGGTGGACACCTCGTTTTGAAACAGCACGGTGACGGCTTTCATCAACTGCGTCACCGCCAACAATTCCGTGGTGCTGGCCTGCGGCTTGAGCCCGGCCATGGCCACGCTGACCTTGTCCAGCGCAGCGGCCCAACGCCCTGCCAGCGCGAGGTGCCCTTTGCCCAGCAGCAACGCTTCAATCGGCACCAAGGCCCGACCGGGGGGCGGCGGGTTGCGGTACTGCGCCTCGGTCAAACGCGCCTGCGTCAGCAAGCTGTGCCACTGCGCCTGCCAGCCGGCCAGATTGCTCTCGCGGCTGAGCCGGGCAAAGGCGATTTGATCGCCCTTTTTGGCCGCCTGGCTGGTTTGGTGCGAGACGATGGGTTTTTCGATGTGCGCCCAGCGCAGCCGCTCCAAGCCGGCCAGCCACTGGTTCACCCACTCGGCCATGGCGGCCTTGGCCTCATCGGGCGAATCTGCCCAGTCTTTGGTGGCCAGCGTGGCGAACTCGCCGTCCAGTGCCCGGGCTTCTTCGGCAATGCCTTGTGCCACCAGACTCATGAACCGGCAGTCTCGGCTGCTTGGCTTGCCCTGCCCCGGTGCGGCCCACTGCGCCAGCATCCCGTCCATGGCCGGCAAGCCTTTGGCGGGCGTGCCAACACGCTCCATGTCGCCCAGGGTTTGCGGGTCGGCCTTCAGGGCGCGGGCGGTGAGTTCGGGGCGGGTCGGCCAGAAATCAATCTGGCGCTGCGAACGCCGGGACACCAGCGGCCCCACGGACGGCGTCAGCAAGGCCTCCCAGCTCACCTGTGTGGCTTGCCACTGGCTGCGCACGCCCGCCAAGGGGGTGTCACCCTGGCAGAAGCTGTCCGTCACTTGAACCAGCAGCGCGCTTTGCGCCCGAAAGCGCTTCGCCAGTGGAGGAATCTGGAAGGCATAGATGCCCTGCACAGCATCTTCCAGGCCGTAATAAGGCATGGCATTCACGGGCGCGTACGCCGGCACTGCTGGCGGGGCGGCGGTTTGGGCCGCGCACCAACTGGCGCCGCACAGGGCGAAGGCCAACGTGGCCACCGAGGGGAAACGGTTTACAAAGTTCAAAGCGACTCCACAAATTTGACCAAGGCCTGGCGTTCAGCCTGGCTCATTTTCAGGACCTGTTCCTGGGCCGGTTTGGCCTCGCCACCATGCCACAGCACCGCTTCCAACACGCCGTTGGCGCGACCATCGTGCAGCAAGCGTTGGTGGCCGTTCACCGACTGGATCAAACCCACGCCCCACAACGGGGGTGTTTTCCACTGGGTGCCGCTGGCCTGGAAGTCAGGCCGGCCATCGGCCAGCGCGGCGCCCATGTCGTGCAGCAGCAAGTCGGTATAGGGCCAGATCTTCTGGCGTGCCAGTTTGGCGCTGGTCAGGGGCGGAAACGGCCCCTCACCAGTCACATAGCTGGGGCGGTGGCAGGCGGTGCACTGGGCTTGCGCAAACAAGGCCTGGCCGCGCAGCACCTGCGGGTCTTTGGCTTGGCGACGCGCGACCGGGGCCAGGGTGGCTTGGTAAAACACCACTTGGGCCAAGTTGTCGTCATCGATCTCGGGCGCCTTGCCCTGGGCGGGGCCGCCACTGGGTGCGGCCAGGCAATCAGCCTGCGCGCTGGTGCAGCCCTCTTGCGGGAACACGCTGGTGGTGATGCCCATGTCGCCGTTGAACGCGCCTGCCGTCTGGTGCGCCAGACTGGCCACATTGGCTTTCCAGCCGAACCGGCCCACGCGCTCGGCCTTGGCAAACACATCCCACACGCGGTTGACCTGCCCCTTGACCGGGCCGGCTGAGGCCGCTTGCGTGCGTGCGTTGGCTTCAATGTCGGCCTCGGTAATGGCCTCCAACAAGCCCACGCCGGGGAGTTGCGGGGCAATGCGCGGGCTCACCATCACGTTGTTGGCCAGGGGGCCATAGCCCAAATCGACCAAGTGGTAGCTGGGCTGCTGCAAGGTGTAGCGCGTGCCATCGGCAAAGCGGCCGTGAATCGCTTGGCTGGTGATTTCCACCCGGCCTTCGGGCTTGACGCCGGGAATGGCGGCGTTGTTGAACTGGTCGCCATAGGTCGGCTCGGGCACCACGCCTGCGTGTGGCGCCGGTGTGCCGGGCACGGAGAGACGCAGCAGCAGCGCCACCGTGGGGTCAGGGTCTGGCCCCAGCGTGCGCGACCAGTCTGGCGGCGCACCGCGCCCATCCAGCAGATGGCAACCGGCGCAAGCGCGGGCAATGAAATGGGGGCCGAGTCCGTCGCGCGCGGTGGTCGAGGCGGGTGCCTCGACCCAGTTGCGCTTGAAGAAAGAGTTGCCAATGGCAAAGCGGGTGCGCTCGTCGTCCTCTAGCGTGGCCAAAGGGAAGGAGAAGGCGTTTTTACCACTGGCGTACACGGTGGTTGCGCCACCGGTTTTCTCGCCCAGCGGGTCGGGGTTTTCGCCCGCTTGCAGCCAGACGGCACCCAAGCCGCCGACCAACAGCGTGGCGACCACCGCCAAGCGGCGGGGTGTCAATAGTTTCAAAGCCATCAAAACCTCAAGGCTGCGCCAGATTCAGTTTGACAATGCCCACCGCGCTGGCCGAGGTGACCAGCAACTTGGATTGCGCCACCAGGCTGTCAATGGTGGCCTGAATGCGCACCCGCCCTGGTGCGTCTTTGCCGCCAATCACAGCGCGGTCAAACGGTGCCGGAATGGCTTCGGCCGCGGCCACCGACGTCGCCAGCTGGGCGCTGGTTTGGGCAGCCACTTCAGGTTGGCTTAAAGCGACCAGGTCGGCCACGCCGGGGCCTTGCAGCAGGGTGCCGTCACGGCGCTTGAACTGGCCCAGCCACACGTTCTGAATACCTTTGGCGTTGTTCACGATGTCGCGGTGGGTGTTGTCAGAGAAGCAAGAGTGCTCGTCTTCCTGATCTTGCGAATTCAGTGCCACCTCCATGCGCTCGCCGGCCAACTCGCCGCGCGAAAGAGACCCCAGGCCGACGATGATTTTGCGCACCGACTCCTTGCCGCCTTTTTCAAACTGGGCGCGGTAGTTTTTGGCGCCGGGCGTCCACTGCGTGGTGATGGCCGTGAGATCGTCCACCAGCAAGGCGGTGGACACCGTCAGGTACTGGCGGCGGCGGTTGGCGTTGGGGGCTTTGCCGTCCACATAGTCGGTGAACGAGCGGTCTCCGGGGCCGGTCTCGCTGCGGTCTTGGCCCCACAGCAAAAATTCGATGGCGTGCCAACCGGTGCTGATGTTTTCCTCACCGCCGCGTTCGTTGAACTTGGCCAGATTGGCTTTGGTGATCTTGAACTTGAGGTTGTTGATCAGGCCGGATTGGGGTTTGCCTTCCACCGCATCCACATAGGCTTCGTCCATGGGCCAGGCATTCATGCGGCCTTCAGGGCCGTTGTCATCGTCCACCGGGCCGCCGTAAAAGCGAAAGGCCTCGGTCTGGCCGTAGAACTCGCGCGCCGCCAACCAACTGGTGCGGGCTGCCGCCAAGGTGTCCGCCGACGGGGTTTTCACAAAAGCGGCAATCGCGCTCTGCATGTCTCGCGTGGCGGCCAGGGTGTCGCTGTAGGTGGCGTGCACCAGCGCGCCATAGTGGCCCACCACGGTGTTCAGGCTGACAGCAGCCACGGCGCTGGCCGTGGGGGTGGCCGCTTGCGCGGGCAGGGCACTCACCGCCAGGGCGCCCAAGGCGATGGACAGGGCGAGCGTGGTGTGGCGAAAATTCATGGGGTTTCTTTCTTTGGGAGAGGAGAGGCGACGGGCGGTGAGCCCCGCGAGGCCGATCAGTCAGCCAGGCTGCGAGGAAGCCACTGGCGCGGCATCGACGTCAGTGCAGCCCTTGGTCAGGCGTTGAGCGAGGCAGGTGGCGTGTTTTCATTGCGCAAATGCGCAACAGTGGTGGATGGACAGCACTCAGCCCAGATGCGGCGCGCACCCTGCTCGCACTGTCCGCATTGCGTGGCCACGCCAAACTCCAATTGAATGTCGTCAAAGCTGGCGCCCGAGCGCGCGCACTGGGCAATGGCCTTGTCACTGACGCGATGGCAGACACACACAATCATGAAACACACTCCTGCTGGACTCAAGTATGCGAATGATAATAGTTTTCATTACCATTGGCAACCAGCCGGTGAAATTTCAAGGCGTTGGTTGAGTTGCCGTGCGTGGCCACGCCCCTGACGAAACGCCACGTCAGGGTGTTCTATGAAGGGATCGAGGATGCTCGATGCTATCTATTCAATAGCTACCTGCGCAGACTGCACCAGCGCTACAGCACTGAATCGCTTTGAATTAGCCCAGAAAGAGGCGTGCTACAAAGCCTCCCCACGGACGCCAGCAACTCAGCCCAAGTGCAGCATTCTGGGGCCCAGCAGCCCAATCACACCGATGGCGATGAGGTAAATGGCGACGATGATGTTCAGCAGTTTGGGCATCGCCAGGATCAAAATTCCGGCGACCAGCGAGATCAAAGGGGTCAAACTGAGGTGAATATTCATGGTGGGCGCTGGGGTGCGGTTCAGAGGGGGGCGAAAAATAGACTCAATCAGGCGACGAGGCTCACATGCCCAGTGAACGCATCAGGGCTTCGTTGTCGTCAAGGTCAGCGGCCGGGGCGGGCGACTCGGTGGGCGCGCTTTGGCGGGCGCCTTCCATGGCAATCAAGGCATCGGGGTCGGGGACTTCGTTCACATCAAAATCCACCAGCTTGATGAACTCGGTGCGGTCAATGGCCAGTTCCAGGTAGAAGATGTTGTTGCTCTCGGTGTAGAACGTCACGCGGCGCATTTCGGGCCGGTCTAGCGGGGTGTCCACGCTGAGCATCACCTGTTTGTTGAGCACCAGCATTTTGGGCTGGTTTTGCGTGATGTTGGTTTGCAACTCGCGGCGAATCTTGCCGGTAAAGTCACCCACGATCTGGTTCATCAACTCGCCCAGAATATTGCTCACCTCGTCCGAGGTGTGGGAGCTGGCCAGCTCGTCTTTGGGCATGCCCATGTTGAGCATGTACTTGGTGTAGATCTCCATGGCGGTTTTGCCTTCGAAGTTCAGCACCACCAAACCATTGAAGCCGCCGTCAAACAGCACAAAGCAGCCAATGTCGGGCTTCAGCCCAATCTTGGAGATGCGCTGGACCATGCCCGAATACTGGGTTTTGCCCTGCGTGGCAATGTTCAGCACCTTGGTCACCGAGTTGCACAGGCTAATGAGCAAATCCTCAGTGCCGTACACCACCTCACGTTTGTCTGCCATCATGGTCAATCCTTGATTCTGGAAGCTAGCAAAAAGAAGCAACCTTACCGCAGAAACAAGACCGCGTTGGCTCGATCTCCGCACCAGCCCCGCGAGCGCAAGCGGCGGCGACACCTGGTCGGGTGCGATGGCCCAACTCAAGGGCGCCAATTTGCTACTTTATTGATAGCTACCTACGCCCGTATTTAGGGCGCCAAAGGCACTAATCGTGCTTCATCCGCTCGCTGCCATTGGTCACGAACTTCAAGCAACTGGGGCAGCACGCGCTCAAACACCGTCACCAACTCCGGATCAAAATGAGTGCCTGCATTGTCCAGAATGTGCTGCTGGATTTTTTCAATCGGCCAAGGCTCCTTGTAGGAGCGTTTCATGCTCAATGCGTCAAACACGTCAGCCAGTGCCACGATGCGTGCGGACTGGGGAATATCCGTTCCCTTCAGCCCCCCCGGATAACCGCTGCCGTCCCACTTTTCATGGTGGCGCAAAGACACCTCTGCCGCCAGTTGAAACACCGGCGCGTGGCTGCGAATCAGGATGTCATAACCCACTTGCGGATGAGTGCGCATGACCACCCACTCCTGCTCATTCAACGGCCCAGGCTTGCGCAAGACATCACTGGGAATGCCAATTTTGCCGGTGTCATGCATCGGCGCGGCCAATTCGAGTCGGACACTGGCGGCTTCACTCCATCCCACCCCTCGCGCCAACACCCGCGAGTAAGCGGCCATGCGCCAGATGTGCACCCCGGTGTCCGTGTCGTTGTAATGGCCGGCCTCTCCCAGCATCAGGATCGCATCGCGGTAGCTTTCCTCCAGCAGCGTGGCCTTGACCAAGGCCAAGTGGGTCCCCACCCGCGCCAACACGACCGCCGGTGAAATCGGCTTGGCAATGTAGTCCACGGCCCCGGCGGCAAAACCCTCTTCTTCATGACCCGCGTCATCCAGGCCCGTGACAAAGATCACCGGGATATCGCGGGTTTGCGCGTCCTGCTTGAGTGCACGGCAGACGCTGTAGCCGTCTTGGTCCGGCATCTGAATATCCAGCAGGATCAACTTCGGCTTGTGCTTGATGGCCGCTGCAATGGCCTGCGCCCCGTTGGTGGCAAAGACCAGCGGGTAGGTGCCTGTCAGCACCTGCCGCATGGCCGCAAGGTTGCTGGGCTCGTCATCAACGAGCAAGAGGGGACGGTCGACCATGGTCAGGGCTCCTTCGGGTCCGCGGGCAAGGCCTGCAAAAGTTGGCGAACGGCGGCTTCTGCGGCGCGGAAATCGAAATTCTCTACCGACTGGGTCAGGCCCGCAAGTTGCCCGTCGGTCATTTGGGTATGAAGCTCGGCCAGAATGGGCTCGATGGCATCCAGGCTGTCTTCGTCCAGCGCTGCCAAGGCTTTGCTCAGCAAGGTGCGCAAGTGCGCCGTGTCCACTGCGGCCAAGTCTGGCTCGACGTCGCTGGCGGCCAGTGCCGGGGCGTACTGGTTGATCGCCTGGACCGCTGCCTCCAGCGCTTGCTTGAGCTTGGCTTGGCCTTGATCCGGGTTGCCCCCCAAGCCGTACTGGCTGTCCAGCTCACTAGCGCGGTAGGCCAGGTCCGTCAACGCCAGACTGCTCGCCGAGCCTTTGAGCTTGTGCGCCAGCGCGGCGCCCTCAATGGCATCCGCGTTGAGAATATCCATGCCCATTTGCGGCGCACGGCTTGCAAACCTTCGCAGGTAGGTGCGGTAGACCGCCGCGTCCCGCCATATTTTCAAACCTAGTTCCACGTCAAGAATCGCCCGCTGATCGTCGAGTGGCCCAGGCGGTGGCATCTGGACCTCTGATGCTGCCTGCGCCGTCGCCCCGCCCTGGCGCCCGCACAATTGCCGGATCAGCTCAATGGCGGCGTCCACATCAAACGGTTTGGACAAAAAGCCGCTCATGCCCACGCGCTCCGCCGCCTCCTGATGCCGCTTGAACGCACCGGCCGTCAAGGCCACGATGGGCACCGCTGCCAGTTCTGGCACGGCGCGGATCAGGCGAGAGGCTTCATACCCGTCCATCACGGGCATCTGAATGTCCATCAAGACGAGATCCACCTCGCCGGTGTGCGATTTCAGCCAGTCAAGGGCCTCTTGCCCGTTGCTGGCCTTGTGGACCAGCGCGCCTTCATTTTCAAAAATGCGTTGCGCCACTTCGAGGTTGATGTCGCTGTCGTCAACGGCCAACAAGCGCAAGCCCTGCAAGCGCCGAGTCTCCTGTACCCGCTCTGGTGAATCAGGCGCCCCACCCTGACGGGTTGCCATTGCCTTGGTGACGGCGTTGTAAAGAGACGAGGCCGTGGCCGGCTTGTTCAGCACGGCATCCACCAACCCGGCGTCAGCACTGCGGAGCAATTGCTCTCGGTCGTACGCCGTGACCATGATCACGATGGGCTCATTGCCCTCGCTATGGCGTTCGCGAATGGCGCGCGCGACGGCCAAACCATCCACACCAGGCATTTTCCAGTCCAGAACATAGACGTTATTCGTGTCCTTCGGCGAATGGGCTTGCGACAAATGTTGAAGTGCCGCTTCGCCGGAAGCCTCTGTGGAGACCAGCCAGCCCAGCGATTGGGCGGTGGCGCGCAAGGCGCCCAATGCAATTGGGTTGTCGTCAACGATCAGCGTGCGCAGGTTGGCCATGCGTGGCATTGACAATGTTTGTGCGGCGTCGCGCTCAAAACTCAGGGTGAACCAAAATTCGCTGCCCTGATTGGGCACGCTGTTCACCCCGATCTCGCCACCCATCATGGACACCAATCGGCGGCAGATGGTCAAGCCCAGGCCGGTGCCACCGTAACGCCGGGAGGTCGAGGCATCGGCCTGGGTGAACGGCGAAAAAATACGGGTTTGCTGTTCTGGCGTCATCCCAATGCCGGTGTCGATCACGGCAAAGCGCAAGGTGACCGTCTTGTCATCCTGGCTCAGGGCGGAAATGGTGACAGTGACCTGGATATGTCCCTGCTCGGTAAATTTGAGGGCATTGTTGGTGAGGTTGATCAGGACCTGCTCGATCCGGAGTGCGTCGCCGACCAGCCGGCTCATGCTGTCCGGCACGGGATCGATGATCAGCTCGACCTGATCATTGGTGGCATTGGCGGCCATGATGGTGGCAAGGTTCTCCAACACATCATCCAGGTTGAAGGGCGCATGCTCGACCTCTACCCGGCCGGCATCAATTTTCGAGAAATCAAGAATGTCGTTAATGAGGCCCAAGAGCGAGCGGCCTGAGATGCGGATTTTTTTGACCAAATCACTGGCATCCGTGGTCAGGGGCATTTTCTCCAGCAAATACGACAAGCCCAGAATGGCGTGCATGGGCGTTCGAATCTCATGGCTCATATTGGCGACGAAGTTGGCTTTTGCCGAGTTGGCTGCCTCCGCGGCTTCGGCGCGCTTGATCAACTCCCGATTCAACGACTTCACCTTTTGCCCTGACCAGACCACCAGGGCGCTGGTCAGCGCTGAAAGCAAGGTAATCAAGAAGAGAACGGGCATCAGCGCGGCCCAGACCCGGTCACGGATGGCGGACAGCACGGTGATCGGCAATTCGGTCGCGACATACCAGACGTATTCAGCGTCGCCCACCAGATGCGTCGCAGCCCCCGTCTGGTTCAACAGACGGATTTCAGTTAGCGGCCGAATGCTGCGCCAGGTCCACAGACCATCCGGCTGCAATAACTGACCTTCGGGGGTGGATTGCATCTTTGCCCACATGGCCGGGTTGCTGACTGCGAGTGTGGCCTGGGGCTGCTTCAACGCGAACCCCCATTCGTCCTGCGGCTTGAGCCCGCGCAACCAAAAGCCCTGGCGGTTGAGCAATGTGGCGCGAACCCCTTGCGGACCGGCGGCACTGACGAATCGTTTCAGAAGTTGACTGCCCCGGTAGTTGATGACCACCACACCGTGGCGCTTGCCTGAGGGGTCCATCACCGCCATCGCCATGCGCAGCGTTGGCACATAAGGCACCTGGACTTGGTTGTGCTCCTCGTTCAGATCAAAGGCGGAAACGTAAATTGCATCAACCGGTTGCTGGCTGGCTTGCTTGAAATAGTCACGGTCGGATTTGTCCTGAAGCGCACTGGCCGTTGCAATGTGCGCAGCACCGTCCCCATAGTCCACCCGCAGGCGCTCCATTCCCTGCTGATCGATCCAGCGCGCCTGAAGAATGTCGCCATGCGCGGTCATGTAGGCCGCAAAAATGTCAGAAATATCGCCCAGCGCGTATGCGTTGGGCGCCACTAACGATTGGCGCAAACGCGGAAGGTGGGCCAGAAAGTCAACATCGGCCCCGGTTTGCTCCAAGGTTTGCCGAATCGCGTCGGCCGCCAGCGCCATGGAAATTCGATCGGTGGTCGCCAAATTGCTTTGCTGCAGACGAATTTCAGCCTGCGCATAAATATACGCAGTGCCTCCCATGAGTGCCATCAGCGACAAAAATATGGCGCTGAAATGCACCAGGTTACCGAATCGAATGCGTCTCAGAAAATGGGCCCATGTGGATTAAATCAAGCAAAGTGAGTAAATACTTCGCGTAAATTTTCCACCTTTCAGCGATCAGAATCAATCCCCCAGTTGGGGGATGAAAGGTGGGGCGGCATGCAAGCCCCGGCGCCAGCTGTTGTGTGTGAGGGGTCGGTGGCGGCCTCCAGCCCATTGGGGCGCCGGGGTCACGGCTTGCACCCAGTCGATTGGGCTACAGCTCGGCGGAATTGCTACGTTATTCATAGCTCGCTGCGCCCGTATCTAGGGCGCATAAGTCACTTTTGGCACCCAGTATTTGAAGAAATGGCGGCCACGCGCCAACGGGTCAGCGTAACCCTGCCATCTTTTGGGGTTTGCCCCGGAAGCAGCCGAGGGTGTACGGGAACTCCCACGTTGCATGGTAGTGATAGAGGCTGACCTTTTTGCCATCCCAATCGACTTCATGGGTGTGGCCGTGGCATTCGTCCAGGTCAGCGTTGGTGAGTTCTATGCCGCCATCACCGTAGTGGCCGAAAATTCCAAAGCCGTCCAGCGCGTAGCCCAGCAGTTCGGAATGTTGGGTGGCCTTTTTGTCACCTTCAACGCAAGTGGTGAGGTTGTGATAGTGGTAGGAGCCGTCGCGTTCTGGATGGCCCTGGCAGGCATCTTGAATCTCATGGGCCACGGCGTCACGGCCCGGGGCGTCCATGGCATTGAAGATGGCGGCGCCGGATATCAGCATGCCAATGGGCCCACCGTTCAAGCAGGAGGGCTTGTCCAACACCGGGTTGGCCGGCAAGACCAGACGGAAATCGCGCGCACGAATGGTGTTGGGGTTTCGATCGTATTTGTAGGCCTCGCTGTCGCGCGCCACCGGGTACACACCCGTGGTGTGGGACGGCAAGTCGTTGGCGGTGATGACGCGTTGATCACCTTGCAACTCAACTTTGAACTCGCTGGGCCACGCGACGCTGCCTTCAACAATGGGCTTGTTGGTGAAGTTGAAAGTGCCGTCGCCATTCATCCAGGCGCCCGAGGCCTGCGCGCCGCCCGCGGACGGATTTTGGTAGCACGTCCACGCATAGCCCTTCTTGGCTTCCAGGGCGCGCTTGCCGTCCCCGATGGGAAGGCGTGTTTTGTCCACCGCCTCATGGGCATGGGCCGCGGCCCCCAGAAGGGCGCAGCCCAGCGCGAGGGTTTGGAAGAATTGGCGTGCGTTGTATTTCATAAGGAATCGTAAAAGCCGCAGACGCCTGATCTGTGTCGGTTGCGCTTATGCAAAGTAAATAAACGCAAACGCGACGGCTTTAGTTCGTCCGCGACGCAACAAACTTGGACACCTGCGGGCCAAACACCAGCACCATCAGAAACCGGGTCAACTGCATGGCCATGACAAACCCGGCATCTACCGCACTGGTGGCCGCAATCACCGCCACTGAATCGGCACCGCCCGGGCTGGTGGCCAAATAAGCGGTGAGAGGGTCAATGCCTGCCAGGCAGGAGAGCCCCGCCGCAATGATGCAGCCAAACACCATCAATCCAACAATAGACCCGAGCACCGACGGCAAGGCTCGAAACGCGTGGGTCAATATGCTGCGGGTAAAACGCAGCCCAATGCTCCAGCCGATCATGGCAAAGGCCCCGGCCAGCAACACCCCAGGCAACTCGATGACCAACAGCCCTGCGGCCTGCAAAGCGGTGCCCAGCAGCAAGGGCAACACCATCGCCCCAGCGGGCAGAGGCAAGCGGCGTGCAACCCAGGCCCCGCCAAACGCCACCAGCATCGTCCATGCGACGTTGCCCGGGTTTGTTACGGCGAACAAGTCAACGCTGCCAGACACGGCTGACGCAACCTGCGGCGCAAATAGGCGGGCGATCAGCGCGGCGGTGGCCGTCACGAGCGCCACACGCAAATATTGCATGAAGGCCACCAGACGAACGTCTGCCCCATAGGACTCGGCCATGACCACCATGGCAGACGCAGCACCTGGCGCCAAGCCCCAGACGGCAGTGGTACCGGGAAAGATCTTTCGGCGCATCATGATCCAGCCCAAAGTCGCACTGGCCACCATCACCGATGCGGTCACCAGCAGAAAAATAGGCCAATTGGCAGCCACTTTGGCCAGCGTCGAGGGCTGCAAGCTCAGGGCCATCAGGCAGCCGAGCACCCCTTGCGCCAGACCAAAGAGGCGGGGCGAGATGCTCAACTGAATGTCACGGGACGAAAGCAGAATGCCGGCCAACATGCACCCCAGCAACACCCCGGCAGGCACATGCACCGCGGTCAGCAGCCAGGCAAGCGCTGCGCTGGTGGGCAGGAGAGCGCCCCACCACAGTGCGGGTGTATCGCGAAGTAAACGAGCGAGCATTTCGTGGGGGGTTCCAAACAAGCATGGCAAAGACCGGGCAAGAAGCGGAATGCTCGGTCTGAGTTTCTGCTTTCATTCACCGGTCAAGAGCCCTATTGGACCTCAAGCGGTTCAAAAGCGCCGAAGCAACGGCCATCGGCGGTGATACAAGGCCCCCAAAACGGGCGTTGGTGAATGCAAGCGTGTGGTGCAGGCAGGTCAACAGGCTGCCCATCCTTGGCGCGCCCACCGTGATGCCGCGCCCAAAGCCCTCAACCTGAGGGTGGAATGTCGATTCTGTGAGAATTTGCGTCCCCGCAGTGTGACGACATGGCGGGCCAGTGACATGGCTTTAAACCCACTCAAACAACACCCTCAACAAGCGAGATTTTCCATGGAAGATGACGAACGCTGCTGCGGAACAGGCACCTGCATCGTGGATGCACAAGGCCTGTGCTGGTGTGGCCAACAATGGGACGGCGTGGCGATGTGTCGTCCCGCCATGGCCAATGCCGTGGCGGCAGACACGCCCGAACCGGCTCAATCCACCCAAGAGACTCACCCCCAATGAGTGCGCCCAACAACGCCGCCCCATCCCCCTGGGCCAAGCGCATGGGTTACGGGGGCTTGGTGCCATTTGTTTTGCTGGCACTGGGCATCTGGGTGGCTGACCCGGCCGACCGTGCGTTCTGCGCATCGGCGTTGCTGGGGTACGGTGCCGTCATTGCCAGCTTTTTGGGCGCGATCCACTGGGGTCTGGCCATGCGCGATGCCTGCTGTCAAACGCCTGCGTTGCTGGGCTGGGGCGTGGTGCCTAGCCTGGTGGCATGGATGGCACTCCTGACGAGCCCCGCCTTAGGCTTGTTGCTCATTGCGGGCCTGCTCTGGGCATGCTTCGCTGTTGATCGCGTGATTTACCCGCGTTTTCAGGCGCAAGGGTGGTTACCCATGCGCTTGGGGTTGACCTTGGTGGCCAGCGCCAGTTGCATCGCCGGTGCGGCAGGAATCCTCCGATGACCTATCTTTCAACAAGGTGAAGCCCCTGATCATGACCATTGCCAACCCACCCCCTGTCTTGTTGCCTTGCGAGGCCAGCGTCTCGCGTATCGTCGAGATGGCTTGGGAAGACCGCACCCCGTTCGAGGCGATTGAGAGCCAGTTTGGTTTGAATGAGTCGGCGGTGGTTGCCCTGATGCGCCGCCACATGAAGGCGTCTTCCTTTCGGATGTGGCGCAAGCGAATGGCGGGACGCCGCACCAAGCATGCGGCGCTGCGTGGTGACCAGGTTTTTCGCCACCGCGCCACCCACAGCCGGCAATAACAGGCGAGACGGCCATGGCCAGACAACGAGCCCTGATCTGGTTCAAGCGTGACCTGCGCATCCACGACCATGCCGCCTTGGTGGCCGCGCAATCGCATGAGGATGCCCTCGCCCTCTTTGTGATCGAACCCGAATGGCTTGAGAGCCCGGAGTGCGACGCCAGCCATGTGGACTATGCGCTGTGCTGCCTCGCGGAATTGCGCCGTGCCTTGGCTCACATCGGGCTGCCCTTGCTGGTGCGCGTGGGTTCTGCCGTTGCGGTGCTGTCCCAACTGCACAAAGAGGTGGCTTACACCCACCTGCTGAGCCACGAAGAGACGGGCCCCGGTTGGTCGTACGAGCGCGATGTGCAGGTCGCGTCGTGGTGCAAATCCTCGGGTATTGCATGGCAGGAATTCACCCAGACCGGGGTGGTGCGTCGCTTGCGCAACCGCTCGGGCTGGGCCGCGCGCTGGCAGGCCCGCATGAATGCCCCTCTGCAGGTGCTGCAGGGAGGGTTCACCGCGGCGGTGTCGCTGGACCTGCCTGAACTGCCCACGCTGGCCAGCCTGGGGTTGTCGCCGCACGGGAAGAAATTGCAGGCAGCCGGAGAAAAGGCCGCGCGGCACACGTTGAAAAGCTTTCTGCAGGTGCGCGGCTATGACTATCGCCACGCGCTTTCCAGCCCCTTGAGCGCCGAAGAGGGTTGCAGTCGCCTGAGTCCGCATCTGGCGTTTGGAACACTCTCCCTGCGAACCGTGCACCAGGCCACCGAAGTTGCGATTGCCAACACGCCTGATCGCGCCTTGGCTTATGCGCTGCGGGGGTTTTCAGGGCGGCTGCGCTGGCATTGCCATTTCATGCAAAAACTGGAGGATGAACCCCATATTGAGTTCCACAATTTTTCTCACGTCTACGACGGTTTGCGGGAAAACGAATTCAATGAGGCCCACTTTTTGGCCTGGTGCCAAGGGCGCACCGGCTACCCGATGGTGGACGCCTGCATGCGCTCTTTGGTGGCCACAGGCTGGCTCAATTTCCGCATGCGGGCCATGTTGGTCAGCTTTGCCAGCTACCACCTGTGGTTGCACTGGCGCTCCACCGGCGTGTTTCTGGCGCGGCAATTTCTGGACTACGAACCCGGCATTCACTGGAGTCAGATGCAGATGCAAAGCGGCACCACAGGCATCAACACGCTGCGCATGTACTCGCCCACCAAGCAGGCGAAAGACCAGGACCCTGAAGGTCACTTTATTCGCCGCTGGGTGCCTGAATTGGCACGCGTTCCACTCCCCTACCTGGCCGAACCGTGGAAGATGGATGTGAGCGTGCAGCGCATGGCGGGATGCCTAATGGGAGTGGACTACCCAGCCCCCATCGTGGATGACAAAACCGCCATGGCAAGCGCCAAAGAGCGCATGTACTCGCTTCGCCAAAGCCACGAGGGACGCGAAGCAGCGAAGGATGTGCTGGCGCGCCACGGTTCACGCCAAGGGGGCCGGCCGCCCACGGGGCAGCGGCGCAAGGTGGCCAGCAAGAAGGCGACGGAAAAACCCTCCCAGCCTTCCCGCCAAGGTGACTTGTTCGCCTGAGCCCTAAGTGGATGGACGCCATGAAAAATGACTTTAAAGGCAACAAGCAATCCCTGCCCAGCAAGCTGTGCGCCGTGTGCGGGCGCACCATGACTTGGCGCAAGGCGTGGGCCAAGAACTGGGCGTCGGTCTTGTACTGCTCCGATGCGTGCCGAGCCAAAAAACCAAAACAAAAATGATGCCCAAACCTGAAGCCCTGCAAAACACAATCCCGCTGCCCGCCAGGGTCCGAAATCTGGTGATGGTGTTGGGTGACCAACTCGATCTTCAATCTTCGGCGCTGCAAGACTTCGATCCGGCGCAAGACGTGGTGTGGATGGCCGAAGTCACGGAAGAGTCCACGCATGTGTGGTCCAGCAAGCAGCGCATTGCGGTATTTTTGAGTGCCATGCGGCACTTTGCGAACGATTTGCGCGCCCAGGGTCTGCCGCTGATCTACACGCCGCTGGATGGTGACCACCGCCCCACTTCCCTGGGCGCTGAACTGGACCGAACGATCACGCAGTTGCAGCCCGCCGGGCTGGTGATGACTGCGCCGGGCGACTGGCGCGTGCTGCAAAGCCTGCGCGCCGTGGCGGCGCAACATGGGCTGGCATTGGATTTGCGGGATGACCTTCATTTTTACAGCACCGTGCGCGAATTCGCGGCGCATGCCAAAGGCCGCAAGCAACTGCGTCTGGAGTACTGGTACCGGGAGCTGCGTCAGAAACACGGCATTTTGATGGAGGGCAAGGACCCCGTGGGCGGCCAATGGAATTTTGATGCTGACAACCGCGAATCCTTTGGCAAAGCTGGCCCGCAGAATGTCCCCGCACCGACGCGTTTTGCACCAGATGCCATCACAAACGACGTCATCGCGATGGTCAACACCCAGTTCGCCAGCCACCCGGGCACATTGCACAGTTTTGGCTGGCCGGTGTCACGCGCCCAAGCCCTGTTGGTTTTAAAAGCGTTCATCCAAGAGCGCCTGCCGCTATTTGGCCAATACGAGGATGCCATGTGGTCGGGCGAGCCCTGGCTCTATCACTCGCACCTGAGCTGCGCGCTCAATCTCAAACTATTGAACCCGCGCGAGGTGGTGCAAGCGGCGCAGGACGCTTACCGCGCGGGCCATGCCCCGCTGGCAGCCGTCGAAGGGTTCGTTCGGCAAATACTGGGGTGGCGCGAATACGTGCGCGGCATTTATTGGACGCAAATGCCCACCTACCTGGAGCGCAATGCGCTCGATGCGCAAGCTAACCTGCCGGCCTGGTACTGGACGGGCAACACCGACATGGCCTGCCTGAAAGACGCGATTGGCCAAACCCTGGAGCATGGTTACGCTCACCATATTCAGCGCCTGATGGTGACCGGTCTGTACGCCCTTTTGCTGGGGGTGAAGCCGCAAGCAGTTCACGCGTGGTACCTGAGCGTTTACGTTGACGCCGTTGAATGGGTGGAGTTGCCCAACACGCTGGGCATGAGCCAGTTTGGCGACGGCGGATTGATGGCCAGCAAGCCCTATGTGGCCAGCGGTAAATACATCCAGCGCATGAGCAACCACTGCAAAGGCTGCCGGTATGACCCCGCGCTTTCCACGGGCGCCACCGCCTGCCCTTACACGACGCTGTATTGGGATTTTCTGATCCGCCACGAGGAAACGCTCAAGAAAAACGCCCGCATGGCCATGCAACTTAAAAACCTGGGGCGACTGGGCCCATCCGAACGCGACGCCATCAGCGCGCAAGCGGCAAGTCACAGACAAGCCCAGCAGTAAGGGCACCTAGCCCACCGCAGCGGGGCCAACGGGGCCGATCTCACGGTCTGCCCACCACGGTGGCTGCCAATCAATACTGCAGCGCCGTCGACTTGCCCCAGAACACGCGGTAGGCAAACACGGTGTAGCCAATGATGACGGGCAGCACGATGACCACGCCGTAGAAGATGACCTGCAACGCCTCAGGCGCGCTGGCCGCTTGCCAGATCGTGATGCGATCCACCACCAGCCAGGGGAACAGGCTGTAGGCCAGCCCATAAAACGCCAACAAAAACACACCCACGGTGCAGGCAAACGGCACGGCGGCGCCGTACTGGTTGTTTTGCGCCAGCCGCGTGGGCAGGCGCTGCAGGCTGCGCGCCATGATGCCAAACAAGACCACCGTCATCAGCGGAATCGGCAGCAGCATGACGACGTTGGGAAAGCTGAACCATTTCTCAAAAATGCGCTGGCTCACCCAGGGCGTGGCCAGTGAAATGGCCAATACACCGGCCGCCGTCAGCCACAGGCTGGCGCGTGCCCAGCGCACGGCTTTGAGTTGCAACGCGCCTTCGGTTTTCATGATCAACCAGCCGGCGCCCAACAAGGCGTAAGCGGCCACCAGACACAGACCAATGAGGGCGCTGAACAACTGGCTCCACAACTCCGCCTTGAAGCCGGTGATCAACCCACCCAGCATGAAGCCCTGCGACCAACCGGCCAGCAAGGAGCCCACGTAAAACGCACGGTCCCACAGCGGCTTGTGCTGCGCGCGCGCCTTGACGCGAAAGTCAAACGCCACGCCGCGCAAGGTCAGCGCCATCAACATCAAGGCCACCGGCAAGTAGAGCGAGCCCAGAATGACGCCATGCGCCATGGGAAAAGCCACCAGCAACACGCCCACACCCAGCACCAGCCAGGTCTCGTTGGCATCCCAAAACGGGCCAATGCTGGCAATCATGCTGTCTTTCTGGGCCTCGTCGTCGGCGCGGCGCAGCAGCACACCCACGCCCAAGTCGTAGCCGTCCAGAATCACATAGGCCAGCATGGCCAGCGCCATGACCAGGGCGAACACCAGGGGCAGCCAGCCCGCGGGCTGGGTCAGGTCGGGCATCACATCAAGCATGGTGGGCTCCCAGGCGGTTCAACTCGACGGTGGGGGTGCGGGCCGGCGATGTGGGCTCTTTGACCGTGGCTTTTTTGGCCAGGTAAAACAGCACTGACACATAAGACACCAACAGCACCGCGTACAGGCTCAGGTACAGCACCAGCGTGAGCGCAATATTGGCGGCAGGCACCGTGGAGGCCGCTTGGGCAGCGGTCAACACACCTTGCACCAGCCAGGGCTGGCGGCCAATCTCGGTGGTGTACCAGCCGGCAATCAGCGCCACCCAGCCGGCAAAAGTCATGGCCACCAGCACGCGGGCCAACCAGGGCTGAATGTCGCCTTTGCGGCGCAGTGTCCACGCCCCAAACCAGCTCACAGCCAGCATCAATAGGCCGACCCCGACCATGAGGCGAAACGCAAAGAACACGGGTGCCACGGGCGGATGCATGTCGCCAAAGGCGTCAATGCCTTTCACCTCGCCATTCCAGTCGTGGGTGAGGTAGAGCGAGGCCAGCTTGGGGATGGCGATCTCAAAGCGGTTGCTCTGGGTGGCCGCATCCGGCAGGGCAAACAGCACGGCGGGCACGCCTTGTCCGGTTTTCCAGATGCCTTCCATGGCGGCAATCTTGGCGGGCTGGTGCTCCAGCGTGTTCACGCCGTGCATGTCGCCCACCAGAATCTGCACCGGAATCAGGAAGGCGGCGACATACATGCCGGTCTTGAGCGAGGCCATCACGTCCGCACCCCGGTCGTTTTTGAGCCAGCGAAACGCGCTGATGCCGGCCAGCAAAAACGACACCGTCAGCCCCGACGCCAGCAGCATGTGGGTGAGGCGGTAGGGGAACGAGGGGTTGAAGATGACCTCAAACCAGCTCGTCACATGGGCTTGACCATTGATCATCTCAAAGCCAGCCGGGGTGTGCATCCACGAGTTGAGCGCCAGAATCCAGAACGCCGAAGCGGTGGTGCCGGCCGCGACCAGAAAGGTGGCCCAGGTGTGCACGCGCTCACTCACGCGACCCCGGCCAAACAGCATGATGCCCAGCATGGTGGCTTCCAGAAAGAAGGCGGTCAGCACCTCGTAGGCCAAGCAGCGGCCCGGCGACATTGCCCACGGTGGTCATAAAGCCTGGCCAGTTGGTGCCAAACTGAAAGCTCATGGTGATGCCGCTGACCACGCCCAGCGCAAAGGTGAGCGCAAAAATCTTCACCCAAAACTGGTAGGCCGCCATCCAGTGCGCCTGGCCGGTGGCGACAAAGCGGGTTTTGAAGAACAGCAACGCCCACCCCATCGAGATGCTGATGGTGGGAAACAGAATGTGAAACGTCATATTGGCCGCAAACTGAATGCGGGCCAAGCACGACCGGGTCAAAGGCTTCCATCTGAACCTCCTTCTGCGGCGTTGGGCAGCTTGGGCGCCGGCGGCGGGACGGTGAGAACACCTGCTTCACGCGGTCTTTCACCTCAATGAGTTTTTGCACCTTGGCGCCCATCTTCATCAGGCTGGCCAGGGTGGCGGAGTCCATCTTCTCCACGTCGTCCAGCCAACTGGTCATGAGGTCGATGAAGTCGTGCATTTGCGTCATGCGGGCCTGGGCGTGAATGTCGGCCGCGCCGCTGGGCTGCTCCATGAGTGCGTCGCGCAGCATGGAGAGCGTGGGGTCAATCTCGCGCTTGCGCCGCTCCGTCGCCAGGGTGCGAAAAATGGCCCACACGTCTTCCGGCGCCTGAAAGTACTCGCGCCGGTCATTGGGTTGGTGAATCAGGCGCACCAGGTTCCAGGACTGCAGTTCTTTCAGCCCCATGCTCACGTTGGAGCGCGAAAAGCCCAGCCCCTCGCCCACCTCGTCCGCGTTCAGCGGTTGGGCCGAGACATACAGCAGGGCATAAATCTGCCCCACGGTGCGGTTAATGCCCCAGCGGCTGCCCATCTCGCCAAAGTGCAAGACAAAGCGCTGGGTTAAGGGAGGAAGGTTCATGGTGCGGCTCTTTCTGAATTTTCAGTATTTTCTGAAATTACAGGAATTACCGTTTTTTCTGAATAATTCTTGATCCAGAGCAAGGGGAATCAGGCCAGGCCGTGGTCGGTGGCAAATTGCAGCGCCACGCGAAGGTGAACGGGTTTCTCGCGGGCAATGCCTCTATAGTGTCAGCCCGGCGTCTGGTGGCGCACCCACCAACGGGCCTGATGCCTGCCCCTCATTTGCTATTTTATTGATAGCGTCTTGCGCTAGTCCTTGCTGCCCAAGACGCGGATTTGACTGTAAAAATCAACCCATGACCCATACCACTCGCTGCACAGCCCCCATGCGGTTTCGCTCCCGCCAAGGAGGCATTTGAATGGGCGCCAAACTCCACTTTCGCTACGCCAGCATGAATGCGGGCAAGTCCACCCAACTGCTGCAAATTGCGCACAACTACGGCGAGAGCGACCGCCGGGTGCTCTTGTTCACCGCCGCCATTGACCACCGTGCGGGCACGGGGGTGATTGCCTCACGTCTGGGTGCGCAAAGCCCGGCGCTGACCTTTGATGCGCAAACTGACTTTCGCGCCCAACCGGCCTGGTATGACGGGGTGTCGTGCATCTTGATCGACGAGGCGCAGTTTTTAAGCAAAGCCCAGGTGCAACAACTGCACCAGGTGGCGGCCGTGGACAACGTGCCGGTGATGTGTTTTGGCCTGCGCACCGACTTTCAGGGCGAGCCGTTTGAAGGGGCCACGCACTTGCTGGCGCTGGCCGAAGACATTCAGGAAATCAAGGCGATTTGCGCCTGCGGGCGCAAGTCAACCATGAACATGCGCCTGGACGAAGATGGCCGGCGCGTGACTGCAGGTGACCAGGTCTTGATTGGCGGCAACCAACGCTACCGCCAGGCCTGCGCGCGTTGTTTTTACAACGGGGCGGCGACCTGAGACGACCCAAAGCACCCACATACCACGCGCGGTGGCGCACAATTCGAGCTTCCACGGTGCCCCTGCCGTAGCACCCAGACCCCAGCATGAGTATCTTTGACCGCTTCAAGGCCCCGGCCCGACAAACCAAGCCCGCAGCGGACCGCCTGGCGCCCCCTTCTGCGGAGCGGCGCCACCGCACTCGCCGCGGCACGCGCCAAGGGGCATCAGCCGTCGTCATTGACGACTCCCCCACGGTGCTGGCTGCGCTGTGCAAGATACTGCGCTCGGCCGGTTATGTCACCCGCGAAGCGCCTGACGCCGAGCAGGGCTTGGTGCTGCTCGCCCAAGACCCGCCGGACCTGATTTTTCTGGACATTGTGCTGCCCGGCATGAACGGCTTTAACGCCTTGCGGGCCATTCGAAAGAACCCGGCCACGCAGCACATTCCGGTCATCATGATCAGCGGTCATGAGCAAGCCACCGAGCAGTTTTACGCCCACCGCATTGGGGCCGATGACTTCCTGAAAAAACCGTTTTCCCGCTACGAGGTCTTTGCCCACATTGAGCTGCTGCTGGACGCCCAGGGCGTGCCACGCCGAAACGAGGTGAAACCAGTCCGAAACCACGGTGACGGTGGCAACCTGACCCAGGATTTTGTTCGCACGCTGCCGCAGTCGTTGTACGACGAACCCGCGTCTTCGCCCGGCAACGCCTCACTGCTTGGCCTGTCCGCCCTGCACGCCCGCAAGGAGCTGACCGCATTGGGGTTTCAGTACTTCGACCAGGAAGAGTTTTTTGCCGCCATTCGGCGCAGCGACCAGTTGGCGGTGGAGTTGTTTGTGGCCGGCGGTGGTCTGCAGATCGACGCACCGCTGGCCGGGCAAACCGCGCTGGAACTGGCCAACACCCAGGCCAACGAAGGCATCATCCGGGCCATTGCCCTCGTTCAGCCGGTCTGAGCGCGGCCTTTCACGCCGCAATGCGTTTGCTGTAGGCCAAAAACACGTCGTCGCGCACCCAACCCAAAGACGCGTAGACCGACTGCGCGGCCTGGTTGGTCCGTGCGGTGGTGAGGTCCATGCGGACTTTGCCGCGGGCCGCCGCCTGCGCTTCGGCCGCCAGCAGCAGCGCACGCCCCACGCCGCTTCGCCTGGCGTGTGGGACTAACAAACAAGTCATACAGGGTGTAAATGGGCGCGGCCTCGACTGAGCAGAAGCTGGGGTAAAGCTGGCAAAACCCCAGCGCCTGCCCAGCGGCGTCTTCGGCCAGCAGCAGCACCGATTCGTTATGGGTCAAGCGCTCGGTCAAAAACCGTCGCGCACCCGCCAAATCAGGCGCTTGCTGCGTAGAACTGGCGATAAGCATCGAACAGCGGCGCCACCGCACTCCAAATCGGCCAAGGTGGCCAACCGGGTGTGAACGGCGCTCACACAACACCGCCAATCAGTCGCATGGGCTGCCGTTGCTCAGTAGGCGTAGACGCCCTGCCCGGTCTTGCGGCCCAGGCGGCCGGCGGCGACCATTTCTTTCAGCAAAGGCGCGGGGCGGTACTTGCTGTCGCCGAATTCGCTCAGGTAAACGTCCATCACGGCCAGACACACGTCCAGGCCAATCATGTCGGCCAAGGCCAAGGGGCCAATGGGCTGGTTGCAGCCCAGTTTCATGCCGGCGTCGATGTCTTCGGGCGTGGCCAAGCCTTCGCCCAGCACAAAGAAAGCTTCGTTGATCATGGGCACCAAAATGCGGTTGACCACAAAGCCGGGTGCGTTTTTGACGGTGATGGGTGTCTTGCCCAGCGCCTTGGCCATGGCTTGCACGGCGTCATGGGTGGCGTCGCTGGTTTGCAGGCCACGAATGATCTCCACCAGCGCCATCAAAGGCACGGGGTTGAAGAAGTGCATGCCAATGAAGCGGTCCGCCCGGTTGGTGATGGCCGCCAACTGGGTGATGGAGATGGACGAGGTGTTGGAGGCAATGATGACCTCGGGCGCGACCAGCGCGTCAATCTGCTTCAAAATTTTGACTTTGAGCGCAAAGTTCTCGGTGGCGGCTTCAATGACCAACTGCGCGGACTTCAGGTCGTCGTAGTTGGTGCTGCCCTTGATGCGGGCCAAGGCGGCGTCACGGTCAGCAGCCGTGATCTTCTCTTTCTTGATCAGGCGCTCCAGGCTGCCCGAGACGGTGGACAGCCCTTTGGCCACGGCGGCGTCCGAGATGTCGACCATGACGACGTTGATGCCAGACACGGCGCACAACTGCGCAATCCCGTTGCCCATGGTGCCCGCGCCAATAATGCCGACTGTTTGAATGCTCATGCTGAAGTCTCCGAAAGATTGAAAGTAAAAACCAATGGTAGCGGGTTGACCTGCACGTCAAGCTGACAAGCCGCCTGGCGCTGGATGCCCTGGTCGCGTCAGTGACTCACGGTTTTGGAAAACAGGTTCACCACCACCACGCCAGAGATGATCAGACCCAAACCAATCAGCGCCGGCGCATCCAGCGCCTGGCCGTGCCAGAGCCAACCGACCGAGGCGATCAGCACCACGCCCGCGCCCGCCCAAATGGCATAGGCCACCCCGATGGGCATCACCCGCAAGGTAAGGGACAAACAGGCAAACGAAATCGAATACCCCAACACGGTGACAACGCTGGGCAGCAGCTTGGTAAAGCCGTCAGAGCTTTTCAGAAAACTGGTGGCAATCACCTCCGCCACAATGGCAATGGTGAGGTACAGGTAGGTGAGCTTCATAGGGGCAGTGTACGCATCGCCCCTGCAACCCGTGTTGCGCGAGGCTCAGGCCGCGCGACGGTCAGGGAACTGAATGACTTGGCGGGTCATGCGGCGGCTGTAAAACTTTCTGAGTGTTTGCGTGGTCGCGTCAGCGGTCTCTTTGATGCTTGGCAACGACGACTGTCCGGCAATCTCCATGAGCGTCTGCTGCACCCGCACCCACTCACCGAAGGTGTCCGCTGCCGACTTCATCAGGCACGTGGCCTGCGCACTGTAAAGCTGGGGAAGTTGTTGAAACCAATAGGGCGCCCCGTTGGGAGAGAAAGCGCCGGCCAGACTGTCCAGATTGCGGGTAAAAATCTCGGCACCGGCGTTGGACTGAATCAATTGAACATTGCGTGCCGCGCTGGTCAACACCTCGGCAATCGCCGTGCCATGCTGAACCATGTGTTTCTGAGCCCCCGAAACGTCGGGGCGGGATTTGGGATGGGCTGATGTTGTCAAAGTGGAACCTCCAAAAGATGGATGACGCCCCAATGGGCGATAAAACCAGCAAAGCGTGCAACACGCCAAGCGCTTGCACAGTTTGCCTCTGGAGGTACGAAAAGTGAATGCGAAAAATCAAGACGAATGGTTTGTTTGCGTTCAAGCCCGTCGGGGTAACCCTGCCCCAACACGGGGCCTTGAATTGGCAGAGAATGACAGCCGGGCAGGCCTTGACAGCTTCGTTATTGATAGCACCTTGCGCCGATCAATCAAGGGCTACAGGTCACTTTTCCTTACAAAACAACCCAGGGACACCGCATGAACTACCAAGCCAACCCCCAGCGCTACGACACCATGCCTTACCGCACCAGCGGTCGCAGCGGCCTGAAACTGCCGGCCATCACACTCGGCCTGTGGCACAACTTTGGCGACGCCACCCCCATGGAAACCCAGCGCGCCATGCTGCGCACCGCGTTTGACCTGGGCATCACCCACTTTGACTTGGCCAACAATTACGGCCCCCCTTTTGGCAGCGCCGAGACCAATTTTGGCGAGCACATGCGCCGCGACTTCAAGCCTTACCGTGATGAGCTCATCATCTCCAGCAAAGCCGGTTGGAACATGTGGCCCGGCCCCTACGGCCAAGGTGGCGGCTCACGCAAATACGTGCTGGCCAGCCTGGACCAGAGCCTGAAACGCATGGGGCTGGACTACGTGGACATCTTCTACTCGCACCGGTTCGACCCCGACACCCCGCTGGAAGAAACCATGGGCGCGTTGGCGACGGCCGTGCAACAGGGCAAGGCGCTGTATGTGGGCATCAGCAGCTATTCAGCCGCCAAAACTCGTGAAGCGGCCGCCATTTTGCGGTCCATGGGCGTGGCGCCGCTGATTCACCAGCCGTCTTACAGCATGATGAACCGCTGGATTGAAGAAGACTTGCTGGACGCCCTGTCTGACACCGGCATGGGCTGCATCGCCTTCAGTGCGCTGGCGCAAGGGCTGCTGACCAATAAATACCTCAACGGCATTCCGGAAGACGCCCGCATCAACCGTCCCGGCGGCGGCACCCTGAAAGCCGAGCACTTGAGCGAGCAAAACCTCAAACACGTGCGGGCCTTGAACGAGATGGCTCTGGCCCGCGGCCAAAGCCTGGCGCAGATGGCGATTGCCTGGGTGTTGCGCGATGCCCGCGTGACGTCCGCCCTGATTGGCGCCAGCCGCCCGGCCCAGATCACCGAACTGGCAGGCGCCTTGTCCCAACTCGACTTCACCGCTGACGAACTGACCGCCATTGACGCCCACGCAGTGGAAGGTGGCATCAACCTGTGGCAACGCCCCTCCACCGACCAACGTCCCGGCTGACACACGGCCAACCCCTGACGCGCCAGACCGGAAAAGTTCAGGGGAGAGGACTGCGCTTGGCAGTTGCACCGCAGTGCCGCTGATGAGAAAGAGGCCCCCTTGATGCGGTCAAATTGCTACTAAATAGATAGCAGTCTGCGCAGCATCTACGGGGGCTTCTGCGGCTTTTGAGGCTCAATCAGTTCAGAAGCCGGGCAGGACCGCACCCTTGAATTCGGTCTGAATGAACTTGCGGATCTCTTCCGACTGGTAGGCCTTCAACAGCTTGGCGACCCAAGGCTGGTTCTTGTCCTGCTCACGCACGGCAAGCAGGTTGACATAGGGCGACTTGGCGGCTTCCTGTGCCAGGGCGTCCTTTGGGTTCATGCCGGCTGACAGGGCATAGTTGGTGTTGACGGCAGAGGCGTCCAGGTCATCAAGCGAGCGCGGCAGCTGGGCGGCGTCAAGCTCCACAAACTTGAGCTTCTTCGGGTTCTCAATCACGTCCAGCGGCGTGGCTTTCAGGCCGGCGTCCGGCTTGAGCTTGATCAGGCCCTTGTCCTGCAACACCAGCAGCACCCGTCCGCCATTGGTCGGATCGTTGGGTATGCCAAAACGCGCGCCCTCTTTGAGCTCATTGAGGCTTTTGACTTTCTTGGAGTACAGGCCAATCGGAAAGTTGACGGTGTAGCCCACGTTAACGATCTTGTAGCCGCGGTCTTTCACCTGCTGGTCCAGGTAAGGCTTGTGCTGATAGCTGTTGGCGTCGAGGTCGCCAGCGGCCAGCGCGGCATTGGGCTGCACGTAATCGGTGAACTCCACGATCTGGATCTTGAGGCCGTCTTTTTCAGCAATCTTTTTGACCTGTTCAAAAATCTGTGCGTGCGGGCCTGCGGTGACGCCAATTTTCAAAGGTTTGTCCTGGGCCAAGGCAGGGCCTGCGAAGGCGATGGACACCGCAAGTGCAGCGGCGGTCTGGAGGAGTGTGCGTTTTTTCATGGTGATGACTTTCTCTGGAGGAATACAACGAAAGGGGAGAATTGCTGCCCCACTTTGGGGAGCGGCTTCAATATCAAGGCCTCACTTTTGTCAGTGAGGGGTGCGTTATTTGTGGCTCAGCTTTCTGACCGTCCAGTCGCCCAGACTTTGAACGACTTGCACAAACAGAATCAGCACCAGCACGACGGCCAGCATGATCTCTGGCAGGAAGCGTTGATAGCCGTAACGGATGCCCAGATCTCCGAGGCCCCCGCCACCGATCGCGCCGGCCATGGCCGAGAAACCCGTCAGGCTGACAAAGGTGATCGTCAACCCGCCCACGATGCCGGGCAAGGCTTCAGGCAGCAGAACCTTGAGCACGATCTGACGCGTCGTTGCGCCCATGGCCAGAGCGGCCTCGATCAGACCGTGGTCAACTTCACGCAGCGATGCCTCGACCAATCGCGCCACAAATGGCGCAGCGGCAATGGTCAATGGCACGACGGCGGCAGCGGTGCCGATCGACGAGCCGGTGATAAAACGAGTCAGCGGAATGATGGCCACCAGCAGGATGATGAAAGGCGTGGACCGCACGGCGTTAACCATGCCGCCCACCACGGTATTGGCAACGCGGTTCTGCATCACGCCCCCTTCGTCGCTGAGCCGCAGGTAGACGCCCAACGGGATGCCGATCAATGCACCAACGCCACCCGAGATGCCCACCATGATGAGGGTTTCCCACAGAGACGTCGCAAACAGCGCCAGCATGGCCTCAGAAAAATTATCGAACATCAACCACTCCTATTTGTTTCCCAGGCAAGCTGGTCATGACCCGCTCAATCTGGACGCCCGCGCCGCGCAGGTGCGCCACCGCACCATCGAGTTGCGCCTGTGCTCCGCGTGCAAACACCGCCAGCGACGTGAAAGGCTTGCCCTGTATCTCATCCACCTGCCCGTGCACGATGGACAGGTCCAGACCAAACTGACGCACCACGTCGGACAAGAGCGGCCGATCCGAGTCATCCCCGGCAAAAGCCAGGCGCAACAGTTGGCTGGGCCCGGTATCGCCGGCGCTCAAGGTGCGAATACGCGCCAGCACGCTGTCAGGCAGTTGCTGGGGCAAAATTTCATCAATCAGGCTGCGTGTGGTGTCGTGTTGCGGTCTGGTAAACACGTCCAGCACCGGTCCGCTTTCAACAATGCGCCCGGCATCAATCACAGCCACGCGATCAGCCACTTGCTTGATGACTTGCATCTGGTGAGTGATCAGGACCACCGTCAGGCCAAACTCTTTGTTGATTTTCCTGAGCAGGGCCAGAATGGCGCGCGTGGTTTCGGGGTCAAGGGCAGAAGTTGCTTCGTCCGACAGCAGCACCTTGGGGCGATTGGCCAGTGCACGGGCAATACCGACTCGCTGCTTTTGCCCGCCGCTGATCTGCGCCGGATAGCGGGACTTCAGGTCGGACAAACCCACCAGATCCAGCAGCGGCTCGATCCGGGCCTTGATCGCTGTGGCACTCATGCCAGCGATTTCCAGCGGCAAGGCCACGTTGTCATACACCGTGCGTGATGACAGCAGGTTGAAGTGCTGAAAGATGATGCCGATGTCGCGACGCGCGACACGCAGCGCCTCTCCATCCAGCGCCGTCAGCTCCCGGCCACCCACCATGACCTGTCCCGCCGTCGGGCGGTTCAACAAGTTCATCACCCGCACCAGCGAGCTTTTACCCGCTCCGCTGCGACCAATGATGCCAAACACCTCGCCCGCCTTGATGTGCAGATCCACACCCTTCAGCGCTTCTACTTGGCCAGAGCGGCCTTTGTAGGTTTGGTAAATACCTTTGAGCTCAATCATGCCTAGTCAACCAACTCTTCTTATGAGGCCGCTGTACGTCGTGAGTACAGGGCAATTTTTAACAGGGGAGGAATGTAACGTCATTTATCTAGAACCTAAACGACTATTAAATTGATAGCTTAGATATATTTGTAATTAATGAACAAGGCCCCTATTTTTGGCCTGGCACTCAAGGCGACCGTCTCACTTGATGGCGCTTGTGGCCCGTGGACTGACGGCTAAAACGGTATTTGGCGGGGTTGACCGCTGGGCTCAACGGCTCACTTGACTGCCCGAACTGGCGACGACGGGCCCGCTATGCTCAACGCCATGAAAGCCAATGTTTACGCCCTCTCTGCCATCGCCCTGTGGGCTTCTCTTGCCGCTCTGGCCTTGTCGCTGGCCCATGTCCCGCCGTTTTTACTCACAGGCGTCTGTCTCATGATGGGCAGCGTGTTGGCGTGGCCAACCGTGTTGAGACGCCCGTCGCTGTGGCGCATGCCGCCCGGCACGCTGGTTTTCGGCGTGTTGTCCATGTTTGGTTATCACTTTCTGCTGTTCATGGGTCTGCGACTGGCGCCTGCGGTAGAGGTCAATTTGATCAACTACCTGTGGCCGCTGTTCCTGGTGGTGCTGGCCCCCTTGTACTTGCCGGGAATGCATTTGCGCCCGGTCCACCTCATCGCCGCCGCGCTGGGTTTTGGCGGCGCCATCATCGCCATCTGGGGCGCACAAACCGGCTCGGCCAGCGCCGCACCAGACGCCGTGAACCCCACGCTGGGTTACCTGCTGGCCTTGGGTGCGGCGGTTGCCTGGGCCAATTACTCGCTACAAACCAAGCGACTGTCCATTTTGGGCCGAGGCTTCTCGACGGCGGCCATTGGCCTGTTCGGGCTGCTCTCAGGTGGGTTTTCGCTGTTGTGCCACTGGGCGCTGGAGCCCGCCGTCTCGTTGTCTGCGCAAGACTGGGGTTTGCTGGCACTTTTGGGGTTGGGGCCACTGGGGGCGTCGTTCTTTTTGTGGGATCAGGCCCTGAAATTGGGTGACGCGCGTCACATTGGCATTTTGAGCTACCTCACCCCCTTGGCCTCCACCACCCTGTTGATGGTGGTCAGTGGCCGGCCACTGACCCTGACTATTGCGGTGGCTGCGGCGCTGATCATGGGTGCTGCCGTGTTGGGCACACGCGGACGCTAAAGCAGCCCCTCAAGGCGGCGGGGCCGGTGTCTTCAAGCACAATCTGTTGATGATTGAACTCAAAGACATCCAGGCTGCGGCCGCCCGCCTGCAAGGGCAGTTACAAGAGACGCCGTTTGTGGCCTCTCGCACCTTGTCCGACATCGTCGGCGCGCAAGTGTTTCTCAAATTTGAAAACTTGCAGTTCACCGCGTCGTTCAAAGAACGCGGCGCCTGCAACAAGCTGGTTCAGCTCAGCCCCGAAGAACAACAGCGCGGCGTGATCGCCATGAGCGCGGGCAACCACGCCCAAGGCGTGGCCTACCACGCACAGCGTTTGGGCTTGCACGCCGTGATCGTGATGCCGCGCTTCACGCCGGGTGTCAAAGTAGAGCGCACCCGCGGATTTGGTGCCGAGATCGTGCTGCACGGCGACACGCTGGACGAAGCCCGCGCCCACGCCTTTGCGCTGGCAGAAGCCCGCCACCTGACCTTTGTGCACCCTTATGACGACGCCGACATCATTGCCGGCCAGGGCACGGTGGCGCTGGAAATGCTGGAAGAAGTACCCGATCTGGACACCCTGGTGATCGCCATCGGCGGTGGCGGGTTGATCTCGGGCATGGCCACGACGGCCAAGGCGATCAACCCCAATATTGAAGTGGTGGGCGTGCAAACCTCGCGCTTTCCGGCCATGTTCAACGCCATCAAGGGCACCCAGCACCCCCAAGGCACGAGCAGCATTGCCGAAGGCATTGCGGTGGGCTCGCCGGGCAAGCTGCCGCAGACCATCATTCAGCGACTGGTGGACGACTTGTTGCTGGTGGATGAAGGCGATATTGAGCAGGCCATCGTCATGCTGCTGGAAGTTGAAAAAACGCTGGTGGAAGGCGCCGGGGCTGCTGGCCTGGCGGCCTTGCTGAAATACCCCGAGCGCTTTAAAGGCAAAAAAGTGGGCCTGGTGCTGTGCGGCGGCAACATCGACCCACTGCTGCTGGCAGCCATCATTGAGCGCGGCATGGTGCGCGCTGGCCGGTTGGCACGCATCCGCGTCAGCGCCCGCGATGTGCCCGGCACCCTGGCCAAAATCACGGCGACTGTGGCCGATGCCGGCGCCAACATTGACGAGGTGCACCACCAACGCGCCTTCACAACGCTGGCGGCGCAAAACGTGGAAGTCGAACTGGTGATTCAAACCCGTGGCCCCCAACACATTGCCGACGTGCTGGCCGCGCTTGCAAAAGTGGGGCTCGAGGCGCAGACCGTTCGTTGATCGCCGGTCAGTGCACTTGAACGCCTGGTTGGCGTACTGCGACGGCAGCGCCATGCCCAACCCCGGTCGCATGGGCTTGGGCGGGATGATCGCCGCGCCGGACGGTACCGTCCACACACTGTCGCAAGCCCCTCAGGGTGTCGGGTGCAACAACGAAGCGGAACTCAGGGCGCTGCACATCACCCTTCAAGAGCTGAAACGACTGGGGGCCAAGTCAGTCCTCATTCACTGCGACAACAGCATCGTTGTCGAGCAGATCGGCCATGCGAACGCCAAGCCGATTGCCCGGCTGGCTGCCTTGTTTGACGAAACCCGCGCCCTGTTCAACACCTTCGACCACGCCACCCTGGTTTGGATACCCCGCCATCGCAATAGCGAGGCCGATGCACTCGCCCGGGCTGCCTTGGGGGTGGCTGCAAAGCCACCTGTCAAAGCCTCTAAAAAGCGCCGGTAGCCATTGCCTCGCGAAAGCAGAGCGGGATGCGCTTACGCCGTTTTCGCAGGGGATGATTGATAGGCGCCGGCCGCGTAAGTCAACTCATAGCTGTGGCTGTAGATTTCCAGAATGTTGCCAAACGGATCTTCCATGTAGACCATGCGGTACGGCTTTTCGCCGGGAAAGTACTCCCGCACCGGCATCCGTTGCTTGCCGCCCGCCGCGACGATTTTGGCGGCCAAGCCTTCAACATCCGGGTCTTGCACGCAGAAGTGAAAGATGCCAGTTTTCCAGTATTCAAAGTTGTTCTCCGGCTTCTTGGCGTTGCGGAACTCAAAAATCTCGACGCCAATGCGGTCTCCGGTTGAGAAGTGGGCAATGCGAAATGAGCCCCAGCCTGCGCCAAAAACATCGGTGCACATCACGCCAATGGCCGACTCGTCCTCGCTGATGGTGGTGGGCGGCATGATCAGATACCACCCCATGACGTCAGAGTAGAACTTGACAGCGGCGTCGAGATCCGTGACGGACAAACCGATGTGGGAAAAACTGCGTGGATAGACGCTAGACATGAGCAAAGCCCTGGTTAAAAGAGAAGCGCTCAGTCTAAAAATCTGGCGGCATAAACACAATGACGCATCACTGATCGCTTCGATAAGATATCGTTATGCTCAACCCCCAATGGCTTCGCACCTTTGCCACGCTCGCCGAACTGGGCAACTTCACCCGCTGTGCGGAGCGACTGGACCTGACGCAGGCGGCTGTCAGCCAACATGTGCAGCGCCTGGAAGAGCGTTTGGGTCCCCTCTTGATCCGGCGACCGCGCCAGCTTGAACTGACCCCGGCGGGGCGGGCCTTGCTCGACTATTGCGCCGAAGTGGGCGCGGCGGATCAACGCTTGCAACAGCGGCTTTCCTCAGCAGAGGCCGAACAAGGCGAAGTCAGCTTGATCACGCCCGGCAGCATTGGACTGAGCCTGCACAAGCATCTGCTCGACATCCAGCAAGCGCACCCCGGCCTGAGCATCCGCCATCGCTTTGCGCCGGACACCGAGGTGCTGGCCGCCGTGCTGGACAATCGTTTTGAGTTTGGGCTGGTCACGCTTAAACCCGCAGACGCACGCTTGACCGTCACCCGCTTTGCGCAGGAACCGCTTGAACTGGTGGCTCCCGCTGGCGAGGCGGTGAACACCTGGGCCGACCTGGAACGCCTGGGCTTTATCGACCACCCCGATGGGCAAGCCATGGCCGGGCGGCTGCTCAGTCGGCGTTTCCCGGGTCAACCCGGCGCGCAAACCTTGCCTTGCCGCGGCTTCACCAACCAAATCAGTTTGATTTTGGATCCCGTGGCCCGAGGTCTGGGATTCAGCGTCTTGCCGCGTTATGCGCGCCTGGCCTTTTCAAAACCAGACGCTATTCAGGTGGTCGATGGCGCGCCGCTGGTGGTTGACACTCTTTGGCTGCTGCATCGCGCCGAATGGCCGCTCACGGCTCGCGCGGAGACCGTGCTGCGCCGACTCCGGCCGCACTTTGCGCTGGACAACGGAAACGACCAGCACGAGGAAGTTGCGTGTTGACTTCGCATGTAAGCAGGCCAGTTTGCCGAGCGCCTGAACACCTCAGCGGCGTGATGGGGAGGCCTCAGGCGCCCGTCAAAGCGAGGTAGGCCTGGCGCGTGTCGGGCGCCACCGATTTGACCACTTGCTCATAAGCAGTTTGATGGCGCAACACCAAGCGCGCCGACGCCACCGTTTTGGATTTACAGAACCAGTGACAACTGTGCTGCATCAAAAACAGCTCGGCCATCATGGTGAAAGCCTTGTCACGTGGACTTAACTGACGCTCATTCTGGGCGGCGGCTGCCAAGCCCTTGGCGTGAATGGCAAAGAGTTGGCGGGCGTCAAAACTGGCGCGGGGAAACACTTGCTCCGCAAAGGGGAAGGCGAGCGGGAATTGGCTGATCCGGGTCTGCTCGGCCGGCACCTTGGCGAAGTCAGCGGCAAAAGCGGTGAACTGTTGGGACAAGCTGATTTCCGTGGTGTCCAGGACCTGCCAGATTTGCTCCCGTCGAGCGCCGTCTGCTTCGCCAAGCGCCCGCAGGTAGCCCTCAGTCAAGGTCTCCATCAGCTTTTCGATCTGGTAGCGGCCCAGGTAGCTACCCAGCAAGGCGATGCGTTTTCGCTGGGCGATGAGTCGGAGCGCGTTCACGCCCACGGCGAACAGCATCGCCAGGATAAAGAAGTCCATTGATATCTCTTAAGGGTCGCTTTTGAACCCTCGAGTGTAGTCACCTCACTTTGGCACGCCGTCAGGCTCGGCTCAACGTCAGTTCCAGCCGATTACATCAAAGCCTTTGTCGCTCACACAGCGCTGTACATACTGCCGGTAAATTTGGCTGGGGCGGTTCTGCATGGCGCCGGACACCGCTCCGGCCGAACCACCCACTGCAGCACCGGCAACACCAGAGGTCAGGATGCTGTCGAAGTTGCGCCCAGTTACCAAGGCACCGACAGCCGCCGCCACGCCGCCAACCGCAGCCCCTTGACCAGCGCGCTGGCCCACCGCATTGTTTTGCTCCACCGGGCTCAAGCCCGCCGCTTGGGCGCGGGCCATGCAGGCGTCGACTTCGGCCCGCGCGGCCGCGTCGCCCACTCTGTTCAAGGTGGCATTGGGGTACAACACGGGCCGGGCGGACGGACTGTTAGAGCCAGTAGAGGCACAGCCGGAGACTCCGAGTGCGGCCAACAAAAGCCATGCGCAGGCAAATAAGGGGGATCGTTGGAGGCGTTGTTTCATGGTCATTTGACGACGCAGGGCCGCGAGCTATTCAGGAATCTGCGCAAATTGTGCACGCATGGGTAAAATTCGCAAGATACAGAACTCAAGTCCACAAGGAACCCCATGTCAAAGCCAGCTCACCACGACAGCGCAACCCCTACCGATCCCGTTGAGGCGGTTGTCCCCCTGATTCCCATTGTCTTGCCCGTGGTTGGCGCTGTGCTGATCTTTTTGCTGGCATTCATTGCCGTCAGCATGGCCTGATACAGGCAGCATCATCGCTCCACCGGCACCCGCTGATAGCGGCTGTGCCCCAGAACCGATGAAACCACTGCAGCCACCGGCTGCAGACAAAAAAGGCCGCAGCACGCGGCCTTTTTCTCTTCCCCTCCCCGCATTTCTCTGCCCATCGGTTGCTCAAAGCCTTTGCCCGATCAAATTTTAGACGCATAAGTTCATGCCATTTACGCATATCTTTTACGTGTAACCGTCAGGTAACTCGAAGACAGATCCATAGAATCAGGGTTCGGTTTGGCGGCACGACTGCTAACTGACCCATTTCACAGCGATGCCACCACCCCATGAGGACTGATTTCATGGTGATTCATGGTGATGCAGGCGCAATCAGATGGTGTTTGCCCTTCTCCGTTTTTTCAAAGCGAATGCGCGTGGCGATGGATAGCGCTGGTGCGTGCGTTTTAAAAAAACGATTTTTAACTTTGGACCCTCCCATGAACTCACCCATGATGCAAGGCTTGAATCTCAATGCCCCAAGCTATGTCAAAAATGCCCGGCTGATTGCCTGGGTGGCAGACATGGTCGCTCTGACCAAACCCGACGCCATCTACTGGTGCGATGGCTCGGACGAGGAATACGCGCGCTTGTGCCAACAACTGGTCGAAGCCGGCACGTTCAAGAAGCTGAACGACACCAAGCGCCCCAACAGTTTCCTGGCTTGCTCCGATCCAACGGATGTGGCCCGCGTGGAAGACCGCACCTACATTTGTTCAGAGAAAAAAGAGAATGCTGGCCCCACCAACAACTGGATGGCCCCCGCCGAAATGCGCGTGCTGTTGCAGCAAGGCACCAGCACCACCAAGGCCTTGTTTGACGGTTGCATGAAAGGTCGCACCATGTATGTGGTGCCGTTCTCGATGGGCCCATTGGGTTCGCACATTTCCCACATCGGCATTGAGTTGACCGACAGCCCCTATGTGGCGGTGAACCAGAAAATCATGACCCGCATGGGCAAAGCCGTTTACGACGTGCTGGGCGTCAATGGCGACTTCGTGCCGTGCATGCACACCGTGGCTGCGCCACTGGAAGCGGGCCAGGCCGACGTCAAATGGCCTTGCAACAAGACCAAGTACATCGTGCACTACCCCGAAACCCGCGAAATCTGGTCATATGGCTCCGGCTACGGCGGCAACGCCTTGCTGGGCAAGAAGTGTTTTGCGCTGCGCATCGCATCCAACATGGGACGCGACCAAGGCTGGTTGGCTGAGCACATGTTGATTTTGGGTGTAACCAACCCGCAAGGCAAAAAGTACCACGTGGCGGCCGCTTTCCCCAGCGCCTGCGGCAAGACCAATTTTGCAATGCTGATTCCACCCGCCGGCTTTGAAGGCTGGAGCGTGACCACGATTGGTGACGACATTGCCTGGATCAAGCCCCATGCCGACGGCAAGATGTACGCCATCAACCCCGAAGCCGGTTATTTTGGCGTGGCTCCTGGCACCAACACCTTGACCAATCCCAACTGCATGGCCAGTTTGGACCGCGACGTGATTTTCACCAACGTGGCACTGACCGATGACGGCGACGTCTGGTGGGAAGGCATGACCGACACCGCGCCAGAACATCTGATTGACTGGCAAGGCAAGGACTGGACTCCGGCTATTGCCCGTGAAACCGGCGCCAAAGCCGCGCACCCCAACGCCCGCTTCACCGTGGGTGCCATGAACAACCCGGCGCTTGACCCAGCGTGGGACGACCCAGCTGGCGTGCCCATTGACGCGTTCATTTTTGGTGGCCGCCGCTCGACCACCGTGCCCTTGGTCACTGAGGCGCGCACGTGGCAAGACGGCGTTTACATGGCAGCCACCATGGGCTCCGAGACCACCGCTGCTGCAGCGGGACAGATGGGCGTGGTGCGCCGCGACCCGTTTGCGATGCTGCCGTTCTGCGGCTACAACATGAGCGACTATTTCCAGCATTGGCTGGACATGGAGCACAAGCTGGAGTCTCTGGGTCACACCCTGCCACGCATCTTCTGCGTGAACTGGTTCCGCAAAGGCGACGATGGCAAGTTCGTCTGGCCCGGCTACGGTGACAACATGCGCGTGCTGAAGTGGATGATTGACCGCCTTGAAGGCCAGGCCACAGGTGTGGACCACGCGTTTGGCGTCAGCCCCACTTACGGTGAAATCAATTGGACCGGCCTGAACTTCAGCGAAGCGCAGTTCAACACCGTCACCAGCATCGACAAAGCGGCCTGGACACAAGAACTGGCGCTGCACGACGAACTGTTCCAGCAACTGGCCTACCACTTGCCCAAAGAACTGGTCGACACCAAAAAACAGCTGGAGAAGCGAATGGCAGCCTGAGGAGGCAGCCTGTGAGCCGCAAAACAGCATGACCTGCCGTTTTGCGCAAAGCGCCTGACGCGATCGCGTTCAGGCATAAAAAAAGCCACCGAACCCGGTGGCTTTTTTTTGGGCGCTGGCCCGGCCTAGATTTGGCCTTTCAAGGTTTCAAGACGCGAATTTGGCGGCGTCAGCACGGTCGATCGCGGCCTGGACTTCAGCCATGATGCGGGGATCGGCTTCGGCAGACGCCCACAAACGGCGGTCTGCGCGCGCTTGCGCACTGCGTGCTGCCCAGTTGTTCAGCGCGCTCAATGTGGCCTTGGCCAGTGTTTGTGCGGAACCGGCAAACAGGGCCAGTGCAGCGAAACCAATCACCCACAAAGCCACCCAGGCCAGCATCAAATGGCCATCAGCCCAAGTTTCAATCAACTGGTCTGCGACCACGATCAAGGCGGACACCATGGCGGCGAGCAACATGGCGCTCAAGCCGCGGTGACCAGCAGTCTGGCCTGCAGATGCTGTGGTTTGACCCATTGGCAGGGCATGGCGAGTAGGTGTGTAGGTGGTCATGATTTATTCCTTCAATCAAACGCCTCAAAGTGAAAGCGTGCCCCGATAGTAGGGTAAACACTAGGTATGGCCTAATTTATATTTATGATGCCAACTATTCACCATCGTGATAAATTGAGGCATGCCCGCCACCAACTTTAAGACCCTGGACCTGAATTTGCTTCGGGTTTTTGATGAAGTGATGACCGAACGCAGCCTGACACGGGCTGCCCGCAAGCTCTCCATCACCCAGCCAGCCGTCAGCAATGCCTTGCAACGTTTGCGCGAGGCCATGGGCGACGAGCTGATCAAACGCAGCGGTCAGGCCATGGCGCCCACCCCGCGTGCGCTGGCGCTGTGGCCAGCGGTGCGCGAGGCTTTGCGCCAACTGCAGGATGTGATTTCGCCCGGCACCTTTGTGCCCGGTGAAGCGCAAGCGACCTTTGTGCTGGCCATGGCCGACGCCACGGCGGTCAAATTGCTGCCGGGACTGATGGCGGTGCTGGAGCGCGACGCCCCTCAGTTGTCAATTCGCGTGGTCCCCTTGGTGAACCGCGACCCCCGCCCCTTGCTGGAGCAAGGCGACGCGGACATGGCCATTGGCTACTTTCCATCGGTGTTGGGCGACCTGACCGCCTGCGCGCAGGCGGGGGAAACCGTGGCTTTTGCCACCCAGCGCCTGTTCAGCGGCGAATACCTCTGCGCCATGCGCTACGACCACCCGTTGGCCAAGGGCCCGCTGACCCTGAACCGCTTTTGTAGCGCGCGCCACCTGCTGGTGAGCTACTCCGGGCGGGCCTTCGGATTCCTTGACGAAGCACTGGCCGTGATCGGGCGCGAGCGTCACATCGCACTCACGGTCAATCAGTTTTTCACCGCCGGCACGCTGGCAGCCCAGTCCAACCTGCTGACGGGCATGCCGCGCCACTTTCTCTCAGTGTCTGGCTTGCAAGACCAGTTGGTGTTGCGTGAACTGCCTTTTTCGGTGCCGCCGCTGCACATTGACGTGCTTTGGCATCACCGGCGCAACCGGGACAGCGCACACGAGTGGCTGCGCCGCACCATTTCCAGCGTCGGCTTCTCGCCGCCCGACGTCTGAGCGCTTGCTGGACAATGAAACCATGAACATTCAGCTTTTGTCGGATCTGCACCTGGAGACCCACCCCCACTGGGTCGCCACCCCCGCGCCCAACGCCGACCTGCTGGTGCTGGCCGGCGACATTGGCTCCTACCAAGTGAATTCGAGCTTGACGGATGCCGACTTTGGCCTGGGGCGGTTTTCTCCGCACCAAGGCTGGCCCACGCCAGTGCTGTTTGTGCCCGGCAACCACGAGTACGACGCGCTGGACTTTGACGAGGCACACACCCGCTTGCGCGAGACCTGTGAGCGCCTGGGCATCACCTGGCTGGAACGCGAAGTGGTCACCTATACCCACCTGGGCGGGCAACCATTGCCCAAACCGGTGCGGTTTTTAGGCACCACACTGTGGACCGACTTTGACGCGCTTTGCCCGCTGGACGACTCGCCCACCGCCAACCGGTTGGCACAGCAGTTGAAAGCGCGGGACAAGGCCTTTCGTGCTGCCAACTTCTACTTGAAGAAAACCTCTGGCACCCGCCGCGGCGCCCCCATGCTGGCCGCCGAAATTCGCGACCAGGCGCTGGTGTGCCGGGACTGGCTGACACAGGCTTTGGCACAACCGTTTGACGGAAACACCGTGGTGGTGACTCACTTCGCGCCCAGCCTGTTGAGTGCCGACCCTCGCTACGGCATGACACCGGGCACGGCAGGCTTTTGCAATGACCTGGACCACCTGCTCGGCCATGCCCAGCTGTGGCTGCATGGCCACCTGCACGCACCCAGTGACTATGTGAAAAACGGCTGCCGGGTCGTGGCCAACCCCTTGGGCTACGCCCGCAAAAATGAGCAAACCGCTTTTCTGCCCGCCAGTTGCCTGACGCTGTAGCGGCCGCGCTCACCGCCCTGTTTCTTGATCTGGGTTAATTGCCATTGACTTGACGCAAAGCACGCGGGGGCCGCATGAGTACACTGACTTTCTCAACAAGGAGACATCCATGAACATTCTTCTCGCCGTCGACGGTAGCCCTTACACCAAGAAAATGCTGGCCTATCTGACCACGCACGACCTGTTCTCTTCTGACAAGAACAACTACACCGTGTTCACCGTGCAGCCCGCCCTGCCCCCGCGCGCACGCGCCGCAGTGGGCAAAGAAATCGTTGAAAAGTACCACAGCGACGAGGCCGAGAAGGTGCTGGCACCCGTCACCAAATTTCTGCTGCGTCACCGCATTGATGCCAAAAGCAGCTGGAAGATTGGCCACGCAGGCGAATCGATTGCCAAGTTCGCTGACAGTGGCGACTTTGATCTGGTGATCATGGGCTCGCACGGCCACGGCACCTTGGTCAACCTGGTGATGGGCTCGGTGGCCACCCAAGTGTTGGCGCACTGCAAAGTGCCGGTGATGCTGGTTCGCTAATTTCGCGACACCTGATTTGCTACCAAATCAATAGCTGCCTGCGCTTACTATACAAGCGCTGACGGCTTAAAATAGCCTCAACCCTCAACGGGTCCGCAGGCCGTCAAAACAGGTGCTCATCACCAAGTCAGCGACTTGGTCGTCGTTGAGCGTGCCGCCCATTTTCAAAAACTCCAGCACCGGGTCACAGGCCCGGGCGTAGAGGGTGTACAGCACCGCAATGGGCGGGAGCGCCGGGTTCAATTCACCGGCCGCCTGGGCCGCCTCGATCCATTCGCCCAAGGTGTCGCTGACGTGAATCAACGTGTCCATATAGTCTTTGTGAGCCAACAGCGCTGCGCGCAGTGAGGAATTTTGATTGGGGAGGGACGGCATGTCACCTGCCAGTTTGACGCCCAGCATCCAGCGCACCACGGCCTTCAGCTTGTCCACCGGGGCGAGCGTGGCAGGTACCGTCTCGACAAACGCTTGTGCCAGGCGCAAGACGCGCACCATGGCGGCGGCGGCCAAGTCTTCTTTGCTGGAAAAGTGCTTGTACAAACTGGCTTTGGCAATGCCCACCTGGGCCGCCACTTCGTCCACCGTCATGGCGTCAAAGCCTTTTTCAGCCAGCAGCCGGTTGACGGCTTGCACAATGGCCTCTTCACGGGCCTTGAGCATTTGCTGCTTGAACGAAATTCGGACGATGGGTGCGGTGGTCATGCCGTATTTTAGTCAAACAGGTCGGTTGCTGGACCCCTTGTCTTTTTTTCTACTCGCCAGTTCAAACCAAAGACTGCGAGGCTGCCCCGGTCAGCGCATTGGTCAGTGCGTCCAGCACCACCGAGTCCAGGTTCCAGCAATGCCAGTACAACTCCACGGGCAAGGAATGATCGGGGGCGATATTGACCAAGCGGCCCTTGGCCAAATGCTCGCGCACACCCAACTCCGGCAACACGCTCACCCCCCAACCCGCCAACACCGCCCGCACCTGGTCTTCAGAGCTGGGCACGTAGAGCTGACTCAGCACCACGCGCTTGAGGTTGTAGGCGCGCGCGATGAATTCCGCCTGCAGGCCGTCTTTGCGATTGAAGGCGATGAAAGGAAAAGCGCGAAAGTTGTGCGCCGTCACCCCGCCGGGGCAGTGCTTGGCGGCATATGCCGGCTCAGCCACCGCCACATAGCGCATCGCGCCCAGCGGCACCATCTTGCAACTGCGCAGCGCCTGCTTGAGGGTGGTGACGCAGCCCAGCACCTGGCCTTCACGCAGCCAGTCGTGGGTGAACTCCTGGTCGTCCGTGATGATCTCAATGGCCAAGCCCTGATGCACCAGGCGACTCAGCGCGGGCAGTGCCCAGGTGGCAATGCTGTCGGCGTTGATGGCAATCGAGATTCGCTCCTCGTCACGCCCGTTGCCGGTGACACCGGGTGTCAGGTCTTTGAGGTCTCGCTCCAGATCAGCGCGCAGCAAACGCATCTGCATCGCGTGCTTGAGCAGCAAACGCCCGGCCGAGGTGGCCTTCAAGGGCCGGCTGCGAACAATCAGCACCGTGCCAACCTGCACCTCCAGCGAGCGAAGCCGCTGCGACACCGCAGACTGCGTGATGGACAGACGCACTGCAGCGCGCTCAAACCCGCCCTCTTCCACAATGGCCGCCAAGCACTCCAGGGCATCCGGATCAAAGGTACTCATCACGACTCCTCAAATTAGCCGAGCTAATGTTTTTGAAATTAGTTTAATTCTACTTTTTTTGCAGGCGGAGATCGGCCACACTCCGGCGCATGAAAATCATCATTCTTGGCGCAGGCATTATTGGCGTGAGCACCGCTTGGCACTTACTGGAGCAGGGCCACGAGGTCACGGTCGTTGACCGTCAACCCGACGCGGCCATGGAAACGAGTTTTGCCAACGCGGCACAGATCTCGGTCAGCTACTGTGAACCCTGGGCCAACCGGGACGCGCCACTGAAAGCGCTGAAATGGATGTTCAGCAAAGAAGCCCCCTTGTTGTTTCGCCCCAAGCTGGACTGGCACCAGTGGCTGTGGAGCTTGCAATTTCTGGGCCAGTGCAACGACAAAGCCTTTGAGCGCAACGTGCAACAACTCGTCGCATTGGGTGCTTACAGCCACGCGGCATTGAAATCGCTGGTGCAAAGCACCGGCATTGAATACCAGCGCCTGGAATGCGGCATTGCCCACTACTACACCGATCAAAAGTCTTTTGACACCGCCGGTGACGCTGCCCAACTGATGGGCAAATACGGCGTCTCCCGCCGCGTGGTGGACAAGGCCGAATTGCTGCGCATTGAGCCCGCGTTCCAGTCTTTTTCCGACCGCATCGTGGGTGGCACCTTCACTGCCAGCGACGAATCGGGCGACGCCCGTGTGTTTACCCAGGCACTGGCCAAAGCCTGTATCGCCCGTGGCGCAGAGTTTCTCTATGGTCACGATGTGGTGCAACTGAACAAGGTGGGCGACGCCATCGAATCGGTGGCGGTGCGCGCGGTGCGCATCGGCCCTGGCGGTCAACGCGGCATTGGCGCGTCTCGTCAGTTGAACGGTGACCACGTGGTGGTGGCTTGCGGCTCGTACTCGGCGCCACTGCTGCGCACCGTAGGCGTCAGTCTGCCCATCTACCCCGGCAAAGGCTACAGCGCCACTTTCAAAATCAAGCGCCCCGAACTCGCGCCCAAAGTCTCGACCATTGACGACGAGAAAAAGATCGCCATCAGCCGCTTGGGCAACCAGTTGCGCGTGGCGGGCACCATTGAAGTGGGCGGCTACGACCTCTCGCTGGACACCCCACTGGCCCGTGCGCGTTGCCAAATGCTGTCCAACCGCATTGAAGAAGTGTTTCCCGGCCTGTGCGACACCCGCAACGCCGAACAAGGCGGCGAGCCCAACTACTGGACTGGCCTGCGCCCGGCCACGCCCACCAACATTCCCTACATTGGGCAAACCAAAGTGGGCAAGCTGTGGGTCAACGCCGGCCACGGCACGCTGGGCTGGACGCACGGCGCCGGTTCGGGCAAAGCCTTGGCTGAATTGATGTGTGGCCGCCAGCCCGAGATGGCGTTCAACTTTCACGGCGCCAAGGCATCGACCTGAGACCCGGGCATCAGCCGCTGGTTTGACAAGTAGCAAGCCATGGCGCGTTGAACTGACCTAAGCTGCCTTCTGATTGGAGGTTGCCATGAACTCAGTTCGACCCTCTGCTGTGGCGGGTACGTTTTACCCGTCTACAGCGGCTGATTTGTCTCATGCCGTATCGGTGCTGCTGGCCGATGCGAGAGCGCATGCCGAACCCGCCACGCCGGCACCCAAGGCGTTAATCGTTCCCCACGCGGGTTATATCTACTCAGGCTCCACCGCCGCGCTGGCGTACGCGCAGCTCGCGCCAATTCGCACCGTGGTTCGCCGTGTCATTTTGCTGGGGCCCGCGCACCGGGTGGCCGTGCGCGGATTGGCATTGGCCGGTGCCGAGCGTTTTGCCACGCCGCTGGGCACCATTGCGGTGGACCAGGAGGCGGTTGCAGCCATTCGCGACCTGCCCCAGGTTGGTGTCAGTCCCGCGGCCCATGCACTGGAGCACTCGCTGGAAGTGCAGCTGCCGTTTCTGCAAGCCGTGCTGGATGACTTCAAGCTGGTTCCCCTGGTGGTGGGCGATGCCACGCCCGCCGAGGTGGCCGAGGTGCTGGAACGGCTTTGGGGCGGCCCGCAGACGCTGCTCGTCATCAGTTCCGACCTGTCTCACTTTCTGCCCTACCATGCCGCGCAAACCATGGACCGTGAAACAGCGCAGCACATTTTGGCGGGTGAGGCCACCATCACCCACGCCCAGGCCTGCGGCGGCACCCCGGTGAACGGGCTGCTGCTGGCGGCGCGACGCCACCACTTGCAGGCGGAGGTTTTGGGGCTGTGCAACTCTGGAGACACCGCCGGGGACAGGGGCCGCGTCGTCGGCTATGGCGCCTTCGCCTTTCGGGAACGGCAGGTGCCCCATGCCCGCTAACGCACTGACAGGGCAAGCGATGGCGCCTGCGCCCACGCCAGAGCCTCGCGGCCCCGTGATGTTGGCCATCGCTCGCGCGGCCATTTCCACCATCCTGGATGAGCCGCAATCTGCGCCAGAAGACGCGCCATGGCTGAAACAGCGGGGCGCCTGCTTTGTCACCCTGACCCAAAAGGGTCGCTTGCGCGGCTGCATGGGCAGTCTGGACGCGCAGCGCCCGTTGCTTGACGATGTGAAGGAGAACGCCGTGGCGGCGGCCACGCGAGACTGGCGGTTTGCACCCCTCGCCCCCGAGGAATTGCCCGTAACGCGCATTGAGGTTTCACTGCTGTCCCCACTTGAACCTCTGGCCTTCACGAGCGAGGCCCACGCTTTGGCCCAGTTGCGCCCTGGGGTGGACGGCGTGGTGTTTGAATGCGGGCGCTATCGCAGCACCTTTTTGCCGCAGGTCTGGGAGCAACTGCCAACCCCGCGGGAGTTCATGGCGCGGCTCAAATACAAGGCTGGCCTGCCTGCAGATTTTTGGAGTGGCGAGGTCTATCTGCAACGCTACACCGTCCAGAAATGGAAAGAGCCTGAACCGGAGATCGCATGAGCACTGAATCCAACTACCCGGCCCGTTACTGGCACGCCATCGATGATGGGCGGCTGCAATGCGACCTGTGTCCCCGCGACTGCAAGCTGCACGAGGGTCAGCGCGGCGCCTGTTTTGTGCGCATGCGCCAAGGCGAGCAGTTGATTTTGACGACCTACGGCCGCTCCTCGGGCTTCTGCATTGACCCGATTGAGAAAAAGCCGCTGAACCACTTTTACCCGGGCAGCAGCGTGCTGTCGTTTGGCACAGCGGGCTGCAACCTCGCGTGCAAGTTTTGTCAAAACTGGGACATCAGCAAGTCGCGCGACATGGACCAACTCATGGACCAGGCGTCGCCCGATGCCATTGCCCAGGCGGCCGTTGAGCACCAGTGCAAAAGTGTCGCCTTCACCTACAACGACCCGGTCATCTTTGCCGAGTACGCCATGGACGTGGCCGATGCCTGCCACGCGCGGGGGGTGCAAACGGTGGCTGTCACCGCGGGCTTCATCCATGAACAGCCCCGACGCGACTTCTTCGCCAAAATCGATGCCACCAACGTGGATCTGAAAGCCTTCACGGAGGACTTTTACTTCAAGCTCACCGGCTCGCACCTGCAACCTGTGCTGGACACCCTGATCTACCTCAAGCGGGAAACCCCTGTTTGGCTGGAGATCACCACGCTGCTGATTCCCGGCAAGAACGACTCGTCTGAGGAGATCACCGCCCTGTGCCGCTGGATCAAGACTGAACTCGGCCCTGACGTGCCGCTGCACTTCTCCGCCTTTCACCCGGACTACAAAATGATGGACATTCCCGCCACGCCGCTGCACACCTTGATTCGCGCACGTGAACTGGCGTTGGCGGCGGGACTCCACTTTGTGTACACCGGCAATGTGCATCATGTGACTGGCGACACCACCTTTTGCCCCCAGTGCCACAGCACGCTGATCGTGCGCGACTGGTACCAACTGAACCAGTACCGTCTGGATGCGCGGGGGCATTGCCCGGATTGCGGTGCCCCGGTGGCGGGGCGTTTTGGCCCCACAGCGGAACACTTTGGCCGCCACCGCATCCCGATTGCGATCCACGGCTGAACGGCGCAAAATAGAACCATGAACGCGAATGACGCGCAGTTGATTCACATCCCCGTGGACAACGTCCACATCGAAGGCTTGCTGACCCTGCCGGGCCAGCCTCGCGGTTTGGTGCTGTTTGCCCACGGCAACGACAGCAGCCGCCACGACCCCCACAACACCACGGTCACCCAGGCCCTGCACGCGCAAGGCTTGGGCACGTTGGTGTTGGACCTGCTCACCGTGGCCGAGATGCTGGACTATCACACCCGCTTTGATCTCTCGCTGCTCACCCACCGGTTGCTGGTCACCACCGGCTGGGTCAAACTGCACGCGCCCACCCTGCAATTGCCCTTGGGCTACTTTGGCGCGGGCACCGGGGCCGCCGCTGCCCTGCAGGCGGCTGCAGCCATGGGAGAAGACATCAACGCCGTTGTGTGTCGGGGCGGTCGCCCTGACCTGGCAGGCCACCATGACCTGGCCAAAGTGACTGCGCCGGCTTTGCTGCTGGTGGGCAGCCATGACGACGAGGTGCTGGCCCTCAACCACGAGGCCTGTTCGCAACTGACCTGCACCAAGGCCTTGAGCATCGTGGCGGGGGCGTCGCATTTGTTTGACGAACCCGGCGCCCTGGACGCCGTGGCCCAGCAAACCGCGCAGTGGTTTGCACAGCACGTGCCGCGCTGACGCCAAACAATCACCCGCCTCTACTCAGGCGCAAGCAACGCCGCTTCGGTCTGGCTCTGGCGCAAGGTGGAAGTCAACGGGCGGGAGAGTGAAGTAGCGGGCCAGATTGCCCAGAATGGCCGCTCGGCGCGTTGGCTGTCCACCACGATCAGATAGCGGCCTGACCACGGGGTGGGCGTTCGCTGCGGGTGCAACATCCACAGCGCCTTGCCCTCGTCCAATCCCGTTTCATAGTCGGCGTCCAACAGGCCATATTCGTCAATCAACTGATTGAGACTGGCCGGAATGCGCACACAGCCCTGTGACTGCACGGTGCCAAGACGCGACTCCAGCCAGTCCGGATCGGTGGCATGCAGCAACAGGCGCATGGGGGAAACCCCGCCGTCACCCCATTGGCGGGTGGCCAGTTGCCAGCCAAAGTCAAACACGCGCAAGCCCTTGACACCAAAGCCCCGAATGCCATGGCTGTTGCGGGTTCCTTCCGCCCTGAAGTCCGGGTTGTCGAGCGAATGCTCAAACACACCGGTAGGCGTTTCAAAGTAAGCAAAGCGCCCACCCCGCCCCGTTGACACGGGCGATGCCCCGATCAACTGCGCCGGGGCATCCGGCGACCACCAAAACAGGAAGATGGCTTGCACTTGAGGACTTCGGTCCACCACCAAAAAATACTGCGCGGAAAGCCCCGTCACCCCGGCCTCGATTAACGCGGCCTGCGCCCGTCGTCCATAAACTTGCGCCTCATCCACCGGCACCTCCAGTCGTTGCGCCACCCGGCTGGCATACAGAGACGCCAGCGCCAACGGGGTGTCAACCGCGCCCGCAGCGCCAGACGCCCCCAACAAAACGAGGAGCACGAACTGGGTTGTCCAACGACCTGCCAAAAACCGCGCCAGGTACACCGTCGGTCACTTCACCTGGATTCGGTTCAAGTAGTCGAGCAAGGCGGCAATGCGGTTGCGGCCCAGCCAGCCGTTGGTGTGCTGCTCGTCGTCCAGATACACATAACCCCACACAGGCATGTCCCGCGTCCCATGCGCGCCCGGACCCACCGTGTTTCGGCCATCAATGGTTTCCCACATTTGCTGGTAGGGAAACACGCCACCACTGCGGCGGCTCAAGAGGGTGAGATCAGGGGGCGCGACGTTGAGAAAGTGGCGCAAGGCACCATCCCCCTTGGCGCTAGCACCGTGGCAACTGGCACAACTGGACTCAAACTCGCGCTGCCCAAAATCCAGCTTGCCTTGCGCGTAACTGGCACCGCCTGACAAGGCGAGTGTCAACACGACCACCGACGACCCCAAGATTGACTGTTTCACGATAACCTCCAAGAGCAGGAGGCGCAATACCTCCCTATGGCTTCAGTGTGAAACCTGGCACCCACGCCCTCTTTGATTTTTTGCAAGGGAGCCGCGCGCGCCAGCCGATGAAAGGCAGCGTCATCACCCGGCATGACCGCGTGCCTTCCTGGCGTGAGCGCCACGGCTCAACCAGTGACCCGTCGGTGCGACAGCGGGTTGACCCACGGTTTGCGACAGCAGCACCTGTTGGTCATTGCTCAACCCCATGGCCTGCGCCAGCGCGGTGCGATCCACCCACGCACGAATCACCGTGGACAAGCCGGCTGAGGCGCAGTACAGGTACACGTTTTGCGCAATCGCCCCGGCACACACGGAGGCATAAGACTCGCGCTGCGCGGCGGGCACCAGCTTCATGCGGGAGTGGTCAGCCACCAGCACCAGATCCAGCGGCGCGGTGTCCACAAAGTCCTGGTAACCCGTGACCCGGCGCACATCAACTGCGCGCGTGAGTTGCAGCGAATGGGTGGCCGCCTGGTACCGGTACACCCCGGCCGGCAGGGCGACATACACATCCACCTCCTGCCCGTTCATGGCGCTGGGAAAAGTGCGTCCGGCGTGCTCGTTGCGGTTGATGCCCGCAGCCGCCCAAAGCAAGTTGGAAAGGGTTTGCGCCGGCAGCGGTGCGGGGTCGAACTCGCGCCTGGATTCGCGATGGGCCAAGGCCTTCATCAAAGGCTCGCCGCCTTGGATGTCTGGCACCGGCAAGGAGATCAGGTCTTTGGCATCGCCCGTGGCCGGCTCGGGTTTGAGCTGGCCCATGAGACCCAGCGCCATTTTGGTAAGCATGTTCATTCGTGAATCCTGCAACAAAGGTGGCCCGCCTGAACGGCGCAACCGGGTGGTGAAGACCCCTGCCCGTGTGCTTGACCACGCGGCCAGTCTGAGGACGCCTTCATCCCCTTTGGCGTCAACGACACCAAAGCCGACCCTCCCAATGGAGAGCCCCTCACCTGTGTAGGCGGGTCGTAGGTTCAAGCGACAACCCGATAACGCCTTCACTTTAGGCCCACCGGGTAGGGGCTGCCTTGCGCTGGCGCAAAAAAGTGACCTGTGGCTCAGCCTTGTTCACGCCTCCTCTTTGTTTCTTTAAATAGACGGGTTTTGGGCCGCTTTTATCGCTTTAGAACGGCCAAGTGCCCTCCAGAATACGCACAAACGAGGAGATCACATGACTTTGCAGTACCAGCTCAAAGAAGGCAACTACCACCTGTATGACCTGAGCACGCCCGCCAGCACCGTCACGGGCCAGCACCGCCTGCGCCTGATGACGGACACCGTGGCGCTCGCCTTTGACCTGCGCACTGGCAAGCTGCACGAGCATGGCAACCCGACTCGCATTCACTCCTGGGCCACCACGGCCCGCCGGCGCCTGCGCGCGGCTGGCTCGGTCGATAGCGCCAATGACATCGTGGTGGTGTCTGGCCCGCTGCCGGTGGAAGAGATCAACAAGTGCCTGCAGATCAACGGCTATTGCCGCCACATGCTGTCCCGCTTGTCCACCTTGCCGCACGGCAAACGGGTGGCGCATTCTCAGACGCACTAACTGCTCTTGTTTTTATAGCTCTCCACGCCTTCGGGACCAAGGCTAGAGGTCAATTTGGCACTTGGCTTTGGCGCCCATCGCCTGGGTTTGCGTTTTTAGTTGCTTTTTGGGCCTGGTGCGCCCGTACACCCTGCCTAGACTGCTATTGAATATGTAGCGTTTTTTGCGCTACACCCTCGCACTCTCCCCTAATCCTCGCTCGCCCCGCCGGGCGAAAGGGGCGCTCAACAGCCACCTCTGGCCGCGTCTTGGAAGATTCTCTGTGCCTGACCTGGCTGGGTTGGGGATTGGGAAATTTGGGGCTTGGATCATCTCGCCGGATTTGCGTCACAAGGCACCGGCGGAAAAGCGCAAGCGCGCACAATAGGCCCCCTTTGCCTCTCAACGCAGCGATGACGCCTGCAATAGCTATGAACAAACTCAGTGATTTCGGCCTGATTGGCCTGGCCGTGATGGGCCAAAACCTGGTGCTCAACGTGGAAAGCCGTGGCTTTTCTGTGAGCGTTTTCAACCGCACCGGTGACGCCACCGACGCCTTCGTGGCAGCACACCCGGGCAAGAAGCTCGTGCCCACGCACACTTTGACCGAGTTCGTGCAAAGCCTGTCCAAGCCCCGCCGGGTGATGCTGATGGTGAAGGCCGGCGCCGCGGTGGACGCGGTGATCGAGCAATTGATTCCGCTGCTGGACGCTGACGACATCGTGATCGACGGTGGCAACAGCCTGTTCACCGACACCGAGCGGCGCGACGCGTGGCTCACCGCCAAGGGCCTGCGCTTCATCGGCGCGGGCGTGTCGGGCGGCGAAGAAGGCGCGCGCAAGGGCCCGTCCATCATGCCGGGCGGCCCGGCGTCAACGTGGGAAGCCATGCGCCCGATTTTCGAGAGCATTGCCGCCAAGGTGGACGGCGAGCCGTGCGTGATGCACATCGGCCCGGGCGGCGCCGGCCACTACGTGAAGATGATCCACAACGGCATCGAATACGGCGACATGCAGCTCATTTGCGAGGCCTACAGCCTGTTCAAGGCCGCCGGCATGAGCGCCGATGAAATGGCCGACGTGTTTGACGCCTGGAACGAGGGCGATCTGCAGAGCTACCTGATCCAGATCACCGGCAAGGCGCTGCGCCAGCGCGACCCCGAAACCGGTCAGCCCATGGTGGACCTGATTCTGGACAAAGCCGGGCAAAAGGGCACCGGCCAATGGACGCTGATGAACGCCGCCGACAACGCGGTGGTGGTCAGCACCATCAACGCGGCGGTGGAAGCACGCGTGTTGTCGTCCATGAAGGCGCTGCGCGTGGCCGCCAGCAGCCAACTGAGCGGGCCCGACGCCACCCTGAAGGTCGACCGCCAACAGTTGATCGCCCAAGTGCACGATGCCTTGTACGCCTCCAAAATCGTCAGCTACGCGCAGGGGCTGGACCTGATGCGCACCATGAGCGACAAAAAAGACTGGGCGCTGGACCTGGGCGGCATTGCTTCTATTTGGCGCGGCGGTTGCATCATCCGCGCGCGCTTTCTGAACCACATCACCGAGGCCTACCGCGCTGACCCCAAGTTGCCTCACCTGATGCTCGCGCCCTTCTTCAAAAACCTGCTCAACACCAACCAGCAAGCCTGGCGCGAGGTGGTGGCGCTGGCCGTCAGCCACGGCATTCCGGTGCCGGCATTCAGCGCGTCGTTGAGCTACTTTGACAGCCTGCGCACCGCGCGCCTGAGCGCCAATTTGCTGCAAGCCCAGCGCGACTTCTTTGGCGCGCACACCTACGAGCGCGTGGACAAACCCGCCGGGCAGTGGTTTCACACGGCGTGGCCGGAAGTCATTGGCTGATTCGCGTGATTTGCATGCCACTTTGACGGCTGGTTTTCTGGCGTCATTTGGATGCCTTTTAGGGCTTTTGCGCTTGATAAGCCTGCGCAGGCAGCTATCGAATGTGTAGCAATTCTCGCGCATTCGACGCGTGACGGCCCAAGCTGAGCACTTGGGCCAAGAGGCGGGTGGCGTTCAGACGAACGACCCCGCCGTTAACTAAAAGCCTGCGGAAACTGAAGTCTGCTCAGGGATCCAGAACCGCCAAGTGCATAAACATGGTCTGGCAGTTTTCGACCATGTTCAGGTCTGCGTTACGAACCCGTCCTTGCCACTTCTCGATCATCTGCTGGGCACAGGCATTTGAGGCGGTCATGATCCCCGTTTTGTAGAGGTAGTGCGTAGCCGACTCTGAATAACGCCCTGCTGCGTCCTTCATGGCCAACTGGTACCAGTCGCTTTGCAGGACACCGCCGAGCGTTTTCTTCATGTCACCGATGAACGCCTGGTAGGTCTTCATGTGCTCAGGCGTCCCGACGATCCGCTCATGCCCGACGATGACGAAATTGAAGTCGTATTGCTTCAACAGCAGGTCAGGCAGGCCAAATGCAAACCAGGGGTCCGAGCTTTCGCCAAAGTGAATCCACGGGGCCGCGTCAGGGTGGAACATGTCGATCGCGAACAGGATCTTCTGCTTGGGCGCCCAAATAACCATGTCGTCCTGCGAATGCCAGTTACGTCCCAGGGTTTTCAGCTCCAGGCGCAGGCCACCGGTTTCCAGCACGTAGTCATGGTCGAACACAACGGTCGGCTGCGGGCGCATCGGGTCATTGGCGACCGCGAGCAGGTCCGCCGTGGCCTTGCTGGCAATCAGTACCGCCGTTTTGGGAAACAGAGAAGCGCCCTGGCTGTGGTCGCGGTGGTGGTGCGTGTAGATCACATGGGTGATCGGCTTGTTGGTCACCTTCGGGATGACCTCAAGCACAAAGGGTGAGACGTCGGGCTTGGGGTCAACGACGACAACACCGTTGTCGGTGACAAAGAACACCATGTTCTCGAAGTCGTCGTGCACGAACCAGGCGTTCTCGGCAATCTTGTAATAGTCGTAGCCACGCGCGGGCAGCTTGGAGAAGGTGTAGTCGCGCACACTGTGCTCGGCCTTCGTCTTTTCGTAGTCAAACGGTTGTTGAGCCGACGCCATTGGTGGCAGCCAACAAAGGACGGCCATGGCGGCCGCTAGCAGCTTGGTGATCATATTTATCCTCCCCTATCCGTCAGAACAATTACTGATGGCTGGCCTATCGGCCGCTTTATAAAAACTCAGCGCCGCCGGGCCAGCCACCCCAAATGATTATGCGCCCCTGAAAGCGGCAGTTAGCGCATGTTGAACAGCTCTTGGTGAAAGCGCTCGTTGGTCAGGCCGTTGGCCACCAAGTCACCCCGCAGCGACTGCCCGAAGGCGGCCGGGCCGCAGAACCAGACGGAGGCGGCCTTCCAGTGCGGCACCAGTTTTCGCAGCCGCTCGCCGGTGAGAAAGCCGTCCTGGCCGTCAACCAGCACATGCAGGGCAATACCGGCCTGCGCGGCGTCGGCCTTCAGCAGGTCCAGCGCTTCCGGCGAGACCTCTTTCGTGCTGTGAATCAGGTCAATGGCTTTGGCGCCCGGCGTCTTGGCCAGTTGCTTCATGCGGGCGATGAAGGGGGTGATGCCAACGCCCCCACCGATCCAGATTTGGTGCGCCTGGCCATCCTCGAAAGTGAAGCGGCCGTAGGGCCCTTCCACCGTGGCGTCTGCGCCAACCGCCAGGGTCTTGGGCAAGACATTGGTGTAGTCGCCCAGGCCTTTGGAGACAAACCGAACCTGGTGCGTGGAAGCGTCCCACGCCGAGGCGATGGTGAAGGGGTGCCGGCCCTCTTTGGGGTCAAAGGTGACAAAGGCGAACTGCCCCGCAGCATGGCCGGGCCAGCCCTCTTTCAAAACAATGTTCACTGCCGTGGCGTTCACCTCCGCAAAGGTCTTGATGCTTTCAATCTTGCCGGAAGTCTGGTTGCGCCGGCCAATCTGCCGGGTGAGTGCCAGCACCGCCGAGATCACGCCGCCCGCTATCAGCAGTGCCACCACAATGCCCAGCGGTTGGGTCCAGGCGCTGAAGTTGAGCAGCACCACGGCATGGGCGGCCAGCGCCAGGTAGGCCACGGCGATGAGCGTGTGGGTGGAGGCGAACCACTTGTACGGAAAGCGTTTGATGAGCGCCAACGCCATCAGCAGGACGGCTGCGTAGAAAGCCCACTCGCCCACGCTCTCGGCCAGCCCGCGCTGGCTGCTCAAAAAGCCCTGAATGCCTTCCAGCGCCTGGCCGCTTGGGCGCGGGCCACGACTCGGCCGGTCCATCAAACCCCAGCCAACCAGCCACTTCGGCCCCTGCGTGGCCAACCAATGCGTGATGGAGGTGACCAGCGCGGTGATGCCCAACCATTTGTGCAGCCGGTAGGACTTGTCGAGCCCGTTCACCCAGGACTCCAGCCAGCGTGCCCGCGTGGCCAGAATCATGGCCACGCTCATCGCGCCGATGCTCAGCACCCCTGAATACTGCACGACCAAGTTACGGATGGCGATGAAGCCCAGCGTTTCGGGCAAGGGCAGGTTGGCAGCAGCCCAAAGGGCGGAGAGAAGCGCGGGAATGACCCAGATGGCGATTTTGATGTTTTTCATGGCAGAACTACTGTGTACGTGTTGTCTGCCATGAGTCTAGGCACCGCCTGTGAAGCGTTGGAGGCTCGTTTGTTGCTGCTCTGTAAAGCTGAGGCGCGAGCGCTATTCCCTGGCAACCCCGCGACCACCAACAGTAACGGGCTGTAAGTGCTGGATAAGTAGCAGATGGGCCGGCGGGAGGCTAGTGCGAGCGGTATCGCTCATTCCTTATTTTGATGGCATTTAGGGCTACAGCGCTTGTGAATAAAGCGTAGGCAGCTATTGAATGTGTAGCAAACCCGGCAACACAAGCCCACGCGCTCCCCTCACCTTCTCCCGCCCAGCCGGGCGGGAAAGGGCGTTCAACAGCCCCATCTGGGTGCGGGTTGGAAGATTCGAACCGAGGTCCATACGTGACAATCGGACACCTACCTGAAATACCATGCAAACCAAGACTCTTTCCCTCATCCCCGTCCTCTTCGCCATCGCTGCTGGCACCCTCGTTCCTGGCTCGGCGTCCTTCGCGGCCAAACACCAAGCGACCAAGCCCGCGCCTCAAAAGAAGGCCGCAGCCGCCGTCAACACCCTGCCGCCACTTGCTGCCCAGACCGCTTTGGCGGGCAACCCGCCGGCGCTGCCCGCCAAAGCCTGGTTGGTGATGGACTTTGACTCAGGCCAGGTGCTCGCCTCGGCCAACGCGGACGAATCCTTGCCACCAGCTTCGCTGACCAAGATGATGACCAGTTACATCGTCGAGCAGGCGCTGCGCTCGGGCAAGCTCAAGGAAACCGACCTGGTCTCGGTCAGTGAGAACGCGTGGTGCCGAGGTTCGAGCACCGAATCGTGCATGTACCTGCCGCTGAACAGCCAGGCGACGGTGATCGACATCCTGCGCGGCATCATCATCCAGTCGGGCAACGATGCCTCCAAGGCGATTGCCGAGCACATGGCCGGCTCAGAAGCGGGCTTTGCCAAGTTGATGAATGCCGAAGCCCTGCGCCTTGGCATGACGCACACGAATTTCATGAACCCCACGGGCCTGCCCGACCCCCAGCACAAATCCTCTGCGGCTGACCTCGCCATCCTGGCGCGCGCCATCATCCGCGACAGCGTTGACTATTACCCGCTCTACGCGGAACGCGAGTTCACGTACCACGGTATCAAGCAAGGCAATCGCAACGCCCTGCTCTACACCGACCCCAGCGTTGACGGACTGAAGACGGGCCACACTGACGCTGCCGGCTACTGCCTGGTCACCTCGTCCAAGCGCAACGGAATGCGCCTGATCACCGTGATCCTCAACACCCACAGCGCCCAGGCGCGTGCTGACGAGACAAGAACGCTGCTCGGCTGGGGCTTTGGCAGCTTCGAGAAGGCCACCCCGATTCAGCCAAACACCGTGGTCACGACGGCCAAGGTCAGCTTTGGCAAGGCAGATGCGGTTCCCGCCGGTCTGGGCGCACCGTGGATGTTGACGGTGCCGCGCGGCCAGCAAGTGCAGACCTCGGTGGAGCTCAAGCCGGGCCTGGAGGCACCGGTGGCCAAGGGCGCGGTGATCGGCAAGGTCATCGCGACCTCGAACGGCAAGCCCGTGGGCGAAGCCCCGCTCGTCGCGCAGGCAGATGTGGAACGCGCGGGCTTTATGTTGCGGGCGTGGCAGCAGATGGGCAAGTTGATCGGAAAGTAAACGCTGGCAAGCCATCGCCAGCCCTGTTCCGCCTGCATGACAGTTGCTGAAAAGCACGGTTGCCTCCGACCTCGTCGCGCAGCCTGTGCCATGCTCGCAATGGCTCACCACGCCCGGCCCCGTTCAACCTGGCCACGGAAAATCGTTGGTCAAATAGGGCTGTAGCGCATGCACCGCCTGCGCAGGCCGCTACTGAATAAGTAGCAATTCTTGCGCAGCCCCCCACACTCGCCCCAACCCTTTCTCGCCCCGCCGGGCGGACCAGGGAACACAACAGCCCCATGTGGCCGTGTGTTGGAAGATTCGGGGTGGCTGACCGGTTGGGCTTGCGCCGGAGGGGTTGGCGCACCAGTGGGCCAAGTGCGGGGCCGGATCACGATGAGGCGGCGAAGGTGAGGCAAGCCCGGCGCTTGGCGTTTGATTGCAAAATGCAGCCATGTTCAGACTAGCTCTTGTTTTTTTTGGCGACGACGCACTGATCAAGCGGTGGAGATTTTTCGTGGTCTTGGGCTTGCTGGCAGGCGGCTTCGGGCTGGCGCTGCTGTACGACCTGCACGATGGCGTGGCCGATATTGCAGCAAAAGTTCTGGCCGCCGTATTGCTGTTGCAGGGAATTTTTGAACTGATCGCTGGCACCGCCCATACGCACCTGCGCCGACGGCTGCAAATGCTGCGCGGCCTTGCGCTGGTGGTAGTTGCCTGTCTGGTACTGGATTTTCCGTGGAACAACTCGATCACCTCGGGCGCGCTCTTCGCATCGGCGTTCATCTTCAATGGTTTGCTGCGCCTGGGCTCCAGCTGGCTGATACGCTACCCATCCTGGCGCCAGTCTGCGTTGCTGGGTGCGGGCTATCTGGTCATGGCGGTGCTGTTGTTGACCAATTGGCCCTTGCCCGATGAATTGAATGTATCGCTCTGCTTTGGGCTGGCCTTGCTGGCCACTGGCTGGGTGCTGATACGGGGTGCTTTAAGGCTCAGGCGCTTGCCAACCGGATCGGCCCTGGCGTCGATTGAGCTTTTTCACAACCAGCGTTACACCCACCCGGCCATCGCACCGGGCCAGGCTGCCACGCATGGCGCTCCACTCGTCGTGCACATCTGGACAGCGGTGGCATCGACGCAAGACCGCATCAAGCTGCCGATCATCGAACGCTACATCGTTGCACTGTCGCGCAAAGGAAATGCATCGTCTGGCCACGCCGCGCTTGAATGCGGCCCTGGCGTCTACATCAGCCACCACCCCCTGGAGCGTTTGCAAATCAACGCCCAAAACGTTGTGCAGCAGGCCAAAGCGACCGAAATAAACAACCGGCCCGGCCGTTGGGGCAGCAGCTATGCCGAAGAAGAAGCGGCAACCCAGCCTTCGACGATCAAGATCCGCTTTCGCGTTTACAGCCCGCTGAATCTTCAGGCGTTCTGGGATGGTTACCAGCAAGACGCGACCTACAACTTCACGCACCGCAATTGCTCCAGTGTGGTGGTTCAGGCTGTGGATGCAGCGCTCGAAGGTGTATTTGCAGAAAAACCATTCTGGCGGACGATGCTGCGACTGGTGTTTCATCCGGACATGTGGCTGGCTGGCAGCGTGCGGGTGCGCGCCGAGTCGCTGGCTTGGTCGCCGGGTCTGGCGCTGGACTACATCGGTGCCGTACGCCGCATCACCGACCCCCGCTACGATCTGCGCCAGCACCTGCTGCGCCGCTGGCGCACCGGCAGAAGGCGTCGGCAGTTGACCTATAGATAGAGCCCCATCAAGCAGGTGCTTGGTTTGGTTTGGTTTTCCTGAGCAGGCGTTCATGGAGAAATAAAACGCCAGCAAGCAAACACGGGAGCCATTGCACAAGCGACGCAAGCAAGATCATGCAAATCGTGGCGCTGAAGGCACCGAGCGCCCCACCCGTTCGCGCTGCGATTGACCTCTTGGAGGCCGGCGCCAACAAACGCCGCATTGCGGGGTGTTCACTGAGTCAAAAGCCTGAGGCAAAGGGCCATTTGAAAGCCGTCATGTCAGCCTCAAAACAGAGCGCAGAAGCATTTGACGGGCACAGCGTGGGCACGAAATAGGCACAACTGGGGCACAAAGCAAAACGCCAACTCGAAAGTTGGCGTTTACTTAAGGGGAAAGCCCCGAATCTATTGGTTGCGCGAGTAGGATTTGAACCTACGACCTTTGGGTTATGAGCCCAACGAGCTACCAGGCTGCTCCATCGCGCGACAAGAGATGGACTATAGCACGTAATGCGACCGCAGCACACCATGGGCAAGTAAAGACAGATAAACAATCGCAATCAGAGTGCGGGTGGCGGCGAACCCCTTGTGCGGAAAGCCTTTGATCAGCGCACGCACCATCAACAGCACTGCCGCGTCAACGGCATATTCCGTTTCGGACCCCGCGTGGCTAAACGGCAACGGTGAGGCGCTGGTGGTCTGGCGTTGGTTTGATGGCTTTTGAGGCTATAGCCCCCGATTTACCTGCGCAGGTCGCTATTGAATATGTAGCAATTCTTGCGCTGCCCCCCCACTCTCTCGCCCCGCCGGGCGGACCAGGGAGTTCAACAGCCCCGTCTTGCCGCGTTTTTGAAGATTCGGAGTGCCTGATCGGGTGGGCGTAGTAGCCGAGCTCGGTTGATCTCGCCGGAGCAGGAACCAAGGGTTGCAGTCGATGAAGTCCGGAGACGGCGCTTGACCAGGAGCGGTCGGTAGGCAAGCGGTAAAGCTGTCATTCAACGTTGGAATGGACTGGCGCGTAGTTGCATTGCGCTGCGAGACCCATGCTCCCGCGTAACGGGTCGCGGCGCAATGCTGCTGCGTGTCCGCGTCGAACAGCCTATTAGACGGATCAGACACCATTGCTCGCAAACCAAGACTTTGTGTCCGGCGCACGAAGAACAGACCACAGGATGACGATGCACGCCAGCGGAGCCAGGTGGGCAAGAGCGCGCGTGACACCGGCTCCATAAACCGTTGGGAGCCCGCCCAATTCGACAACGGATCCAATGTAAAGAAGACAGGCTATGAGGAGTGCTTTGGCATGGCGTTGGCGCTCCGGTTGAGCGAAGGGCTAGCGTTGATGTTCGGCAGCTCTTTTAAGACCTTGCAAGGTATTTGGCAACCCCTTGCGTATTTGAGACCCAATAACCCGCCCGAAAAACGGAGAAAGAAAGCCTTGGAAAGTGACCCGATGCTTTGCGCTTGTACCAGAAGGAAGGATGGTAAGTTCATGTTCAAAACGCATGACACACAAAGGTAATTTGGCTTCCACAGTAAACGACCGACTAGGCATGACTTCTGTGAATTTGATTTTTGCCTTGGGGCCACTGGACGGCTGAAGTGAACCTGACGCACCAGAAGAAAACGAACCCTCAATGGACGATGTCTTGACGTCAGGATCCCATGACGACCAAGCAGCGACATTTTCATACAGCGCAAACACCCTTTCCGGTGGAGCTGCGATGACTATTTGTTCTTCAAATTGCATCATGAAATTCCTGGGAATAGAAAGCTAACGATTGAATTCAACAGCCGCCGGAGGCGGTCCGGACATTGCCACCTCCTGAAAATGGCTTGCATGCTTACTTTCTGCGGTTTTCATCGATTTTCATACCGTGTTAAAAATTCTGACAAACACCGCAGCCTGTTGCAGGCCATTCTGGCGCTCCTTTCAGCACATGACCATCCCCCATTTGGGTGAGCTTGTGAAAAGGCCGCGTTGGGAACGAAGGAGTCACGACGCCCAGCCCCTGCTCCCTGCAACTTAGAAAGTTACCCACCCCCATTGAACTCAGCCACGCACACAGCGTTGGCCAGATACGGGAGTTTGGCTCCTCTTTCCGCCCCGGCGGGGGTGAAAGGGGTTGGGGGATAGCGGGGAATGAACGAGGCCGTGGCCGTCCACACGAGCACTCGCAAGCCCACAAGGAATTGCAAGGCTTTTAGGCCCCTAGCGCAGGCAGAACAAGCGCAAGCCGCTATCAAAACTGCAGCAAGATGCCCGAGCCGTCCCA
>CAWAFG010000037.1:0-34778 GCA_963781205.1 uncultured beta proteobacterium | reverse complement strand
AAACATGAGTGCAACACCTTCCGCTATTCAGTCCGTATTGGTTGAAAACCGCGTGTTTCCACCGAGCGAGAGCATCGTCAAGGCGGCTCGTATTTCCGGCATGGAAGGCTACAACGCTTTGTGCGCTGAGGCAGAGAAAGACTTTGAAGGCTTCTGGGCTCGCTTGGCCCGAGAGAATGTGGTTTGGAACAAACCCTTCACCAAAACCCTGGATGAGTCCAACGCGCCGTTTTACAAATGGTTTGAAGATGGCGAGCTGAATGCCTCTGCCAACTGCCTTGACAAGCACATGGGCACGCCAAATGAGAACAAGACGGCCGTCATCTTTGAGGCCGACGATGGCACCGTGACCAAAACGACCTACAAGGAGTTGCTGGCCAAGGTGAGTCAGTTTGCCAATGCACTGAAGGCGAAGGGCATCCAAAAGGGCGACCGTGTTTTGGTGTACATGCCGATGACGCTTGAAGGCGTGATTGCGATGCAGGCCTGCGCTCGAATCGGCGCGACGCACAGCGTTGTTTTTGGCGGCTTTTCTTCGAAAGCACTTCAAGAGCGAATCATTGATGCCGGTGCCGTGGCCGTGATCACGTCCAATTTCCAGATGCGTGGTGGCAAACAGCTGCCGCTGAAAGCCATTGTGGACGAAGGCCTGGGCTTGGGCGGTTGCGAGTCCGTGAAAACGGTCTTTGTGTTTGAGCGCACCTCAAGCCCTTGCAATATGGTGGCTGGTCGTGATGTGACTTTTGCTGAAGCACTGAACGGCCAAAGTACCGAGTGCGTTCCGGTGCCGGTGGGGGCAGAGCACCCGCTGTTCATTCTGTTTACGTCGGGCTCAACGGGCAAGCCCAAGGGCGTGCAGCACGCCACAGGCGGCTTCTTGTTGTGGTCCAAGTTGACAATGGACTGGACCTTCGACCTGAAGGCCGATGATGTGTTTTGGTGCACAGCCGATATTGGCTGGATCACTGGCCATGCCTATGTTGCCTACGGCCCTCTCGCGGCTGGCGCGACCCAGATTATTTTTGAAGGTATTCCAACTTACCCAAATGCTGGACGCTTCTGGCAGATGATTGAGCGTCACAAGTGCACAATCTTCTACACCGCACCGACCGCCATTCGTTCGTTGATCAAGGCCGCTGAGAGTGATGAAAAGGTCCATCCAGACCGCTCGGACCTGACCAGCTTGCGTATTCTGGGTTCGGTGGGCGAGCCGATCAATCCTGAAGCGTGGATGTGGTACTACAAAAACATTGGCGGCGAGCGTTGCCCCATTGTGGACACGTTCTGGCAAACCGAGACCGGTGGTCACATGATCACGCCCTTGCCTGGCGCGACACCACTGGTTCCCGGAAGCTGCACCTTGCCTTTGCCCGGCATCATGGCGGCGATCGTGGATGAGGCCGGCAATGATGTGCCCAACGGCTCGGGCGGTCTTCTTGTAATCAAGCGCCCATGGCCCTCCATGATCCGCAATATCTGGAACGATCCTGAGCGGTTCAAGAAAAGCTATTTCCCAGAAGAGTTGGGTGGAAATATCTACTTGGCGGGGGACGGCGCCGTGCGCAGTGAAGACCGGGGCTACTTCCGTATCACGGGTCGCATTGATGACGTTCTTAACGTGTCCGGACACCGGATGGGCACGATGGAAATTGAATCTGCGCTAGTGGCCAAGTCTGATCTGGTGGCTGAGGCTGCGGTTGTTGGTCGTCCCGATGACGTGACCGGAGAGGCGATTTGCGCCTTCGTGGTTCTGAAGCGTCCCTGCCCCACCGGAGATGAGGCGAAAGCCATTGCCAAAGAGTTGCGTGACTGGGTCGCGAAAGAAATTGGCCCCATCGCGAAGCCAAAAGACATCCGATTTGGCGAGAACCTGCCCAAGACTCGGTCTGGCAAGATCATGCGTCGCTTGTTGCGCTCGCTGGCCAAAGGAGAGTCGATCACGCAAGATACCTCCACTTTGGAGAATCCGGCCATCCTGGATCAGTTGGGTCAAACCTACTGATCTTTGAAATCTGCTTCGGCATCGCCCTTCGTGTGGGTGTCGAAGCAGGTCGGCAATCCCCCAAAAAGAAAGCCCGCATTGCGGGCTTTCTTTTTGGGGGCACCCGGCGTAACGCGGGGTGCCCAGATTTAAGCAAATTACTTTTGAGCCAAAATCCAGGCGACCAAAGTTTTCGCATCCGCTTCCTTGACCTGTGAGTTGGCTGGCATTGGGATGGCACCCCAAACGCCGGAGCCGCCTTTGATCACCTTGGCGACCAGGACAGCTTCCGCATCTTTTTGGCCCGCATATTTTTTGGCGACCTCTTTGAACGCTGGGCCAACCAGTTTCTTGTCAACGGCATGGCAAGCCATGCAATTGTTTTTGGTGGCGAGTGCCTGATCCGCCAAGGCGGGAGCGGCAAGAGTTACAGCGGCAACGAAGGCAAAAAGAGCGCGTTTCATAGATTCTTTCCTTTCGGTTGGAGTACAGTCAATCCGGCTTATTGTATCGGCCGGGGTTTTCAGGGCTTGAGCCGGGTACCCTCAAAATAACAAGGGAAATGTATGTATTTGTTGGGACTGGGACTGCTTTTTATTGCGCTGAAGTACTTGGCGATTGATCCGGTCGCTGCGTGGGAGTGGTGGGTTGTCTTGTCACCCTTTGGTTTGGCTATCGCCTGGTGGTCGTGGGCGGACTGGTCGGGGTACACCAAGCGCAAGGTGATGGAGAGCGAAAACGCCCGCAAACAGGCACGCATTGACAGCAACCGCGAAGCCATGGGTTTGGGGCCCCAAAAGAAAAAGCGACGCTGAAGCGCCGCTTGGTCAAAATGAGGCGGGGGCGGCATCGTGCCGCGCCCTCAACTCCAATCAGTAGTTGTCCAGCACCGCGCCTTTGCTTGCTGTCGATGCGTTGAAGGCAAATTTGGCCTGCACACCCCGGGTGTAGCGGGGTTTCGGAGCCACCCAAAGAGCGCGGCGCTTGGCAATTTCGTCCTCGGCCACATTCAGTTGCAGCAAGAGCTGATTCGCATCGATCGTCACGGAGTCTCCGTCTTCGATCAGCGCAATCAAACCGCCAGCCGCCGCTTCAGGTGCCACGTGACCGACGACCATGCCCCAGGTGCCGCCGGAGAAGCGGCCATCAGTGATCAGACCCACTGACTCGCCCAAACCTTGTCCGACCAATGCACCTGTGGGTGCCAGCATTTCCGGCATACCTGGGCCGCCTTTGGGGCCCAGGTAGCGCAATACCATCACGTCGCCAGCGACGATTTTGTTGGCCAAAATGGCTGCCAGTGCGGACTGTTCGTCGTCGAACACGCGGGCTGGGCCGGTCATGACCGGGTTTTTCAAGCCTGTTATCTTGGCCACGCAGCCTTCTGGGGCCAAATTGCCTTTCAAAATGGCCAAGTGCCCTTGGGCGTACATGGGGTTGCTCAAGGGGCGAATCACGTCCTGATCAGCGCGGGGAGCGTCAGGCACGTCCTTCAGCACCTCGGCAATGGTTTGCCCGGTGATGGTGATGCAGTCGCCGTTCAGCAAGCCAGCAGACAGCAGGGTCTTCATGACCTGCGGAATGCCGCCAGCCCGGTGCAAGTCAACCGCGAGGTACTTGCCGCTGGGCTTGAGGTCGCACAACACCGGGGTTTTGACCCGCACGCGCTCGAAGTCGTCAATCGTCCACTCCACGCCAGCGGCGTGGGCAATGGCCAGGAAGTGCAGCACGGCATTGGTTGAGCCGCCGGTGGCCATGATCACGGCCACGGCGTTTTCAATGGATTCGCGGGTCACGATGTCGCGCGGCTTCAAGTCCATGCGGATGGCGTTGACCAAGACTTTGGCGGACTCTTTGGCGGACACGACTTTTTCGTCGTGCGGATTGGCCATGGTGCTGGAGTAGGGCAGCGAAATGCCCAAGGCCTCAAACGCGCTGGACATGGTGTTCGCGGTGTACATGCCACCACAAGAGCCGGTGCCGGGAATGGCGCGGCGCTCAATCTCGAGCAAGTCTTCGTCGCTCATGCGGCCCGCTGCGTTCTCACCGACGGCCTCAAAAACGCTCACGATGTTCAGGTCTTTGCCACGGAACGTGCCGGGCAGAATAGTGCCGCCATAGACAAAAATGGACGGCACGTTGGCGCGCAGCATGCCCATCAGGCCGCCGGGCATGTTTTTGTCGCAACCACCGATGACGACCACGCCGTCCATCCACTGACCCTGCACGCAGGTCTCAATACAGTCTGAGATCACTTCGCGGCTGACCAGGGAGTACTTCATGCCCTCGGTGCCCATGGCCATGCCATCGGAAATGGTCGGGGTGCCAAAGGTTTGCGCGTTGCCGCCGGCCTCTTCGATGCCCTCAACGGCTGCGTCCGCCAGTTTTTGCAGACCGCTGTTGCAAGGCGTGATCGTGCTGTGACCGTTGGCCACGCCAATCATGGGTTTCTTGAAATCTTCAGCTTCGTACCCCATGGCGTAGTACATCGACCGGTTGGGCGCACGTGACTTGCCCTCGGTGATGTTCTTGCTGCGGGGGTTCATAACGATAGGTTTGATGTCCATGAGGTGCTCTCTGTGATGGGTGGCGGGATCGTGTGGCAAGTATGCCTGCGGTCAATTCGTTGTTCCAATATATTTTTAGAGATGTATTAATATGTTTGGCATATGACTGAACTCATGCCCAACCAGCCAACCTCGGCCGCCTCGCACTTGATTGAGCTCCGACTGTGGCGGCAATTTGCCGCCGTGGCGGACACGCTTCACTTTGGACAAGCGGCCGTGCGTCTGCACATGACGCAGCCGCCGCTGACTCAGGCCATTGCGCAACTGGAGCGAACCTTGGGCGTGCGTCTGTTTGACCGCACCAAGCGCAGCGTGCAGTTAACGAGTGCGGGCGCGGCCCTGTTGCCCACCGTGCTTGACCTGCTGGCTCGGGCGCAAGCCTTGCCCGCGCAGGCTCGGGCCGCAGCGCAGGGCGAGGTCGGTCGGCTTCGTCTGGGGTTTGTGTCCACCGTGGGTTTTGCCTTGCTGCCGCAGTGGGTGCGCGGCTTTCGGGCGCAATACCCCAATGTGCAGCTTGACTTGCTGGAGGCCACTGGTGATGTGCAGCTACAAGGGTTGGAACGCGGTGAGCTGGACGCTGGTTTCATGCTCCATGCGCCGGGGTTCGCGCCCGTGGGCCTGTCGCGCTGCCTCATCACGCAAGAGCCTCTGGTGCTGGCCATGCCCGAGCAGCACGCCATGGCCGCCCAATCCACACTGCGTCTTGCCGATGTGTTGGCCGACCCGTTGGTGATCTTTCCGCGCCGAATTGCCCCATCCTTGTATGACAGCATTTTTGCGCTCTACCACGGCGCTGGCTTTTTGCCTGCCGTCGCGCAAGAGGCGATTCAGATGCAAACCATTGTCAATTTGGTGTCGGCCGGCCTGGGCGTGGCGTGGGTGCCAGACAGTGTGCGTCAGTTTCAACGCTCCGGCGTGGTTTACCGGGAGGTGCAAGCGCCCGCCAAGGGGGCGGGTGGCCTAGCCGACGCCATGCCGCGCTGTGAAACGAGTTTGGTTTGGGCCGCGCAGCAGGTCAGTCCCACCCTGGACCGGTTCGTGACCTACGCCCATCGTCAATTGGCTTGACCCGCCGCGTTGGCGGCCATAGGCATGCGGGCACAATGGCGGCCATGCTGATTCATCCTGAAATTAATCCCATTGCCCTGCAACTGGGGCCCCTGGCCATTCATTGGTATGGTTTGACCTACCTGGCCGCGTTTGGCCTCTTTATGTTGCTCGGTTTTCGGCGCTTGCGCCACGAGCCCTTTGCCTCCATCACCGGGCCGGGCGCCTGGGCCCGGCGGGATGTGGAAGACATCTTGTTTATGGGTGTCATGGGCGTGATTTTGGGGGGGCGCATTGGTTATTGCCTGTTTTACAAGCCAGCGTACTACCTGTCTCACCCGCTGGAGATCTTCGCGGTGTGGCAAGGCGGCATGAGTTTTCATGGCGGTTTGCTGGGTGTTTTGCTGGCCATGGTCTGGTTTGCCCGCTCCCGTCATCGGCCCTGGTTGCAGGTGATGGACTTTGTGGCGCCCTGCGTGCCCACAGGCTTGGCGGCGGGCCGAGTCGGCAACTTCATCAATGGCGAGTTGTGGGGCCGTGTGAGCAGTCCTGACTTGCCCTGGGGCATGGTGTTTCGCGACGGCGGCAGCTTGCCCCGCCACCCCTCGCAGATTTACCAGTTTCTGATGGAGGGCATGTTGCTCTTCGTGTTGCTGTGGCTGTATGCCCGCACCGAGCGCAAACAGGGGCAAGTGTCTGCCGTGTTTTTGCTGGGCTACGGGGTGTTTCGCTTCATCGCCGAATTTTTCCGCGAGCCGGATGCGCATTTGGGGTTGTTGTCTTTGGGCATGAGCATGGGCCAGTGGCTGTGCATTCCCATGATCGTTGGCGGCATCGCCATGTGGTGGTGGACCGGCAAACAGTCCTATACAAGCATCAAATAGGGCGCTAGCAATTGTTTAATAAGCGCAAGTGGCTATAAAAATGGTAGCGCCACTCACGGAGGTTGTATGAGCGGGACGATTCGATTGGAGCAAGACGGGCACTTGGCGGCGGTCACGATTGACCATCCGGCCCGGTTCAACGCCATGTCCCGCGCCATGTGGGCGCAGCTGAAAACGGTGTTTGAGCAGATCCAGCTCAGCGCCGATGTGCGCTGCGTGGTGATCCAAGGTGAGGGCGCGCATTTTTGCGCCGGCGGGGACATCTCTGAATACGCCGACTTCCGGTTTCAGGCGGAGAGCCTGCGGCACTTTCATGAGGTCGAGGTGTGGGGCGGTTTGCAGGCGATGCTGAACTGTGATGTGCCCATCCTTGCCCAGATCAACGGCAACTGCATGGGTGCCGGGGTGGAGATCGCCAGTTGCTGCGACATCCGCTTGTCGTCCAGCTCGGCTCAATTTGGCGCGCCCATTGCCAAACTGGGTTTTCCCATGGCGCCGCGTGAAGCCGCCTTGGTCACCCGCGAATTGGGGGCAACGGTGGCGCGCCAGATGCTGCTGGCCGCCACGCTGTTTTCTCCGGCGGAACTGCTGGCCAGCGGCTTTCTTAGCCAAGTCGTCGCCGGTGAGCAACTGGCCGCGCAGGCACAGGCCATGGCGGACCGCATGGCCAGCTTGGCACCCAGCGCCGCCAGGCTCAATAAACAGACACTTAGAGCACTCAATCAGCCTCTAGCGCACGATCTGCCTGCGGGAGTAGCTACTGATTCAATAGCATCTTTCACCTCAGACCCCTATGCCTACGCAGACAGCGCTGAGCACCGGGAGGGCGTTATGGCGTTCCTGCAAAAGAGCAAACCCGTTTTTTGACTTTCTACCGTTGAGGTTCCCGCGAATGATTCCCGCAATCCATTCCTCTAACGCCAATCTGTTTGCCGCTCTTCGCGCCGGATTTCCTGCTGATCTGGACAGTGTCGCCATTGAGGCCGACAACGGTTTGATGTATTCGTGGCGTGACCTGGACCGATCAACCGCGATGGTGGCCAATCTGTTGCAGTCTTTGGCCTTGCCTGCCGGCGCTCGCATTGCCGCACAGGTCGAAAAATCAGTGGAAGCGCTGGTCTTGTACCTGGCCACCTTGCGCGCTGGCTATGTCTACCTGCCACTGAACACCGCCTACAAAAGTGCAGAAATGGCGTATTTCATTGGCAACGCCGAACCTGCCGTGGTGGTGTGCAGTGGGTCGAATTTTGGATGGATCAGCCAACTGGCTTTTCCTGCTGGCACGCAGTATGTGTTTACCTTGAACGATGACCGCACCGGCACCTTGCTGGACCGCGCCGCCCACCATTCAGACGTGCATGCTGTGGCGCCATGCGCTGCCCATGATCTGGCCGCCATCATTTACACCAGCGGCACCACCGGGCGCAGCAAAGGCGCCATGCTCTCGAACGGCAACCTTCTGAGCAACGCACAGGTGTTGAAAGACTACTGGGGTTGGCGCAGCGCCGAGGAGGGCGGTGACGTGCTGATCCATGCGCTGCCTATTTTTCATGTGCACGGCCTGTTTGTGGCCGTACACGGCGCGCTGCTCAACGGCAGCAAGATGATCTGGATGGCCCGCTTTGATGCCAAGCGGGTATTGGAGAAGCTGCCCGAGGCGACGGTGTTCATGGGCGTGCCCACCTTGTATGTGCGTCTGCTGGCCGAGCCCGGCTTGACCCGAGAGGCGGCCCGCCACATGCGTTTGTTCATCTCAGGCTCTGCGCCCTTGCTGATTGAGACCTTCAAAACCTTTCAAACCCAGGTGGGCTACACCATTTTGGAGCGTTACGGCATGTCAGAAACGGTGATGCTCACTTCCAACCCCTATCGGGCTGAGCATGGCGAGCGCCGGGGCGGCACGGTAGGGTTTCCCTTGCCTGGCGTGACCCTGCGGGTGCGAGACGATCAAGAGAAAGCCTTGCCGCCAGGCGAGGTGGGCGGCGTTGAGGTCACCGGGCCCAGTGTGTTCCAAGGGTATTGGCGCATGCCTGAAAAAACGGCAGAAGAATTCACCGTTGATGGCTTCTTCAAGACAGGCGATGTGGGGCGGGTGGACGCCGACGGCTACGTGACCATTGTGGGGCGCAGCAAAGACCTGATCATCAGCGGCGGCTACAACGTGTACCCGGCTGAAATTGAAGGTTTCATCAACGACTTGCCGGGTGTGATGGAGAGCGCGGTGGTTGGGGTGCCTCACGCTGATTTGGGTGAGGTGGGTGTGGCGGTCGTCGTTGCCAAGGCAGGCGTCACCTTGGCGCCCGCCCAGATTTTGACGACCTTGAAGGCCACACTGGCCAACTTCAAAATACCCAAGGCCTGCCATGTGGTGGAGGCCTTGCCTCGCAACGCCATGGGCAAGGTTCAAAAGAACCTGCTGCGCGCGCAGTACGCTCCCCAGATCGATTAGCGCAACACCAAAACCGGCACGTGGGAGTGGGTCAGCACCTGTTGCGTTTCGCTGCCCAGCAACAGCCGTTTCACGCCTTTTCGGCCATGTGAGGCCATCACCACCAGGTCGCATTTATGTTTTTTGGCGGCGGCAATGATGGCATCCGACACCACGTCGGACTTGACCGTCACGGCTTTGGTTTTCACCCCATTGGCTTCGGCCGCTTTTTTGACGCCATCCACAATGGCCTGCCCTTCGGTGGCCCATTGCGCCTCGACCCGTTCAACTTCGGCCGCTTGCAGCGCCAGTCCGCCTTCAAAATAGCTTTGTGGGTAGCGGGGAACCACCTTCACAGCCACCATTTCGGCGCCCAAGGAGGCGGCCAGTGCGATGGCGTTGGCGACTGCTTTCTTGGACAGCGTAGAGCCATCGGTTGCGACAAGGATTTTTTTATACATGGTCAGTTTCCTGGAAGTTGAACCTTCAGCTTACGCCGACGACGCCGTTTCGTCTTGATGCAAGTCAAGCAAATGACCCGAGTCGTCGGGTACGCTAGGCGCCTATGCCAATCGTTCGTTCTCCCGCCCTGGGCGCGTTGCCGCCCGCTTCGTTTTCGCTCGACCCGGCGATGGAAGATGGGGCGAGCAGCGGGCAGGATAAGTTTGACATGCTGGATGACCCTGCGGAGTGGTCTGCCTTTAGCCGACCCGATGTTCGCCAGCCTGAGGTGTGGGAGTCGAACCTTTTGATTGAAGGTATGCACTGCGCGGCCTGCGCACTGAGTATTGAGGACGCGTTACTGAAGGTGCCCGGTGTGGCCAGGGCCGAGGTCAGTGCGGGTAGCCACCGGGCGCGGGTGGTGTGGTCGGCCCAGCAAGCCAAACCCTCAGACTGGATGCAGGCAGTGCAGGCCGCAGGCTATCGGGCCGTGCCGGCCAATGACGCTTTTGCCAGGGAGCGGCGCAAGGCTGAATCTCGCAAAGCCGTGTGGCGGATGTTGGTGGCAGGGCTGTGCATGATGCAGGTCATGATGTACGCCTACCCGGCCTATATCGCGGCGCCCGGTGATTTGACCGGCGAGATGGAGAGCCTGTTGCGCTGGGCCTCATGGGTGCTCACCTTGCCTGTGATTCTTTTTTCGTGTGGCCCGTTCTTTAGCAGCGCCCTGCGGGACGTGGTGAGCCGGCGGATCAGCATGGATTTTCCGGTGGCGTTGGGCATGGCCATTACGTTTGTCGTCAGCACCATTGGCACGTTTGAGCCGCAGGGCGTCTTTGGGCGCGAGGTGTACTTTGACTCGCTGACCATGTTTGTGTTTTTTCTGCTGACCGGTCGCTGGTTGGAGTTGCGTCTGCGGGACCGCACCGCGGGCGCGCTGGAAGCCTTGATGAATCGCTTGCCCGATAGCGTGCCGCGTCAACTGCCGACGGGCGAGTTTGAGCGGGTGCCGGTGCGTCGTTTGGTGGTCGGTGATGTGATTCGGATTTTGCCCGGTGAGTCGTTTCCCGTCGATGGCGTGGTGATTCAGGGTGAAACCACCGTGGATGAGGCCTTGCTGACCGGTGAATCCAGGCCCGTGGGGCGCGGAGTCGGGGGTGGGGTCATTGCCGGCAGCCATAACCTGTCCAGCGTGGTTCAAGTGCGGGTGGAGCGTGTGGGTGATCAAACCCGGTTTGCCCAGATCGTGGCGCTTGATGGAGAGTGCATCGGTTTCCAAACCGCCTATCGCGCGCCTCGCAGACCGGGTTGCCAAGCCTTTTTTGATCGCGGTCTTGATCGCGGCGGGCTTGGCCTGCGCCTATTGGTGGCCAAGCGACCCTGGTCATGCGCTGATGGTGGCGGTAGCGGTGCTCATCGTGACCTGCCCATGCGCCTTGTCATTGGCGACTCCTGCTGCCATGTTGGCCGCTGCCGGGTCGCTGGCGAAAAGGGGTGTTCTTGTCAGGCGGCTGGAAGCCTTTGAGGCGCTAGCCTCCATTGACACGGTTTTGTTTGACAAAACGGGCACGTTGACCCGAGATGCCATGGTGTTGGGTGAAGTCAGGGTTCGTCATGGCGTATCGGCGCCAGACGCACTGGCGATGGCCGCCGCCTTGGGGCAAAACTCGCTCCACCCGGTGTCCAGAGCGCTGCTGGGTGCGGCGGGGGGGAGTTCGGCGGTGTCGGCCTGGTCTGCCAATGATGTGACAGAGCAGGCGGGGCAGGGCATAGCCGGGCAAGTGTTCAAAAAAGGGGGCAGCGACGCGCCTCACGCGCTGCGTTTGGGGTCTGCCGAGTTTTGTGGCGTTTCGTTGAATGCAGGCACGACACTGCAAGCCTGTCTCAGCGATCAGCACGGCTGGTTGGCCACGTTTGAGCTGCATGAAGACGTTCGGGCCGATGCCAGCGCCACCGTTCAAGCCTTGAAGGAGCAAGGTATCTCCATTCAACTGCTCTCAGGGGATGGAGCGGAGGCTGTCGCGCGGGTGGCGTCTGCTGTAGGGATTGATAATTTTCGCGGGTCTTGCTCGCCGCAGGACAAGCTGGCATTTCTGAAGACCGCTCAAGAGCGGGGCGGGCGCGTGGCGGTGGTGGGCGATGGCCTCAATGACGGGCCTGCATTGGCCGGTGCTCATGTGTCTTTTTCATTTGGGCAAGCCGTGCCGCTTGCCCAAGCCCAGTCCGACTTCGTGATTTTGGGAGAGCAGTTGACGACGGTCGTGACCACGGTGAAACTGGCGCGTCAAACCTTGCGTGTCGTGCGTCAGAATCTTGTATGGGCTGCGGTTTATAACGCGGTGTGCGTGCCCTTGGCTGTCTTCGGGTTTCTTCCGGCCTGGTTGGCGGGCTTGGGGATGGCTTTGAGCTCGCTGCTGGTGGTTCTCAATGCGTTGCGTTTGTCAGCGTCAGCTGAATTGCAGGGAGTCAGGTAATGGACATTTTGTATTTATTGATCCCGCTGTCGGTGATTCTGGTCTTTTTCATCATCGGCGGACTGTGGTGGGCGATATATCGGGGTCAATTTGAAGATATCGAGTCCGAAGGTGAGCGAATTCTTAAGGATTCTTAAGGATTCTGGAAATTGGTTGATTTGAGTCAAGTGAAATTAGGGTTTTCCATTGGAAACTCCCTGTAACAAAAATTTGAGAGGTGAAAATGATATTTCCCAACGCGTCTGCAAGCACCTACAACGATAAGGTTGTCAGGCAATTCACCATCATGACCGTGGTTTGGGGCGTGGTCGGTATGTTGGTTGGCGTGATCATCGCTGCGCAACTGGCTTGGCCGGAGTTGAACTTTGGTGTCCCCTGGCTTAGTTATGGTCGATTGCGACCACTCCACACCAATGCGGTGATTTTTGCGTTTGGTGGCAGCGGCTTGTTTGCTGCTGCCTACTACGTGGTTCAGCGAACGTGCCATGTGCGCCTGTTCAGCGACAAACTCGCCGCCTTCACGTTTTGGGGCTGGCAGCTCGTCATCTTGGGCGCCATCATTTCCTTGCCCCTGGGTTTCACCCAAAGCAAGGAATACGCAGAGCTCGAGTGGCCCATCGACATCCTGATCACTTTGGTTTGGGTTTCGTTTGCGATTGTGTTTTTTGGCACGATCGGCACCCGAAAGGTTCGCCATATCTATGTGGCTAACTGGTTTTTTGGCGCTTACATTCTCGCCATTGCACTTTTGCATATCGTCAATAACGTGGCAATTCCTGCTGGGCTGATGAAGTCTTACTCCGCATACGCTGGAGTCCAGGATGCCATGGTGCAGTGGTGGTACGGTCACAATGCGGTCGGATTTTTCCTCACGGCAGGTTTCCTGGGCATGATGTATTACTTCATTCCCAAGCAAGCCGAACGACCTGTTTACAGCTACCGCCTGTCCATCGTTCACTTTTGGGCGCTGATCTTCACTTACATGTGGGCGGGCCCACACCACCTGCACTACACCGCGCTCCCTGACTGGACGCAGTCCATCGGCATGGTGTTCTCGCTGATTCTCTTGGCGCCAAGCTGGGGTGGAATGATCAACGGCATCATGACTTTGTCTGGTGCATGGCACAAACTGCGTGACGATCCTATTCTGCGTTTCCTGATCGTTTCACTGTCTTTCTACGGTATGTCGACCTTTGAAGGTCCGATGATGTCCATTAAAACGGTGAATGCCCTGTCGCATTACACCGACTGGACCATTGGTCACGTGCACTCTGGCGCTTTAGGTTGGGTTGGTTTGGTCACCATGGGTTCCATGTACTACCTGATTCCTCGCCTGTTTGGTCAAAAGCAGATGTTCAGCGTTAAAGCCATTGAGATTCACTTCTGGACGGCGACCATTGGTATCGTCATCTATATCGCGGCCATGTGGATTGCCGGTGTGATGCAGGGCCTGATGTGGCGCGCCATTAACCCGGACGGTACGCTGACCTACACGTTTGTGGAGTCAGTCAAGGCGACCTATCCGTTCTATGTGCTGCGCTTGCTGGGTGGTTTGTTGTACCTGACTGGCATGGTGATCATGCTGTGGAACACGCTCAAGACAGTGACCAACGGCCGCTCGGTTGTCGTGAATATTCCAGCCCCAGTGGCTGCGGCCCACGCTTGATCTGATAAGGAAAACAATATGTCAAATGCAAATAGCAAGCTGTCTCACGAAAGAATCGAAACCAACAATTTTTTGATGATTGTTTTGATCCTGCTTGTGTTGGTGGTGGGCGGGCTTGTGGAAATTGTTCCCCTGTTCTTTCAAAAATCAACGACGGAGCCGGTCAAGGGACTGCTTCCTTACACACCGCTGCAACTCGCAGGTCGCGATATTTACCAACGTGAAGGTTGCTACAACTGTCATTCACAAATGATTCGTCCTTTCCGGGCGGAGACTTTGCGTTACGGTCATTACTCGGTCGCTGGTGAGTTTGTGTACGACCATCCTTTCCAGTGGGGTAGCAAGCGTACCGGTCCTGATTTGCACCGCGTTGGCGGCAAATACAGCGATCAATGGCATCGTGACCATTTGAACAATCCTCGTGATGTGGTTCCCGAGTCCAACATGCCTGCCTACCCATGGCTGCTCACCAACGCCGTGGACAGCGCCTCTTTGCCCGCGCACATGAAGGCACTGCGGTCAGTGGGTGTTCCGTACACAGACGAGCAGATTGCGGCGGCGCCTGAAGAGACCAAGGGTAAAACCGAAGTCGAAGCAGTGATCGCCTACCTGCAGGTTTTGGGCACGCTCGTCAAATAGACAGGGGAAGTTTTAATGGAACTCGATATCAACACGCTTCGTTCCGCGGTGACGGTGATCAGCTTCATCACATTTGTTGGAATCATGGTTTGGGCCTATTCCGGCCGCCATAAAACCGACTTCGAAGAGGCTGCGAATCTGCCTTTCGAGCAAGACTGACGAACGGATCCAAAGGATAAAAAATGAGTGATTTCACAAGTAATTTTTGGCCCATCTACGTATCGGTCATCACCGTCGTCAGTATTGTGGCCTGCTTGCTGTTGCTGTGGTTCAGCGGCAAGGCCAAGGCCATGACCGCGTCCGACAACACGACCGGCCACGTATGGGATGGTGATTTGCGGGAGATGAACAACCCGTTGCCGCGCTGGTGGGCGTACCTGTTTGTCATCACCGTGGTGTTTGCTTTTGTTTACCTGGCCTTGTATCCCGGTTTGGGCACCTACAAAGGAACGCTTGGATGGACCTCCTTGGGCCAGCACCAAAAAGAAGTTGACAAAGGCAATGCTGAAGTTGCGCCTTTGTACGCCAAGTTCGCAGCACTGACGCCCGAGGAGTTGAGCAAAGACACCCAGGCGATGGCCATTGGCGAGCGTTTGTTCATGAACAACTGCGCTCAATGTCACGCCTCAGATGCGCGCGGCACCAAAGGTATTCCAAACCTGACCGACACGGATTGGCTGCATGGTGGCACGACCGAGCAAATCAAAACTACGCTGACGCAAGGTCGCATGGGCAACATGCCACCGATGGCTGCTGCGGTTGGTTCCAGTACAGACGTCAAGAACCTGGCTCAGTATGTGTTGAGTCTGTCTGGCAGTCCACATGACTCCGTTCAGGCGGCTCTGGGCAAGGAAAAGTTCACGGCTTGCGCAGCTTGTCATGGCGCCAACGGCAAAGGAAACCAAGCCCTGGGCGCGCCCAATTTGACGGACGACATCTGGCTGCATGGCTATGGTGAGGCTGCCATTATTGCCATGATCAACAACGGCAAAGTCAATCAGATGCCTGCTCAAGGTGAGAAGCTCACTGAAGGACAGATCCATGTATTGACTTCTTACGTGTGGAGCTTCTCCAACAAGGGCGCTACTGCTCAATAAGCCATCACAAAGCTCGCCCAAGCGGATGAAGGACATCAATTGACCAAGCCGGAAGTTTCGAACAAAAAGGTCATTCCAATTACGGCAGTGCCTGCGGATCCAGAAATGGTTTCGCTGTACGCTGCTCGCAAGGATATCTATCCACGTAGCGTGACCGGGTTCTTCTCCCGCTGGCGTTGGGCCATGGTGATCCTGACCCAACTGGTGTTCTACGGTTTGCCCTGGCTGGAGTGGGGCCAGCGGCAGGCCGTGTTGTTTGATTTGGGTGATCGGCGTTTCTATATCTTCGGGTTGGTGCTTTACCCGCAAGACTTTATTTACCTCACCGGCCTGCTGGTCATTTCGGCCCTGGGGCTGTTTCTTTTCACAGCGGTGGCTGGTCGCCTTTGGTGCGGGTATACCTGCCCTCAGACGGTTTACACCGAGATGTTTCTGTGGATTGAAAAGCAGATGGAAGGGGATCGCTCTGCGCGCATGCGCCGCGACGGTCAGCCTTGGTCCATGGACAAGTTTCTGCGCAAGGGCGGCAAACATGTTTTGTGGCTGCTGTTGGCGATGTGGACCGGCTTCACTTTTGTGGGCTACTTCACCCCGATCAAAGAGCTGGGTTTGGCCTTTGTTCAGCTGAATATGGGGTCGTGGGAAATTTTCTGGTCCATCTTTTACGGGTTTGCGACCTACGGCAACGCAGGTTTCATGCGGGAGCAGGTCTGTTTGCACATGTGTCCTTATGCGCGCTTTCAAAGCGCCATGTTCGACAAAGACACCCTGATCGTGACCTACGACGCCGAGCGGGGCGAACCCCGTGGTGCTCGCTCACGCAAGACGGACCCGACCACTCTGAATTTGGGTGCTTGTATTGATTGCACGCTCTGTGTTCAAGTGTGTCCCACAGGCATCGATATCCGCAACGGCCTGCAGTACGAATGCATTGGTTGCGGGGCCTGTGCTGATGTGTGCGACACCGTGATGGACAAAATGGGTTATGCCCGGGGCTTGGTGAAATACAGCACTGAAAATGCCATGAACGAGCATTGGACCAAGAGTCAGACGTTGCGCCATGTGCTGCGCCCCCGCATTTTGATTTACACCAGTATTTTGGTGGGAATTGTGCTTGCCATGGTGGTGAGCCTGACGCTGCGCACGCCATTCAAAGTGGACGTGGTTCGTGACCGCGGTGTGATGGCCCGAGTTGTGGGCAAAGGGGATGTTGAAAACCTGTATCGCCTGCAGCTCATGAATGCCACAGAGCAAACACAGACTTACAAAATTACAGCAACGGGACTGCCTGGGCTGCTACTGACCACGGACGATACCGTTGAAGTGGCATCCACGGAATCACGTTGGGTGACGGTGCGTGTGGTTGCGCCATTTGGCGCCGCAGAGCCTGGTTCGCATGTGATTCACTTTGGTATTGAGTCGATCGGTTCATCCCACAAGGTGTCTGAGAAATCATCTTTTATTGTTCCTCGATAGGAATTTCCATGCAGAATAATTTGTCGAATTCGAGTGGTCCGTGGTGGAAGTTTGGCCACATGTGGTTGGTGGTTGGAGGCCCACTGGTGGTTGTGGCCGCGAGTTTCATTACCCTCTATCTGGCCATTACCCGGCCCGACCCGGTGGTGTCAGAAGATTATTACCAGCAAGGTATTCATATCAATGAGAAGCTGGTGGAACAATCTGCCGCCAGCCTGGCACCGGCGATGCAAGGGCGCAATCATGCAGCGACCGGGGTGGCCCCACCTGCGCCGTCCGTCAAGCCATGATCTCGCGACTTTCATTGTTGCAGGCAGTTGGATCATGAAGCTTCGTCACTTAATGGGGATTGTGTGGCCTGCCTTTTTGGTAGCTTGCGTGCTTGAGGCGCTGGTATTCGCCATGGTGGACCCTCAAGACCTTCATTGGTTTGGTGAGCCTGTTCAGGTGTCCAGAGCTGGCTTTTACACCTTGGCTTTTCTGGTGTTTTGGGTCACTGCCATGGTGTCCAGCGCTTTGACCACGCTACTGGCTATGCCACCTCAGGAAGTGAATCGCACACCCTGAGTTCATCGTCAGTTGGACTATTCCTTCATGGCCTTCGCAATTTCTTGCCCGAGTTCAATCACGGCCAGCGCGTAGTAGCTGCTCCAGTTGTAACGGGTGATAGCGTAAAAATTCTCAGTGCCGGCCACGTAGATTGGCTCGCGGTCACCGTCTTGCAACTCCACCAGCGCCAGCGGACCTGGGTGTGACAGGGCGGCACCACTCAGAACGGCGCCTTGACCCGTGAACCTTTCCACGCTGAAGGTTGGCAAGATGTCCGGCGCCAGCAAGGTTGTCATATCTACCGTTTGAGCGTTGAAGCTGACCGGGTAGTGGGTTGGCATGCCAGGCTGCCAGTTGAAGGCCTTGAAGTAATACGCGACAGATCCAATCACATCGGCGGGGCTGTTAAACAGGTCGATCCGACCGTCGCCATCAAAATCAACGGCGTATTTCAACCAACTGGAGGGCATGAACTGCGGCATACCCATGGCGCCAGCAAAGCTGCCGCGCAGAGACAGGGGATCGATGCCGCTGCGAGCACTCAGTGCAAACAGTTGAGTTAACTCTGATTTGAAAAACTCGCTGCGAGCCGCAGCCCGTGGATGAGTGCTCGGGAAGTCAAACGCCAGCGTCGCCAAGGCATCGATGACTCGGAAATTACCCACTTGTTGGCCGTAAATCGACTCAACGCCCACGATGCCAACGATGACTTCTGCCGGCACACCGGTTTCCCGCTCGGCCCTCGCCAAGGTCTCGCGGTTGTCCCTCCAAAACCGGACGCCAGCCTGTATACGGGTGGCGTCAATGAAACGTGAGCGATAAACCGTCCAGTTTTTGCGCGTGCCTGTGGGAGCGGGTTGAACGTACTTGGCGGCCAGTGGCTGATACCGGGCTTGCCCCAGTATTTGCCGCACCCAGTCGGGTGACAGGTGTTCCTGTTGCGCGATGTCATCGGCCAACCGCATGGCATCTTCCCGCTGAGCGTACAGAGGGCCGGCCAGCGGCGGTTGATTCAGCGAACTGTTGGCCTTGCGTTTGTTTTTATGAGGTTTTCCGGCGATTGCGCCCGTCGATAAAGCGCAAGCAGCTATCAAAGGGATAGCAATGTAAAGGCGTTGACGGTAATTTTTTGGGAGAATCACGTGGGCCAGGGCAGTTGTTGAAAGGTTCGTCTCAGTGTAGCGAGGGCGGCCGAGGCTGGTTGCCCGCCCTTTGGCGGGGCATACCGAATTGCTTCCAGCCGCAACAGCCAGTCGCGAAGTGCAGGCACGCCGGGGTGGCTCGCGCCGAGCTGTTGGGCCAACAGGTCTGCCACACGGCGCGGCGGGCTGTTTGGCGGGACAACGATTCCACCCAGGCGAAGCCGCACGGTCGCCCGCTCAAGCAAATGCAGCCACGGGTCTCTATGGCGCCGGTCCCAAAGGCTCCAGAGCGCGGCGCCCAGACTGGCCGCAACGACTGCGCCGATCAAGACGTAGATCAAGTCCTCCCAGCTCGGCGACTCAAAACCAAGGTTTTCAAGCAATTTCAGTTGTTGCCCTTGGGTGTAATTCAACACCCACTGGTTCCAACTGTTGTTGGCGGCGTCCCAGTAGGCGCGCAGATTGAGTGCAAATTCGGTGTTCACGGACCCGAGCAAGGCCGCGCCAACGGCGCCTTGTTCGCGTTGAAGCCGCTCGAAAGTGCCGGTGCGACCCGGCGACACGGCGGAGGTGGGGTCCACCCGTGTCCACCCCTGTCCGCTGATCCACACTTCCGCCCAGGCGTGGGCCTCACTCTGGCGAATCACCCAATACCCGTCCACGGCATTGCGCTCGCCACCTTGATAGCCGGTGACGACCCGAGCGGGAATGCCCATGCTTCGCATCAGGATCACAAAACTGGAGGCCATGTGCTCGCAAAACCCAAGCTTGCGATCGAACCAAAACTCGTCCGCACTGTGGCGTCCGTACAGACCTGGCTCCAACGTGTAGGTGTAGCCCCCTGTTCGCAGGTGCGCCATGACGGTATCAACCAGCCTGGCACTGGCTCCTTCGCCGTCGCCCACTTGCGCCCGCAATTCCTTGCCCCATTGCGCGGTACGGGGGTTGAATCCCGCCGGCAAGTTAAGGTAGTCCTGAAGCCCTGCCTGATAGGCGAGCGGCCCGTGAGTGAACTTGGGGAAGCTTTGCGCGGTGTAACGAACCAAATCGGCAATGGGCCGATCCGTGAGCCATTGAAGCTCCGAGGTCATGCTGACCTGGTAACCGTTCAATAACGGTTTCTCAGGCGTTGCATCCAGCACCAGTAACCAAGGGTGATTGCTGGGTTTCAAGGTGACTTGGTAGTTCACCGGCGTGCCTTGAGCGCGCACGTTGGCAGGCAACTGGAGCCGCTCGGGCAGACTGGACTGCAACACGGTCCAACTCTTGCCGTCAAAGTCTGAGAGCACGGGCCCCCTGAAGTACAAGTCAGACTGGTCCGGCATCTCGCCATTGAAGCGCACCAGCAGGGCAATGCTGTCATCAAGTGCCAAGCTCGCAATGTTGCCCACCTGCATGCTGGAGGACAAGCCACTGCGACCACTCATGCCGTCACTGGGAATGCCCCACAGCGGCGCCATCCTTGGAAACAGCACAAAAAGCAGCGCCATGATGGGGGCGCCCCACAAGGCCATGGTGCCAGCCGTTCGGGCGGATTCCAATAGTGGCGGCTTGCCGACCGGTTTGTGGGCGTTGACCAATGCCGTCAGCAAGCCCATCAGCGCAACCAGCATTGCACCCGCCGTCAAGAGAGACTGCGAATAGAAAAAATTGGTCACCATCAAAAAGAAGCTGAGGAAAAACACCACAAACGCATCGCGCTTGGCCCGCAACTCCAAGGTCTTGAGTGCCAATAGAACCACCACCAGCGTCACGCCAGCGTCTCTGCCTAAAAGCGTCTTGTGAGTCCACAAGGTCGCAGCAACCGTTAACACCAGCGCAGCGCGCAACCACCATGGCGATGGAAGAGGCCGCGTGTGCCAAGCCAAATAAGCCCTGTAAATGAGCGCGCCCGTTGCCATGAGGCTGCACCACACAGGCAGGTGTCCCACCTGTGGTGCAAGCACCCAGGCAATGACGAACAGCATGAACAAGGTGTCCCTGCTGTCCCTTGGGAGTTGGGTGGATGTGCTGAGCCAGGTGATCTGCATGATGGGGCGTGTCAACTGTTCAGGGCCAAGGCCTGCAAACAACGTTTTTTGTGGGCTTCGCCACTGGCAGGTGGAATGTCCAGTGCCGTCAAGCGCAAACCATAGTCCAACGCCAATTTGTCGGCCTGCAGTACCCAAGCGCAGAGTCGGGATAGTTGTTGCTCTGGGTGAGATACACCGGTCTGGCGCTGGTCCAGCCAAAGCTCAACCCCTTGGGCGTGAACCGAGTCGCGGCTGACCAACTCGTCCGCTTTGGCCAGCTTCTTCCAGACCACCATTTTCAGAGGGTCTCCCCTTCGGTAGGCGCGCACCCCATCGTAGTCACCAGCCACACTGCTTTGCATTGCCGGACCGTCACCCGCATGGGCCGACGCCAAGGGCAGGGCGGGCGCGCCGACTTCGGGTGCGGGGTAGACCAGCACCTGAGCTGCCGGGCGCCATACCGTCCAAACCCGAAACGTGCCCAATGGATATCGCGTCTCCGCAGTGAGTGTGGGTACCCGATGCAAGCCACGACGTGTGGGCTGAAACGCAACTTGAAGCGTACTCACGCCTTGGGCCGACACATCACACCAAGCCCAATGGTTCGATCCCATCACCGCCAGACCAATTCCATGACGCGTACTGCGCCGCTGGCTTTGAATTTGAACGTCAATCAAGGCCGAGGCGCCTGCAAAAATGGGGCGTGGCGGGGCCAGGTGCAAGCTGACTCCTCTCAACGTGCCATGACACACCAGCATCCCAACCATTGCGCTTCCCGCCAACAGAAACGTAAGCAGATAACCCAGGTTGAGTTGGTAGTTGATGGAAGCAACCAGCAATAACAACAAGGTGACTCCGAGCATGAGTCCAGGTCGAGTTGGCAGGATATAAACGCTGCGCTGGGTCAGCGTGACGCTGTCACTCAAGGGCAGGCGTGCCTCGAACCATTGTCGGAACCTGCGTTGCAGGCGGTGGATCGGATGTCGCCAAAAGCGACCCCCATCGCGTTCACCCAAACTTGCCGCGCTCATTGGTCTGTCGGCCTCACGGCAGGGCCACCGCGTCAATCATGGCCCGCACTTGCTCGACAGCGCCTCGGCCTGCATTACCAACCGGGACCAGACGGTGCGCAATGGTTTGCGGCAAGATGGCCTGAATGTCATCAGGCGCCACATAGTCGCGCCCGCTCAGCAAGGCCTGAGCTTTGGCCGCGCGCAACACGGCAATGCTCGCCCGTGGGCTCAAGCCCTGCACGAACCAATGACCTGATCGCGTGGCTGCAATCAGGTCTTGCAAGTAGTCCAGCAAGGGCGGGGCGGCGTGAATCGTGAGCACCAAAGATTGAAGTTGTTGTAGCTCTGCTGGCGTCAAAAGGCTGGGCAATGCGTTGACCAAGTCGCGCCGGTCCTGTCCGGCCAACAAATCGCGCTCCGCTGCACGGTCAGGATAGCCCAGAGAGAGGCGCATCAAAAAGCGGTCAAGTTGCGACTCCGGCAGTGCGTAGGTCCCGAGTTGGTCATGCGGATTTTGCGTGGCAATGACGAAGAAAGGCGAGGGCAGCAAGCGGGTTTCGCCTTCTACCGTGACCTGCTTTTCTTCCATCGCCTCCAGCAAGGCGCTTTGGGTTTTGGGACTGGCCCGGTTGATTTCGTCAGCCAGCAACACCTGCGCAAAAATGGGTCCGGGGTGAAATACAAACGCTTCCTTGCCCCGTTCGTACACAGAAACGCCGGAGAGGTCGCTGGGCATCAGGTCGGAGGTGAATTGCACCCGCGAAAACTGGAGGCCAAAAGTTCGCGCCAGCGCGTGCGCCAAAGTGGTTTTCCCCACCCCGGGCACGTCTTCAATCAGGAGGTGGCCTCCGGCGAGCAAACAAGCGACACAGTCTTGCGTTTGCGCAACTTTTCCCACAATCACCGTGTTAAGCTGATCGACGAGGGATTTAAGTTTGAGTTGTGTTTGCATAGCACGACGTTACCAAAAATAATCGAGAGACAGGACGGCGCCATGGCCATGACCGGATATTTCACTCACCCAGATTGCCGTAAACATGAGATGGGCCCGGGTCACCCCGAATGCCCAGAACGGCTCGATGCCATTGAAGACCGGCTGTTGAGTTCCGGTTTGAGCATTGCCCTGGACCGCCGTGAGGCATCAAAAGCACCCTTGACTGATATCGAACTGGCCCATGGGCGGATGCACATTGCCTCCCTACGGGGTCTCAGTGACGGCTTGAAGGACGAAATGGATGCGGGTGGCCCCAGCCATGCTCAGGTTGATCCCGACACATCCTTGAATGTTTACACATGGGATGCGGCATTGCGTTCCGCAGGCGCGGCGATTGACGCCACCGATGCGGTGATCTCCGGTGAGCTTTCCAATGCTTTTTGTGCGGTACGTCCCCCAGGTCACCACGCATGCCGGGACAAAGCCATGGGCTTTTGCTTTTTTAACAATGTAGCCATCGCCGCGAAGTACGCCTTGGAGCGCCACGGTTTGAAGCGCGTGGCCATTGTTGACTTTGACGTGCACCACGGCAACGGCACGGAAGACATCGTCGCCGGCGATCAGCGCATTTTGATGGCCAGTTTTTACCAACATCCCTTCTACCCCATGGATGCCGTGCATTTGACGGCCAGCAATTTGGTCAACATGCCCGTGCCGGCCTATACCAAAGGCCCCGAAATTCGTGAGCTGATTGAGGCGCACTGGATTCCTCGTCTGGAGGCGTTTCGCCCGGAGATGATTTTTATCAGTGCCGGCTTTGACGCTCATCGCGAAGACGACATGGGGCAGTTGGGCCTGGTCGAGCAAGACTACGCCTGGATCACCCAGCGCCTGAAAGACGTGGCTGAGCGCCACGCCAAGGGACGCATTGTTTCTTGCTTGGAAGGCGGCTATGTGCTGAGTGCGCTGGCCCGCAGTGTGGAGGCGCACGTTCGAGTTCTGGCTGATGTCTGACAGCGGCATTCCCTCGTTGGAGGGCTGGATTACGGCCTTAACTCGCCCAGCGGCTTTGGCTGAGCTGGCGGCACTGCTTGCCAGTGGGGTGTTGGCTTGGGCTTTGAGTCTGGCTATTTCAAGGTCCGTGGGCACACAGGACAAAACTTCCATTTTGTTTGGCCGGCGCATTGTGGATGGGGCGCTGTTCCCCTTGCTATGGCTGCCCTTGGCCTATCTCGCCCAATCGCTGATGGCCCGTTGGGTGCCCATGGCTGTCTTCAAAATCGCCATACCGGTTTTGATGGCGCTGGTGGTCATTCGGGTGGGCGTCAAGGTGCTGCAGGCAGCCTTTGGCAACACCCGATTTATTCGTGTTCTGGAGCGCACCATTTCCTGGGTCGCTTGGTTGGCGATGGTTTTGTGGGTGAGCGGCTTGCTGCCGCTGATGCTCGATGAGCTAGACCGGGTGACGTGGACCATTGGCGGCTCCAGCATGTCGATTCGCACCCTGATTGAGGGAATTCTGACAGCAGGTGCGGTGCTGATCATCGCGCTCTGGATTTCTTCTGCCATAGAGGCTCGCCTGCTCAGAGCGGCCACGGGGGGCGAACTGTCATTGCGCAAGGCCGTCAGCAACGCGACCCGCGCTTTGTTGATGTTTGTTGGCCTCTTGTTGGCGCTGTCTGCGGTGGGCATTGACCTGACTGCACTGTCGGTTCTGGGTGGCGCGATTGGTGTCGGAGTTGGTTTCGGGCTGCAAAAACTGGCATCGAACTACGTCAGTGGCTTTGTCATTCTGGCGGAGCGCAGCATGCGCATTGGTGACAACGTTCGGGTGGATGGCTTTGAAGGTGTCATTACGCAAATCAATGCCCGTTACACGGTGATTCGCTCCTTGGGTGGGCGAGAGTCGATTGTCCCCAATGAGCTTTTGATCATCACGCGGGTTGAAAACTTGTCGTTGTCGGATTCAAGGGTGTGGTTGTCCACCTTGGTGTCGGTGTCCTATGACAGCGACGTGGACTTGGTGATGGGTTTGCTGCAGACCGCTGCATCCAGCCAAAGCCGGGTGTTGACGGACCCCGCGCCTTCGGTGACGTTGATCAACTTCGGCGCCGATGGTTTGGAGTTCAAAGTGGGGTATTGGATTGCGGACCCAGAAAACGGCAGCGATGGTCTCAAGTCCTTGATCAACCTTGAGATTCTTCGCTCGCTGCGGGCGCATCACATCGAGATTCCTTTTCCACAACGGGTGGTTCATACCCGTAGCTCTTGAGCGGGGCCATGGCATCCCGCTATAATCCATAAAAAGCACGATCGTTCTATTTTGTGTTTTGAGCTGCATTGTCATCCTGATGACCAGTCTGACAAGCGGCTCGGAATAGAATCATCGAGTTGACGTGCACGTCAATCAAAACGGGCGTGCGCTGACAGTCCTTCTTCGAATTCGTAACTATCTGGAGACAAAACAATGAAAGCCCTGGTCGCAGTCAAACGCGTGGTGGACTACAACGTCAAGGTCCGCGTCAAATCGGATCAAACTGGTGTGGATATCGCCAACGTCAAAATGAGCATGAACCCATTCGATGAAATCGCTGTAGAAGAAGCGGTTCGACTGAAGGAGAAGGGCGTCATCACCGAAATCATCGCCGTCTCTTGTGGTGTGACCCAGTGCCAGGAGACCCTGCGCACCGCCATGGCCATTGGTGCTGACCGCGCTATTCTGGTTGAGACGACTGAAGAGTTGCAGCCCTTGGCAGTCGCCAAGCTGTTGAAAGCGTTGGTTGACAAAGAGCAGCCCGGCCTTGTCTTTTTGGGCAAACAAGCCATTGATGATGACTGCAACCAGACTGGCCAAATGTTGGCTGCTTTGGCTGACTTGCCACAAGCCACTTTTGCCAGCAAGGTTGAAGTGGCCGATGGCAAAGCATCGGTGACCCGTGAAGTGGACGGCGGCTTGGAGACCATCTCGGTGACTTTGCCCGCCGTGGTCACGGTCGATTTGCGCTTGAACGAGCCACGCTACGTGACCTTGCCCAACATCATGAAGGCCAAGAAGAAGCAACTCGACATCCTCAAACCTGAAGACTTGGGTGTCGATGTGACACCTCGCATCAAGACATTGAAGGTCACCGAACCCGCCAAGCGCAGCGCCGGCATCATGGTGCCCGATGTGGCCACCTTGGTGGACAAGCTGAAAAACGTTTCTAAAGTCATCTGAGGAGCACCAACATGACATCACTCGTTATTGCAGAACATGACAACGCGTCCATCAAGGCCGCGACTTTGAACACCGTGACCGCCGCATTGAAATGCGGTGGTGATGTGCACGTGCTGGTGGCTGGCGCCAACGCTCGGCCGCTGCCGCTGAGGCTGCGAAGATCGCTGGCGTGAGCAAGGTCTTGCACGCTGAAGGCGAAGGCTTCGCCCACGGACTGGCTGAAAACGTGGCGGCCCAAGTGCTGGCATTGGCCTCGGCCTACAGCCACATCGTGTTTCCCGCGACTGCGTCCGGCAAAAACATTGCACCTCGCGTCGCCGCCAAGCTGGACGTAGGTCAAATCTCTGACGTGACGCAAGTTGACAGCGCGGACACGTTTGAGCGCCCCATTTACGCCGGCAACGCCATTGCCATCGTCCAAAGTCTGGATGCCGTCAAGGTCCTCACTGTTCGTACCACCGGCTTTGACCCGGCCGCTGCCACCGGTGGCTCTGCCGCCGTGGAAACAGTGACTGCTGTTGGTGCGAGCGACAAGGCCGTGTTCGTGAAGGCAGAGATTGCCAAGAACGACCGCCCTGAGTTGACGTCTGCCAAGGTCATCGTGTCCGGTGGACGCGCCTTGGGCAGCTCTGAAAAATTCAACGAAGTCATGACCCCCCTGGCCGACAAGCTGGGTGCGGCCATGGGCGCTTCTCGTGCGGCAGTGGATGCAGGCTACGCGCCCAATGACTGGCAAGTGGGCCAGACCGGCAAAATTGTGGCGCCACAGCTGTACATCGCCTGCGGCATCAGCGGTGCGATTCAGCACTTGGCGGGCATGAAGGACTCCAAAGTGATCGTGGCGATCAACAAGGACCCAGAAGCCCCAATCTTCTCCGTGGCTGATTACGGTCTGGAAGCGGACTTGTTTGTTGCTGTGCCGGAACTCGTGGCGGCGCTTTAAGCCCGTCGAACCGAGGGCATCGTGATCGATGCCCTTTTTTTTCGCGTTTTCGCAAGCCAGTTGTCCCGACAACCGCCAAAACGCCTCTTTCCCCATTCGTCAGGAGATTCTTCATGAGCTATGTTGCCCCCGTTAAAGACATGATGTTCAACATCCAGCACCTTGCTGGCATTGACCAAGTTGCGACACTTCCTGGTTTTGAGGATGCCGGACTGGACACCGCCCAGGCGGTGCTGGAAGAGGCGGCCAAGTTCAATGAAGGCGTCTTGAGTCCCCTGAATTGGGAGGGCGACAAGAACCCCTCAAGCTGGAAAGACGGCAAGGTCACGTCGACACCAGGGTTCAAAGAGGCGTTTGCGCAGTTTGTGCAAGGCGGCTGGCAAGGTTTGCAGCACCCGGTGGACTTTGGCGGCCAGGGCTTGCCCAAGTTGATTGGTGCCAGCGTGGGCGAGATGCAAAACTCGGCCAACATGAGCTTCGCGCTGTGCCCCTTGCTGACTGACGGTGCCATTGAGGCCTTGCTCACCGCGGGTTCGGATTCGCTGAAGGCCACCTACCTGGAAAACATGGTGAGTGGTAAATGGACCGGCTCCATGAACCTGACCGAGCCGCAGGCTGGCAGTGACTTGGCGGCCGTGCGTAGCCGCGCTGAGCCGCAGGGCGACGGTAGCTACAAGGTGTTTGGCACCAAAATTTTCATCACCTGGGGTGAACACGACATGGCGGAAAACATCGTCCATCTCGTGTTGGCCCGCGCCGCCGGCGCCCCAGAAGGTGTGAAGGGCATCAGCCTGTTTGTGGTGCCCAAGTTCCTCGTCAATGCCAATGGCACGCTGGGTGCACGCAATGACGTGCATTGCGTGAGCATCGAGCACAAACTCGGCATCAAGGCCAGCCCCACCGCCGTCTTGCAATTTGGCGACCACGGCGGCGCTACCGGTTTTCTGGTGGGAGAGGAAAATCGGGGCTTGGAATACATGTTCATCATGATGAATGCCGCACGTTTCGGCGTGGGCGTCCAGGGCATTGCCATTGCAGAGCGGGCGTACCAGAAGGCGGTCACGTTTGCCAAAGACCGTGTGCAGAGTCGCCCTGTGGACGGCTCACAGCCAGCCGCCGCTGCCATCATTCACCACCCTGATGTGAAGCGCATGTTGATGACGATGCGGTCCTACGTTGAAGGCTGCCGCGCCATGGCCACGGTGGCCGCTGCCGCCTACGACACCGCACACAACCACCCTGACGCCGATACCGCCAAGCAGAATCAGGCGTTTTATGAGTTCTTGGTGCCGTTGATCAAAGGGTACAGCACTGAGATGAGCTTGGAGGTCACGTCGCTGGGCGTGCAAGTGCATGGCGGCATGGGTTTTATCGAGGAAACCGGCGCAGCCCAGTACTACCGGGACGCCAAGATTTTGACCATTTACGAAGGCACAACGGCCATTCAGGCCAATGACTTGGTTGGGCGCAAGACAGCGCGGGATGGCGGCCAGATCGCCAAGGGCATCGCCGCTCAAATTGAAGCCACCGAAACCTTGTTGACTCAGCGCGGCGACACCGATGCGTTGGCTGTGGCCAAGCGCCTGAAAGCAGCGCGCGAAGGGTTTTTGGACGTGGTCACTTTTGTAGCCACCAATACCCGTTCCAACCCCAACGCCGTGTTCTCCGGCAGCGTGCCTTACCTCATGCTGGCGGGCAACCTGGTCGCCGGTTGGCAGTTGGGCCGCGCATTGCTGGTGGCGCAAGACCAAATCGCGGCTGGTGTGGATGTGGCCTTCATGAAAGCCAAGATCACCACGGCACGCTTCTACGCCGATCACCACCTGACCAAAGTGCCAGGCGTGCGGGACGCCATCATTGACGGCGCCCAAAGCGTGACCGAGTTGGCGCTGGATTCCTTCTAAAGCAATCACTCCTTATTTGATAGCTGCTGTCGCAGATCTGACAAGGATTTGCGGCCTGTTTTGCCAATAATGTGATGGTCTGATTTTAGAAAGAACCCATGTCCAAGTTACCCGCGCCTCTGAATCATTTGCCTTTTCCGGTGATCGGCTCGCCACTGTTCATCATCAGCAACCCCAAGCTGGTGATTGCGCAGTGCACGGCCGGTGTGGTGGGCTCCATGCCGGCGCTCAATGCCCGCCCCGCCGAATTGCTGGAAGAGTGGCTGATTGAAATCACCGAGGCGCTGGCAGCCCATGACAAGGCGCATCCAGATCAACCTGCAGCGCCGTTTGCCATTAACCAGATCGTGCACAAGAGCAATGAGCGACTGGAACACGACATGGCGCTGTGTGTGAAATACAAGGTGCCCATCATCATCACGTCGTTGGGTGCCCGCGAAGACATCAACGCTGCGGCGCACTCCTATGGCGGTGTGGTGTTGCACGATGTCATCAACAACAAACACGCGCACAAGGCGATTGAGAAGGGCGCTGACGGCCTGATCGCCGTGGCCGCCGGCGCCGGTGGTCACGCGGGGGTGAAAAGCCCGTTTGCCTTGATTCAGGAAATTCGCCAATGGTTTGATGGCCCGGTGGCGCTCAGTGGGTCCATCTCAACCGGCGATGCGGTGCTGGCGGCGCAGGCCATGGGGGCGGACTTTGCCTATATCGGCTCTGCCTTCATTGCCACCGAAGAAGCGCGAGCGTCTGAGGCCTACAAGCAGTCCATTGTGGCCAGCAATTCGGACGACATCGTTTACAGCAATTTGTTCACCGGTGTGCACGGTAACTACCTGGCGCCCAGTATTCGCAACGCCGGCATGGACCCCGATCATTTGCCTGAAAGCGACCCCAGCAAGATGAATTTTGCCGGTGACAAAACCAAAGCATGGAAAGACATCTGGGGTTGCGGACAGGGCATTGGTGCGGTCAACAAGGTGCAAACGGCAGGGGATTACATTGCCCAACTCAAGCAGCAGTACCAAGCAGCACGCGAGCGCTTGATGCTCAAAATTTGAGCCAAATCGGCCTCTAGCGCACGTCCTTCCTGCGCAAGCCGCTACTTAATTGATAGTGAGCTGGCGTCGGGGAAGATCAGAAGGGCTTGCTCTGGTGCCCATGGCGGGAACTTGGGCATCGCCCGCAGAAACAGCGCCGACGTTTCAAACTGGGCCAACCAGGCCTGCAAAGCGGGCCATGGTTGCGCCGAAAACCAATCCGGATCCGTGTGTGCAAACTGCCGCACGAAAGGGGCAATGGCCATGTCGGCGAGGCTGGGTGTTTCGCGCAACAGGTGGCCGTTGTCCTGAAGGCGTGTATTCAAGTCGTTCAAGAATTCACAGGCCAGCGCCCGATGGGCCAAACCATCAGGCAAGTCATAACGGTGGGGGTACTTGTAGCGGTCCAGTTGGTGCTTGAAGTCGCCGTCACAGCGCTCGATCAACGCCAGCGCTCGGCTCAGCAGTGACTCGCCTTGTCCCAGCCAGCCCTCTGGATCATTCTGGCGCAAGGTCCAAAGCATGATCTCCAGACTTTGCTCGATCACCTGTCCCGCGGTCGTGACCAGCACCGGAACCGTGGCCTTGGGGGATACCGCCAGCAAGGCCGCCGGCTTGTCGCGCAGTACCACCTCCCGCAGCTCACATTGCTGGCCACTGGCCAGCAGCGCCAACCGGGCCCGCATTGCATAGGGACAACGGCGAAACGAATAAAGAACAGGGAAGGGCGCTGAGTCGCTCATGCAGCGCGAGGCAGGGTTTGCCCAATCGGCGGTTGCTCGCCACGGGCCTTGGCCAGCTCCCATTGGCGTTGGCGTTCGCGGGCGCTGTTCTTTTGGGTCTCAAGCGTCGTGGCATGGCATTTGGGGCAGCTGACGCCAGCCTCAAACAAGGGTGAAGCCATGTCCGCATCGTTGAGCGGATGGCGACAGGCGCGGCACAGGCCATGTGGGCCCGGCACCAAGCCGTGGCCTACTGAGACGCGCTCGTCAAACACAAAGCATTGCCCCTCCCAAAGGCTCTGCGCCTCAGGAACGGTTTCCAGATATTTGAGAATGCCGCCTTCCAGATGAAACACCTCATCAAACCCTTGCGCCCGCAACAGCGCCGTTGATTTTTCACAACGTATGCCGCCGGTGCAAAACATCGCCACCTTGGGCTTTTGGCCCGTGGTCGGGTTCAGCGCGGCATGGCCCGCCACCCAGTCGGGGAGTTGCGCAAAACTCTGAATGTCGGGGTTCAAGGCGCCAGTGAAAGTGCCAATGCCAACCTCGTAGTCGTTTCGGGTGTCAACCACCACCACGTTGGGGTCGCTGATCAAGGCGTTCCAGTCCTGTGGCTTCACATAGGTGCCGGCCATCTTCGTGGGGCTGACCTCGGGCATGCCCATGGTGACGATTTCCTTCTTCAGCCGAACTTTCATCCGGTAAAACGGTGATTTGGTGGACCACGCCTCTTTGTGCTGCAGGTCAGCGAATCGGGGGTCCTGGCGCAATGTGGCCAACACGGCGCGAACGCCCGCCTCGGGTCCGGCAATGGTGCTGTTGATGCCCTCTTGCGCGAGCAGAATCATGCCCTTCACCTCATTGGCCTCGCAACAGGCCAAAAGTGGCGGCTTCAGGTCAACGAAGTCGGGCAAATCAACAAACTTGTAAAACGCGGCGGTCAAAAATTCACGCATAAGGCCTTGCTTGCTTCAATCCAATAGAAATGTCAGGGTGGTGCCGTATTTTCGCGCATCGGCTGCAACCCGCAAACGGGTGCATGGCCTGTCTGCAGCGTGGTGTCACGCGGGCCAGGTCGAACCATGTTCCGGTACCACCGCACGCCAACCGAGTTCGTGTTTGATCCGTTTGCGAAAAGCGTCAGATTGCTCCAACTCTCCGTGCACCACATACACCTGACCGGGCGCTTCCGGCATGGCTTTCAACCAGGCCAATAGCTGGTTACCGTCCGCATGGGCCGACGCAGATTGCAGTTGCACGACCTCGGCCTTGATGTCCACATCCCGTCCATGAATGCGAATACTGGCAGCCCCGGCTGCCAGTGCCGCGCCCCGGGTGCCAGCAGCCTGAAAACCGGTCAGCACAATCATGTTGCGGTGGTTGCTGGCGTAGTGCGCTAGATGATGCAGTACTCGCCCGCCGGTCGCCATGCCGCTGGCCGAGAGAATCACCATGGGTCCGTGGCGACTTGCCAGTGCTTTTGATTCGTCTGTGCTGTTGACCATCACCGCCGAATGCGTCAGCGCATGGGTTTCTTTGTCGCTCAAACGGTGCTCGCCGGGATGTTTGTCAAATAGGTGGGTCGTGTGGACGGCCATTGGGCTGTCCAGGAACACGGGCAAAGATTTGGGTAAATCGCCTCGCAGTTTCAGCAGATGAATGGCATGCAGCAGCGCTTGTGCTCGGCCCACTGCAAAGACGGGAATGACGGCCACACCGCCCCGCTTAGTCAACTTTTGAAGCGCGGGACTCAGTTCCGCCAGCACATCTTCCGTGGGGTGCGTCCTGTTGCCATAAGTGGATTCGATCAAGACCGTGTCTGCCAGGGGCGCGGGGTCGGGCGGGCTCATGATGAGGTCGTCAGGTCGCCCTAGGTCACCTGAAAACAATATTCGCCGCCCGGCGACCTCCAGCAAGATACTGGCGGCCCCCAAAATATGGCCAGCGGGCTGAAAAGTGGCGCGCCAACCCGGCATCAGCGTGATGGCTTTACCGAAGTCCATTGCTTTGATTTGCGGCAGGCAATCCAATGCGTCCTGGCGGGTGTAAAGCGGCAGGGCGGGCGCATGTTTGGAAAACCCGTGCCGGTTGGCAAAAGCGGCGTCCTCTTCCTGAATGTGGCCGCTGTCGGGCAGCAAGATGCGGCATAAATCGCGGGTGCCGCGTGTCGCATACACGTGCCCGGTAAAACCGTCTTTGACCAACAAGGGCAGGTAACCACTGTGGTCCAGGTGAGCATGCGTCAAAAGGACGGCATCAATCTGATCAGGGGCAATCGGCAGCGGCGCGCGGTTGCGAAGCCTCAATAGTTTGTAGCCCTGAAACAGGCCGCAATCGACCAGCAAGCGCTTGCCGTCGTGCTGCACTAAATATTTGGACCCGGTGACGGTCCCGGTGCCGCCCAAAAATGTGATGTTGACGCTCATGTTGCTATTTCTCCTCTTCCCCATGCCTTCGCCGTTCAGGCGAAAAAAATGCCGTGGGGTCTGAGTCAGACCGCACGGCATTCATTGGGCATCAGTTCTTCAGATGCAAATTGATTCGTATCAACTAAAGAGGTTTTTCAGTCGGTCGGCCCAACTGTCGCCACCTGGGGAGTGCTTGCCGCCACCTTTTTTCAGCGACTCGTCCAGCTCTTTGAGCAATTTTCGCTGGTGCTCGCTGAGCTTGACCGGTGTTTCCACCGTGATGTGGCAGTACAAATCACCGGGGTAACTTGCGCGCACGCCCTTGATGCCCTTGCCGCGCAGGCGGAACTGCTTGCCGGTCTGCGTGCCTTCAGGGATGTCAATGGCCGCTTTGCCCGCCAGTGTGGGCACATCAATCTCTCCGCCCAATGAGGCGGTGATGATGCTGATAGGCACCGAGCAATGAATGTCATCACCATCGCGCTCAAAAATATCGTGCTTTTTAAGACGGATTTCAATGTACAGATCGCCAGGAGGCCCGCCATTGGTGCCGGGCTCGCCATTGCCGGAGCTGCGAATTCGCATGCCGCCGTCAATGCCAGCGGGGATTTTGACTTCCAGCGTTTTCTGCTTCTTGATCTTGCCTTGACCGTGGCATCCCGTGCAAGGCTCGGCGATCACTTTGCCATTGCCGCGGCAAGTGGGGCAAGTTTGCTGCACGCTGAAGAAGCCTTGACGCATCTGAACTTGGCCTGAGCCAGCGCAGGTGCCACAGGTTTTGGCCTGGGTCCCGGGCTTGGCGCCGCTGCCGTGGCACAACTCGCAGTTGTCCCAGCTCGGGATGCGAATCTGCGCGTCTTTGCCCTTGGCCGCCTCTTCCAGCGTCACTTCCATGGCGTAGCTCAGGTCGCTGCCGCGGAAGACTTGCCGTCCACCGCCTGCCCGCGCGTCCCCGTTGCTGACCAAACATGTCACCAAAAATGTCGCTAAAAGCCTCGCCAAAGCCACCCATGTTGTCGCCACCAGGACCGCCACGCATATTGGGGTCCACGCCAGCAAAGCCATGCTGGTCGTAGGCAGCCCGCTTTTGCGGGTCCGACAACATCTCGTAGGCTTCCTTGGACTCCTTGAATTTCTCTTCGGCCGCTTTGGAGGCTTCACCCTGGTTGCGGTCAGGGTGGTGCTTCATCGCATGTTTGCGATATGCCTTTTTGATTTCGTCGTCAGACGCATTCTTGGGGACACCAAGAACCTCGTAAAAATCTCTTTTAGCCATTGTCTTTCTTGCCCAGTTTCAGTACAAACGCCGCGTTGCACCCAAAGTGTTCAACGCGGCGCTTATCAGCGGTAGTCAGCGCAAGCGCTTAGTCCTTTTTGACTTCTTTCACTTCAGCATCAACGACGTTGTCGTCAGCTTCGTGAGCGGAGGCCTGTCCAGCCGAGGGGCCGGCTTCAGCGCCGCCACCCTGTGCCGCTTCCTTGGCCTGAGCGTCAGCGTACATGTGCTCGCCGAGTTTCTGGCTGGCCGTCATCAGTGCTGTGCTCTTCTCTTCGATCAGGGCTTTGTCGTCACCTTTGAGGGCGTCTTCCAGCTCCTTGACCGCTGTTTCGATCTTGGCTTTCTCTTCGCCTTCGAGCTTGTCGCCGTAGTCGGTCAGGCTCTTCTTCACGCTGTGCAGGCTGGCATCGGCCTGGTTCTTGGCTTGCACCAGTTCCAGCTTTTTCTTGTCATCTTCGGCGTTCAGCTCGGCGTCTTTCACCATTTGCTGAATTTCAGCTTCCGACAAGCCCGTGTTGGCCTTGATCGTGATCTTGTTTTCTTTGCCTGTGCCTTTGTCTTTGGCGCCGACGTGCAGAATGCCGTTGGCGTCAATGTCAAATGACACTTCAATTTGAGGCGTACCGCGCGATGCTGGTGGAATGCCTTCCAAGTTGAACTCACCCAGCATTTTGTTGCCCACGGCGATCTCACGCTCACCCTGGAACACCTTGATGGTCACGGCGGGCTGGTTGTCATCAGCCGTCGAGAACGTCTGTGCGAACTTGGTCGGAATGGTCGTGTTCTTGGTGATCATCTTGGTCATGACGCCGCCCAGGGTTTCAATGCCCAATGACAGAGGTGTCACGTCCAACAGCAGCACGTCTTTACGGTCACCTGACAAGACCTGGCCCTGAATGGCAGCGCCCACGGCCA
>CAWAFG010000036.1:0-103167 GCA_963781205.1 uncultured beta proteobacterium | reverse complement strand
GTGGGGTCCACCATTTGCGTCACTAATCTGAGCCATTCGGGGGCAAAGTCGTGGCCTTCGTCCAGCATCACCGCCTGGTATTGGCCGCTGGGGATTTGTTTGCGGTCCACACCGCGTATGACGTTGTCCACCATCTCGTCAAACAGGCGCGGGCCTTGTTGGGGAATGGTTTGCCCGTAGGTGACCAGTTGGTCACGGCACCATTTATGAAAATGCCGCACATGCACCCGCCCGCCCAAGCCCTTGGCCTGCATGACGCTGTGCAGCTTCACGCCCAGCGGTTCGTTAAAGCAGAGGATGAGGATGGGCTTGCTGAAGGCGGTGCTGGCCTGCGCCAAATATTCGGCGCGGTAGCCCAGAATCATGGTCTTGCCCGAGCCCGCCACGCCGTGAATGACCCGGTGGCCGTCGCCCAAGCTGCGGGCCAGTTGCTCTTGCTGCAGGTCCATCACGCGCATGATGTCGGGCAGCTGGGCGTCGGCATCATCGTCGTCAAACAGGGTGCCTTGTTGCACGCGCACTTCGGGGAACATGATCCAGCGCACGCGGTCCATTTGCGGCAGGCTGATGACGCCGCGCATGCCGTAGGGGAACATCTCCCACAGGCGGCTTTGCAGGTCTTCGGCGTCCACGCTCTCCAGCATTTCGTCTTGGCAGATGACGCGCTGCGGCTCGATGGCCTTGTGGAGTTCGGCCGCTTCAAACTGCTTGCGGGTGATGTTGGTAAACACCACGCCGTAGCTCCAGGGGAAAGCCAGCTTGCCCGCGTGCGCACCCTCGGGCTGCACCAGTTGCGCGTCGCGCTCTAGCGCCTTCACCACTTGGTGCGCGTATTGGCGGGCTTGCTCCAGCGGGTTGATCACGGTCTTGGGGCCGTTGTCGCCCATGATTTCCCAGTTTTGCTTGTCGGCCTGCAAGATGGTGCTGAGGCGCCAGTCTTTGACCTCCAGCACCAAGATGCCGCGGCGCGGGTGCATCACGCAAAAGTCCGGGTGCGTGTTGCGCGGGCCCATGGGCACGTCGTACCAAAGCAGGTAGTCGTCGTCGAGCTTGTGTTCCAGCCGTTCGGCCAGACGGCGCTCGCCTGCGGTCATGCGTGACACGCAGGCGCCGAGCGCCGGTATGAGGGTAGCCATTGATTTATCCCGTCCCTGAGATTGATTTTTTGTCGATTATGGGCCAGTGGGGTAAGGCGCTTGCAAGCCGTGCTCGCCAGGCCTTGGCGGGCGGGCTGTTGCGCGCGGGACACATCTGGACTTGATGTGAATCAATTTATTTGGGTCTTTTTGGCCACAGCACATTAGCGGCGACCAGCAGTTGCCACTGTGGGCTTGCGCGGTCTAGAGTAAACCCTAATAAAGGCACACCCGACCGAAAGGCGGGCTCGCAAAACTACCGGTCTGACGCGCTTGGACGCCATGAAAGACAGCGGGGTTGCCGGGAACTGGGCAGGCGCTGGCACAAGCGCCGCTTTGTTTCTGAAATGTCAGGGTTGCAGCGGACAGGGGCGCACACGGCGCTCCAACAAGACTCAGTCCGCCTTCTCCAGACGTGGTGTGCCTTTGTCAGGCGCACGTTCAGCCAATGAGCGTGCACACGGTCTTCTTCAAAGACCTACGCAAAGGGAGTTGTCATGTCGGTTTTGCATCGTTTAAGTCTTTCTCACAAATTCCTGATCTTGGGTGTGCTGGCGCTGGCCCTGGTGGCGGTGCCGACCACGGTGTACGTGAACCGCGCGCTGGGCGAAATTTCGGTGGCGCGCCTGGAGGCGGACGGCACGCAGCCGGCCATTGCGGTGCAAAAAGTGGTGCAGCTGATGCAGCAGCACCGTGGCATTTCCGCCGGCATGCTGGCGGGCAGCGCAGAGTTGGCCGCACGCCGCCCCGCCGTGCGGGACGCCGTGGGCAAGGCCATTGGCGCCGTCGATGCGAGCCTGAGCGCCAAGGCGGCCTCACCGGCGCTGGTGTCCAGCTGGGCCGAGCACCGCCAAGCCTGGACGGCGCTGGAGCAGGCGGTGGCCGGGCGCCAACTGCAGCAGGGCGACAGCCTGAAGCAGCACACGCAGTTGATTGCCTCGTTGATGGTGTTCAACGAGCGGGTGCTGGACGAATACAAGTTGTCCCAAGACCCGGCGCTGGCCACCAGCGCGTTGATTCATGCCTCACTGGTGCAAGCGCCCTGGCTGGCTGAAAAAATGGGCGTGCTGCGGGCGCAGGGCGCGGGCTTTTTGACCAAAGGCGAGTTGCCGCCTGAAGGGCGCGCCACGGTGCAGGCGCTGCAGTCCCGGGTGAACGAGTTGTATGGCGACATGATGCGCAGCCTGGACAAAACCGCTCAAGCCGACCCGGCCCTCAAAACCCAGCTGTCAGGGGGCATCGACGCGCTGAAGACGCAAATTGCCGCCACCATGGCCGTGGCCAGCCGCGAGGTGATGGACGCGCCCACCCTGACCATGGCGCCCAACGTTTTCTTTGACGAATTCACCCGCACGATTGATGGTTTGTACGCCTTCAACACGGTGGCCATGCAAGGCCTGGTGGGCACGCTGGAAGACCGGGTGCAGAGCCTGCGCAGCGCCATGTGGTTGATGGTGGGCTTGCTGTTGCTGGTGATGGGCGGGGCGTTGGCGCTGGGGCTGGTGTTTGTGCGCAGCATCACCTCGCCCATGAGCCATGCCGTGAAGGTGGCGCGTGCGGTGGCAGGCGGTGACTTGAGTGTGCGCGTCATGGTGCAGGGCACCAACGAGACGGCGCAGCTGCTGGAGGCGCTGCAAGAGATGCAAGCCAGCCTGGCCGAGGTGGTGACCACCGTGCGTGATGGCTCGGACAGTGTGGCCGTGGCCAGCACGCAAATTGCCCAGGGCAACAACGACTTGTCTTCCCGCACCGAGAGCCAGGCCAGTGCGCTGGAAGAAACCGCCGCAGCCATGGAGCAAGTGGGCTCCACCGTGCACCAAAACGCCGACAGCGCCCGCACCGCCAATCAGCTGGCCCAAAGCGCCAGCAGCGTGGCTGTGAAGGGGGGCGAGGTGGTGGCCCAGGTGGTGGACACCATGAAGGGCATCAGCGCGGCCTCACACCGCATCTCGGAAATCATTGGCGTGATTGACGGCATTGCGTTTCAAACCAACATCTTGGCGCTGAACGCTGCGGTGGAAGCTGCGCGCGCCGGTGAGCAGGGCCGTGGCTTTGCCGTGGTGGCCAGCGAGGTGCGCAGCCTGGCCGGCCGCTCAGCCGAGGCGGCGAAAGAGATCAGAACCTTGATCGGGGTCAGCGTTGAGCGGGTGGATCAGGGCTCGGCCCTGGTGGACCAGGCGGGTGCGACCATGACCGAGGTGGTGACCAGCATTCGCCGGGTGACGGATTTGATGGGCGAGATCAGCGCAGCCAGCGTGGAGCAATCCCAGGCCGTGGCGCAGGTGGGCGAGGCGGTGCAGCAGATGGACCAGACCACGCAGCAAAACGCCGCGCTGGTGGAAGAAAGCGCGGCCGCTGCCGACAGCCTGAGAGACCAGGCGCGGGACTTGGTGCGGGTGGTGTCGGTGTTCAAGCTGCCAGAGGGCAGCGTTCGCCGCGCCGCACCACCCCCCAAAGCGCCAGCCCGACCCCGCCCGGCCCAAGTAGCGGCACCTCGGGTGCAGCGCAGCACCCCGTGCACCGGCCAAGCTGGCGGGCAACGCCGCCCGCTTGGGTGGCCAAGCGGCGGCGCCTGCGGCTGTGGCGCCCGCACCTAAACCCGGCGCTGAAGGGGACTGGGAAAGCTTCTGACGCCCGGCGCCGCGCGGGCGCCGGCTCAGGCCGTGCGCGTGCCGCGCCGGCCCAGCAGGCGGGCGCGTTGCAGCGCCATGAATTCCACCAGACCCCAGGCCAGGCAGACGGGAATGGCCACGGCGCGAATGAAAGCGGCTTTGTAAAACATGGTGATGGGGGCAGCAACTGCCAAGTTAAACCGGCCTCCAAACTACCGCCAAGACGTGACGGGCGTGTGACAAAGCTGGAATAAAACCGCCCCAGTGCGCCGATCAGACACCCCGCGTTTCACGGCTTGCAAGAGGGCGCAGGGCGCTTGTATGCTGGCCCGTGATGCTGCCCCAACACCCCCTGTTTTTCAATCAATGGCGCTGCCATGGCCACGTCTGAGTTGCCTGAACTGGCCGCGCTGGAGCGCATCATTGAGCTGGGTGGCGCCCGGCTGGACACGCGCACCGTGTGCGAGGTGAGCCTGGCCAGCGGCGCGCGTTTTCCGGTGCACGCGGTGGCGCTGGGCAACCCCTCCATCGACGTACCCGCGTGGTGGGCTACTTTGGCGGCGTGCACGGGCTGGAGCGCATTGGCGCGGAGGTGGTGATTGCCTACCTGCACAGCCTGGTGATGCGCCTGCAGTGGGACAGCACGCTGCACCGCCAGTTGGAGTCGGTGCGGCTGGTGTTCATGCCGCTGGTGAACCCCGGTGGCATGGCGCTGGGCACGCGGGCCAACCCCAACGGTGTGGATTTGATGCGCAACGCCCCGGTGGATGCGCTGGAGCCGGTGCCGTTTCTGGTGGGCGGGCAACGCATCAGCGCGGGCTTGCCCTGGTTTCGGGGCTTGAAAGGCGTGCCCATGGAGCCGGAAAACCTGGCCGTGGTCGAGGTGGTGGAGCAAGAGTTGTTGTCACGCCGGTTCAGCCTGTCGGTGGACTGCCACTCGGGTTTTGGGCGGCGCGACCGCATCTGGTTTCCCTACGCCCACACGCGGGCGCCCATTGCGCACCTGGCGGAGTTGCACGCGCTGAAAAGCATTTTTGTGCAGTCGCACAGCCACCACCGCTACATCATTGAGCCGCAAAGCGGGCAGTATTTGGCGCATGGTGATTTGTGGGACCACCTGTACCAGCAAGCGTGCACCGACCCGGCGCGGGTGTTTTTGCCGCTGACGCTGGAGATGGGCTCGTGGCTGTGGGTGAAGAAGAACCCGCGCCAGCTGTTTTCTCGCCACGGCATGTTCAACCCGCTGATTGAGCACCGCCAGCAGCGCGTGCTGCGCCAGCACCAGTTGTTGCTGGACTTTCTCTCACGCGCGGCCAGCGGCCACCAACTGTGGCAACCGCTGGGCGACGCCCGCGCCCCGCACCATGCGCGCGCCTTGCAAGATTGGTATTGAGGCGCCATGCTGGAGCCCATGTCGACCCCCAACCCTGAAAACCCAGCGCCAACCCCCACCAGCGTGGTGTTGCCCACCTGGGTGTTTTTGCGCGGCCTGACCCGCGAGAGCCGGCACTGGGGCAGTTTTGTGGACGAGTTTGCGCAGAGCCCTGCCGGGCAGCCGGGTGGTGGCGCTGGACGTGCCGGGCAACGGGCACTTGAATTCATTCCCCAGCCCAACGCGGGTGCCGGCCATGGTGGCGCACTGCCGCACGCAATTGGCCTTGCGCCAGGTGGACGGGCCGGTGCGCCTGCTGGGCATGTCGCTGGGCGCCATGGTGGCCGTGGCGTGGGCGCAGGCGCACCCGCAAGAGGTGGTGAGCCAGGTGCTGATCAACACCAGCCTGCGGCCCTTCAGCCCGTTTTACCAACGGCTCAGACCGGCCAACTACGGCGTGTTGATGCGCCTGATGCTGAGCCGCGCCAGTGACGAAGACTGGGAGCGCGCCGTGCTGCGTTTGACGAGCAACCATTGGGCGAATCAGCCCGAGGCGGTGTTGCCGCAGTGGCTGGCGCTGCGCGCGGCCAACCCGGTGTCGCGCGCCAATGCCTTGCGCCAGTTGCTGGCCGCCGCGCGCTACCGGGCGCCTGTGACGCCACCGGCCGTGCCCACCCTGCTGTTGGCCAGTGAACACGACCAACTGGTGTCAGTGAATTGCTCCAAGACTCTGGCGCGGGTGTGGCGCACCCCCTTGCGGTTGCACCCCAGCGCGGGGCACGACTTGCCGCTGGACGACGGCCCCTGGGTGGCGGCGCAGGTGCGTGACTGGTTGACCAGCACCCTGCCAACGCCAAGCCCTGCGCCTTTAGGCGGAGGCGGCTCCATGGGCGCGCGCAGGGCGCTGAAACGCTGGTCCATTTCGCGGCGCATTTGCTTGCGCACTTCAGCCGCTGAATGGCGGCGGCGCTCGTCTGCCGTGCTTGGGCTCCAAGGGCGTCACGGGCACGGGTTTGCCGTGTTCGTCCACCGCCACCATGGTGAAGAAGCAGCTGTTCACATGGCGCACCACGCGCTCGCGAATGTTCTCGGCAATCACCTTGATGCCAATCTCCATGGACGAGGTGCCGGTGTGGTTGACCGAGGCCAGCAGGGTGACGAGTTCGCCCACATGAATGGGCTGGCGAAACACCACCTGGTCCACACTGAGCGTGACCACGTAGTGCCCGGCGTAGCGGCTGGCGCAGGCGTAGGCGGCCTGGTCCAGCAGCTTGAGCAGGTTGCCGCCGTGCACTTTGCCGGAGAAGTTGGCCGTGTCGGGCGTCATCAACACGGTCATGGAGAGTTGGTGCGAGGGCAGGTCCATCAGAGAGTTCCGCTCAAGGTGTTCACCGCCTGCGCCCAGCGTTGGGCCATGGCAGGGGTGTTGTAGCAAGTGGTGCTGGCGGCGGCGCTGTACACCGCGCGCTCCAGCAGTTGAATGTCGGCCTCGTGCTGGCGGGCCACATGCGGGTCTTCAAAGAAGATGACTTTTTGGCACACGACGGTCCAGCACCAGTTCGGCAATTTGCGCATCACCGCCCAGCGGGCCGCTTTGGTAGCGGGTGACCCAGGGCGTGTCGGCAGGCCAGCCGCGCGACCAGGCCATCTCGTTCAGGCGGCTGCCGGTGGTGCCGGTGGCCACGCGGCTGGCAAAGCGTGAGAGCAGGTCAAAGTGGGTGCCGGCAAAGTCCACCATTTGTTCTTTGCGCGCGTCGTGGGCAATCAGCGCCAAAGATTGTTCTTCCAGCGCAAACAGGGCTTTGGCTTCGGGCGGGGCCTGGGCGGCCAGGCCTGCGCTGGCCAACTCCACCGCCACCCATTCAATGGCGCCGGCCACGGTGGCCACAAAAGGCTTGCCGTGAATCACGCACTGGCGTTTGAGCGCCTGCGCCTCGGGGTAGAGCGAGGTGGGGTCCACCGGGTCAATCAGAAAGAACATGCCGTCCAGCGCGGACTCTGGCGTGAGCCCGCCCGCCATGCGGGACACCAGGCGCATGAGGCCGCCGTCGCGCCCGTCGCCCACGGCCACCAGTTGCTCGCTGAGCAGGGCTTTTTTGACCAGCGCATCGTGCGCGCCGCCGGTGGCGTGCAGGCGCAGGCCCAGCGCTTGAAGGGCGGGCGCGCAGGTGCGGGCCCAGTGCAGCAGGCCGCTGTCATGGCCGAGGCGGTGAAGGCGGTGCGCGGCAAGTCCGAAATTCATGGGGAGGCTTTCGTGTGCGTGAAAGAGTCAGTGGGAAGGGAGCGATGGGCCGATGGTAAACGCCACGCGGAGGGTCTGGCGCTGCGCGGCCCCCGGCGCTACGATCGCCCCATGAAAAAAAACCTGCACCCCGTTCGTGGCGCTTGCCCTTGCGAAAGCGGCTTGCCCTACGCTGATTGCTGCGGCCCCTGGCACGCCGGGTTGAAAGAGGGGCGCCACGCCCCGACGCCCGAGGCGCTGATGCGATCGCGCTACAGCGCTTATGTGCTGGGGCTGATTGACTACCTGTTGGCCACCTGGCATGCGTCCACCTCGCCGGGTGATCTGGAGTTGCCGCCGGTGAAATGGCTGGGGCTGGAAGTGCGCCACGCCGAGATGACGGGCGACGCCGGGGTGGTGGACTTTGTCGCCCGCTGCCGGGACGGCAATGGCGCGCAGCGCATGGCCGAGACCAGCCGCTTTGTGCGCCAGGACGGGCGCTGGTATTACATCGACGGGGTGATGCAGGAAGAAGACTGAGCCGCGCGCGGTGGCAGCGTGGCTGGTTGATGACTGCTACGGTTTTGATAGCTGCTTGCGCATGCTGCACAGGGGCTAGAGGCCTATTTTTCATATATTTTTTGGCCAGCACGCTCCTGCTTTGTCAGGGGGGCGATCGTGCGGGGGCACTAAGATCAGCGGCTTCTTAACCCTTGCGTATTGATCTGCCATGACCGCTCCCCGCTTGCTCAACAAAGTCAGTCTCATCACCGGCGCCGCCCAAGGCATTGGCCTGGCCACGGCGCTTAAATTTGCCGCTGAGGGCGCCATCGTCATCGTGTGTGATCGCTCGCAAGCCGGCGTGGACGAGGCCGTGGCGCAATGCCAGGCGCTCGGTGTTCAGGCCGATGGCTTTGTGGTGGACGTGACCGACCGCCCCGCCGTGGACGCCGTGGTGGCCGGTGTGCTGGCCCAATTTGGCCGCATTGACGTGCTGGTGAACAACGCCGGCATCACCCAGGATGCGCGCCTGCAGAAGATGACCATCGAGCAGTTCGACAAGGTGATTGATGTGAACCTGCGCGGCGTGTTTCATTGCTCGCAAGCCGTGGCCGACGCCATGGTGGCGCAGGGCAGCGGCGTGATTTTGAACGCCAGCTCGGTGGTCGGCATTTACGGCAACTTTGGCCAGACCAACTACGCCGCCAGCAAGTTTGGCGTGATCGGGTTCACCAAAACCTGGAGCCGCGAGCTCGGCCCCAAAGGCATTCGGGTGAACGCGGTGGCGCCCGGTTTTGTGAACACGCCCATGGTGGCGGCCATGCCCGAGAAGGTGCGCCAAGACCTGGAGGCCAAGGTGCCGCTCAAGCGCCTGGGCAAGCCCGAAGAAATTGCCAATGTGTACGCGTTTTTGGCCAGCGACGAGGCCAGCTACATCAATGGCGAGGTGATTGAGGTGTCGGGCGGCATGTCGCTCTAAGCCCGGCAGGCGTCGCCTTACCGGGCGGCCCTTACTTGGCGGCGCGTTCGGCGTAGCGGTTAAAGCGCAGCGCGCGGCTCTCCAGGGTGATGCGGTGCCAGGTCTGGCGCTTGGCCACCGGGCCCATCTCCAACCAGTACTGCACTTCGGTAAAGGTGCGCCCGCAGCCCCGGCACTCTTCGTCGCCCTGGCTGGTGGAGCAAATGGCAATACACGGGGTGTCCTGGGTGCTGTCGTACCAGGCCAGCCAGGCGGCCATGGCCTCAGGCGGCAGCGCGGTTTCGTCCACCTCGTCGGCGTGGTCCATCACCATGTGCGCGTACACCTCGGCCAGCGCCCGCGTGGGGGCCGGCAGGGAAAATCCGTCGGGTGAGGGCGATTGAGCGCGCCAGTAGTTGATGGCCGACTCGATGTCGGTGATAAAAATGACTGCCAAGTGAGGGGTCCGAGAGGGGTCTGTCCAGTAGGGGACGGGCATCATAGCCCGCCCGCTGTTCACCCACTCCCGACAGGGTTTTAGCGCTTGGTGGTGGCGGTGGCCGAGCGCAGGCTCAGCAGCATGGTGATGGCCAGAATGCCCACCACCACGCCCAGTGACACGCCCACCGGGATTTTGACCACGTCAATCAAACACATCTTGGTGCCAATAAAGACCAGAATCACCGCCAGGCCGTAGTTCAGCAGGTGGAACTTGTTGGCCACAGCCGCCAGCAAAAAGTACATGGCGCGCAAGCCCAAAATGGCGAACACATTGCTGGTCAGCACGATGAACGGGTCTTGCGTGATGGCAAAAATGGCGGGAATCGAGTCCACGGCAAAAATCACGTCGGTGAGCGCCACCAAGCAGATCACCATGAACAGCGGCGTGGCAATCTTCTTGCCGTTTTCCACGGTCCAGAACTTTTCACCGTCGTGGTTCTTGCTCACGGGCAGCACGCGGCGCAGCAGCTTGAGCGCGGGGTTGTCCTCCAGGCTGGGTTCCTGGCCAGCGGCCCACCACATCTTCACGCCCGTCAGAATCAAAAAGGCGCCGAAGACGTACAAGATCCAGTGAAATTCAGCCAGCAACCAGCCGCCCACCAAAATCATGACCGTGCGCAGCACGATGGCGCCAATGATGCCAATCATCAGCACCCGCTTCTGGTACTGCGAGGGCACGGCAAAGTAGGTGAAGATCAGCAGGAAGACAAAGATGTTGTCCACCGCGAGCGATTTCTCAATCAGGTAGCCGGTCAGAAACTCGACCGACTTCTGGTTGGCCAGCTCCACCGAGCCGGTGCTGTCTTTGACGGCCCACCAGAACAGGGCGTTGAACAAAAAGCTCAAGGCCACCCAGACCAGCGACCAGTTCAGCGCCTCTTTGACGCCAATGTCGTGCGCGCCCTGCTTTTTGAGGACGACAAAATCAATGAAGAGGGAGGCGAGAACGATGCCAACGAACGTGACCCAGAGCCACAGCGGCGCAATAGTGTGCATAACAAGACCTTTGTAAAAAAGTGGAGCGCGGGTGCGCACCCAAAGGTCTTGCGGGAGAGAGCCTGGCGGCCCCTCTATGTGTTCCGGCTCCTATTTTCATAGCAACGTATTGACGAAACACAAGCGCTTGAAGCCGTTTTGGCCACAAGGTCGCTACTCCCCTTTCAGGTGAGGGAATTATGACCAAAGGGCCTATTTCCCCAAGCCTTGTCCGGACTTGCGCGCGAGGCCGGCCATGCCGGTGGCACAAGCGCGGCCGTTAAACTGCAGGGCCTAGCGCCGCGCATGCCGCGCGCGCCTTGCCACCTCTCTTCTTGACGACTGACTCCCCCGTGACCGATTTCCCTTCCGAAGACGCCCTGATCCAGTCACCCCGCCTCTGGCAAAACGAACGCTGGACGGCGCGTGTGATCAAGAACGACGACGATGACGGCTGGGCCGTGGCCATGACGCTGGACGGCGCCTCCGAGCCCGCGCTGGTCGGGCCCTGGACGATGGGGCGCGACAAAAAGAACCCCAAACCGCTGGATGGCACGGCTTTCATCACGCTGGTCAAAACAGCGTCCGAGTTTGTGCGCCGCCAAGAGCAGCAGTTGCACGCCTCGCTGCACCAGAGCATTGCCGTGGTGGCGGGCGAGGCCCGTGTGACGGTGTTGCTGGACATCGTGCCCGACGAAGACAACCCCTACGCCACCTTGACCGCGCAGGACGAGGCCGGTGATGAACTGGCCTGTGTGCGCGTGGCGCCCAATTTCAAGCTGAACCGCGCCAGCGCCAGCCAGTGGGTGGACAGCGGTTTCCCCAAACCGCGCTGAACCGGGCGCGGCACCGGCGCGGCTGAGCCTGCGGTGCTATTCTCGGCCCATGAAACTACTCGTCAAATGGCTGCTTAGCGCAGCCGCCCTGCTGGGCGTGGCCTATCTTTACAACGGCGTGGTGGTGAGCAGCTTTGGCGCGGCGCTGATTGCGGCCTTCGTCATCGGCCTGTTCAACATGATTTTGCGACCGGTGCTGACCGTGCTCACGCTGCCCATCACGGTGGTCACGCTGGGCTTGTTCCTGTTTGTCATCAACGCGCTGATGTTCTGGTCGGCCGCCGGGGTGCTGGACGGCTTTTATGTGCGCGGCTTTGGCGCCGCGCTCCTGGGCTCGCTGATCTACTCGGTGTTCAGCGTGTTAATTGACACCTTTGTCGAGAGTCTGTTCTTTAAGCCGTAGTTCGATTTCGCGTTTGCGGGTGTCGATGATGGACGCCTCAATGTGGTCCACCCGGCCATCCACGCCCACCTTGCCCTGGCGAATCAAGTCTTGGGCCGCGCGCAAGCGGTCCACCCCAGCCGCATAGTCCAGCCGCGCCACCTGCGTCTCGGCTTCGGCCCGAATGGCGCGCAGGGTTTGACCTTGGGCGGTGTACAGCGTGGCAAGTTGCTGCCAGGCGCCCGCATCCGTCGGGTGGTCTGTGACCCAAACCTGCAAATTTTGAGCCGCCTCATTGGCCAATGGGCGCTGGCCGGAGCGCGCAGCCACCGAGGCGGCCAGCATCAACTCAGGCCGATGTTTGGCGGTGGCACTCAAAGCGGCCATCAGTTGCGTGGCCTGCGGCACCTGGTCGGCCGTCAGCGCCATTTCAACGGCCAGCAGCTGCGTGAGTCGCGCGGCGGGCGCATCGGTGCCGACGGCGGTGCGCAAACGCGCCAGGTAGGCTTGGGCCTGCTTGAAGTCGCGCAGCTGGGTGGCCGCCAAGGCCGCGCCGTACAACACGCCCGCCTGCTTGGCCGCCGGCTGCTGCGCCATCCGCGCGCTGTCGGCCTCCGCAATGGCGCTGCGCAAGGCGTCCATGTTGGCATTCGCCAGCACGCTGGCGCGGGAAGCGGCGATGGCATGCTCCGCCGTCAGGGTGGCGTTGATCACGCTGCTGGCGCCCAGGGGCTGGCGTGCCTGCATGTCGGCAATGCGCTCGGTGGTGAGCGGGTGGCTGCGCAGGTAGGGGTAGGCGCCGTTGTCGTTCAGCCGGGAGGCCTGCTGCAGCTTGTCAAACATGGTCACAAAGCCTTGCGCCTCAAAACCCGCCTGGGTCATGACGCCAAAGCCCACGCGGTCCGCCTCGCGCTCCATCTCCCGGGAGAAGTTGAGCTGGTTTTGGGCGGCCACGGCCTGGCCACCCACAATCATGGCGCTGCCGGCGTCCGGGCTCTTGCTGGCGGCCAGCGCGCCCAGCACCATGGCGCCAATCATCCAGGGGGTTTGCTGGTTTTGCTTGGTCATCAAGCGGGCAATGTGCCGCTGGGTGACGTGGCTCAGCTCGTGCCCCAGCACCGAGGCCAGCTCATCCCGGCTGGTCACCACCGCAATCAGGCCCAGATGCAAACCAAAATAACCGCCGGGCATCGCAAACGCATTCACGGTGCGGTCTTTGCCCAGCATGATTTCCCAGGCAAAGCGCTCTTGCAATTCAGGCGACAAATCGCCCCGCAGGCGAGCGGCCGCCAACAGGGGTTGCCAGATGCTTTGCACATACTCGGCCAACACCGGGTCATCGATGTAATCAGGGTCGCGGTAAATGCTGCGGGCAATGCGGTCCCCCAGCCGACGCTCGGCGCTCAACGTCATGTCGCTGCCGTCGCCCAGCGTGGGGAGTTGGCTGGCGGAGCTGCTTTGCACCGACTGGGCTGGTCTGCGCGTGCAGCGAGGTCGTGCTGGTGACGCTGGTTGCTATCAATAAAAGAGCTGCTCCCGCACGCTGCATATGCGCTAGCGGCCTATTTTTCATAAAAAATGGGGCCGCGATCTTTGACGCAGATTGGGAGCCCAATCGCCCGCCCGGGAGCGACAGAGGTTCTGGGGTGCTGTGGTGGCAATGTCATACCCGTATGATGCGTGATATGCATGAAGGTTCTGTAAATTAGCTTCGGCCCCAGCCTTTTTACCCCCTGTTACCCCCCTCCCCACACATTCTGAATTGCCCATGAGCTCACTCACCCATTTCGACGACCAAGGCCAAGCCCACATGGTGGACGTTGCCGCCAAAGCCAACACCCACCGCATCGGCGTCGCCGGTGGCCGCATCGAAATGCTGCCCGCCACCCTGTCCATCATTCAGTCGGGAACCGCCAAAAAAGGCGACGTGCTGGGCATTGCCCGCATCGCCGGCATCATGGCCGCCAAAAAAACCAGCGACCTGATCCCCCTGTGCCACCCCTTGGCGCTGACCCGCGTGGCCATCGAATTTGAGACCAGCCTGGTAGACACCTCCGGCGTCGCCAGCATCAGCTGCACCGCCACGGTTGAGACCGTTGGCCCCACCGGCGTAGAAATGGAAGCCCTAACCGCCGTCCAAATCGCCCTGCTCACCATCTACGACATGTGCAAAGCCGTTGACCGCGGCATGACGATTACCAACGTGAAATTGCTAGAAAAACACGGGGGGAAATCGGGGAGTTTTATTAATGGGACGTGAGTGTTCGCCGCGTGAAGATACGTTTTTCAACATGCGCGGTCTGCGGTGACCCACTCAATGGGAGTTTCCTGTCACCGCGGTTCACCGTAGTCATGGCCCATAGGGGTCTACTGGCAAAAATCCAACAGGTAAACCGTCTGATTTACGAATGAAAACTGTCCAGTAGTGGGATTTTTCAACAAAGGGATAAAAGACTATTTCTGAGTCGAACAGAGCGTTGTCAGACAAGATTTTTTCTACCGCACTCCACTCGCTTGCAAATTGTGACTTGAATAGTGAAAGAGGTTTTCCTTTGCTTGAGACATTCAGCGCGATGGGGTCGTAATTTGTCCAGAATTTTGGCTGGGCGCCTAAGGGCTGTCCTTCCAGTTCTGCAGTTGTCGCCGTCAATTGTTCACTCAAACCCCAAAATGATCGAACAGAAATGAGTCGGGGGCCGCTTAGCGGGAATTGTCTGAATTGCTCGGGAATCTCTGCTAAATTTGCTTCAGGGATATCGACAGCACGGACAACCCGGTACAAGTCGCGTTCAAAAACCAAATAGATAGGCCTAGCCTGCACCACGGTCCAAAGACCGAAAATCAACGCTGCCAACTGGGTCAGTGCAATGAGCGACATATCCATCCAAAGTTCCCGTTTGGACTTCTTTGGGTTGAACACAATCAAAGTAAACAGGGGTCCCAATACCAGGTCGCAAACCACCAACAGTCCAAGTAACTCAATACCACCAGAGATTTTCCACAGGGGATAGGGATACCAGACAAGAAGGACGAATACTGCCACCAATGTTGCTAAACCGAGTGTCAGCAACAGGTGGTAAGCAGCTGCTTTACCCCGCCTGTTCCAGGATGAATTGCTTAACATTTGAATTTCTTAGTTGTTTGAACCTAATTCGTTAGGCGGTAGCTCAAACTTTGCAGGTTGACGGAACATGCTTAAGATTCATTGGTTTGACGGTATCTTGACGACACACGTAAATGATTTGGCGGCCGGCATTAGCGGCATCGTCTAATGCAATGGCCGTTGGCGAGGCCAATGCCAAATCACTTGGTGCGACGGGTAGAAACCGCAAGCTGTTGTTGCTGGATGGAGCGACTGCCGTGGTGTACTCAATCAAAATGGATCCTGCAGCGTCAGACTGCACGCCAATCAAGTTTTTGGTTTGCTCACTCTGACTTTGATTGAGCTTTGCGCAATCAGTTTGCAAGGCCGTCCCACAAATAAAGGACCCTGGCCCGTTGGTGTCGAAAGACGCTTTGACGTTGTCGGCCAAGCTCTTGGCGAACGTGAGTCCTTCTGTTACCCGAGCCCGAATCGTGTAATCCTGGTAGGCCGGTAAAGCGATGGCGGCTAGTATTCCAATAATGGCAACGACGATCATTAGCTCAATGAGTGTGAAACCCTTGTTTTTCATTTCGAGTTCCTTCGCTTTTTTGAGGCGAAAAAAAACGCGGAAAGCAAAACTTTCCGCGTTTCATTGAGATTCTAAATTATGCTTTGCAAGAAGACGGCACGTGCTTAGTCTGTAGTCCGTTTGTACCCGCAACGCGGCACACGTAGACAATAGTAGAGCCCGCACTTGCTGCAGCGCTAAGGTCAACCGCTGTTGGTGCGGCTGCTCCAATCGTACCGGGTGTTGCAGGAATGTACTGCAGGGCGTTAGCTGTTGTTGGGCCAACCGCAGTAGTGTAGGTGATCGTGATCAATCCGGTTGCAGCAGCCTGAACAGAAGTAATATTTTTGGTTGCCGGTGCAGGCGTGATGTTCAAGTCTGCACAGTCTGTAGTGGTTGTTGTCCCACAGATATAGCTGCGAGGACCACGAGTGTCAAATTCAGCCTTAATGGAATCACCTAAATTTTTAGCAAAGGTTAAACCTTCCGACACACGAGCACGGATTGTGTAGTCCTGGTAAGCAGGCAAAGCCACCGCAGCCAAAATACCGATGATCGCAACAACGATCATCAATTCGATCAAGGTAAAACCTTTTTGCATAGAACGCTTCATGAATAGCTCCTTAAGAAAACAAGAAAAACAAATAAATCAACGAGACATAGTTCTATAAGCAGCTTGCGTGCCAACTTTGAAAAAGGCCTCAATCCAGGAAATTTCGTGAATTACGTCACTGAATCGACGGCATCACCGACACAAACGTCGCTTACGCTGGGATTCGCATCGTTGTCATGACATTTTTGTCATGACAAAAATGTCATTTACTTGATGCAGACCTGCCGGACCATCTTCAGGTCGGTCAGGCCCAGCATGACTTTTTCCATGCCGTCCATCTTGAGGGTGCGCATGCCGCCTTCAACGGCGGCGGCAAAGATCGTGGCCACGCGGGCGCGTTCCTGAATCAATTTTTTGATGTCGTCGTCTGCAATCAGCAACTCGTGCAAGCCCACGCGGCCTTTGTAGCCGGTGTTGCCGCATTTGTCGCAGCCCACATGGCGGTAGAACTTGAGCTGTCCGTCTTTGCCGTACAACTCCACCCAGCTGTCCAGCAGCTTTTGGGTTTCGCCCTCATAGTCGGCCATCCACGCTTTGGAGTGTCGCAACTCGTCGGCATACTCCGCCAGGAATTTTTTCAGTTCCGAGCCGTCAGGCACGTAAGACTCTTTGCAGTCACAGAGCTTTTTGGCCAGACGCTGCGCCAGAATGCCCAGCAAAGCGTCGGCAAAGTTGAACGGGTCCATGCCCATGTCCAGCAGCCGGGTAATCGACTCTGGCGCAGAGTTGGTGTGCAGGGTTGAAAACACCAGGTGGCCGGTCAAGGATGCTTCCACGCCCATGGACACGGTTTCCTTGTCCCGCGACTCGCCCACCATGATGATGTCCGGGTCGGCTCGCAAAAAGGCGCGCATCACCAGCGGAAAATCAATGCCCGCTTTCTTGTTGATCTGAACCTGGCGCAGGCCTTTTTGCGTGATCTCCACCGGGTCTTCCGCCGTCCATATCTTGGTATCTGGCGTGTTGAGGTGCTTCAGGATGGAGTGCAACGTGGTCGTTTTGCCCGAGCCGGTGGGGCCGCACACGTAGAACAAACCGTAGGGTTTCTCAATGGTGCGGATGACGCGCTCTTTGTTGTGCGGGGTGAGGCCCAGCTTTTCCAGAGGAATGGGCTCGCCGGCTGCCAGGATACGCATGACGACATCTTCGACGCCACCGGCGGAGGGAATGGTGGCCACGCGCAATTCGATGTCCAGCGGGCCCCATTTTTTGAATTTGATCTTGCCGTCTTGGGGGCGGCGGCGCTCGGAAATATCGAGGTCGCACATGATCTTGAGCCGCGTCACCATGGCCTGACGGAAGTGAGCGGGCACTTCCACATAAGGTTGCAGCGTGCCGTCAATGCGAAAGCGGATGCCTGTTTTAAGCTTGCCAGGCATTGGCTCAATGTGGATGTCGGACACCCCTTGCTTGTAGGCGTCGATGATGACTTTGTTGACGAACTTCACCAATTCGTTGTCGGCGGCAGCCGAGACCAAAGAGTCCTCTTGAACGAGGTCCTCCATGGGGGTGTCCATGTCGGCCAGCAGTTCGTTGATGGTGCCGCCTTCAACCTCTGCGCCAAAAATTTGCGCCAGCGTGGCATCAAACTCGCCTTGCGTGGTGACGCGGTAGGCAAAACGGCTGACGCGGGGAAATACTTGGGGCACGACGCGGGCGTTGCGCACCGCCTCCGGGTCGCGGCACATGATGACCAAGCCGTCAGGCGACTCTTCCAGCGGGAGCCAGCCTTGCTCGATACTGAAGTCGCGTTTCAGGGCCCCATGCAGCATCTCCGCCCGAATGCGGTTGGGATTGAAGGGCTCATAAGGCACGCTGAAAAATTTGGCCAGCGAGGGCCCAATTTGGTCAGGCCGCACGTGGTAGTTCTTCAGTAGCACTTGGTCCACGGCTTGCCCGGAGGTGCGGGCTTCCTTCAGGCACTCTTTCAGTTCCTCGGCGCTCATCACGCCGTCAGCAACCAAGCCGTCATATTTGGTGGCGCGTTGCCAGGAGGACTCCTCTGCCTTTTGAACGCGCTGACGAATCGCAATCGCCAAGGTTTTGCAGAGCTGGGCGACGCCATCCACCTCCAAATCGCCAAACGGTTGATCGCTCTTGTTGTTGATGATCTGCAGCACGCCGTGAAGCGTTGTGCCGGCCAAAATGGGCGCCACCAACATCTGGCGGGTTCGGTAGCCAGAGCGGTTGTCGACCTCTTTCAGGAAAGTGAGCGCCGGGTGAATCCGTTTCAGTGCCTCGTCGTCATAGACGTCAGGCAGGTTGATGAGGCGCTTGCTGAACGCCGCATAGCCCGCAATGCTTTGGGGCGTGATGGGCAGGCGGAGATCGCGGCTGCTGTTGAGACCGGTTTTGACCTTGGAGATGATGGCCGTGCTGTCCTCGTTGACGGCATAAAGCGTCAAACGATCGGCATTGAACAGCTTGCAAATGTCATTGCTGGCCTCGAGCATGATTTGATCGAGGTTTTCGGTCTCATGAATTCGCGCCGTGACGTTCTGTAACTGCCGGTAAAACAGTGTTTCAAAGGTCACGCCGCGTTTGCCGGCGGGGAGTTTTTGGGTCGCGTAGAACGCTTGTTCGGCATTGCCGGCCCCGCTATCAGGTGTCATGGGCGTGCTCATGACTCAAATCCCGCGCTTCGCCAAGCGTCATGCATTGAAAGCTGCCAACACGTCAGGCCTGAACGAATTGCATCTTGGTGCCGGCCAGCTCAATCACATCACCATTGTTCAAGGAGGTGGGATCAGCGTTAAATGGCTCGCCATTCAGGGTCGGATTTCCGGCGCCCTCGACGTGGTGGACAAAAAAACCACCGTGCCGCCGCGTGATGGCCGCAACGGCCACGCCTGGTTTGCCCACCGTGGTGACCACTTTGCTCAGGCGGACTTCACGCCCCGACGCCGCACCCGACAAGACTTTGATGGAGGCATTCAGTGCGTCGGCAGCACCCGCAGGGCCGGCTGAGGCGGAGCTTGTCGCGGCAGAACCATCTGCGTTGCCATCGAATTTGATTTTGTATTTGCCGACGTCAATCACGTCGCCGTGCTGGAGCAGCTGTTTTCTGGCCGCCTTGCCGTTGACGTAGGTGCCATTGGTGCTGTCCAAGTCTTCCAGGTAGACCTTGTCGCCTTGCATTTCAAGAACGGCGTGCTCGCCGCTGATGGCGAGGTTGTCAATCACGATGTCGTTATAAGGCCGGCGACCCAGAGTCGTCCTGTCTTTGGTTAACTGGACTTCCTTGATGACGACACCGTCAATTGACACGATCATTTTCGGCATGACCGACTCCTATTCCTGAAATTTGTTATTGGCGTTTTTCATTACGGACTACTTCCCTAGCAGACGGGATATTAAACCGCGCTTGTCTGATCCACCGCTGACTTGCGCCAATAGCACTGAAATGTTGTCCCTGCCACCTTTGGCATTCGCCAGTGCGACAAGGCTTGAAGCCTTGGCGTCGAGTGGGTCTCCATTCTGCAGGATTTCACGAATTTCTTCATCAAAAACCATGTCCGACAGACCATCCGAGCACATCAAGTAGAGGTCATTGGACAGCACTTCATGCTGTGCCAACTCCAGCAGCACGGTGTCTTCTACCCCTACCGCCCTTGTTACCAGATTTTTGTTGGGTGACGAGGCGGCCTGTTGGGGCGTCATCAGGCCAGCGTCGATCTGTTCCTGCAAAAAGGAGTGATCTTTGGTGATTTGTTCAAAAAGGTTGCCGCGCAGTCGGTAACACCTGGAGTCACCGATATGGCCAAGCAGCAGCAATTCGCCCAAGAAAACACCGAGGACCAACGTGGTTCCCATGCCGGCGTAGGGCGGATTGGCGATCGCAGACTTGTAGATCGCCAGGTTGGTGTTGTGAACGCATATTTCCATCGCCCGCTTCAACTGGGCGGGTTGTGCCAAAGTACCGGCCTCAGACAGCCACTTCGTCAATTCAGTTTTGATGAACGCGGTGGCCATGCCACTTGCCACTTCACCGGCGTTGTAGCCGCCCATGCCATCCGCCAGCACGCCCACAGACGTTTTTTCGTCAAAAGCGACTGCATCTTCGTTCTTGTGGCGAACGCGTCCGGCGTCGGTCTGCGCGCAAAAATGGTATTGCATCATGTCACGGGCATGGTGGAAGGAACGGGGCTGGCGAACTCATAATAGCGCCACAATCAATCCGGGCTGATTGTGCGGGCTTGATCGGCTTGGTTTTTGAGCAGAGACCCCACCAGAAATACGCCTAGCGCACCGGCCGCTCCCAAGCCGTAGCTCCACATGGCGGTTTGTGGCAGCCAGTCTTTCACTGCAGGATCGGAGTGCGCCATGGTGCCTGCGATCCAGCCCAGCAGCATGCCGCCGGCGGTGATGATCAGCGGGAAGCGATCCATCAGCTTCAAAACCAGTTGGCTGCCCCAGACAATGATGGGAATACTCACCAACAAGCCAAAAATCACCAGTGGCATTTGGTGTTGAGCACCTGCGCCCGTGGCGGCGCCAGCAATGGCAATCACGTTGTCAACACTCATGACCAAGTCCGCAACGATCACGGTTTTGACGGCCGCCCACAGCTTGTCGCTTCCCTGAATGCTGGAGTGTTCATCGTCTTCTGGCACCAGAAGTTTGACGCCGATCCACAGGAGCAAGGCTGCTCCAACCAGTTTCAAAAACGGCAACTGGAGCAGGGTCAGCGCAAAGGCGATGAGGATGACCCGCAGAACGATGGCGCCGGCTGTCCCCCAAAGAATTCCCTTGGTCCGCAATTGTGGGGGGAGTTGGCGGCATGCCAATGCAATCACCACGGCGTTATCGCCACCCAGCAGGATGTCGATCATGATGATCTGGCCGACGGCAAACCAAAACTGTGCGGTGAGGAATTCTTCCACGGGAAACCTTCTCTAGGGATTAAAGGGCAAACGCAAACAACAAAGCCGGGCTCCTTGTGGGAGGTCCGGCTTTGCATTGTAGGCAGTGACCCCGTTGCAGGGGCACTGGCTTGGCTTTACAGCATGGCTTTGAGCAGCTTGGCCATCTCGGATGGGTTGCGTGTAATTTTGAAGCCACACTCTTCCATGACCGCCAACTTGGCATCCGCTGTATCAGCGCCGCCAGAAATCAAGGCACCGGCGTGACCCATGCGCTTGCCTGCAGGGGCCGTGACGCCAGCGATGAAGCCCACGATTGGTTTTTTCATGTTGAGCTTGCACCAGCGAGCTGCTTCTGCTTCGTCGGGTCCGCCGATTTCGCCAATCATGATGACGGCATCGGTGTCCGGGTCTTCGTTGAAGGCTTGCATGATGTCGATGTGCTTCAGGCCATTGATGGGGTCGCCACCAATACCAACGGCACTGGACTGGCCCAAACCGATTTCGGTCAATTGAGCCACTGCCTCATAGGTCAGCGTGCCGGAGCGGCTAACCACGCCAATGCGACCTTTGCGGTGAATGTGACCGGGCATGATGCCAATCTTGATCTCGTCAGGCGTGATCAAGCCAGGGCAGTTAGGGCCGAGCAACAGGGTTTTCTTGCCGCCGGCCGCTTCTTTGGCGCGCATTTTGTTGCGCAGTTCCAGCATGTCACGGACGGGGATGCCTTCGGTGATGCAAATGGCCAGATCCAGATCGGCCTCAACGGCCTCCCAGATCGCAGCAGCAGCGCCAGCTGGTGGCACGTAAATCACCGACACAGTCGCGCCGGTATCTTTGGCCGCTTCCGACACGGAGGCAAAAATTGGGATGCCAAAAATGGATTCGCCAGCTTTCTTGGGGTTCACGCCTGCGACGAAGCAGTTTTTGCCGTTGGCGTATTCCTGGCACTTCTCAGTGTGGAATTGACCGGTCTTGCCGGTGATGCCTTGGGTGATGACCTTGGTGTCTTTATTGATGAGGATCGACATGGTTCTTTTCCTTACGCAGCAGCTTTAACGGCAGCCACCACTTTTTCGGCGGCATCGGCCATGGTGTCAGCGCTGATGATGGGCAGACCGGACTCGGCCAACATTTTCTTGCCCAACTCTTCGTTGGTACCTTTCATGCGCACGACCAGCGGCACACTCAGGTTGGTGGCCTTGCAGGCCGTGATCACGCCAGTGGCGATGGTGTCGCACTTCATGATGCCGCCAAAGATGTTGACCAAAATGGCCTTGACCTTGGGGTTCTTCAACATGATCTTGAAGGCTTCGGTGACCTTCTCAGGGGTCGCGCCGCCGCCCACGTCCAGAAAGTTGGCTGGCTCGGCGCCGAACAACTTGATGGTGTCCATGGTGGCCATGGCCAAGCCAGCACCGTTCACCAGGCAACCAATGTCGCCGTCCAGGCTGATGTAGGCCAAGTCAAACTTGCTGGCTTCCACTTCGGCCGGATCTTCTTCGTCCAGATCGCGGTAAGCCACGATTTCTGGATGACGGAACAGGGCGTTGGCGTCAAAGTTGAACTTGGCGTCAATGGCTTTGATGCCACCGTTGCCTTCCAGAATCATCGGGTTGATCTCAACCAGCGACGCGTCGGTGTCCATGTAGACCTTGTAGACCTTTTGCAGCACGTCAACCGCCTGGGCAGTGGAGCCAGCAGGCACGCCAATGGCGTCGGCCAGCATCTTGGCTTGGGCGTCCGTCAGGCCAGTGGCTGGGTCCACGATCTCGGTGATGATTTTTTCGGGGGTGGAGTGGGCCACTTCCTCGATGTCCATGCCGCCTTCGCTGGACACGATCATTGCCACACGTTGCGTGGCACGGTCGGTCACGGCGGACACGTAGTATTCTTTTTTGATGTCGGCGCCGTCTTCGATCAACAGGCGGCGAACTTTTTGGCCTTCTGGGCCGGTCTGGTGGGTGATGAGCTGCATGCCCAGAATCTCACCCGCAATTTTTGACACTTCTTCAATCGAGCGGGCCAGCTTGACGCCGCCGCCCTTGCCGCGGCCGCCCGCGTGAATTTGTGCCTTGACCACCCACACTGGGCCGCCCAGTTTTTGAGCGGCTTCGACAGCCTCTTGAACGGTGAATGCCGGGATGCCGCGAGGCACCGGTACACCAGCTTGGCGCAAGATTTCCTTGCCTTGGTATTCGTGAATCTTCATGAGGGCTCTCTCAGGAATGGATGGTGGTCATCCGGTGTTGCCGCTTGGTTAGAGCGCACCCACCGGTACTTTTTCAGCGTGAAACTGTATCATGTTGCAACGCACCAAAACAAAATGCTCGGGCGCGGTTCGCACAATGCGCTATTGTAAGGATGCCCCCCTGTACCGAAACTGACGAGAGAGCTTACCCATGCATAAAGTATTTATTGACGGCGAAGCCGGCACCACCGGGCTGCAGATTCGGGAGCGTCTGCAGACCATGCCCGAGATCGAACTGGTCAGCATTGACCCAGCCTTGCGCAAAGACGCAGCCGCCAAAGAAGCCTTGATGGCGCAAGTGGACATGGTCATCCTTTGCCTGCATGACGATGCCGCCATTGAATCAGTCGCGATGGTGGACCGCATTGCCGCGAAATCTGGCCAGCCGGGCCCCAAGATCATTGACGCTTCCACGGCGCACCGCACGCACCCTGATTGGGTGTTTGGTTTTCCGGAGTTGGCGCCTGGCCATGCCCAAAGGGTGGCGGCTTCACGCCGGGTGGCCAACCCGGGCTGTTACGCCACGGGCGCCATCGCATTGCTGCGCCCCTTGGTCGAGGCCGGGTTGATTCCTGCGGACTTTCCTGTTTGCCTGCCGTCTGTCAGTGGTTATTCAGGGCGGCGGGCGGCCCATGATTGAGGCTTACGAGAAGGGCGAGGCGCCTGCGTTTGAGCTGTATGGTTTGGGCTTGAAGCACAAGCACTTGCCTGAAATCATGAAATACACCGGCTTGACGCGTCGCCCGGTGTTTGTTCCGTCGGTGGGTAATTTCCGCCAGGGCATGCTGGTTCAACTGCCGCTGGATCTGGAGTCTCTGCCCGGCCAACCCAGCGCCAAAGATCTGCATGACGCGCTGGCCAAGCATTACGCTGGCAGCGAGTGGGTCACCGTGGAAGCGGCGACTGCGGACAATAAACTGGACGCCGTGGCCTTGGCGGACACCAACAAGCTGGAATTGCGTGTGTTTGCCAACACCGACCCCCAAGATGGCTTCCGCCACGCGCTTTTGGTCGCCCGTTTGGACAACCTCGGCAAGGGTGCCTCCGGCGCGGCGGTGCAAAACATGCAGCTCATGCTGGGGTTGAAATAGAAAATTTGCTATTGTTTAAATAGCATTGTGCGCAGGTAAATAGAGCGGTAGAGGCCGATTTGATGCTTAAAAATCGTCTGCCTTGCCGCCCACCACCCGGCGGATCACCTCGGTGTTGAAGCCCCGGGTTGCCAAAAAACGCATTTGGCGCGCGGCCTCCTTGGCGTCGGCTGGGGGTTCGCCAAACTTTCGGCGCCAGACCTCTTGAGCGCGTTCACGTTCTGTGCCCTGCAGGCCAGCCAAGGCGTCTGCCACGGCGCTGGCGTCCAGTCCTTTGCTTTGCAGTTCCTGCTTGATGCGCGCCGTGCCCAGCTTTGCCGAGCGCCGGTGCAAGACGGATTCAATCACCCGCGCCTCACTGATGAAGCCCTTGGCTTGCAACTCGTCCAGCGCTTTGGCCAAGGTGCCTTCTTCTTCCTCAAAGCGGGCGAGCTTGCGCTCCAACTCAAACCGGGAATGTTCCCGGGTGCTGAGCAGCCGCAAGGCGCGGCCTTTGAGTGAGGGTTGGGCGAACGACATGCGGGCGGGGCGTGTGGGGCAGGGGCAATGCTGGCAGCGTCAATGGTGTCAATCCTTGTGGATTGCTATTGACTTGATAGCTGCCTGCGCTTGTTGGATCAGGGCTGAGCGGCTTTTTTGCTTGAGGCTTTGGCCTTGACTTCGGGTTCGTCTTCTCCGGGCACCAGTGGGATGCCCAGCGACGCACGAACCTTGTTTTCAATCTCGCGTGACAGACCGGGGTTTTCACGCAAGAACTCTCGTGCGTTGTCGCGGCCTTGGCCGATCTTCTCGCCGTTGTAGGCATACCAGGCGCCGGACTTGTCCAGAATGTTGGCGTTGACGCCCATGTCGATGATCTCGCCATGGCGGCTGATGCCTTCGCCAAACAGAATGTCGAACTCGGCCGTTTTGAACGGTGAGGCCACCTTGTTCTTGACCACCTTGACTTTGGTCTCGTTGCCAATGGCCTCGTCGCCCTTCTTGATGGTGCCCGTGCGGCGAATGTCCAGGCGAACCGAGGCGTAGAACTTCAGCGCATTACCGCCCGTGGTGGTCTCTGGCGAGCCAAACATCACACCAATCTTCATGCGGATCTGGTTGATGAAAATCACCATGCAATTGGTTTTCTTGATATGGGCGGTGAGCTTGCGCAGCGCCTGGCTCATCAAACGGGCTTGCAGACCGGGCAAAGAGTCGCCCATCTCGCCTTCCAGTTCGGCCTTGGGCGTGAGGGCGGCGACGGAGTCGACCACGATCAAATCCACCGCGCCGGAGCGCACCAAGCTGTCCACAATTTCCAGTGCCTGCTCACCGGTGTCAGGCTGGCTGATCAGCAAGTCTTGCAGGTTCACGCCCAATTTCTGCGCGTATTGAATGTCCAGTGCGTGCTCTGCGTCAACGAAGGCGCACTGGCCGCCAATTTTTTGCATCTCTGCAATCACCTGCAGGGTCAGTGTGGTTTTGCCCGAGGACTCAGGGCCATAGATCTCAACCACCCGGCCGCGTGGCAAGCCGCCAACGCCCAGGGCGATGTCCAGCCCGAGTGAGCCGGTGGACACCACCTGGATGTCCTCAATGACTTCGCCTTCACCGAGTCGCATGATGGTGCCTTTGCCAAACTGCTTCTCGATTTGGGCCAATGCCACTTGCAGGGCTTTGGCTTTTTCGCTGTTGACGGGGGTGGGGGCTTTAACGGCTGCGTCCATGGAAATCTCCTTGAGAGTCGGTGAGTAAACGGCTTGAAAAATTGGGTTTCATCCTCTGTTGTTAACAACAGGCTGGATGCTTGAACAGTAGTTTATTCGCATTGGTTGAATCTTGTAAATAGATTAATTAGTCAATTTAGCTTACTATTTAAGCCATGTCTGCTTCACCTCTGTTACCCCTTGATCCTGTGAATGAGCCGGCGTCAGCGCCCGTGTCGCCGCAAGGGGATGGCTGGCGGCAGGCGCATCTGGGGCATTGGATGGGCCTGGCCTTGCAGCGCTTTGAGAGCCGGGTGCTGTCCTTGATGGCGCGCAATGTCCAGGTGCCCTTGGCGCTGTCCAACTTGGCCGCTCGCGGTCAATTGAGTGCCTCGCACGTTCACATCACTCGTCACTTGGCGCTGGAGGGATCCCGGTTGACCGACTTGGCGCAGCGGGCCGGCATGAGCAAACAGGCGATGGGCAAGTTGGTCGACCAGTGTGAAGCCTGGGGCTTGGTCAGCCGCGAAGCCGATGTGCGGGACGCCCGCGCGGTGCGCATTGTGTTCACGCCAGTAGGCCACGCGTGGCTGCAGGCCTATGGTCAGGCCGTGGCGCAAGCCGAGGAGGAGCTGCGCGCGGCCGTCGGCCCGGATGTGGCCACTGTGATCTCAATCGGGCTGGAAGCTTACGCGGCTTGACTTGCATCAATTGCTGATCAAAAGGTCCAGAAATAGGGGCGGTTGACAGGCCTAGAATGGCCCAAACAAAGACGGTAGGCGCCTCGCCTTTACCTACATCAAGGAGACAGTCATGCGAATTCTGATTGCTGAGGATGACCAGGTGCTGGCCGACGGCCTGTTGCGAACCTTGCGGGCCTCTGGGGCAGCGGTGGACCACGTGGCCAGTGGCACGGAAGCCGACGCGGCGCTGATGACCAATACCGAGTTCGACCTCCTGATTCTGGATTTGGGCTTGCCCAAAATGCATGGGTTGGAGGTATTGAAAAAGCTGCGCGCCCGGGGTTCTGCGCTGCCGGTGCTGATCTTGACGGCGGCCGACAGTGTGGAGGAACGTGTCAAAGGCCTGGACTACGGCGCCGACGACTACATGGCCAAGCCCTTTAGCCTGAGTGAACTCGAAGCCCGGGTGCGGGCCTTGAGCCGCCGCGGCATGGGTTCGGCCAGCAGCACCATCAAGCATGGCCCTTTGGTGTACGACCAAGGGGGCCGGGTGGCGACCATTGATGGCGTGATGGTGGAGCTGTCCGCCCGGGAGCTGGGTTTGCTGGAGGTGTTGTTGCAGCGTACGGGCCGCTTGGTCAGCAAAGACCAGTTGGTCGAGCGCTTGTGCGAGTGGGGCGAAGAAGTCAGCAACAACGCGATTGAGGTCTACATCCACCGCCTGCGCAAGAAGATTGAAAAAGGGCCGATTCGCATTGCCACTGTGCGCGGTCTGGGTTACTGCCTGGAAAAAATACCCGGCTGATGCGGCGCGTCCACGCGTTAGCGTTCGGGGTAACGCCGTGAAGGTCCGAGAGGCCGTGACGCCATGAATTTTTTCCACCGTGAGCAGCGGTCCTTGTTCGGGGAAATCCTGGATTGGATGCTGACCCCCTTGCTGCTGCTGTGGCCGGTCAGCCTGGTATTGACCTGGCTGATTGCACAAAGCATTGCAGGCAAGCCCTTTGACCGGGCGCTGGAGTACAACGTCGCGGCATTGACCCAGTTGGTCACCGTCAGCCAAAACAAGGTTCAGTTCAATCTGCCACTGCCGGCGCGCGAACTGCTTCGCGCCGATGACTCTGACATTGTTTACTACCAAGTGCGTGGCGGAAAAGGCGAATTTTTGAGCGGGGAGCGCGACTTGCCTGCGCCCTCCGACGATGAAAAGGTGCTGCTTGATGAGATTCGCATTCGCGACGACGAAATCAACGGCACCAGCGTGAAGGTGGCCTACACCTGGATTCAATTGGAGTTGGCCGGCTCGCGCCCGGTGTTGATTCAGGTGGCGGAGACGCTGGAGAAGCGCTCGATTTTGGCGACTGAGATCGTCAAAGGCGTGATGCTGCCGCAGTTTGTCATTCTTCCCATGGCGGTGTTGCTGGTTTGGCTGGCACTGGTGCAGGCCATCAAGCCTTTGAATCAGCTGGAAGAGCGCATTCGCGCTCGCAAGCCCGACGACCTGAGCCCGATTGATGCCGAAGCGGTGCCGCTGGAGGTGGCGCCGTTGGTGGAGTCCGTCAACGACCTGCTGCTGCGCCTTCAGGACTCCATTGCCACCCAAAAAAGGTTTTTGGCCGATGCCGCCCATCAACTCAAGACGCCGTTGGCAGGGTTGCGCATGCAGGCGGATCTGGCGCAGCGGGAAGGGGCCAATGCCGAGGAGCTCAAGCAGTCTCTGCGCCAAATTGGGCGCGCCAGCATTCGGGCCACGCACACGGTCAACCAGTTGTTGGCTCTGGCGCGGGCCGAAAGCAGTGGGGTGGCCATGCCACGCAGCCACTGCGACCTGGCCGAACTCACCATGTCGGTGGTGCGGGACTGCGTGCCACGCGCCATTGAGAAGTACATCGACCTGGGTTACGAAGGCACACAACCCGGCGACAAAGGTGGCCAGCTGGCGGGCAACCCGACCCTGATCAAGGAACTCATCCGCAATTTGGTGGACAACGCCATCAACTACACACCCTCCACGCAGAGCCAGCCCGGTGTGATCACCGCGCGGGTGTTGGTGGACCCCTTTGGTCATACCTTGGTCCTGCAGGTTGAGGACTCGGGCCCTGGCGTGCCCTTGGCGGAGCAGGAGTTGGTGTTTCAGCCTTTTTACCGGGCGCTAGGGACCGAGGCGGATGGCTCGGGGCTGGGCTTGCCCATCGTGATGGAGATTGCCAACCAGCACAACGCCACGGTCAGACTCGATGACACCCGCCCCGGTCATGTGCCGCCCGGGGCCCGTTTCACCGTGCGTTTCATCGCCGAGCCAGCGGCTACCCTTGGCGCGGCCCTGCCGGTTTAGGCCAAGGCTTAACGGCAGGTTCGCAAAGACTCTCCCGCCAGCAGGGGGCGGATGTCATTGAGTTTGGCGCGCAGCACGTCGTCCACGGCCGGCAAACGGAGCACGTCTCCGCGTTCTTCCGGGCGTTCCTGCACCACCCTGGCGGACTTCACTCCGCGCGCGATCAGGTCCTTGAGACCGTCTTTGGCGGCGTCTTGGGTCTCAAAGACGCCCAAAGACAGGCCCGGTTGGAGCGAGTTCAAGGCCAGCGGCAATACTTTCACATTCAAGGCCAGAAGCTCTCCGCGCTTACGGGCCTGAAATTCAGCGCTGGGAAATTTCCCCATGTAAATAATCCAGCGCGCCGGGACGATCACCGGCTCCAGGGTCCAAGAGTCTGTTGGCCATCCACTGCCCTGAAGCGCGGTGCGCAAGGGCGCGCTGACGGAGGCATTTAGCAGGCCGGTTTGCAGGCACTCGGCCGGTTTGGGCGTGGGACGGGCGGCTTGTGCTGTTTGTCGCGCCTCTTCGGGCGAAATCAGTCGAATCAGTTCGGGTTTGATTTGCTGCTCCATTCGGTGCGGCTCGGCTTGCTGCATGGGGCCATAGCCGAGGCCCAGGAGCAGGCCCTCAGCCCAGGCGAAGTAGGCGCCGTTGAGCAGTACCAAAATCAGAACAATCATTCGCAGCATGGGTAAAACGGTCTCCGGTCCAGCTTAAAGATGCGCGTAGGGCGGTGGGGCCTGCGGCCTCACGCTGACCTCAGAACTGGTGATCTTTTGCACACCAAGGGTTGTGGCCACCTGCAGGGCGCCTTGACTGTCGACCCCTTGCGCCACGCCCGAGAGGCCATCGCTCAAGGTGACGGCCACGCCGCCCAAGGCGTCGCGGGCATTGAATCGGGCCTGGAGTGGCGCAAAGCCCTGGCGTTCAAACCGCTGAATCGTACTCACCAACGGGGCTATCAGCCGCAGCAGCGCCTGTGGCGCAGTCAGCCCTGGCAACACCTCGCCCAGCCACGCCGGAGGCGTTGAGAGCCCGCTGGCGTCGCGCGGCAGCAGATTGATGCCAATGCCAATCACGGCATAACGCTGTTCACCCAGGCTAGCGGTCTCGATCAGAATGCCTGCCAGCTTGCGGTCACGCAGCCACACATCGTTGGGCCACTTGAGGCGCAAATCTGCATGCAGGCTTTCCACCACGCTCAAACCCACCGCCAATGACAGACCCGACCAGTCTTTGGGCGCCAACGGCAAGCCAATGGAAAAAGTGAGCGATTGCGCGCTTGCCGCGCCTTTGTCACTATGCCAGTCGCGCCCCAAGCGGCCCCGCCCAGCGGTTTGCTGTTCGGCCACCAGCAAGACGGGCTCGAATTGGCCCGCGCGTGCGCGGCGCATCAGTTCGGTGTTGGTGGAGTCAATGTGGGGCAACACCTCCACGGTGAAGCCAGGCAGTTGGGGGGCCACAGACTCCCAAATTGCTTCTGCCGGCCATTGAAGAGGGAGCGTCATGGCGGGCTTTCAGCGGCGGCCGCGTTTTGGGGCCAACAGGGTGCCGCGGCAATCCGGGGCGCCGCACCAGCAGGGGTACTGCGCTTTGAGCTTGGCGGTGTAGCGTTCGTCAATCATCAGGCCGTAATCGTAGTTCAGCTCTTCGCCGGCAGGGATGTTGCGCAGCGCCTTGATGAAGACGCGGCCGTCCTGCTCTTCGGCTTCGCAGTTGGGGTTGCAGGCGTGATTGATCCAGCGCGAGGAGTTGCCACCGTACAAAGCGTCAATGACACGCTCCTCGTCCACGTGGAAGTAAAACGTGTGATTGGGGTTGGCGGGGTCGTGTGGGTGGCGGCTTTGCGCCTCCGGCCAGCTGATGACTTCCCCCACATATTCAATCAGGGTTTCCCCCTCGGCAATGTCAACCAGCGCAAACACGCCTTTGCCATGAACGCCGGAGCGGCGAGTTTGAATGCGGCGGGCGGGAGCGGTCATGGTTTTGGGGGACACGGTAAAAATTTGGTATCGTGAACTCGTATGAGCGTGCGTGTGCGCGCTCACCTGTGTGTGCGAGCGTGTGTGCGCCCGCGAGAAAAGGGATTGTAGTCAGATGAAAACATTGGTAATTGCCGAGAAACCGTCCGTGGCACAAGACATCGTGCGGGCGCTTACGCCTGTGGCGGGTAAGTTCGAGAAGTTTGACGAGCATTTTGAGAACGACAAATACGTGGTGACCAGTGCAGTGGGTCACCTGGTGGAGATCCAGGCGCCTGAGGAGTTTGATGTGAAGCGCGGCAAGTGGAGCTTTGCGCACCTGCCGGTGATTCCGCCTCACTTTGATCTGAAGCCGATGGACAAGACCAAGACGCGGCTCAACGCCATCGTCAAGCAGGCCAAACGCAAAGACGTCGATGCTTTCATCAACGCCTGTGACGCGGGCCGCGAAGGGGAATTGATTTTTCGCCTGATTCAGCAGTACAGCAAGGTCAAGCTGCCGGTGCAGCGCCTGTGGCTGCAGTCCATGACACCGCAAGCCATTCGTGACGGCTTTGACGCCTTGCGCAGCGACGCCCAAATGTTGCCGCTGGCTGATGCCGCCCGCTGCCGCAGTGAGGCCGACTGGTTGGTCGGCATCAACGGCACACGCGCCATGACGGCGTTCAACTCCCGTGATGGGGGTTTCTTTCTGACCACCGTGGGCCGGGTGCAGACCCCGACGCTGTCCGTGGTGGTGGAGCGCGAAGAGAAAATCCGCAAATTCGTCAGCCGCGACTACTTTGAAGTGCACGCCACCTTTGGCGCCGAGGCCGGTGAATACAACGCCAAGTGGTTTGACCCGGCCTGGAAAAAAGCCGCTGCCAATGCGCTTGCTGGCAACACCGGGGAGCCAGACGCCGAGCTGAGGGCAGATCGCGTGTGGCAACAGCATGAGGCCCAAGCCATTGCCAACGCCGTTCGCGGCCAAAAAGCCAGCGTCACTGAAGAGAGCAAGCCCACCACCCAGACCTCGCCCCAGCTGTTCGACTTGACCAGTTTGCAGCGTGAGGCCAATGGCAAGTTTGGCTTTTCTGCCAAAACCACGCTGTCGATTGCCCAAAGCTTGTACGAGCGCCACAAGGCCTTGACCTACCCCCGTACCGATTCGCGCGCCCTGCCTGAAGATTACGTGCCGGTGGTCAAAGACACCTTCCAGATGCTGGCCGACAGCGGCATGAAGCACCTGGCGCCCCACGCCTTGACGGCCTTGAACGGCAACTACGTCAAGCCCAACAAGCGTATTTTCGACAACAGCAAGGTGAGTGATCACTTTGCCATCATCCCCACGTTGCAGGCGCCCAGCGGCCTGTCTGAGGCCGAGCAAAAGCTCTATGACCTGGTGGTGCGTCGCTTCATGGCGGTGTTCTTCCCCAGCGCGGAATACCAGATCACCACCCGCATCTCCAAGGTGCAGCAGCATCACTTCAAAACCGAAGGCAAGGTGCTGGTGCGCCCCGGCTGGTTGGCCATTTACGGCAAGGAAGCCCAGGACGAGGTCAAAGACGGCGACGAAAAGAACCCCGCCAATCTGGTGCCCGTGAAGCCCGGCGAGTTGGTCAACACCGTGGCGGTGGATGCCAAAGGCCTGAAAACCCGTCCACCAGCCCGCTACTCTGAGGCGACCTTGCTCGGCGCCATGGAGAGCGCCGGCAAGACCGTGACCGATGACGAGTTGCGCGACGCCATGAAGGAGAAGGGGCTGGGCACACCAGCCACTCGCTCCAGCATCATTGAGGGCTTGATTGCTGAGAAATACATGCTGCGCGAAGGCCGTGAGCTGATTCCAACGGCCAAGGCGTTTCAGCTGATGACGCTGCTGCGCGGCCTGGGCGTGGAAGAATTGTCCAAAGCCGAGCTCACGGGCGAGTGGGAGTACAAGCTCTCGCAAATGGAGCAAGGCCTGCTCAGCCGCGACACCTTCATGGCCCAAATTGCGGCCATGACCGAGCGCATGGTCAAGAAAGCCAAGGAGTATGACCGCGAGACCATTCCCGGTGACTACGCCACGCTGGCGGCCCCGTGCCCCACCTGCGGTGGCGTCATTCGTGAAAACTACCGTCGCTACACCTGCATGGGCAAAACGGGCCAAGAGGAAGGCTGCGGCTTCTCCTTTGGCAAGTCACCCGCCGGGCGCACCTTTGAGGTGGCCGAGGTGGAGCAGTTCTTGCGCGACGGCAAGATTGGCCCCCTGGACGGTTTCCGCTCCAAAGCGGGTTGGCCCTTCACGGCCGAGATGGTCATCAAGCTGGATGAAGAGACCAAAATTCACAAGCTGGAGTTTGACTTTGGTGACGACAAAAAGGCCGAAGAGTCGGGCGAGTTGATTGACTTCACCGGCAAAGAGCCCTTGGGCGCTTGCCCCAAATGCGGCAGCGCCGTGTTTGAACATGGCAAGAATTACGTTTGCGAGAAAGCCGTGCCGACCCTGGCGCAGCCCACGCCGAGTTGCGACTTCAAGAGCGGCCAGATCATCCTGCAGCAACCCATTGAGCGCGAGCAGATGAGCAAGCTGCTGGCCACGGGCAAGACCGACATGCTGGAGAAGTTTGTCTCCATGCGCACCCGCCGGGGCTTCAAAGCCATGCTGGCGTGGGACGTCGAGGCCGGCAAGGTGAACTTTGAGTTCGCGCCCAGCAAGTTCCCGCCGCGCAAGACCGCGGCCGGTAAACCCGCCGCCGCCAGCAAAACAGCGGCAAAAACCACCAAGGCGCCCGCCAAGAAGACCGCTGCCGCCAAGGTCGCCAAGCCCAAGGCGCCGCGCAAAACCACAGCCGCCAGTGGCAAGCAGCCCAGTGCCGAATTGGCCGCCGTGATTGGCAGCGAAGCCGTGGCACGGCCCCAGGTCATCAAAAAGCTGTGGGACTACATCAAGGCCAACAACCTGCAGGACGCCGCCAACAAACGCGCCATCAACGCCGATGACAAGTTGCTGCCAATTTTTGGCAAGCCGCAAATCACTATGTTTGAGTTGACGGGCATTGTCGGAAAGCACCTGAGCTGAGTTTGTATTTTCTATAAGAAAATGGCCTCTGGCGCTTTATCTGCCTGCGCAAGCAGCTATAAATTAAATAGCATCAACGGCAGTTGCAGCCGTTGCTCGGTCTGAATGCTAACCAGATGTCCAACATGGTGACGCTTCGCAACGCACTCTCACTGATTGCCATGGTGGCAGTGGTGTTGGGCGCCTGGTTGGCGCCACTCGATGCACCGGCCACCGCGCAGGTGGAGGCGGGTTTGAAGCGTGCGTTGATCAGCTTTGCCGCTGCCCGCGCGCTCAATGGCGTGATTTCGGTGGCGCAAGGCACAGAAGTCTCGGTGCAGCCGCTGGGTGTGGGTGTCACACTGGCGCCGGGCCAGTTGCTGGACCCCATCAACGACTTGGTCGAGCAATTCTCCAACCTCATGTTGATGGCCAGTGTGGCCTTTGGCGTGCAAAAAGTGCTGATTGCCATTGGTGGCTATTGGCTGATATCGCTGTGGGCGAGTGGCGCTGCCGTGGCTTGGACGGTGTGGCGCATGCGTCAGACCCGGGCGCCGCCCTGGTTGACTGGCTTGCTGGTGGCGGGGCTGATGCTGCGGTTTGCCATTCCTGTGGCTACGCTGGGCAGCGACATGCTTTGGCAAAAGTTTCTGGCCAGTGACTACGAGGCCAGCCAGCAGGTGATTCAAACGGCCACAGGTCAGGTGGCCCAATTGAACCCGCCGCAGGCCGAGGCGGTCAACGAGCCGGGCTGGATCGACCGAATCAAGGGTTGGGTGTCTCAGAACGGCGATGTGAAGCTGCGTTTCGAGCGTCTGAAGCAGGCCGCCGAACAAGCCACTGATCACATGATCAAGCTCATCGTGATCTTTACCCTGCAGACGATGGTGATTCCGCTGGGCCTGATGTGGGGCCTGCTGGCCTTGGCCAAGGCGGCGCTGAGGCCGCCTTTTCGCCCTTGACGGGGGCAGGCCCCCGATCAAGATTTACTTCCAGCGGACGGGCTCGATGTCCACCGTGGTACTGCCGTCGCTCAGCATCAAAGCGCCTTCCTGAATCGTGGCCTGCAGTTGCATGCTGCGCTGCGCCAAAGGAATCAGCGCTTGCGAGGCCAACGTGGGTACGCGAAACACACTCAGGTTCTTGGGGCGCGACAGCTTGTTTTCCATCGTGCGCCACCAGACTTCGGCCGCATGGTTGAAGCAGTACAGCACCACTTCATCTGCCTTGCCGCAGGCTTTGATCAAAGGCTTGTCTTCGGGTTGACCGACCTCGATCCAAAGCCGGGTTTGGCCAGTGAAGTCGCGCAACCAGGCATCGGGCTCGTCGGGGTCCGACAGGCCCGCGCCAAAGGCCAGCGTCGCGTCGCCATTGCACACCGACTGCAGCTTGTAGGCCTGCAAGGCCAAAGCACACAGGCGAACCATCATGCGTTCGTCGGTTTCGCTGGGGTGGCGCGCCAGCGTGAGCGCATGGTCGGCGTAATAGGCGTGGTCAATGTCTGCAATTTGCAGACTGGCCTTGAAGATGGTGGCTTTGATCGCCATCCTAGATACGACGCGCCAACTCAGCCGCTTTGCCGGTGTAACTGCCAGGTGTCATCGCCAGCAGGCGGATTTTTTCTACTTCGGGCAGATCGAGTTTGGCGATGAAGCCTTGCATCAACTCGCGCGTCATGGGGGCACCGCGGGTGAATTCCTTCAATTGCTCGTAGGGTTGTGGCAAGCCAAAGCGACGCATCACGGTTTGAATCGGCTCGGCCAGCACTTCCCAGGAAGAGTCCAAATCGGCTGCGATGGCGGTTTCGTTGATTTCCAGCTTGCCAAGTCCGACATGCAGCGACTGGTAAGCCAGCACGGCGTAACCCAAGGCCACGCCCATGTTGCGCAGCACCGTGCTGTCGGTCAAGTCGCGTTGCCAGCGGCTGATAGGCAGTTTTTCGCTCAGGTGGCGGAGCACGGCGTTGGCCAAGCCCAGGTTGCCTTCGGCGTTTTCAAAATCAATCGGGTTGACCTTGTGTGGCATGGTCGATGAGCCGACTTCGCCGTCTTTCAACTTTTGCTTGAAGTAGCCCAGAGACACATAGCCCCACACGTCGCGCGACCAGTCAATCAAGATGGTGTTGGTGCGGGCCACGGCGTCAAACAACTCGGCCATGTAGTCGTGGGGTTCGATCTGGATGCTGTAAGGCTGGAAAGTCAGGCCCAGACCCAGTGGCTCAGGTGTTTCAATGACCTTCTTGCTGAAGGCTTCCCAGTCGAAGTTGGGCCAGGCTGACAAGTGGGCGTTGTAGTTGCCGACCGCGCCATTCATCTTCGCCATCAGGGGAATATTGGCAATCTTTTCGCGGGCGATGGCCAGTCGAACGACGACGTTCGCGATCTCCTTGCCCACGGTGGTGGGGCTGGCGGTTTGGCCGTGGGTGCGACTCAGCATGGGGACGTCGGCAAACGCCAGTGCCATTTCGCGCATTTTCAGAATGATGGCGTCCAGGGCGGGCAACAGCACTTGGTCGCGTCCGCTTTTCAGTTGCAAAGCGTGGCTGGTATTGTTGATGTCTTCGCTGGTGCAGGCAAAGTGCACGAACTCGCCGGCACCCTCCAACTCAGGGCGCGCTTCAAACTTGGACTTGATCCAGTATTCGACGGCCTTGACGTCGTGGTTGGTCTTTTTTTCAATCAGCTTGATGGCCTCGCCATCGGCTTCGGAAAAGTGCTTGACCAAGCCCATCAAGTAGGTGCGCGCACCCGGTGACAAGGGTTTGAATTCGGCAAAGCCGCAGTCGCTCAGCGAGATGAACCACGCCACCTCGACCTGGACACGGCGTTGCATATAGCCCAATTCGCTCATGGCGGGGCGGAGTTTGGCAAGCTTGGCGGCGTAGCGGCCGTCCAGCGGGGAAAGGGCGGAAATAGCAGAGGAAGTCATGGCCGGATTGTAGGTCGCGCGCCGGGGGATGACCATCTTGGGCGACGGTGCGCACCTCAGTGGCTAGAATCACCGATCCTGCAAACTCTGATGTCCCATGAAACTAATCGGTTCCACCTCCAGTCCCTATGTGCGTAAAGTGCGCGTTGTCCTGGCTGAAAAAAAGCTTGACTGCGACTTCGTGCGCGAGGACGTGTGGGCGGCGCAGACCACCATCAACGAGGCCAACCCCCTGGGTAAAGTGCCTTGCCTGATCATGGAAGGGGCTGAGGCCCTGTTTGATTCACGGGTGATCGTGGAGTATCTGGACACCTTGTCACCCGTGGGCAAGCTGATTCCGGCTCAAGGACGTGACCGGGCAGAAATCAAGACGTGGGAAGCGTTGGCAGATGGTGTGCTGGACGCCTCCATTTTGGCGCGGCTCGAAGCCACCTGGGGTGGGCGGGAGGAAGGCCATCGCAGCCAAGCCTGGATTAATCGGCAAATGGGCAAGGTGCACGCAGCACTCAAAGCCATGAGCCAGGGCTTGGGTGACAAGCCGTTTTGCGCAGGTATTCACCTCACCTTGGCTGATATTTCGGTGGGGTGTGCCTTGGGTTATCTGGATTTCCGTTTTCCAGAGATCAATTGGCGCGCTGACCAGCCCAACTTGCTCAAATTGCATGACAAGTTGATGCTGCGCTCCAGCTTTATCGATACGCAACCCGCCTAGTCGGCGACGGGCGCTTTGCCCTTACCAAGGGCGGTCTGAGGCGTCCGGCTTGCTCAGCACCAGCAGGCGCTCCAAGTTGAGCCCTACTTTCACGTCCCGATGGGCTACGCTGGCCACAATGCGGTATTCGGGTTGTTGGGTGTCACGCACCATCATTTCCCCCGTGGGCATACCTTCCCGATTGATCAACACCGCCACTCTGGGCGTCGTGGTGTTGGCGCCCCGTTTGATCACCACCGCCAACTCATTGTTGTTGAGGCGAACAAAGGAGCCCGGGGAGTAAATACCAACGGTTTTGATGAGCGCCGCGCCCGCCTCATCCATCTGGCGCGCTTCATCAAAATAGCAGGCTTTCATGGCTGCAGTTGACGTGGCAGGCACTCGCCCGGCCCGAGGGGCCAAGCAGGCCGAGAACACATCCGCACGCTGAATCAGCCGGGCAATGCGCTGCCCCTGGGTGCGGGGCGCCAACGGGCCGACGACTTTGCTGTGATGGTCCAGCACGGCTTCCAGCCAGACCTGATCCGTCACACCGAACTGTTCCAGCAGCACCACCGATCGAATGGCATGCTGCCCGACCTGGCGCCGTTGTTCAACGCCCATCTTTTCCGTCTGTTGTGCCAAGCGGTCTTGCAACTCCGTCATGCCCAGGTTCATGGTCAGGGCCGCCTTGCACAGCGTGGGCTCAATGGCGGCGGGCCATTTCAGGACTTCGCGGGCGGCCACACTGCACATGACGGCGACCAGCAGCGCATGGGTGGCGCTGTACATCTTGACTTCGCTGCTGGAGAGGTGAATCAGTGCCAGGAGCGCGCCATCCGGATTGATCCGGGTTTGGTGGCTGAGCTGCGCTTGCAGTTTTTCCAGGCGGGGTAAAAAGGTGGCTGTATTTTTGTCACGCAGCATGGCGTGTGCCTGAGATTGCAAATCCAGCCAGTCGGCCTCATTGCTCTCCGTGACCCCCCGGGCGGCGGCCATCTCAAAACTGGAGAACTGGCTGTCTGCAATTTGCCCCAGCGGAATGTCTTCGCGCACCAGATCGTGCAGCTTGTTCATGTATGCCCGACGGTGCACCTCGGACTCGGCGGTGTCGATGTAGAGCGTGCGCCGTTGCCCGATCACATTCGCTAGTTCGTCCCGACCGCGCACCACAAACCCCTTGTGCGCCAGCAACACCCCTTCCTTATCCCACAGCGAGTAAGGCAGGGGTTGTCCAATGGACAGGGCGTCGACGCTGATGGGGGTAAGTTTCATGGGGGGTCGCAGTTAGGCGCACAGGGAGGCAGGCGTTGAAGCGCCATAGGATAAATGATAGCGCCCACCTGCTAGCATCTTCGCCATGACCGACTTACCCCCCATTTCTGCGTTTACCGACGTCAACGCCCTGTCCGATAAAATTTGCAGCCGCCAAAGCCTGCTGGCCCGTGCGGCCCAGTTGCCCCGACCACTGGTGTTCACCAATGGTGTGTTCGATGTCCTGCATCGGGGGCATGTGATGTATCTGGCGCAAGCCCGAGCCTTGGGGGGGAGTTTGGTCGTCGCACTGAACACCGACGATTCGGCGCGTCGTTTGGGCAAAGGGCCTGACCGCCCCTTGAACAATGACGCAGATCGCGCATTTGTCATGGCCGCTTTGGCCTCCACCAGCTTGGTGACCTGGTTTGATGAAGACACGCCGTTGGAGTTGATTGAAGCGCTCAAGCCTGATATTTTGGTCAAAGGCGGCGACTACGATATGAGCAAGCTCGCTGAAACCCGGGTGGTGGAGTCCTATGGGGGACGTGCCTTGGCCTTGCCATTTGTGGATGGTTATTCGACGACGGCATTGGTGCAAAAAATCCGCCGAGGTTAGGCGGATCAGCGTGTTTTCTTGGGCCTGCGTGTCGTCAGGCAGCGCGCATCATTAGTCACACTGATGGGAGGCGCCTTGCAGTCATGCGGCTTTTCATGGGAGATGGCCCGCGTTAGACTGGCCCTCCCCGCCTGACGCCAACGCGTGTACGGCTTGGGGAACGGGCCCACCCAGGGAGCAGGTCGGGTGGGAAGTATTTGAGGGGGCGAACAAAAAATCGGGACGCATCGCTTAACCGGGTTGCGACAGTTCAAGCGCAGTCGCCTCTCAACTCGATTCAAAAAATACAAGGAGACTTCACATGAAATTACCGCATCTCAGCGCGAGCGCGATCGTGCCCACGCTTGGCTTGTTGCTGGCATCGGCATCCGCTCGTGCCCAAGGCATTGACGCGGCCGTCGACCAGTTTTTTAACGACTATCTGGGCTGGTTCGCCGGGTTTATTTTTACGTCTGTGCCGATCGGAGACGCCAGTTTCCCGCTAATTGCGGGGTGGTTGCTGGCGGCGGCATTGGTGTTCACCTTGTATTTCGGCTTTTTGCAGCTCCGCAAATTCAAACTGGCCATTGACATCGTGAGCGGTCGCTACACCGACCCCTCAAGCAAGCATGAGGGGGAGATCTCACACTTTCAGGCTTTGGCCACCGCCTTGTCGGGAACGGTTGGTCTGGGAAACATCGCTGGCGTGGGGGCGGCCTTGGCCATTGGCGGGCCGGGCGCCACGTTCTGGATGATCATTGTCGGCCTGCTAGGCATGGCGTCCAAGTTCGTGGAGTGCACGTTGGGCGTCAAGTACCGCACGGTGTTGCCGTCAGGGGTGATCTCCGGCGGACCCATGTATTACCTGAGTCGTGGACTGGCTGAGCGTGGTTTTCCGGCATTGGGAAAGTTTTTGGCGGCTGGTTTTGCGATCATGGTCATTTTGGGCGCCTTGGGTGGCGGCAATATGTTCCAGGGCAATCAGGCCCACGCCATGATTGTGCAAACCTTCGGCCTGTCGGATGGCTTGGGTTGGGTGACGGGCCTGGTGCTGGCCGCCTTTGTCTTCTCGGTCATCGTGGGCGGCATGCCGTCGATTTCCTCGGTGACTTCCAAATTGGTCCCAGTCATGGCGGTCATGTATGTGGGCATGTCGGTCGTCGTCATTGTGATGAACTTGGATCAAGTCGGGCCCGCATTCAAGGCCATTTTTGATGGCGCATTTTCAGCTGAAGGCGTCGCAGGCGGCTTTGTGGGTGCCTTGATTCAAGGTTTGAAGCGAGCCACTTTCTCCAATGAGGCGGGTGTCGGATCAGCCGCCATTGCCCATTCGGCAGTGAAAACGGATGAGCCCGTGACCGAAGGCCTGGTGTCCTTGCTGGAACCCTTCATCGACACGGTGGTGATTTGCACCATGACGGCCTTGGTGATCACCATTGCCGGCCTGAACGCTGGCCCCTTTCCTCATCCGGATGGTTTGACCGGCGTGAATTTGACGGCCGCCTCGTTCCAATCCACCTTTGACTGGTTCCGCTACCCGCTGGCCTTGGCGGTGTTGATGTTTGCCATTTCGACCATGATTTCCTGGTCTTACTACGGCCTGAAGGGCTGGACCTACCTGTTTGGCGAAGGCCACGTCAATGAGTTGATTTACAAGCTCATGTTCTGCGTGTTCATCGTCATCGGTTGCTCGATTGGCTTCAGTGCGGTCATCGACTTCTCTGACGCAGCCATTTTCGCGATGGGTATTTTCAACATCATTGGTCTGTATTTCCTGATGCCCGTGGTCAAGACAGAACTCAACAAGTTTCTTGCAAAAGTCGAATCGGGCGAATTCAAGCGCTACCGGTAAGTTGTGATACCAAAAAAGGGCCCGCGCACGGACAGCGTCGGGCCCTTTTTTTGTCAGGTTGACGTCGCGTTGGATTGAATTTTCCCGGACCAGGCTTTGCTGCCCATTTTTAAACAAAATCGACCATTTCCCCACGCAATTAGGGCGCAAGCTGCTATGTAATAAATAGCAGTTTGAGAGTTGGCGCACGAACCCGGTGATTTGGCTGTGTGGGTTAAATCGCGTTACCTAGAACGGCAGACACCCGGCTTCTCAGCATTGGTAAAAGCGTCGTCTCAAACCAAGGGTTGCGTTTGAGCCAGCCTTGATTGCGGGGGCTGGGGTGGGGCAAGGGGATGAGGGCAGGCCAATGGTCTTGCCACGCGCTGACGGCTGTCGTCAAAGATGGGTGCTGCCCGCCTAAATGGTAAGCCTGTGCATAGCGGCCAATCACCAGCGTCAGTTCAATCTGCCTCAGGTGGGATAACAAAGGTTGGCGCCAAGTCTTGGCACACTCGGGGCGTGGTGGTAGATCGCCTGATTTTCCTGATCCTGGGAAGCAAAAGCCCATGGGAAGAATTGCAATTTTTTGGGGGTCATAAAACACCTCGCGTGAGATGCCTAGCCAAAGTCGCAGTCGGTCGCCACTTGCATCGTTGAAAGGAAGTCCGGTTTCGTGCGCTTTCCTGCCGGGTGCTTGTCCGGCAATAAGGATGCGGGCACTGGCGTGGGCTTGCAAGATGGGGCGCGGTCCGAGAGGCAGGTAGGCCTCGCACAGCGTGCAGGCGCGAATGTCGTCAAGCAAGGCGGGGAGCGAGGTCATGCGTCAAGTATGAACGCATGCACTGCATGTTATTCAATGCGGAATGAAGTGTGAGTTGCCGCCTTGCGTCGGTGGCGGGTGCTAAATCTGATCTTCAAACGAAGAAAACCCCCTACAGGCCTTCGCATGGCGAAGGGCTGTAGGGGGTTTTGGGTGACTCAAAAGAATCAAGAGTTGGAATTGGTGTCACGAACCAACAGTGCGCCACGGGCTTGCGCTTTGGCCACATCAGCCATCACGGCAGCGCGCGTGGTGTTCTGGGCAACCGCTTTGGCGGGGTACAGGCCTGGGTTGAGTTCGTTGAGTTTCTTGCCGGAATTGTCAGTACCCAGAATGTCGCCAGTGCGTTGGGCTTCAGCCAACTCGGCTTTCACTTGCTCGCGGGTATAACCCGTAGTGGCTGCTTGTGCGGGGTATTGTGCTGGGTTCAGTTCGTTGAGCTTCTGAGCACGGTCGCCAACAGCCAGCAAGTCACCGGTGCGCTGGGCTTGCACCAACTCGGCGCGGACTTGTTCGCGGGTCAGGGGGGCAGACGCCTCAGCAGCGAAAGCGTTTCCGGCAGCCAAAGCAGCCAAAGCAAGAGCGAGGGAGGAGATGTATTTGCGGTTCATGATGGGTAGTCCTAAAAAAGTTAAATAATTTGGCAAACAGATTCAAAGTGTCTCAATTTGTCCTCTTGGAGCCGCTGTTAAAAGCGTTTCGTCGATGGGTTGAACTGTATAGTTTCTTTTTGAGTAGATAAACACCAGTCAATACAACGATACGTTGCAATAAATGCAACGATGTTGGTCTTGAAATGAAAAAAGAGTCTCAATGAATCGCTTAACGTCAATGAGGGTTTTCCTTGAAGTGGTCGATCAAGGGGGGTTTGCTGCCGCTGCCCGCACTTTGGATATGTCGGCCGCCGCGGTGACGCGCTTGGTCGCAGACCTGGAAAACCACTTGGGTGCCCGCCTGTTGCATCGCAGCACCCGACGCCTGTCACTCAGTGTGGCGGGTGAGGCCTATTTGGAGCGGGTGCGCGTGATCCTGGGCGACATCGAGGAGGCAGATCAGGTGGTCAGCTCTCAAACACAGGAGTTGGCCGGCGTTCTGCGCGTGCTTGCCCCGCCGGTGCTCGCGACACATGTGCTTGCGCCTCTGATTGCCGGCTTTCGGCGGATGTATCCGAAGATTGTTCTGGAGGTCGAGGTCGCCTCCTTCAAAGAGCCGCCGATTGAAGACTTTGACATCACGCTGATGCCTACCGATGGTGCATTTGATGGCAATGTGATTGCTCGCAAGATATCCGCCACCGAGGCAATTTTGGTGGCATCACCTGCCTATTTGGCGCGAAACGGGGTGCCAGTCATCCCGCAAGACCTGAGTCGCCATGATGTTCTGAGGTTGAAGGCGCCAGGTCTGCAGGCGCGGTCGTGGCAGCTCTTCAACTCATCTCAGGGTGATGAGTCGCTGACTGTCGCAGTGGACCCTGTGCTTTGGATCAACCACTCTGACACCTTGTTGAAGTCAGCACAGAGCGGCGCGGGGATCACCTCTGCGGCGATTGATTTGGTCGCACCCTATCTGTTGAGTGGGGAGTTGGTTCGTGTCTTGGCGCCGTGGATTTCCGGGCGACTTAGCCTGTATGCCGCACTTCCCAGTCGCAAGTTCATGCCCGAGCGCACTCGCGTGTTTTTGGAGTATCTGACCGAACACACACGCTTGGAGAGCACACGGGTATTGGCGCTCCTCGGTCGTTCGGTGTAATTGACTTGGGATGGCGGCAATGGATTCATGCAGCGTCGATAGGCGGCGCTTTTGATTTCATGGCTGCTGGGTGGCGCCACTGGTACTTGTCCATTCCAAGTATTGGAGGCCGACTGGCCCAGTCCGCAGTGGTGCTAAATCTGATCTTCAAACGAAGAAAACCCCCTACAGGCCTTCGCATGGCGAAGGCCTGTAGGGGGTTTTGGGTGACTCAAAAGAATCAAGAGTTGGAATTGGTGTCACGAACCAACAGTGCGCCACGGGCTTGCGCTTTGGCCACATCAGCCATCACGGCAGCGCGCGTGGTGTTCTGGGCAACCGCTTTGGCGGGGTACAGGCCTGGGTTGAGTTCGTTGAGTTTCTTGCCGGAATTGTCAGTACCCAGAATGTCGCCAGTGCGTTGGGCTTCAGCCAACTCGGCTTTCACTTGCTCGCGGGTATAACCCGTAGTGGCTGCTTGTGCGGGGTATTGTGCTGGGTTCAGTTCGTTGAGCTTCTGAGCACGGTCGCCAACAGCCAGCAAGTCACCGGTGCGCTGGGCTTGCACCAACTCGGCGCGGACTTGTTCGCGGGTCAGGGGAGCAGACGCCTCAGCAGCGAAAGCGTTTCCGGCAGCCAAAGCAGCCAAAGCAAGAGCGAGGGAGGAGATGTATTTGCGGTTCATGATGGGTAGTCCTAAAAAAGTTAAATAATTTGGCAAACAGATTCAAAGTGTCTCAATTTGTCCTCTTGGAGCCGCTGTTAAAAGCGTTTCGTCGATGGGTTGAACTGTATAGTTTCTTTTTGAGTAGATAAACACCAGTCAATACAACGATACGTTGCAATAAATGCAACGATGTTGGTCTTGAAATGAAAAAAGAGTCTCAATGAATCGCTTAACGTCAATGAGGGTTTTCCTTGAAGTGGTCGATCAAGGGGGGGTTGCTGCCGCTGCCTGCACTTTGGATGCGTCATGGATGACCGAGCGAAGGCACCTTGCGTCCCGCCGACTTGCCGGGGGCTTGCGCGTCCTGACGTAGCAAGCGAGGGTGGTGACAATAGGCCCCCGGCATGCCAGTGGGTGGTGCCTTTGATCCTCAGGTTGTTGTGTGACGCCACTTTCCCAAATTAGATCGTTGATGACAGACTGGTTCAGTCGCCTTCGCCGCCCCACCCGGCGGGAGTGGGCTTGGATCGTCGGTGGCGTGCCCGCGCTATTTACGTTGTATCTGCTCTCACTGGTGCCGTTGACTCCCAGCATCAGCGACATTCGAAAAGCTCGCCTCGAGCAGCCTGCGCAGGTGATGTCAGAGGACGGCAAGCTGTTGGCCGAGTACAAGTGGGCGAACCGGGTATGGGTGCCACTGAAGGACATTGCCCCGGCGGTCGTCACGGCGTTGATTGCCACCGAAGACCACCGTTTTTATGACCACTTTGGCCTGGATTGGCGCCGCATGCTGGGGGCTGCTTGGTACACCTTGCAAGGCAAGCGCCAGGGCGGCTCGACGCTGACGCAGCAACTCGCCCGCAACCTCTACCCCAATGAAGTGGGTCGGGCGCCCACCTTGAATCGCAAGCTCAAAGAGGCCGTCACGGCCCTCAAGATTGAGGCGCTGTACACCAAGTCCGAAATTCTGGAGACCTACCTCAATACCGTTCCGTTCCTCTACAACGCCTTTGGCATTGAAATGGCGGCGCGCACTTACTTTGACAAGTCAGCCGCGCAGCTGGATGTGTTGGAAGGCGCGACGCTGGTCGGCATGCTCAAGGGCAACAGCTACTACAACCCGGTGCTCAACCCCGAGCGCGCGCTGGCCCGGCGAAATACGGTGCTGGCCCAAATGGTCAAGCGCGGAGAGTTGGACGCCGCCCGGTATGACGCCCTGAAAACCCGCCCGGTTCGGGTTGACTTTGAGCGACAGATCGCCCCCAGCGGGCCGGCACCCCATTTCACCCAGCAGCTGCGCCAATGGTTGGTGACGTGGGCCGATGACCATGACTACAACATCTACGCCGATGGGTTGGTGGTGCGCACCACCTTGAACGCCCGTTTGCAGACAGTGGCGAACCAGGCCGTGGCACGCCACGTGCGGCAATTGCAGGGCATTGCGGATGCCGCGTGGCGCTCGCGCCGAGGCTGGAGTTCGGGCAACCCTTTGGTGTTGACTTTGCTGCGTGAAACCCCAGAGTACCGTGCGAAGATAAAGGCCGGCGAAAGCACCGACGCCGCCCTGAAAAGTCTGCTGGGCGATGCCAATCTGATGGGCGCGCTGAGAGAGCAAAAGACGCGGGTCCAGGCAGGGTTCCTGGTGATGGACCCCGCCAACGGACACGTGCGCGCCTGGGTTGGCAGCCCGGACTTTGCACTGGACCCGTTTGACCATGTGCAGCAGGCCCGCCGCCAACCGGGCTCCACCTTCAAGCCCTTTGTTTATGGCGCCGCTTTCGACAAGGGCGCAAGTCCGGAGGACACCGTCATTGACCAGGCGGTAGAAATACCGCTTGCCGGGGGCGAAGTCTGGCGACCGACCGACGCCACACCGCCCAGCGGCGAGCCGGTCCGTTTGCGCGACGCGCTCGCCCAGTCCAAAAACACCATCACGGCCCAGCTCATGCAGACGGTGGGCCCGGCACGGGTGGCGAGACTGGCGCGGGCCATGGGCGTGCGCGACAGCAAGTTGGCGCTGGTGCCGTCCCTGGCCTTGGGGACCAGTCCGGTCACACTCAAGGAAATGGTGAGTGCCTACAGCACCATCGCCAACGGAGGTGCGTATCAGGCCCCCCTGCTGGTCACGCGCATCGAAAACCGGGCCGGCGAGGTCTTGGCCGAATTTGCGCCGGCGCAGCCAGAGGTGGCCTTGTCCGAGGAAGTGAATTACCAATTGCTGGACACCTTGCGCGGCGTGGTGGACAGGGGCACGGCCAATGCCATTCGCAGCCGCTATGGCATCCGGGCCGACGTGGCGGGAAAAACCGGTACCACGCAAGACAACACCGACGGTTGGTTTATTTTGATGCACCCGCAATTGGTGGCGGGCGCGTGGGTCGGTTTTAATGACGGCCGCATCACCTTGCGCAGCGACTATTGGGGCCAAGGCGCCCGCAGCGCCCTGCCCATCGTGGGGGACTTCACGGCCCAAGTGCTTCGCGCCCGGATCATTGATCCCAAAGCCCGCTTCGAGCCGCCACCTGACAAGCGTTTCTTCGCCCCGTTGTGGGCGCGCTTTCGCGCTTGGTTGAAGGGCGCACCCGAGCCTGCCAAGCCTCTGACCTCAAGGCCGCGCCGTGAAGCGATTGCGCCCACCGCGCCGGTGGTCGTTCTCACGCCGCTTGAATCCGCATCGCAGCCCAGCAAGATTGAATCTGCCGAACCGGAGAAATTGCTTGAGCCGTTGCCAGCGAGCACGGACACCCCTTGATTTTTGGCGGGCCATCAGGCGCCCACCCGCCATGGGGTCGCTCCTTTCTGGAAGTCTCAGATTTTCCGGGATGCCATTGATCGAGTGAGGTCATGCAACGCGGCGCGCGATTTACCTCGCTCCTAACGCAATCTTTCATCCACCTTTCACTGAACTTGGGCGTTTCCTCGGTGGTGAGGCCGTGTTTTCAGCGGCATGATCGTGCCCATGAATGTTTTGCTGATCGAAGACGATCTGAATCTGGTGGATGCACTGAGTCGCATGCTGGCCGCGCGGGGGTTTCAGGTGGTGTGCTGCGCTGACGGGGCGGAAGCCTTGGTGATGGCGCGTCGCCGCCCGTTTGACGTGGCCCTACTGGACTTGACCTTGCCCGGTATGGACGGGCTGGACTGGCTGCAGCACCTGCGTGACGAACGTTCCCGTCTGCCTGTGCTGGTGATGACCGCGCGCTCTGCGGTCGAGGATCGCGTACTGGGCTTGAATTCTGGCGCGGACGACTACCTCACCAAACCGTTTGATATTGATGAGCTGTCCGCGCGGTTGAAAGCATTGGTGCGTCGCAGCCAAGGGGTGGAGGAGTTTCGCTGTGGCGAGTTGCGCCTGAATCTGGACAATGGCCAGGTCTATCGCGGCGCCTTGCCGCTGGAGGTGTCCGGGCGCGAGTTGAGTCTGCTCAAAGCGCTGATGATGCACCCCGGCAAAGCGGTGGCCAAAGACGACTTGCTCCAAACTGTGTTTGGTGATGATGGCCAAACCGGGCCCGACGCCATTGAGGTGTTGGTGCACCGTTTGCGAAAGCGCCTGCAGGGTGCCCACGTCAATCTGGTCACGCTGCGTGGCGTGGGGTATTTCCTGATGGACGATGCTTTGGCGGAGCGATAGAACGAGCTATGAGCGGACTTGGCGTCTCTTCGTTTGACCTGCGTACCGCCTGGCGACCCTGGCGGGTGGGCGCGTCCATCCGTCGCTTCGTCATGGGCTGGGTGCTGGTGACCATGGTTTTCCTGGAAGTCCTGGACTGGGTGTGGCCTGCGCCGGCCGCCGTATTGCCACCTGTGGTCTGGTTGCTGGTGAAACTGTTGTTTGGTGCGGTGGTGCTGATGGGGGTGATGCGCCAGGCCTTTTTACCGGTGCGCACCCTGGGTCGCAGTTTGAATGCCTTGCCTCTCACCGAGCTCAAGGCCGTGGCACAACGCCAGCCGGCCGAGTTGTTGCCGCTGGCCACCGCCGTCAATCGCGTGCTCCAGTCGCAGCAGACGGCGATTGATGAGCAGGGCAAGTTTTTGGCCAACGCCTCGCACCAGTTGCAGACACCCGTTTGCAGTGTTGCGGGCGCAGTTGCAAGGGGTGATGTCCGGGGACATGACTGCACGCGACACGTTGCCCAAAATGCTGGCCACGATCGATCGCTCCAGCACGCTGGTGCGCCAGCTCTTGTCCATTGCCAAGGTTGAACAATTGGTGCGCCAAGCGAGTTGGCAAGAGGTCGATCTGTCGGCCGTCGCGCGTGAGGTGGTGATGGAGTTTGCCCCTTTGCTGGCTCGCAAGAACCTGGACTTCTCCTTGCAGGCGGTGCCTGTTCGCTTGCGTACAGACGCCTGGCTGCTGGGCGAGTTGGTACGCAACCTGTTGTCCAACGCCATTCAGCACAGCCCGCGCGACGCAGCGCTGGGTTTGGTCATTCGCGTTCTGCCCAGTGGCACGGAACTCTTGGTGTGGGACAACGGTGGCGGCATGGACGAAGCGATTCAGGCGCGTTTGTTCGAGCCCTTTCAGTCCGCCTCTGGAGCCAGCGGCGTCGGCTTGGGGCTGTCTATTTGTCGCCAGATTGCGGTCTCCATGGGCGCGGAAGTAGACCTTTACAACCGCGTACAAGACGATTGCGTGGTGGGCGTGGATGCGGTGGTGCGTTGGCCGCAAGAACCCTCTCACAATGGCTCCGCCGGGGCGGTCTCATGAGCGGGGCCGTGCAATTGACCGCCATTGGCAAGACCTTCCCCAATGGTGCGCGGGCTCTGCGCAATGTGCACCTGCGCTTGCCGGCGCGTCAGTTAACCACGCTGCTGGGTCCGTCCGGGTGCGGCAAAACCACGTTGCTGCGCATGGTCGCTGGTCTGGAACGGCCCAGTACAGGGCAAGTCGAAATTGGCGGGCGCGATGTGACGGGTCTGGACCCGGCCCAGCGCCCCATCAGCATGGTGTTTCAAAGCTACGCCTTGTTTCCGCATCTGAGCGTGTTGGACAACGTGCGTTATGGCTTGCGCACGCGCCTGAGCAGCGCCACGGAGGGTCGTGACCAGGCGCTTGAGGCGCTGGCCCGTGTGGGGTTGGCGGGCCAGGCGACCCGGCCCACGTCGCTGCTGTCTGGCGGGCAGCAACAACGCGTGGCGCTGGCCCGCGCACTGGCGCTCAAACCCCAGGTGTTGTTGCTGGACGAGCCGCTGTCCAATTTGGATGCGGGATTGCGGCGCCATATTCGGGAAGACATCCGTGCGCTGCAGCAGGAGCTGGGATTGACGGTGATGTATGTCACCCACGACCACCATGAAGCCATGGCGGTGAGTGACACCGTGGTGGTGATGCGTGAGGGCGAGATCATGCAGGTGGGCTCGCCACGCGAGATTTTTGAGACCCCGCACTGCGAGTTTGTGGCCGGCTTCATGGGCGATGCCGCCGTGTTTGATGCCCAGGCCGATGCGGCGGGGCAGGTTCGCCTGGGTCCCCTGATCGTGGGCCCAGGCCTGACTCGCCGCCATGGCCCCGTGCGTCTGGTGGTGCGACCCCATGCATGGCGCCTGGCGCCCGCCAGCGGCGACGGCCTGCCCGGAAAAATTCTCACACGCGCCTACCTGGGCAGAACCACGGAATACCAGGTGCTGACCCCGCTGGGGACGGTGCTGGTGGTGGTGCGCGCAGAAACGCAAGCGCGGCAACCGGACTCGCCGGTGAGCCTGCATCTGGGCTTGCAAGGAGTGAGTGTGATCATGCCCCCCGCGTCGGTGCCGCCCTCACCCCGAATGTCCCCCAACCCTATTCGCAACCGGACCGATGTGTCCATTTTTCAGGAGACTTGATATGAAAAAAGCAACCTTTCTGGCAGCCCCGCTGCTGCTCGCCCTGGGCCTGCCCGCCATGGCGCAGGACAAAGAGGTGAACATCATCTGTTCCGCCCAGGCGGACTGGTGCAACCTCATGCAAACCACGTTTGCCAAAACGTCCGGCATCAAGGTCAACATGACCATGAAGGGCTCCGGCGAGGCGCTGGCCCAAGTGGTGGCTGAGCGTGCCAACCCCAAGACCGACCTCTGGTTTGGTGGCACAGGTGACCCGCATTTGCTGGCCGCCGAGCAAAACCTGACGCTGGAATACAAATCCCCGTCCTTGCCCCAGTTGCACGAGTGGGCTCAAAAGCAGGCCGCTCAAGCCAGCTACAAAACGGTTGGCGTGTACTCCGGCCCCTTGGGCTTTGGCTACAACACCGAGTTGCTGGCCAAGAAGAAGCTGCCGGTGCCCAAGGTCTGGGCTGATTTGCTCAAGCCTGAGTACAAGGGTGAGATCCAGGTCGCTGACCCACGTGCCAGCGGCACCGCTTACACCATGATCGCCACGCTGGTGCAATTGATGGGTGAGGACAAAGCCTACGAGTACTTGGGCGCACTGCACAAGAACATCAGCACCTACCCCCGCTCTGGCGTGGGCCCCATCAAGGCCGTGGCGCGTGGTGAAGCCACCGTGTCCATCAGCTTTGTGCACGATGCCCCTGGCGAGAAAGCCCAGGGCTTTCCGGTCGAGTCGATCACCCCGGCCGATGGCACGGGTGCGGAAATTGGCTCCATGTCCATTATCAAAGGCGCTCGCAATCTGGACAGCGCCAAGAAGTTCTACGAGTGGGCGCTGACCCCTGGAGCCCAGCAGTTCGGTGCGACGGCCAACCAGTTCCAGTTGCCCTCCAACAAGAGCGCCAAGGTGGACCCCCGTGTGCCTGACTTCAAGAAGATCAAGTTGATCGACTATGACTACGCCAAGTACGGCAAGTCGGCCCTGCGCAAAGAGTTGATTCTGCGTTGGGAACGTGAGGTCTTTAACCAGGCCAAGTAAGCCTCTTTTGCCCCCGCCTTGGCGGCGGGGGTTTTGACTCCTCTTTCTCTTCAGACCTCCCTCTATGCAAACCCGATTCACAGCGCGAACCCAGCGCGCTATTCACGCCTGGACCCTGCTGGGTGTGGCGGCCTATGTGCTGCTTCCTTGGTATTTTCTACAACGCGGTTCCTTGTGGTCCGCCTTGCCGGGCCTGTTTGGTGGCGCCGTTTCTGCCAATGGACTCACGCAGGCCGTGAGCCATGGCCGTTTCTGGCTCTGGTCGGGTCTGGCGGGTTTGCTGCTGGCCGGTGTGGGGTCTTTGCTGCCCGCCGGTCGGCGACAGGGCAGCGTGCTGGTGGCGGGTGCGCTGGTGGGGCTGGTGGGCTTAAGCCTGGGTGGCTTCCTGATTGGCATCAACGGCTGGTCTTACGAGTGGCTCAGTACCGCCTTTGGGCCGATGGAGCAGGGCCAATACGGCGTGGGCTGGGGTGGTTTTGTGGTGCTGGTCAGCCTGGTGATGTTGCTGGGCGCCGGCATGGCCCGCTTGGGCTACTTCCGGGGTGACGTGTTTGTGTCGGCCTCGGTCATCGGCTGCACGGCCTTGCTGGCCTTGTTTGTGGTGTTTCCGGTCGGCAAATCATTGATTGCCGCCCTGTACACAGAAAGCGGTGAATTTGCACTGGGCGCCGTGTGGGACCGCATTGGCACCGCCCGTGTCTGGGGCTTGGGTTGCCTGGGGGGCGGTGTCAGTTGTGGCGTGGCCTGGAACACGCTGTACCTGGCGCTGCTGACGGCGGCGGGCACCACGTTTTTGGGCACGCTGATTGCCCTGGTCGCAGAGCGCGGCAGCAGCAAGCGTTTGAAGAAACCACTCAATGCGCTGGCCATGTTGCCCATCATCACCCCGCCGTTCGTGGTGGGCTTGGGTTTGATTTTGTTGTTTGGCCGATCCGGCGTGGCCAACCAGTTTCTGGAGTGGGCGTTTGGCGTTCAGCCGACCCGTTGGTTTTACGGGGTCTTTGGCATTTGGCTGGCGCAGTTGTTTGCCTTCACGCCCATCGCGTTCATGATCATGCGCGGCGTGGTGCAAGGCATCAGTCCGTCACTGGAAGAGGCCGCGCAAACCCTGCGCGCCAGCCGCATGAAAACTTTCATGACCATCACCCTGCCTTTGCTGGCGCCGGGGCTGGCCAATGCGTTTCTGGTGGGCTTTATTGAAAGCATCGCCGACTTCGGTAACCCCATCATTTTGGGCGCGGGCTACGCCGTGCTCTCTACAGAAATTTTCTTTGCCATCGTCGGGTCTTCGCTTGATTCGGGCATGGCTGCTGCGCTGGCGCTGGTGCTGACGGTGTTTGCGCTGACCGTGTTTTTTGTGCAGCGCCGTTTGTTGGGCAAGACCAGCTACACCACGGTCTCTGGCAAGGGCGACGCGGGCGTGCCCATGGAGTTGCCTACCTTGGTGAGCCGCGTCTGCACCTGGGTGGCCGGGCCCTGGCTGGCGTTCACGGTGGTGGTCTATCTGTTTGCGTTTGCCGGCGGGTTTGTCAAGATTTGGGGACGCGACTACACCTTCACACTGATGCACTTCAAGACCGCGTTTGACTTGCAGATGGGTGACCATGGTCTGGTGTGGGCGGGCACGGCCTGGGGCTCGTTGTTCACCACCATCACGCTGGCCGCCATTGCCGCGCCCATTTGCGCCGGCTTGGGCCTGCTCATTGCGTGGTTGCTGGCGCGCACCGAGTTCAAGGGCAAAGGCTGGTTCGAGTTTTCGGCGCTGCTGACCTTTGCCATTCCCGGCACCGTGCTGGGGGTGAGCTACATCCTGGCGTTCAACGTGCCGCCGGTGGAGTTGACTGGCACGGCGCTGGTGATTGTGTTGTGTTTTGTGTTCCGCAATCTGCCCGTTGGCGTGCGCGCTGGCACGGCGTCGTTCAAGCAGTTGGATCGTTCGCTGGACGAGGCCTCGGTGATGCTGCGGGCCAGTAGCCTGACCACACTGCGCCGCGTGGTGTTGCCGCTCATCAAGCCTGCTTTGGTGGCGGCACTGGTGTACAGCTTTGTGCGCTCCATGACCACTGTTTCCGCCGTCATTTTCCTGGTCACCGCCGAGTACGAACTGGCCACCACCTACATCATTGGCCGCGTTGGCAATGGTGATTACGGCGTGGCGCTGGCTTATTGCACGGTGCTGATCATCCTCATGTCACTGGCCACCGCCCTGATTCAGTTCACCGTGGGTGAGCGCAAGTTGGGCCGCCGTGCGTTGGGCGCCAACGGCTAAAGCCTGTGCGCCTCACCTGTTACTTTTCTCCAATTTCAAGAAAAAATTGTCATGACCTCAAACGGTATTGAATTCAAAAACGTCACCAAGCGCTATGGCGGCGAATCGTCTCCCCTGGTGGTCAAAGGCATCAGCTTCACGGTGCCCAAGGGCACGTTGACCACCATCCTCGGCCCCTCGGGGTGCGGTAAAACCACCACCTTGCGCATGATCGCCGGTCTGGAAAGCCCCAGCGGGGGCCAGATCCTGATTGACGGGGTGGATGTCACCCGCATGGGCCCTGCCGAGCGCAACGTCAGCATGGTGTTTCAAAGCTACGCCTTGTTTCCGCATATGAATGTGATGGACAACGTGAGCTATGGCTTGAGCGTGAGCGGGGTCAAAGCGCCCGAGGCGCGTGAGCGCGCCCATGTCGCCATGGCTGCCGTGGGCTTGACGGGTTTTGACGCCCGTTTGCCCAGTGAACTGTCCGGCGGCCAGCAACAGCGTGTGGCGGTTGCGCGTGCGCTGGTGTTGGAGCCGTCGGTACTGCTGTTCGATGAGCCGCTGTCCAATCTGGATGCCCGCCTGCGCCGCTCCATGCGGGAAGAGATTCGCGGTTTGCAACAGCGCCTGGGTCTCACCGTGGCCTATGTCACCCATGACCAGAGCGAGGCCTTGGCGGTCAGCGATCAGATCATCGTCATGGACCACGGCGTGATCGCCCAGGCGGGCAGCCCGACCGACTTGTATGTGCGCCCCAACAGCGAGTTTGTGGCCGGCTTCATGGGCGAGGCCATGCTGTTTCCGGGTGAGGCATTGGCCGACGGCCGTGTGCGTGTGGGCGACCTGATGCTCAAAGCACTGCATCCTGTCAAACCCGGTCCGGTCAAGGCGGCGATTCGCCCGGAGACCTGGATTGTGGGCCGTGCCGGAGAAGAGGGCGTGGCGGGTGTGGTGGCCAAGCAGGCCTATTTGGGCAGTGTCTACGAGTTGACTGTGGACACCGCCCTGGGCGCCATTTTTGTGGTCTCTACCGATGTGGAGCACCCGTGGGCGCTGGGCGATGCGCTCACCCTGCGCTTGCCCGCCAGCGGTATTTCGGTGGTGCCGGTTTAGGGGCACCCCGCGCCGGTCAGGCTTTACAAACCAAAGAGGTTCTTGAGCTTGCTGGCGGCTTCCATGGCTTTGCTGGCCTGGTTCATCAGGTCGCCCGATCCATTGGTATTCCCGGCGGCGGGCGCGGCCGCTTCGGCGCGACTGCCGGCTGCTGCGCTGCCGGGTGTGGCTGACGCCGCACGCGCGGACGGCTGCACCAGTGCGACCACTTCCACGCGGCGGTTGCGAGCCCGGCTGGTGTCGTTGGTGTTGGCCACCACGGGGGCAGTTTGGCCCATTCCGCGGGTCGTGATGCGGTTGCTCGCCACGCCCGAACCACTGACCAAGGCATCGGCCACTGCGGCGGCGCGCGCTTCCGACAATGTTTGGTTGGCGGGGGCGCCGCCTACGTCATCGGTATGGCCAATCACCTCAATACGCAGCGTGGGGTTGTCTTGCAGCACCTTGCCCAATTCGGTCAGCGTGGCGCGTGAGCCATCTTTCAAAACGGCTTTGCCGGTGTCAAACTGGAACCCGTACAAGTCCACCTTGCCATTGGCGTTGAGTGATTTGGCAATCGGGCTCTCGCCCGTCACCCCCATCAGGCCGTCGTCCAGGCTTTGTTTCTCCACCACGTGCAGCCAAACCCCACCGTCATTGACCCACAAGGAGACATAAGTCTTGCCCCGCTGCGCGGCCAGAAACTGGTTGTCCGTGCTGTAGTTCATGTAGTGCTTGGGCACCTTCATGAGTTCTTTGAAGGCACCCAGATTCTCTGTGGTGCAAGGCCTTTCACAGACAAACAGGTCCGCAAACCCTGAGCGCCGCAGCGACGACTGGTAATTGCGAAGCACCTGCAGCGGGGAAGCCGACTTGGGCAACTCGTAGTGAATGTAGGTGACGCGCCCTTCCAGGGGCAACAGCTTGTCTGCTGTGAACTTGCCATCGCGTTTGACGGGCTTGCTCAGCAGCAGTTGAAACTCTTCGTATTCCTGAAATTCGTAGTTGGCAATGGTGGCGCCCGGGAATCGGGCCACTTCCGGATGGTCTTCGCCTTTTTCCGCATGGGCCGGCACACTGCCCAAAGCCAAGCCGATCGCCGCGACCAGTGACATGGCCAGGGTTTTGAACTGAAAACTCTTTTGCATTTTTCCTCCTTGATTGTTGGGCGCGAAATACTAGCATCGACGGATGACTGGCCGACTTAATCCACGGCCAGGCCGAGGAAAAAGCGCAGGTATGCCAGTTCCTGCTCCAGTGCCCTCTCAAAGGCCGGGTCGTTGGGCGCGCTGCCACTCACAAAGCCGAGGTCGACGTTCAGCGCGTCGCCCTTGTTGGCCAGATTGGCCCAGCCGATCACCTGGTCACGCCACAGCAACGGTAGCGCGTAATAGCCCCGCACCCGCTTGAGCGCAGGCGTGTAGGCCTCAAAGCGATACGCCCACCCCCACAACAACTCAAAGCGCCGGCGGTCCCACACCACTGGGTCAAACGGTGCCAGCAGGCGCACCGCATCGTCAGGGGCGTGACGGCGCGAGGCGGGGCCTTCGCCCTCGGGCCAAAACCAGGTCACGCCATCGACCTGTGCCGAGGGCAAGCGCAACTTGGCCCGCAGGAAGGCGGCCCGACGGTGGTCTCGCCACTGCGGCGCACCGCCGCGCAGGTAGCCAATCAATTCGCCCAGCGAACGCTCCGGCAGCGGCGCGTACAAGCCAACAATGACGTCGATCAGGGCGTCCATGGCTTGCTGCGGGTCAACCCCGGTTGCATCCTCACGCGTTTCAGCGGGTGCGGGCGTCAATAAGGGTTGCGCGGCATAGGTGCGCACGCCGCTCACGCGTCCGGCAATGCGCAACAGGCCGCGGTGGTGCATGTCGTCCAGCAACTGGGTGCTGACATTGGAGTTGCCACCAAACCAGTTGCGTGCCGACCCGTGGGCAAAGTGTGCGTCCACTTGGCGCGGGTGCACCACGCCGTGGGCGCGCACATAGTCCAGCACCGCCTGGGCTTGGGCGTGGCGCTCAGGCGGCCACGCCTCGCGCGGTGTGCGCGGGTGCATCAGGGCTTGTGTGGCGCGCGGCAGAAAGCCGTAGTTCACAAAGAAGTCTTCTTCAATGTCGAGCTGGGGGTAGCGCCGCTCCAGGTCGCCCGCGCGGTAGGCTTTGACGCGGTGGCGCAAGATCAGGTCCTGCGCCCGGGCCGGGGCGCGAATCGGGTCGGCCTGCACAAAACCCAGCCGGTGAATGGCCCGCGCCAGCGTGGTGGGCGCAAAAAGGGTGCGCGCCACCGCATGGCGGCGCAGCTGGTCCAGCGTGAGTGCCATGGCCGGCGGCGTCGCGTGTCAGTGGCGGGCCGGAATCGTCAGCCCGCGCGCCACGGCAGGCCGGGCCACAAAGGCGGCCAGCGCGCGCGTCACATGCGGGAAGTTGTCAATGCCCACCAGCTCGCCGGCCAGGTAGTTGTCCAGCAAACCGCGCACCCACGGGAAGATGGCGATGTCGGCAATGGTGTAGTCGTCGCCCATCATCCAGGTGCGCGTGGCCAGGCGCTGATTCAGCACATGGAGCAAGCGCGTGCTTTCGGCCACATAGCGGTCGCGTGGCCGCTTGTCTTCATAGTCTTTGCCGGCGAACTTGTGAAAGAACCCCAGCTGCCCAAACATGGGGCCCACGCCGCCCACTTGCCACATCAGCCACTGAATGGTTTCCAGGCGCAGGGCCGGGTCGCTGGGCAAAAGCTGCCCGCTTTTTTCCGCCAGGTACAGCAGAATGGCGCCCGATTCAAACAGCGCCAAAGGCTGACCGCCCGGCCCATGGGGGTCCAGAATGGCAGGAATCTTGTTGTTCGGGTTGAGCGACAAGAAGGCGGGCGACATCTGGTCTTGTGTCTCAAAGCTCACCAGATGGGGCTCGTAGGGCAGGCCAATCTCTTCCAACATGATGGACACCTTCACCCCGTTGGACGTGGGCAGCGAGTACAGCTGCAAACGCTCCGGGTGCTGGGCGGGCCACTTGGCGGTGATGGGGTGGGTCAGCAGGCTGTCGGTCATGCAAGTCCTTGGTGTTGGCGGTTTTGGGTGTGGGTCATTTTGGCCTGAAGCCCATCAAGCGGCTAGCGGAAGACAGGGGTTTGACTTTTCATCAGGTAAATCGGCCTCTGGCGCTTGTTTGGTCTGCGGGAGTAGCTATCAAATCAGGAGTGGATTCAGTCAGGCTGGATCGGTTTTAAACGCCGGCAAGCCCATGCCGACGGGCAAGTGAGCACGCAGCAGTTGGGCAAAGTGGCGCAACTTGGCCGGGTAAAAGCGCGCATAGGGGTAGACCAAATGCACCTCCAGCGGGGCGGCGTGCCACTCGGGCACCAGGTGCATGAGCCGTCCGTTGGCCACATCATCTGCCACGACCCAGGCCGAAGTCAGGCAGGCCCCCAGCCCGTGCAAGGCCGCGCTGCGCAGGGCAAACAGGCTGTCGGTGCTGACTCGGGGGCGAATCGCAAATTGGCAGGACTCGCTGCGGGTGTTGTGCTGCAGTGCCACCTCGTTCAGGTAGTAAGTGCGCAGTGCCAACCAAGGCAGCGAGGCCAGGGCGTGAACGTCATTGACCGGCAATCGGTTGGCAAGCGCGGGTGCTGCCACCACAATGCGCGGCACCTCTGAGAGCTTGATCGCCACCAAAGCGGGGTCGTCCACCCGGCCCACATGAATGGCGCAGTCAATGCCGCTGGCTACAAAGTCGGGCGTGCCGTCGTGCAGCAACCACTCCACCGCCATGCCGGGGTACTGCGTCAGGTAGCGCGCCAGCGGCTCGACCAATTGCTGTTGGCCGAAGGCGTGCGGCACCACCACCCGCAGCGTGCCCTCTGGTACATCGGTGGTGCCACGCAAGTCGGACTCGAACGCGGCCCAGTTGGCCAACAGTTCCTTGGCGCGGGCAAAGCAGCGATCGCCTTCTTCGGTCAGGGCCATGGCGTGGGTCGAGCGTTTGAGCAGTCGCAGCCCCAGCGACTTTTCCAGCGCCTGCAGGCGCCGGCTCACCGTCGGCTGGGTGGCGTTCATTTGCAGCGCGGCGGCAGACAGGCTGCCCGCCTCCACAATGCGCACAAAGGTTTGCATCAACTCGATCCGGTCGGGGGTGGTGCTCATGGCGGGATTCCTTGCTTTATGCGCTTGGTGTATAGCCATTGTGCCCAAGATGCCTCTACACAGGGCGGGTGAAGCCGTCGACACTCAGCGCAGTTTTCACGCAAAAGGTTTTCACCATGTCGTCTCCCGCTACCGCGCATAACCAGGCTCCACCCGACGGGGCGCTCATGACCGGGCGTCTGGCCTTGTTGCTGGCCATCAGTGCTGGCCTGGCCGTGGCCGCCATTTATTACAGCCAGCCGATGCTCGGGGTTTTGGGGGGCAACTTCAACGCCAGTGCCGGCGCCATGGGCCTGGTGCCCACGCTCACCACGCTGGGGTATGCCTTGGGCATTTTGTTTCTGGCGCCGCTGGGGGACCGTTATGACCGGCGCACCATCATTCTGGGCAAAGCCAGCGTCTTGTGTGTGGCCTTGCTGCTGGCGGCCAGCGCGCCAACCTTGACGGTGCTGTTGGTGGCCAGTTTGGCCATTGGCGTGGCCGCCACGCTGGCGCAGGACATCGTGCCCGCTGCAGCCACCATGGCCGCTGTGGCGCAGCGGGGCAAGATTGTGGGCACGGTGATGACCGGTTTGTTGCTCGGCATTTTGCTGTCACGGGTGGTGAGCGGGTTTGTGGCCGAAGCCTTTGGTTGGCGCAGCATGTTTGTGGCGGCGGCGCTCAGCATTGCGCTGATGGGGGTGGCGGTGTGGCACTGGGTGCCGCGCATTGCGCCCACGACCACGCTGTCATATGCGGCGCTGCTGGGGTCGTTGGGCGGGCTATGGCGCCAACACCCGGCGCTGCGCCGGGCCGCTTTGGCGCAGTGCTTGTTGAGTTTGGGGTTCAGTGCCTTCTGGTCCACGCTGGCCATCATGCTGCACGCCGCCCCTTTTCACCTGGGCAGTGCCGCGGCCGGTGCGTTTGGCCTGGCGGGTGCGGCGGGCGCCTTGGGGGCCTCGGTGGCTGGCCGCCTGGCGGACCGAACGGGTGTGGAATCGGTGATTCGCGTCGGTGCCGCGCTGGTGGTCGGGGCGTTCGTGGCCATGGCCATGGGCCCGGGGCAGCTGTGGCTGATTGCCGTGGGCGCCGTGGTGTTTGATTTGGGGATTCAGGCGGCGCTGGTGGGGCACCAAACCATTGTGTACAGCATCGACCCCGCCGCCCGCAGCCGGCTCAATGCCGTGTTGTTCACGGGCATGTTCACCGGCATGGCCAGTGGCGCCTGGCTGGGTGGGCTGGCGCTGGCGCAGTGGGGGTGGTCGGGCGTGTGCGCGCTGGCGGCTGTGTCGGCCCTCGCCGCGTTGGCCGTGCGCCTGTGGCCCGCCCGCCGGGCGGCGGCGACAACCGCGTGAGCGGACTCAGAGCTTGGGAAGGCGGATGCGGCTGACCATCAGGGAGCCGGACAGGGCAAACAGCAGCACCAGTGGGTGCAGCGTGAAGCCACCAATGATGACTTTGCCCAGCCACATCGACTCGCCCACCGCGCCCTGTGAGGCGGCCCAGGCCAGCAGCATGACGAGCACGACCGAGGTCGGAATCGGCGTGCCCTCAAAGTATTTCACCTTGTCGCCGCCGTCAGACAGGGTTTCGGCGGTCACGTTGTAGCGCGCCAGGCGGGAAACACCGCAGGCCACAAAGCAGGTCAGCACAATGCGGTCATACAAGCCTTGCATGCCGCACCCGTAAGCCAACACCGCCGGGGCGACGCCAAACGAGATGATGTCGGCCAGCGAATCCAGCTCGCGCCCCATGGCAGACGTTTTTTGCCGCCAGCGGGCAATGCGCCCGTCCAGCACGTCAAAAATCAGCGCCGCCAGTACCAGCGCGCAGGCAAAGTACACGTGCTGTACCAAGCCGGTTTCCAGGTAAGTCATGGTGGAGAACAAGGCGCCGGTGCCGCACACGGCGTTGCCCAGGGTGAACCAGTCGGCCAGGTGAAATTCCCGAATCATCGAGAAAGGTTTTTGAGTGTTCATGGCCCCAAGAATACGCCACTTCGCCCGCGTTGCCGACCCTCAGACCGGGGAGATTCGCAGGCGCTTGCTCATCTTGGCATTGGCCAAAACCACGTCGCCGATGGCCACTTGCTGGCGCTGCACCACCTCAAAACCGCTCAGCAAAAAGAAGGGCTCGGCCGTCAGGCTCACATCGGCCTGCAGCTCGGCCAGGCCCCGGCGCGCGGCCTGCTGGTGAATGTGCGTCATCAAGAGGCGCGCCACGCCCTGACCGGCAAAGGCGCTGCCGACAAAAAACTGGTCGATGGTGCCGTCGTCCAGCAACACTGCAAAACCTGCCACGACGCCGCTGGCGTCTGCAATAAAGGGCGGGTTGGCTCTGATGCGTTCGGCCCAGGGGGCCACGTCATAGGCCTCGGGCGCCCAGGCGGCCAACTGGTCGGCGGTGTAGTCCTTGACGGCCAGTTCGTGCACTGACGAGTAAAACACCTTGCGCAGCGCGTACTCGTCGCCTCTGCGCAGGGCGCGCAGGTGAAGCTTCATGGCGGGGTGCTTAACCGCCAATCACCGACCAGCCGGCGTGGCGGTCGACCTTGTTGTTCTCGTATTCCCAGTTGGTGCCGCAGCGCTCGCAGCAGTATTTGGTGATGGTCACCTGACCGTGTTTGTGGGTCTCGGTGCGGTTGGTGCCTTGCATCAGCTCAGGGTGGCCCGGGGCGCGGCGCCAGTTGCGCTGAATGCCGGCGCAGGCCTCGCACAGTTGCATTTTTTTGAGTTCGTGGTGGCGGTTCAGGTCATCGGTCATGGGGGTGGTCATTTCAGCAAGTGAGTGGGGCGACGCGTGGGTGCCGCGGCCGTGAAAGGCGGGCGTGTCGCAGGGGGTGATTGTCGCCGCAGCGTGGATTGGGCGGCGCCACGGCCTGATTCGCACGGTGGATTAAGTGCCAAATAAGCCTCTGGCGCTTATGCAGTAAGCGCAAGACGCTATTGAAACAGGAGCACTTCTGCGCAGCATGGTGGGGCTTAAAACGTTCGGTGTCCCCGCCTTCTGTGCAAAATACCCCTCTTGCTGCCCACCCCAACACTGACGTGACCCCCGACCTGTTTGACGACTTGCCCCCACCGCCCGAGAGCGCCCAAGAGGCCCTGACCCCCGGCGCGGTGATTCTGCGCGCCTTGGCCCGCGACCAAGATGTCGAGCTTTTGCAGGCCATTGAGGCCGTGCTCGCACAGGCGCCGCTGCGCCACCTGCAAACGCCGGGGGGTTACACCATGTCGGTGGCCATGAGCAATTGCGGCGCGCTGGGCTGGACGTCGGACCCGCAGGGTTATCGCTATGCCACGCGCGACCCGCTCTCTCGCCAGCCTTGGCCCGCCATGCCCGCCTGCTTCATGGACCTGGCCCAGCGAGCCGCCGCACAAGCGGGGTATGCCCACTTTCAGCCCACGGCGTGCCTGATCAACGAGTACGTGCCCGGCGCCAAGCTCTCGCTGCATCAGGACAAAGACGAACTCGACCTGTCGGCCCCCATCGTCTCCGTGTCACTGGGTTTGCCGGCGGTTTTTCTATTTGGCACCACAAGCCGCAGCGACCGTCCCCAGCGCTACCGCTTGGTGCATGGCGATGTCGTCGTCTGGGGCGGCCCGTCGCGCCTGGCCTACCACGGTGTGGCCGCGCTGGCCGATGGCATGCACCCCCTGCTGGGCCGGCGCCGGCTGAACCTGACGTTTCGGTGCGCTGCGCTGCCTGACTGGCAGGCGCCTTAGCTGAAGAAATTTATGACAAATAGGCCTCTGGCGCTTGTGTAGCGGGCGCAAGCAGCTATTCAATCTATAGCAAATTCAACACCGCAAGATTTGTCACCATGCGGCTTCTAGACTTGAAACCTTGTTCCTTCTTTTGAGACGAAGCACCATGAGCACTTCCCCAAGTCCTGAGCGCCACGAAACACTGGCTGACGCCATCACCGTGATTGGCATTGAGTTGCGTACCTCCAATACCGTGGCGGCACAGACCATTCCGCCGCATTGGCAACGGTTCTCAGAAGAGGCCGTGCTGGCGCAGATCAAGCGCCGCAGCAGTGATGACGTGTTTGCCGTGTACACCCACTTCGAGCACGCAGGTCTCAACAACACCGGCCTGTATTCGCTGGTGATTGGGGCGGCTGTGCCCGCCGATACGCCCGTGCCCGCCGGCATGGTCCGGGTGGTGGTACCCGCCTCCAGGCGCGTGGTGTTGGGTGTAGCGGGTGGGCGCTTCGATCTTGTCGGGCCCACCTGGCAAGCGATTTGGCAGCGCACGGAGTTGGCCAAGACCTATATTGCAGAGTACGAGCAGTACCATGCCAATGGCGACATCACCATTTCCATTGGATTGAGCCCCACCCCTTCGCCCGCATGAACAGACGCCACAGCGGGACCGACTGCCTAGAGCGCCTCGCCGCCTGATGCGTCAATCGTGGCCGGTATTTGGTGGGGAGTGATGAAGTCGGTGATCCACTGCGCCCCGTAGCTGGCCTTGCGCGACGCCCTCACGGGGTTGTCGTTGGCACTTTCGGGCTTTCAGTTTGAATGGGACGAGATGCGCCAGCATGAGGCGAAGGCCATCCCCCGGGAATTGATCGAACAGTTGAACCTAAGCCACGGACCGTGAGGGGCGCGCCGGCAAGGCGTCGTGTGGCCGGTCGGACTTGCGGCCCCCGGTCTGCAGGGGGCGGATGTTGATTTGCAGACTGCGCCATCCGTTCACCCGGCGCACCGCACGTTCAATCTGGAAACGGGTGTCGTGGGTGTCCACTTGCCCGTTCACGGTGACCATGCCACGGTCAATGATCAGTTCCAGAGGCCAAGCGTGACTGCCCAGCATGGCATCGAGACTTTGCATCAAGGCAGCCCGCAGTTCAATATCGTTTGTCATGAAGTGCTTTCTGCCACCTGGGGGCACGCGCTCGCGCCGAATGTCGCCGAATCGGTGGTGTCGGTTTCTTCACGGCAGGGGTCGGCATGGCAGTCCTTCAGCATCGCGAGTCGAACTCGGTTGACCAAGCGTAGGGTCCGGTCGCGGCAAGGGCTTGATAAATCTCAAGGGCAACCCGATCCATGCCCTCAGCACGCCAGCCACAAGGCGCCGTTTGCTCACTACTATTTATGGAAAATAGCGACTTGGCGCTTGTGAATCAAGCGCAAGTCGCTATCAAAATAGAAGCAAATTGGTCAAGACGAAGCGTTGCCGAAGACGGTTTTCCAAAGGGCAAGACCCGCTTCGCGTTCGGGTTGCAATTCCGTCATCAGAACCTGGGTCGGTTCTTCGTTCAAACGGGCATGGTGCTGCACCCGACGCAGGGCACGGTAGGCGCTGGCAGCCGCGTGGCCAATGCCTGTGGGCAGCAGGCCAGCGAGTTCAGCGCGCTCCAGCAAGGCGATATTGCCGGCGTTGTCGGTCAGTTCAGGGTGTTTTTCGGCGTTGTTCAGCACCAGGTATTGCATGACGAACTCAATGTCAATCATGCCGCCCGGGCTGTGTTTGACGTCAAAGTGATCACCCCGAATCGGGTGGGCGGCGCGCACCTTGTCGCGCATTGACTTGATTTCCGCTTTCAGGTCGCCGTCCACCCGCGGGGCGGCAATCACGGCTTTGCGAACGGCGTCAAACCGCTGGCGCAATTCGTCGTTGCCCAAACAGAAGCGTGCCCGCGTCATCGCCTGGTGTTCCCAGGTCCAGGCGGTGTTGCTGCCTCGGCGCTGCTGGTAGTTGGCGAAGGCGTCAAAAGTGGTCACCAGCAAGCCCGAGTTGCCATTGGGCCGCAGTGCGGTGTCGATCTCGTAGAGGTCACCTTCGCCCGTTTTCACGGTCAGCCAGTTGATCAGCTTGCGCACCAGCTTGGCATAGACCTCTCCGGCCCGCTCGTCGTCATCGTCATAGACAAACACGATGTCCAAGTCGCTGCCGTAGCCCAGTTCCTTGCCGCCGAGTTTCCCGTAGGCAATGATGGCGAATTGGGGCTCATCGCGGTGTTTGTCGTTCAAGCGCTCCCAGCACCAGCGGGTGGTGAGGCGAAGAATGGCTTCCGCCAAGCTGCTGAGGTCGTCGGCCACGGCCTCCACACCCAGCTTGCCTTCCACGTCGCGCGCCAGGGTGCGAAAGACCTCCGCGTGGTGGGCACGGCGCAGCAGGTTCAGCAACGATTCGTCGTCGTCCTCGCCTGTGCCAGACAGCGAGGCACGCCGGTGCTCCAACTCATGCTCAAAGTCGCTGGCAGAAAAACGCTCGCTGAGCATGCTCGCGTTGGCCAACTCGTCAATCACGCCAGGGTGCATGAGCAGGTAGCGGGCTGGCCAGCGGGCCGCCCCGAGCAAGCGCAGCAGTCGCTCATGCACATTCGGGCGCTCCAGCAGCAGCGCCAAATAGCTCTCCCGGCGCAGCAGCGGCTCCATCCAGTCGGCCAGCCGAACGGCCGCCGTTTCGGTGACTTTGCCGTCGGTGAGCCACTGGCCGGTGCGAGCCGTCAGCCGAATCAAACGGGCGCGGCTGTCGTCCCGCAAGGCCAGAATGCGGGGATTGTTTTGCCACTCCGCCACCCGGGTGCGGAATTGTCCCGGCAGCTGCTCCAGCAGGTCTTCAAAACTGAGGTCGGACTGGGCTGACTTGTCGCCTTTGCAACCATTGCAGGCTTTGCCCGCGCCACCCCCCAGCAGTTTGTCAAACTCCTGGGCGACCACCTCGCGGTGAGCGTCGAGCTGCTGCAAAAACGGCTGCAGGGTGTCGAAACCCATCGTGCGGGCGATCCAGCTCAGGTCCTGGTCGTCGGTGGGCAAGACGTGGGTTTGCTGGTCGTCCAGGTATTGGATGCGGTGTTCAACCTGGCGCAGAAAAACATAGGCCTCAGTCAGTGCTTGCGCGGTGGCCTCAGGCATCAAGCCAGCGGTGACCAAGCGGGCCAGTGCACTCACGGTGGGGCGGGTGCGCAGTTCTGGGAACTGCCCGCCGCGAACCACTTGCAGCAACTGCACCGTGAATTCAATTTCACGAATACCGCCCCGTGACAACTTGACGTCATTCGCGCGCTCTGGCCGGCCCGCACTGCGCTTGCCGGCATGGTCGCGAATCTGCTTGTGCAGGATGCGCAGGGCGTCAAAGACGCTGTAGTCCAGGTAGCGGCGGAACACAAACGGAATCACCACGCTGCGCAAAGGCTGTGCAGCGCCATCAGCCACATGCACCAGTGGGGCCACCACGCGGCTCTTGAGCCAGGCAAAACGCTCCCATTCCCGGCCCTGCACATGCAGGTAGGACTCCAAACCGTCCAGCGACACAGCGGCCGGCCCCGAGTTGCCATTGGGGCGCAGGGCCAAATCGACGCGAAAGACAAAGCCGTGCTCGGTGGTGTCTCCTATCAGGCTGTAGATGGCCTTGACCACCTTGCCAAAGTACTCGTGGTTGGAGATGCGCCCGCGCCCTTGGGCGTTGCCGGTGGTTTCACCGTCTTCGTCGTAGACGTAAATCAGGTCGATGTCGCTGGACACATTGAGCTCGCGTGCGCCCAATTTGCCCATGCCGACAATCCAGACTTGGGCGCGGCGCCCATCTTGGGTTTGGGGCTTGCCGTGGACCTCGTCCAGCGCCAGTAGCACCTCGCCCCAGGCGGTGCTCAGGGCAAATTCGGCCAGGTCCGTCATGGCCCGGGTGATCTGATTCAGTGGGGCCCGGTCGTCGCAATCCAGGCAGCACAGGCGCTCCAGCACCAACTGGCGGGTCACGCGCAGGGCGCCGCCGGTATCCAGTCCTTGTTCACGCAAGGCTGCAAAGGCCTGTGCCATGGTGGTTTGGTTGGGTACACCCTGTGCCAGCAAATGCAGTTGGCCCTCGTAGCGGCGGCGCACGCGCTGGCCAAAGCGCGAGTGGGAGGACAAGGTGGGGCGGGTCATAATTCCTGTCATGTTTACAAGCTCACAATGATTGACACGCCGCCACTTCCTTCCCTAAGCCTGAAAACCGGAGCGACTCTGGCGCGTTGGGCCTTGAGTTTGGTGCTCGCGGGCTGGCTTGTATTCGGGTTGGCATGGGGCGCGTTGCACTGGCTGATTGTGCCGCGAATCGGTGAGTTTCGCCCGCAGCTGGAGGCGCATGCCTCACGGGTGCTGGGGGTGCCGGTGCGCATTGGCGCCGTGCAAGCGCACTCAACGGGTTTGATTCCGTCTTTTGAGTTGACGCAGGTTCAACTCTTTGATGGACAAGGGCGCGAAGCCCTGACTTTGCCACGCGTGCTGGTGGCCTTGTCGCCCCGATCGGTTTTGCGCCTGGGGTTTGAGCAGCTGTATGTCGAGCGCCCCGACCTCAACATTCGGCGTACCAAGGATGGCCGGATTTTTGTGGCCGGGCTGGATTTCTCAAAAGCCCAGGGCGACGACAGCGCGGCGGCGAACTGGTTTTTCTCGCAGACAGAGTTCGCCATTCACGAGGGGCGGATTCATTGGATTGACGAGCTGCGCGAGCTGCCGCCCTTGGTGCTCAACCAAGTGGGGCTGGTGGTGCGAAACCGGGGGCGTCAACACGCACTGCGGCTTGATGCGACGCCGCCCGAGTTGTGGGGCGATCGATTCACCGCCATGGGCGTCTTTACCCAGCCCCTGCTGTCGCTCAAGAAGAGCCAGTGGCAGGACTGGAGTGGTGACTTGTATGCCCGGTTCGACCGCGTGGACTTGTCCGAGCTGCGCCGCTATGCCGACCTTGGCGTGGACTTGAAGCAGGGCAGTGGGGCCGTTCGGGCCTGGGCCAATGTGACCCGGGGGCAACTGGTGGGGGGCACGGCTGACGTGGCACTGGCGCAAGTGGATGTCACCTTGGGCGATGATTTGAAGGCCCTCGCGCTGGAGTCGGTCAAAGGGCGCCTGGGGGCGCAACAGCAGGCCAACGGCTTTGAGTTTTCAACCCAGGGCCTGGCGTTTGACACCCGCGATGGCCTGCGCTGGCCGGGCGGCAATGTGCGGGTGCTGCACCTGAATGGCGACAGCAAGACGCCACCGCGCGGCGAGTTGACGGCAGATCGCCTGGACATGGCCGCGCTGTCCCAGATCGCAGACCGATTGCCTTTGAGTGCTGAGGTTCGCAGCACGCTGGCAGCCCACCAGCCGGTTGGCCTTGTGCAGCGGCTTCAAGCCAGTTGGCAGGGCACTCTGGAGCATTTGACGCAATACGAGGTCAAGGGGGCGATTCAACAGCTGGCGTTGTCCCCGGTGGGGGATGTGCCAGGCGTGCGTGGGGCCAATGTGGAGTTTGATCTCAACCAGTCGGGTGGCAAAGCGCGCATCGAAATGGTGAATGGTGGGGTGGCTTTGCCTACTTTTTTTGCCGAGCCTGACATTGAGGTCGCCGATTTGCTGACCGAGGCCCGCTGGCAGATCAAGGGCGAGCACATTGAGGTGGAGTTGCCTAATGTGAAATTCAGAAACGCCGACGCGCGAGGCGTGGCACAAGTTAAATGGGCCACCAGTGACCCGGCCAAAAACAGCCGCGGCGCCCGGTTTCCCGGCCTGCTGGATTTGCAGGCCACTCTGACCGACGCCAATGGCACGCGGGTTCACCGCTATCTGCCGCTGGCCATTGATGCCTCGGTGCGCGACTATGTTCGGGATGCGATCACGGCCGGGACGGCGCGCCAGGTGAAGTTTCAGGTGAAAGGTGATTTGCACGACATCCCCTCCGCTGACCCCAAACTGGGTGATTTCAAAATCACGGCCGACGTGCAAAACGCCACGCTGCTCTACGTGCCGGCGGCCCTTCAGACTGCGGGCGACTTGCCTTGGCCCGCCCTGAAGCAGCTCAGTGGTGAATTGGCGATTGATGGTTTGAAGTTGCAAGTCAAGCGCGGGCAGGCCCGAACCGGGGCTCTGGACGGCGTCAAGCTCAGTGATATCAACGCTGAAATCAATGATTTGAACCATGCCACCGTGAATGTCAGCGCCAAAGCGCGGGGGCCTTTGTCGGACGTTCTGGGCATTGTGAACGGTTCGCCCCTGAACGGCATGATTGGCCACGCCTTGGGAGGCGCCGTGGCCAGCGGGGTGGCGGACTACTCCCTCAAACTGGGCTTGCCGATTTCCGATCTGAATCATTCAACCGTGCAGGGCAGCGTCACCCTGGGTGGCAATGACCTGCAGATCACGCCGGATACGCCCAAGCTGAGTCGGGCCCGTGGGGTGGTGAGCTTCTCCGAGAAAGGTTTTTCTGTGACCGGTGGGCAGGCGCGCATGCTGGGCGGGGACGTGCGGCTCGAAGGCGGTTCGGTGGCAGCCAGTGGCGCCATTGTGCCGGCCCAGATGGTTGGGCCGTCGGTGGTGTTGCGCGCCAGTGGCACGGCGTCGGCCGAGGGGCTGAGGCAGGCCAAAGAACTGGGCATTGTGGCGAGTCTGGCTCAGCGTGCCAGCGGCAGTGCCGCGTACACCGCGGTACTTGGGTTCAGGGCGGGCCATCCCGAGGTGGCTGTGAGCAGTAATTTGCAGGGGCTGGCGTTGAGCCTGCCCTCGCCTCTCAATAAAGCGGCAGATGCCACGCTGCCACTTAGGCTGGACACGACGCTGATTCGAGAGTCCTTGTTGCCGGGTGCCGACGGACAGGTGAGGCTGCGGGACCAGTTGGCGCTGGATTTGGGCCGGCTGGTGTCTGTGGTGTATCAACGCGACCTCAGTCCTGCGGCTCCGAAAGTGCTGCGCGGCAGCATTGGGGTGGGCCTGGCCTCTGACGAGTCCGCGGTGATGCCCTTGAGTGGGGTTGGCGCCAATGTGAACTTGGCAACCTTGGATGTGGATGCCTGGCGCACCGTGCTCACCCAGGCTTCAGGTGGCGCGGCAAGTGCACCGTCCAATGCGCAGGCACAAACGGATGCCGCTCTTTCTTACTTGCCCAGCAGCATTGCTGTGCGAGCCCAGGAGTTGACCGTGGCGGGGCGAAAGTTGAGTCACTTGGTCATTGGCGGCTCCCGCGAGGGGGCGGTGTGGCGTGCCAACCTCGATGCCCGACAGTTGAACGGGTATCTGGAATACCGCCCGCCGTCTGAGGTGGAGGCGGGTCGCGTGTTTGCCCGTTTGTCCAAGCTGGTGATTGAGCCCAGTGCGGTCAGTGAGGTCGAGGCACTGTTGGGCGAGCAACCCGCCAGTATTCCCGCGCTGGACATTGTGGTGGACGACTTTGAGTTGCGCGGCAAGTCATTGGGGCGGGTGGAGGTTGAGGCGCTTAATCGCGGCGGCGACCCGTCCTCGCGCGAGGGTGGTGTGCGCGAATGGCGTCTGAACAAATTCAATGTCATCACACCGGAGGCGCGTCTCACGGCCAATGGCAATTGGGCCAGCACCAATGCCCAGTCAGCCACGCCCGGGCGGCGGCGCACGGTGATGAATTTCAAGCTGGACATCACCGATGCCGGCGAGTTGTTGCACCGCTTTGGCATGAAGGACGTGGTTCGCAAGGGCAATGGCAAGATGGATGGGCATGTGGCGTGGCTGGGCTCGCCCATCACGCTGGACTATCCGTCCATGAGTGGCGCTTTTTCGGTCAATGTGGAAAATGGACAGTTTTTGAAGGCGGATCCGGGCATTGCCAAGTTGCTGGGCGTGCTCAGTCTGCAATCGCTTCCGCGTCGTTTGACGCTGGATTTTCGGGATGTGTTCACCGAAGGTTTTGCCTTCGATTTTTTAAGGGGTGACGTGAAAATTGCCCAAGGTATTGCGACGACCAACAACCTGCAAATGAAGGGTGTGAATGCGGCCGTGTTGATGGATGGGCAAGCCAATATTGCTCGCGAAACCCAGGACCTTAAAGTGATCGTGGTGCCTGAAATCAACGCCGGTACCGGCGTCCTTGATTGCCAGCGTGATCAACCCGGCCGTTGGACTGGGCACTTTTTTGGCCCAAATGTTTTTACGCCGGCCGTTGATTGAAGCGGCAACCCAGGAGTTGCATGTGGACGGCAGTTGGACCGATCCCCGCGTCACCAAGGTGGAGCGTGGCGCCAATGCAAAGAAAGAGGAAATCCAGTGAAAGTTGCCACCCTTCAAATGGTTTCCGGCGCTGATGTGCAGACCAATCTGGCGCAAGCACGCAGCTTGCTGAGCGAGGCGGCACTGGCTGGCGTCGAGTTGGCCGTGCTGCCCGAGTATTTTTGTTTGCTGGGGCACCGTGATTCGGACAAGCTCGCCATTCAAGAGGCGGCCGGGTCGGGGCCGCTTCAGCAATTTCTGGCCGACACCGCACGCGAGTTGGGCCTGTGGCTGGTGGGCGGGACCGTGCCGCTGTCGGTGCCCGCTGGCGGCAGTGCCGGCAATGACACGGCTAACCGGGTCTTCAACAGCACGCTGGTTTACGACCCACAAGGGCACTGCGTGGCGCGCTACGACAAGATTCACCTGTTCCGGTTTGACAACGGCCAAGAGGCCTACGACGAGTCCCGCGTCTTGGCGCCTGGCCATGAGCCGGTGTTGTTTGACCTGCCGTCCCGTGACGGGCACCGGTGGCGCATTGGTCTGAGTATTTGTTATGACTTGCGGTTTCCCGAGTTGTACCGGGCTTATGCGCGCGCCGGCGCTGAGGTACTGCTGGTACCCAGCGCCTTCACCTACACCACCGGAAAAGCGCACTGGGAGATTCTGTTACGGGCCCGCGCCATCGAAAACCTGGCGTATGTGGCGGCCGCGGCGCAAGGCGGCGTGCATGACAATGGCCGGCGAACCTGGGGTCAGTCCCTCTTGGTGGACCCTTGGGGCGAAGTTTTGGCCGAGCGCGCTGAAAATGCAGGTTGGGTCGCCGCCGAGTTCAGCTACGAGCGCCTCGCGGCGTGCAGGGCCAGTTTGCCCGCTCTGACGCATCGTGTGCTGTGAGGGCCGCTGGCATCGAGTGGTTCGCCGTCAGGGGCGGGGGTCTGCGTCAGACCGCTCTGGGTGGCCTTCTTCAGGCGACGCGGGTGGGTCGGCGGCGGGTGGCGATGGGGGCAATTCACCGCCTGGCCGCCCAGAGAACATCGTCCACCACACAATCAGCAACAACAACGCCAAGGCCCCCAATGCTTCAAGTATCAGCAAACTCATGAAAAAAATCCTTCGAACCTTGTGTGTAGGCTGGATTGTAGGCACGCTGGCGGCCTGCAGCAGCCCCCCCATTCAGCCGCCTATGGTTGAGCTTCCAGCGCCAACCGGGGTGCCCTTGCCGGTTTCAGCGCCAGAAGACAACGGCCCCCTGCCGCCCGAGATTGTCCAGGCCAAGAGCCGCTGGACGCCGGTGCGCTGGGCCGAGTTGCCGGGGTTTGAGGAAGACGCCTTGCATGAAGCCTGGAATGCCTGGATCAAGAGTTGCGAGCGCCCTGGCCCGGTGTTTGCCTCACTGTGTGGCGATGTTCGCCGCCTGAGTATTGGTGAGCCCTCCGCGCAGCGCCATTGGATGCGAACGCGGCTTCAGCCTTACCGGGTGGATCCTGTTGACGGTGTAGCCACCGATGGCCTCTTGACGGCTTATTTTGAACCTCTGCTGGACGCGTCACGCACGCCCCGCGCCGGGTTTCAGGTGCCCTTGTACCAACCGCCCCTCAATCTGGGTCAGCGAAAACCCTGGTACACGCGCCAAGAGATGGACACCCTGCCAGCCGCCCAGCAAGCGCTGCGGGGGCGTGAGATTGTTTACCTGGCTGACCCTGTGGACGCACTCGTTTTGCAAATTCAAGGGTCGGGCCGCATCCGGGTGACCGAGGATGACGGTTCCCAGCGCGTGGTGCGCTTGGCCTATGCCGGCACCAACGACCAGCCCTATAAAAGCGTGGGGCGCTGGTTGCTGGACCAGGGCGCCGTCCGCGACGCGACTTGGCCGGGCATCAAAGCCTGGATCGCCCAGAACCCGCAACGCCTGGGTGAAATGCTCTGGAGCAACCCGCGCATGGTGTTTTTCAAGGAAGAGCGCTTGAGTGATCTGGATATGGCGTTTGGACCGCGTGGCGCGCAAGGTGTGCCGCTCACGCCGGGGCGCTCCATTGCGGTGGACCCTGCCAGTATTCCTTATGGAACACCCGTGTGGCTGGCCTCGAGCAGCCCCACTGTGGTGCTCCAAAAGCTGGTTTTGGCGCAGGACACGGGCAGCGCCATCCGGGGCGCCGTTCGAGCCGACTACTTTGCTGGGTGGGGCCCGCAAGCGGGTGAGATGGCGGGTCGACTCAAACAGTCGTTGCGAATGTGGGTTTTCTGGCCAAAGCAGCTAAGATGATCGCTCAGTAATTTCTGTCGCCATTTCCAAGTTAACCAGCCAGGACAGCCATGAATAATTCTTCGATGCGTGAAATTGACGAGCGGACCAATCTGGCCAGCAACAGCATGTTTGAGTTGTTGCTGTTTCGCTTGGGCGAGGCACCAGGCAGCGGTCGCCGCGAGTTGTTTGGAATCAACGTCTTCAAGGTGCGTGAAATTTTGGTCATGCCGGAAATCACCGAAATGGCCAATTCACCCCCGACGGTGATGGGCGTTGCCAATATTCGGGGGCAGATGATCACGGTGATCAATTTGCCCAAGATTGTGGGCTGCAACCCCACCAAAGGATTGGGTATTTTGCTGGTGACCGAGTTTGCCCGCACGACGCAAGCCTTTGCCGTGGAAGAGGTGAACGAGATCGTGCGCCTGGAGTGGAAACATGTGTTGTCGGCGGATGGCTCTGGCGGCGGCTTGGTGACCAGCATCGCCCGCCTGGATGGCGCGGCCGAAAACACCCGGTTGGCTCAGGTGCTGGACGTGGAGCAGATCCTGCGTGATGTGTTTCCGAAGGACCATGAGGCGGTTCCTGATGATGCCAAGGTGCCCAAGGTCAACCTGCCCGAAGGTACGGTGATCTTGGCCGCAGACGATTCCGCGGTGGCGCGGTTGATGATTGAGCAAGGTCTCAAAGCCATGGGAGTGCCTTTCATCATGACCAAATCCGGGCAAGAAGCCTGGAATCGCCTGCAAGCCATGGCCTCTGAGGCCAAGTCCGAAGGAAAAACCATTCGGGACAAGGTCGCCTTGGTGCTGACGGACCTGGAAATGCCGGAAATGGATGGCTTTACGCTCACCCGCAATATCAAGCAGGATCCCCGGTTCAATGGAATGCCGGTGGTGATTCACTCGTCGTTGACGGGAAGCACCAATGAAAGCCATGTGAAAAGCGTCGGCGCAGACGCTTACGTGGCCAAGTTTGTGGCTGAAGAACTGGCCGCAACCTTGGCCGGCGTGCTCAACCGCTAAGGCGCGCTGACCCGAACCTGCACCTGAGTGCCGGTGGTTTGGCGGGTGTCTGTGAACCCGCTCCCACCGGCGGAAGCGCCCATGGATTGCTGCTCAGACTGGGCCACGGTCACCCACTCGCCCAACTCCACCATGACCACAGTTGAGGTGCTGGCGGTTTGGGCTTGGTAACGCCCTTGGCCTTGGACCGCAGAAAGGGCCAGTTCGACCGGTCCCCTGCCATCCCAGCGCGGCAGGGCGTTGAACCCGGTGCCTGCTTCCAGCATCACCACACCTGGCACCACAATCATCACCCCGTTATGGACCACGGTTTGCACCAGTCGCAATGGCACGCTGTTGCGCAAGGCAATGGCCGCTGGGCGGCCATTGATCACCAAAACCTGTTGCTGGCTGTTGGCCGACTGGGTGTTTTGACGGGTGCCACCTTGAATCTCCCCTTGAATGCCCGATGCCCCAGACCGCAGTTGGGCCGAGCCTTGCGCGCGCAGCGTTGATCCACTGGCATCGTTTTGGCTGACTTGGCGTACCTCAATGAGCAGGTTGCGCAGTGGCAATGTGCTACCCGAAAAGGAATTGTTTGCTTCTAAATTGATAGCTGACTGCGCATGCAGAACGCCGGCTAGCGCCATAAAACCTATAAAGAAGAGACCGGCGCGACGTTTCATGGCGGTCCGTGCGTTCAGCCTCAGGCTTTTTGACCAAACCGGCTGGCGGCCTGGCGCCGGAATTCGCTGGGCGTCATGCCTTTGATGCTGAGGAAGCGGCGGTTGAAATTCGCGATGTTGTTGAACCCCACCTCAAAACCAATGTTGGCAATGCCAAGGTCAGTCTCCATGAGGAGCTGGCAAGCCCGGTTGATTCTCACGTGGTTGACGAAATCGGTGAAGGTGTTGCCTGTGGCACGGCGGAAGAACCGGGAGAACCCGCTTTCGCTCATGCCCAAACCACGGGCAATGTCGGCGGCCGATTGCGACTCGCTCAGATTTTCAGTGATGCTGTTCACGATCACGTTGATCTGGTCCAGTTGCGCGTCGTTGTCCACGCTCTGGAGCGGGGCGTTGGACAGCATGCGGTAGTCAGTGCATTGAACCAGGTCACCCAGAAAGGCGCAAAAAGCACCAAATCGGGCCAACCCTTGCGAGTTTTTCACCTTGTGCCAGTGCGCCATCGCTTGCGGGAGCATGTCAAAGAACTCGATGCCATGGCGTGAACGCTCCAGCAGCGGCATGATCTCGCGCAACTCAGGAATTTGCTGGCTGGCCAGCTCGATAGGCGCGCGGGGAAATTGAATCACCAGGTCGCGCTCTTCAACGCCACCTTCAGGCACATCCATGCTGACCCAGTTGTGCGGCAGGCGCGGGCCGGTGAGCACCAGTTGGCCGGGTTGGAACTGGCCAATCCAGTCGCCCACGAACACTTTGCCCGAGGTGGCCGTGATCAGGTGAAGTTCGTACTCGTCGTGGTGATGCCAGCGCGCCAGCGGTGTCGGGTAGCCATGGGACAGGCAGCGGATGATGCCGGTTTCATTCGCTGGCTCATAGCCGAGTTCAGTGGAGCGAACGTACTCGTGTTCCAGTTCGGGTTTGAGTTGACGCGGCAGGGTGGACATGGTGCGGCAATGGTAGATGAAACAGGGCGGGGTTTGCGTCAGGACATGACGCTGCCACCATCGACATTGAGGGTTTGCGCGGTGATGTAGGCGGACTCGTCGCTGGCCAGAAAGACGGCGGCGCCGCAAATATCAGCCGGCGTGCCCATGTAGCCCAGCGGTACCGCTTCACCGACGCGTTTCTTCTTTTCGCCCAGCGGCAGATTTTCATGGCGGGCAAACAGCGCATCCACGTGTTGCCACATGGGGGTGTCAATCACGCCGGGTGCAATGCCGTTGACCCGAATGCCGTGGGGCGCCATGGCGAGTGCGGCACTTTGGGTGTAGCTGATGATGGCCGCCTTGCTGGCGCAGTAGTGCGAGACCAAGGCCTCGCCCCGGCGACCGGCCTGCGACGCCATGTTGATGACCGAGCCTTTGATTTGGTGGGACACCATTTGGGCCAGCGTTTTTTGCATGACAAAGAACGCACCTTTGACATTCACCGAGAACAGCTTGTCATACATGGCCTCGTCACTGTCGAGGAGCGGGGCCATGTCAAACACTGCAGCGTTGTTGAACAAGGTGGTCACAGGGCCAAAGCGGTGTTGGGCTGCCTGGATCAGCGTATCGACTTCGTCCAGACGGGTCACATTGGTCGCTACATAGTGCAGCGTGTCAGGGTACGTTGCCATCAGCGTTGCGAGTTCAGGCGTGGGCTGGCTGCCCTGGTCTGCCACCGTGCAACGGGCGCCGTTCTCCAAAAAAGCAGCCGTGACGGCCAAGCCGATTCCTCCCGCCGCGCCCGTTAGAACAGCATGTTTGTCTTTCAAGCGGGGAAGGAGGGGGTTGTTCATGAACGGTGAGCCTGGGTTAGCTGGGTGACACGGGAGAAAGCGGTTCGAATCGACTCCGTCAGGCGGGCGTCGCCTGCCAGCTCACCCCATAGGGTCCCATCGGCGCACAAGGCGGCCACGGGGTCAGGGGCGTCACAAATGGCGTGACCCACGGCCGGGTCCATCGCCTGGTCCTGGTAGGTGTAGGGGATCTGCCCGGCATGCCAGAGTTGCAGGTAAGCCAGAAACAGCGCAGGCAGCATGGCCACGCTGGCAATCGATTCACCGCGCGCCAGACGCTCCCGAATGGTGGGGGCAATAAAACCGGGGATCTTGCTGAAACCATCCATGACCACCCGCTGGTTGGTGTCCAGAATGGCAGGGTTGCTGAATCGGTCCAGTACCACGTCGCGGTAAGCGGCGAGGTCAAGGGGGCACGGCTTTTCAGGCGTGTCAAGCACTGGCATGACATCGTCCGTTACGTAGTCGAAGGCCAGTTGGCGAATCATCGGGTCCAGCGTTCCCTCGTGGATGAATTCGTAGCCAACCAAGGTGCCGGCCCAGGCAATGCAGCTGTGGGTGGCGTTGAGCACCCGAATTTTGGCTTCTTCGTAGGGCTGAACGGCGTTGACCATCTTCACCCCAACCGTCTCCCACGCGGGGCGTCCGGCGATGAAGTTGTCTTCGATCACCCATTGGATAAAGCTCTCTCCCATCAGCGCGGCGGGGTCGTCCACACCGGTGGCGGCCAGTACCCGGTCCCGCACGGCCTGGGTCGGGCGAGGCGTGATGCGGTCGACCATGGCGTTGGGGCTGCTGGTGTGGGACTTGACCCAATCGAGCAAGACCGAATCGCCCAGCATCGTGATGTATTGCAACAAGCCGCCGCGTGAACGGTCGCCGTTATGGCGCAGGTTGTCGCAATTGAGCAAGGTGACGGGCCCTGCATTGGCTTGCATGCGGGCACGCAAAATTGCGGTCAAGGCGCCATAGATTGTCGAACCGACTTGTCCTTGGCGGGCGGCCTCGAGGTCAGCGCTGAGGTCGGGAAACGTCAGGTCAAGCTGGTTTTTGTCGTCCAGGTAGTAGCCTGCTTCGGTCACCGTGAATGAGATGATGCGGGTGTTGGCGTCCGCGCCGATGGCGATCAAGCCCTGCAGGCTCGGCTCATACGGCACCACGGTTTGGATCGAGGTGATGCGCGTGTAGGCATGCTGTCCCTGCGACGTGATGGTCTCCAGCGTGTACGCCCCATCCTGGGCCATCAAGGCCGCCACGGTCTCGGCCATGTCAGGGCGAATATTGCCGCCCGCCAAGGCCCAGCGGTGATCGCCTGTCTGTCGCAAGGCATGCAGGTAGACCGCCTGATGGGCGCGGTGAAAAGAGCCCAAACCCAGGTGGAGCATGGTCAGGGACGGGGTCGGAGTGGCGGCAGATAAGGACATGGCAAATGGGGTCTGTTCAGTCATTCAGGGTTAATGGCTCACCGCTTTGCGGGTGACGCCGGTGCGGGTGATGCGGCCTTTGGCGTCAAACAGGTGGGCTGCTTCGGCGTCAATTTGAACGCCCACGGTGTCACCCAGATGCAGGTTGCACCGCTCTGTGAGGCGGGATACCAGTTGAGCCCCCTTGGGTGTGCCGACATAGACCAGTGTTTCTGCGCCCAGCGCTTCGACCAACTGAACCTTGCCTTGCAGCAGCCCTTGATCGGCAGCGCACAGGGTGATGTGCTCGGGGCGCAGTCCCACAAAACCGCCAGGCTCCACTTTGAGGCCGCACACCGCTTCCAGCGCAGGAATGTCGGCGACGGGCACCATGTTCATTTGCGGCGTGCCAATGAACTGGGCCACAAACTGGTTGGCTGGGCGGTCATACAGTTCCAGCGGGGTTCCCACTTGTTCGATCAAGCCGTCGCGCAGCACCACCACGCGGTCGGCCAGCGTCATGGCCTCGACCTGGTCATGGGTCACGTACACGGTCGTCGCACCCAGATCGCGGTGCAGTTTGGCGATTTCGATGCGGGTTTGGCCGCGCAGGGCAGCGTCCAGGTTGGACAGCGGCTCATCGAACAGAAACACCTTGGGCGCACGCACGATGGCCCGGCCAATGGCCACACGCTGACGCTGGCCGCCCGACAAGTCCTTGGGGGTGCGCTCCAGATATTTGGTGAGGTCGAGGATTTCGGCGGCTTTCTTCACCTTCTCGTCGATCTCGGCCTTGGGCGCACCAGCGAGTTTGAGCGCAAAGCTCATGTTGTCCGCCACGCTCATGTGCGGATACAGCGCATAGCTCTGGAACACCATGGCCAGGTCACGCTTGGAAGATGGCATGTGCGTGATGTCGCGCCCTTCCAGGGTCAGCTTGCCACCGTCGATGTGTTCCAGGCCCGCGATCAGGCGCAGCAAGGTGGACTTGCCGCAGCCCGATGGGCCCACAAAAACAATGAACTCGCCCTGTTTGATTTCCAGATCGATGCCCTTGATGGCGCGGTGGTCACCGAAGAACTTTTCGATGCCTTGGAGTTGAAGGTATGACATGGTTTCAGTCTCAATAAGGTTTGTTTAGCGATACGCCAGAGTGGTGGCGGTGTTTGTTTCAAGGTTGCCGTGGAACCGGCTCTGCCGGGCCGCCAGCAGCGCCCCCTTGAGGGGGGCGCGGAAGCGCGGCAGGGGTGGGCCATTACTTCACGGCTCCGAAAGTCAGGCCCTGCACCAGTTGCTTCTGGCTGAACCAGCCGAAGACCACGATCGGTGCAATCGCCATGAAGGAAGCGGCAGACAGCTTGGCCCAGAACAGGCCTTCAGGGCTGGAGTAACCGGCGATCAGCGTGGCCAGCGTGCCGCCGTTGGCAGCCGTCAGGTTCAGGCTCCAGAAGGCTTCATTCCAGCTCAGCACCAGACACAAGAGTCCGGTGGAGGCCAGGCCACCCATGGCCAACGGCAGCAGCACCAGGCGGGCTTCCTGCCAGAGCGTGGCGCCGTCCATGCGCGAGGCTTCCAGAATTTCGCGAGGGATCTCTTTGAACTGCGAGTACAGCATCCAGACCATGATGGGCAGGTTGGACAGCGTGAACACGATGATCAAGGCAATGGGGTTGTCCAGCAGGTGGCTTTTCTGGGCCAGCACGTAAACCGGCACCAGCGCACCCACGGCGGGCATCATCTTGGTCGAGAGCATCCACATCAGGATGTCTTTGTCGTGCTTGCCTTTGAAGAACGCCATGGCGTAGGCCGCAGGGGCGGCGATCATCAGTCCGATGATGGTGGAGACCACGCTGGTCAGCACCGAGTTCCAGGCGTACTGCAGGTAGTCGCTGCGCTCATTGACTTCGTGGAAATTCTCCAGCGTGGGGCTGAAGAACAGCTCGAGGCGGAACCGCAATGGCTTGCAGCTCGGTCTTGAACGCGGTCAGCATGAGCCAGCCGAGGGGGAAGAACAGCAGCAGTGCGACGGTCCAGGCGCCCAGGGTGCGAACGGCGTAGGCCGGTGTGTAGGTAGATTGACGTGCCATGGTGATTCCTTACTTGTCCAGGTTCTTGCCGACCATGCGGATCATGAAAATCCCCGCAATGTTGGCGAGTACGACCGCGAACAGTGCGCCGGCCGAGGCCACGCCTGCATCGAAATTCAGCAGGGCCTGCTTGAAGATCAGGTACGCGACGTTGGTGCTTGCATCACCCGGTCCGCCGCCGGTGGTGGTGTAGATCTCGGCAAAGACGCTGAGCAAGAAGATGAGCTCGATCATCACCACCACGGCCACCGAGCGGCCCAGGTGGGGAACATAGAGGTAGCGGAACTGCTGGAAGAAGTTGGCGCCGTCCATGCGTGACGCCTCTAACTGCTCGCGGTCCATGCTTTGCAGCGAGGTCATGAAAATCAGCGTGGCAAATGGCAACCACTGCCAAGACACCATCAGAATGACAGAGAACAGGGGAAATTCGGTCAGCCAGTCGATAGGCGTGGCGCCAAAGAAGTGCCAGACCTGTGCCAGAACGCCGTAAATGGGGTTCATCATCATGTTCTTCCACAGCAGCGCGTTGACTGTGGGCATGATGAAGAAGGGAGAGATCAGCAGGATGCGCACCAGGCCACGACCGGCCAGCGGCTCGTTGATCAGCAAGGCGATGAGCACACCGAAGACGACGGTGATACCAATGACGCTGCCCAGCAGCAGCAAGGTATTCATGATGGCCGCCCCGAAAGACGGGTCGGTCATGAAGTATTCGTAATTTTCCAGGCCAATGAAGGCGGATTGCTCCGGGTTCAGCAGGTTGAACTGGATCAGGGAGAAATAGATGGTCATCACCAGCGGCACGATCATCCAGAGGAAGAGCGTGCTCACGGCCGGGGCCATCAGCAATCGGGGAAGTGTGCGGTTCATGGGGAGTTCTCGAAACGATCCCGAAGAGGAGGGAGGGCGCCCTGCGCCCTCCGGCGAATTGGCCGTTCAACACAGGCCCCGAATGGGCCTGGCAGAACGGGTAGCTCCCAGACTCCGCGCGGTGCGAAGTCTGGGCGCCTGTATGACACCTGTTGGTGTCAGGGGCTGCTTACTTGTAGTAGCCAGCCTTCTTCATCTGACGCTCGGCAACCACTTGGCCAGCCTTGAGAGCTTGGTCGACCGACTTCTTGCCAGCCAGTGCCGCACTCATTTCCTGGCCGACGGTGGTACCGATGGCCTGGAACTCAGGGATAGCGGCGAATTGCACGCCGATGTACGGGCTCTTAGGCAGGGTGGAATCGTTCGGGTTGGCCGACTCGATGGCAGTCAACTCAGCCTTTGCAAAGCGTGCGGCTTTCTGGAACTCTGGGTTGGCGTAGGTGCTCTTGCGGGTACCGGTCGGCACGTTGGCCCAGCCGTTGGTCTTGGCGACGAGCTCGATGTAATCCTTGCTGGTGGCCCAGGTCAGGAATTTCTGAGCAGCGTCCACCTTTTTAGAGCCAGCCGGAATGGCCAAGTTCCATGACCAGAGCCAGTTGGCACCTTTTGGGGTCACCATGGTTGGCGCCTGTGCGAAGGCCATCTGGTCAGCCACTTTGGACTGCTTGGGGTCGCTCACGAACGATGCCGCAATGGTGGCATCCACCCACATGCCGCATTTGCCCGAGTTGGTCAGCGCCAGAATTTCGTTGAAGCTGTTGGCCGCAGAGCCAGGAGGGCCGTATTTGGTGAGCAGGTCAACGTAGAACGTGACGGCTTCTTTCCAAGGCTTGCTTTCCAGCTGAGGCTTCCAGTTCATGTCGAACCACTGGCCACCAAAGGTGTTGACCATGGTGGAGATCAGGGCCATGTTGTCACCCCAACCTGGCTTGCCGCGCAGGCAGATGCCATACACGCCATTTTTTGGGTCGTGAATTTTGGCGGCGAGATCCTTCACTTCTGTCCAAGTGGGGCGGTCACTGACCTTGACGCCAGCCTTGTCGGCCAAGTCTTTGCGGTACATGAGCATGGAGCTCTCGCCATAGAACGGGGCTGCGTAGAGCTTGCCTTCCACGGTCAGGCCGCCACGCACGGCAGGCAACAGGTCGTCCACGTCATAGGCTGCGTCGGTCTTGACGGGCGTCAGCCAACCTTTTTTGCCCCAGATTGGCGCTTCGTACATGCCGATGGTCATGATGTCGAATTGGCCGCCTTTGGTGGCGATGTCAGTGGTGACGCGCTGGCGCAGCACGCCTTCTTCCAGTGTGACCCACTTGAGTTTGATGTCAGGGTTGGCTTTTTCGAAGTCTCCGCTGAGCTTCTGCATCTCGACCATGTGTCCGTTGTTCACGGTGGCGATGACGAGTTCAGTCGCCGCCTGGGACGTGCCGCAGAGGGCCAGAACCAGCGAAGCTGCCAGGGAAAGTTGCATTTTGGTTTTCATCGATTGTCTCCTTGATGGATATTTAGGGTGCGACATTCAGTGCCGGATTTCTTTCCCAGCATTGACACCTTGAAGAATACTGATCCTCTCTTTCGCTGTTGGTACTTAAATCAGTCTAAATAGTACTTTGGTGCATGCATCGACTAGGACTTACCCCTATATTTGCCATTTGCGTACCTGAATGTTACGGGGCGTAACTGTGGTGTCCCATGGCATGTGCCTCAGGACGCCATGGGGCCGAGGGGCAGTGAGCTGCTGGCCTTGACCTCACCCAGCGAGAAGCTGGTGTGAAGGTCTTTCACATGGGGCAGATTGATCAAAACCTCGCGGGCAAACTGGCTGAAGCTGTTGAGATCGCGGCTTACAACTTGCAACTCAAAGGTGCCGGCGCCGCTGATGTAGTGGCAGCTCACGATCTCGGGAATGGCGCGGATGGCCTCCTCCAAGCCGCGCAATACGTCGCCAGAGTTGCTGTCGGCGTCCAGTCTCACAAAGGCCAACACACCCAGGCCGATTTTGTGGCGGTCAATTTCTGCGCGATAGCCCTTGATAAACCCGGCTTCCTCCAAACGCCGAACCCGTCGCCAACAGGGGGCGGCGCTCAGACCGACGCGTGCGCTCAGGTCGGCATTGCTCAGGCGGCCTTCATTTTGCAATTCATTCAGAATCGCCCAGTCAAATTTGTCAAGTTCATCCATTTTTTAGCCTTTCTAAGCAAGATTCTGTTCAAATGGTAGCCTGATTTGAGCAAAGAACGCAAAGACATATCCGCGTGACACGCCTACACTTTCCGGCTCACAATGACGTGGCAACAGACTCTTTTGCCACTCAGAAAACTCGACGCCCACAAGGCGCTTCACCCGGTATTTCACCTGCACCCGGAGACTCTCACCATGAATGCACCCCTGCCCGATCACATTCGCAAAGCGCTTGAAACCGTGACGCTGGACGATAAATACGCGCTGGACCACGGACTTGCTTTTATGAGTGGGGTGCAGGCCTTGGTCAAATTGCCCATGCTGCAACGTCAGCGCGACCAGCAATTGGGCAAGAACACGGCCGGCTTTGTCAGCGGTTACCGGGGCTCCCCCTTGGGCGGCTATGACCAGGCCCTGGTCAAGGCAGAGAAGTACCTGAAGACGCAGAACATCATTTTTCAACCCGGCGTGAATGAAGAGTTGGCCGCCACGGCCATGTGGGGCACGCAGCAACTGGGATTTGCACCGCCCGGAAGCAACAAGTTTGATGGCGTGTTTGGCATCTGGTACGGCAAGGGTCCGGGGGTGGACCGCTGCAGTGATGTGTTCAAGCACGCCAACATGGCCGGCACCACCGAGTGGGGCGGCGTGATTGCCGTCGCGGGGGATGACCACATCTCTAAAAGCTCAACCGCCGCACACCAAAGCGACCATATCTTCAAAGCCTGTGGTTCCCCGGTATTTTTCCCCGCCACCGTGCAGGAAATATTGGATTTGGGCGTTCACGCCTTTGCCCTGAGCCGTTTCTCAGGCGTGTGGTCCGGGATGAAGACGATTCAGGAGATCGTTGAGTCCAGCGCCACGGTGATGATTGACCCGAACCGGGTCCAAATCAAAATCCCGACGGACTTTGAGATGCCACCGGGCGGTTTGCACATTCGCTGGCCCGATCACGCGCTGGAACAGGAAGCCCGCCTGTTTCACTACAAGTGGTACGCGGCCTTGGCCTACATCCGGGCCAACCGCTTGAACTACAACGTGATCGAAGGCCCGAATGACCGTTTGGGCCTGATCGCCAGCGGCAAAGCCTACAACGACACGCGTCAAGCGCTGATCGATCTGGGACTGGACGATGCTACTTGCCAACAAGTGGGTGTGCGTTTGCACAAGGTCGGCGTGGTGTGGCCGCTGGAGGCGCAGCTGACCCGCGAGTTTGCGACAGGCTTGCAGGAGATTTTGGTCATTGAAGAAAAGCGGCAGGTCATTGAGTACCAGCTGAAGGAAGAGTTGTACAACTGGCGCGCGGATGTGCGCCCCAATGTACTGGGCAAGTTCAACGAGGGCGAGGGTGAGTTCAGTGGCGGGGAGTGGTCCAACTCCAACCCGACGGCCAACACGCTCTTGCGTGCCAATGCGGATTTGTCTCCCGCGCTCATTGCCCGCGCCATTGCGCAGCGCCTGAAAAAGCTGGGCATTCCCGACGCGATCAATGCCCGCATCGACACCCAACTGGCGATTCTGGACGCCAAAGAGCGCGCCCTGTCGGTGATCGAGCTGAAGGCCGACCGCCAACCCTGGTTTTGTTCGGGTTGCCCGCACAACACCTCGACCAAAGTACCCGAGGGCTCACGGGCCATGGCCGGCATTGGCTGCCACTTCATGACCATCTGGATGGATCGCGCGACCGAGGGCTTTACCCAGATGGGCGGCGAGGGCGTGCCATGGGTGGGACAGCAGCCCTTCAGCCACGACCAGCACATCTTCGCCAACCTGGGTGATGGCACTTACTTTCACAGCGGATTGCTGGCTGTGCGTCAAAGCATCGCTGCGGGCGTCAACATCACTTACAAAATTCTCTACAACGACGCCGTTGCCATGACCGGTGGCCAGCAAGTCGGCGAGCGGCCAGAAGGACACTCCGTTGTGCAGATTGCCCAGTCCATGCGGGCGGAAGGTGCTATCAAAATCATAGTGGTCACAGATGAGCCCGAGAAATACGCGGGCATCAAGGGCCTGCCCGAAGGCATTGCCATTGAGCACCGGGACGAGTTGGACCGCGTTCAGCGCGAGTTTCGAGAGATCAAGGGCACCACGGTCATCATTTACGACCAAACCTGCGCGACCGAAAAACGCCGCCGCCGCAAGCGGGGCAGCCTGGTGGACCCCGCCAAGCGCGTGTTGATCAACGAATTGGTCTGCGAGGGCTGTGGTGATTGCGGCGTGCAAAGCAACTGCCTGAGCGTGGAGCCGCTGGAAACCGAGTTTGGCCGCAAGCGCACCATCAACCAAAGCACTTGCAACAAGGATTACTCCTGCACCAAGGGCTTTTGCCCCAGTTTTGTCACCGTCGAAGGCGGCACACTGAAGAAAAAGGCCAAAGGCAAGGGTGTGTCGCCTTTTGAGTTGGGCTCCTTGCCCTCACCTCAAATCCCCAGTCCCCGCTCCGTGGAGGGGGCGGTGTGGGGAATCATTGTGGCTGGCGTTGGCGGCACAGGCGTCATCACCATCGGTCAACTATTGGGTGTAGCCGCTCACCTGGAGGGCAAAGGCGTTGTCACTCAAGACGCAGGGGGCTTGGCCCAAAAAGGGGGCGCAACCTGGAGTCATGTGTTGATTGGCGAGAGTCAGGACGCCATTCGCACCACCCGTGTCAGCATGGCGGCCGCTGATCTGATCATTGGCTGCGACCCCATTGTGGTTGCCGGCAAGGAAACCGCGATGCGTATGCGGGCGGGGCGCACTCACGTCGCGCTGAATTCTCATGCCATTCCCACAGCAGCTTTTGTGACCAACGCCAACTGGGAAAACCCGGCCGAGGCCTGCGTCAGCGATGTCGTGAAGGCCGTGGGGCTGGACGGTGTGGGCGTGTTCAACGCCGACGCAGCCGCCAATCAACTGATGGGCGACAGCATCTATACCAACCCCATGATGCTGGGCTACGCTTGGCAAAAGGGTTGGATTCCGTTGTCGCACGTCTCCTTGCAGCGCGCCATTGAGTTGAACGCCGTCGCGGTGGATCAGAACAAGGCAGCGTTCGAGTGGGGGCGTCGCGCGGCTCATGATGCCTCTGCCTTTGAGAAAATCCTGAATCCTGGCCAGGTGGTGGCGTTCACCAAACGCACGTCGTTGGACGACATGGTGGCTCAGCGAGTCGAGTTCCTGACGGCCTACCAAAATGCCGCCTACGCTCAAACCTACAAGGACTATGTGCAAAAGGTCCGCGCAGTGGACGAGACAGCGGGTGAGAAGCGCTTGGCGTTGACGGAGGCTGTGGCGCGCTACCTGTTCAAACTCATGGCTTACAAGGATGAGTACGAAGTGGCCCGCCTGCACACCGACCGGGCGTTTCACGACAAGGTTGCCGCTCTGTTCGAAGGCGACTACAAGCTGAACTATCACTTGGCACCGCCTCTGTTGGCCAAGAAAAATGACAAGGGCGAACTGCAAAAGCAGAAGTTTGGCCCCGTCATGTTGACCGGGTTCAAAGTCTTGGCCCGCCTCAAGGGCTTGCGCGGCACGACCTGGGACGTATTTGGTAAATCCGAGGAACGGGTTCAAGAGCGCGCCTTGATCGCTGACTACCGAACCAGCATGGACGAGGTGATCAACGCGCTGGCCTTGACATTGCCGTCAGCGCAAGCCGCTACGCGCTATCAAAATGCGTTGGATGTCGCCCGTATCCCTGAGCAAATCAGGGGCTTCGGGCATGTCAAAGCACGCCATTTGAAGGTGGCGCGCCAGAATTGGGCCGCCAAATTGGAGCAATTTCGTCGCCCCCAAGTCACTGATAAAGCGGCTTGACCGCGGCGGAAAGGCCCCATGGGCCCCCGCATACAATGACGAGTTGCCTGTTTCTTGCGCTTTGGCGCGAGTGACAGGCGCTGTGCCTTGTTTTCCTGATTCATTATTCTGGAGTTAGCTGTGTTTATTTCTTCCGCTTTTGCCCAATCCGCCCCTGCCGCTGCTGAAGCTGGTGGTGGCCTGCAGTCGTCACTCATGAGCATGCTGCCACTGATTTTGATGTTTGTGGTGTTGTACTTTGTGATGATCCGCCCCCAGATGAAAAAGCAGAAAGAGCACCGCGCCATGATTGATGCCTTGGCCAAAGGCGACGAAATCGTGACTGGCGGCGGCATGCTGGGCAAGGTCACCAAATTGGGCGAAGGCAACATCTCTTTGGAAGTCGCTGCCGGCGTGGAAATTCAAATCCAGCGCAGTTCCGTTGTGCAGGTTTTGCCAAAAGGCAGCATCAAGTAATTCGTTCATCCTCCAAGACTAGTAAGAAGCGCGATCATGAATCGTTATCCGATATGGAAGTACGCGGTCATCGTGGTCGCGATGGTCATCGGTGTCCTGTACACCCTGCCCAATTTTTTTGGTGAATCTCCCGCTGTTCAGGTGTCGTCTGCCAAAGTCACCACCAAGGTGGACGCATCGACGCTGGCACGCGTCCAGGAAGCCTTGGTGTCTGCGGGCATCAACTCCGACCTGGTCGCGCTGGATGGCACCTCCATCAAAGCGCGCTTTGACAATACTGATACGCAGCTGAAAGCCAAAGACGCGCTTCAGAAAGCGTTGAATCCAGAGGCCGAGAATCCCGGCTACGTGGTGGCGTTGAACCTTTTGTCTCGCTCCCCCACTTGGCTGACGTCGTTGCATGCCTCGCCCATGTACTTGGGCCTGGATTTGCGCGGTGGCGTTCACTTCATGTTGCAAGTGGACATGCAAGCAGCACTGACCAAGAAAGCGGAATCCCTGGCGGGCGATATTCGTACGTCGTTGCGGGAAAAGAACTTGCGCCACAGTGGTATCAACCGCGAAGGGCAGCAGATCGAAATTCGTTTTCGTGATGTGGCCACGCGTGATGCTGCCAAGAATTTGATTCAAGACCAGTTTGCTGACCTGCAAACCGTGGACGCAGCAGACGGCTCCGAATTCAAACTGACGGCCTCCATCAAACCAGAAGCTGCTCGCCGGGTTCAGGACCAGTCTCTCAAACAGAACATCACCACGCTTCACAACCGGATCAATGAGCTGGGCGTTGCCGAGCCAGTGATCCAGCAGCAAGGCCTTGACCGCATCGTGGTCCAACTGCCAGGTGTGCAAGATACGGCCAAAGCCAAGGACATTTTGGGTCGCACTGCGACGCTGGAAGTTCGCATGGTCGACGAAAGCAGCGAAGCCCGCGCCGCTGAAAGCGGCACTGGCCCGGTTCCCTTTGGCTCTGAACGCTTTCTGGAGCGCAGGGGGCAGGTCGTCATTGTCAAGAAACAAGTCATTTTGACGGGTGAGAACCTGACCGATGCGCAGCCCGGTTTTGACAGCCAGACCAGCGAAGCAGTGGTCAATTTGACCCTGGATGCCAAGGGCGCCCGGATCTTCCGCGATGTCACTCGGGAAAGCATTGGCAAGCGCATGGCGATTTTGCTGTTTGAAAAAGGCAAAGGCGAGGTCGTCACCGCACCGGTGATCCGCTCCGAGATCAGTGGGGGACGGGTCCAGATTTCCGGCAGCATGACGGCGGTGGAGGCCACGGATACGGCGCTGCTGCTGCGGGCTGGTTCGCTTGCCGCGCCCATGGAGATCATCGAAGAGACCACCATTGGCCCGAGTCTGGGTGCCGAGAACATCGCCAAAGGCTTTGACAGCGTGACTTGGGGCTTTGTGGCGGTCGCGGTATTCATGTGCCTCTACTACATGCTGTTTGGCGTGTTTTCAAGCATTGCGCTGGGTTTCAATCTGTTGCTGTTGGTCGCCATCCTTTCCATGCTTCAAGCCACATTGACGCTGCCGGGAATGGCCGCGATGGCGCTGGTATTGGGTATGGCGATTGACGCCAATGTGCTGATCAATGAACGGGTTCGTGAGGAGTTGCGTTCAGGCGCATCGCCTCAGGCGGCCATCAATACCGGTTACGACCGCGCTTGGGCCACCATTTTGGACTCCAACGTCACCACCTTGATTGCGGGCATGGCGCTGCTGGCCTTCGGTTCTGGTCCGGTGCGAGGATTTGCCGTGGTTCACGTGCTGGGAATTCTGACCAGCATGTTCTCCAGCGTCTTCTTCTCCCGCGGTTTGGTCAATGCCTGGTATGGCCGCAAGAAGAAGCTGAAAAGTGTGTCGATTGGTACGGTTTGGCGCCCTGAGTCTTCGACTCAACTCAAGTCAAACTAAGAGAGTACAAAATGGAATTTTTTAGAATCAAAAGTGACATCCCGTTCATGCGGCATGCACTGGTCCTCAATGCCGTCTCGTTCATCACGTTTCTGGCGGCGGTCTTTTTCCTGTTCTCGCGCGGCTTGAATCTGTCAGTGGAGTTCACGGGTGGCACGTTGATGGAGGTGAGTTATTCGCAGCCTGCCGACTTGAACAATGTTCGTGATGCGATCTCCAAGCTGGGCTTGCATGACGTTCAGGTCCAAAACTTTGGTACGGCCCGCGATGTGCTGATTCGACTGCCGGTTCAAAAGGGCGTTAGCTCCGCGCAGCAAAGCGTGACAGTTTTGGCGGCACTCAAAGCGGCCGATGCCGGGGTGTCCATGCGGCGAAGCGAGTTTGTGGGCCCCCAGGTGGGCGACGAACTGGCCGTTGACGGTCTCAAGGCCTTGGCCTTTGTGATTGGCGGCATCATGATTTACTTGGCCATTCGATTCGAGTGGAAGTTTGCCGTTGCAGCCATCATTGCCAACTTGCACGATGTCATCATCATCCTCGGGTTTTTTGCATTCTTCCAATGGGAGTTTTCATTGCCGGTGCTCGCCGCTGTCTTGGCGGTTCTGGGCTACTCAGTGAACGAGTCGGTCGTTATTTTTGACCGTATTCGCGAGAATTTCCGTCGCTATCGCAAGATGACCAGCGAGGAGGTCATTAACAGCGCGATCACCTCGACCATCAGTCGAACCATCATCACGCACGGGTCGACCCAGTTGATGGTGCTCTCGATGCTGCTCTTCGGTGGCGCAACGTTGCATTACTTTGCTTTGGCGTTGACCATTGGCATTCTGTTTGGTATTTACTCTTCAGTCTTCGTCGCCGCTGCGGTTGCCATGTGGTTGGGAATTCAGCGCGAAGACCTGATTAAAAACACCCCGAAGAAAGACGAAGACCCCAACGATCCCAACTCTGGTGCCATCGTTTGATCGCTGCTGTCCCGCCAAGGCGTGACGATGCACGGGAAGTCTCCTAGAATTTGAACCATGGCGGCCCCACTTTCCTCTGTTCAGCGAGTTCGTTTGGCACGAGAGGTGCGATCTCGCCTGGTCGCTGACGCGGAGAAGGCGTTATCTGCCCTGGTGGCGGTGATCAATGAGCGCCTCGTAGCGGCCATGAGTGAAGCGGTCCCGTCGCGGGAAATGCAACTTCGCCGGGATGCCTGGACGCTGTTTCAGCGCGAACAGATCTCCTGGAAAGCGCGGATCGAAGGCGCGTGGAAACAGTCTTTGCAGCCGGTGGTCGCGGTGGCCAAAAAAATCCCTGACGACGAGTTTGAGTTAATCAGCACGGACGTCGTTGAAAACCGGATTCTGGTGTCACGCCTGGTGCAAGCGTTGATGGAGCGCTCCAGCAAGGACATCAGTGACTTGGGTGTTCGGGTGAAGTATCTGGAGGAATCGCCAGAGCTTGCCGTCCACGATGTCTTGCGCCCCGACACCCTGCTGCTTGCGGTGATCGAGCAGTGGGGCAACGCTGGCTTGCCACGAGAGGGGTGGGCCGTCGTGAACGATGTGGCTCAACAATTACTCGTCGATCGCTTGAAGCAGGCCTTCGCCCAAAGTAACCAGTTTTTGATTGAACAAGGAGTGATGCCTACTATTGAGGCAGAGACCCGGGTCAAACGAGCGTCCTCTTCCGTGCCACTGAGATCCACCTCGCCGGGCCCTGCATCAGAGTCCAGTCCACTGTCCCAAAGCTCGGAAAATGGCAGTTTGGATCGCTCGGGTGCGCATGGTGGCGCCTATGGTCAACAGTCAAGCAACGCGACAGGTTCGGGTGCGGGTTCGCAAATGTCGCCGCTGCCGTCGCGGATGGGTGAGTTGTCGGCCCCCCGTTCCAATGCATTTGGTGGACGATTGGGTTGGGGCGGCGAGCGTCCTTCGACAGCGACTCCTGCAACGGGGGCTGGGGCGGCTGATCAACGGGGTGGTGCGTCGCAATTTAACGCCCCATCGGGCTCTCAATCGGTCGGTCGGGCGTCGTCTGGCTATGGTGGGACGTCGGATGAGACTCGCTTAATGACTTCCAGCACCCCATTGGCCCGCGCCCGCAGTCGCGCTTTAGGGGTGATGGGTCAACTGAAGCGCTTGTTGGTGGGGTCTGCTGACACCAACTTTGACACAGAGGTTCAAGCCCTGCCGTCGCCTGCTTTGGCAGCGGCCATCGCCTATCAGCCCAGGCCCGCCACCTACACAGGTGGCGACACTGTGATGGAGGATTTCAGCCCAGCCGGTGTGGCGAAGGTCGCGGTTGAGTTGCGTCGAACGACCACTGAACTGAAACGAAAAGCAGAAACCAAGAATGAAAAGGCGATTATTGAAATCGTCGCCTTGATGTTTCAGGCCATTCTTCAGGAAGACCGAATCCCCCCTGGGGTTCGGGTCTGGTTTGCCCGCCTTCAAATGCCGGTGCTGCGCGTGGCGCTGGCGGAGCCCGATTTCTTCAGTACGCTGAACCATCCTGCCCGTCAATTGATCGATCGCATGGGCTCATGTGTCATGGGTTTTGACGACAACAGTGTCAATAGCAGTGTCTTACAGGCCGAAATCAAGCGGGTGGTGCAGGTAATTGAGCAGTACCCAGAGACGGGAAAGCGCGTCTACCAACTGGTGTACGACGAGTTTCAAAAGTTTTTGTCCAAGTTTTTGACAGGGTCCGATGCGACCAAAAAAGTGGTGAGCGTGGCTCAGCAAGTGGAGCAAAAGGAAACACTCACCATTCAATACACCATTGAGATGCGCAACATGCTCAAGGAAATGCCAGTCCGGGACGAGATTCGCGAATTCTTGTTCAAGGTATGGGCAGAGGTGCTCGCCGTGTCGGCGGTGCGCAAGGGGCCGCGACATACCGAGACCTTGGAGCTGAAAAAACTGGCCGCTGACCTGGTGTGGGCCGCCAGTGCCAAGCCCAACCGGGCAGACCGTGCGCGGGTGATTCAGGATTTACCAAAGCTCTTGCAGAAACTGCGTTCTAGCATGAGCATGCTGGGGTTGCCACCGTCTGCGCAAGAGGCCCACATCAGGGTGGTCAGCGACACACTGGCCGATGCCTTTATGTCCAAAACACAAGCGATTCCTGAAGAGCAAATCAAGGTCATGGCCGAGCGCTTGGAACGGCTTGAGGACTTTGTCAGCGAGGATGGCATGGGTGACCTGCCTTTGGACGCTGAAAGCATTGAATTGATGTTGGGCATAGACGCGTCAACCATTGTGGTCGTCTCCCAAGGCGGCTCCCTGCCCAACGCGGCCATGCTGGCGTGGGCGCAAGAGTTACAACTAGGCGCTTGGTTCACACTGGATCACAATGACCGGGTGATTCAGGTGCAACTCCTGTGGCGCAGTGAAAGAAAACACTTGCATCTCTTCGCTTCAACCGATGGACGCAGCTATTTGATTCAGGCTGGCCGACTGGCCGCTTACCTGCAAGCCGGGCTGTTGCTGCCGCAGGAGGAAGAAACCCTGACTGTACGCGCGACGCGTGACGCGCTGGGCAAGCTGGAAGCCAACCCAGAGCGCTTGCTCAGCTAAAGCTCGACGGGCTTAATGGGCGATGCGCTCTGCGCTAGATTCGCACAACTCGTCCAAAACAAGAGCGTCAGGTTCTTTGCCCAGGCTCCAGAAAACCATCAGGACAATGATCTTGAGATCGTCAAGAGGCACTTGGCCTGCGCTGGCGGCCATCGCGCGATCAATCACAATTTCACGCATGTGCGGCGTCAAAACCTTCGAGTTCTCAAGGAAGGTCATAAAGCCCAAAGACGCCGTACTCAATCGGGACTGCTCAGCGGCAGAGTAAACCCGCATGGTGTTGGGCGACTGATCGAAAAATTGAGGGCCCACCGCCGTGGTGTGATCAGCCTCATCTCGATTCGGGGTCGTTGGTTGTTGCAGCCCGCTCGCTGCCAAGTTGAGATCCTTTAGCCACACCAACGCATCTTGAACCTCCTCGGCATCGAATCCGACCGTATTCAGTTTGCGCTCCAGATGCGCCAACTCGGGGCAGGCATCCCCGCGCCAGTAATTTTCAAATACGAAAACAAGCACTTCAAACATGGGAGCCAATATATCGCGAATCGGGACCCAAATGCAGCAAACTGCGCCTTGGGTCGGATTTGCGGTGCATTTCCGGCGTTAAGCCGTGACCAGTCGCTGAAACAAGCCGCCTGGCAAGCGCGCCACCAAGCCGTCCAGTTCCAAAGTCATCAGTTGCGCCTGCAAGCTGGCGGTATCCCATCCGGTTCTGGCCTGTAAAGCATCCAAGCTCACGGGATCGAAACCCAAATCAGTCAAAAGCTGTGCGTCTGCATCTGAGGTCGCATTGACGCTGGTGTCCGCGTCGGCGGGCGGTGACGCCTCACTTGCAGGGGTTACACGGTCCAGCTTCATTTCTTCCAGGACATCCATTGCCGATTCAACGAGTTTGGCGCCTTGTTTGATCAGCGAGTGGCAACCCCGTGATTGGGTGGAATGAATAGAGCCCGGAATGGCAAAAACTTCCTTGCCCTGCTCCACGGTCAATCGCGCGGTGATCAGTGAACCGGACTTCATGGCCGCTTCAACGACCAGGGTTCCTTGCGTCAGCCCTGCGATGAGCCGATTGCGCTTGGGGAAATTGGCGGTCAGTGGCGGCGTTCCCAGCGGGTATTCACTCAGCAACACCCCGTGTTGGGCGATGCGATGAGCCAGGTCACGGTGGGCTTTGGGGTAGACCCGGTCCAGACCGGTGCCGACAACGGCGACCGTCGCCAAGTCAAGACTGTTGGTGGCGTGGCCGTCGAGCGCACCTTCATGGGCGGCGCCGTCAATGCCCAAGGCCAGGCCAGACACCACAGTCAACCCTGCCTGAGCGAATGCCTTGGCAAACTGCCGGGCATTGGCCGCCCCTTGCGGGGTAGGATTTCGACTGCCCACCATGGCCAAGCTGAGCAAGGCGCGTTCCGATAGCATTTTTGCTATTGATTTTGTAGTGGCTTGTGCAGGCTCCCCTTGGGGTTGAGCACTATTTGACGCCAAAGATCCCGCACCCAGCAAATACAGCATCAGCGGTGGGTCTTCCATCGTCAGCAATGATGGCGGGTAGTCTGCATCCCCCAGTACGACGATTTGTCGCTGGGGAGCGCCCGGGCTATGGTCATTTAGCCAAGCCCAAGTCGTCTCCAGCAGGGGAGCCAGTTCAACTGGTTCGTTGCGCAGGGCGTTGGACTGGGCGGTGCTGACGACCTGCTGCAAGGCTGCCAAGGGCTGGCTGAAGATGGATTCTGGCAAGCCGAAGGCCGCCAGCAGCTTGCGAGCAGTTTCGTTGCCAACGCCTCGTGTCAGCGACAGCCGAAGCCACCCGCTGAGTTCATCGCGCTCCACAGCAGCCTAGCGAGGCTCGGTCAGCCGGTCCCCAACCTTGACACCGTCGGTGATGTCCAGCACCAGCGCGTAAGACAGTTTCTCGAACGGACGAAAGACCATGAGCAAGCCATTGCGTTCGTCGGGCAATTTCAGGGCGGAGCGGGCGGGATCAGTTTTGTCAATCAGGCGGGCGCCGTCTTTCAGGATGGCCAGGACATGGCCGCTTTCAATGCCGTCCCGTGTGCCCAGGTTCACCACAACCACCTGGTTTTGGGCGGCGTTGGCCACCGCGCTGCCATACACCGACACAATGCGACCATCAACCTTGCCGCTCGGCGCGCGAGGGACATAGCTCAGCAGCTGGGGCTCAGGTTCGGGCAGCAATCGATCGCCCACCCGCATTTCCTCTTTGGCCGCAGTGATGTCGATGGTTGCGGGAATGATGTCGATCTGGGGTTTGCCCTCTTTGTCCTTGGACTCCTGGGTGGACTCGCTGCGCGCAAGCAGTGCTTTGCCAACATACTGGGCTTCGTAGCCCAAAACCTCGCCGGTCACCGGATCTTTCAAAGGCGTGCCATTGCGGAATACGCGGTAGGCTTTTTGCTTTTGGGTGGGTTCATCGATCAACGGTGCGTCTGACGGGCCGCGTGCATAGGCACGGTCGCCGCGTGTCAGCAGCACGCGACCTTCTTGAGTGGCCACAATGCGCGGCGCCGAGTTCAGCCCGTTTTCGTCCACGATCATTGGTTCGGCCAGGAACGCTTCGATGTACCGGCTGTTCAGTGTCGGCAGTGCATCGTTGGCCAGGCTTTCGTAGCGGGTGCGCGGGGACAAGCGAACGGTGTCGGTGGGGATCTCGCCATTGGCGGATTGGCGGGTGCGCAAACTGGCGCGACCGTTGATTCGCTCCAGATACAGTTTTTGGCCGGGATAAATCAAATGCGGATTCTTGATGTCCTGCAGATTCATGCCCCACAGTTCTGGCCAACGCCACGGGCGCTTCAGGAAGAGTCCGGAAATCGCCCACAGGGTGTCGCCCCGTTTCACCGTGTACTCGTCCGGCGCGTTGGCACTGAGCTCACTCAAAGGCACGCCGGTTTCGGCCACCTGGGCCGCCGTGGCCCTCTGACCGGCTGTGATGGGGAAATCCTGGGCTGACACCGAAAGAGGGAGGGCCATCGCGCCAGAGATTAGGGCTGCGGCGGCCAATGCTGCCTTGGACTTGGCCATCATGAGTTGTGTCATATCTTGTTGCATTTCAAATGCGTTTGGATCGGATTAGTGAACGGCCTGAGGGCGTGTCGCGACGGTAAATTCTTGACAATTCACGCACGATTTTGCGCCCAAGCCCTTGATTCGGCAACGCTTTCTACCAGCCCTCACCACGGCTTCCCTTAAAAGTGGCGAAAATAGAGACATATTAGAACCTTTGCGGCGCTCCCGACTGCCTGGCAGTTTGCGCGGAGCCCCCACATTTCCCAAAAAATCATGGCGTTATTACCCATTCTTTGCTTCCCCGATCCTAAGCTACACACCGTTGCACGCCCTGTCGCAGCGGTGGATTCCCGCGTTAAGTCGCTCATCGCCGATATGCTGGAGACCATGTACGACGCCAAGGGCATTGGCTTGGCGGCCACGCAGGTCGACGCACACGAGCGCCTCATCGTGATTGACGTGTCCGAGGAGCGGGATGAGCCCATGGTGCTGATCAACCCCGAGTTGGTCTGGACCAGCGCCGAAACGCATTTGAATGAAGAAGGCTGCCTGTCAGTACCCGGCATTTACGACGGCGTGACGCGTTTTGATGAAGTCAAAGTCAGCGCGATGGATGGCGACGGTAAAACGCGAATTGTCGAAGCTGATGGCCTGCTTGCGGTCTGTATTCAGCATGAAATGGACCACCTGATGGGCAAGGTGTTCGTCGAGTACCTCTCCCCTCTGAAGCGCGACCGCATCAAGAAAAAAATGATCAAACTCCAGCGCGAGGAGCGCGCTTGAGGCTGATCTTTGCCGGCACGCCGGAATTTGCCCGCGTTGCGCTGGCCCAGTTGCATGCCGCGGGCCATGAGATCGCGCTGGTGCTCAGCCAGCCGGATCGACCCGCCGGTCGCGGCCTGAAATTGCAGGCCTCGGCCGTCAAGCAGTTTGCGCTTGACCATGCGATTCCCGTTGCCCAGCCCCGCAGCCTGCGCCTGGACGGCAAGTTTGCCGATGAAGCCGGTGCGGCCCGAGACGCCATGCTGGCCGTCAACGCCGATGCGATGGTGGTCGCGGCCTATGGGCTGATCCTGCCGCAGTGGGTGCTTGATCTGCCTCGTTTGGGTTGTTTCAATATCCATGGCTCGTTGTTGCCCCGATGGCGCGGCGCCGCGCCGATTCACCGGGCGATTGAGGCGGGTGATGCGCAAACCGGCATCACCATCATGCAAATGGACGCCGGCCTGGATACCGGTGACATGTTGCTGGTAGCGGCGCTGCCCATTGACGCCGCCGATACCACCGCCACGCTGCACGACACGCTGGCAGATCTGGGCGGGCGCCTCATGGTGGAGGCCTTGGCCCTGGCCGAACGCGGTGCTCTGGCACCTGTGAAGCAAGACGAGGCTGGCGTGACCTATGCCCACAAAATTGACAAGTCCGAGGCTGCGGTCGATTGGACGCAACCCGCCGATGTGATCGTGCGCCGGGTGCGCGCTTTCAATCCGTTTCCGGCGGCCAGTGCCAATTTGAACGGTGAAACTCTCAAACTCTGGTCGGCGCAAGTCGCGCCTGGCCAGCCACCCGCAGGGGCTGAATATGGGCAAATTGTGGCTGTCACGCCCGAAGGTATTGCGGTGGCAGCTATGAATTCGATAGTAATTCTCACCGCGTTACAGCGCCCAGGTGGCAAGCGACTCGGTGTGGCGGATTTTCTGCGCGGCTTTGAAGTGCAGGTCGGGCAAGTGTTCGAGAAACGGGTGCCGTAATGTTTTTCAAACGCATCAACTACCAGCACCCGGAGTTTGGCCATGGCATGCGCGACTCCTTGGCGGTGGCACCGGGGCTGGCAGCCTGGGGCTTGATGATGGGGGTGGCGATGATGAAGTCCGGCATGAGCCTGACGGAGTCCTTGCTCATGGGGGTAATGGTGTTTGCGGGCAGTTCGCAACTGGCGGCGATTCCCCTGCTCATGGCGGGTGCGCCCATGTGGGTGATTTTGGCCACGGGCGTGTGCGTCAACCTTCGTTTTGTGGTGTTCAGTGCGCACATGCGGGCCTATGTGATGCATTTGCCCCTGTGGGAGCGGTTGGTGACAGGCTATCTGACCACCGACCTCACCTATGTCATGTTCACCAAACGTTTTCCCAGCCATGAGGCTGACGATGCCCAGCGGCTCGGGCATCAGGCCTATTTGGCAGGCAATTCGATCGTGAACTGGACCGCCTGGGTCGGGTGCAGCGTGCTTGGCGTGGTGCTGGCCAACTTCATTCCTACGCATTGGGGCTTGAGTTTTGCCGGCATTCTGGCGCTGCTGGGTATTCTTTGTTCCTTGGCCTCCAGTCGTTTGCGGGTGGTCTCGGCAGGCGTGGCGGGGGCGGCGGCCGTGGCGGCGTTTGCGCTGCCGTTCAAGCTCAATGTGCTGGTCGCCATTGCGGCGGCCGTGGCCTTGTGTCTGATTTTGGAAGAAACCCGTCTGGTGAAGCGGGAGGCTGTATGACCGGGGAAACCGATCTTTGGACGCTGATCACCATCGTGGCGCTCACGGCCGTTACTGTGTTGACTCGCTCCTTCTTCTTTCTATCCAGCAAGCCCTGGCGACTGCCGCACTGGGCGCAGCGTGGCCTGCAATACGCACCCATTGCGGCGCTGTCGGCGGTGATCGTGCCTGAGATGGTGATGACGCACGGCCACCTCATCACCACTTGGCAAGATGCGCGGCTGTTTTCGGTGGCCGCTGGTGCGGGCTGGTATTTCTGGCGCAAAGGCGCAGGACAAGCGGTGTTGGGCACCATCGTCGTCGGAATGGTCGTTTACCTGGCGCTGCATTTGGGTCTCGGCTGGTAACTCGGTGCGCCGAGGCGCTCCTACAATCCCGGGAGTCTTTTCACTTCCATCAGGGGTTTTCATGAACGTCATTCGCTTTTCTGAACTGTGCGCAAAGGGCCAAGTGGCCGGTAAACGTGTCTTTATTCGTGCCGACTTGAATGTGCCGCAGAACGATGCAGGCCAAATCACGGAAGACACCCGGATTCGGGCCTCCATTCCCTGCATTCAGATGGCGCTGGACGCCGGTGCGGCCGTCATGGTCACTTCCCACCTGGGTCGCCCCACCGAGGGTGAGTTCAAACCATCGGATTCGCTGGCGCCCGTGGCCGCACGCATGGCCGAGCTACTCGGGCGCGACGTGCCGGTGATCGCCGACTGGGTGAACGGCGTGACCGTGCAGCCCGGTCAATTGGTCATGCTGGAGAACTGCCGCGTGAACAAGGGTGAGAAAAAGAACAACGAAGAGCTGGCGCGCAAGATGGCCGCCTTGTGCGACATCTTTGTGCACGACGCCTTTGGCACCGCTCACCGCGCAGAAGCGTCCACCTATGGCATTGCCCAGTTTGCCCCGATTGCCTGCGCCGGCCCCTTGTTGGCGGCCGAAATGGATGCCATCAGTCTGGCCCTGGCCAACCCCAAGCGTCCGCTGGTGGCCATCGTGGCAGGCTCCAAAGTCTCCACCAAGCTCACCATTCTTCGCGCCCTGGCCGACAAAGTGGACCAACTCATCGTCGGCGGTGGTATTGCCAACACCTTCATGCTGGCCGCCGGCCTGAAGATCGGCAAAAGCCTGGCGGAGCCTGACTTGCTGGCCGAAGCCCGTGCCGTGATCGACGCCATGAAGGCCCGTGGCGCTGCAGTACCTATCCCCACCGACGTGGTGACTGCCAAAACCTTCGCGGCTGATGCGGTGGCCACCGTCAAGGCCGCCACAGACGTCGCCGATGACGACATGATTCTGGACATTGGCCCGCAGACCGCTGCCGCATTGGCCGAGCAACTCAAAGCCGCCGGCACCATTGTTTGGAATGGCCCTGTCGGCGTGTTTGAATTTGCTGCGTTTGAGAATGGCACCAAGGTGATTGCCCACGCCATTGCTGAATCCAGCGCCTTCTCGATTGCCGGCGGTGGCGACACGTTGGCCGCCATTGCCAAATACGGCATTGAAAAACAGGTGGGCTACATCTCCACCGGTGGTGGCGCGTTCCTGGAAGTGCTGGAAGGCAAAACCTTGCCCGCCTTCGAGATTTTGTCCAAGCGCGCTAACGGCTGATCATTGGCCGTTGGGCTGAGCCTGTGCTTAATCGCAGCAGGCTTGGCCCCGACCCCTGCTTTTGGCGCGGTACAGGCGGGCGTCGGCGCTGGACACGAGCTCGTTCTGGTCGGCGGCCGTGGTGATGCCGATGTCATCGGACTCAACGCGTGCCGCCACCCCCAAGCTGATGGTGACCCAGGGGCTGATGTCCGAGTCCTCGTGGGGAATTTCCAGCGCCCTGATTTGTCCCTCAAGGTGTTGTGCAAAGAACATGGCTTCCTGGAAAGACGTGTCTGGCAGGACGCAGACAAACTCTTCGCCTCCGTATCTGGCCACCATGTCTGCGGGCCGACGCATGGCCTTCTTGAGCGTTTGGGCGACGCTGCGCAGGCAGTCATCCCCAGTTTGGTGGCCGTAGTGGTCGTTGTAGCGCTTGAAAAAGTCGACATCAATCAAAATCACGCTCAGGGCTGACTCGTTGCGCGTTGCGCGGGCCCATTCCTTGTCCAACTGCTGGTCAAAGTGACGGCGGTTGAAAACACCGGTCAATCCGTCCAAAAACACCAACTGGCGAAGCAGGTCGGACTGGAACTTCAAGGTCAGATGCGTTCGAACCCGCGCACGAACCACCGCCGGGTTGACCGGCTTGGAGATAAAGTCCACGGCGCCCGCCGCAAGCCCTCGTGTTTCCTGGTCCGGGTCAGATTGGGCCGTTACAAAAATAACGGGAATATTGCGGGTGGCTTCGTCGGCCTGAAGCTTGGCGCAGACCTCCAACCCGTCCATGCCAGGCATCACGATGTCCAGCAGCACCAGGTCGGGCGGATTGTCTTTGCAAATGGCCAAGGCCTGGGGCCCATTGGTGGCCATGAATACCTGGCAATCCGCAGCAAAAATCTGATGAACGACCTGAATGTTGATGGCCTGATCGTCCACCACCAACAACTTGGGCTTGCCGGTGACGGTGTTCAAGAGGTTGTTAATTGGGCTGGTGCTGTCCATCATGGTCAGAGAGTTGGGCTTAGTTTCTGAATCAAAGAAGTACATTCCACCATACTTTGCTCAAAATTGAGTGCCTCCATGGCGTGGTTGAGTGCCTGTATTTCCTCATTCGCGTCTTCATGGGCTTGGCGCAGCTGGGCATGAACTTCCAAAGCCTGCATGTCGGACTGCAAGAGGAGCGCGCGCAACACCTTCAAATCCGTGACGAGTTGCGCTTGATTGGATGGCTGTTTTGGCGTTGGCGGCGTAAATGTTGGCGTCTCAAGGCGTTGGGCTGCCTCGTTCACCAGCCGCTCCGTGTCCTTGACCTCGCCGCGAAATTCAGCCAGTGCAGCAGGAGAGATGGGCTGGGCACCCGCGCCTTGGAGCGCGTTTTCCATTGCCTCGGCGGTCGCCGCCATGCCCTGTGCCCCCACGGTGGCAGAGAGGCCCTTCAGGGTGTGCATCAATCGGCGTGCGGCGACCTGGTCACTGTTGTGAAGCAGTGCCTCCAGCTGGTCAGCTTGACTGCCCAGATCCTTCAAATAGGACTGAAGCACTTTGGCATAAAGCGCGGTGTTGCCACTGAGACGCCCCAGCGCCCCATTGACATCCATCGGGGGCGTTGCCTGTGCCGAAGGGGTGGTTGGCGGCGTCGCAACGAGGGTGGCTTGCGCGGGCTTGCCGGGGAGCGATCCGCTCGACAGCCCGGCGGGTGTGGTGCAACAGGACTTTGACCAGGGTTTGCAGATCGATCGGTTTTCCGACGTGGTCGTTCATCCCGGCGGCGAGGCAGGCCTCCCGGTCGGACGCCATGGCATTGGCCGTCATGGCAATCACGGGCAATTCGGTGAGCCCCAGTTGCGTGCGAATGGCGCGGGTTGCGGCATAGCCATCCATGACGGGCATCTGCAGGTCCATGAGCACGGCATCAAACGGCTGGGTTGGCTTGGCGCACCGCATCAACCCCAAGTTGGCCGTTTGAAGCGAGTTCAACCAAGGCGCCTTCGGCGCTCAATAGTTCTTGCGCGACTTGCTGATTGATCACATTGTCTTCAACCACCAGACAGGCGCAAGCCCTGCAGGCGCTTTTCCCGGTCGGCAGGGGATCCGGAGCGGGTCCGGGTTCGCAGATTGCTGCGGCCCGACTTGGCCTCGGCCACGGCATCAAACAACATGGAGGCGGTGACGGGTTTGACCAAAAAGGCGTTCAAACGCGCCTGATCGTCTTTGTTGCGGTGAGCCAGCATTTCCCGCCCCTGGGCGGTCACCATGATGATGACGGGCGCGTCGGCACCGGTTGGCCTTTGTCGTACCTGCTGAATGGTTTGCCAGCCATCCATGTCCGGCATCATCCAGTCCATAAAAATAACCTGGTAGGGCGGTTGGCCTGATTGGGCGCGGGCATCGATCAGTTCAAGGGCTTGAAAGCCACTTTGCGCCGTGTCCACCGCCCAACCCCATGATTTCGCCATCTCGCCCAGTACCTCCCGGGCGGTGGCGTTGTCCTCCACCACCAAGACGGAGAGTTGCCGAAGAGCGGGGTCCCGGCTTGTGGTGTTGGCGTGGGCGTCGGTCGCCGCCGCAGGCAAGGTGATCGTGAAGTGAAAAGTGCTTCCCTTCCCAAGTTCGCTTTCAAGCGACAGTGTGCCGCCCATGAGTTCGATAAATCGTTTGGAGATGGACAGGCCCAAGCCTGTGCCGCCAAACCGCCGGGTGGTCGAAGCCTCTGCCTGCGAAAAACCGTCAAAAATGTGCGTTTGGTTTTCTGGAGAAATGCCAATCCCGCTGTCACGCACTGAGATCCGAAGCGAGAGGTCCACGCCCTGGCGTGACAGCACCTCGATTTTCACCACCACTTCGCCGGTCTCCGTGAATTTGATGGCGTTGCCGGCCAGGTTGATCAGCACCTGCTGCAGGCGCAAAGCGTCCCCCACCAGCGACTTTGGCAGGGTCGCATCGATGTCAAACAAGACTTCGACCGACTTGCTCCCCACGTTGGTGGAGAGAATCACCGACAAATCCCGCATCAGGTGATCGATGCGGAAGGGCTGCAAGTCCAGCGACATTTTTCCGGCCTCTATCTTTGAGAAGTCCAGAATGTCGTTCAGCAAACCCAGCAAAGAGGTGGCGGCGCGGTGGGCTTTGTACGCGTAGTCGAGTTGGCGCGAGGACAGCGTTGTCTGTTGAAGCAAGGTGAGCATGCCCAGAATGGCATTCATGGGGGTGCGAATTTCGTGACTCATGTTCGCCAGAAACTGGCCCTTGGCAGCCGTGGCAGCCTCTGCGGTTTCCTTGGCCTCTCGCAGCCAGTTTTGATAGTCTTTCTCGGCGCTGATGTCTTGGCTGACGCCAAGGTAACCCGTGCATTGCCCTTGTGCATCGGTGAGTTGCGTGACCACCAGGGTGACGGGAAAGCGGCTTCCGTCTTTTCGCAAGTAGCTCCACTCAACCTTTCTTGCCCAGCATGGCTGGGTCAAGCAAAACTTCAAAGCCGGTGACGAGCGCGCCCGACTTGGGTTGACAGCAGTGCCGCCCGGCTCTGCACCTCATCAGCGTCATGAATCAGTTCTGGTGTGTAGCGCCCCACGAGCTCGTCGGCCGCATAACCCAGCATGCGTTCGGCGCCTTTGTTGAACAAGGAGATCAGGTTGTCAGTGCCAATCGTGATGATG
>CAWAFG010000035.1:0-33561 GCA_963781205.1 uncultured beta proteobacterium | reverse complement strand
CTTTCGTCTTGCTTGGCCTCGGGCACCACTTCCATGATCACCTGGTAGCTGTCGGTGGGCAGGTAAATGGTGGACACCTGGCGCTCGCCAAAGGCGTTGAACAAGGCGGTGCGAATGCCCTCAATGGACACGCCCAGGGTGTTGGCGCGGTCGCGGTCAATCTTGAGTTGCGCTTGCAGGCCTTTGAGTTGGGCGTCGCTGTTCACATCGCGAAAGGCAGGGTCATCGCGCAGCTTGGCTTGCAGCTTGCCCACCCAGGTGTTGAGTTCGTCGGCGGTCACGCTTTGCAGGATGTACTGGTACTGTGCCTTGCTGGCCCGCCCGCCGAGTTGCAGGTTTTGAGTGGGTCGCAGGAACACATTAATGCCGGCCACGCTCTTGAGCTTGCCGCGCAGGCCTTCCACCACTTTTTTCATGGGCAAGCGCTCGCCCGTGGGTTTGAGGGTGACAAACATGCGGCCCGAATTTTGGGCACCGGTGCCGCCGTTAAAAGAGCTCACCGCCGCCACGTTGGGGTCTTGGCGAATGATGCTTGCGGCGCGTTCTTGCAGCTTGACCATCTCAGGGAAAGAAGTGTCTTCAGACGCCTCCGTGGAGACCTGAATCTGGCCAATGTCTTCCTCGGGGAAGAAACCCTTGGGAATGACCATGAACAACCAAGCGGTGGCGATGAAGGTGGCCAGGGCGACCATCAGCACGGTTTTGCGGTGAGACAGGGCTTTGTCCAGCCAGCGGGCATAGGCGGCCAGCACGGCGTCAAAACCCCGCTCAAACGAGCGCACCACGGCGCCTGGCGGCTTTTTATGGTGTTCATCAGTGAGAAAACGGCTGGCCAACATGGGCACCAGCGTCAAAGACACGAAGGCTGACACCACAATCGCCAGCCCCACCACCACGGCAAACTCATGAAACAGCAGGCCAATGACGCCCGGCATGAAGAAGATGGGAATGAACACCGCGATGAGCGAACTGGAGATGGAGATGATGGTGAAGCCCACCTCGCGCGCGCCCTTCAAGGCGGCCTGAAACGGTGGCACACCTTTTTCGATGTGGCGAATGATGTTTTCCAAGACAACGATGGCGTCATCCACGACCAAGCCCACGGCCAAGGTGAGGCCCAGCAGGGAAATATTGTCCAGGCTGTAAGACAAGCCCCACAGCAAGGCGACGGCGCCCATCAGCGAGATCGGCAGGGAGAGCGCGGGAATGACGGTGGCCACAAAGCGGCGCAAAAACAAGAAAATCACGAGCACGACCAGCACGATGGTGCCAATCAGGGTCAGGCTCACGTCATGCAGGGCTTCGCGCACGGAGACAGAGCGGTCGTTCACCGCCGTCATGCTGACGGACTGGGGCAACTGGCTTTGCAACTGCGGCAAGGCAGCGCGCACGGCATCCACCACGCGCACGGTATTGGCGCCCGGTTGGCGCTGGATGGCGATGGTGATGGAGTTTTCGCCGTTCAGCGTGGCCCAGCTTTTGAGGGTTTCCAGGCTGTCTTCCACCCGCGCCACGTCTTTGAGGCGAACCGCATTGCCGCCTTTGTTGCTGACAATGATTTCAGCAAAGTCGGCGGCATTGGTGAGCTGGCGGTTGGCCTGCAAAGTGAGGGTTTGGCGGGGGCCGTCAAACGTGCCTACCGGGGTGTTCACGTTGGCAGAGCGCAGCGCGGCGCTCAATTCGTCCAGACCAATGTTGCGGGCGGCCAGCAAATCTGGCTTGACCTGCACCCGCACGGCGTAGCGTTTCTGGCCAAAGATATTGACCTGCGCCACGCCGTCGATGGTGGACAGCGTGGGCGAGATCAGGTGGCTGGCGTAGTCCTGCAACTCGGACGGCGCCATGGAAGGCGAGGTCAGCGCAATCAGCAAAATGGGCGCATCAGCCGGGTTCACTTTGCGGTAAGCCGGGGTGTTGGTCATGTCGGCCGGCAGCGAGCGCTGGGCGCGCAGCAATGCGGCTTGCACGTCCACGGCGGCGGCGTCAATGTTGCGGCCTTCGTCAAACTCCAGCGTGAGCGAGGTGCTGCCTTGGGTGCTTGTGGAGCTGATGGTTTTCAGGCCGGGCACGGTCTGAAACTGCTTTTCCAGCGGCAAGGCGACCGAGCTGGCCATGGTCTCGGGGTTGGCACCCGCCAGGTTGGCGGACACATTGATGACCGGCGTGTCGTAACTGGGCAGCGCGGCGACGGGAATGCTGCGAAAGCCAATGACGCCGGCGACGACGATGGCGATGTTGAGCAGCACCGTCATCACCGGACGGCGGATGAAGAGTTCGGACAGGTTCATGGTGTGCTCGCGCGTTTGGGCTCAGCACTGGTGTCAGCAGCGGGTTTCTCGATCTTGTCGCCCTTCTCGCCTTTGTCGGCGCTCGACGCTTTGTCGCCCTTCCCACCTTTTTCGCCTTTTTCGCGGCCACCCTTGCCACCGTCTTTACCGCCCGCGCCGTCTTTGGTGCGTTCGACCAGCGCGCTGCCAGGGCGCACGTTTTGTTTGCCGTCCAGCACCAGCACGGTGCCGGGCTTGACGCCTTCTACAGCGGCATCAACGCCCTGCGAATACAGCACTTTGACGGGCATGGATTCGGCCTTGCCGTCCACCATGGCGTAAACCAAGGTCCCACGCGCGTTTTGCACGATGGCGGCTTGCGGCACCACCACAGCGTCTTTGATCAGGCCCACGGTTTGTGACACCTCCACAAAGGCCCCCGGCCAAAGTTTGTTGTCGCGATTGGCAAACTCGGCTTTGGCTTTGACGGCGCCAGAGTTGGCGTCGACCACGTTGTCCACAAACTTGAGGCGCCCCTCAAAGGTGCCTGCGCCATCGGCCAAGGTGGCCGTCACGGGCGAGCCGCCCGATTTGAGTGCGGCCAGCGCATCGCTCAAATTGCGCTGGGGAATGCTGTAGGCCACGGCCACCGGGTCCAGCTGGGTCACAGTGACCAGCGGAGTGACATTGGCCTGCACGGCACTGCCGGGAAACACGTTGATGACGCCCACCCGCCCGGCGTGCGGCGCCACGATGCGCGCGTAAGACAAAGCCACCTGACTGGCCGCTACAGACGCCTGTGAGGCCGCCACGGCCGCCAACTGCGACTCCACCACGGTCTGGCTGGCGTCCAGCGCGCCTTGGGAGATGAAGTTTTGTGAGAACAGTTGTTGAGAGCGAGCGAACTGGCGCCGGGCGTCCGCCAAGGCGACGTTGTCCTTGGCCAACTGAGCGCGCGCTTTGCCCACATTGGCCTCATCCGTGCGGGCGTCCAGGGTGAACATCAACTCACCCGCCTTCACGAACTGTCCTTCCTTGATATGCACCTTGCTCACCAGAGTGGACACCTGGGCCCGCACATCCACAATGGTCAGCGGGGTCACCGTGCCCGTGGCCCGCAACAGCACGGGCAAATCCATCTTTTTGGCTTTCACCGTGGTCACTGACACGGGCGGACCCGATGGCGCACCACTGGCTGCTGCTGCGGGCGCAGCGGGTGCGTTTTGCGCGATCACCGAGGTACTGATCAGGGCGGCCACGGCCAGACAACACGCCGTGACAGAGAAGAGAGGCAACTTGTTCATGGAAGGCGGCTAAATGAAATGAAGGGGAGGTCGAGAAAGGGTTGACTTGAGACGCGGCAGCAGTGGCTGAAGCGCTCAGTCGGGAATTTGAGGTCGGTGGGGTGCGGGCATCCGAAAAGTGGGCCACTACATGGCCTGAACGAGAGGGTTTGTAAAGCGGGAAAGCATACGTTCTGCGTGCAGGTTTCGTGCCTAGGGTTCAGCGATTTTTTTGCAAAGGGGGTGTAAAGACCCGCGCCGCCGGTCCGCCTGGGCGGCCCGTCACGGCCGCACTCGTTAGTCTTGTTTGGCGCGCAAAGCCAGGTTGAGTTGATCAATCACGGCAGCCCAGTCGGCGTCCTTCAGCGCTTCTTCGCGCAAAAAGGCGGACTGGGTGGGTGTCCAGAACGGGGCATTGGGCAACAGCACGTCGGTGGCCAGCGGGGTGTGGCTGGTCAAAAAGTGGCGAATGTCGGTTTCGCCAGCGGGCAGTCCCAATTGCTGAAACAGTTCCGAGAACGGATGGGTCGGTGAATTCATGGGGACTCCTTGCGGGTGGCTAAACGTTGATCGTGACCCAAGCGGCCCAATACTGCAAGCAGCTTATTCGCTGTTGGCCCCACGCCCGGTTGCCGCCGGCAAAGACCCTGCTGCGCGCTAAGTGATTGATCTACAATCGCTTTCCTTTCAACACAGCCTCTGGACACATACCATGAACCGCTGCCTCCCCCGCTCCCGCCGGTCCTTGTTACCGGCCCTGTCCTTGAGTTTTCTGGGCGCCATCAGCCTGCTGCCAACGCTCAGTCAAGCGCAAACGGCGCTGCAGCCCGGAGAGCGGGAATTCCCCGCCAAAGCCCTGCGCGGCTTTCTGGAAGTGACCACCCCACCCAACGTGCTCATCAACGGCCAGCCCGCGCGCTTGTCGCCGGGCGCGCGCATCAAGGGCACGACCAACACCTTGGTCATGTCAGGCTCGCTGGTGGGCAGCAAGGTGCTGGTGAACTATGTGCGCGATGTGCAGGGCATGGTTCACGAGGTGTGGATCTTGACCGCGCAGGAAGCCCGCGCTGAGCGAAAAGGCCTGGAAACGGTCACCAACATCGTCTTTGGCTCCGAAGCGGACAAGCCCAAAACGGACGACGGCAACACCCCGTTCGACCAACTGCCCAGCTTCTCCAAGCCCTGAACACCGGGGCGGCGCCTGGCGCCAAAAAAATACAAGAAATAGTGATCTAGCGCCGGTAGAACCTGCGCAAGCCGCTACTTATTCAATAGCATTATTTCGAGCATGAGCACTCACATGAGCAAAAAAGTCTTTATCAAAACCTTCGGCTGCCAGATGAACGAGTACGACTCGGACAAGATGAGCGACGTCCTGAAAGCCGCCCAAGGCTACGAGCCCACCACCAATGTGGACGAGGCTGACCTGATCTTGTTCAACACCTGCTCGGTGCGCGAAAAAGCCCAGGAAAAGGTGTTCTCCGACCTGGGCCGCGTCAAGCACCTGAAGAAAAAAGGCGTGCTGATTGGCGTGGGCGGCTGCGTGGCCAGCCAGGAAGGCGCGGCCATCATCGAGCGCGCGCCCTATGTGGACGTGGTGTTTGGCCCGCAAACCCTGCACCGCCTGCCGCAGATGCTGGCCGAGCGCGACCGGCTCAACCGCCCGCAGGTGGACATCAGCTTTCCCGAGATCGAAAAGTTTGACCACCTGCCACCCGCCAAGGTGGAAGGGGCTTCTGCCTTTGTGAGCATCATGGAGGGCTGCTCCAAGTACTGTAGCTACTGCGTGGTGCCCTACACCCGGGGCGAAGAGGTGTCGCGCCCGTTTGAAGACGTGCTGGTGGAAGTGGCCGGTTTGGCCGACCAGGGCGTGAAAGAGATCACGCTGCTGGGCCAGAACGTGAACGCCTACCGCGCCCGCATGATTGGTGACGAGTCGGCACTGACTGCGGAAATGGCAGACTTTGCCACGCTGCTGGAGTATGTGTCTGACATTCCCGGCATTGAGCGCATTCGCTACACCACCAGCCACCCCAACGAGTTCACGCCGTCTTTGATCGCGGCCTACGACAAGCTGCCCAAGCTGGTGAGCCACTTGCACCTGCCAGTGCAGCACGGTTCGGACCGGATTTTGATGGCCATGAAGCGCGGCTACACCGCCATGGAATACAAGTCCACCATTCGCAAGTTGCGCGCCATTCGGCCCGACATGGCCATGAGCAGCGACTTCATCGTCGGATTCCCCGGTGAGACCGAGGAAGACTTCGGCAAGATGATGAAGTTGATTGACGACGTAGGGTTTGACAACTCCTTCAGCTTCATCTTCAGCCCCCGCCCCGGCACCCCTGCGGCCAACTTGCATGACGACACCCCGCACGACGTGAAGCTGCGCCGCCTGCAGCACCTGCAAGGCGTGATCAACGACAGCATCAAACGCATCAGCGAAAGCCGCTTGGGCACGGTGCAGCGCTTGCTGGTGGAAGGCCCGTCCAAACGCGATGGCAGCGAACTGATGGGCCGCACCGAATGCAACCGGGTGGTCAACTTTGCCGGCCAGCCCCGCCTGATTGGGCAGATGGTGGATGTGAACATCACCGAAACGCGCACGTTCTCACTGCGCGGTGAGGTGGTCACGCAGGAGTTGTTGGCCTAACGACGCCTGAGTTGGGCGCCCTTGGCAATCAAAGGTCCGTGGAGCACGGACCTTTGATTTTGGTGCTCTGGCTTAGAAGTGGTACTCAACCCGCAGCATCGGCGTGTTGGCGATCGCGCCCTGACCTGCGACGCCGTCGCTGTTGTTGCCAAACTTGTTTTTCCAATATTGGTACTCGATGCCAACTTTGAGGGTTTTGGGTGCAGCGCCCACGGCCATGCTCATGTCGTACATGACTTGCATATCCACGTTGGTTTCGGCCGCCGTGTCGATTCCGAACTCGTTCTTGCCTTTGGAAGCAATGACATTGGCAAAGCCTTCAAATGACAAGGGCACTGAGCCGATGCTAAATGGAATGCCCCAAGCGGCCATGATGGCAGGGTGGCCGTCGTAGCTGTAGCGTGGCGTAGACACCTTGCTAAAGGTGTTGTAGGGGGCATTGCTCTCCCACAGCCACAACAGGCTCACATTCAGAAAACCTGGCACGTCCAGCATGAAAGTGGGACCCGCAACCAGCATCCGCTTTTTAGAGTTGTAACCAGCATCTGATTTGGTGTTGAAGTCAAAACCTGCCGTAACGCCCAGGCCACGCACGGGGCCGAATTTGTAGGGGGTGCCGGTGACTTTTTCCAGATCCACCATGTGGCGATAGACCACGTACACCTCTTGCGCGCCGTTGCCCGATCCGGCGCCAGCAGGATCCTTGTCGTCCGACATCAAAAAGTCGGCGTTGAAAAAGTTGGTCCCGTACTTGTAACCACTGATGTGATTCAAGTTGACGATGTTTTTGCTGATCGCGTTGTTATTGAAGGGCTCAGAGAATTCCGATCCATAGCGATAGCCGATCGAGGTGTCGCTGAACGTTGCCGCATTGGCCGTGCCAACGCAAGCAAGGGCTGCCGCCAAAAAGACTGGGCGCAGCAAAGTGGAATGGAGGGTCATGGAATTACCTTTGCAAAATTGAAGAGAGGAAGGTGGCGTGATGGGCACCTGCAAGGTGCACCAGCAACGCGTACCAAACTTGAATCAGCAAGAGCCATGCCAAACTGTATACAATCCAAAAAGCCGCCAATGGCCGCTTCTAAGACCCTCAAAAATGAGCCTTCTCGACTCGATCAACGCAATGAGTCGGTCAAGCAATTGGCGGACACCCCCTCGGTTCATGTGACTCTAGTCACCCAAAGCCGGTCCGAATGCGTTCACCGGACCGCTGCTTTGACAAAGCCCAAAGCAGGATCTGTTTTGCAAAAAATAACGTGAATGCACTGCGAGTGGAGCGCTGAACGAGCTTGGCATATCGGCACCTCTCGGTCACTCAGTCGCCATTGGGTTGGCTCTTTTTATGAATCAGGGAGGTGAAGGCGGGCTCAGTACGGGCTCTGGTTGTCGGTGACGAACTCGATGAACTGATCAGCGGGCAGAGGCCGGCTGAAAAAGTAGCCCTGAAGCTGGTCACAGCCCTGCTCCCGCAGGTAGTCCAGCTGGGCCTGGGTTTCCACGCCTTCGGCAATCGTGGTCATGCCCAGATTGGAGGCCATCTTGATGATGGCGCCGACGATGGCTTTGTCGTCCGGGTCAACGGTGATGTCCCGCACAAAGGACTGATCAATCTTGATCTTGCTGATTTTGAATTTTTTCAGGTAGCTCAACGACGAGTAACCCGTCCCAAAGTCGTCAATGGACATGCAAATGCCGCGCGCATGCAGGTCGTTCATCACGGTCACCGCCAACTCCGGTTTGGCCATGGCCGCCCCTTCGGTCAATTCCAGTTCCAACAAGTGGGGCGACAAGCCCGTGTCCCTGAGAGCCGCACTCACCATCTCTGGCAAATCCGCATGGCGAAACTGCACCGAGGAGAGGTTGACGGACAGGGTGATGGGGGCCATGCCCGCCGCCATCCAGTTCGTCCATTGCTGCGCTGCGGTGCGCAGCACCCATTCGCCAATGGACAAAATCAGGCCGCTGCTTTCGGCAATGGGAATGAACTCGGCCGGGGACACCGGGCCCAGCTCAGGGTGTGTCCAGCGCAGCAGCACCTCGGCACCGCTAACGGTGCGCTTGCTCAGGCAGACTTGCGGTTGGTAATGCAGGGTTAACTGCTGGCGCGCCAGGGCTTTGCGCAATCCGTTCTCGATGGCCAGGGTGCGCTCTGACTGGGACTGCATCTCCAGGGTGAAGAAGCGGTAGCTGTTGCGGCCCTCTTGCTTGGCCCGGTACATGGCCGCATCCGCGCAGCGGGACAGCTCGTCCAGATCGGCGCCGTCCACAGGGAACATGGCAATCCCGATGCTGGGCGAGACGGTCAACTCGTGCTGCGCGAGTTGCAAAGCTTGCGTGGAAGACTTCAGCAGCTTCTCGGCGATGTGCGCAGCGCCTTTGGCGTCGGTGTCTGGAAGAATCAGCACAAACTCGTCACCACCCAGGCGAGACACGGTGTCTTGCTCACGCACCTCCGATTGGAGCCGCCTGGCGAAGCCAATCAGCAACTGGTCACCCACCGTGTGCCCCAGCGAGTCGTTGATGTACTTGAAGTGGTCCAGGTCCATGAACAGCAAGGCCAACGATTGCCCCTGACGCTGCGCGACGGCCAGCGCTTGTTTGCAACGGTCACTCAACAACACCCGGTTGGGCAACCCGGTCAAGGGGTCAAAATGGGCCAGCATGCGGATACGCTCTTGCGCCAGCTTGCTCTGTGTGATGTTGCGCGACAAAACCACAAAGCGCGGCTCGTCATTTGGCCGACCGGACATGCGGGAGATGGACAACTCAAACCAGTGATCGCCCGAGGCCAGCGGCAACTTGAATTGTTTGCCCGTGGAACGCGAGTTGTCATGCGCCTCCTTCAGCGCCGACAGCACAATGGCAGCCGACTCTGGCGGCATCACCTCGGTCACTGTCAGCCCCAGCAGAACATCCACAGGCCGCGTCAGGTACTCCTCCACCGGCGATTGGCAACTCAGATGCCGGCCCTCCAAATCCATTTCAAACATGGCATCAGGAATGGCGGCCATGGTGGCCTCCAGATGGCGCTGGGCCTCCAGAATTTCGTTGGTGCGCTCTGACACCTCGGCTTCCAGGCGCTGGTCCCGCAACTTCATCTCAAAAGCCAGCCAAGCCACATAAGCCATCAGCAGGCTGAACACCAACGCCGCGCCCAGCTCGAACCCGGTGTTTTGAGCGGTATACCAACCCGCCACCGGGGAGAGACTCAACGTCCACTGCCCATTGGGCAACTCCAGCACGGCGTTGACGGGGTCGCTCAAGGCCTCAACCGTTGAGGCCTCAATGATCTGGCGCTCGCCCGACTCGGGCACTTGGCGCCACAGCTGGTAGGCGTAGCCCCGCTCGCCAAGCAAGGCCAGATTGGCAGAGGTCAGGGCTTGTGGAAAGCGCAGTGTGACAAAAGAAAAGCCCCAAAATTTGGACTCACCCTGGTTATTCGTCAGAAAAATGGGCAGCCGCCCCACCACGCCGACGCCGCCTTGCACCAAATTAATGGGCCCGGCCAACGTCAACTGGCCGGAATCACGGGCTATGGAGGACTCAAACGCCTGATCTGCGCTGCCCAGCTGGTTAAATCCAATCAACTTCTCATTGCCCGCCAAGGGCACCACACCCTTCACGATGCCACCCGGGGACAGCCCCAAAACGGCAACGCCAGGGTAAAAGGGCAGCATTTCCGTCGCAATGGCTTGAAAATCCGGCACATCGCCCTGACCCCGGCGAACCAGTGCGGCCAAGGCATACGAAGCCGACAGGGAGCGCTCAATGCCACGCTGCAGCGCTTGTGCGTGGTCACTGGCCAATTCGGAGGCACGCACGCGTGCGTCGCTCAGTTGATCCCGCTGTGAAGTCCAAATCAACCAACCACTGACGCTGCAAGCGAGCAGAAAAACGCCGATGACCAAAGTCCATTGGCGCAAGCGGTTGTGATGAGGAGACACGGGCATCGATTTCAGTTTATCAACATTCAACACCACACCACGCTGCGGGGAATAGACGCCAGGGCCGTGTCACACAAATGCCATGAATTCGCCATCGAGGTGTCACGCCCGCAGGCCACCATCCAGGGGTCGACTTAAAAAAAGAGGCAAGACCGAGCCCAGGCCGCTGGCGGCACCGCTCCGATCTCAGCCATTCAGAACTTGTTGAATCTCTGAAGGAGAACCCCATGAAAGAATTGCCCAGCCCGACCTTCCCCCTCTCGCCCCTGGCCCTGCCCAAGGGGTTTCTGAAACGCATTCAGACACGCGATGCGGTGATTATTCCGGCACCAGAGCCTGTGCCCCACCCCGCACGCGCCGAGCTCACGGTGTCGTGGGCCAAGCACAACGACGAAGTGCGCCTGGCCCAGCGTTTGCGTTACAAGGTGTTTGCCGACGAAATGGGCGCGCGCCTGAGCACCAAGGTGCCCGGCCATGACATTGACCTGTTTGACAACTATTGCGAGCACTTGCTGGTGCGCGACGCCCACACCCGCCAAGTGGTGGGCACCTACCGGGTGCTAACCCCCGCACAGGCCAAACGCGTGGGCAGCACCTACAGCGATCTGGAATTTGACCTCACCCGCCTGCGCAGCCTGCGCGAGCGCATGGTGGAGCTGGGCCGCAGTTGCGTGCACAAAGACTACCGCCATGGCGGAGTGATCATGGCCTTGTGGGGCGCGCTGGCCGAATTCATGGCACGCAACCAACTCGACACCATGATTGGCTGCGCCAGCATTCCCATGCTGCACAACGGCATCGTCAGCGGCGACGCCGCCGCCAGCATTTGGCAGCAGCTCAAGCAGACGCACTTGGCCCCCATTGAGCACCATGTGCGGCCTCGCTTGCCCCTGCCCATTGATCAACTGGACGGCTCGCTGGAGGTGGCGCCACCAGCGCTGATCAAAGGGTATTTGCGCCTGGGCGCCAAAATTTTGGGCGCCCCGGCCTGGGACCCCGACTTCAACTCTGCTGATTTGCCGATGATGCTGCGCATCCCCGACTTGCCCCCCCGCTACCGCAAGCACTTTCTGGGGGCCTGATGCGAGCGGCCTTTGATGCCACGGGTTCCTGGACCAGTGGCCTGCCACAGGCCCAAGACGAGACCGACGATGCGCCCGACGCCCTGCGCTACCGGGCCATTTTTATTTCAGACCTGCATCTGGGCACTGCGGGATGCCAGGCAGACGCCCTGCTGGCCTTTCTCAAGTCACACCCCAGTGATGCGCTTTACCTGGTGGGTGACATCGTGGACGGCTGGCAATTGCACCGCAAATGGTTTTGGCCCCAGTCCCACAACGACGTGATTCAAAAGCTGCTGCGCCGCGCCCGCAAGGGCTGCACCGTGGTTTATATCCCCGGTAACCACGACGAATTTGCCCGGGAATTTGTCGGTCATCAGTTTGGTGGCATTGAGGTGCGACATGACACCGTGCACACCACGGCCGACGGACGCCGCCTGTGGGTGACCCACGGAGACCACTTCGACGGCGTGATTCAGTGCGCCAAGTGGTTGGCCTATCTGGGCGACTACCTGTACGAGCTGACTTTGCGACTGAACCGGCACCTGAACCATTGGCGCGGCCGGTTGGGCCTGCCCTACTGGTCACTTTCCGCTTATTTGAAACACAAGGTGAAGAAGGCCGTGTCCTATGTTTCTGATTTTGAGGAGGCCGTGGCCGCCGAGGCGAAGCGACGGGGGCATGACGGCGTGGTGTGTGGCCACATCCACCGCGCCGAGATGCGCGACATTCACGGCACGCTCTATTGCAACGATGGCGACTGGGTGGAAAGCCGCACCGCGTTGGTGGAACACCTCGACGGGCGACTTGAACTGGTACATTGGGCGCCTGCCATTGAGACAGCCCCAGCGCAACGCCCGGCACTGGTGCCCCTCTGAACATCAAGGAGGGCGGGCTAATTTGTCACGGGACTGTCATTTGGATCGTCAACAATGCGTCACTAACCTGTCACACATTAGCGCGAAACTTCATGCTCTCACCTTTTCACCCGCCTGCCACGGCGCAAATGCCCACCGGATTGACGCTGCTGGACCGCGACCACAGCATTCTGGCCTTCAACGAGCGGGTGTTTGACTGCGCCGTCCGACCCGACGTGCCCTTGCTGGAGCGACTGCGGTTCTTGTGCATTGTGTCTTCCAACCTGGATGAGTTTTTTGAGGTGCGGGCAGAGCCCCATCTGAACGCCAGCCAGCGCCAAGCCGACAAGGGCCAATTCACCGTGCAATCGTTCGAGCGACTGGCCAGCGCGGCACACGAGTTGGTGGCGCGCCAGTACGCCCTGTACAACGATGAGCTGATTCCCGCCCTGGCGCAAAAAGGCATCAAGGTGGTGTCCCATGGCGACCGCACGCCTGAGCAGCGCCGCTGGGTCAGGCAGTATTTTGAGCGCGAGGTGCGCCCCTTGCTGATTCCCGTGGGGTTGGACCCATCGCACCCGTTTCCACAGGTGGCGAACAAATCGTTGAACTTCATCGTGCGACTAGGGGGCCAGGACGCCTTTGGCCGCGCCAATGAAATTGCCATCGTGAAGATTCCCCGCGTGTTGCCGCGCATGATTCGCCTGCCTGACAAACTGGCGGGCGACGGGCAATCGTTTGTCTCTATTTCCAGCGTGATGCGGGCCCATCTGCCCGAGCTGTTTCCCGGGCGGGACGTGGGCCAGTTCTCTCAATTTCGGGTCACCCGCCACTCGGATCTGGCTGTGGACGAAGACGATGTCACCAACTTGCGCACGGCACTGCGCCAAGGCTTGGAGCAACGCCATTTTGGTCAAGCCGTTCGCCTGGAAGTGGCCGCCGGTTGCTCTGAGTTTTTGTCGGCGTTTCTGCTCAAGCAGTTTAATTTGCCTGCTCAGGCCTTGTACAGCGTGCCCGGGCCCGTCAATCTGGCGCGACTGACGCAGTTGCTGGACCTGGTGGACTCGCCGGAATTGTGCTTTCCGTCTTACCAGCCCTGTTTTCCCACGCAATTGATCCCGGGCGAGTCGTTCTTTGAGCAACTCAAAGTGCGTGACGTGCTGATTCACCAGCCGTTTGAGAGCTTTGGCGGCGTGCTGGCTTTTCTGCGTGAGGCCGTGCACGACCCCGATGTATTGGCCATCAAGCAGACCATTTACCGCACGGGAAGTGACTCCGAGTTGATGGATTTGTTGCGGGAAGGTGTGCGGCGCGGCAAAGAAGTCACCGTGGTGGTGGAGCTGAAGGCCCGATTTGACGAGGAAGCCAACATCAACTGGTCGGAAATGCTGGAATCCATCGGCGCCCAGGTGCTGTACGGCGTGGTCGGCCTCAAGACCCACGCGAAGATGATGCTGATCACCCGCCGGGAGGGCCGCCACCTCAAGCGCTACGGGCACTTGTCCACCGGCAATTACAACCCGCGCACGGCCGCCCTGTACACCGACTGGAGCCACCTGACGGCCAACCCCTCGTTGACCTCGGACATGGAAAAAGTGTTTGTGCACCTGGCCAGCCACAGCCGCTTGCCGCGCCTCAACCAGGTGCTATTGGCCCCGTTTTACCTGCACCGCAAGCTGATTGCCAAGATCAACGAGACAGCCGCCTGCGCCGCAGCCGGTGGGCGCGGCCGCATTGTGGCCAAGATGAACGCGCTGACCGATGAAGCCTTGGTGCATGCGCTGATCAACGCCGGCCAACAAGGCGTGAAGATCGACCTCATTGTGCGAGGTGCCTGCATGCTGCCCGCCCAGGTGCCGGGCTTGACCAACAACATTCGGGTGCGCTCCGTCATTGGCCGCTTTCTGGAGCACTCGCGGGTGTTTTATTTTGGTCTGGACGAGGTGGAGGAGCTCTACCTGTCCAGTGCCGACTGGATGAATCGCAACATGATGCGCCGGGTTGAGCTGGCCTGGCCGGTCACCGACCCGGTTCAGCGCCAGCGCATTGTGGATGAGTGCCTGGTGGCCTATTTGCACGACGGGGTAGACGCCTGGGATTTGTTGCCAGATGGCAGTTACGAGCGGGTCAAACCCGGCAATCAGCAAGACGCACATGGTGCACAAGCGGCGCTGATGGCGCGATATGCGGGGCACGTCAACGAAAGGAATGTCTGAGATGGACCTGATCTTGTGGCGCCACGCGGAAGCCCACGAATGGGCCGAAGGATGCGACGATTTGGAGCGCACCCTCACCACCCGGGGTGAGAAGCAGGCCACGCGCATGTCGGCCTGGCTGGACCGCCAGTTGCCTGAAGGCGTACGGATACTCGCCAGTCCGGCCCGACGCACGGTTCAAACGGCGGACGCCTTGGGTCGAAAATACAAAATCAGACCCGAACTCGCCCCCGACGCCAGCGTCGCCCAACTGCTGGAACTGGTGCAGTGGCCTGACGCCAAAGGCGTGGTGCTGGTCATTGGGCATCAGCCCACGCTGGGGCAAACCATTGCCCAGTTGCTGAACCTGAATGAGTCCGAATGCTCAGTGAAGAAAGGCGCCGTCTGGTGGCTGCGCAACCGCCAACGCCAAGACGAGTCCCAAACCGTGGTGGTCACGGTGCAATCGCCCGAACTGCTTTGAACCGGCCTTCCCCCGCTTGGGGCCAGGCAGCGGTCAAATCGCTACTTAATTGATAGCTACTCCCGCAGGTAAAACGGGCGCTAGAGGCTTAAAACACCAATTATTTTTGGTGTGATCAGAACGGCATCTTGGGCATGCCTTTCATGCCCCCCATGCGCTTCATCATCTTCATCATGCCGCCGCCCTTCATCTTCTTCATCATGTCCTGCATCTGCTCAAACTCCTTGAGCATGCGGTTCACTTCCTGAACCTGCACGCCGGAGCCCGCGGCAATGCGGCGCTTGCGAGTGGCTTTGATGAGTTCGGGCTTGCGGCGCTCCAGCGGCGTCATGCTGTGAATGATGCCCTCTTTGCGCTTGATATCTTTCTCGACCTTGCCCATGTCCATCTGGCCGGCCTTGGCCGCCATGGACGCTGGCAACTTGTCCATCAAGCTGGACAGTCCGCCCATTTGTTTCATTTGCTGAATCTGGGCCAGAAAGTCGTTCAAATCAAACGACGCTCCGCTCTTGACCTTGGCGGCCAGCTTTTGCGCGGCGGCCATGTCGACCCCGGCGGTGACCTGCTCGACCAGCGCCAGAATGTCGCCCATGCCCAGCACGCGCCCGGCATGGCGCTCGGCGTCAAACACTTCCAGCCCGTCGATTTTTTCACTGGTACCGGCAAACTTGATCGGCGCGCCCGTGACTTGGCGCACAGACAAAGCCGCGCCACCACGGGAATCACCATCCGTCTTGGTCAGGATAATGCCGGTCAGCGGCAGCGCTTCCTTGAAGGCCTTGGCTGTGTTAATCGCATCCTGACCCTGCATGGCGTCAACCACGAACAGGGTTTCAATGGGGTTGAGGGCGGCGTGCAGGCTCTTGATCTCCAGCATCAGCGCTTCGTCAATGGCCAAACGGCCGGCGGTGTCCACCAGCAACACGTCAAAAAAGTGTTTGCGGGCGTAGTCCAGTGCGGCCAGGCCAATGTCGACCGGCTTTTGATCTGGCGTGCTGGGGAACCACTCGGCGCCCGCTTGGGCCGTCACGGTTTTGAGCTGCTCAATCGCGGCCGGGCGGTAAACGTCGCCTGAGACGGTCAGCACCTTCTTTTTGCGCTTCTCAATCAGGTGTTTGGCCAACTTGGCCGTGGTGGTGGTCTTACCCGCGCCTTGCAAACCCGCCATCAGAATGACCGCCGGCGGCTGGGCGGCGAGGTTGATGTCGCTCACGCCCTGGCCCATGGTGGCGGCCAGTTCCTTGTTGACGATGCTGACCAGCGCCTGGCCTGGGGTCAAGGAGCCCAGCACCTCTTGGCCCAGCGCCTTTTCTTTCACGCGGGCAATGAAGTCGCGCACCACGGGCAGGGCCACGTCGGCCTCCAGCAGGGCCATGCGCACCTCGCGCAACATCTCGGTGACGTTGGTTTCGGTGATACGGGCCTGGCCACGTATTTCCTTGACGAGGCGGGAGAGTTTGTCGGTAAGGGCGGATGCCATAGGGAGTATTCCGCTGAACGGAACCCAGGTTGGAGCCAACAGGCTGTGGAGACGAGCAAAACGCTAAACTGTAGCCATGATTTTAGCCAGTGCCACCCCACTCAGTCTCACGTTGGCTTTGGGCGCCGCCGCGACCTATGCGGGATCGGCCCTGTGCGCCTCGCGTCTGGGTGACAAGATGACCCGTTCTGCCGTCTGGTTGGCCTGGCTTTTGCATGGGATTTTGCTGGCCTGGAGTCTGCTCGGACAAGAGCCACGCTTTGGCTTTGCCCCGGCCTTGTCCGTCACGGCCTGGCTGATCGCTGCCGTCTATGCGGTGGAAAGCCACCTTTACCCGGCACTGAAAACCCGCTGGACGCTGTCTTTTTTGGGCGCAGCCGCGGTACTGTTGGCGCTGATTTTTCCAGGCAACTCGCTCCACGCCAATGCGTCGCCCTGGCTGCCGGTGCATTGGGCGCTGGGTATCGCGTCCTACGGGCTCTTTGGCGTTGCCGTGATTCATGCCTGGTTCATGAACCGGGCTGAAAACCAGATTCGCCACGCCACGGAGTCCCACAGCGGCATGCCGTTGCTAACCATGGAGCGGCTGACGTTTCGCTTTGTCGGCGCGGGCTTCACGCTGTTGTCGGCCACTCTCCTGGTTGGACTGTTTTTCAGAAACTCCCTGTATGGCACCGTTACACCCATTCATTGGGACCACAAAACCGTTTTCTCTCTCTTGTCGTGGCTGTGCTTTGCCCTTTTACTGATTGGGCGTGCACGCTTTGGCTGGCGCGGCAAGCGGGCCATGCGCATTCTCTACATGGGTTCTGGTTTGCTGCTATTGGCCTATGTGGGATCACGTTTTGTGATGGAGATCATCCTTGGAGTGTCGACATGAAGTTTGCGTTGTTGGTGTTGCTGGTGCTGATCGGCGTTTTATTGTGGAAAAACCGGCAAGCCCAACCCGCCAGCCACCCGGGGGGAATCTGATTCGGAAGGCCATGAACCCCTGGACATGGTGCGCTGCGCCTTGTGTTCTGTGCACGTTCCTGTTGCCGAGGCCATTCAGGGCAAAAACGGCGTCTACTGCAGCGTGGATCATCGCCAACACGCGGAGCCGTGAATGAAGCAGCCCGTGGACGCTGCGCCCTCTTGGTTTGGGCCCAACTTGCTTGAGCCCGGCATAGAACAAGCCGACCGCCCAGACGAGTTCAACCGGGTCTGGCACGGGTTCATGACCGCCCGCGTGACGTTGGGCTTGGTGCTGGTCCTTTTACAAAGCGTCTTCTTTGCTTTGTCGTCGACCAAAGACCTGGGGCCGCTGCTGATTTGCGCCACGTACTTTGCGGCGGCCTTGGTGGTTCGCCTGGCGGTACGACCGCGGCCCATGGGCAAGACCTTCGATGCCCAGTGGTTTGGCACCGTGGGGGTGGATGTAGTGGCTTTCGCCTTGCTGCAGATCTCACAAGACACCAGCATCAACTACGCGCCGCTGTTCGCCTTGCCGGTCTTGATGACTTCGATTCTGGGGTCGATGTTGCTGGCCATGGCGGCAGCGGCCTCCGTCACCCTGCTTCTCTTTTTATACGCCGGATGGGTTGTGATTCATGGCACGGGAGATGCCGCGCCACACTTTCTCCAGGCCGCCCTGACCGGCGCGGGCTGCTTTGCCTTGTCGTTTTTGGCCAACCAGTTCGCCACGCGAATGGCGCACATCGAACTTCGGGCCAAGCGCAACCAACTGGCGGCCAAGGTGCAACGCCAGGTCAATGAACTGGTCGTCGAGTCCCTGAGCGACGGCATCATGGTGATTGACCGCACGGGAACGGTGCGATCCGCCAACCCGGCCGCACGCCGCTTGCTGGGGCCCGAGCGTTTTCTGGTCGCCGATTTTTTCAATCTGAGGTCCAGGCAAGGATGGCGAAGCTTGGTGGAGTTGATGCAACTGAGCTTTGACAAGCTTGGCGCGCAGCAGGCTGAAATCACCCTGCACCACCGAGGACAAGGGCCACGTCGACTGCGCGCGCAAACGCAATTGACCACAGCCGAGCAGTCGGACGACGAGTGCCTTTGCGTCATGTTTTTACAAGACCAGCGGGAAATGGAGGCACGCGTGCGAACCGAAAAGCTGGCCGGCATGGGACGCATGTCTGCCGCCGTGGCCCACGAAATCAGAAACCCCTTGGCCGCCATCACGCAGGCCAACGCCTTGCTGGATGAAGATCTGAGCGACCCGAGTCACAAGCAACTGACCCAGATGGTCCAACAAAATGCCCGGCGACTGGAACGCATCGTGGACGAGGTGCTGGACATTGCGCGCACCCACCATGAGGAGCAAGGTGTGGCCGAGGCCATCAACCTCAACGAACTGGTCACGCAAACTTGCCGGGACTGGCAGGCGCAGACGGGTGGCAAAAACCTGCTCTGCCTGACGCAGGCAGAAGGCGCCACGCAGGTCAGGTTTGAGCCCGAGCACCTTCGCCGGGTTCTGATTAACCTGCTGGACAACGCGCGGCGCTATGCCAGCCAGGGGGCGAGTGCCATTCAGGTCTCAGCGGGTCAAAATCCCGGAGGGCGGGCTTATGTCAGCGTTTGGAGCGACGGCCAGCCCATGGACAAGTCGGTGGAACGTCACCTTTTTGAACCCTTTTTCTCCTCTGAGAGCCGTTCCAGTGGGCTGGGGCTCTATATCTGCCGGGAATTGTGCGAGCGTCATGGAGCAACCATCACTTACCGGCGCAACGCGGGTCATTGCAACGACAGCCCCGTGGAGGGCAATGAATTTTTGGTCTCCTTTCACGGCTTTGTGACTCGAGAAGGAGTGCCCGCGCTCTCACACAAGGACGCCGCCCAGCCATGACCGCCACGCCCCAGCCGATCCCGACCCGAATCCTGGTGGTTGACGATGAACCAGACTTGAGAACCCTGTATGAGCTGACGCTGTTGCGTGCGGGGTATCAGGTGGAAACCGCAGAGAGCGTGAAGGAGGCTCAACAACAATTGGGCGCCCAAGGTTTTGACGTCGTCATTACCGACATGCGCCTGCCGGACGGATTGGGGCTGTCCCTGATCCAGCAACTCAAGGCCGAAAAACGCAAAGAGCGCTGCATTGTCATCACCGCCTACGGGTCAGCCGAGAACGCTGTTGAGTCCCTCAAAGCCGGCGCCTTTGACTACCTGACCAAGCCGGTGGACTTGAAACAATTCCGAAGCGTGGTGGCGTCCGCCGTGCGAGACGCCAACGGCCCGCCTGCCGCCGCCGGTCGCCCCGACGCGTCCACCGCATCCGGCGACTCGCACGCCGCCCCCTCACGCGGCAAACAGGCCATTGAGCGGCTGGTTGGGGACTCCAGCGGCTTGCGCCTGGTCAAAGAGCGTGTCGTCAAAGTGGCGCGAAGCATGGCGCCGGTGCTGGTGAACGGGGAGTCGGGAACCGGTAAGGAACTGGTGGCGCAGGCCCTTCACGCCAACAGCCACCGCGCTGATGGCCCCTGGGTGGCCGTCAATTGCAGCGCCATTCCGGAAGCTTTGTTGGAGGCCGAGTTTTTCGGATCAAAGAAGGGTTCGTTCACGGGGTCAACCCAGGACCGTGATGGTTTTTTTCAAGCCGCGGCCGGTGGCACCTTGTTCTTGGATGAGATTGGTGACCTGCCTCTGGCCATGCAATCCAAGCTGCTGCGTGCCATCCAGGAGCGACGGGTGCGGCCCCTTGGTGCGACGCTGGAGCTGTCGGTTGATGTGCGCATCGTCAGCGCCACCCACAAGAACCTGGCAGAGGAAGTGAAAGCCGGTCGCTTTCGCCAAGACCTGTATTACCGGCTCAATGTGATTGAAATCGCCATTCCTCCGCTGCGCGACCGCCGGGAAGACCTGCCCGCGCTGTGCAAAGCCTTGCTCGATCGCATCGCCCAGGACTCAGGCATCACCACGCCTGTTTTGCCGGCATCGGTCTTGAGTCAATTGGCCCAAGACCCCTTGCATGGCAACGTTCGGGAACTGGAAAACCTGCTGCACCGCGCGGTGGCGCTGAGCGATGACGAGGAGCTTCAGATCGAAACCTCCGCACAACCGCCTCAGGACCAGAAGCCTGTGGTCGCCCCTCAGGACGCCAACCCCGTGGGCAACGAACCCAACGCCATTCCCAGTGATTTGCAACGTCATCTGGACAACCAAGAGCGAGAGATTCTGATTCAGGCGCTGCAGGAGACTGGATTCAATCGCACGGCAGCAGCGGCCAGACTGGGCATCAGCCTGCGGCAAATGCGCTACCGCATCACGCGACTCAATATCGACGCACCCCAAGGTGGAGAGAATTCCGATGACCCGTTCTGACCCCATCGTTCCCAACGGACTTTGGCGAGGGGGTTGGTACCGGTTTGCCGCTCATTTGGCCTCACCCAACTTTGGACCTCGCCCCCAAGGTGCCCGCGTTGATTTGCTGGTTCTGCACTCCATCAGCCTGCCGCCAGGCGAGTTCGGCGGGGATCAGGTTCAACACCTCTTCACCAATCAGCTGGATTGGGACGCCCATCCTTATTTCAAAAGCATCGAAGGCATGCAGGTGTCGTCGCACTTCTATATTCGACGCAATGGCGACCTGTGGCAATTTGTCAGCTGCGACGATCGCGCCTGGCATGCAGGGGCATCTCAATACCGTGGACGCGCCAATTGCAACGACGACTCCATTGGCATCGAAATGGAGGGGCTTGAGGGAGACCTGTTTGAGGCCGAGCAGTATGAAACGCTGACCAGCTTGTGCGCCGCACTGATGCAGGGCTATCCCATCGCACACATCGCGGGGCATGAACACATCGCGCCAGGTCGCAAGGCCGATCCTGGTGTCGGTTTTGACTGGCCCGAATTGAAACGCGCACTAGGCTTGAGTGCCCAACAGCTGCCTCAGCACCCCATTACCCGACTAATTTAGTCGGCATTAAAGATACCCTGCCGAACGATCCAATTCTCCGAACGCCGACTCGCTTTCGGAAATGAGACAGTTACAAAAATAATTCCTCTATCAATTGACACGCCGGAAAGGCCCGCCATCACTGGTCTGGCGTGCTACGGTTGTCGATTTTTTGACAGCACCCCCTTCGTTTTCTGCTTTGAGGGGCGCTGGCTTGAGCCATTCCCCGGGTACACTTTCGCCCCTTGAGAACACGTTGGCAGAACAAAGACCCTGCCAACAACATACACTACCGGTAGTGGCTTGCAGTAGCCAGACACCCCATATATAGTGTGCCCTGCCTTTCCACCAAGCCCAACCGCCCGATAGCCCCAGGCTTGCGCGCAGCGCCATTGACACCCTATTTCACGCAGCATAGACGAGGAGCCCCATGCAAACTGCTTTAAACACGCCTTCAGAGCGCCAGTCCAGTCCATCCACTTCCGCATTGGGGGATGACTCCATTCAAACCACGGCCAATGGCGTGAGCCAATACCAGATCATTCGCCGCAATGGCGCCGTCGTCCCGTTCGAGCCCGCCAAGATAGCGATCGCCATGATGAAGGCCTTTTTGGCGGTCACCGGCACGCAAGGCGCCGCATCGGCCAGCGTTCGTGAAACCGTGGATGGCTTGACGCAAGGCGTGATTCGCGCCTTGATGCGCTCGCGCCCGGGCGGCGGGACCTTTCACATTGAAGATGTTCAAGATCAGGTCGAATTGGGACTGATGCGCGACGGACACCATGAAGTGGCTCGTGCCTATGTCTTGTACCGTGAGAAGCACGCCCAAGAACGCGCACAACAAGTCACCCAGTCAACGCCCAAAGCGCCGCAACTGCACGCGCTGGACAACGGTCAGCGCATCGTGCTCGACCTTGACCGCCTCAAGGGATTGATTGAGTCCGCTTGCGCCGGTTTGGGCGCAGACGTCAAACCCGAGCCCATCATGGCCGAGACCATGCGCAACCTGTATGACGGCGTCCCCATGGACGAGGTTTACAAGGCATCGGTGCTTGCTGCCCGCACGCTGATCGAAAAAGACCCCGACTACACCTACGCCACCGCCCGACTGCTGTTTCACACGATGTCCAGAGAAGCACTGGGCAAAGACGTTGTGCAGGCCGACATGGCACAGGCCTACGTCGAGTACTTTCCCTCAATTCATCCAAAAGGGCGTGGACAACGAATTGCTCGACGCCAAGCTGCTCGAGTTTGACTTGGTTCGCCTGGGTGCAGCCCTCAAGGCCGACCGTGACCTGAACTTTGACTACCTGGGCATTCAGACGCTGTACGACCGTTACTTCCTGCACATTGGAAAAACACGAATTGAACTCCCCCAAGCCTTCTTCATGCGCGTGGCCATGGGTCTGTCGCTGAACGAGTCTGATCGCGAAGCGCGGGCCATTGAGTTTTACGAAATTTTGTCGTCATTTGACTTCATGTCCAGCACGCCAACGCTATTCAACAGCGGCACGCTGCGTTCGCAACTTTCAAGCTGCTACTTGACCACTGTGCCAGACGATCTGGATGGCATCTACGAATCCATCAAGGAAAACGCACTGCTGTCCAAGTTCGCTGGCGGTTTGGGCAACGACTGGACCCGTGTGCGGGCATTGGGCTCACACATCAAGGGCACGAACGGTGAATCCCAAGGCGTGGTGCCGTTCCTGAAGGTGGTCAATGACACCGCCGTGGCCGTGAACCAAGGCGGCAAGCGCAAAGGCGCGGTGTGCACCTATCTGGAGACCTGGCACCTGGACATCGAAGAATTCCTGGAGTTGCGCAAAAACACCGGTGATGACCGCCGCCGCACCCATGACATGAACACCGCGAACTGGATTCCCGACCTGTTCATGCGTCGAGTCATGGAAAAGGGCCAGTGGACACTGTTCTCGCCCAATAACGTGCCTGATTTGCACGACAAATTTGGCGCCGATTTTGAGAAGGCCTATGTGGCCTACGAAGCGCTGGCAGCGAGCGGCGAGCTCAAGCCGGCACGCACTTTGCCAGCAGCCGATCTGTGGCGAAAAATGCTGACCATGCTGTTTGAAACCGGTCATCCTTGGATCACATTCAAAGACGCTTGTAACGTGCGTTCGCCCCAGCAACACGCCGGCGTCGTTCACTCCAGCAACCTGTGCACCGAAATCACGCTCAACACGAGCGACACGGAAACAGCGGTGTGTAATTTGGGCTCGGTCAATCTGCTGCAACACCTGAAAAACGGTGCGCTGGATCACGTCAAGCTGCAAAAAACCATCACCACTGCGATGCGCATGCTCGACAACGTGATCGACATCAACTACTACGCGGTCAAAAAGGCACGCGACTCCAACCTGCGCCATCGCCCGGTCGGTCTGGGTGTCATGGCGTTTCAAGACAGCCTGTATGAGCTGCGTATTCCCTACGCCAGTGACGCAGCGGTCGCGTTTGCAGACACATCCATGGAAGCCATCTGCTACTACGCCTACTGGGCGTCGACTGAATTGGCCAAAGAACGCGGTCAGTATTCCAGCTACAAAGGTTCGCTGTGGGACAAAGGCATCTTGCCCATCGACACACTGGACATGCTGGCTCGCGAGCGCGGTGGCTACGTCGAGGTTGATCGCTCCTCCACCATGGACTGGGATTCGCTGCGCAAGAAGATTGCGACCGACGGCATGCGCAACTCAAACTGCACGGCCATTGCACCGACGGCAACCATTTCCAACATCATCGGCGTGGACGCCTCGATTGAGCCCTGCTTCGGCAACCTCTCCGTCAAGTCCAATCTGTCTGGCGAGTTCACCATCATCAACAACTACCTGGTTCAAGACCTCAAGCGTCTTGGGCTCTGGGACGATGTCATGGTGATGGACCTGAAACACTTCGACGGCTCACTCAAGCCCATCGACCGTGTGCCAGCTGATATCAAATTGCTATACGCCACCGCATTCGAGGTGGAAACCCGTTGGCTGGTCGAAGCCGCATCGCGTCGCCAAAAGTGGATTGATCAAGCGCAGTCGCTCAACATCTACATGGCTGGCGCGTCCGGCAAGAAGCTCGACGACACGTACAAACTGGCATGGATTCGCGGCTTGAAAACCACCTACTACTTGCGCACGATGTCGGCCACTCACGTGGAGAAGTCAACGGTGACAGCAGGTCGCATGAATTCAGTTTCATCCGGCGCTGAACCCTCGCCAACCGCTCAGTCTGGCATGAGTGCTCTTGACGCTGCCGCCGCTGCGGCTCGCGAACAGATGGCCTCCGGCCCTGCAACCGATGTGCGGTTTTGCGGGGTGGATGACCCCACCTGCGAGTCCTGCCAATAAGACCATGGACATCGACTCATCGATAGTCGATGTTCATGCACCACACTCCCCCGCTCAATCGAGGAGTGAAGTGGAAGAACCCTTTTCAATTCACCTCACTACTCTCATAATCTGCTGATTGGAATTACCTATGTTGACCTGGGACGAAGAAGTCAATCCCTCCTCGCAAACACCCCATACCAGCGACTCGAACGCAAGTCGCTCGGAGGCTGTTTCGCCGCCATCCGTGAATGCACCCAACGCCGCTGAGGCGCCTGCAAGTCCTCGTCGCGTGAACGCGGCTGACAAACGCATCATCAACGGCAAGACCGATGTCAACCAACTGGTCCCCTTTAAATACAAATGGGCTTGGGAGAAGTACCTGTCGAGCTGCGCCAACCACTGGATGCCCCAAGAAGTCAACATGACACGGGACATCGCCTTGTGGAAAGATCCCAATGGTCTGACTGAAGACGAACGGCGCATCATCAAGCGTAACTTGGGATTTTTTGTGACGGCTGATTCACTGGCCGCCAACAACATTGTCTTGGGCACCTACCGCCACATCACCGCGCCTGAGTGCCGGCAATTCCTGCTGCGCCAAGCCTTTGAAGAAGCCATTCACACCCACGCCTATCAGTACATCGTGGAGTCGCTCGGTCTGGATGAGAGCGAGATATTCAACGCCTACAACGAAGTTCAATCCATTCGCGACAAAGACCAGTTCCTGATCCCTTACATTGAGGCGATCATGGACCCTAATTTCAAGACGGGAACTCATGAAACTGATCAGACACTGCTGAAGTCGCTGATTGTTTTTGCCTGCTTGATGGAGGGCCTGTTCTTCTATGTTGGATTTACACAGATCCTGGCCTTGGGACGTCAAAACAAGATGACTGGTGCGGCAGAGCAATACCAGTACATTCTGCGTGATGAGTCCATGCATTGCAATTTCGGCATTGACCTGATCAACCAACTCAAACTTGAAAATCCAGAGCTCTGGACGGCCGAATTCAAGTCAGAAATCCGCGCGCTGTTCGAGCAAGCGGTGGAGCTTGAGTATCGCTACGCAGAGGACACCATGCCGCGCGGTGTATTGGGAATGAACGCGTCCATGTTCAAAGGCTACCTGCGCTACATTGCCAATCGTCGGGCGACTCAGATTGGCCTGGAGGCGCTGTACCCCAATGAGGAAAATCCATTCCCATGGATGAGCGAAATGATCGATCTGAAGAAGGAAAGAAACTTCTTCGAAACCCGGGTGATTGAATATCAGTCGGGTGGTGCACTGTCTTGGGACTAAGTCGCACATGACTTTTCCCTGCTCACAAACTCTCCAAGCAGCCCATGCTGGCTGCAGCGGTTTGTGTTCCAAATTCATGGTGCTGGGTACAAAGCCCAACACCATGCATCACTTCCTGCCACACGTCGCGCAAGAAGTGCTCTTTGCAAATTAATCAAGGAGATACATCAATGGCAACTGCAAAAAAATCAGCCCCGAAAAAGGCGGCTCCCGTGAAAAAAACTGAATCCACCAAGAAAGTCGCTGTGAAAGCGGCAGCACCCGCCAAGAAAGCCGTCGCTGCTAAAACGCCAGCGCCCGCCAAAAAAGCGGTTCCAGCCAAGAAAGTCGCTGTAAAAGCAGCAGCACCCGCCAAGAAAGCCGTCGTTGCTAAAAAAGCAGCCCCTGCCAAAAAAGCGGCTCCAGCCAAGAAAGTCGCTGTAAAAGCAGCAGCACCCGCCAAGAAAGCCGTCGTTGCTAAAAAAGCAGCCCCTGCCAAAAAAGCGGCTCCAGCCAAGAAAGTCGCTGTGAAAGCAGCAGCACCCGCCAAGAAAGCCGTCGTTGCTAAAAAAGCAGCCCCTGCCAAAAAAGCGGCTCCAGCCAAGAAAGTCGCTGTGAAAGCGGCAGCACCCGCCAAGAAAGCCGTCGTTGCTAAAAAAGCAGCGCCTGCCAAAAAATCTGCCACGGGAAAACCAGCGATCGCCAAGTCTGCATCCGGCGCGCAAACCACCTTGAATCCACAAGCGGCTTGGCCCTTTCCAACAGGCAACAAACCCTGATCGAGCAACTTGCTTCGCTCACAAGCCCGATGCTCATCGCATCCGGGCTTTTTTTCACTCTATTGAATAAAACCCGACGGCACAAACCGAGGTTCAGACAGGCTCAAGGGTAGAACGCAACCAGACGATAGCCCGCAACGCGTTCAGGCAGTCCGGTTGATTGCACCGCAATATCAATTGACGTTGGCCATTCAGCAGAAGCCGCAAGAACTGAACTCGGGGGTCCAATGTCTGACGCCAACAAGACGCGTCTTAAAAAAGGTTGGTCCATGGCATCCGTCAGGGTCAACTCGACGGCAGGAAAATCAATCGGAATCGATGCGTTGCTTTTCAAGACGAAACTCAACCGATAAGTGTCGCCACTGAGCTTGGCGAAGGTGGAGCTTTCGACGCTGATCGATTCAATCCGTCGAACGGCCGCCACTTTGCAAGAGATCACACCACAAGCACGCTCCAGCCAAGGCGCCCAACTTGGATCCCAAGCGGCCAGTCGATTGCGCTCTCGATAGGTGACCTGCAACATCAGCCCTACCAGCAGCACCAGACTTAACCCACTGAAAAGCCACCGCCGTGCGGGGCGATTTCGCACGGCGGTAGTTGTGTCTTTTGAGAGGAACGAGACTTGCTCAGGTAAATCGTCTTCTACCGGCAACTCAGCCCGCGTGGTTTCTTCAAAGGAATCAGAGGCGTCATTGACCTCGGGATTAAAAGCAAGCCCCTCACGATCAGCAAGGGCTGGAGTCAACTCGCTGGCATCAACCCGATGTTCGTCTGCAACCTCTTGGCTAGAGGAAGCGTCCTCCAGATTGAGGTCCACCGTAGTGAAGTCGGATACAAAGGTCTCAGACAACTCAGCCGGAGCCAACATCTGCTTCGGCTCAGGGAGCTCCGGTGGTGCAGGTGGTGCAGGTGGTGCAGGTGGTGCAGGTGGTGCAGGTGGTGCATTTTCGAGCACATTGACGACTGGATCATCACTGCCTGATTGAGACAGAGACAAATCAACCGCCTGCGACCCTTCCACCAAATGCGCAGAGGCATCAAATATTTCGTCACACTGACCGCACCGCACCCATCCTGCCGAGATTCGGAGCTGGTCAGCAACCACCCTGAAGTGAGTCTCGCAGGCGGGACAACGGGTGATCATGCTCATAATGTAAACGTCGAACGGCGTCTCACGCGGTCGAGGTCATCAGGATCCAGCCGTCCTCCTGGTCGGAGACCGTCAATTTGCAGTAGGGCGCGTAGGCCAGCTTCAACTCTTCTGCCTGTTGCTCAAGAATACCGGACAGCACCAACGCGCCACCAGGTGCCACACGCGACCACAATAACGGCGCCAGCACTTTCAAAGGTGTCGCCAAGATGTTTGCCAACACAGTTTGGTATTGGCCCGAAGCGGCATCTGGCAACCCGGCCTTGAGTGTGACGTTATTCGCTTGCGCATTCAAAACCGTGGACTCAACTGCTGCGTCGTCGATGTCGACCGCATCAATATCCAGCGCACCATGTTTGGCCGCACCAATGGCCAAAATACCGGATCCGCACCCATAGTCCAACACCCGTCCAAGCGATTGGCCAGCTTCCCCCTGTCGGGCCAGCCATCGCAGGCACATCCGGGTCGTCGGGTGTGTCCCCGTGCCAAATGCCAACCCCGGGTCCAGGCGAATGACAATCCGGGCCTCAGCCGGGGGCTCATGCCAAGTGGGGACAATCCAGAACGTCGGAGTGATATCAACAGGGGTAAATTGGGATTGCGTCAAACGCACCCAATCCTGCTCTGCCAACTCGTGCACGCCCAAAACCTCACATTCGGCAAAGAAGTCCTGCACCGTCAAAAGTGACAGCGCTTCTTTGGCTGACGCCTCCGTCGGAAAAAGAGCAATCATGCGCGAACGCTGCCAGCCCTCTTTGGGCGGCGGCATGCCCGGCTCGCCAAACAAGGCCTGCTCGGCGTCGGTCTGAGCATCTGCGTCTTCGACGCTGACGCTCAAGGCGTCCAGCGCGTCCAGCGCATCGCTCACGATTTCGACCCGGCTCTCCGGGCACATCAGTTTCAGTTCAAACATGCAGTTTCTGCTTCAACGCTTGTGCTGTTCCAGCCAATGTTCAAGGTAATGAATATTGGTGCCGCCCTGCACAAACTTGGCATCCACGACCAACTCCCGGTGCAGGGGAATATTGGTGCTGATGCCCTCAATCACTGTTTCACCCAATGCGGTCCTCATCCGGGCCAAAGCTTGCTCCCGGGTGTCGCCATGCACAATGATTTTGCCAATCATGGAGTCGTAGTTTGGGGGTACAAAATAATTGGTGTAAACGTGGGAGTCCACCCGCACACCAGGGCCACCGGGTGGATGCCACATCGTGATCCGTCCTGGTGAGGGCGTGAACTTGAAGGGGTCCTCCGCATTCACCCGGCATTCGATGGCGTGGCCACGAATCTCAATCTGTCGCTGAGTGAAAGGCAAACGCTCCCCGGCGGCAACCATGATCTGGGTTTTGACAATGTCAATACCAGTCACCATCTCCGTCACCGGGTGCTCCACCTGAACACGGGTATTCATCTCGATAAAGTAGAACTCACCGTCTTCGTACAGAAACTCAAACGTACCAGCGCCACGGTAACCAATTTTTTTACAGGCGGCCACACAGCGCTCACCCACACGGTCAATCAGCTTGCGAGGAATGCCCGGCGCGGGCGCCTCTTCCAGAACTTTCTGATGACGGCGTTGCATGGAGCAATCCCGTTCGCCCAGGTAGACCGCGTTCTTGTGCTTGTCCGCAAGAATTTGAATCTCGATATGACGCGGGTTTTGGAGAAACTTCTCCATGTACACGGCCGGGTTGCCGAACGCAGCGCCGGCCTCGGCCTTGGTCATGGCCACGGCATTGATCAGGGCTGCTTCGGTGTGCACCACCCGCATTCCGCGTCCGCCACCGCCGCCTGCAGCCTTGATGATCACGGGGTACCCGACCGACTTGGCCACTCGGCGAATCACAGCCGGATCATCTGGCAACTCGCCTTCGGACCCAGGCACACAAGGCACACCGGCCTTGATCATGGCCTGTTTCGCGGAAACTTTGTCACCCATGATCCGAATGGACTCGGGTGTGGGGCCGATAAATTGGAACCCGCTTTTTTCGACCCGCTCCGCAAAGTCCGCGTTCTCGCTCAAAAATCCGTAACCAGGGTGGATTGCTTCAGCATCGGTCACCTCAGCGGCCGAAATAATGGCAGGCATGTGCAGGTAGCTCAAGCCCGAGGGCGCAGGTCCGATGCAAACCGCCTCTTCGGCCAGTTTGACGTACTTTGCATCCCGATCCGCTTCAGAATAGACCATGACAGCCTTGATTCCAAGTTCGCTACAGGCCCGTTGAATCCTCAGGGCAATTTCGCCCCGGTTGGCAACCAGAATTTTTTTGAACATAGGCGTTGCGGTTCAACCTCACTCAATCACGAACAGGGGCTGTCCGTATTCAACGGCTTGACCGTTGTCGCACATCACTTTGGTGACGGTGCCTGACTTGTCGGCCTCAATTTCATTGAGAATCTTCATGGCCTCAATGATGCAAATGGTTTCACCTGCCTTGATCTCGTCCCCAACCTCAACAAAGGCCTTGGCACCGGGCGACGACGACCGGTAAAACGTGCCAACCATCGGAGACTTGACGAAATGACCACTGGCGACAGGCTCGGTGACCTCCGCCACGGTTGCAGGGGATTGGGTAGGCATGGCCGCTGGCGCCATGACAGCCATCTGAGGCGCGTAATGCTGAACCATGGGCACACCGCCCTTGACGATGCGCACTTTGCCTTCGGCCTCGGTAATTTCCAGCTCAGACACGTTGGACTCAGACACGAGGTCAATCAACGTCTTCAACTTTCTCAGATCCATGAGGACTCCAATGAATTTTTATACGACAACTTCTGAATTTACTTTAAATTCATCCAAAGTACAGTCATCTTCGGTTATTTTACAAGACTTCAACAACGAAGCCGGCTTTCTCAACCCGCCAGCGACAAACCAGTACTAAGTCGCGGCAGCCCAAGCCCGCAAGTCTTCGGGTGAAATTTGGCCAATTTTACGATGGGCCACTTTGCCATCCGACCCCAAGACTACCGTGAACGGCAGCCCGCCGCTTTGATTGCCCAGCAATTTCCCAATCTCCATTCCGGGCACTCCCGCCAGTGCCACCGGAAAGGACACTGGCGCTTTGGCCAAAAATCGATTCACCGGCGTGGCCTGATCGACCGCCAAACCCAGCACCTGCCAACCCTTGGCGGCATTCTTGGCATAGAAGTCGCTCAACATCGGAAGCTCCTCCACACAAGGCGGGCACCAAGTGGCCCAGAAATTCAACACCAGCGGCTTGCCACGAAAGCTCTCCATGGCCAAACGAGGGCCTTGCGTTGGGAGGGCGAAGTCTAGCAGCCATAGCGACTCTTCAGCACTCGGTGCAAGCTCACCAGGCGAATGCACCCACCACGCGACGCCCGCACCGCTTAGCGCAGCCGCCCCCGCGACGGCACCCAACAGCCAGTTGCGCCGGCCGCCGGCCCCGTCATCAACGTTGTGGTCTTTCTCAGTCATGTCTTTTCTGCTTCCGCTTCATCCAATAAACGCCGCACTGCGGTCACATCTCCGCGAGGCGTGCGCCCCCTGGCATCCGGTCGCAGTGCGCCCCGCAGATCATCCCAGTCGTAAATCAACAAGTGAACACCCACCTCTTCCCGCAACTCAGGGCAAAAGGCATGCACGCTCAATGCCTCGACCCATTCCCCATGAAAACCCGTCACCGTGCGTGGCACATAGTCCACCCCATGATCAATCAGCGCGATCTCCGCTGATTTGCTGTCTTCACAAAACAACTGCAAATAAATATCTGACAAACGGGTGGCTGAACCATGCCATACGGGGCCACCGAGGTAGGGCTTGAAGGCTGACATACGGGCCATCCAGACCAACGCCAAGCGGCGCAAGGCCAACAGCTCTCCCGGCTGGGTATCGGCACAAAACAAGGCAATGTAGTCCATCACCTCGTCTTCAACCTCCTCGTTGCCAGGCAGTGCGGTGCGCCCGGGCAAGCCCATCTGCTTGACAGCACGTCGCTTGGCGACGCCAAAGTCCAAGCCTTCTTCCACCACCATGCGGGCCGCAACGGCGGCGATCTCTGATTTCAAGCTCTCCATAGCGCCCTATTTTGCCTTTAATACAGCCGCCTAAAATCTGGGCATGCATATTCACATACTTGGTATTTGCGGCACCTTCATGGGCGGCCTGGCGGCGCTGGCACGGGAGGCCGGACACAAAGTCACCGGCTGCGACACAGGTGTCTACCCCCCCATGAGCGACCAGCTCCGTGCACTCGGCATTGACTTGATGGAGGGCTTCGGCGCCGACCAGCTCGCACTGAAACCCGACATGTTCGTGGTGGGCAATGTGGTCAGCCGGGTCCGCCTGGCCGATGGCAGCGCCAAGTTCCCCTTGATGGAAGCCATTTTGGACGGCGGCCTGCCCTACACCAGTGGCCCGCAATGGCTGGCTGAACACGTTTTGCAGGACCGCCATGTGATCGCCATCGCCGGCACGCACGGCAAAACCACGACCACCGCCATGACCGCCTGGATTTTGGAACAAGCGGGCCTGCAACCGGGCTTTTTGGTGGGCGGCGTGCCGATGAACTTTGGCGTCTCTGCCCGACTGGGCCAAGGCAAAACCTTTGTTATCGAGGCGGACGAATACGACACTGCATTTTTTGACAAGCGCAGCAAATTTGTGCACTACCGCCCTCGCACCGCCGTTCTCAACAACCTAGAGTTCGACCACGCCGACATTTTTGACAACTTGGCGGCCATTGAGCGGCAGTTCCATCACCTCATTCGCACCGTGCCTGGAACCGGGCGCGTGGTCGTCAACGGACTGGAGGAAAGCCTCGCCCGGGTGTTGCACACCGGCTGCTGGAGCGAGGTGCGCAGTTTCGGCGCCACCGTGAGCGATTTCACGGCTGTTGGCGAGCCGCATGACTTTGACATTCTGATGCGCGGTAAAAAAGCGGGGCATGTTCAGTGGGCGCTGACTGGCGTGCACAACCAGCTCAACGCTTTGGCAGCGGTGGCCGCTGCTGAGCACGTCGGCGTGCCGCCTGACGCGGCTGGTTTGGCCCTGGGATCGTTTGAAAACGTGAAGCGCCGCATGGAGTTGCGCGGCACCGTGGCCGCCGCTGGGGGTCAAATCACGGTGTACGACGACTTTGCCCATCACCCCACCGCCATTCGAACCACCTTGGACGGGTTGAAGCGACGCCTTCAGCCTAACGAGCGCATTCTGGCCGTTTTCGAGCCCCGCTCCAACACGATGAAGCTGGGCGCCATGAAAGCCCAACTCCCCTGGAGCCTGGAACAGGCCGACTTGGCCTTTTGCCACAGTGGCGGCCTGGACTGGGACGCCGCCGAGGCGCTCGCCCCTCTGGGTGAACGGGCCGTCGTATCCGGCAGCATTGACGACTTGGTGGCATTGATCACCGCGCAAGCACAAGCCGGTGACCACATTGTTTGCATGAGCAACGGCGGCTTTGGTGGCATTCACCAAAAGCTGCTCCTCTCACTACAAAAAACATAGCACCTCCCGCAGGTGGAACAAGCGCTACAGGACTAAAAGCCTTGTAAAACTTGCGCCACCCTCGGGCGCTTTGCTTACCGGGCCCGACGCGCCTTCACCGCTTCGGACAAGACCTCCAGCGAGGCCAGGGAATCGTCCCAACCCAGGCATGCATCCGTGATGCTCTGGCCGTAGGTCAGCTTCGTCGAATCGTCCTTGCCTGGGGTGAACTTCTGCGCACCGGCATTCAAATGGCTCTCCACCATCACGCCGAACACGCTGGTGGACCCACCGGCGATTTGCCCGGCGATGTCACGGGCCACTTCGAGTTGCTTTTCGTGCTGCTTGCTGCTGTTGGCATGGCTGCAATCCACCATCAGTGTGGCAGGCAGTTTGGCTTTTTCCAGATCTTTGCAGGCGGCAGCGACGCTGGCGGCATCGTAGTTAGGCGCCTTGCCGC
>CAWAFG010000034.1:0-64705 GCA_963781205.1 uncultured beta proteobacterium | reverse complement strand
CACCCTGGGCTTGGTGGCGCTGGACGCGGGTACCGAACCGGAGGTGTTTTCGGTCGTCACTGGCAAGCCAGCCTTGGCTGGTGCGCAGCTTGCGACGCTGCAAGGCTTGGCGGTGCAGGATTTGCGCAAGCTGAACCTGCCCAGTGCCACAGACCCGGAGGACACCTGGAAGGTCGCCACCGCCCAAGGTCAGGGATGGATCGACCGTTATTCTGGGCAGAGGCTGGCTTGGCAAGACGCCACGTTTGCGCAAGGCGTGAACGACTGGGCCGTGGTGCTGCACACCGGCGAAGCGTCTTGGCCCTGGGCCGTCGTCCTCGGGCTCGTGGGCGCCAGCGTGCTGCTGTTCTGGCTGTCGGGCGTCATCATGTGGTGGCAGGCGCGCCGCCAGGCCCCACACATCACAGGCAACACCCCGCCGGGCCAGGCCGACGTGCTCATCTTCGTGGCCAGCGAAGGCGGCAGCACCTGGGGTTTTGCCCAAGCGCTGCAAGACGCGCTGATCCAGGGCGGCCACCGCGTACACACCAGCGCCCTGGAAGATTTTCGAACCACGGCCGCCACGCGCCAGGTGTTTGTGCTGGCCGCCACCTATGGCGAAGGCCAGGCCCCGGCCCACGCCAGCCACGCCCTGGAGCACATCGCCAAGCTCACCGCCAGCGCTGTGCCTGTGACGGTGCTGGGCTTTGGCGACCGGCAGTTTCCGGCCTTCTGCGCCTTTGCCGAGGCACTGGATCAGATGCTGCGCGCACAGGGGTGGCCCGAGTTGCTGCCGCTGGAGTGCATCCACCAGCAATCGGGCCAACAGTTCGCGCGTTGGGGCAACGCCCTGGCACACGCGCTGGACGAACCCCTGGTGCTGGACTATGTGCCACGCCTGCCGCCCACCACGGTGCTCACGCTCATCGCGCGCCAAGACTACCCCAGCGCCACCGGGCAAGCCACCGCGATCTTGCGCTTTGCATGGCCCGCACAGGGCCTGGGCGCGCGCCTGCGCGGGCTCGGTCTGGCGCGGTTTGCCGCCGGCGATCTCGTGGGCATCATGGCGCCGGGTTCGGCCGTGCCTCGCTACTACTCCTTGGCCTCGGGCTGGGAAGACGGGTTTCTGGAAATCTGCGTACGCCAGATGCCCGGTGGCCTGTGCTCGACCTATCTGCTGGGCCTGCAGGTGGGCGACAGCATGGTGGCCTTCACGCGGAAGAACCCCGGCTTTGCGTTGCCGCGATCGCCGCAGACGGTGCTGCTGATCGGCGCAGGCACCGGTGTGTCGCCGCTGGCCGGCTTCATTCGCCGCAACCACAGGCACAGCCCCATGCACTTGTACTTTGGCGGGCGCGATCCGGCGTTGGATTTTTATTTTGGCCCCGACATTCAGCGTTGGCTGGGCGAAGGGCGTCTGTCGAGTCTGCAGACGGTGTTCTCCCGCGTGCCCAACGGTGGCGGCTATGTGCAAGATGCCCTGCGCCGAGACGCAGAGCGCCTGCGCGGTCTGGTGGCGCAGGGTGCCATCGTGCGCGTTTGCGGCAGCCGCGCGATGGCGCAAGGCGTGGCTGAGGCGATGGACGCCGTGCTTGCGCCGCTGCAACTCAGCGTGTCGCAGCTCAAAGCGAAAGAGCGGTATGCCGAAGATGTTTTCTGAGACAACACCATCCACCCAGCGCACCACTCTGCACGGCCCAACCATGGGCACGCGCTGGTCGGCCACAGTGGACGCCCATGCCTCACTGAACTTGGACGCCCTGCGACATGACCTCGCCGCCGCCGTGCAGCAGGTGGACGCGCAGATGTCCCCCTGGAAGCCAGACAGCGATCTGGTGCGCCTGAACCGAGCGCCCCTCGATGCCTGGGTGGATCTGCCTGCGCAAATGCTGGAAGTGCTCGGCAGTGCGCTCAATATCCACCGCCAAAGCGCGGGTGCGTTTGACCCCTGCGTTGGGGCCCTGGTCGATGCCTGGGGTTTTGGCGCGGCGCGCGATGCGCCCGACGCCGAGGCCATCAACATCGCACGCCGGGCCGCGCCATGCGCGATGGACCAGGGTCTGGAGCTTGACCAAGCGTCAGGCCGCGCCCGCAAGCGCGCCCCCTTGCAGCTCGATCTGTGCGGCATTGCCAAGGGCTATGCGGTGGACCGCATGATCGCCGTGCTGCACCAACACCGGGTCACGCATGCGCTGGCGGCCATCGATGGGGAACTGCGCGCCGTGGGCAGTCAGGCCAGCGGCGCGCCTTGGGCGGTGGCGCTCGAATCCCCCGAGGCGGGGCGCCGCGCTGTACATGGGGTCATCGAGCTGCAAGACCTGGCCGTGGCCACCTCGGGGGACTACCGTCACAGCTTTCAAGTGGGTCAGGCGCGCCTCGCCCACACCATGGACGCCCGCCGCGCCGCGCCGGTGAACAACACCGTTGCATCGGTCACGGTGCTGGCGCGCACCTGCATGGACGCCGACGCCTGGGCCACCGCCCTGCTGGTGGCAGGCCCCGGCGAAGGTCTGGCCATGGCGCAGCGCGTGGGCCTGGAGGCCCTGTTCCTATTGCGCCGACCTGAAGGCTTGGTGGAAATAGGGCTGGGGCGGTTCAGCGCCTGAACGCATGGCAAGAGGCTGCCCGGGCAGCGCTGAATGGCATTGTTCAGCGGGCGTTGGGGTCGGCCGTTGGGTCTCATTTTGAGTGTCTTTTAGGGCTCTGGCGCTTGTTTGGCCTGCGCGGGTAGCTATCGAATGTGTAGCGATCCTTGCGCTGTAACCCCCACATTTGGCCGCGTGTTGGGAGGTTTTCCGTGCCTGATCGGGGGGTGGGCTTGGTAGCCGAATGGGATTAGCGGAGGGGAGTAGGAATCGACATTCACAGCCAGTGAAGTCGGGAGTCAGCTATAGGCCCGAAGGACTCTGTCAAGGTTCGGTCGACGAAGGCCGCATCCGAGCCAGGAGCTGACGTTCAGCCGTGGGACTCGAAAGACGGGAAGAGGCTGGAAGCGGTCAACCAATTTTCCAGACTGCGGTCATTCAAATCCTATGATTTCGCGCTTGACATTGGCGGTGACCGGCTGACGGAGGGGTTGGGCGTCATTTCCAGAAGCGCCACCAAGTTCTGGAATCGGCTGATGATGGGCCTTTGCGGAGCACTTCGAAGCGTTCGTAGTCGACGCCAGGAATGTCTTCATCGTGCTTGAAACCGATAATTTCTTTGGCTGCGTTTAGTGGGATTTCGAAGTAGTGGTCGACGTCCGCCTTTTCGCCACCGTCCACCTCTTGTGCTTCCTTGTGTTCCGCAGCCATGGCTTCGAACCCGCTCGCCAGGGCACCAGAAGTGTTTAAGTGAACGGGGCCATTTTCACCAACATGTTCGACACGCCACACCTGATTGCCGGCGGCCCAATACTCAGCGGCGCTGAACATCACATGCTCCTCGATTGAGCATGCGACTACGGGAAAGTGTTCAGACAAAGGTGCCAGAATCTTCGGTTGCAGGAAGTGACTGTCGCACCCGCGGGCAACGATGAGGAACCAATTTGTGGGGAGCTCATAGCTCGATAGCGGCTCCCGCGCGTACTCGCACGATTGACCAGTGCGGAGGTAACCGAGCTGCCGGAGTGCCTCAGCCGCATTGAAGGTAGGAACAGCAAGTAAGGATAACGAATAGCCCATGTTATGACTCCTCACGCAATTTATACCGCAACTTGGGAATAGCGCTGAATGGCCGTTTCCGCTGCCTACTTGACTTATGTAAGCGCCAAATGACAGACCGCTTTGGGCACGAAGGAGTCACCCACTTCCAACTCTCCAATGACTCCTTCCGCCCTTTAACGAGGCAGCAACGTCGGCTCTGTCCGATCCTCCGCTCCATCCATCCCAACTTCAGCAGTCGCCTCAGACACCCCGGCCAGGTCGCGCAGGGTGACGGAGCCGGCGGCGGTTTCTACGGCGGCGCGGATTTTGTCGAGCACCTCGTCCACGGGGGCGGGGGTGGGGAGTTTGTCGGGGGAGAAGAAGCGGGCTTCGCCGGCGCTGCGCACAGCGTCCAGCACCTGGGTCACGCTGATCATCGACGGGTCGCGGGCGGGCAGGTACAGGGGCGGGTCGTCGCTGGTTTGTTGCAGCAAATCGCTGTCTTGCAGGGCGGTGACCACGGTGCTGAGCACATGCATGGGTACCCGCAGTTGCTGGGTGAATTCTTGCAGCGAGATGGCGGGTTGGCCGGCTAAAAAGCGGCTGGCCACGCGGCTCATGAGGGACAGGGCCAGGCGCTCGCGCACGCGGTTGCTCAGGCGCGGCTCGCCGCTGCCCAGGTACAGGTATTCGGGGTGCTGGGTGTAAAACGCCACGCTGGCGCCAAACAGCAGCACGAGCCAACTCACATACAGCCAGATCATGAACAGCACCAGAATGGCAAAGCTCGAATAGATGGCCGCGTATTGGCCGGACGACGCCACAAACACCGCAAACAGCCAGCCCGAGGTCTGCCAGACGATGCCGCCGATGGTGCCGCCCAGCAGCGCGGCACCCAGCCGCACCCGCGTGTTCGGAATAAAGAGGTAGACAAAGGTGAAGGCGGCAATGATGAGCAGGTAGGGCACCAGGCGGCTGGCCACCTGTACGACCTGGCCCAGCGCGTCCACGGCCAGCAACTGGCGCACGGAGTCGATGTTCAGCACCGTGGCGGTCACGCCCAGGGCAGAGAACACCAGAATGGGGCCAATGATGAGCACGCTGAGGTAGCGGCTGAAGCGCTCGCCCAGACGGCGGGGCTGGGGAATGTGCCAGATGTAGTTGAGTGATTCTTCAATCTTCTGCACCAGCGAGACGGCGGTGTACAGCAGCAGCGCCAGACCCACGGCGCCCAGAACGCCCACGTTCATGTTCTGGATGAATTCGCCAATATGTTGGGCCACCTCCACGCCTTTGTCGCCCAGCGGCTCCAGCAGGCTGCGCAGCATGGGTTGAATCTGGTTGTTCACCCCAAAGGCTTTGAGCACCGAGAAACTCAAGGCCAGCAGCGGCACGATGGACAGCAGCGTGGTGTAAACCAGACTCATGGCGCGCAGCGTGAGCTGGCCCATGGCCAAGTCACGTCCCAGAATCAGCACCGTGCGCACCAGACGCAGCAAGCCTTGTTGCCAGCGGGGCCGCTCTGACACGGGCTTGTCCCAAATAAGCGCTTCCAGGCGACTCAGCAGGTCGGGTGGGGCAGGTGTCATTGAGCGACCTCCAGTTGTAATTTCAGGGTGATGGATTGGGCGTCGGCGGCGGTGGCCGTTTCAGCCTTGCCCACAGAGGTGCGCGCATTCGCTACGCCCAGGGTTTGGGTGAGTTCAGCCACGATGGCATCACTGCGCTGGGTGGCCAGCTGGGCCAGCGCCTTGTCAGAGACGGGTTGCTCGCTCAGCAGCCGATCCAGCAGGCCTTGGTAGAAGGCCGTGGGGGGCTGGGGCGGTGCAAGGGGCGCCGCGTCGGTGGCGGCGGCTGGCTCGTCAGCGGGGCGCGCGATGGCTTGCACCGCCCGTGCCTTCACGGCGGTCAGTACCTCGGGGGCGTAGCGGGTGCTGAATACGGCTTCAAGCGCTTTTTGCGTGCGGGCGTTGGCCACGTCCACCGGCCCGGGGTCTTCACCGGGGGCCAGGGTGATGCCCATGGCGGTGACGATGTCGCGGCGCACGGCCAGGGACTTGAGCACGGGCGTGTCGAAAACATCTGAGCGTGTGGGCGGCACCACCAGTTGAAGTGCGGGCCGCTCTTTCAAAGCCCGCGCGATGGCGGCCAGTTTTTGCCGCTCAGGCGGCGCCAGAGTGGCTGTGCCGGGCTCAAAAATCACGGAGTCCAACGTTTTTTCGCCACCGCCAAACAGGGCGGCCAGCGCTCTGAAGGGGGCCGTGACGATGCCGCCCAGCAGGTTGCCAATGGCTTTGCCAATGACGGTGCCGTAGTCGAATTTCGGGTCATTCAGGTCGCCGCTCACGGGCAGGCCAATGTCAATCACGCCGTCCGAGTCGGACAGGATGGCAATGGCGAGTTCCAGCGGCAGGTTCAGCGCGTTGGGGCTTTCCACCTTTTCGCCCAGCGCCACTTGCTTGAGCACCACTTTGTTTTCGCCCAGCAACTTGCCGTCTTTGACGCGGTACTGCAGGTCCAGCCACAGGCGCCCGGCGGCAATCCGGTAGCCAGCGAACTTGACGACGTAGGGCGACAGCGAGGTCATTTCCAGGTTGCGAAACGACATGTCAATTTCGGTCAGCTTCTCGGGGCTCATCAGGCTGATTTGTCCGCCAATCTTGGCTGAGCCGTATTGATCAACCCGCGCATCCAGCTGCAATTTGGCGCTTTGGGCGGGGTCGTTGCTGAGGCCGGTGACCACGCCTTTAAGCTCATGCATGCGCGCGGCAAACTGGGGGCGCAGGCTGGCGTCTGAAAACTCCAGCGTGCCGTCCGCCACGCGAACCCGCGCGATGCTGACGGGGAAGGCGACTTCATCGGTGGGTTCTGCCGTCACAGCAGGCGCCTCACTCGGAGGGGCGGGTGGCGTCGCCGGCTCTGTTTTCTTCAGTACATCGGTCAGGTTCACCGTTTGGTCGGCGGCAATGATCAGGCGCCCGGAGGGCTTGTCAATGCGCAGTTCGGTCACCTCCAGTCGGTTTGGCGTCAGGGTCAGCCGCACCTCTTCAGCGCCCATCGATGCCCATCCGGCAAAGGGTCGCTTGGGCGAGACCTCTTCAAGCAGCAACTGGTTCACCGCCATCTGGCCCTCGAAGACGAGCTTCGCGCCGGCCCCTTTTGGGTCGCCATAACGCAGGCGGCCACGGCTGCTTGCTGTGCCGCTGGCAAGTTGTAGCTCCGCATACTGGGACAGATAACCTTGCACCGGCGCCAGCGCAATGTCGTTTAAGGTGAGTTGCAGGTCGGCCGCGCCGGTGGAGGCGTGCGCTGTGCCACTCACCTGAATCTCGCCACCGCTGGTCAGCGTTGTTTTCAGATCCAACTGCAGGGGGGCGGCATTGGAGCCGGTGTCCAGGTTCTTAACCTGTGCGCGAATGGGGTCGAGCCGCAGCGCCAGTGGGGGCTGCACCTGACGGTCTTCAAACCCAACAGCGAATGTATCCAGCGTGGTTTGCTTCACGGCGATGCGCCAAGGAGCAGCTGCAGGTGCTTTGGCGACGGCTGGAGCGGGTGACGGGGAGGGCGCTGCGCCGGCTTTGGTGGGGGGCGACGTGTCAAACAGGCTGATGAAGTTGAACTGCCCTTTGGCATCCAGCCAGGTACGGGCTTGGCCGCCGGCCAGCGTGAGGGTGTCTGCGGAGAACTGCTGCTCGGGCAGGCGAAGCACGCCCCCGGCCAACGCAGCCTGGCCCAGGCTGATCAGTTCCGCACCATCTGCGGGGCTGTTCAGCACGGCTTGGGTCAGCTCGGCGCTCAGGCCGTCGCCGGTGAGTTCAAGCGGGCCCTCGGGCAGGGTCAGTTGCAGCGACTGGGCGCTGATCTTCGCTTGGGTCAATCGAGCCAGTTCAGCGGGCGCGCCCAGTGCGTTGACAGACAGGGCGCCCAAATTCAAGGCGGTGTCGTTCAACCGGGCTTGCAGGGCGCCGGTTGTGTCCAGCATGAGTTGGCGGGAGGTGAGCCCGCCGCTGGCCAGTGAGAGTCGGTTTTCACCTTGTTGGGCGGTGAGGCCCGTCACATCCAGCGTGGCGGCGGTGCTGTTGAGTTTGAGTTGCCCCTTGTCTTGCGTCAGGGCCAGTTGCTCGGCTTTGAGGTCGGCGCTGCCAAGGGCGAGCGCATCGTCGCCCCGTTTGAGCGCTGTGCCCCGACTGGCCACGGTGGTGGTTTGCAGCGTGGCGGACAAGGGCGCGTTGCTGCCTTGCTGTACTGCGACCTTGGTGCCTTGGAGGGTTAGCTGCTCAAGCGTGGCCGACTCGGTGCCGCGCTGCGCTTTGAATTGCGACAGCGTGCTGCCCCATTGGCTGAGGTTGAGCGCCGTTTGGCCTGGCGCCAGGTTCAGCGTGAGCGCTTTTCCGTTGATGTTTCCCGCTCCCAGCGACGCGTCTTGCCCGTCCTGGCGGAATGTGGCACCGGTCAAGGCGAGTTGGGTGCCGCTGAGCGACGCCTGGGTGTTCGCGCCGGCGAGCGTCATGGTGGCGTGGTCAGCCTGCAGTGAGGTGCTGGCCAGTGTGACGCGAGTGGTTTTGTCTTGGGCGCTCAAGCCTTTGGCGAGGCCGATATAAGGCGCGTCCAGTGACAACTTGAGGGCGTCGCCACCTTGGGTCAGATTGGCCTGGGTCGCTTTGACCTGCAGCGCGGGCAGGGTGAGTTGTTGCCCGGGGCTTTCCAGCTGCAGGCCAGCCAATGCCAGTTGCGTGGGGCCGAGCTGCAAGGACAGCGCGGTGCCGCCGAACTCGCCGCTGGGTGATGCGGTGAGCGCCACCGAGTCGATCTTGGCACGCTGGCCTTGTGCCGTGTTTTGAAGGTTGACGGCGACAGATGCCACTGACGTGTTGGCAATCGCCACGCGCCATGGTGCCCCGGGGGGCGGCTCGGGCGGGGTGTCGGCGCGGGGGCGCACCAGCGTGGCCCAGTCGAGCTGACCTTGGGCATTGGTGGCGGCGTTGACTTGGCCCTTGTTCAAGGTGAACTGCGCGAATTGGACTTGCTGCTGGGCGAGGTCCACGCGGCCGTCTGTCAGACCTGTCTTTTCAAGCGCCAGCAAGGGCGCCGCGCCGCCGGGCGCCGTCACGGACAGACCCGTCACGTTCAAGCCCAAGTCTTGCAGGGTGCCCACCAGTTGGTTTTGGGCGTTTACTGCCAAATCGAAGCGCCCGTTGGCCGCGAGTTGGCCGGCCGGGGCGTCAATGGCCACCCAGCGCGACAGCGCCCGCACCAGCGTGCTGATTTGAATGTCTTTGAGTGCCAGTTGGCCTTGAGCCGAGATGGGGTTCAGGCTCAGCGTGCCGTCGCTGGTCAGGGTCTCGCCCAGGGCGGTGGGTACGGTCAATTGATAGCGGGTCGTTTGTTGGGCCCCGGTGGATAAACCGTCTGCCGACAAGGCCAGCGGCGCAATGCGCGAAAGCAGCGCCGGGGTAAGTTGCTCGTCCGAGACCTCCACCACCCCGTCGGTGATGGCCAGCCGTTGCACGGCCAGGCGCGGCAGGGGACTTGGTTCTTGCGGCGCTGTGTTGTCGCTCTGCAGCTTCGCCAGCAGGGCACTGAAGTTATGTTGGCCGTTTTTTAGCAACGTGAATTGCAGTTGGGGGGCGTCCACGGTGGCCTCGGAGAAGGTCCAGGTCTGGTCCACCACGCTGCGCCACAACTCAAAATCGACCCGCAGGCGCTTCAACCCCAGCAAGGCTTTTCCTTGCTCGTCAGCCAGCGCCAGATCGCGCACTTCCAGTTGAAACACCAACGGGTTGAAGCGAATCTCGGCCACACTCAGGTTGTGGCCCAGCTTCTCGCGCACCAGCTTTTCACCCTGCCATTTGGCCAGCGCCGGCAGCCCCCAAAACCCGACCACCAGATAGAACGCGCACAAACCCGCCACCGTCAAAACGGGCAGGCTGAGCAGGATGCGGCGTAGTTTCTGGAGCATGAGGGCGGGCGTTTGCGGCACTCTCCACGGAGGCGAACAGAGGGGGCCGCTGTCGTACGCCGCGTTGGGTGGGGCGCTGTTGTTGTCTTGCCCCATCTTAAGCGTTGGCCCCGTTTTGTGCCCCGCTATGATCGAAGTCCTTAGAAGGTTTACTCATGCGCATCATCATCCTGGGCGCCGGACGGGTTGGCGAAAGCGTCGCCGAGAGTCTGGTTTCCGAGCAAAACGACATCACCCTGATTGATCCTGATCCCGAGCGGCTTCGCTTGCTGGAAGACCGGCTTGACCTGCGCGGGGTGGCGGGCAACGGCATTCAACCCTCGGTGCTGCGCAGCGCCGGCGCCGATGATGCCGACCTCTTTATTGCCTGCGCCTCGCTGGACGAAACCAATCTGGCCGCCTGCAAGGTAGCGCGCAGCGTGTTTGGCATTCAGACCACCATTGCCCGGCTTCGCTCCCCCGAGTTTGAAGAGGGCGACGAGTTGCTCAGCAACGCCGGCTTTGCGGTGGACCATGTGATCTGCCCTGAAGAGTCGGTGATGCGCTATATCAACCAGCTCATTGATTTTCCCGAGGCGCTGCAGGTGCTGGAGTTTTCGCAGGGGCAGGCCAACCTGATTGCGGTGCGGGTGGCCGAGGGCAGCATTTTGGTGAACCACACCATTGGCGAGTTTCGTGAGCTGTTTCCCGAAGCTCCCATGCGCGTGGTGGCCGTGTACCGGCAAGACGCCGAGTTGCCCGTGGCGCCCGGCACCCGCGTGCTGCCGGGTGACGAGGTGTTTGTGCTGGCGGCCAAGAGCAAGATTCGCAAGGTGCTGGGCGCCATTCACAAAGACGACCGCCCCGTGCGGCGCGTAATGATTGCCGGCGGTGGCAAGGTGGGCCTGCGTCTGGCGCGCAACCTGGCGGCCAAATACGAGGTCAAGATCATTGAGTCCAACCGCAAGCGTTGCGACTATCTGGCCGCCCAACTGCCTTCGCAGGTGCTGGTGCTGGCCGGCGACTCGACCGACGAAGACCTGCTGATTGAAGAAAACGTGGGCGAGATGGACCTCTTTATTGCCCTGACCAGCGATGACGAGGACAACATCTTGTCCGCCATGCTGGCCAAGCGACTGGGTGCCCGCCGGGTGATGGCACTCATCAACCGCCGGGTGTATGCCGAGATGATGCAGGGCAGTGCGATTGACATTGCCCTGTCGCCCGCTCAAACCGTCATTGGTGAGTTGTTGGTGCATGTGCGCCGGGGCGATGTGGCCGCCGTGCACAGCCTGCGCCGGGGCGCGGCCGAAGCCATTGAGGGCGTGGCGCGCGGTGATATACGCACCTCCAAGCTGGTGGGGCGGCGCATTGAAGAAATTGTGTTGCCCACAGGCGCCCGCTTTGGCGCTGTGGTGCGGGGCAAGGAGAGCTTGGCTGAAGTGCTGATGCCGTACCACGACCTCGTCATCCAGGAGGGCGATCACGTCATCATCTTCATCCCCAACAAACGCCTGATGCGCGCCGTGGAAAAGTTGTTCCAGGTCAGCGCCACCTTCTTCTAGTTTCAAGGCGCTATGTCCGGTTTTCTCCCTGTTCTGAACGTGTTGGCCCGCATCATCCTGGGCTTCTCGCTGCTCTTTCTGGTGCCACTGGGCTGGGCCACGATGCTGGACCATGAGCGCCTGAGTGACATTTGGCTGCAGGGCATGGGTCTGACGCTGGGCGCGGGCATGCTGCTTTTGCTGCTCACCCGCCACTACCGCCAGGAGTTGATGCCGCGCGACGGGTTCCTGCTGGTGAATCTGGTGTGGCTGGTGTTGCCTGCGTTTGCGGCCGTGCCGCTGATGCTGTCCATTGAGGGTTTGAGTTGGACGGACGCCTACTTTGAGTCCATGAGCGCGCTGACCGCCACCGGCGCCACTGTGCTGACGGGGCTGGATGCCTTGCCGGTGTCGGTGAACGTGTGGCGCTGCTTTTTGCAGCTCATGGGCGGCCTGGGCATCATGCTGCTGGTGGTGGCCGTGCTGCCTTTGCTGGGTTTGGGCGGTGTGCAGCTGTACAAGGCCGAAACCCCTGGCCCCATGAAAGACGCCCGCTTGACGCCGCGCATTGCCGAGACGGCGCGCGGCTTGTGGGGTGTGTATTTTTCATTTTCAGCGCTGTGTATGCTGGCTTACCGCTGGGTGGGCATGTCCTGGCCGGACGCCTTCATGCACATGTGCACCACCATGGGCCTGGGCGGGTTTTCTTCCCATGACGCCAGTTTTGGCTACTGGAACTCGGCCGAGGTCGAGGGCGTGGCGATTGTCTTCATGGCGCTGGCCGGGGTGAGTTTTGCCCGTTACTTTATTGTCTGGCGGGCGCGCTCGCTCATGTCTTTGCTGCGCGACGTCGAGGTTCGCACCTATGCTTTTGTGCTGGTGGCCTCGGTGGCCGGTTTGAGCCTGGTGTTGCTCACCCACGGCACGTACCCGGATTACCTGAGCGCCTTGCGGGCGGCTGCTTTTCATGTGGTGTCGGTGGCCACGACCACCGGTTACGCCTCGGCGGATTACGCCTTGTGGCCGGTGTTTGCGCCGGTATTGCTGCTGTTTCTGGGCAGCTTTGCGTCCTGCGCGGGCTCCACCGGCGGCGGTATCAAGATGGTTCGCATGGTGCTGTTGATCAAGCAGGCGCGCCGGGAGTTGGTGCGGGCCATCCACCCCCGGGTGGTCAACCCCGTCATCATGGGCAACGCGCCCATTTCGGCCACGGTGATTGCCTCCGTCATGGCGTACATGCTGATCTACGGTGCCACGATTCTGGGCCTGACCATGCTGATGCTGATCTCGGGGCTGGACATCATCACCGCGTTCTCGGCCGTGGTGGCCACGGTGAACAACATCGGTCCTGGTTTGGGGCAGGTGGGGCCGTCCACCAGCTTTGGTGTGCTGACTGATTTTCAGACCTGGATTTGCACCGTTGGCATGCTGATGGGCCGCCTGGAGTTGCTGGGCGTTATGGTGCTGTTTCTGCCCCAGTTCTGGCGCAAATAGGTTGTTTGTTTTTTCTCACTCATTCAAGGAGAGGCCACATGCCCATCACCAAAGGTTACCAACAGCTCGTCAATGAGGCCATGGCCGAGGTCAAGACCTATTCGGTGCCGCAGGCGCTGGCCAAGCTCAATGACGCCAGCGTGCAAATTGTGGACATTCGCGATATTCGCGAGTTGGCCCAGGGCACGGTGGTGGGCGCGTACCACGCACCGCGCGGCATGCTGGAGTTTTGGGTGGACCCGGCCTCGCCGTACCACAAGCCGCTGTTTGCCGATGAGTCCAAGGAGTTCATCTTGTTTTGCGGCGCCGGCTGGCGCAGCGCACTGGCCACCAAAGCCTTGCAGGACATGGGCATGACCAATGTGGCGCACATTGATGGCGGTTACGCCGAATGGCTCAAACAGGGCGCCCCCACGGAAACGCTGGATGAGCAAAAGGCCCGCCGTCAGGCCAAAGTTTGATTATTGTTTTTTATATGAAATCGGGCTCTAGCCCAGGTGGGATAAGCGGAAGCAGCTATGAAATTTGATGCAGTTTTGTTCGATTGTGATGGTGTGTTGGTTGACAGCGAGGGGCTCACCAACGCCGTGCTGCGCGATGCCTTGCAGGAGCGCGGCTGGACGCTCACCTCCGAGGAATGCATGACCCGCTTTGTGGGGAAAACCGTGCGCGAAGAGTCCGTGGCGATCGAGGCGCACACCGGCAAACCGTTCTCGCAAGACTGGCTGGAAGACTTTTACCAGCGGCGCAACCGCGCGCTTGAGGCCAGCCTTGAGATCATCCCCGGCGCCAAAGAGGCCGTGGCCGCCGCCCAGGCCCATGCGGCGCTGGGCATTGCCTGCGCCTCAGGGGCTGACCGCTTCAAGGTGGAAATGCAGCTCACCAAAGTCGGCCTGATGCCCTACTTTGACGGACGCGTCTTCAGCGGCCATGAGATGCCCCGCTCCAAACCCGCGCCCGACGTGTATCTGGCCGCGGCACGCCACCTGAGCGCGCAACCCCAGCGCTGCCTCGTGATTGAAGACTCGGTGGCGGGCATCACGGCCGGTGTCGCCGCAGGGGCCACGGTCTGGGCGTATTGCCCTGCAACGGCTCATCAATCGGCAGCGTTGCTGATGCAGGCCGGTGCGCAAGCCCTGTTTGCGGACATGGGCGACCTGCCGGGCATGCTCGCCGCCTGAACCGCGCGCTGCCTCTTTGGCAGGCATCGCTCGCCAAGCCGCGCCAGTGCTGGCTTGGCGAGGCTTGTCCCGGGTGCGGTCCACAAGCTTGTCCACAGAAGTTGTGCATGAGCCATGACTTGTTCCTAGCGCCGCCCTTTGCCGAGAACGGCGGCGAAGAAAAGGCCACCGTGCGTCCATTTCCTTATTTGAGAAGTCGATGTACGGGTGTTCTTGTGGTAGCTAAACGCGCAAAAAGTGGCGCGTGACGACGAGTTATGCCTGTTGCCTGTTTATTGAGCATCGTGTCAGAACCCGCATGGAATAAGGCGATCAAGGACTTCTCCAAGCAAGGTCAACAAAGTTATCCACAAAAAATGTGGAAGGCTTCCTTGAATGGCGGTGGGCAGGGCAAGAGAGCCTGAATACCTCCCATTGCAGACCTTCGACATGGGCAGAGAGTGCACGCCGTGGGACCGGTCGTCAATCGATCTGTTAGCCGGTCCCTCGGCTCAGGGTGGCCGGTCCACAGCCCCATCGCCGGTGTATCGCTGGGTATAAAGGGGTTTGAAGCGCAGCGCCTTCCGAGTCTGACTATGATCGGCTCCCAACGACCTGGATGATCAAGACCCACGTTGGCCCCGCCATGACCACTGCACCGCCTACATTCCCCATCCGCTCCGAGTGCCCGCCCGGTGCCTGCATCTGTGGGCGAGACGCGTTGTTGGCGCAAACAGACGGCGACCTGCGGGTGCTGCGCTTGACCCGGGAGGACGAAAAGCGCCTGCTTCAGCGGCTGGAAAATCTGACCAGTCTCGGTGATTTGCGGCACATGCAAGCGCGCATTGAGCAGCAATTGGGGGTGCGGCTTGAAATCAGCACCAGTCCCAATGTGGTTCGCACCCTGCGCGGCATCACCATTTTGGTGGTCGAGCAACCCGGTTTGTGCCGCAAGACTCGCCAAGCCATTCCGGCCGCCATCAAGCGCAGCCTGGAGCAGCGCCCGGAAATTGCCTACGAGCTATTGAATGTGGGTGGCCTGTTCGAAGCGGAGTAGGGCGTCTCCACGGCCTGTGTGTGCAAGCTCCCGCCTTCTGCCTGTTTAACAGGCACCGTCCCGCAAGCCGCGCCAACTGGTGCTTTGGCAGGCTTGTCCCTCGGCCTGTCCCCAAAGTTATGCACAGAAATTGTGGGGCAAGCAAACAACATCTCGTGGCCAAAGTGGGTGCGTGGGCAGCCCGAAAATTCGGTTGAATATTTGTCCGGGATGAGAGGCTGAAGGCAGAATTGTTACGAAATATATGTTAGTCAAAACACCGAAAAAACAGAAGTTGAGAGAAGTTATACGTGGTGCCTATTTATTGGGCATTCTGTTGAAACCCGCATGAAATATGGCGATTGACGCATTGTGGGTGTTGAGATGTAAAAGTTATCCCCAAAAAATGTGGATCACTTGTTAATCCGTTTCTCATCGTGGAATGTGTCGATGTGAGTCTTGCACATACGACGTTGTGATGTGTGCCAAGCGTCGCCAACAAGTGGCTCTGGTCTCTCGCAGGCCGCGTCGCATCAGGCTTTGGCCCCCTTTTTTCAGGAGCAGCAGGAGAAGTTATCCACAGCGATGCACTCTGTTGCTGAGCCGCCCGTGACGTCCGTCTGCCGCATTGACGGCGCGCCCATGGCGCAACAATCAAAAGAGGTCGAGGTCAGCCCCGCGCTGATGAACCCCCGTGTTGACAAAGCCTGTCCCATCATCCATGACGGCGATGAGACGCAAGTCGCTGCTGAATGTGTGGGCACGAAGCAGGGCCTTAATCCGTCTTCCCGCAAGATTGCAAGCCCCCGCAGTGCGAAGACGTGATTGCTTTCATGCCAATAAGCGGGCCCAGAGTGCGGCCGTGGAAGCTGTTTGTTGGCCGGGCGATTTCGTTCAGGTGCTTTCTGTGCCCTTTGCCTCTTTCGAGTGCATCGTCTTGAAACCCTTGTCGCACGGGGCTTTGCCTTGCTTGTACCGTGGGATTTCCACAAAGTTATCCACAGAAACTGTGCACCACTGTGCAACACGGTAGATCTCTTGGCCTGGGTCGTGAGCTTGGTGAAATGAATGAAAAATTAATGTCAGCTGTGGCTGATGACGTCTGGTTTTTAGCCGTTTTTCTGCTAGTCAAATCGAGGTAAAACTGCGATCGACGATGAGTTATGCGCCCTGCTTATTTCTTGTGCATCCTGTTGAAACCCGCATGGAATAAGCGTTTCGCTGGAACTCTCTGGCGAGATTGCATAGGTTATCCACAAAAAATGTGGACACCTTGCCACTGGGGTCTTGGCGGTGTCCGACCCGCGTCAATGCAGGAGATGTTGCGCCAGTTTTGAGCGTCGTCTGGCGCCTCCAATCGGACCTCAATCGTCCCGTAGCCCGCATCAAGCCGAGCTTTCATGTCATCGTTTCAGGAGCAGGGTGAAACTTATCCACAAAACTTGGTCAAAGGCGCGGACGTGCTTGGCCCCGTTATCTAGGCTGGCCGGGGTTGACGTTGACTTCATCGGCCCAGACTTGAAAGCGCTGTAGCGTGTTGGAGCCAAACGTGTTGGTAAGCGCCACGTCGCAAGCGTCCCGGCCGCGGGCCATCAAGACCCTGCCGATGCGTGGGGTGTTGTTGCGCGCGTCAAAGGTGTACCAGCGGTCGCCCAGATAAGCCTCGAACCAGCCCGCAAAGTCCATGGGCCCCGGTACGGCGGGAATGCGGATGTCCCCCAGGTAGCCTGTGCAGTAGCGCGCGGGAATGTTCAGGCACCGGCATAAGGCAATAGCCAGATGGGCAAAGTCACGGCACACGCCTTGGCGTTCGTTGAAGGCCTCAAGGGCTGAACGGGTGCGGCGCGCATGGTGGTAGCCAAATTCGATGTGCTGGTGCACAAAGTCACAAACGGCCTGTACCCGCTCCCCGCCGGTGGGGCCATTGCCAAACTGTGCCCACGCAAAATCCGACAGGTGGTCTGTTTCGCAATAGCGGCTGCCCAGCAGAAAGGTCAGGGCCGATTCGGGCAGGTATTCCACCGGCGTTTGGGGTACGCCAAGTGCAGACGCATCCACCAACCCGGAGTCCCTGAGCAGCGCCGTGGTGCTGATGACAAACCGCCCCGGTGGTGCCACCAAACGGCTGCACCAGTTGCCAAAGGGGTCGCGGTAGGCCGACAGGGGCACGCTGGGTATGGTCTGCAGTTGGTCGGGTTGTACCAGGTCTGAGGCGCGTGAGTAATGGATGTTCAGCGCCAGCAACATGGGTGTTGGGCGGGGACACTCGTATTCCATTTCAAATCCGACGCGCAGATGAAGCGGCGGGGGGACTGACAAGCTTTGTGGCAATTGAGTCGGGATCATGTGTCGGGCTCCTTAAACCGTACCGGTGGTGCCCAATGAAGGGATGTTGGTCCAGTCTATACCCATCGTTTGAAAATGAAGACCCCTGCATTTTTTAAGGGCATCGCGCTCCAAGCCCCGTCCTGCCGTGCTTTGAGGCACTTGTGCCAGGCGTTCTCCACAAAGTTATCCACAGAATTTGTGCATCACTCGTCGGGATTCCGTTCTGCCTGGGGCATTTCGTCGATGGGCGAGCGGGGCACCTATGGGGATTTCGTGTGAAGGCTCAAAAATGCAGAAAACGGAATCCCTTTGGCGCAAGAGACGCGCTGTTTAAGCGTCGGTGTCTGCTATTTATACCGAATGCCTAATTAATGAGCATCGGCTTGCAGCCCAATGGCAGCAACGCTTTCAGGAGTTGTCCTGTGTGTACTGCACAAAGTTATTCACACATTTTGTGGAGTGTTTGGCGCCAACCATGCCGTGCTTGAATCGAGCTGATTGGAGGCTGCTGCGACCCGCAAGATGTGGGCTTTTTCGGCGCCGGCGGTTCGCAATATGGCCCGTGGGCCATCGCACGCCGCTTGAGGTGGTTGCGCGTGAAGTAAGCGCAGCCTTAAAAGTTACCCACATCAGGTAAACGACGGGTGCCAGTGGCGCCCCGGGCGTTAATTGCTGCCGTTGTAGGCGTCTACCAACTGAAGCAGGTGGCTCCGTTGGGTTTGTTCCAGGTAGGGCACTAGCAGGTTGAGCACATGGTGCGCCCCGCGCAGCAAGGCGAGTTGGGCGTTTTCGGCTTCGAGCGCGTGGCGCGGGTCGCGCACGTATTCGAAGCTGAGCCAGTAGGTCAGCACCACGACCATGCTGGTGGCGGTCGATTCGATTTCACGCGAGTCGATCTGGATGGCGCCCGAGCGGCTCATGCCAGCGAGCAGGGCCTTGACCGCGCGGTTTTTATTTTTCAGGATCAACTGAAAGTGCGTTTCCAGACGGCGGTTCTTGCTCAGCAAGTCATTCAGGTCACGGTACAGGAAGCGGTATTGCCAGATGATCTCAAACAAGGTGTGCATGAAGAACCAGGCATCTTCCACATTTCGCACATCCTCGCCCGCGTTGAGCAACTCGTTCAAGGCCTGTTCGTACCGGTCAAACAATGAGTTGATGAGCTCGTCCTTGGCCGGGTAGTGGTAATAGAGGTTGCCGGGGCTGATCCCCAGTTCCGCAGAAATCAGGGTGGTGGAGACATTGGGCTCGCCAAACCGGTTGAACAGTTCCAGCGTGACTTCCAGGATTCGCTCCGCCGTCCTGCGCGGTGCTTTTTTTACCATGTATTGCCCTTAGTGTGCGCTGCTGATCTGACCACGTGGTCCAAGTCGTCCATGATTTCCTGAAGGCTGGTTATAGATCGACCCACCTGGGTCGGTGCCCGCGCCGGGGCACTCAAGTGACGCTTGGGGTCGTCCAACACCTGATGATGCAGCGTGATGCCATGTTGCCACAGCTTGGCAGACAGGCCGGTTTTGCGCGAGCGCAACATCTGGCGTGTCTGCTGGTAAGCGTGTTCGGCAAACTGGCGCCGGCGAGAATAACTGAAGGTGTTGGCCAGATAAAGCTCGGGGTCTCGTTGGTCCGGTTCAAACAGGATGATGTCTGTTTGTGGAAACAGGTGTTCGTACTGCTTCATGCCCAGCACCATTCGGGAGTGGATCATGGAGCGAAAGGTCTGGCTGAGCACAGCGGGCAAGCCGCCGTCGACGATTCTGGGGATGTGATGCTTTTCAGCGGACAGTCCGCGGCGCATGACCTTGGCCACTTTGGGGGCTGTCGCGTCGAAGGGGACCAGCGGGTTCAGGCACAACATCAGGTCGACGCCATCATCCAAGGCCACAGAGGCGTGCATGGTTTTGATCAAGGCGCCATCGACAAAGTAGCCGTCGTCAATTTCCACTGGGGGGAACAAGCCGGGAAGCGCGGCGCTGGCCTGAACGGCTTGTGAAATCGGAATGTGGTCCCAACCCGGGCGGCCGAAGGGAACCGCTTCGCCGCTGTCCAGGTTGGTCGCCACGAGCGTGAGCTGGGTCTGGAGCTTGCGGAAGTCGTTGGTGCGCCCACCCTTGGAGAAAAGGCGAGCCAGTTCGGTGTGAATGCGGGCGTTAGAAAACACGCCTGTGGGCAGCATGGGCCCGAGGCGTTCCAACGCATGTGTCAACGATTGCCCCCCGGCAGCAAGATTCCACAGGGATGACAGCAACAAACCGGGAACCATGATGGCCCGGCGCGCAAACTCCCCATAGGCCGGGGTCATTAACCACGACGGGTCAAAATTGTCTTCAGAGTCTGAGCCGTTTTCAATGAACAGGGCGCATAACTGCCGAGGTGAGAATCCATTGGCCAGGCCCGCTGCGATGAAGCCCCCCGCCGACACGCCAACATAGTGCTGGAGTTTGGTGAAATCAAGGCCATTCAGGGACTCTTCCAACGCACACAGCGCCCCAATTTCATAAATGGCCCCCATGGGCCCTCCGCCTGACAAGGCCAAGCCAATTCTGGGTGACGATGGTGCGCTTTGAGTCATGGTGGGAAAGTGTAGGCGGGTTGAATCCAATCAATGCTGCGATGCAATAGCAACTGTCTCCCAACGCGAAGCGGCGGGATCAGTTCAAGGCAATCCACACCCGTGCCCCGTTGGAGAGGGTTGCCGCCGCAGCCCTCACTCTGGAAGGCCGCGGCGAGGTCGATCTCAGTTCGCAGCGGAGTCAGCAGCAGTGGACGCTGCCGCCGCGGTGGGCGATTTGCGAGCTGGCGCGCGCTTGGTCGCCGGTTTGGCCGCTGTGCGAGCCGGCGCTTTGGTCGCGACCTTGGGCGCTGCCTTAACCGCTTTTTTGACAGCCGCTTTGGCTGGTGTCTTGGCGGGGGTGGTCGCTTTGGCCGCAGGTTTGTGCGAAAGCTTCTGAACACTCTTGTTCAAATCCTCAATGCGCTCGATCAGTGCCGCGACGTCTTTGGAGGAGGGCACCCCTAATTTGTTCAAGGCTTTGGCGACCCGCTCTTCAAAGATACTTTCCAGCTTGTCCCACTGGCCAGTTGCCTTGTTGGTGATGCCATTGGCCATGCTGGACATTTTGTGGGTGGCGTCAGAAATGCGCTCTTCTGCCGCCGACTGTGTTTTGCGCTGCAGGCTCACGCCTTCTTTCACCAGCAAGTCGAAAGCTTTGGTGCCTTCGGCCTGAGCACGGCTGAAAGCGCCTAAGCCGGCTTGCCATATCTGTTGCGCCGAGTCTTTCACCGACCCGCTCAGCGGGGCATTGGTTTTCTTGGCTGTGCTTGTCTTTTTTTCCAGTTTTTTGACCATCAGGTCCTCCATTCAAAACTTGTTAGTACAAAGGCAGAATCTGCTTTGATCAGTGCAGCATGCCAGATCAGCCTCACTTTAAGGCCTCCGAGTTGGAAGGTGTAGGTGATTCCTCCTAATTTCAAACAATACGCGTCGTCGCGCCATTGCGGGTTAACGCTGAATGCTCCCCGTCATAATTTCGGCAAGAATGAATGCTTATTTTTGGGGGATACATGCAGTACTTTGTCACCGGGGCCACAGGGTTCATTGGAAAACGATTGGTCAAGAAGCTGCTGGAGCGAAAAGGATCGATTGTTCATTTTTTGATTCGCAAGGAGAGTGAATCCAAAGTGGCTGGGTTGCGTCAGTACTGGGGAGCCAGTGCCGCGCGCGTGATTCCTGTGTTTGGAGATCTCACTGCGAAGAAGCTGGGAGTTTCCAGTGACGTGGCGAAGAAACTCAAAGGCCAAATTGACCACTTCTACCATTTGGCAGCGGTTTACGACATGGAAGCTGATGAAGCCAGCCAAGTGGCGGTCAATATTGAGGGCACGCGAAATACCGTTGAATTGGCCAAGGCGATTGATGCCGGGCACTTCCACCATGTGAGTTCAATTGCTGCGGCTGGTTTGTACGAAGGTGTATTTCGCGAGGATATGTTTGAGGAAGCCGAGAACATCGACCATCCTTATTTCATGACCAAGCACGAAAGCGAAAAAATCGTGCGCAAGGAGTGCAAAGTGCCTTGGTCGGTGTACCGGCCCGCCATGGTGGTGGGTGACAGCACCACCGGTGAAATGGACAAGATCGACGGCCCTTATTATTTCTTCAAACTGATTCAGCGCATGCGCCAGTTGCTGCCGCCCTGGATGCCCTCGGTGGGCTTGGAGGGCGGGCGCATCAATATTGTGCCGGTGGACTTTGTGGTCAATGCGTTGGCGTTGATCAGTCACCAGGCCAATATTGACAAGCGGTGTTATCACTTGGTTGACCCCGAGGGGTACCGGGTGGGTGATGTGCTGGATATTTTCAGCAAGGCCGCTCACGCGCCCAAGATGAATCTGTTTGTCAACGCCGCGCTGTTGGGCTTCATTCCCCGAAGCGTGACCAAAGGCTTGATGGCGCTGGCGCCCGTGCGCCGGGTGCGCAATGCGATCATGAAGGACCTGGGCTTGCCTGAGGACATGCTGACCTTTGTGAACTACCCCACCCGCTTTGACTGCCGTGACTCGTTGGCTGCGCTCAAAGGGTCGGGCGTAACCTGCCCCAATCTGAAAGACTATGCGTGGCGTCTGTGGGACTACTGGGAGCGCCATCTCGACCCTGACTTGCATATTGATCGCTCATTGCGCGGCACGGTGGCCGGCAAAGTGGTCCTGATCACAGGGGGCTCATCGGGCATTGGCTTGGCAACCGCGCACAAATTTGCGGAAGCTGGCGCCACCACCATCATTTGTGGCCGCGATCAGGACAAGCTGGACGAGGCGTGCAAGGAGGCCAAAGACAAGGGTTACACCTTCGTGGCGTATTCGGTTGACATTGCGGACATGGCGGATTGCGATCGTTTTGTGAAGCAACTCACAGAGGAGCATGGCGCGGTTGATTTTTTGATCAACAACGCGGGCCGCTCGATTCGCCGCGCCATCGAAGCCAGTTACGACCGGTTTCATGACTACGAGCGCACCATGCAGCTCAACTACTTCGGTTGTTTGCGCGTGACGATGGGCTTTTTGCCTGGCATGGTGGCCAAGAAAAAAGGCCACATTGTCAATATCAGCTCCATTGGGGTGTTGACCAACGCACCGCGTTTCAGTGCCTATGTGGCCTCGAAAGCTGCTTTGGATGCGTGGACCCGTTGTGCTTCCAGCGAGTTTGCCGATCAGGGGATCTCATTCACCACCATCAATATGCCTTTGGTGCGCACCCCCATGATTGCGCCCACCGGCCTGTATAACAATGTGCCCACCTTGTCGCCCGAAGAGGCGGCCGACATGATTGCCCAGGCATGTATCTTTAAACCGGTGCGTGTGGCAACCCGACTGGGTATTACCGGGCAGGTCTTGCATGCCATGTTGCCCCGGGTGGCGCAAATTGCGATGAATACCAGTTTCAGAATGTTTCCTGATTCGTCGGCCGCCAAAGGCAGCAAGCCCGGTGACAAGCCCGCCAAGCAGCAGTTATCTGCCGAGGCGATCGCCATGCAGCAAATGATGCGGGGAATCCACTTTTAATTCACATTTCTGGGGCAGTGATCAATAAAAAAGACCCTGGGGAATTAACTCCCCAGGGTCTTTTTTATGATGGATCATTGCAGGCAAGACGTCTCCTGCCGCAATGGATGCTTACTTATTCCTTGATCGCAAACTCTTCGCGGGTTTTGCCTTGGGCAACCAATGCAGATAACCAACGGGGCATTAATCCACGACCACTCCAGGTTTCACCATTGGGGCCGCGGAACTTGGCTGCTGCGGGTTTGCTGGTGGCGGATGCTTTGCGTCCGCGCCCTTTAATGGACTCCAAGTCTTTGAGCGTGATGCCAAAGGCTGTCATTTTGGCCAGAATGTCTTGCACGGTTTTGTCAAACTCTTGTGCGCGAATTTCATTGGCCTGCTTTTGAAGCAAGTCAATCTGGTTTTGGATCTCTATCAAACTATTCATGTAACGCACCTTGATTTTAAGAACACTCCCTGACTAGAGTTTCTGCAGTGATAACTATTTTATTTTTCAGCATTATAAAGTTGGGGTGGGGAGTTAATTGATCAAGTATTTATTTTGTTGAATTTAAATTGTGATTGAGTGCTTCAATCTGCATGCCAGGGCGCCAACGGACGCGTGCCGTGAGCGGGTTAAATTTTGCGGCGTGGTCGGCGGGTGAGGGGCGCTACCCGGCCCTACAGTGCCCGTTGGCCTAGCGCGCGCCGGGATTTCCCGCCCCACGCCGGCCTGACATGCGGCACAATTTACGCTTCTCTTAGCTGCCACTGCCAATACACATGACCGACATCAGTTACATCCCGCCGCGTGACAAGGCTGAAATCCTGGCCCAAGCGCTTCCCTACATCCGCAAGTTCCATGGGAAAACCATGGTGATCAAGTACGGCGGCAACGCCATGACGGACCCCGCATTGCAGGCTGATTTTGCGGAGGATGTGGTGCTGCTCAAATTGGTGGGCATCAATCCTGTGGTGGTGCACGGTGGCGGACCCCAGATCGAGATGGCGCTCAAGCGCCTGGGAAAAAAGGGCGAGTTTGTACAGGGCATGCGCGTGACTGACGCAGAAACCATGGAAGTGGTGGAGTGGGTATTGGCCGGTGAAGTACAGCAAGACATCGTCGGCTTGATCAACCAGGCCGGCGGTAAGGCCGTGGGGTTGACTGGCCGTGATGGCGCCATGATCCGGGCTCGCAAACTGCGATTGGTGGACACCCTGGACCCATCCAAGGAGCATGACGTGGGTCAGGTGGGCGAAATTGTCAGCATTGACCCCAGCGTGGTGAAAGCCTTGCAGGACGACGCTTTCATTCCCGTCATCAGCCCGATTGGCTTTGGCGAAAACAACGAGAGCTACAACATCAATGCCGACGTGGTGGCGGCCAAGTTGGCCACCGTGTTGCAGGCCGAGAAGCTGATGATGCTCACCAATATCAAAGGGGTGCTGGACAAGTCGGGGGAGTTGCTGGTGGATTTGACCGCGCGCCAAATTGACGAGTTGTTTGCGGACGGCACCATCAGTGGCGGCATGTTGCCCAAGATCAGTGGCGCGCTGGACGCCGCGAAAAGCGGAGTGAACTCGGTGCACATCATTGACGGCCGCGTGCCGCACGCCTTGTTGCTTGAGATCCTGACGGATCAGGCCTTTGGCACCATGATTCGTTCGCACTGACACCATGCGACTTCTTCTGGTTGAAGATGACCTCATGGTGGCCAGCGGCATCAAGCTGGGCCTTACCGACGCGGGCTATGCCGTTGACTGGCTCAGCAACGCGGAACGGGCCCTGGAGGTAACGGCGAGTGAGTCGTTTGACATCGCGATACTGGATTTGGGGTTGCCGGGAATGAATGGCTTGGCGCTGACGCAGCAACTGCGGAAAAACGGGCACACCATGCCGGTCATGATTCTCACCGCGCGAGATGCCTTGCATGACTGCGTGCAGGGGCTGGACATCGGGGCCGATGACTACATGATCAAGCCCTTCGAGTTGCCAGAGTTGCTCGCGCGGCTTCGGGCTTTGCTGCGCCGCTCACAAGCGGCGACCTCCTCGGTGTTGAGCTTTGGTCCGCTGGAGATGGATACCTCCACCCGTGTGGCCTGTATTCAGCCAGAGGGATTGATTCTTGAGTTGGGCCCCCGCGAGTGGACGGTGATGGAGTATTTGCTGATCAACGCGCCCAAGCCCGCCAACAAAGACAAGTTGCTGCAGGCCTTGACCGGGTGGGACAAGGAAATAACGCCCAACGCGGTGGAGGTGTATATCTCGCGCTTGCGGGGCAAGCTGGAGCCGCATGGCATCGCACTGCGCTCCATTCGGGGCTTTGGCTATCGCCTTGAAATGGCGGCGGAGTTGGGCGCCTAAGGCCTTCGCTGATGCAGTGGGCTCATCTGTTCAGCGGCTTGCAACGCCGGTTGCTGCTGCTGCTGCTGGTGCCCCTGTGCATATTGGCCGGTGTGAACACCTGGTTTGACTACAGGTCAGCCAGTAATGCGGCCCTGAAACAAGACGAACAGTTGTTGGAGCTGCTGCCGCTGCTGGCTGATTCGGTGCTGGCGACGGGCGACTCGCCGGATGATCCGCCCGTCATGCTCACCGCGCCGTCGGTTGAGGAGTTTCTGAAGTCCAGAGTGGGGTCGTCCGCATTCGCCGTCTCAACCTTGGGTGGCAAAGTGTTGTTGGGCGAGCCTTGGCTGTCGATCAACACGCCCGAGGTCAAAGAGCCCTTGTTCAGGAGTTGGGAAAACGGTGGGGTGACCTTTCGCATCGTGTACCAGCGTGTTCAAACCTCTGCCGGTGAGCTCGTGGTCAGTCTGGCGGACGGCTCAGACCCCCGGCAGCAATGGGTTCAACTGGTGCTGGTCAAAGTCTTTCTGCCCAACCTGGTGCTGATGGTGTTGGCTGTTTTTGCGGTGAACTTTGCGGTCAAGCGCGCTCTGCGCCCCTTGATGGATTTGAGGGACGCCGTGGAGCACCGTTCGCCGCGCGACCTGAGTCCCATGGACGTGCAAGCTTCGCCAGAAGAGGTGCGCCCGCTGGTTCGTTCTCTTAATCGTTTGTTTGGATTGGTGACGGCGCAGGCAGAGAGCCAACGCCGTTTTGTGGCCGACGCCGCCCATCAGTTGCGCACTCCTCTGGCGGGGTTGCAGTCCCAAATTGAAGCGTGGGCACAGGCTGTGAATATTCCGGCTGCCGCCATGGCATGGCGGGAAAAGTATGAGCCAAATCAAGGTATGGCGCCCGTCAGCTCTGCGCCTGGCGCTATTTATTTGAGAGCGGATCAGCTCAATCATCTGCGTGACGCGGCCCGGCGAACCTCGCAGTTGGCCAATCAGCTATTGGCGCTGTCGCGGGCCGATGCGCGCAGTTTGAGTGCCCAACCCCTGGAGCGCGTGGACCTTAAGGCCTTGTGCGAGACCCTGTTGGAAACTCACCTGGACGCGGCCACCGCCAAGTCGATTGACCTGGGGCTGGATGTGAGTCCCGTGTACGTGTCGGGCCAGGAGTGGCTGTTGCGCGAGTTGCTGAGCAACCTGGTCGACAACGCCTTGAAATACACCCCGGCCGGTGGTGCCGTCACGATCCGTTGTCATCGGTCAGGCCCGCTGGAGGAGGCTGTACTTGAAGTTGAAGACGATGGCCCGGGTATTCCTGTTCAGGAGCGAAGCCATGTGCTGGAGCGGTTCTACCGCGTGCAAGGCACGTTGAGCGAGGGCAATGGACTGGGCTTGGCCATTGCCGAGGAAATTGCCCACGCGCACCACAGTCAATTGATGGTGGGTGAAGGCGCGGGCGGGCGGGGCGCACGAATCACCCTTGTTTTTCCGCTTTGACCCCCGCGAAAACCCTTGGATTCGCTATGAGAGAATCAAATGACACCATTGATTTTTGCTCATGTCCGACGTTGAATTAACCACCCCGATTTCTGCCCCGCTTGAGACGCCCGAGCCTGATCCTGTGCCCGGCACGCGCAAGCGGCCCAAGCCGGGCGAGCGTCGCACCCAGATCCTGCAGGCCTTGGCCGAGATGCTCCAGCAACCCGGCGCAGACCGCATCACCACCGCCGCCTTGGCGGCCCGACTGGAGGTCAGTGAAGCCGCGCTTTACCGCCACTTTGCCAGCAAAGCTCAAATGTTTGAGGGCCTGATCGACTTCATTGAGCAAAGTGTGTTTACCCTGGTCAATCAAATTGCCCTGCGTGAGAGCGATTCAAGTGCTGATGCGTCTTTCGTGGACTCAGGCGCGCGTCAAGCCCGTCAAATTGTGCGGGTGGTGATTCAATTCGCCGAGAAAAACCCCGGCATGACCCGCGTCATGGTGGGCGATGCCTTGGTCTTTGAAAACGAGCGTTTGCAACAGCGCATGAATCAGTTTTTTGACAAGCTGGAGTCCACGCTCAAACAACTGTTTCGTCCTGCTGCCGCCCAAAGTGGCTCACCCACTCCTACCGTCGATGCGAACGTTCGGGCGTCTGTGTTGCTGGCGTTTCTGACGGGGCGGCTACAGCGCTTCGCACGCTCCGGCTTCAAGCGTCTGCCCTCTGAATTCCTTGATGAGAGTCTTGTACTCCTGACCTAAATTATGAAATTGCTGCGTTATGGCCCTGTGGGCAAAGAAAAACCAGGACTGCTGGACGGGTCGGGTGTGTTGCGTGATCTCAGTGCCATCGTGCCCGACATCAACCCCGAGGTATTGAGTGAGGCGGGGCTGGCCAAGTTGCGCAAACTCGATCCGGCCACCTTGCCCCGAGTCAAAGGCACGCCACGCATGGGTTGCCCCGTGGCGGGCATTGGCAAATTCATCGCCATCGGGCTGAACTACTCTGATCACGCGGCGGAGATCGGCTCGCCGATTCCCAAAGAACCCATCGTGTTCATGAAAGCCATCTCCTGCATTCAGGGGCCGAATGACCCGGTGATGCTGCCCAAAGGGTCGCAAAAAACCGACTGGGAGGTCGAACTGGGCGTGGTCATCGGGACGCGAGCGCGTTACGTGACCCAGAAAGAGGCCCTGTCTCACGTGGCCGGTTACTGCCTGGTCAATGACATCAGCGAGCGCGAGTACCAACTGGAGCGTGGTCCGCAATGGGACAAGGGCAAAGGCTGCGACACCTTTGGCCCCATCGGTCCTTGGTTGGTGACGCGCGACGACATTGCCAATCCTCAGAAATTGAATGCGTGGCTGGACCTCAATGGCCAGCGCCGCCAGACCGGCAATACCAAAACCATGATTTTTGGGGTGGCCAAGATCGTGAGCTACCTCAGCCAATTCATGACGCTGATGCCTGGCGACGTGATCACCACCGGTACGCCACCGGGCGTGGGCTTGGGCATGACGCCGCCGTTGTACCTGAAGAAGGGCGACTTCATGGCCTTGGGGATCGATGGACTGGGTGAGCAACGGCAAACCGTGGTGCCGTTCAAGCGTTAATTTCCTAGGGGGAAACCCTTGTAGTCGTTAGAAAGACGACCCTAGACAGGCCAAATTCAGGACAGGTTTGGTCGACATGGTGCAAAATAGAACGATCGTTCTTTTATTTGCCATGTCCACTATTGATTCTTCTCGCTCCACAACCCGCTCCGGCAGCCGCCCGGCTTCCGGGGGCGCTCGCGCCCTGCAAAAAGGGCAGCAAACCAAGCAGGCCATCGTCGACGCCGCCTTGGGGCTGGCGGCTCAGATTGGGCTGGAAGGCTTGAGCATTGGCGCCCTGGCCGAAGTCACCCAGATGAGCAAGTCCGGTGTGTTTGCCCACTTTGGGTCGCGTGAAGAGTTGCAGATCTCGGTCATCCGCGAGTACTACGCCCGCTTTGCCGACGAGGTCTTTTTCCCCGCCATGGATCAGCCCCGTGGTTTGCCGCGTGTGCACGCGCTGTTTTCCAACTGGATGACGCGCGTGGCCGCTGAGATTCAGTCCGGCTGTATTTTCATCAGCGGTGCCGTGGAGTTTGATGACCGGCCGGGCCCTGTGCGAGACGCTTTGGCCAGTTCCGTCAAAACCTGGCTCAACGCCATGTACCGGGCGGTCGTGCAGGCCAAAGCCGAGGGCCACCTCAATACCGACGCTGATGAAGAGCAAATGGCGTTTGAAATTCACGGCTTGATTCTCGCGGCCCATTACGAAGCCCGATTTTTGAAGAACCCGGGCGCCACCGGACGCGCTGAAACCGGGTTCAAGAATATTCTTGCGCGCTACGGCAAGCCCTCTGCGCCGCCGTCATCGCCGACCCCATCGTCCCCATCCCATTCCAAGGAGTAATTCGAATGCCTACTTACAACCCACCCCTGCGCGACATGCAATTTGTGATGCACGAATTGCTCAACGTTACCGCTGAACTCAAAACCATTCCGGCCCATGCCGACATGGATGCCGACACCATCAATGCGGTGCTGGAAGAGGGCGGCAAGTTTGCGTCCGAAGTCGCGTTTCCGCTGAACATCAGTGGCGACGCGCAAGGTTGTACGCTGAACAAGGAAACCCATGAGGTGACCACGCCCACAGGCTTCAAGGAAGCCTATGCCAAATACGTCGAAGGCGGTTGGGCCGCGCTAGCTTGCGACCCGGCGTATGGCGGGCAGGGGCTGCCGCTGGTCGTGAACCAGTGCTTTTATGAGATGCTGAACAGCGCCAACCAGGCCTGGACCATGTACCCCGGCCTGACGCACGGTGCTTATGCGGCCCTGCACACCCATGGCACGGACGAGCAAAAGCAGACCTATCTGCACAAAATGACCAGCGGCGAGTGGACCGGCTCCATGTGCCTGACCGAGCCCCATTGCGGCACCGATCTGGGCCTGATGCGCACCAAGGCCGAGCCACAGGGCGACGGCACCTACAAGCTGACCGGCAACAAGATTTTCATCAGCGCTGGTGAGCATGATTTGGCCGACAACATCATTCACCTGGTGTTGGCCCGCTTGCCCGATGCCCCTGCCGGCATCAAGGGCGTGAGCCTGTTCATCGTGCCCAAGTTCAACGTCAATCCAGACGGCAGCCTGGGCACGCGCAACGGCATCTACTGCGGCGGTCTGGAACACAAGATGGGCATCAACGGCAACGCCACCGCACAAATCGTGATGGACGGCGCCGTGGGAACGCTGGTGGGCCAGGCCAACAAAGGCATGCAGGGCATGTTCGTGATGATGAATGCCGCCCGTCTGGGTGTGGGCAACCAGTCGCTCGGTTTGACCGAGGTCGCGTTCCAGAACGCGCTGGCCTATGCCAAAGACCGCATCCAGATGCGTTCACTGTCGGGCACCAAGTCCAAGGACCAGCCGGCCGATCCGATCATTGTTCACCCTGATGTGCGCAAAATGTTGCTCACCGCCAAGGCCTACGCCGAAGGCGGCCGGGCCCTGCTGTGCTACAGCTCCATGTTGTTGGAAAAAGAGCATGGCCACCCTGATGAGAAGGTTCGCGCCGAGTCGGGTGAATTGCTGGCCATGTTGACGCCTATCGTCAAGGCCTTCATCACCGACAACGGGCACATCTCCACCAACGCTTGTATGCAAGTGTTTGGCGGCCATGGCTTCATCAAGGAATGGGGCATGGAGCAGTTTGTGCGGGACAACCGCATCAACATGATTTACGAAGGCACCAACACCATCCAGTCGCTGGACTTGTTGGGTCGCAAAATTTTGGGCAACAACGGCGCCACACTGAAGAAGTTTGGCAAGCTGGTGGGTGCGCTGGTGGCTGAAGAAGGCGTCAACGAGAAGATGGCTGAATTCATCACGCCGATTGCCATTCTGGGTGACCAGATGACCAAGTTCACCACCGAGATCGGCTTCAAGGGATTCCAGAATCCGGACGAGGTGGGCGCCGCCGCCGTCGACTACCTGCGCGTGGCCGGCCACCTGGTGTTTGGCTACCTCTGGGCCCGCATGGCGCAAGTGGCCCTGCGTGAGATTGCCGCTGGCAACACCGATCCGTTCTATGTGGCCAAGCTGCAAACCGCGCGCTTCTACTTTGCCAAGCTGTTCCCCGAGACCGCCACGCTGATGCGCACCGCCCGCACCGGCAGCAAGGTCTTGATGGACACCGACGCCGCCTTGGCCTGATGCCTGTTCCCGCCCGTTGGGCGGGTTTTTTGTTCTTTTTGTCCGGAGGTTCTTATGTATCCAGCAATCATCGCTTCTGTTTTGATAGCAATCTCTGCTCCTGCCATGGCGCAAATGACGCCAGTCGGCGTGTGGCGCAGCATCGACGACAAGACCGAGCAGCCGAAAGCAGAAATTCGAATCTCTGCGGATGCCAATGGCGTGCTGACCGGCGTGGTCGAGAAAGCGCTGGCGCCGAGTGCCGAGCCCAATTGCGACCTCTGCACTGACGAGCGCAAGGGCAAGCCCAAGCTGGGCATGGAGATCATCCGCGGCGCCAAAAAGACCGAAGGCAGCACCCAGTGGGAAGGGGGCAAGATTCTGGACCCCGAAAACGGCAAGGAATACACCTTGCGCCTGACCCCGCTGGAAGGCGGCAAAAAACTCGAAGTGCGTGGCTACATCGCCTTCCTCTACCGAAACCAGACCTGGATTCGCGTGCAGTAACTCAAATACAGGAACCAAAATGTCCCGTTTTACCGTCAAGAAAGTCGCCGTGCTGGGTGCCGGCGTGATGGGGGCGCAAATCGCTGCGCACCTTGTCAATGTCAAAGTACCCGTCATTTTGTTTGACCTGGCCGCCAAGGAAGGTCCCAAGAACGGCATCGTCAGCCGGGCTGTTGATGGCCTGAAGAAGCTCAAGCCTGCGCCTCTGGCAGACGTGGGAGACGCAGTGCTGATTCAGCAAGCCAACTACGAAGAGCACCTGGAGTTGCTCAAGGACTGCGATCTGGTCATCGAAGCCATCGCCGAGCGCATGGACTGGAAGCTCGATCTTTACAAAAAGATCGCTCCCTTCTTGGCCCCCCACGCCATCATTGCCAGCAACACCTCGGGCTTGTCGATCACCAAGCTGAGCGAGGCCCTGCCTGAGGCCATCAAGCCCAGCTTTTGCGGCATCCATTTCTTCAATCCACCCCGCTACATGATGTTGGTGGAGTTGATCAACACCCCCACCACCGAGCCCAAAATTCTGGACGACCTGGAAGCCTTCGTCACCAGCACGCTGGGCAAAGGCGTGGTGCGGGCCAAAGATTCCCCCAACTTCATTGCCAACCGCGTCGGCATTGCCGGCATGTTGGCCACCATGAAAGAGGTGGAGAACTTTGGGCTGACCTATGACGTAGTGGACGACCTGACTGGCAAGAAGCTTGGCCGCGCCAGCTCTGGCACCTTCCGCACGGCGGACGTGGTGGGCCTGGACACCATGGGCCATGTCATCAAGACGCTGCAAGACACCTTGAGCATTGAGACCGATCCGTTCTACGCCAGCTTTGCCACCCCTGAGGTGCTGAAGACCTTGCTGGAAATGGGCAAGCTGGGCCAAAAGACAAAGGGCGGCTTCTTCAAGAAGGTGGGGCGCGATATTTTGCGCTTTGATCTGGCCACCAAAGACTACGTGCCTGCCGGTCAAAAGGCCGACGAGGTGTATGGGCGCATGCTCAAAAAGCCAGCCGCTGAGCGTTTGCAGTTGCTGCGCAACAGCGAAGGCGCGCAGGGTCAGTTCCTGTGGGCCATTTTGCGCAACAGCTTTCACTACGCCGCCGTGCACTTGGCCTCGATTGCCGACAACGCCCGCGACGTCGACTTTTGTATGCGCTGGGGCTTTGGCTTGAAGCAAGGCCCGTTTGAGTTGTGGCAAGAAGCCGGTTGGTTGACCGTGGCCAATATGGTCAAGGAAGACATCGACGCGGGCAAAGCACTTTGCAACGCACCGCTGCCGGACTGGGTGTTCAAAGGCCCGGTGGCAGACGCGGGTGGTGTGCACACGGCCCAAGGCAGCTGGAACCCGAGTACAGGTGAGTTTGTGCAGCCGCGCGATTTGCCGGTTTACGCCCGTCAGCACTTCCCCGAGAGCGTGTTGGGTGCCAACGCCCCCAAGGCTGAGGAAGCCGGCAAGACCTTGCATGAAGACGAAGCCATTCGTCTGTGGACGCTGGATGACGAGGTGCTGATTGCCAGCATCAAGACCAAGATGCACGCCATCGGACCCGGTGTGGTCGAAGGCCTGTTGCAAGGGCTTGAAATGGCAGAGGCCGACTACAAAGGCATGGTGATCTGGTCGCCCGACGACATGTTCTCCGCCGGCGCTGATCTGCAAGCCATGTTGCCCGCGTTCATGATGGCCGGCGTGAGCGCCATTGACGGCGCAGAAGCCGAGATGCAGCAGTGCATGCTCAAGCTGCGCTACGCCAATGTGCCTGTGGTTTCTGCCGTGCGCGGTCTGGCGCTGGGCGGTGGTTGCGAGCTGGCGGTGTATTCGTCACGCCGTGTGGTGGCCATGGAAAGCTATATGGGCTTGGTCGAAGTCGGCGTGGGCCTGGTGCCCGGCGCGGGCGGTTTGACCTACATTGCCCGCCGTGCCGCTGAAAACGCGGAAACCTCTACCGGCAAAGACTTGCTGCCCTTCCTCACCGAAGGCTTCACGGCGGCGGCCATGGCCAAGGTCGGCACCAGCGCGCTGGAGTCGCGCAAGCTGGGCTTTGTGCTGCACAGCGATGTGATCGTGCCGCACAAGGACGAGCTGCTGTTTGTGGCCATCAACGAGGCCAAGAGCCATGTTTGCCGGTGGCTACCGTGCGCCGCACAAGCGCCAGTTTGCGGTGGCGGGTCGCAGTGGTGCGGCCACCATCAAAGGTTCGCTGGTCAATATGCGCGACGGTGGGTTCATCAGCGCCCATGACTTTCACATTGCCAGCCTGATTGCCGGCGTGGTGTGCGGCGGTGACGTGGATGCGGGCAGCCTGGTGGATGAGGACTACCTCATGACGCTGGAGCGCCGGGCATTCTGCTCATTGCTCACCCACCCCAAAACGCAGGAACGCATCATGGGCATGATGTCCACCGGCAAACCGCTGCGCAACTGACATGACGCAATCGCTGGCTTCTGCACGACCCAACCGCTTGGTGCGCGCCTTGACCGGGCTGGAGCGGGTTCCCGCTTTTGCCCGGGGCTGGGTGCGCAACTGGGTGTTGCGCCGTGCGGTGCCGTTCACCGGCACAGCCCGCATGCAGTATGTCGAGATGTTGCCTCATCGGGTGGAGATGGCCGTGGCCAACACGCGCCGCGTGCAAAACCACATCCAGGGCGTGCATGCCGTGGCCATGACCTTGCTGGCAGAAACTGCCACGGGCATGGTGGTCGGCATGAATGTGCGCGATGACTGTGTGCCGGTGGCCAAGCAACTCACGGTGGCGTTCAAGAAGCGCACCCAAGGCGCCATGCGCGCCGTGGCCACGCTCACCGACGAGCAGCGCGCACTCATGCAGTCCACGGACAAAGGCGAGGTCACGGTGGCCGTGCAAGTCAGCGATGAATCGGGCGCTCACCCGATCGAATGTGAATTTATCTGGGCCTGGATTCCGTCCGGTCCCCGCCAAAAATTGAAGGAGTCCCCATGAAACAAGTTCAAGACGCTTACATCGTCGCCGCCACTCGCACGCCCATTGGGCGTTCGCACCGCGGCTTCTTCCGCAACACCCGCCCGGATGACCTGCTGGTCACGGCCCTGCAAGCGGCGCTGGCCCAGGTCCCTAATCTGGACCCCCAGTCGATTGAAGACCTGATCTGCGGCTGCGCCATTCCCGAAGCCCAGCAAGGCTTGAACATTGCCCGCATTGGCGCGGTGTTGGCCGGCTTGCCTACGAGCGTGGGCGGCATCACGGTGAACCGTTTTTGCGCCTCGGGCTTGTCCGCCATACAAATGGCGGCCGACCGTATTCGGGTCGGCGAAGCCGATGTGATGATTGCAGCCGGTGTGGAGAGCATGAGCATGGTGCCCATGATGGGCAACGCGCCTTCCTTGTCACCGGCCATGTTCAACAATGACGAAAACATTGGCATTGCCTACGGCATGGGCTTGACGGCCGAGAAGGTGGCCACGCAGTGGAAAGTCAGCCGCGAGGCGCAAGACGCCTTTGCCGTGGAGTCCCACCGCCGTGCCTTGGCCGCCCAAGCGGCCGGTCACTTTGCTGCCGAGATCACGCCTGTGAATGTGGTGGACCGTGCGCCTGATTTGTTGACGGGTGAAGTCATTGAGACCCGACGCACCGTCAGCCTGGACGAAGGCGCACGCGCGGACACCTCCATGGAGGGCCTGGCCAAATTGCGCACCGTGTTTTCCGCGCGTGGCTCGGTCACGGCTGGCAACAGCTCGCAAACCTCAGATGGCGCGGGCGCCCTGATTTTGGTGAGCGAAAAAGCGCTCAAGCAATACGGTTTGACCCCGTTGGCGCGTTTTGTGTCGTTTGCCTCCAAAGGTGTGCCACCGCACATCATGGGCATTGGCCCGATTGAGGCCATTCCCGCGGCCTTGCGCTACGCCGGTCTTAAGCAGGATGACATGGACTGGATCGAGTTGAACGAAGCGTTTGCCGCCCAGTCGCTGGCCGTGGTGAACACGCTGGGCCTGGACCCCGCCAAGGTGAACCCCATGGGTGGCGCCATTGCGCTGGGCCACCCGCTGGGCGCCACCGGTGCCATTCGCTCGGCCACGGCCATTCATGCCTTGCAGCGCAACAAGCTCAAGTACGCCATGGTGTCCATGTGCGTGGGCATGGGCCAGGGCGCTGCCGGTATTTTCGAGCGCGTTTAACCGGCATCACTCGCCAAGGACTGACGCGGGCGCCACAGTTGCGCCCGCGCCAGGTCCACCGGGCGTCACCCGCACGACTCAGCATTGCCCGCATTTGACGGACACTGAGCGCATGACACATCACGCTTTTGACCAGGCCGTGCGCCTGACACCCACTTCAACCGGGGTCTACACCGGCCACACGTCGCCGGCTTACCTGAACATGGTCGGCCCGTTTGGTGGTGTGACCGCAGCCACCGCCTTGAACGCGGTGTTGCAGCACCCGGACCTGCTGGGCGAGCCCATCTCACTGACTGTCAATTACGCTGGCCCCATTGCTGCCGGCGCGTTCACCGTCACCGCCACCCCCCGTCGCACCAACCGGTCCACCCAGCACTGGGGGGTGGAGTTGCTGCAAACCACCGCTGCGGGTGAGGAGGAAGTCATGCTGACCGCCACCGCAGTCACGGCTGCCCGCCGCACCACCTGGAGCCATGACGAGGTCAGTGCGCCTTCTGTTCCCCGGCCAGAAACGTTGGCCTCTGGCATGTCGCTGGCCGCGCTGGAGTGGATCAACCGGTATGACTTGCGCTTTGCGCAGGGCATGGTGCCCACCGATTGGGATGGGCAGGGCGACGCCAGCCTGTCACAGGTGTGGGTGCGCGACGAGCCGGCCCGCGCGCTGGACTTTTGCTCGCTCGCTGCCATGGCCGATGTCTTTTTCCCCCGCGTTTACCTTCGCCGCGCCCTGCCGGTGCCGGCGGGCACGGTGTCCTTGACGGTGTACTTTCACGCCGATGGCACGCAACTGCAACAATCAGGCACCGGTTTTCTGCTGGGACAGGCGCAAGCGCAGGCCTTTCGCAATGGTTTTTTTGACCAATCGTCGCAGCTCTGGAGTGAGGCCGGCGTGCTGCTGGCCACCAGCCATCAAATTGTTTACTTCAAGGAGTGATCACCATGGGCAAGACGGTTGACTTTTACTTTGACTTCATCAGCCCGGCGGCCTATTTGGCTTGGACGCAGTTGCCCCAGATTTGCGCCAGTGGGGGCGCGCAACTGGTTTACAAACCCATGTTGTTGGGCGGCGTGTTTCAGGGAACGGGCAACCAGGCGCCGCTGGCGGTGCCCCTGAAGGGCGACTACGTCATGCTCGATTTCAAGCGCTGTGCGCGCCGCCTGGGCGTGCCTTTTCACGTGAACCCGCATTTCCCGTTCAATACCGTCACCTTGATGCGCATGGCGGTGGCCTTGCTGCAGCGCGGAGATGGCCGTTTTGGCCGCTTCTGCACCGCGATGTTCCAGGCCATTTGGGTAAACTCAGCGGACCTGAGCGACCCCAACGTCGTCGCCACCGTGCTGTCGCAAGCCGGCCTGGATCCGCAGGCGTTGTTGGCCATGGCCAGTGAGCCCGAGGTCAAAGAGGCGCTGAAAACCGCCACCGAGGCGGCCGTGCAGCGCGGCGTGTTTGGCGCCCCCACCATGTTTGTGGGCGACCAGATGTTTTGGGGCCAGGACCGACTCGACTTCGTGCGTGACGCACTTACCCATTAATTCAACTGAGAACACCTCATGGCCGACCTATTGACCGACATCACCGACGGTGTCCTGACCATTACTTTCAACCGGCTGGACAAGAAAAACTCCATCGTCAGCACCATGTACGCGGCCATGGCCGAGGCCTTGGTACAAGCCAGCGGCGACGACGCGGTTCGCGCCGTGGTGTTTCAGGGGCACGAGACCATTTTCAGCTCCGGCAATGACATCGGTGACTTTTTGAACCGGCCCCCGGCCACGCCCGAGGCGCCCGTGTTTCAGTTTTTGCGCGCCTTGAGCACCTTCCCCAAGCCTGTGCTGGCGGCCGTTTGTGGCCCGGCGGTGGGCATTGGCACCACGATGCTGTTCCATTGCGACCTGGTCTACGCGGGCGACAACGCCGCCTTTTCCATGCCTTTCGTCAACCTGGGCCTGTGCCCGGAGGCCGCGTCCAGCCATTTGGCCCCCATGCGCATGGGCTATGGCCGTGCCGCTGAGGCTTTGCTGCTGGGCGAACCCTTCATGGCCGAGGATGCGCTGGAGATGGGGCTGATCAGCCGCATTGTGCCGCCGTCTGAGGCCGCTGCACTGGCGCGCCGCCAGGCGATCAAGCTCGCCTCCAAACCCCTTGCCTCCATCATCGAGACCAAGCGGCTGATGAAGAAAAGCCAGGCCGGGGTGGTGGCCGAGCGCATGCAGGAAGAGGGCGCCAGCTTTGAGCGGCTGTTGCGTGAACCCGCCGCGCGGGAAGCGTTCACTGCGTTCATGGAAAAGCGCAAGCCGGACTTCTCCACTTTGTAAGTAAAAAATGGCTTCTGCGCTTGCTACACCTGAGCAAGCAGCTATTGTTTTAATAGCTGTTTGTGGGTGCCCGCTTAGCGCATGAAGCCCAAGTCCGTGGGGTAGCTTGTGCCGCCAAAATGGCTGAGGTTGGGCAGTATGGCGCTTAGCTCGCTGCTGCTGACTCCAAACCACTTCGCCAGGGTCGCGGCGTACTGATCGACCGAAGTGCTGGGCAGCAGGCGCCCCTGGCCAACATGCCACTGGTCCTCGGCAGCGGCCGTGGTGCCCACACTGATCGGGGGGGGCGTGCCGTAAAAGGCCTTGCCATTGACCGCGCCCCCGACGATGAGGTGATGGCTTCCCCAGCCGTGGTCCGAGCCGTCACCGTTGGAGGCCAGCGTGCGCCCAAAGTCAGACGCCGTGAAGGCGGTCACCTTGTTGGCCACCCCCATGTCCTCTGTGGCGTTGTAAAAAGTGGTCAAGGCTTGACTGACACGCTCCATCAACACGGGCTGTTGGGTGATGAGCTTGTCGTGCAGGTCAAAGCCGCCCAGCGACACCATGAAGACCTGCCGCTTGGCCCCCAGCGCACTGCGACCCTGAATCAGGCGCGCCACCATCTTGAGCTGCTGGCTGAGGCTGTCGGTTGCAAAAGGTGCACCGGCGCGCTCCGGCGCGGCACCCGCAATGGCGGCAGTGATGGCCGCTTCGGAATCCATGGAGCGGGTGGTGACGCGGGTGTATTCGTTCTCCAAGGCTTGTGTGCGGGGCTGGCGAATCAGGGTGCTGATGGCGCTTCGCACGGCACTTGAACCATAGACCGTGGTCGCGGTCGCCGGGTTGATCTTGATCGCCCCGCTGGTGCTCACCTGGTATTGCAGCGCGGAGTTGCCGGACAAAAACACCGCGTTGCCGGTGACTGACATGCACGTGAACAAGCTTTGGGTGTTGGAGGACAGCGCCAAATCGCCCATGCGACCGCCCCAGCCGACCTTGGCGCCTTCTGCCGCTTGCGCCTGCCAGACGGATTGCTGGTCATTGTGAGAAAACAGCTGTTTGGGCAACGGGTAAAGCGCGCGGTTGCCGCTTTTGTACTGGGCCAGTGTGAGCGGCGTGACCAGTGGCCCCACATTGAGCTGGACCGCGGCTTTGCCGGCATTGAACAAACCCGCCAGGCCACTCATGGACGGGTGCAAGGCGTAAGCGCGGGCTTGCCCCTGCGCATCCAGGGGCGCCAGGGTGGGGGAGAGCAGGGTGGCCGCCAAATCGGCCTTGGCCAGCGCAATGCCACCTGCCGTCTGGCCGGCACCACCACCGCGGATGGTGCTGTACCGGTTGTAGCTGGGGTCGTCGTAGGTCACCACCGTGTTGGCGTAGTCGTTGCCGCCGTACAAAAAGACGCAGACCAGCGCCTTGTAGTCGGTGGCATCAAAGGCCGCTGCCTCGCCCATGGCGGCCAGATTGAGCGCCATTGGCAGCGCCGTGCCGCTCAGGGCCAGTTGCCCGGAGCGTTGCAGAAAGGCGCGGCGGGTGTGGTGGCCGGGTTGAAACAAGTGCATCTCGGGTTTTCCTATTTTTGAATCAGGTACTCGGCCGAGGCCATGACCATCAAAATGGCCGCGCACACCCGGTTGCGCTTGACACTGGCGCTGCTGGACGCCGTGACCGGTGTGGCGTTCAGTGCGCTGACGATCAAGCTGTAGTTGGCGCTGGACAGTTGGCCCGCGCTCAGCAGCAGGTTCACGCGGCGCACCAGGGCGTCAGCGTCCAGCACCAAGGCCAGTTCGTCCGTGTAGGCGGTGGTGATGTCGTTCAAATTCATGCCGCTGGAGATGATGGTCATCATGAAATTCAGGTAGCCGCCCACGCTGCTTTCGGTCACCAGTTGAAACTCGGGCGCTACTTTGCCGGCGCTCAAGGTGGCGCCTGGCGGCACATAACCGGGGCGAAAAAAGTTGAACACCGAGGACGCGCGCAAAGGGCTCTGGCCCAGGCGGGTGGCGGGGTCGCTCAGGTCGGTGATCTTCCAGGCGCCGCTGGCTGAGGTGACGCCAAAAGTGCGCGCCCATTGCACCAAGCGCAGCATGGGCTCACGCAGTTTGCCAAACTCGGCTTGCGTCAATCCGGCAGGCGCACGGGCCTCATCGTCCATCAGAATGGCGGCCACCACCAAGGCGAGGTCGCCGCGCCGGCGTGTGCCACTGGCCTCAAAGACGGCGGCCACCCGGTCCACATAAGCGGCGCTGGGGTTGCTGGTGACCAGGCGCTGGATCAGCTGCTTGCCAATGAACGGCCCGGCGTTGGGGTGGTTGAACAGCGTGTCCAGCGCGGTCTGCAACGCGGCCGCGCCGGGCGTGCCAGCGGCAATGGTGGTGCCCAGAAAGGTGGCCGCCAAGGTGGAGTGGTTGGCGTTGTTCAGTGCCATGGGCAAGCGGGTGGGGCTGGTGTCGCCCACACGGCGGGTACTCGTCACAAGGGTCTGCACGCTTTGGCTGTAATCATGGTCGTAGCCGGTGAATACCCGGGCCAGATTGCTCACGTCCGCGGCGGTGTAGCTGTCCAGCGGCACGCCGCTGCCGTCGGTTTTGACACTGCCATCGCGGTTCAGTTGGTACAAGCCGATGGTGAACAGTTGCATCACCTCCCGGGCGTAATTTTCATCCGGTTGGCGCCCTGTGCTGTTCTCTTTCTTGTTGCCCGCCGTGTTCAGAAAGTAGCCCATGGCCGGGTTCAGCGTGATCTCGCCCAGCAGATCGCGGTAGTTGCCCAAGGCGTGTCGGGTCAGCGTGTCCCAGTAATGCGCAATGGCGTGGCTGCGCCATTCCAGATCCAGCCCGGTCAGGGAGACCACGATGATTTCAGACAAGGCCAACGCCACGCGCTTGCGCAGACTGTCAGCGCCGGTGATGAGCTGGTTCCAGATCATGTAGTCGCCGGGCGAGGTGCTGTCGAAATAGTTCGCGGGGTTGGTCACATCGCCGTAGCCCTTGGCGTTCAACCAGTCCCAGCCGGTCTGCCCCAAGGGCAAAGCGGCCTGGCGCTCCAGCCAGGTGGCGTAACCCGTGCTGCGCAGCGAGGCGATCTCCGCCGGGCTTGCCGAGAACTGCGCCTGCAGCAGAAAACGGGCGGCTTCCTCGTCCGAGGCCGGTGTGCGGTAGGTGAAGGCCGTGGTTGGCAAGGTGATGCTGACGCCGCCCGTCGGGGTGGTCGCCGAGACGGAGCCGCCTCCCCCGCCACCACCGCAGGCCGCCAGTGTCGCGCTGGCAAGGCTCAGTGACAGCGCGTGTCGGGCGGAGGGGCGTGCGGTGCCTTCGTCAGTGGCCCTCGGAGGTGGGAAAACGGGTGCAATCGGGTCATGGGGCATGACAGGAGTCCGGGTCAGAGTGAGGGAAGGGCCAACGCTGGAGCGTATGCGAGAACGGATTGTCATCTGGCAGAGCTTGCAAATTGTTACGAAGCCGGCGTGTCGCCTTGGTTCACGCGGGCAAGGTTCGGGCGAGCTTGCTCTGCAACAATGCCCCATGACTACCACCCCTGCCCCTGCTGCTGCCGAGATTGTGTTTGACGACGAGTTCCTGGCCGGACTTCACAGCATCTTCGAAGAGATGATTGTGTTCAACAAAGTGCTGGGGCTGAAGATCACCGCCATAGGGGCCACCAAAGTCCGGGCGCGCCTGAACATGAAGCCCGAGTTGATTGGCCACTACGCCCACAAACGCATTCACGGCGGCGCCATCAGCGCCAGTCTGGACGCCATGGGCGGGCTGGCGGTGATGGCCGCCATTGGCGCGCGCCACATGGACGAGACGCCCACGCAGCGCTTGCATCGTTTTGCCAAGCTGGGCACCATTGATTTGCGGGTGGATTACCTGCGCCCCGGTATTGGTGAGTTTTTTGAGCTGAGCGCTGAGGTCATGCGCCTGGGCTCGCGCGTGGCCTCCACCCGCATGGAGTTTTTTGGTGCCGACGGCACGCTGCTGTCCACCGGGTCAGCGGCCTACATCGTGTCTTAGTGCTGTTGCCTTGGTTTTTAAGCCGAATAGGCCTCTAGCGCTTATTCTGCCTGCGCAGGCTGCTATTGAATAAATAGCGACTTCAGCGCTTTAGCAGGGCCGCCACCGGGTAGCGGCGCCACTCGGGTTCGCGGTGGCGCTGGCCATGGGCAAACAAAAAGCCCAGTACGGCTTGTCCGTCGCTCAGCAACTCAGGGTGTGCCAATTTCCACTGCTCGAACTTGAGCCTCAGCGCCGGTTCATCACGCAACATTTGTGCCGCCGTGTCTTCAAACACGTAGTCTGAGAAATGCTCTTTCTTCTCCAGCACGCTGTTGAAAAAGCCCCAGCGGAAAAAGCTGTCGTGCGCGAGTGGCTCCAGCGTTTCCACCGCAAAGCGGGCTTGGGGCTGGTCCAGGTCCAGCAAATAGTCGCCAGCGCGCGCAGCAATCATCTCGGTGTGGGTGCTCAAAGTGACGCCGTCGTGAAACAGGTGGCCTTCATAAGCGTCGGGGCGGGATGTGACGCCCTCAATGCGGTACACGCGGGCTTCCAAGGTCTGGTCCGCTTCCAGTCGGGTCATCTGCACGCCGTTCCACTGCAGGCGCTCAATCACTTCACGCCAAGCTTGGGGAATCAGGTAGGCGCGCGGCGCTTGAACGGTGTCCTGGGCGTTGAAGCGGTTGACGTAGTCAATCTCTTTTTCCCAAGGCTGGCTTCGGTCATAGCTCAGGCGGGTGTAGTTGCCCAAGAGGCTGGGACTGTGAACGGCTTGATAGCCTTTGAACAGAAAGCGGGAGGGGCGCTTGTCGTCCGGCGCCCAGGTCAGCGGCCAGTGCGTGGGCCGGGCCGCACGGGCTTGGGTGCGCAATGTCTGGATTTGAACGGCGTTTTCCACCGTGAACCCCAGCACCGTGGCCACCAGAGCGCTCATGGCCGCCACCCGGTCCGGGTAGGGTTTGAGCATGTGGGTCTCGGGCATGAAACCAATCGTGTGGTGCAGCGCCGCATAGCCGGTTGAAAAGCGCGGCGTTTCCAGAAAATCCTCAATCCCGTCATCGGGCGTCTGCTGGATCGGGTTCACATAGGGGCAGGTGGGCCAGTCACGCGCGGTCATGCCCTCAAAAATGGCGGGCACCATGGTGTCGCGCAAAAAATCGCCCAGGCCACCGCCCAGCTTGTCGGACTGCGTGGGAATCAGCGTCATGGTGTAGCTGTAGTCCGCGCCGTTGGAGGTGTGGGTGTCGACCATCACGTCCGGGTCCCAGGCGGTGAAGAAGCGGTTGAACACCTGCGCGGCCAGGCTGTCGCACTTGATGAAGTCACGGTTCAGGTCCAAATGCAGCGCGTTGCCCCGAAAGCCAAAGCTCTCCGGCCCGTCCTGGTTCACCCGCGAGGTGGCTTGGCGGTTTTGGCAACCATCCACGTTGTAAACCGGGATGAACAAAAACACGGTGTTGCCCAGTGCGGCCCGCGCCGGGGCGCTGGTGCACAGGTCGCGCACCAGCGCCATGCAGGCGTCAATGCCTTCGGGCTCGCCGGGGTGAATGCCGTTGTTGTTGAAAAATACGGGGCGGCCCTGCGCCTGCAGCGTCTCCCGGTCCAGCACGCCGTCAGCGGTGATGACGCCCGCATGCATGGGAATGCCGTTGTCCGAAACCCCGATTTGCCAAAATCGCAGCACTTGGGGAAAGGCGTCGGCCAGTCGCTCGTAAAACGCCACCGTTTGCGCCCAAGTGGCGGTCTGGTGGGCGTTGCCCTGCTCAAAAGGGGTGGCGAACTCGGTGGGGTCTGGAGCGGTCATGGAACCTCTTTGTAGAAGAAAAATGGCTCAGGCCCTTGCTGGAAGGGCGCAGGTAGCTATGGATTAAAGAGCAAGATCGTGCTTGGGGACGGGGCGCGGGTGACCGGCTTCGTCAATCGCCACGTAGGTGAGCAAGGCCTCGGTGACCTTGCTGTAGGCGCCATGGGTGCCAAATCGCTCCGCATAGACCTCCACCTTGACCGTGATCGAGGTGCGGCCAATGCGCACCAGTTTGGAGAAAAAAGACAGAATGTCACCGACCCGCACGGGCTGCTTGAAAATAAACTCATTCACGGCCACCGTGGCCATGCGTCCCCCCGTGTAGCGCGCAGGCACCACGGCCCCGGCCAGATCCACCTGCGCCATCACCCAGCCGCCAAAAATGTCGCCATTGGCGTTGCAGTCCCCAGGCATCGGAATCACCTTCATCACCAACTCCTGGTCGGTCGGCAGGCTGACGCCCGTCGCGCGAACCTTGGGCGCGGGCAGCGGATTGTTCTGCAAGGGGGGAGGGGCGCTGGAATGTTCGGACATGGGCACAATCAAGGTTGTTTAAGCTTCAAGATTGTCCTCCATGCGTCGCTCTGGCGAACTCAGCCCCCCCCACCCTGGCGCCTCCAACACCGCCACCCCAGCCGCGCCCCGCACCGACTGGGCCACCTTGCGCCGCCTGTTTCCCTACCTGTGGGAGTACAAATGGCGCGTGATGGCGGCGCTGGCCTTCATGGTCGGTGCCAAGATGGCCAATGTGAGCGTGCCGCTGCTACTTAAAGAGCTGATTGACACCATGAACCCCAAGGCGGGGCTGGACGGCACCGCTTTGCTGGTGGTGCCTGTGGCCTTATTGGTGACCTATGGCCTGCTGCGCCTGTCCACCAGCTTGTTTGCCGAGCTGCGTGAACTGATCTTTGCCAAGGCCACCGAGGGTGCCTCGCGCACCATCTCGCTGCAAGTGTTTCGCCACCTGCACGCCATGAGCCTGCGCTTTCACCTGGAGCGACAGACCGGCGGCATGACGCGCGACATTGAACGTGGCACCCGCGCCGTCAACTCGCTCATCAGTTATTCGCTCTACAGTATCGTGCCGACCCTGATCGAGGTGGCCATGGTGCTCACCCTGCTGGCCGTCAAGTTTGACGTCTGGTTTGCGGGCATCACCCTCATTGCGCTGGCGTTCTACATCACCTTTACCGTGACGGTGACCGAGTGGCGCACCCAGTTTCGCAAGCAGATGAACGAACTGGACTCCAGCGCCCACAGCCGGGCGGTGGATTCGCTGCTGAACTACGAAACAGTCAAATACTTCAACAACGAAGAGTTTGAGGCGGTTCGCTACGACGAGAACCTGGCCAAGTTTCGCAAAGCCGCCCTCAAAAGCCAGCGCACCTTGAGTCTGCTCAACACCGGCCAACAGCTCATCATTGCCACCGGCTTGGTCGCGATGCTCTGGCGCGCCACCCAGGGCGTGGTGGACGGCCACATGACGCTGGGCGACCTGGTCATGGTCAACGCTTTCATGATCCAGCTCTACATTCCGCTGGGTTTCTTGGGCGTGCTGTACCGCGAGATCAAGCAAAGCCTGACCGACCTGGAAAAAATGTTCACCCTGATGGAGCGTGAACGCGAGGTGGCCGACGTGCCCGGCGCCCAAGCCATTCAGATCAGCGAAGGCGTGGTGTGCTTTGAGCATGTCAACTTCGCCTACGACCCCGCCCGCCCCATCCTGCACGATGTGAGCTTTGAAGTGCCCGCTGGCAAAACCGTGGCGGTGGTTGGCCCGTCGGGCGCGGGCAAGTCCACGCTGGCGCGCCTGTTGTTCCGTTTTTATGACGTGCAAAGCGGGCAAATTTTGTTTGACGGGCAGGACATCAAGCAAGTCACCCAGTCCAGCGTGCGCCAGGCCATTGGCATCGTGCCGCAAGACACGGTGCTGTTCAACGACACGGTGGAATACAACATTGCCTACGGTCGCCCCGGCGCCACCCGCGAGCAGGTGGAAGCCGCCGCCCGCAGCGCCCACATTCACAACTTCATCAGCGCCACGCCCAAGGGCTACGACACCATGGTGGGCGAGCGCGGCTTGAAGCTCTCAGGCGGCGAAAAGCAGCGCGTGGCCATTGCCCGCACCTTGCTTAAAAACCCGCCGATCCTGATCTTTGACGAAGCCACGTCTGCGCTGGACAGCGCCAACGAGCGCGCCATTCAGGCCGAGTTGCAAAGTGCGGCCCGTGGCAAAACCACGCTCGTCATCGCCCACCGCCTCTCCACCGTGGTTGACGCCCATGAAATTCTGGTGATGGACGCCGGTCGCATCATTGAGCGCGGCCGCCACGCCGCCTTGCTGGCAGCCAAAGGACGCTACGCCGAGATGTGGGCGCTGCAGCAATCCAAAGAGTGAGGCCGGTCGCACGCAGCACACCCGCGACGCCATGAAGCCTGAATCCATCACCTCGCCGATAGCCCGCTTGGCCATGGTGCTGCTTTGCGCCATGTGGACGGCCGCCGGTTGGTATTTGGTGGACGTGCAAACGTTTTCCACCCGGCCCATTCGCTCACCGGTTGTGACGGTGGTGGATGGCCCCGGCGCGGTCTTTATGGGTGGGGTGTTTCTGTTGCTGGGCTTGATGAGCCTGTTGTTGTTCTTGCAAAGCCTGAAATGCAGCAAATTGACCCAATTCGCTTGCGTTGTCGTGTGGTTGCTGCTCCCGTGGCGCAGCCTGACGCAATGGCTTTAGCGGGCGCTGCTGGCACTCCTACAATTGACGCTTTCACGGCGTCATTCATGCAAAAAAACTTCATTTCACGTCGATTGATCGGACGGCTGAGCGCCTTGTGGGTCCCCGCGGTCAAGGCGCTGGGGCTGGTGGGTGTGCTGTTGTTGAGCCCAGTTTCGCCCGCGGTGGCCGCTGCCAACAATCGCCTCGAAGAGATGACCTGGACCGAGGTGCGCGACCGGGTGGCGGGCGGGGCGACCACTGTTCTGATTCCGATTGGCGGCACCGAGCAAAACGGTCCCCACATGGTTTTGGGCAAACACAATGTGCGGGTTAGGGTGCTGGCCGATGAGATTGCCAAACGCCTGGGCAATGCCCTGGTAGCGCCCGTCATGGCCTATGTGCCCGAAGGCAGTATTTCTCCGCCAGCGGCACACATGCGGTTTGCGGGCACCGTTTCGATCTCGGATGCCGCTTTTGAGTCCATGCTGGAGTCCACCGCACGCAGTTTCAAACAACACGGTTTTCGCGATGTGGTGTTTTTGGGGGACCACGGCAGCTACCAAAAGAACGAAGACAAGGTCGCGCAGCGCCTGAACCGGGAATGGGCCAAAGACCCGTCGTGCCGGGTTCATGCCTTGCTGGACTACTACCGCGTGACGCAGACCGCCTATGTGGCGGCGCTTCGCAGCAAGGGTTTCAGCGAGGGTGAAATCGGCCTGCATGCGGGGCTGGCTGATACGTCGTTGGCGCTGGCCGTTGACCCGGCGCTGGTGCGCAAGGACCTCATGGCCAGTGCATCAAGCGCGGACAAGGCGCTGGGCGTCAGTGGTGACCCCCGCAAAGCAACGGCAGAGTTGGGTCAACTCGGTGTGCAACAAATCATTCAAACCTCAGTGGCCGCCATTGAGGGTTTCACGCGCAGCAAGCGCGATTCAGGAAGTAGCAAATAGTGAAGCAAGTCAATCCAATCTTCAAAAAAGCGCTGTGGGCTCTGGCCTTGGCCGTGGGCGCCGGTGGGGCGTATGTGATCCCGACGGGGCTGGTTGCAGCGCCCGCGCAACCGGTGCCCGTCAAAGCGCCGGTGCCAATCGTCACGTTGGCGGGCATGCCGCCGGTGGTGGACGCGAGCAATCTCTACAGCGAAACGACAGCGGCCAAGCTCAGTCCCACGGTGCAAGGCCATCTGCCGCGCATCTACGTGCCCAACCTGCGCTCGCACGACGTGTCGGTGATTGACCCGGCGACGATGAAGGTGGTGGACCGCTTCAAGGTGGGGCGTGCGCCGCAACACATCGTTCCGTCCTGGGACATGAAGACGCTGTGGGTGGCCAATAACGCCGAGCGTCGCTCGACTGGCAGCTTGACGGCGATTGACCCCGTGACGGGCAAGCCGGGCCAAACCATTGACGTGGACGACCCCTACAACCTGTACTTCACCCCCGATGGCAAGTCTGCCATCGTGGTGGCCGAGGCCAAGGCCCGCCTGGACTTCAGGGACCCGCAGACGATGGCGCTGCAGTATTCGATTGAGGCCCCACAGTGCGCGGGCATCAACCACGGTGAGTTCACCATCGACGGCAAATTGGCGTTCTTCACCTGCGAGTTCAAGGGCTCGGTGGCCAAGATCAACCTGGAAACCCGAAAAGTCGAGGGGTACCTGAAGCTCTCCATGCCGGACACCCGCTTCAAAGTGACCAAGGAGCCGTTTGATCCGAGTCAGAGCGAGATTTGCACCTCCAAAAAAGGCATGCCGCAAGACATCCGCATCTCCCCGGAAGGCAAGCGCCTCTACATTGCGGACATGGATGCCGACGGCGTGCATGTGCTGGACGTGGCCAGCTTCACCCAGGTCGGGTTTATCCCGGTGGGGCCTGGCACGCACGGCCTGTACCCGAGTCGCGATGGCAAAAACCTGTATGTGTCTTACCGTGGCACGCACAAAGTTCATGGCACGCCCAAGGGCCCGGGCGGTGTCGGTGTGTTGAATTTTGAGACCGAAAAAGTCACGGCCTACTGGCCCATTCCCGGTGGCGGCAGCCCCGACATGGGCAATGTCAGTGCCGACGGCCAATACCTGTGGCTCTCAGGTCGGTATGACGACGTGGTGTACCGCATCAACACCACCAGTGGCAATGTGGACAAGGTGAAAGTGGGGCAGGAGCCCCATGGCTTGACCGTCTGGCCTCAGCCTGGCCGCTATTCGCTGGGGCATACCGGGAACATGCGCTAAGCCTTTTGTCGGCTCGCGCCGGGTGCGGCCATCTTTCAGGGAGTTTCTGTGATGAATGACGCCTGGGCGCAAGAGTGGACCACCCTGCAAAACCAGCATGAGGCCTACGAGGGTCGGGGCTTGTTGATCAAGTTGCTGGCCGTGGTGCTGGTGGCTGCGGGGGTGGTGTCGTTGTCCGCCCCGGTGGTCGCGATGTTGGTGCTGATTCTCTGGGCGCAAGAAGCCATCATGAAAACTTGGCAGGCCCGCCTAGGCGCGCGCTTGTTGGTCGTAGAAGCGGTGCTGGGCGGTCACGCCACGGGCACGATGCAGCCCTTTCAGCTGCACACCCAGTGGCAGGGTCAGCGCGCCGGTACGGTGACTTTGCTGCTGGAATACGCCAAAAGCGCCTTGCGGCCCACAGTGGCTTTTCCCTATGCGGTGCTGGTGGTCTTGTCGATTTATCTGTAGCGGCCATGGCGAGGCGGGCAACGCCGCTCTGACATAGACTGACGGGGATTCGTCACTCTACCGAAAGGCTCCCGTGCACTACCGCAATCTTGGCAACAGCAATTTGAAGGTGTCCGCCCTGTGTCTGGGCACCATGATGTTTGGGGACCAGACCGCAAAGCCTGAGGCGGCTGCGATCGTCGCTGACGCCGGCGCCCACGGCGTGAACTACATCGACACCGCCGACGTGTACACCAAAGGGGCCTCGGAAACCATGGTGGGCGATTTGCTCAAAGGGCAGCGCCAGAACTGGGTGCTGGCCTCCAAGCTGGGCAACGCCATGTCCGATCAGGTCAACCAGGGCCACTATTCCCGCAGCTGGATGCTGCGCGAGGTGCACGCCTCGCTGTTGCGCCTGCAAACCGATTACGTTGACATTCTTTACCTGCACCGCGACTACAACGGCATGAATCTGGAAGAGCCGTTGCGCGCGCTGGACGCCATGTTGCGCAGCGGGCAGATTCGCTATTGGGGCGTGTCGAACTTTCGGGGCTGGCGCATTGCCGAGATGGTGCGCCTGGCCGGCCAGATGGGCATGCCCGGGCCGGTGGTGTGCCAGCCTTACTACAACCTGCTCAACCGCATGCCCGAAGTCGAGGTGTTGCCGGCCTGCGCTCATTACGGCATTGGCGTCACCTCTTACAGCCCTATTGCACGAGGCGTGCTCACGGGCAAGTACCCGCCGGGTCAGGTGCCAGACCCGGCCAGCCGAGCCGGCCGCGCCGACAAGCGCATGGTGGAGACGGAATTCCGCGAAGAGTCGCTGGTGATTTCCCAGCACTTGAAAGAACATGCGCAGCGTCAAGGCGTCACAGTTGCGCAGTTTGCCACGGCCTGGGTGCTGGCCAATTCAACGATCAGCTCGGTCATTGCGGGGCCGCGCACTCTTAAACAATGGCAAGACTACCTGCCCGCACTGAACTACGCCGTGACGCCGGAGGACGAATCCCTTGTGGACGGATACGTGCGGCCTGGGCACGCCTCCACACCGGGCTATACCGACCCCGCCTATCCACTGAATGGTCGCTGATTTGCCCAAGCCCCGCGTCAGGAGGGGGCGCTTCATCTATTGCACGGTACTTTTATCGGATTGCAGGCCAAGCGAGGGTGTGGCGATCGGTGATTTTGCCCGTCGGACGCAATGCTTGCCGTCTTTTTTCCCTTGGTACATGGCCGCGTCAGCCTGTCTTAGCAGGTCAACTGCGTCCACGCCATCCTGCGGTGATAGGGCGTAGCCGACCGTCAACCCAATTTGACAAGTTTGTGTGCTCAGGGCGAAGGGGTCGTTGAACGCCATCAGCAACTTCTCTCCCCGTTCTCGCGCCTTCATCGCGCTGTTCAGTCCGCAAGACATCACTACGAATTCGTCTCCCCCCAGACGGGCGATTACGTCACTGTTTCGTACATTGGCGCGAAGGCGAGCCGCGACGGCCACCAGCAACTCGTCGCCCACCTCATGCCCATACTGGTCGTTGACTTGTTTGAACCCATCCAGATCCATCATGTAGACCGCGACGAGATGATCAGGTTTGGCCCGTTTGACCGCGTTGGACATGGCTGTGTTCAGTCCCCGCCGATTGGGTAGACCCGTCAGTGGGTCGGTATGCGCGAGAGAGTGCATGCTGTCCCGTTCCCGGGTCGCATGTTGCATCGCCGTTTTAAGCGCTTTGGTTCGCAAGCCAAGGACCCGCATGAACACCAGCATGTCAAAGGTGGCACCAAACTGGAAGGAGTGCAGTGTCCAGAAGTTCACTCCGACCCGTCCCTTGATGACTTCGATCAGGAGCGCAGTCGTTGCGAAGTAGACCGCCCAGGCCAACAAAAAGTAAAAACCAACGCTTTCGCCTCGACGGGCCCGGGCAATTGCCCCTGGCATTCCCAGTAGGGCGGGCGCCAGACCCAATGAGCCGACGACGGCGGTAACGATGTACACGTCAATGAGGTCAAAGGCGAAACAAAGAGCGAAAAAAATCGTGAAAACCGCCCCTGTTTTCATGATGCGGCTGAACCACGGTTTGGTGTCCGGGCCGGCCAGGGCTTGTTCGATGAACAGAAATGACCCGGTGGAGGCGATCAGCGCGGATAAACCTCCCGCGTGCAATTCCATCCACACGCTGCCCGGCCAGACGTACTGAGCGCCGACCCCGAACTGAAGCAGAGAAAACATCAGACTACCGGTGACCAGAATCGCATATTTGGCAAACAGATGCTCCCCCAGACTCACCCATTGCGCCAGGCTGTACAACAGCAAGCACAGCGCCAGACCGGTGAGAACCCCCTGCAGCATTTGCTCCTGCAGGGCCCTGGCATGAAACTCGGACGGTTTGTTCAGGCTAATGGGTAGGATCAAGGCGCCCTTGTTTTCCACCCGCAGGTACAGGTCATAGCTGGCGCCGGGTTTGAGCTTTAGTCCAAATGTGTGTGATCGACTGCGTATGGGACGCAGCGCGTAGGCTTGCAAGTTACCCAGCGTGGTTTGGTCAACGATGGCCTTGTCCCGGACGACATAAATGTCAATATGGTTGAGAGGCGGATAGTCGATGTCCAAGGCCCACAGTCCATTGCTCTGGCTCGACACTGAGATGGGAATGTGAAGCCAAACGGCCTCTTTGCGCATGCCCAGCGTGCCATGGGCGGTGGTGGGGGGTGCGAACCGGTCCGAGGCTTCTTGCACCTCGGCAATACCCATTTCTTGGGTCGGATCAAAAAGCACACGGACTGCCGGCCAAGCTTCCACGATTGGGCTTGAATCTTCCAGCGCGAGTGGCGTGGCCTGCGACACCGTTGTGGTGCCCATCAAGACCAAGGCTGTGACCAGAAGGACGGCCTGCCGGATCAATTGCCATGCGGCCGACGGTCTGTGTGGGCGCGCCAGCAATCGCGGCTTAACCTGGGGAGGGTTCATGGCGGGGGCCTGGTGGGGCGCTTCTGTTTTTGTGCTGTTCGATTCATTGCGGCGTTTTCAGGGCGAGATTTAAGGTGCCGAAGGTCCGATTGGCTGCTTGAGTGTGAACGTTTGAGCAGACATTATCAGGATCATCAGGTGTAAGGCCTGCACCCTATTCAGGAGTCTGGATGCGCAAAATTTGGGAAGCACGGAACGTACCATGCCGTCCGTCCTGCTGGCAATTGGCGTAAACCGCCGGAATTTGCAGTCGACAGCGCAGAGATTGCCGACATGGGTTCGATGCCTGGCCCCCTTCGTTGAGTGAGTGGCGGCCGATTTGAGGTGGCGTTTCACGCCAAACCGCCGGTGTGACGGAGACGGGTCACAGGCATGAACTTGCGGCGCGGTCTCATGCAATCCGCGCATAATCCCGGCTCATGGAAACCAAATGGCTTGAAGATTTTGTGAGTTTGGCTGAAACCCGCAGTTTCAGTCGCTCGGCGCAATTGCGCCACGTGACGCAGCCCGCATTTTCCCGGCGCATTCAGTCGCTGGAGGCGTGGGCGGGCACGGATTTGGTGGACCGCAGCAGCTACCCCACCCGGCTCACCCCGGCGGGGGAGACGCTGTATGACCAGTCGCTGGAGGTCTTGCAGGCGCTGCAAAGCACCCGCGCCATGCTGCGGGGCCACACCGCGGCCGGGCGTGATGTGATTGAGTTTGCGGTGCCGCACACCTTGGCCTTCACGTTTTTCCCGGCCTGGTTGTCCAATTTGCGCGAAAAATTTGGGCCCATGAAAAGCCGCTTGATTGCCCTGAACGTGCATGACGCCGTGATGCGCCTGGTGGAGGGCAGTTGCGACCTGCTGATTGCCTACCACCACCCCTCGCAGCCCTTTCAGCTCGATGCCGAGCGCTATGAAATGGTGAGCTTGGGGGAGGAGATCATCGCCCCCTATGTGAAACCTGATGCCGATGGCGCACCGGCCTATTTGCTGCCCGGTCGGCCCGGCCAGCCACTGCCCTATCTGGCCTACGCGCCGGGGGCTTATTTGGGGCAGATGGTGGACTTGATTCTCAAAGGTTCTGGCACGGCCATTCACTTTGACCGGGTGTACGAGACCGACATGGCGGAGGGGCTGAAGGCCATGGCGCTGGAGGGGCATGGCATTGCCTTCCTGCCGCACAGCGCGGTCAAGAAAGACCTGCGCGCCAAGCGACTGATCAGCGCGCTACCGCCCGGCTTGTCCAATCTGCAAATCACCATGGAGGTGCGCCTGTACCGGGAGCGACCGACCACCCGGGAGCCGGGCAAGTCCGGCGTGCAGACCAATCGCAATGGCGCACCGAGTGCCAAGCGCAATGCGCAGTCGCTGTGGGAGTTTTTGCTGACCCAGCCGCCCGCCATTTGATTGAGACCTTTTTGTTTTCTATTTGGGACAATTCCCCCATGACACAAACCATTCAAATCACCCGCCCCGACGATTGGCACCTGCATGTGCGCGATGGCGACGCGCTTAACACCGTGGTGCCGCACACCGCCGCCCAGTTTGGCCGCGCCATCATCATGCCCAACCTGCGCCCGCCGGTGACGACCACCGAGGCCGCGCTGGCCTACAAGGCGCGCATTCAGGCCGCCGTGCCGCCAGGCGTGCAGTTTGAGCCGCTGATGACGCTGTACCTGACCGACAACCTGCCCGCCGACGAAATTGCCCGCGCCCATGCCGCCGGTGTCGTCGCGGCCAAGTTGTACCCCGCAGGCGCCACCACCAACAGCGACGCCGGCGTGACCGATTTGCGCAAGACCTACAAAACGCTGGAAGCCATGCAGCGCGCCGGCATGTTGCTGCTGGTGCACGGCGAAGTGACGTCCAGCGACATCGACCTGTTTGACCGGGAGGCCGTGTTCATCGACACCCAGCTCATTCCCCTGCGCCGTGATTTCCCCGAACTCAAAATTGTGTTTGAGCACATCACCACCAAAGAAGCGGCGCAGTACGTGCAGTCGGCGGATCAATTCACGGCGGCCACGGTCACCGCCCACCACCTGCTGTACAACCGCAACGCCATCTTCACCGGTGGCATTCGCCCGCACTACTACTGCCTGCCAGTGCTCAAGCGCGAGACCCATCGCCTGGCCTTGGTTGAGGCGGCCACCAGTGGCTCCGCCAAGTTTTTCCTGGGCACCGACAGCGCGCCGCACCCGGCGCACCTGAAAGAGCACGCCTCAGGCTGCGCGGGCTGCTACACGGCGCACGCGGCCATGGAGTTGTACGCCGAAGCCTTTGACTCGGTCGGCGCCTTGCACCAGTTGGAGTCCTTTGCCAGCTTCAATGGCGCTGACTTTTATGGCCTGCCCCGCAACACCGGCACCATCACCCTGGCGCGGGAAAGCTGGACGCCCCCCGAGAGCTATGCCTTTGGCGAGGCGCAACTCAAGCCGCTGCGCTCGGGTGAGTCACTGCCCTGGAAACTGATCGCCTGACCTGCCGGTGGCGCGGTGGACCTCTGGCCCCTCTACAAGGAGTTGACGTGAACGTCTTTTTGATTGATGCCGACAACCTGAACTCGGGCGCCTGGATTGACGAGGCCTTTCGCGTGCTGCAAGAGTCAGAGGGCCCGCTGCCGGTGCGCCGGGCCTATGGCAGTTCCGACAACCTGAAGAACCTGGCCGACGTGCTGCGCGCCTGGGCCGTGCGGCCTTTTGTGAACCTGGCGTTGACCAAAAACACCACCGACATCGCCCTGGCGGTGGACGCCATGGAGCTGGCTTGCCAAAGCCCGCCGCCCAAATTGGTGGTGATTGGCTCCGGTGACGCCGATTTTCTGCCGCTGGTGGTGCGACTGCGTGAGCGCGGCATTCGCATGGTTTGTGTGTCTGAGCGCAGCAAAATGGGCCGCGAAGCCGTGTCGGCTTATGACCGCGTGATTCTGGTGGGGCCGGCGCAAGAGCCGTTGCCATCCCCTGAATCCGCCGCCGAGAAGCCGGCGCGAAAGACCGCCAAAGCGCCTGCCAAAAAAGTGGCGACCAAAACGGCCGCCCCCAAGGCCGCCGCTGCCAAAAAGACAAGCACCAGGAAAGTCAAACCCAATCCGCTTGCCGTAGAGCCCATCGACGGCACGGCGTCTGCCCAAGCGCTGCCCGATGTCGCTGCCATTCTTCAGGCCGTGCCGAGCTTGCAGGACGGGCAGCCACAATCCCTGGCGGCGGTGGCCAAAGCCCTGTTGGACGCCAAGCTGCGCGGCAAAAACACCACGGCCACCAAACTGCTGAAGAAGTTTCCGCTGCACTTCTCCTTGCTGCCGTTGGAAAAACCCAGAACCGTGACCTACCACTTGCCACAGGAGCCCGTTTGAGCGCATTGGCTTCTCAAGAACTGGCTGCCATTGACTGGACTGCGCCGTGGCTCGCTCCTTATGTGGCCATGGGGCAGGGCGCCGCATTGGATGTGGCGGCTGGCGTGTCCAGTGCCGAGGCGCTCAACGCCGCTGCACCCTTGCCAGTTCCACCTGTGCAGTTCGTACCGCAAGGCGATCTGCCTGCTGGCGAGGCCTATGAAAGCTATATTTTTCGTAGCGGCTGCTGCCCTACCCGTGAGGGCTTGCACGACTTTTTCAATGGATTGGCGTGGCTGCAGTTTCCCCAGACCAAACGCCGCTTGAACCAATTGCACGTGACTCAAATCGAACAAACGGGCATCCAACCGGTGCGTGGCCCCGCGCGAGACGGGCTGACCGTGTTCGATGAAAACGCCGCTTTTTTGCAAGCGCCTGATGCGCTGTGGGACGCTTTGGCCGCCAAAGACTGGCAGCGCTTGTTTGTCGACCTTCGCCCGCTGTGGGCGCAGGCGCACCTGGTGCTGTTTGGTCACGCCCTGATGGAAAAGCTGGTTTCACCCAGAAAAGCGATCACAGCGCATGTGTACCGTGCGCAAGTAGCTATTGATTCAATAGCAAATCTGGACGCCTGGATGGCCGCCGACCTGAGCGCCGACAAGCTCGCGTCCAAACCGTTTGCGCACCTGCCGGTGCTGGGCGTGCCGGGCTGGTGGCCTGCCAATGAAGACCCGGCGTTTTACGACGACGCCAGCGTGTTTCGCTTGCCCAAACAAGTACGAAATGTGGGGGATCTCCCCCTGTCCGTCTTGAATTGGGGGCTTTTCCCCCTAACATTCGCGCTAACTCCCCAGAGGTAAGGGGAGACTTCTGAAAGAAATCATGAAACGTATTGCTTTGTTCATCATGACCAACCTCGCGGTGGTCGTCGTTTTGGGGATCGTGGCCAATCTGCTGGGCGTGAATCGCTACCTGACGCCCAACGGCCTGAATTTGACGTCCCTGATGGGGTTTGCGCTGATCATGGGTTTTGGCGGCGCCATCATCTCTTTGCTGATCAGCAAGCCCGTGGCCAAGTGGTCGTCCGGCGTGCGCGTCATCAACCAGGCCCAGAACGCTGACGAGGCCTGGATTGTCGAAACCGTGCGCAAGTTCGCTGACAAGGCCGGCATCGGCATGCCCGAGGTCGGCATCTTTGAGGGCGCGCCCAATGCGTTTGCCACCGGCGCCTTCAAGAACTCGGCCCTGGTGGCCGTCAGCACCGGTTTGCTGCAAGGCATGACCCGTGAAGAGGTCGAGGCCGTGATTGGCCACGAGATCGCCCACGTGGCCAACGGCGACATGGTCACCATGACGCTGATCCAGGGCGTGATGAACACCTTTGTGGTGTTCTTGAGCCGCGTCATTGGCTATGCCATTGACAGCTTTTTGCGCAAGGGCGATGACCGCTCCAGCGGCCCCGGCATCGGCTACTTTGTCACCACCATCGTGCTGGATATTTTGCTGGGCTTTGTGGCTGCCATCATCGTGGCCTGGTTCTCGCGCCAGCGCGAGTTCCGTGCCGACGCCGGTGCCGCCCAGCTGATGGGCCGCAAGCAGCCCATGATCAATGCACTGGCCCGCCTGGGCGGCATGACGCCTGGCGAGTTGCCCAAGAGCATGGCGGCCATGGGCATTGCCGGTGGCATTGGCAAGTTGTTCTCGACCCACCCGCCGATTGAAGAGCGCATTGCCGCTTTGCAAAACGCACAGCCTTAAGGTCTTCGCATGTTGCTCTCCACTTGGTTGGCTTTCTTCGCCGCGTCCTGGGCCATCAGCATTTCGCCCGGCGCAGGCGCGGTAGCCGCCATGAGTGCAGGGCTGAACCATGGCTTTCGCCGTGGGTTCTTCACCATCTTTGGTTTGATTTTGGGCATCTGGACCCAGGTGATCGTGGTGGGTGCGGGGCTGGGTGCGTTGGTGGCCGCGTCCAGCACGGCGTTCTCGGTCGTCAAGTGGCTGGGCGTGGCCTACCTGATCTGGCTGGGCATTTCGCAATGGCGTGCACCGGCACGGCCCCTGGTTGCGCAGGCGGACGGCGCCGTTCAAGTCACCCGCCGCTCCATGGTGCTGCGCGCCTGGATGATCAACGCGGTCAACCCCAAAGGCACGGTCTTTCTGTTGGCGGTCGTGCCTCAGTTCATGACTGTGTCGCAGCCCTTGCTGCCGCAATACTTGATCATTGGCGCCACGCTGGCCTTCACCGACCTGGTCGTCATGGCGGGCTACTCGGCACTGGCTGCCCGTGTTTTGGGCGCTCTCAAATCGCCCACCCACATTCGCGCCCTGAATCGCACCTTTGGCAGCTTCTTTGTCGTGGCCGGCTCCCTGCTGGCGCTGTTCAAGCGCTAAGCGTTTTTCCGCAGCTCTTAGCCACCCCGCCAGCTGGATGGTTGCTATTGATTTAGGAGCTGCTCCCGCAGGAAAATCAAGCGCCAGAGGCCGTTTTTCTTTAAGATTTGCCTCGCCATGTGTGCGTCAACCCCTTGGGGCTATGCCGCTTTCAAACGACTGAAATAGTCGGCCCAGGGCTGGTGGGGTCGACCGGCAGCGGCTTCAAAGTCGCTGGCTTGGTTGTAATGCCCCTCACGAATGCCCTGGTAAATGCCCGCGATGATGCTGCCCAAGAACTCGCCCAATTCAGCGATGCGTTCCTGCCGGTACTCCTCCACCGACATCGATCGGTAGGGCAGCGGCTGGCCACAGGCCTTGCTCAAATACTGCGCCAAGGTGGCCTGGGTCATCGCTTCCCCATGCAGTGCATAGGTCTTGCCGTTGTGGGCGGCGCCGGTCAGCATTTGGGCATAGGCGGCGCCCAATTCGTCACGGGTGGTGTAGCCGCACTTGCCCTCGCCGGCACAGTTGGCGATTTCGCCCTTGGCTTTGTAGTTTTCGATGTAGTCCACATCGGGTTCGATGTAGATGCCATTGCGCCCAATCACCCAGGCGAGGCCACTGGCCTTCACATCAGCTTCGGTTTGCCGGTTGCTTTGCACGACCGGGGAAAAGGCGGTGCCTTGTTCAGGCCCCTGAATACTGGTGTAGACGATTTTGCTCACGCCGGCAGCCTTGGCCGCAGCAATCACGTTGCGGTGTTGTCCTATCCGTTTCTCAGGTGCCTCCATGCCGGACACCAGCAAGACCGTATCCATGCCTTGGAATGATTGCTCCAACTCGCCGGGTTTGTCGTAGCTCCCGGGGCGCACCTCAACGCCCAGCTTCTGCGCATTGGCGGGGGTCCGCGCCAATGCGACGACGTTCTCAGCGCCAACGAGGTTGACGGTGGCGCGGACGATGGCTGCGCCCAGTTGGCCGCTGGCGGCGGTAATGGCAATTTTCATGGGGAATCCTTGTGCGTGTGAGTGACTAAATCGGGTAAACAGCGGTGTGGGCTTTAGCGCCCCTCCATTTGCTGCTCGGCTTTTTGGGCCAGCGCGTCCAGCGCGGCGGCGGTGTCCGCTGGCACGGTGTTGCTCAATGCCACGGCATACAGCCCCACCAAAGCGGCCACCAGCGCGGCGCCCCATAGGCTGGCGGCGCGCGCCTTCACATGGGCTTTCAAGCCGCGAAAGTTCAGAACAATGTGCGCCAGGGCGGCTGCCACCAGCAGCAAGCCAAACAGTTTGTGCACCGGGTGCATTTGCATCGTGAATGACGGACGACTGATGACAAACATCAGCAGCCCTGACGTCGACATGGCGACGAATGAGACAAACAGGGTGATGGCGACAATTTTGCGGTACATGTGTTTTTCCGGTGTTGACGGTTCAAAGGCCTGATACTGGTCCAAGGTCGATGTGGATGGCGGCTGGGTCAGTCGCCCGTGTCCTGATCCGGGTGATCAGTCGCACCCAGCTTCCAGTAGCCCCGGGAAATGAGTTGTTCGCGATTCAGGCCGCGGTCGTTCAGCAGGGTTGACTTGATGGCGCGCATGGCCGTGGCCTCGCAGGCCACGAACCATTGTGCGTGGTGGGTCAATGGCAGGGTTTTGGCCATTTCCTGCAGCAGCGCGCCAGGCGCTGCGGCGGTGGGTGCCCGGTGCAGCCAGGTCAGGTGGTGAACCGGTCGCTGGCTGGGCACCAATTCGTCCTGCGCGTCTTCCACTTCGCCCACGAGGGTGACCCTGCAATTTTCAGGCAATGCATCGATGATCATGCCGGCGGCCGGCAAAGCGGTCTCGTCCACCAGCAGCACCACATGCTTCCATTCGCTTGAAATATCGTGGCCGCCGCCCGGCCCAGCCAGCTTCAGTGTGTCGCCAACCTGAACCTGGGCCGCCCAGGTGGAGGCCACGCCTTCACCATGCAGCACAAACTCGACCTCCAGCTCGTTGCGCAGTGCGTCGAACCGGCGGGGGGTGTAGGTGCGGGCCAGCGGTCTGACGCCACCCGGTTCAGGGCGCCAGTCGGCGGGCAAGTCCCCAAAAAACAATTTCATGTGCGCGCCGGGACGGGGTTCGCTAAAGCCGGCCATGGCCTCGCCGCCAAAGGTGACCCGCCGAAGCCGCGGACCCAGATCGTCAATTCGAACCACGTGCGCGGAGCGGATGGTGGGGCGGCGCCGTTGGGGGGCTGCGGGGGCTGGGGACAAAGTTGATTCTGACGTCATGCTAAAGCTCACTTTCAAGGGATGTGTTGGCGCTTTGGGGTCCTCGATATCGAAAAGTCGTTGACTGCCGTCGCCATGTCGCCAGTGTGAGCGAAAGTGAGTGGTTTGATAAGATGGGATGAATCAATTTCACTGTTCGACAGGATGAGTTAATGATCGATGACTTGCGCAGCATGGCCGTGTTCGCGACGGTGGTGGGTGAGGGCTCTTTTCGTGGGGCGGCCACCCGTTTGGGCCTGTCGCCCTCGGTAGTGAGTCACCACGTCTCTCAGCTTGAAAAGCGACTGGGTTGCGCCTTGTTGTACCGCTCAACCCGCCAGTTATCGCTCACCGACGATGGTCGGGTGTTCCATGAGTCCTGCGCGCGCGCCGTCGAAGCGGCGGAAGAGGCGCTGGACCGGGTCTCCCAGCGGCAACGCACGCTCAGCGGGCGGCTCCGAATCACCGCCCCGGCCATGTTGGCTGGCGGGCCATTCATGGATGACCTGTCCGAGTTCGCAGAAGCCTACCCCGAGGTCGACCTTGATTTGCACCTGGACGATGCGCGCCTGAACCAGCTTCAGGACGGCTTTGACGTGGCCATTCGCATTGGCTGGCTGGAAGACTCGGGTTTGCGCGCCCGCCAGTTGATGAACGTGCAGCGGGTGGTCTGCGCCGCACCCGCTTTGATCGCGCAGCACGACCGAATCACTCACCCCGAAGCGCTTGAGAACTGGCCGTGGGTGCACAGCACCATGCTGCCCAAATTTGTGGACTTCACCAACGCAGCAGATGAAACCCACCGCGTGGAGGTCAATACCCAGTTAACGGTTAATCACGCGGACGCCGCACGGCGCCTCGCGATTCATGGTCGCGGTGTGATCGTGTCGCTGGGTTTTTTGCTGGCAGACGATTTGAAGGCGGGGCGGTTGGTGCAGCTGTTGCCAGATTGGCGACTGCAGGCCCCCGGTATCTATGCCGTCTGGCCGACCAATGTTGCGCCCGGTTCGCTGGCGCTTCGCTTTGTCGATTTCCTGGCGGAGCGGCTGATCGCTTCCAAGAAGTGGGCGCAGCAACTTCGTGTGGATGGCCCCCCACTGGGCGAGCCCCCGGGTCACCGGTCTCCTCAGTTGAGACTGCCCAGCAAGCGGCGCGCCACCGCCTCCGCCACCTTGATGCCATCGACGCCTGCCGACAAGATGCCACCGGCATAGCTGGCACCTTCGCCGGCCGGGTACAGGCCCTGGGTGTTGGTGCTTTGCAAGTCGTCGCCACGCGGGATTTTCAGAGGTGACGAGGTGCGCGTCTCCACGCCAGTGAGCACGGCGTCGTGCATGTCAAAGCCTTTGATCTTCTTGGCAAACGCGGGCAGCGCTTCGCGAATCGCCTCAATGGCGTAGCCCGGCAGGGCGGCGTTCAGGCTGCCCAGCGTCACACCCGGTTTGTAAGACGGCTCCACGCCGCCGAGTTGGGTGGAGGCTTGGTTCCGCACAAAGTCGCCCACCAGTTGGCCGGGGGCGTTGTAGTCGCTACCGCCCATGACATAAGCGTTGGACTCCAGTTGGCGCTGCAAGACGATGCCCGCCAGCGGGTGTTGCCCGCCACCCAGCGTGTCTGGTGTGGCCACGTGCTCGCCTAGCGCCGCATGAAAAGCGGCGGCGTCGACGGGGAAGTCGCTGGGGTCAATGCCCACCACGATGCCGGCGTTGGCGTTGCGTTCGTTGCGGGAGTACTGGCTCATGCCATTGGTCACCACGCGGCCGGGCTCCGAGGTGGCCGCCACCACCGTGCCACCCGGGCACATACAAAAGCTGTACACCGAGCGGCCGTTGTTGGCGTGATGCACCAGTTTGTAGTCCGCTGCGCCCAAACTGGGGTGGCCGGCGTGGCGGCCCCAGCGGGCGCGGTCGATCACGCCTTGGGGGTGCTCCACCCGAAAGCCAACCGAGAAGGACTTGGCGTCCATCGCCACACCGCGCTGAAACAGCATGGCAAAGGTGTCGCGCGAGCTGTGACCCAACGCCATCACCACCTGATTCGTCGCCAGTTCATAAGATTGGTTTGTTTTGAGGTCGAGCACGGTGAGCCCGCGCACTTGGCGGTTGGGTCCGTCCCCTTCGATCAACACATCACTGACGCGTTGCTCAAAACGGATTTCACCGCCCAAGGCAATGATCTGCTCACGCAGGTTCTCCACCACTTTGACCAGCTTGAACGTGCCAATGTGGGGGTGGGCTTCGGTCAAAATTTCTGCCGGCGCGCCGGCTTTGACGAACTCGTTCATCACCTTGCGGCCCAGAAAGCGCGGGTCTTTGATCTGGCTGTAGAGCTTGCCGTCTGAAAACGTGCCGGCGCCGCCTTCGCCAAACTGCACGTTCGACTCCGGGTTCAACTCCCGCTTGCGCCACAAACCCCATGTATCTTTGGTGCGTTCGCGCACCGATTTGCCACGCTCCAGCACGATGGGCTTGAACCCCATTTGGGCCAGCACTAGCGCCGCAAAAATGCCGCAGGGGCCAAAACCTACCACGACAGGGCGCAGAGGGAGATCAGCGGGCGCGTGGCCGACCGGCTGGTAAGCCATGTCAGGCGTCGCAAAAATCTGTGGGTGCGCCGGAAACTGGCATAACACCACCGGCTCCTGCGCGGCGTCGTTCAGGCGCACATCGACGATGTAGACCACGATCAGTTCGGCCTTGCGTGCATCAAAGCTGCGTTTGAAGACGTGAAGGTCTGCAATCTCAGTCGCGGCAATACCCAGCACCCTGGCCGCCAAGTCACGCAGGGCGGCAATGGGGTGCGGAGTGGGGACGCGATCGGCGTCGGTCTCTGAGGGTGCGTCGGCGGCGCGGCGCTCGTCAACCGGCAGGGCCGTGAGCGGTAATTTGAGTTCTGTGAGTCGAATCATGGCTCGTGTTTATCAAGCAAAAGAAGGGCCGCCATCATACGCCGGGCAGGTGGCGTCCAAGGGCGGCCTTTGAGGGCTTCAGTGCGGCGCGCGGGCCGCGTCAGTGTCAGGCGGGCAAGAAGCCTTCAACGGACAGGTAGCGCTCACCCGTGTCGTAGTTGAAGCCCAGCACCGTGGCGCCTGCGGGCAGTTCGCCCAGCTTTTGGGCAATGGCGGCCAGGGTGGCGCCGCTGGAGATGCCCACCAGCATGCCTTCTTCTGCGGCACAGCGGCGGGCCATCTCCCGGGCCGGTTCTCCGTCCACCTGGATGACGCCGTCCAGCAATTCGGTGTTCAGGTTTTTGGGGATGAAGCCCGCGCCAATGCCTTGAATGGGGTGAGGGGCGGGCGCGCCGCCGGAAATCACGGGGGATGCCACGGGCTCGACGGCGAACACCTTCAGGTTGGGCCACTTGGCCTTGAGAACCTGCGCGCAGCCGGTGATATGGCCCCCGGTGCCCACGCCGGTGATCAGCACGTCTACGCCATTGGGGAAGTCGGCGATGATTTCCTGCGCGGTGGTGCGCACATGCACGTCAATGTTGGCGGGGTTCTCAAACTGCTGAGGCATCCATGAGTTGGGTGTGGCAGCAATCAACTCGGAGGCGCGGGCAATGGCGCCTTTCATTCCCTTTTCCTTGGGCGTCAGGTCAAACGTGGCGCCGTAGGCCAGCATCAGGCGGCGGCGCTCAATGGACATGCTGTCAGGCATGACCAGAATCAGTTTGTAGCCTTTGACCGCGGCCACCATGGCCAGGCCGACGCCGGTGTTGCCCGAGGTGGGCTCAATGATGGTGGCGCCGGGTTTGAGTTCACCACTTTTTTCAGCGGCTTCGACCATGGACAGGGCGATGCGGTCTTTGATGGAGCCGCCGGGGTTGCTGCGCTCGGACTTGATCCATACGTTGTGGCCGCTGCCAAACAGACGGTTGATGCGCACATGGGGCGTGTTGCCAATGGTTTGCAGGATGTTGTCAGCTTTCATGGGGGCTCCTTTGGTTGTTTGTCACCTATTTTGGACGAATTGATGGATCGCTTTGGGTATATCGATATCGTTAGCCGTGATAATCGGGGGGTGAAGCCCACTAGACTGTCGCTGGTGCGATCTGGGAAACCAGGCACTGGAGGAACGTCCGGACTGCATAGGGCAGCGTAGCAGCTAACGGCTGTCCACTGAAAGCCCATCACGCAAGTGAGGGGTATAAGGTGAGGATTAGAGCAACAGAGACGAGCCGATTTAGTTCGGGTGAAACGGGCAATCTCTACGCGCAGCAATACCAAGTAGGCACACGTTGACGGGGCCCCCGGAGTGTGCGGGTAGGTAGCACCGAGCTGTTGGGTGACCAACAGCCCAGATTAATGACAGTCACATGGAAAGTGGTCGCAAGACCGGTTTCCATGCACAGAATCCGGCTTATCGGTGGGCTTCACACTTATTCACCACCTGCCTGAAGGCCTTGCGGCCTCAGGTGTCAGGTACGACCCAGCAGAGACTGACCCAGCGCGAACACCGAGTTGGGCACGTTGGAGCGCAAGGCGTCCATCTTGGGCTTCTTGAACACGCCGCGGTTGGCAGCGGGCTTTTCTTCAATCTGAACGCCTTTGGCCAACTGCTGCAGCACCAGGCTGCGCAGAGAAATTGACTTCATGTAGTCCACCATGCGGGAATTCAGGCTGTCCCACAGGTCTTGGGTCATGTCTTGCCCGGCGGCTTGCGCCTTGGTGACGTTGACTTCCAGCTTGGCGGGTGCTGCGTCTTCTTCGACCGCGCCAATGATGTCCGCCACGGTGATGCCATCGGCACGGTGGCCCAGGGCGTAACCGCCACCGGGGCCGCGTGTGCTTTCGACCAGGCCGTGCTGGCGCAGCTTGCTGAACATTTGCTCCAGGTAGGACAGCGAAATTTGTTGACGCGCAGCGATGTCGGACAAGGGCACGGGCCCCAGCTTTTCGCGCAAGGCCACGTCAATCATGGCGTTGATGGCAAATCGTCCTTTGGTACTGAGTCGCATAGTTATCTCCTGTCTGTCTATCTCATGG
>CAWAFG010000033.1:0-10294 GCA_963781205.1 uncultured beta proteobacterium | reverse complement strand
CACGCCCCGACGATTGGCACCTGCATGTGCGCGATGGCGACGCGCTCAACACCGTGGTGCCGCACACCGCTGCCCAGTTTGGCCGTGCCATCATCATGCCCAACCTGCGCCCGCCGGTCACAACCACCGAGGCGGCGCTGGCTTACAAGGCACGCATTCAGGCCGCTGTGCCGCCAGGCGTGCAGTTTGAGCCGCTGATGACGCTTTACCTCACTGACAACCTGCCCGCCGACGAAATTGCCCGCGCACGCGCCGCTGGTGTCGTCGCGGCCAAGTTGTACCCCGCAGGCGCCACCACCAACAGCGACGCGGGTGTGACAGATTTGCGCAAGACCTACAAAACGCTGGAAGCCATGCAGCGCGCCGGCATGTTGCTGTTGGTGCACGGAGAGGTCACCTCCAGTGATATCGACCTGTTTGACCGGGAAGCGGTGTTCATTGACACCCAGCTGATCCCGCTGCGCCGTGATTTCCCTGAACTCAAAATTGTGTTTGAGCACATCACCACCAAAGAAGCGGCGCAGTACGTGCAGTCGGCGGACGAATTCACGGCGGCGACGGTCACCGCGCACCACCTGCTGTACAACCGCAACGCCATCTTTACCGGGGGCATTCGCCCCCATTACTACTGCCTGCCAGTGCTCAAGCGCGAGACCCATCGCCTGGCCTTGGTCGAGGCGGCCACCAGTGGCTCCGCCAAATTTTTCCTGGGCACCGACAGCGCGCCGCACCCGGCGCACCTGAAAGAGCACGCCTCAGGTTGTGCCGGTTGTTACACCGCGCACGCCGCCATGGAGTTGTACGCCGAAGCCTTTGACTCGGTCGGCGCCTTGCACCAGTTGGAGTCATTTGCCAGTTTCAATGGCGCTGACTTTTACGGACTGCCCCGCAACACCGGCACCATCACCCTGGCGCGGGAAAGCTGGACGCCGCCCGAGAGTTATGCCTTTGGCGAAGCGCAGCTCAAACCGCTGCGCTCGGGTGAGTCACTGCCCTGGAAACTGATCGCCTGAAGGTATACGGCGCCTTCGATCCCTGGCCGCCCCTACAAGGAGTTGACGTGACTATCTTTTTGATTGATGCCGACAACCTGAACTCGGGCGCCTGGATTGACGAGGCCTTTCGTGTGCTGCAAGAGTCAGAGGGCCCACTGCCGGTGCGCCGGGCCTATGGCAGTTCCGACAACCTGAAGAATCTGGCCGACGTGCTGCGCGCCTGGGCGGTGCGGCCCTTTGTGAATTTGGCGCTGACCAAAAACACCACTGACATTGCCTTGGCGGTGGACGCCATGGAGTTGGCTTGCCAAAGCCCGCCGCCCCAATTGGTGGTGATTGGCTCTGGGGACGCCGATTTTTTGCCGCTGGTGGTGCGGTTGCGTGAGCGCGGCATCCGCATGGTTTGCGTGTCTGAGCGCAGCAAAATGGGCCGTGAGGCGGTGTCTGCTTATGACCGGGTGATTCTGGTCGGGCCGGCGCAAGAGCCACTGCCATGCCCTGAATCAGCCTCCGAGAAGCCGGCGCGAAAGACTGCCAAAGTCCCAGCCAAAAAAGTGGCGGCCAAAACGGCGGCCCCCAAGCCGGCCGCCGCCAAAAAAGCACCGGCCAAAAAGGCCAAGTCCAGTGCGCCTGTCGTGGTGACAGCCGACAGCGTGGCACCCGTCCAAGCGCTGCCGGATGTCGCCGCCATTCTTCAGGCCGTCCCAAGCCTGCAGGACGGGCAACCCCACCCCTTGGCCGCAGTGGCCAAAGCCCTGCTGGACGCCAAATTGCGCGGCAAGAACACCACGGCCACCAAATTGCTGAAAAAATTCCCACTCCACTTCTCCTTGTTGCCGCTGGAAAAGCCCAGAACCGTGACCTACCACTTGCCTCAGGAGCCCGTTTGAGCGCACTGGCATCCCAAGAACTGGCCGCCATTGACTGGACTGCGCCGTGGCTGGCGCCCTATGTGGCCATGGGGCAGGGCGCCGCAACGCAGGTGGCGGCGGGTGCGTCCAGCGCCCAGGCGCTCAACGCCGCGGCCCCCTTGTCCGTTTCACCTGTGCAGTTCGTGCCGCAAGGTGAGTTGCCTGCTGGCGAGGCCTATGAGAGCTATATTTTTCGCAGCGGCTGCTGCCCCACCCGCGAGGGCTTGCATGACTTTTTTAATGGGTTGGCGTGGTTGCAGTTTCCCCAGACCAAGCGCCGCTTGAATCAATTGCACGTGACGCAAATTGAACAAACCGGCATCCAGCCCGTGCGCGGCCCCGCGCGAGACGGCTTGACTGTGTTCGATGAAAACGCCGCTTTTCTGCAAGCGCCCGATGCGCTGTGGGACGCCTTGGCCGCCAAAGACTGGCAGCAATTGTTTGTTGACCTGCGTCCCTTGTGGGCGCAGGCGCATCTGGTGCTGTTTGGCCACGCCCTGATGGAGAAACTGGTTTCACCTAGAAAAGCGATCACAGCGCACGTGTACCGGGCGCAAGCAGCTATTGATTCAATAGCAAATCTGGACGCCTGGATGGCCGCTGACTTGAGTGCCGACAAGCTCGCGTCCAAACCGTTTGCACACTTGCCCGTGCTGGGTGTGCCGGGTTGGTGGCCCGCCAATGAAGACCCGGCGTTCTACGACGACGCCAGCGTGTTTCGCTTGCCCAAACAAGTACGAAATGTGGGGGATCTCCCCGTTCCGTCTTGAATTGGGCGCTTTTCCCCCTAACATTCGCGCTAACTCCCCAGAGGTAAGGGGAGACTTCTGAAAGAAATCATGAAACGTATTGCTTTGTTCATCATGACCAACCTCGCGGTGGTCGTCGTTTTGGGGATCGTGGCCAATCTGCTGGGCGTGAATCGCTACTTGACGCCCAACGGCCTGAATTTGACGTCCCTGATGGGGTTTGCGCTGATCATGGGTTTTGGCGGCGCCATCATCTCTTTGCTGATCAGCAAGCCCGTGGCCAAGTGGTCGTCCGGCGTGCGCGTCATCAACCAGCCTCAAAATGCTGACGAGGCCTGGATTGTTGAGACCGTGCGCAAGTTCGCTGACAAAGCGGGCATCGGCATGCCCGAGGTCGGCATCTTCGAGGGCGCGCCCAATGCGTTTGCCACCGGCGCCTTCAAGAACTCGGCTTTGGTCGCGGTCAGCACCGGTTTGCTGCAAGGCATGACCCGTGAAGAGGTCGAAGCCGTGATTGGGCATGAGGTTGCCCACGTGGCCAACGGCGACATGGTCACCATGACGCTGATCCAGGGCGTGATGAACACCTTTGTGGTGTTTTTGAGCCGCGTCATTGGCTATGCCATTGACAGCTTTTTGCGCAAGGGCGATGACCGCTCCAGCGGCCCCGGCATTGGCTACTTTGTGACCACCATCGTGCTTGATATTTTGCTGGGCTTTGTGGCTGCCATCATCGTCGCCTGGTTCTCGCGCCAGCGGGAGTTCCGTGCCGACGCCGGTGCCGCAAAGCTCATGAACCGCAAGCAACCCATGATCAATGCGTTGGCCCGTTTGGGCGGCATGACGCCTGGCGAGTTGCCCAAGAGCATGGCGGCCATGGGCATTGCCGGTGGCATTGGCAAGTTGTTCTCGACCCACCCGCCGATTGAAGAGCGCATCGCCGCTTTGCAAAACGCACAGCCTTAAGGCCTTCGCATGTTGCTCTCCACTTGGCTGGCTTTCTTCGCCGCGTCCTGGGCCATCAGCATTTCGCCCGGCGCAGGCGCGGTAGCCGCCATGAGTGCAGGGCTGAACCACGGCTTTCGCCGTGGGTTCTTCACCATCTTTGGTTTGATTTTGGGTATCTGGACCCAGGTGATCGTGGTGGGTGCGGGGCTGGGTGCGTTGGTGGCCGCGTCCAGCACGGCGTTCTCGGTCGTCAAGTGGCTGGGCGTGGCTTACCTGATCTGGCTGGGCATTTCGCAATGGCGTGCACCGGCACGGCCCCTCGTTGCGCAGGCGGACGGCGCCGTTCAAGTCACCCGCCGCTCCATGGTGCTGCGCGCCTGGATGATCAACGCCGTCAACCCCAAAGGCACGGTTTTTCTGTTGGCGGTCGTGCCTCAGTTCATGACTGTGTCGCAGCCCTTGCTGCCGCAATACTTGATCATTGGCGCCACGCTGGCCTTCACCGACCTGGTCGTCATGGCGGGCTACTCGGCACTGGCTGCCCGTGTTTTGGGCGCTCTCAAATCGCCCACCCACATTCGCGCCCTGAATCGCACCTTTGGCAGCTTCTTTGTCGTGGCCGGCTCCCTGCTGGCGCTGTTCAAGCGCTAAGCGTTTTTCCGCAGCTCTTAGCCACCCCGCCAGCTGGATAGTTGCTATTGATTTAGGAGCTGCTCCCGCAGGAAAATCAAGCGCCAGAGGCCGTTTTTCTTTAAGATTTGCCTCGCCATGTGTGCGTCAACCCCTTGGGGCTATGCCGCTTTCAAACGACTGAAATAGTCGGCCCAGGGCTGGTGGGGTCGACCGGCAGCGGCTTCAAAGTCGCTGGCTTGGTTGTAATGCCCCTCACGAATGCCCTGGTAAATGCCCGCGATGATGCTGCCCAAGAACTCGCCCAATTCAGCGATGCGTTCCTGCCGGTACTCCTCCACCGACATCGATCGGTAGGGCAGCGGCTGGCCACAGGCCTCGCTCAAATACTGCGCCAAGGTGGCCTGGGTCATCGCTTCCCCATGCAGTGCATAGGTCTTGCCGTTGTGGGCGGCGCCGGTCAGCATTTGGGCATAGGCGGCGCCCAATTCGTCACGGGTGGTGTAGCCGCACTTGCCCTCGCCGGCACAGTTGGCGATTTCGCCCTTGGCTTTGTAGTTTTCGATGTAGTCCACATCGGGTTCGATGTAGATGCCATTGCGCCCAATCACCCAGGCGAGGCCACTGGCCTTCACATCAGCTTCGGTTTGCCGGTTGCTTTGCACGACCGGGGAAAAGGCGGTGCCTTGTTCAGGCCCCTGAATACTGGTGTAGACGATTTTGCTCACGCCGGCAGCCTTGGCCGCAGCAATCACGTTGCGGTGTTGTCCTATCCGTTTCTCAGGGGCCTCCATGCCGGACACCAGCAAGACCGTATCCATGCCTTGGAATGATTGCTCCAACTCGCCGGGTTTGTCGTAGCTCCCGGGGCGCACCTCAACGCCCAGCTTCTGCGCATTGGCGGGGGTCCGCGCCAATGCGACGACGTTCTCAGTGCCAACGAGGTTGACGGTGGCGCGGACGATGGCTGCGCCCAGTTGGCCGCTGGCGGCGGTAATGGCAATTTTCATGGGGAATCCTTGTGCGTGTGAGTGACTAAATCGGGTAAACAGCGGTGTGGGCTTTAGCGCCCCTCCATTTGCTGCTCGGCTTTTTGGGCCAGCGCGTCTAGCGCGGCGGCGGTGTCCGCTGGCACGGTGTTGCTCAATGCCACGGCATACAGCCCCACCAAAGCGGCCACCAGCGCGGCGCCCCATAGGCTGGCGGCGCGCGCCTTCACATGGGCTTTCAAGCCGCGAAAGTTCAGAATAATGTGCGCCAGGGCGGCTGCCACCAGCAGCAAGCCAAACAGTTTGTGCACCGGGTGCATTTGCATCGTGAATGACGGACGACTGATGACAAACATCAGCAGCCCTGACGTCGACATGGCGACGAATGAGACAAACAGGGTGATGGCGACAATTTTGCGGTACATGTGTTTTTCCGGTGTTGACGGTTCAAAGGCCTGATACTGGTCCAAGGTCGATGTGGATGGCGGCTGGGTCAGTCGCCCGTGTCCTGATCCGGGTGATCAGTCGCACCCAGCTTCCAGTAGCCCCGGGAAATGAGTTGTTCGCGATTCAGGCCGCGGTCGTTCAGCAGGGTTGACTTGATGGCGCGCATGGCCGTGGCCTCGCAGGCCACGAACCATTGTGCGTGGTGGGTCAATGGCAGGGTTTTGGCCATTTCCTGCAGCAGCGCGCCAGGCGCTGCGGCGGTGGGTGCCCGGTGCAGCCAGGTCAGGTGGTGAACCGGTCGCTGGCTGGGCACCAATTCGTCCTGCGCGTCTTCCACTTCGCCCACGAGGGTGACCCTGCAATTTTCAGGCAATGCATCGATGATCATGCCGGCGGCCGGCAAAGCGGTCTCGTCCACCAGCAGCACCACATGCTTCCATTCGCTTGAAATATCGTGGCCGCCGCCCGGCCCGGCCAGCTTCAGTGTGTCGCCAACCTGAACCTGGGCCGCCCAGGTGGAGGCCACGCCTTCACCATGCAGCACAAACTCGACCTCCAGCTCGTTGCGCAGTGCGTCGAACCGGCGGGGGGTGTAGGTGCGGGCCAGCGGTCTGACGCCACCCGGTTCAGGGCGCCAGTCGGCGGGCAAGTCCCCAAAAAACAATTTCATGTGCGCGCCGGGACGGGGTTCGCTAAAGCCGGCCATGGCCTCGCCGCCAAAGGTGACCCGCCGAAGCCGCGGGCCCAGATCGTCAATTCGAACCACTTGCGCGGAGCGGATGGTGGGGCGGCGCCGTTGGGGGGCTGCGGGGGCTGGGGACAAAGTTGATTCTGACGTCATGCTAAAGCTCACTTTCAAGGGATGTGTTGGCGCTTTGGGGTCCTCGATATCGAAAAGTCGTTGACTGCCGTCGCCATGTCGCCAGTGTGAGCGAAAGTGAGTGGTTTGATAAGATGGGATGAATCAATTTCACTGTTCGATGGGGTGAGTTAATGATCGATGACTTGCGCAGCATGGCCGTGTTCGCGACGGTGGTGGGTGAGGGCTCTTTTCGTGGGGCGGCCACCCGTTTGGGCCTGTCGCCCTCGGTAGTGAGTCACCACGTCTCTCAGTTGGAAAAGCGACTGGGTTGCGCCTTGTTGTACCGCTCAACCCGCCAGTTATCGCTCACCGACGATGGCCGGGTGTTCCATGAGTCCTGCGCGCGCGCCGTCGAAGCGGCGGAAGAGGCGCTGGACCGGGTCTCCCAGCGGCAACGCACGCTCAGCGGGCGGCTCCGAATCACCGCCCCGGCCATGTTGGCTGGCGGGCCATTCATGGATGACCTGTCCGAGTTCGCAGAAGCCTACCCCGAGGTCGACCTTGATTTGCACCTGGACGATGCGCGCCTGAACCAGCTTCAGGACGGCTTTGACGTGGCCATTCGCATTGGCTGGCTGGAAGACTCGGGTTTGCGCGCCCGCCAGTTGATGAACGTGCAGCGGGTGGTCTGCGCCGCACCCGCTTTGATCGCGCAGCACGACCGAATCACTCACCCTGAAGCACTTGAGAACTGGCCGTGGGTGCACAGCACCATGTTGCCCAAATTTGTGGACTTCACCAACGCAGCAGATGAAACCCACCGCGTGGAGGTCAATACCCGGCTAACGGTTAATCACGCGGATGCCGCGCGGCGCCTCGCGATTCATGGGCGGGGTGTGATTGTGTCGCTGGGTTTTTTGCTGGCAGACGATTTGAAGGCCGGGCGGCTGGTGCAGCTGTTGCCTGATTGGCGGCTGCAGGCCCCCGGTATCTATGCCGTCTGGCCGACCAATGTTGCGCCCGGTTCGCTGGCGCTTCGCTTTGTCGATTTCCTGGCGGAGCGGTTGATCGCTTCCAAGAAGTGGGCGCAGCAACTTCGTGTGGATGGCCCCCCCCTGGGAGAGGCTCCGGGTCACCGGTCTCCTCAGTTAAGACTGCCGAGCAAGCGGCGCGCCACCGCTTCCGCCACCTTGATGCCATCGACGCCTGCCGACAAGATGCCACCGGCATAGCTGGCTCCTTCCCCGGCCGGGTACAGGCCCTGGGTGTTGGTGCTTTGCAAGTCGTCGCCACGCGGGATTTTCAGAGGTGACGAGGTGCGCGTCTCCACGCCGGTGAGCACGGCGTCGTGCATGTCAAAGCCTTTGATCTTCTTGGCAAACGCGGGCAGCGCTTCGCGAATCGCCTCAATGGCGTAGCCCGGCAGGGCGGCGTTCAGGCTGCCCAGGGTCACACCCGGTTTGTAAGACGGCTCCACGCCGCCGAGTTGGGTGGAGGCTTGGTTTCGCACAAAGTCACCTACCAGTTGGCCGGGGGCGTTGTAGTCGCTACCGCCCATGACATAAGCGTTGGACTCCAGTTGGCGTTGCAAGACGATGCCCGCCAGCGGGTGTTGCCCGCCACCCAGCGTGTCTGGTGTGGCCACGTGCTCGCCTAGCGCCGCATGAAAAGCGGCGGCGTCGACGGGGAAGTCGCTGGGGTCAATGCCCACCACGATGCCGGCGTTGGCGTTGCGTTCGTTGCGGGAGTACTGGCTCATGCCATTGGTCACCACGCGGCCGGGCTCCGAGGTGGCCGCCACCACCGTGCCACCCGGGCACATACAAAAGCTGTACACCGAGCGGCCGTTGTTGGCGTGATGCACCAGTTTGTAATCCGCTGCGCCCAAACTGGGGTGGCCGGCGTGGCGGCCCCAGCGGGCGCGGTCGATCACGCCTTGGGGGTGCTCCACCCGAAAGCCAACCGAGAAGGACTTGGCGTCCATCGCCACACCGCGCTGAAACAGCATGGCAAAGGTGTCGCGCGAGCTGTGACCCAGCGCCATCACCACCTGATTCGTCGCCAGTTCATAAGATTGGTTTGTTTTGAGGTCCAGCACGGTGAGCCCGCGCACTTGGCGGTTGGGGCCATCCCCTTCGATCAACACATCACTGACGCGTTGCTCAAAGCGGATTTCACCGCCCAAGGCAATGATCTGCTCACGCAGGTTCTCCACCACTTTGACCAGCTTGAACGTGCCAATGTGGGGGTGGGCTTCGGTCAAAATTTCTGCCGGCGCGCCGGCTTTGACGAACTCGTTCATCACCTTGCGGCCCAAAAAGCGCGGGTCTTTGATCTGGCTGTAGAGCTTGCCGTCTGAAAACGTGCCGGCGCCGCCTTCGCCAAACTGCACGTTCGACTCCGGGTTCAACTCCCGCTTGCGCCACAAACCCCATGTATCTTTGGTGCGTTCGCGCACCGATTTGCCACGCTCCAGCACGATGGGCTTGAACCCCATTTGGGCCAGCACCAGCGCCGCAAAAATGCCGCAGGGGCCAAAACCCACCACGACAGGGCGCAGAGGGAGATCAGCGGGCGCGTGGCCGACCGGCTGGTAAGCCATGTCAGGCGTCGCAAAAATCTGTGGGTGCGCCGGAAACTGGCTTAACACCACCGGCTCCTGCGCGGCGTCGTTCAGGCGCACATCGACGATGTAGACCACGATCAGTTCGGCCTTGCGTGCATCAAAGCTGCGTTTGAAGACGTGAAGGTCTGCAATCTCAGTCGCGGCAATACCCAGCACCCTGGCCGCCAAGTCACGCAGGGCGGCAATGGGGTGCGGAGTGGGGACGCGATCGGCGTCGGTCTCTGAGGGTGCGTCGGCGGCGCGGCGCTCGTCAACCGGCAGGGCCGTGAGCGGCAATTTGAGTTCTGTGAGTCGAATCATGGCTCGTGTTTATCAAGCAAAAGAAGGGCCGCCATCATACGCCGGGCAGGTGGCGTCCAAGGGCGGCCTTTGAGGGCTTCAATGCGGCGCGTGGGCCGCGTCAGTGTCAGGCGGGCAAGAAGCCTTCAACGGACAGGTAGCGCTCACCCGTGTCGTAGTTGAAGCCCAGCACGGTGGCGCCTGCGGGCAGTTCGCCCAGCTTTTGCGCAATGGCGGCCAGCGTGGCGCCGCTGGAGATGCCCACCAGCATGCCTTCTTCTGCGGCGCAGCGGCGGGCCATCTCCCGGGCCGGTTCGCCGTCCACCTGGATGACGCCGTCCAGCAATTCGGTGTTCAGGTTTTTGGGGATGAAGCCCGCGCCAATGCCTTGAATGGGGTGAGGGGCGGGCGCGCCGCCGGAAATCACGGGGGATGCCACGGGCTCGACGGCGAAGACCTTCAGGTTGGGCCACTTGGCCTTGAGAACCTGCGCGCAGCCGGTGATATGGCCCCCGGTGCCCACGCCGGTGATCAGCACGTCAACGCCGTTGGGGAAATCGGCGATGACTTCCTGCGCGGTGATGCGCACGTGAACGTCAATGATGGCGGGGTTCTCAAACTGCTGAGGCGTCCAGAGTGGGTGTGGCGGCAATCGACTCGGAGGCGCGGGCAATGGCGCCTTTGCGCGTCCCTTTTCCTGGGGGTCAGGTAGAACGTGGTGCCGTAGGCCAGCATCAGGCGGCGGCGCTCAATGGACGTGTTGTCAGGCATGACCAGAATCAGCTTGTAGCCTTTACGGCGGCCACGCATTGGCAGGCCGGACGACACAGTGTTGCACCAAGGTGGCGTTTCAATGATGGTGGTGGCGCCGGATTGAGTTCACCACTTTTTTCAGCCGCTTCGACCATGGACAGGGCG
>CAWAFG010000032.1:0-127899 GCA_963781205.1 uncultured beta proteobacterium | reverse complement strand
AAGGCGCCTCGTCGTCTTCGGCGCATACAGTACACCATCGAACAACGAGCCATGACACCCGGCGAGTCAAGCCTTGGCAGTCCGGCAATTCACCAAACACTGCGGCTTGGATTTTCAATGCCAATTAGCCCGGTAGCGCAGAAGATATAAGCGCGAGTAGCTATTGAATCAATAGCGGTGGCGATCCTCCCGCCGCACTTTGGTCACGCACTATTGATGGCTGACCAAGCGCTGGAGGCCCGGTGCAGCCAGTAAAGCGGCTCAAACTTCCAGGTTGTCAATCAACCGGGTCTTGCCCAGCTTGGCGGCGGCCAGCACCACCAGTGCATCACCGCCTTGCGGGGCTTGCAGGTCGCGCTGGCGGCGCACGGCCACGTAGTCGGGCTGCCAGCCCCAGGCGCTCAGGGCGGCCATGGCTTGTGCTTCCAGCTGCTGGACGCTGTCCTCGCTCAGGACGGCGTCACGGCGCTGGGCATGGATCTGCTCGCGCACGCCCCGCAGCACGGTGATCAGTTGCACGGCCTCGGCGCGCTCCTGCTCGCTGAGGTAGCCATTGCGGGAGGACAGGGCCAGCCCGTCGTCCGCACGCAAGGTCTCGCCCCCATGGATCTCGATGGGCAGGCCCATCTGAGTCACCAGGTTGCGGATGATCATGAGCTGCTGGTAGTCCTTCTTGCCAAACACGGCGGCCTGCGGCTGCACCAGGTTGAACAGCTTGTGGACCACGGTGCTCACGCCCGTGAAAAACCCCGGGCGGAAGGCGCCCTCCAGGATGTCGGACAGCTCGGCCGGTGGCACCACCTTGTAGCCTTGCGGTTGGGGGTAGAGCTCGGCTTCGGACGGCGCAAACAGCACGTCGCAGCCAGCGGCCGCCAGCAACTGGGCATCGCGCTTCCAGCGTGCGGGGGTAGGTGTCAAAGTCCTCGTTGGGCGCGAACTGCAGCCGGTTCACGAAGATGCTGGCCACCACCTCGCCCCCGTGTGACCTGGCGCACCAGGGCCAGGTGCCCCTCGTGCAGGTTGCCCATGGTGGGCACAAAGAAGGCGTGGTTGAAATGCCTGAGCTGCTGACGCAGTTCGGCCACAGTGCGGGCAATTTGCATGGGAGAACGCCTTACCAGGCGTGTTGGGCGTTGTCGGGAAAGCTGCCGTTTTTCACGGCGGCCACATAGGCTTGCATGGCTTCTTTGATGCCGGGGGCGTCAAGCATGAAGTTGCGCACAAACTTTGGCATTTTCCCCAGGTTCATTCCCAGCATGTCGTGCAGCACCAGCACTTGGCCAGCAGTGTCTTTGCCGGCGCCAATGCCAATGGTATGGCAATGCAGCAACTCGTTGGTCACCTCGGTTGACAGCGCGGCGGGCACCATCTCCAGCACCATCATGGAGGCGCCGGCGTCTTGCAGTTCATGGGCTTGTTTCTTCAGCAGAGCGGCGGATTCAATGGTTTTACCCTGCACCCGGTAGCCGCCCAATGCGTGTACGGTTTGTGGCGTGAGCCCTAGGTGGGCGCACACGGGAATGCCGCGCTCCACCAGAAATTGCACGGTCTCGGTGGTCCAGCCTCCGCCTTCGAGCTTGACCATGTGAGCGCCTGCTTCCATCAGAACGACGGCACTGCGAAGGGCTTGTTCTTTGGACTCGTGGTAGCTGCCAAACGGCAGGTCACCGACGATCCAGACTGTGGCCTGTACTCGGCGGGCGCCACGAGCGACGCTTTCGACGTGGTAACGCATGGTGTCCAGCGTAACGCCCACGGTGCTGGACAGACCCTGGCAGACCATGCCTAGCGAGTCACCGACCAGGATGCAATCGACACCCGCCGCATCGGCCACAGCGGCAAACGTGGCATCGTAGGCGGTCAGCATGGTGATTTTTTCACCACGGGCCCGCATCTCTAACAGGCGGGGCAGGCTCACGGGCTTGCGCGCCGTGGGGCTGCTGGTGGTGGGCAGGGTGCCGTAAGGTGTGTTGGAAGCGGCGGTTGGGCTGTTCATGGCTGTCTCCGAGAACGATTCAGTAATGGCGGGAGTCTAGTCGATCAAACCAGAGGTTTCGCCCGGCTTAGGCGGAACTCACTAGTGCCCCAAGGCCTTCAGTGGAAGCCCAGGGGCCAGCACCGCGCGCAGGGCTGCAGCGTCAAAGTGCGCCGCAATCAGGGCCGGGGTGGGCTGGCTCATCCAGGGCACGCTGCCAAGGCAGGGCGCTTGGTGGCGGCGCTGCATCTCCTGGCGCAGGGTTGCCAGATTGGCGGCCAGGTGGGGCATATCGGGGTCAATCACATTGCCCACCCAGCCCGCAAGCGGCAGGCCACGGGTGCGAACGGCCTCAGCCGTGAGCAAGGCGTGGCTCAGGCAACCCAACCGCATGCCCACCACCAGCACCACGGGCAGGCCCAGATCCTGGGCCAAGTCGGCGGTGTCCCATTCGTCGTTGAGCGGCACACAGAACCCGCCTACGCCTTCGACCACGGTGATTTCCGCGCGGGCCATCAGGGTGTGGGCGGCGACCAGAAGGGGCCCACGCTCAATGGTTTTACCTTCCAGCTGGGCGGCAATGTGGGGGGCGCAAGCGGCCTCGAATTGAAAGGGTCCGACTTCAGCGTCGCTTAAATCAACGGAACTGGCCGCCTGCAGGGCCTGTACATCGTCGTTGACAACCAGTCCATTGACCACGGTGGTGCCGGCTGCCACCGGTTTGAGGCCGGCGCTGGCCCAACCTTGTTGGGCGCACCAGTGCAGCAGGGCGGCGCTAATGTGGGTTTTACCAACGCCGGTGTCGGTGCCGGCCACAAAGCAGCTTTGAAGTGGTGGGTTCTGAGTCATGTCGGAGTGTTTTCCTGGGTTTGTGCAATTTCGGCCAGGGCGTTCATCAATTGGACAATGTCGGACATGGTGTGGGCAGCACTCAGGGTGATGCGCAAGCGGGCGGTGCCCACGGGCACGGTGGGCGGACGAATGGCAGGCACGGTCAGGCCTCGCGCATCCAACTGGCTGGACAGTGCCAGCGCCGTGGCATTCTTGCCAACCACCAGGCCTTGAATGGCGGTGTGCGAGTCGGTCAGCGTCCAGCCCAGCGCGGGATGTTTCTCAACCAAAGCCTGCAGTTGCTGGCGCAGTTCCGCAATCAAGGCCTGCAAGTGTTGGCGGCGTTGCTCGCCTTCGTCGCCCTGAATGAGGGCCAGGCTGGTGAGTAAGGCGTGGGCCATGGCGGGTGGAGCGGCCGTGGTGTAAATGTAGGCACGGGCGGTTTGAATCAACCACTCAATGATGCTGGGGTGAGCGGCCACAAAAGCGCCGCTCAAGCCAGCGGCCTTGCCTAGCGTGCCCATGTAGATCAGGCGCTCGCTGCACAAGCCAAAGTGCGACAGGCTGCCGCGCCCCTGTGCGCCCAGCACACCAAAGCCATGGGCGTCGTCCACGACCAACCAGGCGTCAAATTGCTCGGCCAGGGCCAGAAGTTCGTCCAGCTCGGCCAGGTCGCCGTCCATGCTGAAAACGGCGTCGGTCACGATCAGTTTGATGGGCGTGGTGCATTCGACCAGTTGTCGAGCGAGGTCAGGCAAGTTGCGGTGGGCGTAGAGCTTGACGCTGGCCTTTGCCAGGCGGGCGCCGTCGATCAAGGAGGCGTGGTTGAGCTTGTCGCAAAAAAGGGTGGCGTTGGCATCACCCAGGCTGGTCAGTAGCGCCATGTTGGCCATGTAGCCGGTGCAAAAAGTGAGTGCGCGGGCTTGGGGGATGCAGGGCGACAGGTGCGCCGCCAGCGTGTCTTCCAGCAGCACATGGGCGCGGGAGTGGCCGTTGATCAGGTGCGAGGCGCCGCTGCCTGCGCCATAGAGCCGGGCGCCTTTGGCAACGGAGCCAATCAGTGCCGGGTGATTGGCCAGACCCAGGTAGTCGTTGCTGCAAAACGTGAGCTGATCGCGCGCGGGCTGGGCGCCGTGCGTCAGACGCTGGTGCGGCGCGCTTGCGGACTCGGCAATGCGTCGCTGGCGGGTGAGCGCCAACGCCTCGCGTTCACGCAGTTGGTGGTTCAGGTGTGAGATGAGCATCGGTGTCGGTTTGGTTGAGTACGTCGTTCAGCGTGGCGGTGAGCGCACGGGCGAGCCAGGGGCTGAGTTCGTCGTCCAGCAGGTAGGGCGGCATGAGGTACACGGTGCGTCCAATGGGGCGAATCAGCAGTTCATGCGTGCGGCCTGCCAGGTGAAAGCGCTCGGGAAAGCGCGCCCCCACCAGGTCTTCACGCACATCAAAGGCCCAGATCATGCCGCGCTGACGCCAGTGTTCCAGCCGGGCATCTGCGCGCAGCGGGGCCAGGGCAGTGTTGAGGACATCGGCTCGCCGCTGGTTTTTGGCCAGCACATCATCCTGCTCAAAGCGGTCCAGCACGGCCAAAGCGGCGCGGCAGGCCAGGGCGTTGCCGGTGTAGGAGTGCGAATGCAAGAAGCCCCGCGCCACATCGTCGTCCAGAAAGGCCTCATAAATGCTGTCGCGGCTCAGTACCAGCGAGAGCGGCAGGTAACCACCGCTGATGCCTTTTGAAAGACAAATCAGGTCCGGCCAAATTTGGGGCTGGCCCGGTGGTGAGGCTTGCTCGAAGGCAAAGAAGGTGCCGGTGCGGCCACAGCCCACGGCAATTTCGTCGGCAATCAGGGTGACTTCAAACCGGTCACACAGGGCCCGCACTTCCCGCAGGTACAGCGGGTCGTGCATAGCCATGCCAGTGGCGCCCTGCACCAGTGGCTCAAGAATGAGGGCGGCTATGTGCTGGTGGCGGGCTTCCAACAGCGCTTTCAGCTCGGCTGCTGCGCGGCGGGCGACATCGGTTGCGGATTCACCGGGCAGGGCCTGGCGGGCGTCTGGCGACATGACCTGGTGCGACTTCAGTAGCAAGGGGTCGTAGGCGTCGCGGAACACGGCGACGTCGGTGACGGCCAGTGCCCCCAAAGTTTCGCCGTGGTAGCCGTGACGCAGGCAGACAAACTCGTGCTTGTCGCTTCGACCCCGGTTGCGCCAGTGGTGAAAACTCATCTTCAGCGCAATCTCCACGGCCGAGGCGCCGTCACTGGCAAAGAAGCAATGACCCAACACCCCATCGGTCAACGCAGACAGTCGTTCGGCCAGTTCCACCGCCGGCGCGTGGGTGCAACCTGCCAGCATGACGTGGGGCAGCGCGTCCAGCTGCGCCTTAATGGCCGCATTGATGCCCGCGTCGGCGTGGCCAAACAGGTTGACCCACCAGGAACTGCTGGTGTCAAAGTAACGCTGGCCGGCATCGTCATACAACCAGGGGCCGCTGCCCCGCATGATGGCCAGAGGCGGCACGGTGGCGGCACGTTGCATCTGGGTGCAGGGGTGCCAGACGCTTTTCAAGCTGCGCTGGGCCAACGTGCCTATGGGCGGGGGATGAAACATGGGGTCAGTCCTCGGGGTGGCGGTGCCGCCGGAATTGGGCGGGAGCGTGCGCCAACCGGTCAGGCCGTCAGGCGCTGCGTAGGCCCAGTCGGGCCTCCTTGGTCAGCGAATGCCACTGACCTTATGGGTTTGCAGGCTCAAGCGCCAGGTGGGGTTTTGCATGCAGGTGTCGATGCAGGTGGCAATGTTGGCCGCTTGCACCGGGCCGTCCATGGGTTGCAGAAAGCGGTGCTCGAACTCGCCCGTGGTGGCCATGGTGTGCAAGTCGAAACCGGCTTGTGGCCACACCAGTTTGAGCTCTTGGCCCCAGGTTTGAATCCACTGTGAGCCCGCCTTGGGGCTGACGCACAGCCAATCAATGCCGGGTGGGGCCAGCATCGTGCCGTTGGTCTCGACCGCAATGCGAAAACCGCGCGCATGCAGGGCGTCAATCAGTGCGGTGTCCACTTGCATCAGGGGCTCACCGCCGGTCAGCACGGTCAGGCGGTTGGCGGTGTCCGTGCTGGGCCACTGGGCGGCAATGCGGTCGGCCAAGGCATCGGCCTGGGCAAATTTGCCGCCCAGTGTGCCGTCGGTGCCCACAAAGTCGGTGTCGCAAAACCGGCACACGGCGCTCTCGCGGTCGCTCTCGCGCCCACTCCAGAGGTTGCAGCCGGCAAAGCGGCAAAACACCGCCGGCATGCCGGCCTGGCCGCCTTCGCCCTGCAGGGTGTAGAAGATTTCCTTGACGCTGTAGGTCATTGTTCGCTCAGGTCTTGCTCAAGTTGAGGTGTTGTTGGGGCAGGTTGCTGGGGGTTAGCACCGTGGGGTCGGCTTGCTCCAGCATGTCGGGGTAGTCCCGGCTGAAGTGCAGGCCACGGCTTTCTTTGCGGGCCTGGGCGCTGCGCACAATCAGGTCGGCCACTTGCACCAGGTTGCGCAGTTCCAGCAAGTCGCGGGTCACGTGAAAGCGGGCGTAGAACTCGTGAATCTCGCTTTGCAGCAGGGTGATTCGGTGGGCGGCCCGCTCCAAGCGCTTGTTGGTACGCACAATGCCCACATAGTCCCACATGAAGCGGCGCAGCTCATCCCAGTTGTGGGAAATCACCACAATCTCATCGGGGTCGCTGACGCGGCTTTCATCCCAGGCCGGCAACTCGGGCAAGGGCCCCACAGGCGCCTCGTCGATGGCCTTGGCAGTGGCTTGGGCGAACACCATGCATTCCACCAGTGAGTTGCTGGCCAGCCGGTTGGCGCCATGCAAGCCACTGCAGGCGGTCTCGCCAATGGCGTACAGGCCTTGCAAGTCGGTGCGGCCCGACAAGTCAGCCACCACGCCGCCGCAGGTGTAGTGGGCGGCAGGCACCACTGGAATGGGTTGCTTGGAAATATCAATACCCAACTCCAGGCAGCGCGCGTAGATGTTGGGAAAGTGCTCCATCAAAAAGCTCAGCGGCTGGTGCGAGATGTCCAGGTACACACAGTCAAAACCGCCTTTCTTCATCTCAAAGTCGATGGCGCGGGCGACCACATCGCGCGGGGCGAGCTCAGCGCGGGCATCGTGGCCCGGCATGAAACGGGTGCCGTCGGGCAGCAGCAAGCGGCCGCCTTCGCCGCGCACGGCTTCGCTGATCAAAAAGGACTTGGCGTGCGGGTGGTACAGGCAGGTGGGGTGAAACTGGATGAACTCCATGTTCTGCGCCCGGCAGCCCGCCCGCCACGCCGCTGCGATGCCGTCGCCGGTGGCCGTGTCCGGGTTGGTGGTGTAGAGGTAAACCTTGCCCGCGCCGCCGGTGGCCAGAATGGTGTGCGGGGCTTGAAAGGTGAGCACCTCGTCGGTGACTTCGTCCAGCGCGTACAGGCCCAGGCACTGATTGGCAGCGCTGTCGTCGGCGTCGTTGATGGCCGCCAGCTTGTCGGCGGTGATCAGGTCCACCAGCGTGTGGTTCTCAAACAGGGTGATGCTGGGGGTGTTGCGCACCCGCTCAATCAGCGTGCGTTGCACCGCCGCACCCGTGGCGTCGGTCACGTGCACGATGCGACGGGCGCTGTGGCCGCCTTCACGGGTCAGGTGCAGCTGGCCGGCCTCTTCAGAGAAGGGCACGCCCATGGATTGCAGCCAGGCAATGGCCTGGGGGGCCTGTTCCACCACAAAGCGGGTGGCGTCCAGGTCGCACAGACCGGCGCCGGCCACCAGTGTGTCGTCCACGTGGGCTTCAAAACTGTCGTCTTTGCTCCAGACCGCGGCAATGCCGCCCTGGGCCCAGCCGCTGGAGCCTTCATGCACGGCGCGTTTGGTGATCACCGCCACGCGGTGCTTGGGGGCCAACAGCAGGGCAGCACTCAGTCCGGCCAGGCCGCTTCCGACGATCAGCACGTCAAATTGAAGGGGAGGAGGGGCGATACGCAATGTCACGGAGGGGGCGGTCATGCAAACCTTAAGCAGGGGAGTAGGCCAGGCGGACGTAAATGGGGGCAAATACCTCGGCCTGGGTGATTTCGATCAGTGTTTCTTTGGCCAGTTCCAGCATCGCGATGAAGGTCACCACCAACACGGGCGTGCCTTGGCTGGGGTCAAACAGGTCTTCAAATTCGACAAAACGCCGGCCTTGCAGCTTTTTGAGCATCATGCTCATGTGTTCGCGCACCGAGAGCTCTTCACGGGTGATCTTGTGGTGGCGCACCAGCGTGGCGCGGCGCAAGATGTCGCGCCAGGCGTCTCTCAGATCGACCACGCTCACGTCAGGAAAGCGGGTTTGCAGGGATTGCTCAACGATCACTTGCGGCGTGAGAAAGTCGCGGCCGAACTGGGGCAGGGCATTCAATTTGGCACCGGCCAGCTTCATTTGCTCGTATTCCAGCAAACGGCGCACCAGCTCAGCGCGCGGGTCTTCGGCCTCTTCACCCTCGGCCACCTTCTTGGGCGGCAGCAGCATGCGCGACTTGATCTCGATCAGCATGGCGGCCATCAGCAGGTACTCGGCGGCCAGTTCCAGATTGCGGCTGCGGATTTCTTCCACGTACACCAGGTACTGGCGGGTCATGCCCGCCATGGGAATGTCAAGAATGTTGAAGTTCTGCTTGCGAATCAGGTACAGCAAGAGATCCAGCGGGCCTTCAAAGGCCTCCAGAAAGACCTCCAGCGCGTCGGGCGGGATGTACAAATCCTTGGGCATGGCGAACAGGGGCTCGCCATAGAGGCGGGCCACGGCCACGTTGTCCACCACCTCGGGCATGTCTGAGCGGCCAAGCGCAAGCGGATCGATCAAGCTGGCGCTCTCACCCATGGTTAAGTTTTGCTATTGAAACAGGAGCTGCTTGCGCTGGTTGCGCAAGGGCTGCAGGTCAATTGGTTCAATGTTCTGGATTGGTTTGGTAAACGTAGGGCTTTTGTTCCACTTCCGCCTCCCGAAAACCGACCCAGGCGTTGCGGTCCACGTTTTTGTCCCACAACAAGTCGCGCCCCTGGCGTTGCTTGGCTTCCAGCGCAGGGTCCTTGGTTTTGAGTTCGTCAATGAATGACGTGACTTCTGAGCGGTATTTGGGGCGGTAAAAAATATTCATGAACTAAAACCTCTTTGTCGCATTTTACGGGGCGCTTGGGCTGACAGCGCGCGGGTTCAGGGCCGCTGCCATGGCCGTGGGCAAATTGGGGTGAATATGGTCAACCCCCACCACGTCCAGAAAGCCGCAGCGCTGGCAAATGTCCAGCGGTTGGTGCGCCAAACCACACACCCGCAGTTGAACGTTATTTTTTCGGCAGGCGCGCGCCAGATCGTTCAGGGTGTCGGCGCCGGAGGAGTCGATGTAGATGAGATTTTTCAAATCCAGCACCAGCGACTCGCCCGGCAAGTGGTCTTGCAGGTCTTCAATCAACTTCACGGCGCCAAAAAACAGGGCGCCATACAGGCGATAAGCCGCGACCTGGCCCGTATTCTTCGGGTAGTCGGGGCATTCAGCCGCTGACACCTCGACACAGCGCGACAGGCTGGAGATGCGGTAGATGAAGGTGATGCAGGCCGCCACCAGACCCACTTCCACGGCCACGGTCAGGTCAAACACCACGGTCAGGAAGAACACCGCCAGCAAGGTCAAGCGGTAGGGCAGTCGGTACTGGCGCAGGTGGACAAACTTGTGCCATTCGCCCATGTTCCACGCCACAAACATCAGAATGGCCGCCATGGCCGCCAGCGGAATGTTTTGCGCCAGCGGCGCGGCCAGCAGCATGACCAGCAGCAAGGTGAGCGCATGCACGATGCCGGCAATGGGTGAGGTGGCGCCGCTTTTCACGTTGGTCACGGTGCGGGCAATGGTGCCGGTGGCGGGCATGCCGCCAAAGAAGGGCGTCACAAAATTGGCAATGCCTTGCGCCATCAGCTCTTGATTCGGGTTGTGGCGGTCATCGATCAGGTTGTCAGCCACCCGGGCGCAGAGCAAAGACTCGATGGCGCCCAAGCAGCGCCAGCGTCAAGGCCGGTATCAGCAAAAAGCGGGCACTTTCCCAAGAGAAATCGGGCCAGACCAGCGCCGGCAGTCCGCTGGGAATGCCGCCAAACCGGCTGCCAATGGTCTCCACCGGCAGGTCAAACAGCGACACAACGGCCGTGGCCAGCACCAGCACCACCACGGAGCCGGGCAGTGTGGCCAGTTGCCCGGTCCACGGCAGAGAGCGGCGCAGGCGAGACAGGCCAAATTGCCAGAACGCCAGCAGCGCCAAGCAGGCCAGTGCCAAGCCCGCTGCGTAAGGGTTCAGCGTGTGCATGGCGCCTTTCAACGCGTGGAACATGCCAAAAAAACTGGCGGGCATGTTGCTCACACTGAGGCCCAGGAAGTCTTTCACCTGCGAGACGGCGATCAGCACCGCAATGCCATTGGTGAAACCAATGATCACCGCAATGGGAATGAAGCGAATCAGCGTGCCCAGTTTGAAGAAGCCAAACGCAAACAGCATGACCCCCGACATGGCGGTGGCAATGATCAGGTTGGCCAGGCCATAACGCTCGACGATGCCGTACACGATGACGATAAACGCGCCGGCCGGACCGCCAATTTGTACCCGGCTGCCGCCCAACAGCGAAATAATCAGACCGGCAATGATGGCGGTGAACAAGCCCGCCTCGGGTTTCAAGCCACTGGCAATGGCAAATGCCATGGCCAAAGGCAGCGCCACTACCCCCACGGTGACGCCAGCGCCCACGTCTTTCAGCAGGCGGGCCCGGTTGTAGTCTTTCAGTGCATCCAGCAGCCGGGGGCGAAAACCGGATGAGGCGCGAGGAGGCTCGGCAGGTGATGTCATGGTGGAGGTGGGTGGTCAGTCGTCATGGTCGGATCGTGTGGCGTCCATCCAATGCCGGGCGTCGTTGAGCACCGGGCGCCATACCAGCAGAAGCAGGAAGATGGCCAACGGCACGGTGCTGATAAACCCAATGTGTTTGAACCCAAGCGCCCCGGACAACCCACCGAGGAAAAAGCTGCCAATCAGACTGGCGTGGAGGCGAATCTTCTGGCGGTTGCCTTTCACGAGGCTGTCACTGGTGCGACGGTTGATGTAGAACAACTTGCCCAATTCGATGCCCAAATCAGTGACCAGCCCGGTGATGTGGGTGGTGCGAATCTCGGAATGTGAGATTTTGGTGATGACGGCGTTTTGCAATCCCATGATGAAGCACAGCACCAGCACGGTCAGCGGCACAAAGAGCCCGGCAAAGAAGTTGATGCCGGTGCCAAACAGTCCAAACACCAGCAACAAGGCGGCCTCCAGCAGCAGGGGGCCGCCATAGGCACTTTGCAGCTGGCGCCGCAGGCCCCAGTTCACCATCCAGGCCGTGGTCATGGCGCCAAACAGAAAGGCGGCCAACGTCGCCAGTCCCACCCCGGCCAAAGTAAGTTGGCCCAGCACCACCGAGTCGGCCACGGACGACAGCACGCCCGTCATGTGGGAGGTGTACTGGCCCACCGCCAGAAAGCCGCCCGCGTTGGTGGCGCCTGCAACAAAGCTGAGCGTGACCCCAAGGCGAACATTGTTCTGGGGGGTCCGCTGGACTGCCGTCCAGCCGCGCAGCTGAGGGATCATGCGGTGACTGGCTTAGCGCACCCGCATGCCGGGTTGGGCGCCGGGGGAGGGTTCCAGCACGTAAATGCCGGGGTTGGCTTTTTCGTCCGCGTGGCCGGCGGCCAGCACCATGCCTTCGCTGATGCCGAACTTCATCTTGCGCGGGGCCAGGTTGGCAACCAGCACGGTGAGTTTGCCCACCAGGTCTTCGGGCTTGTAGGCACTGGCAATGCCGCTGAAGACATTGCGGTTGTGGCCCTCGCCCGCGTCCAGCGTCAGGCGCAAGAGCTTGGTAGAGCCGTCCACCGCTTCGCAGTTGACGATGTGGGCAATGCGCAGGTCGATCTTGGCGAAGTCGTCAATGGTGATGGTGGGGGCAATGGGTTCACCGCCCGGCACTATGATTTCAGTAGCGGCTTGCGCATTCTCTGCGGGCGCTGGAGGCTCAAACAGTGCGTCAAGTTGTTCGGCGGTCACGCGTTGCATCATGGGCGTGAATTGCCCAATTCCGGCAGTGTTGACATATATAGGCGCTGTTAATTGATCCTGTTGGAAACCAATTGCGCCTTGAATTCGGTTTGACTCCCCTAACCACAACCAAATACGTGTGGCTGTTGCTGGCAAAACGGGAGCCAGTGCGATCGTCATTTGCCTAAACCACTCAATTGCGAAGGAGCAAACAAGTTGGAGTTTCTGATGATCCTCGGGGTTTTTGGCAAGGTTCCAAGGCTTGTAAAGATCAATAAATTCATTGGCTCGGTCCGCAGCTTCCATAACTGAACGCATGGCAGTGCCAAATTCACGAATCTCAATACAGGTGACCGCGTTCTTAATGGCGCTGGCAACCGATTGCTGGCGAATAAAGGCTTGCGAAATTAGTTCTTTAGTTGCTTCATCAGCCACCTTGTGAATTTCAAAGGGGTTCAACAATTGCCCGTTGAATTTATCTGAGATAAATTTGGACGTGCGGCTTGCAATATTGATGTACTTGCCAATCAAATCGCTGTTGACACGGGCCATGAAGTCGTCGGCATTGAAGTCAATGTCTTCGTTGCGAGCCGAGAGTTTGGCCGCCAGGTAGTAGCGCAACCATTCGGGGTTCATGCCCAGGCTCAGGTACTTGAGCGGGTCCAGGCCGGTGCCACGGCTTTTGCTCATCTTTTCGCCGTTGTTCACGGTCAGGAAGCCGTGCACAAAGATGTTGTCGGGCGTCTTGCGTCCGCTGAAATGCAGCGTGGCGGGCCAAAACAAGGTGTGGAAAGTGACGATGTCCTTGCCAATGAAGTGGTACTGCTCCAGGCCTGGGTTGGCCATGTAGGCGTCAAAGTCCTGGCCGCGCTTCTCCAGCAGGTTTTTCAGTGAGGCCAGGTAGCCAATGGGCGCATCCAGCCAAACGTAAAAGTACTTGCCCGGCGCGTCGGGAATCTCGATGCCAAAGTAAGGCGCGTCGCGGGAAATGTCCCAGTCACCCAGGCCTTCGCTTTGTGTGCCGTCCGGGTTGGTGCGCACCGAGAACCACTCTTTGACCTTGTTGGCCACTTCGGGCTGCAACTTGCCGTCTTGCGTCCACTTTTCCAGAAAGGCCACGCAGCGCGGGTCAGATAGCTTGAAAAAGAAGTGCTCCGAGCTTTTCAGTTCGGGCGTGGCGCCAGACAGGGCCGAAAACGGGTTGATGAGGTCGGTGGGGGCGTAGACCGCGCCACACACCTCGCAGTTGTCGCCGTACTGGTCTTTGGAATGGCACTTGGGGCACTCACCTTTGATGAAACGGTCCGGCAAAAACATGTTCTTCTCGGGGTCGAAGAACTGCTCAATGGTTTTGGTCTCGATCAGCGAGCCGTCTTTGTTGTCGCGCAGGTCACGGTAAATCTGGCGCGCGAGTTCATGGTTTTCAGGTGCGTCGGTGCTGTGCCAGTTGTCAAACTCAATGTTGAAACCGTCCAGGTAGGGCTTGCGGCCGGCGGCGATATTGGCCACGAACTGCTGGGGCGTGATGCCGGCTTTCTCAGCGGCAATCATGATCGGGGCGCCGTGGGCGTCATCGGCGCACACAAAATTGACCGCGTTGCCGCGCATCTTCTGGTACCGCACCCAAATGTCAGCCTGGATGTATTCCATGATGTGGCCGATGTGGAAATTGCCGTTGGCGTAGGGCAGGGCGGTGGTAACAAAGAGTTGACGTGACATGAATCGGGCTTTCTGGGAGAGAACGCGATTTTAGTCGGCGCCACCCCCGCTCAGCATCAAGGCGGTGGCCGGTCGTGAAGATTGTCGGGAGGCGGAGCTTTTCAGCATTGCAAAAATATGATGGGCGCCCGTGCCCCTGTGGGGGCAAGAAATGCCCGGCAATCCCGTTGCTTAAAGGGTAAACACTGATTTGCCTGTGTTGGCGAGGGTTAAGTGGCGGTTGGCTAGACTACGGGGATTCAGGAGTAATCAATGGCTGTGACAGAACAAATGCTGATGGACGCACTAAGCAGTGTGATCGATCCCAATACCGGACGGGACTTTGTGTCCTCCAAGTCCATCAAAAATCTGAACGTGAGCGCCGGTGACGTCGCGTTTGACGTCGAACTTGGCTACCCCGCCAAGAGCCAGATTCCAGGTTTTCGCAAGGCACTGATTGCCGCCGCCAAGAGCGTGGCTGGCGTCGACAACGTGTCGGTGAACGTCAATGTGAAGGTGGTGCCTCATTCGGTGCAGCGCGGTGTGCAACTGCTGCCCAATGTGAAAAACATCGTGGCGGTGGCGTCCGGCAAGGGCGGCGTGGGCAAGAGCACCACGGCGGTGAACCTGGCGCTGGCGTTGGCCGCTGAAGGTGCCAGCGTCGGTTTGCTGGATGCCGACATTTATGGCCCCAGCGTGCCCATGATGATGGGCATCACCGGCAAGCCCGAGAGCCAGGACGGCCAGACCATGGACCCGCTGGAAAACTACGGCGTGCAGGTCATGTCCATCGGTTTTCTGGTGGCACAAGACGAAGCCATGATCTGGCGCGGCCCCATGGCCACACAGGCGCTGGAGCAATTGCTGCGCCAGACCAATTGGCGTGACCTGGACTATCTGATTGTGGACATGCCCCCAGGCACTGGCGACATTCAGTTGACCTTGTCCCAGCGCGTGCCCATGACGGGTGCCGTGGTGGTGACCACCCCGCAAGACATTGCCTTGCTGGATGCCAAAAAAGGCATCAAGATGTTTGAAAAAGTCGGCGTGCCTATTTTGGGGATTGTGGAAAACATGGCGGTGCACGTGTGCACCAACTGTGGCCACACCGAGCATATTTTTGGCGCCGACGGCGGCAAGAAAATGGCCGCTGACTACAAGATGGACTACCTGGGTGCGCTGCCGCTGAACATGCAGATTCGTCTGCAAGCGGACAACGGCAAGCCCACGGTGGTGTCCGACCCGGACAGCGATGTGGCTGAGATTTACAAAGCGGTGGCCCGCAAGGTGGCCGTGTCGATTGCGGCGAAGAACAAGGACTTTTCGTCCAAGTTCCCGTCCATCAAAATCTCCAAAGACACCTGATTCACCGGACGGCCGAGTCCCGCGCCACACTGAGAGAGAAGCACGCCATGACCGAACGTCCCGCCATTGAAGTCGCCGTCATCATGCGGCGCGAGCGCATTGAAGGGGCCATGAGCCGCTGGCAAGCTTGGCGTTGGGTGCTGGCCGACGTGGTGACGAACGAAGAAGGTTTTGGCACCACGCCGCGCTTGCTCTATAAAAATGAGAGCGAAGAACGCTGGCTGCATCCGGGCTACACGGTGGAATTGTTCAAGGACGATGCCGAGGGCTATCACATGAACGTGACCACCGACCACCCCGGCTGGTTCGTGCTGTGGCGCATGGAAGAAGAAGCCACCGTGGCCGACGAACCCCTGGCCCTGCCGGTGATGGTGAGCCTGAGTTACTACGACGCCGGCCGCTGGCTGGACGCGCAGGAAACGGTGGAGCAACTACCGGCCCCCGAGCCGGTGGTGAGTTGGCTCAAGGCTTTTGTGGACGAGCACCATGTGGTGGAACTCAAACGCCGCAAGCGCCCCGAGAGCTTTCGCTCGCTGACCGACCGGTTTGGCAACCCCGCGTCCATCAGCACGGAAAAGAAGTTTGGCGGAGGTGGCCGTGGCTGAAGGATTTTTGGGACGCTGGTCCCAGCGCAAACAGGCCGTCGCTGAAGGCAAGCCTCTGGCCGAGCCGGTGTTGGTGCCAAAGCCACCTGCCCCCATTCGGGCGGAGGCAACGCCCCTGCCGGCTGAAAAACTCGCCTCTACAGCCGACGGCACCACACCCAAGGCCGAGCCACCGGTGTTGTCGCTGGACGATGTCAAGGCGCTGACGCCTGACGACAGTTACGCCCCATTTGTGAACCGGGCGGTCGCGCCTGATGTGCGCAATGCGGCCATGAAAAAACTGTTCACCGACCCGCACTACAACGTGATGGACGGTTTGGACATTTACATTGACGACTATTCCAAGCCAGACCCCTTGCCGGCGTCGATGCTGCGAAAAATGGCCAGTGCCCATTTCCTCAAGCTCTTTGACGACGAGGATGAGACGGCCCAGGCTAAACCCTCTGTGCCGGTTGTTGAGCAGGATGAGGCGAGCCCCTCCCTGACAGAGTCCGCTTCGCCGACACGGCCCGAATCTGAGCCCTTAGACAAACAGACGCCCGACGCGTTGGACGAGACACAAAAAAATGACCACCCTGATTTGCGACTGCAACCAAACCATGCCGCTGGACCCCAAGAGCCTGGGCGCGGCACTGAATGAAACGCTGACCCTGCACTCCAGCCTGTGCCGCCGTGAGGCGGGTTCTTTTCTGACTGCCGTCAAGTCCGGCGACGAGGTGGTGGTGGCCTGCACGCAGGAAAAGCGCCTGTTTGCTGAGCTGGCCGACACGGCCTCAGTCAGCGCGCCCGATCCGCTTTGTGAACATTCGCGAAACCGGGGGCTGGAGCAAGGACGCAACCAAGGCCACACCCAAAATTGCCGCCATGCTGGCAGCCGCGCATTTGCCCGAGCCCGAGCCGGTGGCCACGGTCACCTTTAAGAGCGCCGGGCGTGTGTTGATCATTGGCGAACTGGGCGCCGCCGAGCGCGCCGCCGAACTGTTGGGCGATGCGCTGGACGTGACCCTGTTCACCCAGGGTGTGGGTGACTTGGGTGCGGCGCAGGAGCGTCGCTACCCGGTGCTGGGCGGCAAGATTCAGTCTTTGACGGGCTGGTTGGGCGCGTTTGAACTCACTTGGCTGCGCAACAACCCGATTGATCTGGATTTGTGCACCCGCTGCAATGCGTGTTTGGCCGCCTGCCCGGAAGACGCGATTGGTCTGGACTACCAGGTGGACATGAGTGCCTGCCAGTCGCACCGCGCCTGTGTCAAGGTCTGCAACGTGGGCGCGATTGATTTCAACCGCGCGCCTGAAACGGCCACCGATAAATTTGACCTGGTGCTGGACCTGCGGGCGACTCCCGCCTTCACCCAGCACGCATTGCCACAGGGCTATCTGCGCTGGGACGGTCAGGACCTCAAGCCGCTGAACACCTTGCGCTCTCTGGTGGGTGAGTTTGAGAAGCCGAAGTTCTTTGTCTACAAACAAAAGCTCTGTGCCCACAGCCGCAACGAAAAAACCGGTTGCACGGCCTGTATTGACGTGTGCTCGGCCAGCGCCATCAGCTCGGACCGCAAGGGCCAGCAAATCAAGGTCAACCCCAATTTGTGTGTGGGCTGCGGCACCTGCAGCACGGTGTGCCCCACCGGCGCCATGACCTTTGCCTACCCCCGGGCCAGTGACCAAGGCGTCAAATTCAAAACCCTGTTGAGCACTTACGCGCGCAACGGCGGCAAAGACGCTGCTCTGCTTTTGCACAGCCAGGAAGCAGGCAGCCGCTTGCTGGGTGACTTGGGCCGCGCAGCCCAACTGGAGCGCGGCGCCAAAGACGGCACGCATGGTGTGCCAGCCCGCGTGCTGCCGGTGGCGCTGTGGCACACCTCGTCTTTGGGGCTGGAGGTCTGGCTGACGGCCGTGGCCTACGGCGCCAGTCAGGTTTGGGTGCTGATGACCGACGAAGAGGCCCCGCAATACGCCGAGGCCTTGCGCACCCAGATGGCGGTGGCGCAAACCATTTTGAACGGCATGGGTTACCAGGGCGAGCACTTCAAGGTCTTGCAGGCGCGGGACGCCCGCGACCTGGCAGAGCTGGACCGGGCCTTGCGCGCGGCGCCGGCTCAAGTGGTGAGCCGTGTGGCCAGCTTTGCGGTGCAGGCCGACAAGCGGGCCACGCTGGAATTGGCGCTGGACCACCTGATGGCCCACGCCCCGGTGCAGGCCGAAGTCATTGCCTTGCCGGCCATTGGCTCGCCGCTGGGCGCGCTGAGCCTGAACAAGGACGCCTGCACGCTGTGCCTGAGTTGTATCAACGCCTGCCCGGCCAGTGCGCTGCAAGACAACGCCGAGGCGCCGCAGCTCAAATTCATTGAGAAGAATTGCGTGCAGTGCGGCTTGTGCGTCAAGACCTGTCCGGAAAAAGCACTCACCCTGGTGCCGCAGCTCAACCTGAGCCCGCTGCGCAAAGAGGCGGTGGTCATCAACGAGATGAAGCCGTATTCCTGCGTGCGCTGCAGCAAGCCCTTTGGCACCATGAAGGCCATTGAGGTCATGCTGGGCAAGCTGGCAGGCCATAGCATGTTCCAGGGCGCCGCGCTGGAGCGTCTGAAGATGTGCAGCGACTGCCGTGTGATTGACCTTCACTCCGCCCAGAACGAATCCAAAATCACGGACCTCTAAATCATGATGCCTCTGCCCCACATTGCTTCCGATACAGCCGTCAGCAGCGCGCTGGACGAAGAAACCGCCCGTTCAGAGCTTTATGGCTTGCTGGCGCTTGTCTACTATGCGCCACCAGCTCCTGATTTGATAGCAAATTTGCGCGTGGCCAGCACCGAGGCACCCGCAGCAGGCGCCTTTCTGGAGGCCCCGTGGCAAGCCTTGGTGGGCGTGGCCCGCGAGATGACGGACGCGGCCATTCAGGCCGAGTACAACACCCTGTTTGGCGGTGTCGGCAAACCCGAGGTTTACCTCTATGGCTCGCACTTCATGAGTGGGTTTTTGAACGAGAAACCACTGGCCCGCCTGCGCACCGAACTGGCTGAGCTGGGGTTGGCCCGCGACGACGCCATGTCCGAGACCGAAGACCACATCGCTTACCTGTGCGAAGTGATGCGCTTTCTGATTGCGGGTGACGACGTGGCCGTGGCCAACTTGACCCGCCAGCAGGCCTTCTTCGCCACCCACCTGCAACCCTGGGTGCTGACGATGTGTGATGACATCCAAAAACACCCCAAGGCGCGCTTCTACGCCGCCGTGGCCGAACTCACCCGTGCCTTCGTCGGCGTGGAGGCGCAAGGCTTTGACATGCTGAGCTGAGCCAGACGGGCTCGCCAAACCCTCAGTTATTTCAGGAGGGGCAAGCCCCACGCCGGGTCGGGACGCCAGTGGGTCAACCAGTTGCTTAGTGCCTGGGCTGGCATCGGCGGGGCAATGGCATTGCCCTGACCCAGTTCGCAGCCCAGTTTCACCAACAGGCTGCCGTGTTCCACACTCTCGACTCCCTCCGCCACCACTTGGCGGTCAAACGCATAGGCCAGGCTGATCACGCCGCGCAGAATGGCGAGGTCTTCGGCGTCCTGCAGCATGCCACGCACAAAGCTTTGGTCGATCTTCAAGGTGTGCACCCGCAATCGCTTCAGGTAGGTGAGTGATGAGTAGCCGGTGCCGAAGTCGTCCAGCGAGAATTTCACGCCAATGGACGCACAGTCGGCAATCAGCTGCGAGACCTGGGCGACGTCTTGCAGGGCGCTGGTCTCCAGTATTTCCAGTTCCAGGCTGGACGGGTTGAGTTGAGGATGAGCCGCCAGAAGGTTTTGCAGGTGCGTCATGAATTCAGGCTGCTGCAACTGGCCGGCCCCCACATTGACGCTCACACCCAGGCTCAAACCTTGAGCCCGCCACCGCTCCACTTGTGTCAAAGCGCTGTCAATGACCCATTCCCCCAGCGTGATCGCCAGGGGGTGGTCTTCAATCACTGGAAGGAAGATCGCGGGTGCCAGCAAACCGCGCTCCGGGTGTTGCCAGCGAACCAGGGCCTCAGCCGCCAGCACCTGGCCGGTCCGCATATTGACCCGGGGCTGGTAATGCAGCACAAACTCCCCGGCTTCAAGAGCGAGGCGAATGCGCTCCTGGCTTTCCAGGTGAAGGCGAACCCCGCTGTCATGCTCGGCATCAAAGACGCAGTAGCGGTTTTTACCCGCCAGTTTGGCCTGGTACATGGCCTGATCTGCTTGCCGAAGCAACTGGTCCGCATCCAGCATCTGGGCTTGCGGGTAAAAAGTGACCCCCAAACTGGCCGTCACAGAGAGTTTGTGTCCCGCAATCGTCACAACCTCAGACGCCGCCTCCAGCAGGCGGTTCAACAAAGGCACGCTGGCGACCTGGTCCTCCAGATCAGGCAGCACCACGACAAACTCATCACCACCCAGTCGGGCCAGCGTGTCGCCTTCGCGCATCACCTCCTTCATGTGGTGTGATAAAGCCACCAGCATCTGGTCGCCGACCGCATGGCCATAGCGGTCGTTGATGGTCTTGAAGCCGTCCAGGTCCAGGTAGCCCACGGCAACAGTTGGCCCATGGCGCCCGGTCTGAATCAGGCTTTGCCTGAGCCGGTCTGCCAGCAAAATGCGGTTGGGCAGGTGGGTCAGGGCGTCAAAGTGCGCCATGCGCTCCAGTTGAACCTGTTGTGCTTTCAATTCGGTGATGTCGGAGTACATGGACACGTATTGAAACGGCTGCCCATCCTCGTCCAGAATCACGCTGACCGTTTGCAGCGACGCATACAACTGGCCGTCCTTGTGCCGGTTCCAAATTTCGCCATGCCAGTGCCCCTTGGCGAGCAACTCGCGCCACATGCTGGTGTAAAAAGCGTGGTCCTGGCGACCTGAGCTCATCACTCGGGGGTTTTTCCCCACAATTTCGTCACGGCTGTAGCCCGTGATTCGTGTGAACGCGGCGTTCACTTCCAGAATGGCGCCGCTGGCGTCGGTGATGGCAATGCCCTCACGGGTTTGGGCAAAGACATTGGCAGCGAGTTGGCGCTTGGCGTCCTCCAGTTTCCGCTCGCTGATGTCAATCAGGGCCAGCCGGACGGGCCCGCCTGCGTGGTCGCCGTTCTGGTAATGGCAATCAAGCTGGGCGTCAAAGACCGAACCATCACCGCGAACCATCGTTACTTCCACGCGGGCTGTTGGCGTCTGTGACAGCACTTTTTTTAAACACTTTTCCCAGCGCCCCTGGTGCTCTGGGATCACCAGCGACGCGAAGGGGCGCTGTCGCAAGGCGTGGCGTGCTATGCCCAGTTGTTTGACAGAAGTGAGGTTGATGTCATCAATCACACCGACGCTTGAAAGGGTGATGTAGCCCACCGGCGCGAACTCGTACAGATCCATGTAGCGATTCCGGGAGCGCTCCAGCTCGGCTTGGGCCTGTTGAAGGGCTTCGTTTTGCAACTCCAGTTCAACCTGGTGGACTTGAAGTTCGTGGCGCAGTTCGGCGTTCGAGGGATGGCCGGAGTGTTGCCGTGATTGCCGGGCGAGCCATGCCTCGACCTGCGCCCGCAAAGAGTTGTCGCTCGATTCGTTCTCCTCAGGCGACTTCATTGACGCTCCTTTGCATGTGGGCCACCATGGCACGTCAGCACGTTTCGTCTCTGGCGGGGCCTACCTCGAAGTCGCCGCGACATGTTCATCGCTCGACGCAAAACCACACCTTGCGGCCATGGTCCCTCAAGCCGACGTTGGGCGTTTGATTTTTCTCAACTTGCGCACGGCGTAGGCGCAACGACGCTGACAGCCGAGGTAGATGGGCAGAGAGCCAGAGTCAACGAATGCGGTGGTTTTATGTGCCAAATATGGCACTTTGCCCTTTGCTGGTATGCGTAAGCAGCTATAAAAATAGTAGCTTAAGCAAGGGCATCTGCTGGGGGGGCGTAGCCGCTATTCAGACTCAGAGACGCCGTCTCGGCGCAAATGGATGCTGAACACCGCGCCGGGGCTGTCTTCGCCGGCATCACGGCGCGAGATGCCCTGAATACGCCCGCCATAACGCTCCACCAGACCAACGCTGATCCACAGCCCCAGGCCATTGCCGTCGGGGCGGGTGGTGAAGAAGGGGCGAAACAGCTTGGCGCTCACCTCCGGGCTCAGGCCGGCGCCGGTGTCGCACACCTGCATCACCACGCCGGGGGCGCCCGAATCGTCCACCTGGTCGCGGGTGCGCAGCAAGAGCGTGCCGCCGTCGGGCATGGCCTGAATGGCGTTGATCAACAGGTTGATGATCACTTGCTGCAGCTCTTGCCGGTTGATCTCGACCGCCTGGGTGGCCTGAAAATCTTTCACCACCGTGATGCCGGTGTGCGCCAGCAGGTGCCCCACCAGCACCAGTGAGTTTTCCAGCGCCAGGCGGGTGTCGACGGCCTCGACGTAGCCGGCGAAGTCGCTGGGGCGCGCATGTTGCAGCAACTGGGTCACGATCAGGCGCATGCGGTCAACTTGCTGGTCCATCAGTTTGAACTCGGCGGCCACCGGCTTCACTTGCTCGCCCAACAGGTCACGCACCAGGTCCAGATTGCCTTGAATCACGGCAATCGGGTTGTTGATCTCATGGGCCACGCTGGCGGTGAGTTGGCCAATGGCGGCCAGCTTCTCGGACTTGACGAGTTGCTGCTGGGCCTGCTGCAGCGAGGTGTTGCTTTCGGCAAGTTCGCGGGTGCGGGCGATAACCTTGGCGTCCAGATCGTCGGCAAACTCCTGAAGGCTGCGGGTTTTGTCGTCAATCACGTCCAGCAACTGGTCGAGGTGGTTGGCCAGGCGCCCGACCTCGTCGCGTGCCTGCACTTCGCCCACCCGGGCGCCGGTGTCGCCGTCTTGCACTTGGCGCATGGTGTGGTTCATTTGTTCCACGGGTTTGAAAATGCTGCGCGCCCAGCGCAGCGAGAACACTGCCGCCAGAATGATCACCAGCACAAAAATGCCAACAATCAAGGCCAGCATGCCGGTTTTGACTTGGCGAAACGGCGCCTCCAGGTAGCCCACGTACAACATGCCCACGCGTTGGCCGGTCTGGTCAAGCAGCGGCTCGTAAGCCGAGACATACCAGTCGTTCACCACAAAGGCGCGGTTCAACCAGGACTCGCCGCGGTCCAGCACCGTTTCGCGCACGGCCTGGGACACGCGGGTGCCAATGGCGCGCAGGTTTTGAAACAGGCGCACGTTGGTGACGATGCGCACATCTTCCAGAAACAGCGTGGCCGTGCCGTGGCTGCCCAGGGGGAGCGAGCCGTCGGGGTAAACGATGTGGTTGATGTGGTCGATCAGGTCCAGGTTCTGGTTCAGCAGCACGCCAGCGCGCACCACCGCCAGGGTTTCACCCGCCGGGCCCAGAACCGGGGCGTTGGACAACATCACCAGCGCCCGGTCTTCCTGCGTGCGCGTGGTGGGCGAGGCGTTGGCGGTGCCAATCAGCGGAATGTGAATGCGCTCGCTCAGGTGCGGGGCCATGGCCAGCAAATTGCGCCGCAGACAGCAGTTTCAGTCCGGCGGGTTGATCGATGTCGCTGGTCGTGGCGCGGGGCGGCTGGCTGGCTGGGTCGGTCACAGCGGCCGGGGCTGGCAGCGGGTGGGTCGGCGTCCAGTCGGCGGTCAGAAGTTGGCCTTGGGGTGAGTAAAGGTTGATGAAGTCAAAGCCAAGGCGGGCGCGTGCGCTGGTCAGCTGGGTTTGCAACTGAGTGAGGTCTCTGGCTGGCCAGCGCCACATGCAGTTGGTGCGATCCGGCCACGGCGTGGGTGCCAGAGCCGACGGTGTTCAGCACCTGTTCAAAATAGCCGCGCGCCACCGCCAGATCGCTGCGCACCTTGGTGATCAGCAGGCGGTCATAGGCGGCATTGCCCCACAGCACCAGCGCGCCAATCAGCAAAGGCAACACCACCAGCAGCGGCAACAAGGCCATGGCCAGCAGCTTGTTGCGAACCGACTGGCTGATCCAGCGCGGGGTCAGGCGCGCCCAAAGTGGGGCGGTGGAGCGGGCTGGGGGCATTACGGGGTGGCCCAGTCGGCGCAGCGCCGCTCCAGGGTTCGCTTGGAGATGCCGAGCAGTTGAGCCGCCTGGCCTTTGTCACCCTGCACCGAGTCGAGCACGGTCAGGATGTGCTGTTTCTCCAGTGATTGCAGGTCGGTGACTGCCGAGTTGGTGCTTGACAAGATGTTGGTGGCCGACTGCGGCTGACCCAGTGTGAACAATGCGGACACGTTGAGCGCCCCCAAGATGAGGGAGCGCTCGATCAGGTTGCGCAACTCGCGGGCGTTGCCAGGCCAGTTGTACTGCTGCAAGTAGGCCATTTCGGCGGGGGTGATGTGCAGCGGGGCCACGCCCAGCACCGGCACCAGCTGCGTCATGAAATGGTTGACCAGGTCAGCAATGTCTTCCTTGTGCTCGCGCAGTGGGGGCAGGGTGATCTCGACCACCTGTAGCCGGTAGTACAGGTCTTTGCGAAACCGGCCACTCGCCACCGCGTCGGCCAGCGGTTGGTTGGTGGCGGCAATGATGCGCACGTTGACCGGTTGCAACTGCGTGCTGCCCACGGGGCGAATCTGGTGATCTTCCAGCGCGCGCAGCAAGGTGGCTTGCACCGCCAAAGGCAGTTCGGCGACCTCGTCCAGAAAGAGCGTGCCTCCTTGGGCGTAATAGAACAAGCCGTCCCGCGCTTTGACAGCGCCCGTGAACGCGCCCTTGGCATGGCCAAACAACTCGCTCTCGATTAACTCGGGTGACATGCTGGCGCAATTCACCGGCACAAAAGGGCCGCTGGCGCGCGGGCTCAACGTGTGCAGCGCACGGGCCACCAACTCCTTGCCCGTGCCCGATTCGCCCTGCAATAACACCGTGCTGTTGACGGCAGCGACGCGCCCCATCGATTGGTTGATCGCCGTCATGGCCAGCGAGCGCCCCACCAGACCGGTGCTGGTGCCGTCACGCGCCGTCAGGGTGTGCTTGAGCACATAGTTTTCGCGCGCCAATTGCGCACTTTCAAAACAGTGCTTGATGGCGTTGAGTATTTGCGGCACCCGAAAAGGCTTCAGAATGAAGTCTGAGGCACCGGCGCGCAAGGCCTCAATGGCGGTGTCCAGGTCGGCAAAGGCCGTGATCAAAATGACCTTGCCTGAGTAGCCTTGTTCGCGCAATTCCTTGAGCCAACTCACCCCGTTTTTACCGGGCAGAGAAATGTCGAGAATGATCAGGTCCACGTGATGGTGTTGCAAGACTTCGGCGCCTTCTTCAGCACTGCCCGCCTGACGAACACCGTGGCAGCGGGGCGCCAGTGTTTTGACCAGAAAGTTCCTCATGCCGGGCTCGTCATCGACGATCAAAATGGACCACAGCGGCCAACCGTCGGTGGTTTTGTCGGACAAGGGAGATGCGTTTTGCGTCACGGGGGTAGGTTCGATTGAATGGCGATGGTTGGAATAGGCCCGACTAATTTACTCGGGTAAAGGGCGTTGCGTGGTTTGTGCCACTCTTTTTTTGCGCGATTGACGGTCTGTTTTTGGGTTAATTGAGTCATTGTTTTGCGACAATTTGTCGCAAAACAATGACAGGCTGACCAAGACTTCATGGGGTGCCCGGCGGTAAAGGTGCGCAAGCCAATGATTCATATAGAAAGTCCCTGCTAAATGAAAGTGGCACGGACTCTGCTGTTAAATTCTGGTTCCGAGATGCCACCACTGCGCTGATCATGGAGCGTTTTTCAGCAGCGAATATATCGCTTGCCGAAGGCGCGCGAGGTTGGTAGATTCAGCGCGGTTTAGATATGTAAAACAGTTCCTAGCCGGAACGCATGAGGAGAGACCATCATGACTCAATCGTCGACCAAATTGTCGCGGCGTACCCTTTTCGCGGGCGCCGGTACCGCTGGTGCCTTGGCCGCCGCTGTGAGCGTGCTGCCGTCCCTCAAGGGCAGCGCCTTGCCTGTCGCTGAAGCCCTCAAACCTGCGCCTGAAAACGGCGGTGGGTACAGCCTGAGCGCTCACGTCAAGCAGTATTACAAAACGACCCTCATTTGAATCTGATTCAGGCCGGCTGATGCCGCGCCACACCGAGATAAGCCGACTTTGGAGAGTCCCATGTTGTTGACCAAAAAAACGGGTGTCACTGACACCGCTTCGCGATCCCCTTTTGTGCATAGCCTGCGTCGCGGCTTGTCACAAGCCTTGCCCACCATGGACCGTCGCGGCTTTTTGCGTCGCTCAGGTCTGGGCGTTGGCGTGGGCTTGGCGGCCTCCCAACTCACCTTGGTGAAAAAGGCCGGCGCTGCCTCTGGCAAAGCCGGCATGGGTGAAGGCAAGATTGAAGTCAAACGTACCGTGTGCACCCACTGCTCGGTCGGTTGCGCAGTGGACGCGGTTGTTGAAAACGGCGTCTGGGTGCGTCAAGAACCTGTGTTTGATTCCCCCATTAACCTGGGCGCACATTGCGCCAAGGGTGCCGCACTGCGCGAGCATGGCCATGGTGAATACCGCCTGCGCTACCCCATGAAGCTGGTCAACGGCAAGTACGAGCGTATTAGCTGGGACACGGCACTCAACGAAATCACCGCAAGGATGCTGGAGTTGCGCAAGGCCAGCGGTCCGGACAGCGTGTATTACGTCGGCTCGTCCAAGCACAACAACGAGCAGACTTACCTGATGCGCAAGTTTGTCAGCTTCTGGGGCAGCAACAATTGCGACCACCAGGCGCGTATTTGCCACTCCACCACGGTGGCGGGTGTGGCCAATACCTGGGGCTACGGCGCCATGACCAACTCCTACAACGACATGCAGAACAGCAAGTGCGCGTTGTACATCGGCTCCAACGCCGCTGAAGCGCACCCGGTCAGCATGTTGCACTTGCTGCACGCCAAAGAAAACGGCTGCAAGGTGATTGTGGTGGACCCTCGTTTCACGCGCACTGCCGCCAAAGCCGACGAGTTCGTTCGTCTGCGCTCAGGCTCTGACATTCCTTTCCTGTTTGGCGTGCTGTTCCACATCTTCAAGAACAACTGGGAAGACACCAAATACATCAATGACCGTGTTTTCGGCATGGAGAAGGTCAAGGAAGAAGTGCTGTCCAAGTGGACGCCAGACAAGGTCGAAGAGGCCTGCGGCGTCAAAGAAGATCAGGTGTTTCGCGTCGCCAAAATGATGAGCGACAACCGCCCCAGCACCCTGGTCTGGTGCATGGGCCAAACCCAGCACACCATTGGCAATGCCATGGTGCGCGCATCCTGCATCTTGCAGTTGGCCCTGGGCAACGTGGGCAAGTCCGGCGGTGGCACCAATATTTTCCGTGGCCACGACAATGTGCAGGGCGCCACCGACGTGGGCCCCAATCCTGACTCCTTGCCTGGGTACTACGGCATTGCCGAAGGCTCCTGGAAGCACTTTGCCAAAGTGTGGGGCGTGGACTATGAGTGGATCAAATCCCAGTTCTCTTCGCCCGCCATGATGACCAAGCCCGGCATCACGGTGTCGCGCTGGATTGACGGCGTGCTGGAAAACAATGAGCTGATCGACCAGGACTCCAACCTGCGCGGTGTGTTCTATTGGGGCCACGCACCCAACTCCCAGACCCGGGGCCTGGAGATGAAACGCGCCATGGACAAGCTGGACTTGCTGGTGGTGGTTGACCCGTATCCGTCCGCCACTGCAGCCATGGCCGCCATGCCCGGCAAGCCAGAAGACTTGAACCCCAATCGGGCCGTCTATTTGCTGCCGGCCGCTACCCAGTTTGAAACCAGTGGGTCAGTGACCGCGTCCAACCGTTCGATTCAATGGCGTGAAAAAGTGATTGAGCCGCTGTGGGAAAGCCGCAGTGACCACATGATCATGCAGCAGTTTGCAGACCGTCTTGGCTTTGGCAAAGAACTGTCCAAGAACTTCAAGATGCAGAAAGTCAACGGCATGGATGAACCCGTGCCCGAAGATATTTTGCGTGAGATCAACAAAGGCATGTGGACCATTGGCTACACCGGCCAGAGCCCAGAGCGCTTGAAAGCTCACATGCGCAATATGCACATGTTTGATGTGAAAACCCTCAAGGCCAAAGGCGGTAAAGATGCTGAGACAGGTTACGACCTGAGCGGCGATTACTTCGGTCTGCCATGGCCTTGCTACGGCACGCCTGAACTCAAGCACCCCGGCACGCCCAATTTGTACGACCCCTCCAAACACGTGATGGACGGCGGCGGAAACTTCCGCGCCAACTTCGGCGTGGAGCGCGACGGAAAAAGCTTGTTGGCTGAAGATGGCTCCCATTCGTTGGGGGCAGACATCACCACAGGGTATCCAGAATTCGACCATGTGCTGCTCAAAAAGCTGGGCTGGTGGGATGACCTCACTGACGCAGAGAAAACTGCTGCTGAAGGCAAAAACTGGAAGACCGATCTGTCCGGCGGCATTCAGCGCGTGGTGATGCAGGTCCACGGGTGCCACCCGTTCGGCAATGCCAAGGCCCGCGCCGTGGTGTGGAACTTCCCCGATGCGATTCCGCAGCACCGCGAGCCCTTGTACGGCAACCGGGCTGACTTGCAAGCCAAGTACCCCACGCATGAAGACAAGAAGACCTTCTGGCGCTTGCCTACGCTGTACAAGTCGGTGCAGGACAAAAACATCGCCGACAAAGTGCATGAGAAGTTTCCCTTCGTCATGACCTCGGGTCGTCTGGTGGAATACGAAGGCGGTGGTGAAGAGACGCGTTCCAACCCCTGGCTGGCCGAGCTGCAGCAAGAGATGTTCATCGAGATCAACCCCAAGGTGGCGGCCGACAAAGGCATTCGCAACGGTGAGCGGGCTTGGGTTTCAACGCCCACTGGCGCTCGTTTGAATGTGCAGGCCTTGGTCACAGAGCGCGTCGGGCCTGACACGGTGTTCATGCCGTTTCACTTCTCGGGTCGCTGGCAGGGTGCCGACATGTTGGCGCATTACCCAGCCGGTGCAGCGCCCATTGTGCGCGGCGAGGCGATCAACACGGCAACCACCTATGGCTACGACAGCGTGACCATGATGCAAGAGACCAAAACCACGGTCTGCAACGTCGAAAAAGCATAAGGAGAACAAGATATGGCACGCATGAAATTTATTTGCGATGCAGAGCGTTGCATCGAATGCAACGGCTGCGTCACCGCCTGCAAGAACGAGCACGAGGTGCCGTGGGGTGTAAACCGCCGCCGCGTGGTGACCCTCAATGACGGCGTTCCCGGCGAAAAGTCCATTTCGGTGGCCTGCATGCATTGCAGCGACGCGCCTTGCATGGCTGTTTGCCCGGTCAACTGCTTTTACCGGACCGACGAAGGTGTGGTGCTGCATGACAAGGATGTCTGCATTGGCTGTGGTTATTGCTCTTATGCATGCCCATTTGGCGCACCGCAATTTCCGTCACAAGGCACGTTTGGCGTGCGCGGCAAGATGGACAAATGCACGTTCTGCGCCGGTGGCCCGGAAGCCAACGGCAGCCAAGCCGAGTTCGAAAAATATGGTCGTAACCGCTTGGCTGAAGGCAAGTTGCCAGCATGCGCCGAGATGTGCTCGACCAAAGCCCTGATCGCCGGTGACGGTGACGTGGTGGCCGACATCTTCCGCAGCCGCGTACTCAAGCGCGGCAAGGGCGCAGAAGTCTGGGGCTGGGGTACTGCCTACGGCTCCAAACAGGCGGGTCAACCCGCTCCAGCGGCACCCGAAGGAGCCAAATCATGAAAAAGACACTGGGTGTGATCGCCGTGGTGGTGTTGCTGTCGGCATGCGGTGAGCGCGCGCAAACCGCTGGCACGGGCAAGCCGGGGTCAGAGCCTTACAAGGGCACTGGTTCCGCCTTTGTGCAAAGTGGCTGGAAGCCGGGTGACAAAGCCAGCTGGGAGTCCCACATGAAAGCCCGCGGTCAGTACGGACAGAACGACAACACCCGCATGAACTGACAGGAGGCCGTCATGAACAAAGCCTTTATCACCGCCTTGTGGCTTGCGCTGGCCTGTGGGAGCGCTTTGGCGCAATCCACACCGGCGCCAGCGGCCGGTGGCATTCAGAGCCAAAACATTTTTGAGGTGAAGCCGGACGCCAGCAACGAACCTGGTTATGCCGAGCAGACCAATGCCGAGCGCGCCAAGGTGCAGCCGGGCAACAATGCGCCCATGTGGCGCCAAGTGGGTGCCGGGGTCACGGGTTACAGCAGTTTGCCAAAGAGCCAAGCGCCTGAAGCGGGCAACTTGATTCAGCCTTTTGTGCAGTACCCCGGTTCTCGCTTGACCAATGCCGGCGAGGCATGGCGCCAAGTGCGTAACAACTGGATCATTCCCTATGGCGCGGCCCTGATTGCCATTTCCGCGCTGGCGTTGGCTCTTCTGTATTTCACCAAAGGGGCGATGGGTAAAGACCACCCTGATACCGGACGAATGATTGAGCGCTTCACGCCCTTTGAGCGGGCCGCGCACTGGAGCAACGCCTTCGCTTTTGTGGCGTTGGCCGTGTCCGGCTTTGTCATGGCTTTTGGCAAGTTCTTGGTCCTGCCTGTTATTGGTGCAACGCTGTTCGGCTGGCTGAGCTTCGCTTTGAAAAACATCCACAATTTCGCCGGCCCGCTGTTTGCCGTGTCACTCTTGATCGTGATCATCACCTTCATCAAGGACAACATCGCGAATGCCGCTGACGTCAATTGGTTGAGCAAGGCCGGTGGCATGCTGGGTGAGCACGAGGTGCCGTCGCACCGCTTTAACGCCGGTGAAAAAGGGCTGTTCTGGTGGGGCGTCACCTTGCCCGGCATCGCCGTTGTTCTCACCGGCTTGGTGTTGGACAAGTTGATTCCCGGTTTTGGCGATGTTCGCAGTGAAATGCAGATCGCCAACATGATTCACGCGGTGCTGGCGTTCTGGATGATGGCGCTGATCATTGGCCACATCTACATGGGTACGGTGGGCGTGCGTGGCGCCTACAAGGCCATGAAAACGGGCTATGTCAGTGAGGGTTGGGCCAAAGAGCACCACGAATTGTGGTTGGACGACATCAAGAGCGGGAAAATTCCTGCGCAGCGCTCGCAAGAAAAAGCCCCTAGCCAACCCGTTCAGATCTGAGTCCCATCAGAAAGTCTTTATGAAATATTCTTTGAAAACCTTGGCCCTGGCCACCGTGATTCTGACCTTGGGTACTGCCGCGTGGGCCAAGCTCCCCACGCCAGAACTGTCCGACGAAGCCAAAGCCAAAGCGGCCGAGGCTGCTGCCAAAACCGCCTGGAGCGGCAAAGTCGCCAACTATCAACTGTGCAAGTCGCAGGACAAAGCCGCCGCTCACTACTACGGCACGGCCAAGTCGACTGGTAAATCGGTGAAAGCGGCTACAGCGACGCCACCTTGCGCGGACCCTGGCGCCTTTGCGTACACGCCGGAGGCAGCGCCTGCGCCGGTCGCAGAAGTCAAGAAACCCTGATGCCCTTGTTGCCCTACCTGACCCAAGCCCGTGCACCTTTGGTGCGGGAAATACTCGCGGTTAACGAGTTTGGCGAGTCAGACCGCATCTTTATCCCCTGCGAACGGGCGCTCACGGTGTACGTGGACAAGCGCGAGCTGGTGACGCTGATGACACTGGGTGCGCACCCCGAGTTGCTGGTGTTGGGCTTTCTGCGCAACCAGCGCTTGGTGGAGTCCGTGCATGAGATCGAATCCATTACCGTGGATTGGGAAGTGGGCGCCGCGGCGGTCAAAACACGGCGAGGCATTTCGAACATTGCAGAGCGCACCAGCAAACGCGTGGTGACCACGGGTTGCGGGCAAGGCAGCGTCTTTGGCGACATGATGGCCGAGGTCGACCAACTCGTCTTGCCCGAGGCCCACTTGAAGCAGTCCCAGTTGTACGGCATCGTCAACGCCATTCGGCTGCAGGCCAGCACTTACAAAACCTCGGGTTCGGTGCACGGCTGTGCCCTGTTTCGCGGTGAAGAAATGTTGGTGTTTGTGGAAGATGTGGGGCGCCACAATGCCGTGGACACCATTGCCGGCTGGATGTGGTTGCAAGACCCTGAAGAGATGCTGGGCCAAGACAAAGCGTTTTACACCACCGGTCGCATGACCAGCGAGATGGTCATCAAGACCGCACAAATGGGCATTCCCTTTGTGATTTCTCGCAGTGGCATCACCCAGATGGGCCACGAGGTGGCGGATCGCATGGGGCTGTGCACCATTGGCCGCGCCACCAACAAGCGTTTTCTTTGCTACACCGGCGCGCAGCGCCTGGTGATGGATGCATCGCAGGTAGCGCCGCCACTGGTGCGCGTCGCCTGAGCTTCTTGCTACTGAAATTGCCCCGCGAGCGCCTGGAAATCAGGCCAGCGTAAAAATGCCACCTTTTTTCCTGGCCCTCGTGCATTTCGCGCGATGGCTGCGCCCAGCGTGCTCACCTTGACACCCCGATACGCCTGCCACGAGCCTTGAAGAATCGGGTTCAACCACGGCCACACCACCAGCGTCAGACCTTGCGCCCAGCCGTATCGGTTGGTCGGTGTGAGGATCATGGAGGGCTGAAAAATGCTCAGTCGCTCAAATTCCAGTGCAATCAGTGCGTCTTGCAGTTCGCCCTTGCTGCGCAGGTAAAAATTGCGCGAGCCTGAGTTCGAGCCGACCGAGCCCAACAGTTGAAAGTGTTTCACCCCCGCCTGCTTGCAGGCAATAGCAAACGCCAACACAGCGTCCTTGTCGATTCGGGTGAATTCCTCGCTCGTCACCTTCGATGGCTGGCCGACACCCAGCGTGCAAATCGCCACCTCGTGACCTGCCAGCAATGACTGATAACGCGATGGGTCCAACACGTCCACCACCTCTTGGCGCAATCGTGAGTCCTTCAAGTTAGCGTCGATTCGCCGCACCAATGAGGTCACGCGCAGCGCTGTCGTTTGCGCCAACAAGGCGGACAGCACTTGCGTGCCGACCGCGCCTGTGGCCCCCATCATCAGCACTGACAGATTCGTGCTCACAGCTGGAAGGTCTGCACAGACCAGTCCCGATAAGCCTCGTCCGACAAGGTGGCGCGGTGGGCGACCATGGCTTGCGCATCTTTACCCACGAGGTAGCGGAACTGGTCCTTGCCGTCGGTGGCGGCCTCAAAGATGGCTTTCGCGATGTCTGACGCGTCCGAGTAGTCCTCGGCGCGTGTGGGGTCCATGAAGCGTTGAACGGCACCTTGAAGGGATTGGTCGTAGGCCGTCAAGCCGGGCTGCTTCAGCCAGTCCAATGAGCGGCCCGCAAAATCCGTGCGTACGCCACCGGGTTCGATTAGCTTTACTTTGATGCCTTGTGATGCGAGCTCCAGCGCCAATGACTCCGACAAGCCTTCAAGAGCGAACTTGGTGCCGTGGTACAGCGAATTGAAGGGCAGTGCGAGTCGGCCACCGACCGAGGTCACGTTCATGATCAGGCCCGCCTTGCGCGCCCGAAAATGCGGCAAGCAGGCTTGCATGGTGTAGACCGGGCCATACACATTGGTCGCGAACTGGCGCTCCAACTGTGCTGGCGTCACGGCCTCCATGGGGCCGACCAGTCCGTAGCCGGCGTTGTTCAGCAACACGTCGATGTTGCCGAATTTTTCAAGTGTGGCACTGATGGCGGCCTGGATGCTGCTCAGGTCAGTCACGTCCAGCGGCAGCACGATCAGTCGATCAAGCGAATTCAGTTCGGGGGTCGCTTCGGGATTGCGCATGGTGGCAACCACATTCCATCCGGCGGCTTGAAAGTGTTTGGCCGTGGCCAGGCCAATGCCGGAGGATGCGCCCGTAATCAAAATCGTTTTCATGAAGAGTCCTTGGGTTTTGAAAGAAGTCAATGGAGAAGTTAGGCGAATTTGAATTCGGTTAAAAGTTAAATAAAAGCGCGTGAAAACCTCACGCCTTGATGGCATCCCAGCACAGCTGAAAGCCCGTGGCCCGTGTGGCCTCGTCGTTGGGCAGCACCTGTTGTTGAATCAGCTTGGCGAGTTCCTGAACCGAGGCCGACACGGTGCCTGACAAAAAGGGCAGCGGCACAGCCTTGAGGGTTTCTTCCTTTTGGCCGCGCTCCAACAGCGCATTGAAGACCGCCACCAACCGGGCGCTCAAGGCGCGGTTGGGCTCGCTCATGTATTCCGAGCTGGCGTATTGCTCCATGAACACCACCTCGGCCAGGTTGTCCAGCCGGATGTCGAGCAGGTGCTGCCAAATCAGGCGCACGCGGGCTTTGGTGGGCAATTGCTCACTGTCGCCCTCAATCAGGCGCGCAAAAGTGACTGTTTTGGCACGCTCATACAGCGCATCCAGCAAGGCCTGTTTGGCCGGGTAGTACACATAAAGCGTGCTGGTCGCCAAGCCCGCCTGGCGGGCAATGTCTGCCAATGTCAAAGCGCTCAAGCCGCGTTCCAGCACGCAGGCGTAGGCCGCGCGGGTAATGGCTTCCAGCTTTAGCTCGTCTTTCGGTTTCATGTTCGGAGTTTAGCCGAATTTAGTATTCGGTAAAAATGCAGGCGTGCAATTCGGGGTGTGACGTGGGTTCATTTCGACTGCGGTTATTCAAGTCGCGCCGCTTCGGATATGGTCGCGCCATGACTATTTCTTTTTGGCGCCTTGGTTGGCGTTCTTTGTGGCGGGATCTGCGCTCGGGTGAGTTGCGCCTGTTGATTGTGGCCGTCACGTTGGCCGTGGCTTCCTTGACCGCCGTGGGCTTTTTTGCCGACCGGCTCAAAGGCGGCTTGCAGCGTGATGCGCGCCAGTTGCTGGGCGGTGACGCCGTGCTGCGCAGCGACAACCCCACGCCTGCGGCCTTCATTGAAAAAGCCCGTTCGCTGGGGTTGAGCGTGGTGCAAACCATGACCTTTCCCACCATGGGGCGCGCCTCGCAGGCGCAGGGCGGCGCCACCAAGTTGGTGGCTTTGAAAGTGGTGGAACCCGGCTACCCCTTGCGCGGCAAGCTGCGCCTGGCCGACGAGCCTGGTGGCCCGGAGTCAGTGGTGCAAGCCATTCCTGCCGCCGGTGAGGCCTGGGTGGACGCCGGTGTGCTGGACGCAATCGGCCTGAAGATTGGCGACACCTTGCTGCTGGGCGACGCGCAGCTTCGCCTCGCCAAAATCATCGTCAATGAGCCCGATCGGGGGGCGGGTTTCATGAGCTTTTCGCCCCGCATCATGATCAACCGGGTCGACGTGGCGTCCACCGGCCTGATTCAACCCGCCAGCCGCTTGACCTACCGCATGGCCGTCGCGGGCGAAGACCCGCAAGTGAAAAGCTACGTGACCTGGGCCGAGAAAGAGTTGGAAAACCGCGAAGTCCGTGGCGCCCAGCTGGACTCGCTGGAGGGCGGCCGCCCCGAGTTGGGCCGCACCTTGGAGCGGGCCGAGAAGTTTCTCAACCTGGTGGCCTTGTTGGCCGCGCTCTTGAGCGCCGTGGCGGTGGCTTTGGCCGCCCGTGGCTTTGCCGCCAACCATCTGGACGACTGCGCCATGCTGCGCGTGCTGGGCGTGAGCCAGCGCACCATTGCCTCCAGCTACGCGTTTGAGTTCATCGTCATTGGTCTGATGGCCAGCGGGCTGGGCGTGGCATTCGGTTTTTCTGTGCACTACGTGTTTGTGGCGCTGCTGGCGGGCTTGGTGAATTCATCGCTGCCGGCCGCCACCTTGTGGCCGGTGATGTTTGGCATGGGCATGGGCCTCACGCTCTTGCTGGCTTTTGGTTTGCCGCCCGTGTTGCAACTGGCCCAGGTGCCGCCGCTGCGCGTGATTCGGCGCGATGTGGGCGGCCTCAAGCCCGCCTCCATCGGTGTGCTGGCCCTGGGTGTGGCGGGCTTTGCCACTTTGCTGCTGGCCGCCAGCAGTGATTTGAAGCTGGGCTTGATCGCCGTTGGCGGCTTTGCCGGGGCGGTGGTGGTGTTTGCGTCGCTCAGCTGGCTGGCCGTAAAGGCCTTGCGTGCCAGTGTGAATGAGACCACCGCGCCGCGCTGGCTGGTGCTGGCCACCCGCCAAATTTCGGCACGCCCCGCCTACACCGTGGTGCAGGTCAGCGCGCTGGCCGTGGGCCTGTTGGCGCTGGTGCTGCTGGTGTTGCTGCGCACCGACCTCATCAGCAGCTGGCGCCAGGCCACCCCCAAAGACGCTCCCAACCGCTTTGTCATCAACGTCATGCCCGATCAGGGCGACGCGTTCACCCAAGCCTTGCGCGACGGTGGCGTGACGAAATTTGATTGGTTTCCCATGATTCGTGGCCGCCTGGTTGCGGTCAACGGAAAAGACGTATCGCCAGAAAATTACGTGGATGACCGCGCCAAGCGCTTGATCGACCGCGAGTTCAACCTGTCCAATAGCGCCGTCAAGCCTGAACAGAACGAGGTGGTGGCCGGACGCTGGACGGAAGAAGAGCAGGGCGCCATCAGCGTGGAGCAGGGCATTGCCGAAACACTGGGTTTGAAACTGGGCGACAGCCTGAAGTTCGACATTGGCGGCATTCCCGTCGAGTCCAAAATCACCTCACTGCGCAAGGTCGATTGGGGCTCCCTGCGGGCCAACTTCTTTGTCATGTACCCCGTGCAGCACCTGCCCGATGTGCCCACCACCTACATGAGCGCGTTCAAGGCGCCAGACACCCCGGGTTTTGACAACACCCTGGTGCGCAGCTTCCCGAACATCACCACGGTGGACATGACCGCCACCATCGCCCAAATCCAGCGTGTGCTGGATCAGGTGATTCGTGCGGTGGAATTCCTGTTTGCCTTCACCCTGGCCGCCGGCTTGGTGGTGCTGTTTGCCGCCGTCACGGCCACGCGGGAAGAGCGAGCCCATGAGTTCGCCATCATGCGGGCCGTGGGTGCCAAAAGCAGCTTGCTGCGCCAGGTGCAACGCGCCGAGTTGCTGGGCGTGGGCTTGCTGGCCGGTTTCTTGGCCTCGCTGGTGGCCACCGCCGTGGGCTGGGCGCTGGCCAAGTACGTGTTTGAGTTTGCGTGGAGCGTCTCGCTCTGGGTGCCCTTGTTTGGCTCCATCAGCGGCGCTTTGCTGGCTTGGGCCGCGGGCTGGTGGGGCTTGCGCGACATTCTGCGCCGCCCGGTGGTGGACACCTTGCGCCGGGCATCGTCCTGATTGGGGTTGCAGGCTGCTATCTTGTTGATAGCGGCCTGCGCCCATGAAACGTGCGCTAGAGGCTGTTTTCTTCTAAATTTCAGACAGGTGAATCACCTGCAACCCTAGCTGGACGCAGCCGCCGCATTGGCCCGTGCGGTGTGCAGCTTTTTGTAGCTGTCGATCAGGCGCTGGTGGCGGTCCAGCGTCTCCAGTTTCATGCTGGTGGGCGTCAAGCCGAAGAAGCGCACGCTGCCGTCCACTGAGGCCAGCACCGCATCCATGCGCGGGTTGCCAAACATCCGGCGGAAGTTGACCAGGTAGTCCTCCAGCGCCAAGTCGTCATCCAATTGCACCTCCAGCACCACGTTCAAGGCTTGGTAAAACAATTTGCGCTCAACCGTGTTGTCGTTGTACTGCAGGAAAGCTTCCACCCCCTCTTGCGCCGCCTCAAACTGCTTCAAGGCGAGGTTGATCAGCAGCTTCAACTCCAACACGGTCAGTTGTCCCCACACCGTGTTCTCGTCAAATTCAACGCCAATCAAGGTGGCAATGTCGGAGTAGTCGTCCAGCTCATTGTTTTCCAAACGGTCCAGCAGATCTTCCAGGCTCTCATCGGTCAGGCTGTGCAAGTTCAAGATATCGGCACGGAACAACAGTGCTTTGTTGGTGTTGTCCCAAATCAAATCATCAACCGGGTACACCTCTGAATACCCCGGCACCAGGATGCGGCAGGCCGTGGCGCCCAACTGGTCGTACACCGCCACGTAGGCTTCCTTGCCCATGTCTTTGAGGATGCCAAACAAGGTCGCGGCTTCATCGGCATTGGAATCGTCCCCGTGGCCAGAAAAATCCCACTCCACAAAATCGAAATCTGCTTTGGCGCTGAAAAAGCGCCACGACACCACGCCGCTGGAATCAATAAAGTGCTCCACAAAGTTGTTGGGCTCCGTCACGGCTTCGCTGGTGAAGGTGGGGGGCGGCAAGTCGTTCAGGCCCTCAAAACTGCGGCCCTGCAGCAACTCGGTCAGGCTGCGTTCCAGCGCCACCTCCAGGCTGGGATGCGCGCCAAACGAGGCAAACACACCGCCCGTGCGCGGGTTCATCAAGGTGACGCACATCACCGGGTACACCCCGCCCAGCGACGCGTCTTTCACCAGCACCGGAAAGCCTTGCTCTTCCAGGCCCTGAATGCCGGCCAGAATGCCGGGGTATTTGGCAAGCACGTCTGCCGGCACATCCGGCAAGGCGATTTCGCCTTCGATGATTTCGCGTTTCACCGCCCGCTCAAAAATCTCGGACAGACATTGCACCTGCGCTTCGACCAGCGTGTTGCCGGCGCTCATGCCGTTGCTCACAAACAGGTTTTCAATCAGGTTGGACGGAAAGTACACCACCTTGCCGTCCGACTGGCGCACATAGGGCAGCGAGCAAATACCGCGCTGCGCATTGCCCGAGTTGGTGTCAATCAGGTGCGAGCCACGCAGTTCACCATCGGGGTTGTAAATTTCCCGGCAGTAGTCGTCCAAAATCTCCTTCGGCAACGCATCTTTGCGACCCGGCTTGAACCAGCGCTCGGTGGGGTAATGCACAAACGCCGCGTTGGCGATGTCTTCGCCCCAAAACGACCCGGCGTAGAAATGGTTGTTGTTCAGGCGCTCAATGAACTCCCCCAGCGCAGACGCCAACGCGCTTTCCTTGGTCGACCCCTTGCCATTGGTAAAACACATGGGCGAGTGCGCGTCGCGAACATGCAGCGACCACACATTGGGGACCAGATTGCGCCACGAAGCGATTTCAATCTTCATGCCCAAGCCCGCCAACACCGCCGACATATTGGCAATGGTTTGCTCCAGCGGCAGGTCTTTGCCGGCAATATAGGTGGCGGCGTCAGAGGCTGGGGTCAAGGTCAGCAAGGCCTGTGCATCGGCATCCAGGTTCTCGACCTCTTCAATCACAAACTCGGGTCCGGCTTGCACCACCTTTTTCACCGTGCAACGCTCGATGGACCGCAAAATGCCCTGGCGGTCGATGGCCGAAATGTCCGCCGGCAACTCGACCTGAATCTTGAAAATCTGCTGATACCGGTTTTCCGGGTCAACAATGTTGTTCTGCGACAGCCGGATTCCCTCGGTGGGAATATTGCGCGTCGAGCAGTACAACTTCACAAAGTAAGCCGCGCACAAGGCCGACGAGGCCAGAAAGTAATCAAACGGCCCTGGTGCCGACCCATCGCCCTTGTAGCGAATCGGCTGGTCGGCCACCACGGTGAAATCATCGAACTTGGCTTCAAGACGAAGCTTGTCGAGAAAATTGACTTTAATTTCCATGAGGGAATTCCAAAATAGTGTTCAAGATGACTGGCTTGGCGTGTCGGTGCCATCGACTTGGCCCTGAAACCGCACGGCCTGCGCTGACCAAACAGCGAGGCAGCGGCTACGACGCTGCGAGACAAAGGGGTTGCTTGCCCCAAGGTCGCACGATAAAAAGCCGGGATTGAGGTGACTATAGACCAGCGCCTGCCGGGGCTCATACCCGTCACGGCAAAAGGTGATTGAGCCAGGCGCTTCGTCATGGGCAAATCACACCGGTCACTGGATGTGACCGGGCCCGCAGCCTATCTGACTCAGGTTCTACTGATTGCTATTTTATTGATAGCTGCCTGCGCAGGTGGAACGAGCGGTAGAGGTCGTTTTGGCATAAATTTCTGGTCGAAATTCCTTTGCGCCGCTAGGCCATCAGGTGCACGACCAAGGCGTAACCGTCAGCGTCGGTAAGAGGGGCAAGCCCAAAGGCCTGCACCTCGTTCTTTTGCACCAGCCAGATGTGTTTGAGTTTCGTGGCGTGCCAGATCGTTCAACTTGACTTTTGAACGCTGGACGCCTCAACGGGAAATGAATTTGGTGAGGACCGTTGTCGTTTGCGCACTGTGTTGAGAGTGTGGTTAGGCATTCGTGTTGGGTAGTAAATTCAAGACAAAGTATTTTCGATCCAGCTCGGCTTGCAGCATTTTCACGCTAGGAATTCCAACAAGAAGCGATTGAACTTCTGTCTTGAGTTCGCCCGAAATTCTCGCGCCAAACACTACGCGCCTTAGCGCGGATTGCTCGAACTGATAGTGCCCGGGACCCCCTTCGCTTGCTAGCAAGTTCGCCACGTCATCGCTACTTATTGTTCCACTGGCGATTTCTGCGCGATAAAACTTCTTCTCGTCATCGCTTATCGGCCGTTTCACGGCGCGCCACTCTTGTTCATATTTCCAATGAGGTGACTTCCGAAGCAACACAGTTTCAGCGACCTTTTCATCCAGATCGTCAGAATCTAGCGCAGCGATGTTCGGGCGGTCAGAGAGATAGCGGACTTGCTTCGCTTCAGAGAATGGCGCATAGCTCGCATCAAATCCCAAACAAATGCCTGTGTGACTCGACGCATAGTGAGCCCACATAAGTAGATCTTTGGGCTCTGTCGTTAAGCACAGGACGCCAAGAGAAGCGACCCAGTCTCGGCCGACGGCCAGTGGCATCTTCTGTCGGATATGGGACTGCACATTCTCGACGACTCTCCTCTGATCGTTCCTTGAAATAACGGATTCAGTTGCGCGGATGCGCTCTAGAACGCCTGAAACAGTTTTGGTGCTTGGCGGAGAAACGATTGGACTTAACTCGAACGGATCATTGAATCCAGTGGGGCTCGAGAAGTAGATCCAACCCTGCACCAGTCGTCGTATGCGATCTAGGTGGGATTCGGTTTGAAGGGGTACGTACTTGTACAGAAGCCGCATTTCGAGGCCTAACGAGATGAAGATCTTCGGAGATGCCCGAATTCAACCCGCTGATAGGCAGACCCCATCAATTGACAAGCCACATTAGGCCAATGTATGCCTTCAGTTGCGGTAGAGCTCGAAGTCATTCCCATCCCTTTGAATCCAATCGCTGATCTTGGCGAATTTTGGGTAGCGTCGTTCGACGCTTTGTTGAATTTGAACTATAGCTCCAGTGGAACGTCGGTTGGAAGGTCGGCTCGCGCACCATTTCTCCCCCGGCTCAGCTCCACAGCACTCCGCTTTTCCCGCCGCGGAAAGGTGACCTGTCCAGTGTAAAAAGGGTCGCCAGTCCAAGTGCATGGCATTCATTAAGGGGTTGGGAAATCAAACACTTCTTGAGCTTTTACGTGTCGGCTTTAGCGGTACTTCGAAATTTATCGGAGTTGCTGTTGCTATATTATCAATAGCTGCCATCAACCGTAAGACGGGCGCTAGAGGTCGTTTTTACCCATATTATTAGGTTGAAAAAATGTCAACCCCGCGACGCCATCAACAACACCACCAAGGCCCCGCCGCCACCGTCGGCGGGTTTGGCTTGGACGAAGGCCAGCACCTCGTTCTTTTGCACCAGCCAGCTGTGCACCCGGCTTTTTAATACGGGCGCTTTGCCGGGGGAGCCCAGGCCTTTGCCGTGCACCACGCGCACGCAGCGAATGCCTTGTTTGTGGGCTTGGCGAATGAAATGACCCAGGGCTTCACGGGCGTCGTCCCGGCGCATGCCGTGCAGGTCGAGTTGGCGCTGGATGGACCAGTCTCCCCGGCGCAGCTTGTGCGTCACGTCGGTGCCAATGCCGGGGCGGCGAAAACTCAGGTGTTCGTCCGTTTCCAGCAAGGTGCTGACATCAAATTCGTCGCTGAGCGCCTCCTTTAAAACCGCCTTCTCGTCACGCTGGTACTGCAGGGCGGTGGGCGTTTTTCGCTCCTTCTTCAATAGCGCGGTGCGCTTGTCTGGCAAGGGCTGCACAGTGCCTGCGGCCCTGACGAAGAGGTTAACTTCGGCCTCTTTTTGCCGCTGCGCCGCCAGCTGCTCGGCGGCCAGTTGGGCGCGGGCGGCGGCTTGCTCGGCAATCTCTCGTTTGACGACTTTGAGGTCGGCCAGGCTGCTGACTTTGACGGGAGCGCGGGTCATATCAAGCCCTTCTCAGCCATCGACAAGGCCTCGCCGGGGGCGACGATGACATGGTCCAGCACCCGCACATCAATCAGGGCCAGCGTGGTTTTCAGGGTCTGGGTGAGGGCTTCGTCCGCGCGTGAGGGCTGCACCGAGCCGCTGGGGTGGTTGTGGGCCAGCACCACGGCGCTGGCCTGGTGGTGCAGGGCGCGCAGCACCACTTCACGCGGGTACACCGAGGTTTGGGTGAGCGTGCCCCTAAAGAGTTCTTCCATGGCCAGCAAGCGGTTTTGCACGTCCAGAAACAACACGGCAAACACCTCGTGCGACTTGGCGGCCAAATGCAGCTGCAGGTAGTGCTTGACCGCGTCAGGCGTGGCAAACACGGTGCGCTCTTTGAGTTGCTGGGACAGGGCGCGGCGCGACAGCTCCAGCACGGCCACAATTTCTGCCCGTTTGGCCGGGCCCAGGCCTTTGATGCGCTTCAGGTCGTCGGAGGTGGCGTGCAGCAAACCGGCAATGCCATCAAAGCCGTCGCTGTTGTTGGTGGTGGTTTTGAGTTGCAGCAGTTCTTGGGCCATTTGCAGCACGCCTTTGCCCTGAATGCCGGTGCGCAAGAGGATGGCCAGCAGCTCGACGTCGCTCAAAGCGCCCGGCCCGCGTGCCAGCAGCTTCTCGCGCGGGCGGGCGTCAAGGGGCAGGTCTTTCAGGGGCATGGGTCGGCCTTTTAGAATGGGGGCTCAGTTTATTCGCCAATTCACGGCCCCGCCCGACCCGTTCAGGACTTTTATGACCGCCCCATTGCCCTCCGTTCAACCCGGCTCCTTCCTCACGCTGCACTACCGCATGGCTGGGCCTGCGGGCGATGTGATCAATACCTTCGAAGGCAAACCGGCCACCTTGACGCTGGGCACGGGTGAGTTGTCCCCAGCGGTGGAGTCTCATTTGCTGGGCATGAACGAGGGCAGCCGGGCCACGTTTGAGCTGGCCAAAGGCATCGCTTTTGGTGAGCGCAACCCCGAAATGATGCAGTGGATGGCCCGCAAAGAGCTGCTCGACATGGGCGACGCCACCGCGCAGTACGAGATTGGCGACGTGGTGCAGTTCCCCACGCCCGACGGGGCTGGCCAGTTTGCAGGCGCCATTCGCCAGTTTCGCAACGACGAGCGCGGCGACGCGGTGTTGTTTGACTTCAACCACCCGCTGGCCGGCCAGCCGGTGACGTTTGAAGTGCAAGTGATTGGCATCCTGTGACCAGCGCCGCCATCACCCCCCAGGAGATTTTGCTGGCCGAGCCACGCGGCTTTTGCGCCGGTGTGGACCGCGCCATTGAGATTGTGGAGCGGGCGCTGACCAAGTTTGGCGCCCCCATTTACGTGCGCCATGAGATCGTGCACAACACCTTTGTGGTGAACGACCTCAAGGCCAAAGGCGCGATTTTTATTGAAGAGCTGGACGACGTGCCCCCGGGCGCGACGCTGATCTTCTCGGCCCACGGCGTGAGCCGCGCGGTGCAGGACGAGGCCAAGGCGCGTGGTTTTCAGATTTTTGACGCCACCTGCCCGCTGGTGACCAAGGTGCACGTTGAAGTGGCCAAGCTGGCCAAAGAGGGTTATGAGTTCATCATGATCGGCCACAAAGGCCACCCCGAGGTGGAAGGCACCATGGGGCAGCTGGACAGTGGCATCCACCTGGTGGAAGACGTGGCCGATGTGGCCAAAGTGCAGCCCGGCCAGACCGCCAAGCTGGCCGTTGGTGACGCAAACCACGCTCAGCGTGGACGACGCCGCCGACATTGCAGCCGCCGTCAAAGCGCGCTTTCCGAACGTGCGCGAGCCCAAGCAGCAAGACATTTGCTACGCCACGCAAAACCGCCAGGACGCCATCAAGATCATGAGCCCGCAGGTGGACTTGGTGATTGTGGTGGGCAGCCCCACCAGTTCCAACAGCAACCGCTTGCGCGAATTGGCCCAAAAACTGGGCACCGACGCCTACATGGTGGACAACGCGGACGAGCTGCAACCCGCCTGGTTTGAGGGCCGCCAGCGCGTGGGCCTGACCGCCGGCGCCTCGGCCCCCGAGATTTTGGTGCGCGAGGTGATTGACCGCATCAAGGCGCTGGGCGCCGTGTCGGTGCGCAAGATGGACGGCATTGAGGAAACCGTGAAGTTTCCCCTGCCCAAAGGCCTGAAACTGGTCGGCTGACGGCTGGACGCCCAGCGCCGACTGATTACTCACTTATTTATAGCGGCCTCCGCAGGTTGAATAAGGGCTAGAGCCCTAAAACACCTAAAAAACGAGGCTCGCAGCAACCCTTTGATTTGAAACGAATGCCATGCTAGACATCAACCTGCTCCGCAAAGACCTGGACTCTGCCGTCGCCCGACTGGAAACCCGCAAGTCGCCCCAGGTGTTCCTGAATGTGGACGCCTTTCGCGCGCTGGAAACCGAGCGCAAAACCATCCAGATTCGCACCGAAGAACTGCAAGCCAAGCGCAACAGCCTGAGCAAGCAAATTGGCCAGCTCAAGTCCAAAGGCCCCGCCGGCAAAGACGAGGCCGATGCCGTCATGGCCGAAGTGGGTGGCTTGAAGACCGAGCTGGAAACCTCAGCGGCGCGGCTGGACCAGATTCAGGCCGAGCTGCAAACCCTGTTGCTGGCCGTGCCCAACCTGCCGCATGACAGCGTGCCGGTGGGCGCTGACGAACACGGCAATGTGGTGGTGCGCACCTGGGGCGAGCCCAAAGCCTATGACTTCGCCGTGAAAGACCATGTGGACCTGGGCGAGCCGCTGGGGCTGGACTTTGAGATGGGCGTCAAGCTGACCGGCTCACGCTTCACCGTGATGAAAGGGCCGATTGCCCGCCTGCACCGCGCCTTGGCGCAATTCATGCTGGACGTGCAAACCCAGGAACACGGCTACACCGAGTGCTACACGCCCTACATCGTCAATGGCGACACCTTGCGCGGCACCGGCCAGTTGCCCAAGTTTGAAGGTGATTTGTTTGCCGCCAAAAAAGGCGGACAAGAGGGCGAAGCCCAGCCGGACAGCACCGCGCTGTACCTGATTCCGACCAGCGAAGTGACGCTGACCAACTTTGTGCGCGACGAAGTGGTGGCCGAGGCCGAGCTGCCCATCAAGCTCACCGCACACACACCGTGCTTTCGCTCCGAGGCCGGCAGCGCCGGGCGCGACACCCGCGGCCTGATTCGCCAGCACCAGTTTGACAAGGTGGAGATGGTGCAAATCGTGCACCCTGACCACAGCTACGAGGCGCTGGAAACCATGGTGACGCACGCTGAAGCGGTGTTGAAAAAGCTGGACCTGCCTTACCGCGTCATGTCCTTGTGCACCGGCGACATGGGCTTTGGCGCCACCAAAACCTATGACCTGGAAGTGTGGCTGCCCGCGCAGAACACCTACCGCGAGATCAGCTCGGTCTCCAACTGCGAAGCCTTCCAGGCGCGCCGCCTGCAGGCCCGTTTCAAGAACGCCCAAGGCAAGAACGAGTTGGTGCACACGCTGAATGGCTCCGGTCTGGCCGTTGGCCGGGCACTGGTGGCCGTGCTGGAAAACCACCAAAACGCGGATGGCTCCATCACCATTCCGGCCGCCTTGCAGCCCTACCTGGGCGGCATGACGGTGCTGGGCGCGCCTGCAGCCTAAGCCCAGCGCCACTACAATCGCACCACTCACCGGGGGTGTCTGCTGAGAAGCGGACTGAGAAATACCCCACTCACCTGATCTGGGTCATGCCAGCGTAGGGAGCGTGAAACAAGGTCCGCTGTCACCGACTCGTCCCTTTTTTTGACGCCACCACGCCGGCGCAATGAAAGACGAAGCGATGAACAAGCGGATTTTTGTATTTGGAGCGGTCGCCCTGGCGGCCTGGACCTTGGCAGCCCCTGCCAACGCCGCCGACAACGAGTTGCGCGTGATGGTGCACAGCTCTTTCTCCCTGCCCAAGCCCATGCTGGCCCAGTTCGAGACCCAAAGCGGCCTCAAGCTCAGCATCATCAAGGGCGGTGACGCCGGCGAGATGCTCAACAAGCTGATTCTGACCCGCGCCCAGCCGATGGCCGACGTGGTGTTTGGCATCGACAACGCCCTGGTCGCCAAGGCGCAGGCCGCCAACGTGCTGGAGGCCCATGGCCTGCCAGCGCTGGCGGGCACCGTGGCCGGCGCCGAGAAACAACTGGGCGCCTTGGTGGTGCCGGTGGACTACGGCTACGTCACCCTCAACTACGACAAAGCGGCGGTTTGCCAAAAGCGGCCAGGCCCTGCCCAAAACGCTGGACGACCTGACCCAGCCCGCCTACCGCAACTGGCTGGTGGTGCAAAACCCGGCCACGTCCAGCCCGGGCTATGCCTTCATGCTGGCCACCATTGCCGGCATGGGTGAGGAAAAAGCCTATGACTGGTGGGCCAAGATGCGCGCCAACGGCGTCAAGGTGGCCAAGGGCTGGAGCGAGGCCTACTACACCGAGTTCAGCCGCAACGGCGGTGCCTACCCGCTGGTGGTGAGCTATGCCACCAGCCCGGCAGCCGAGGTGTTCTACAGCAAGGAAAAGATCACCGAGTCACCCACCGCCGTCGCTGTCCCTGAAGGGCGGCGTGTTCCAGCAAGTGGAAGGCGTGGCGCTGGTCAAAGGCGGTGCGCAGCGCGAAGCCGCGTTGAAGTTCATCAACTTCATGCGCTCGGCCCCGGTGCAGGAAGCGCTGCAAACCACCATGTGGATGTACCCGGCCCAAACCAGCACACCCCGTGCCGAAGTCATGCGCCATGCGCAAGAGCCCGCGGCATTTGAGAGCCTGGGCACCGACACCATTGCCGAAAAAGGCAGCCAGTGGGTCAGCCGCTGGACGCAAGTCGTTCTGAAGTAAACCCATGATGCCCGGCGCGATGACGTTGAAGTCGCGACTCGGGCGCGGGATGCTGGCCGCGCTGCCTTTGCTGGCGCTGGGCCTGATGCTGGTGGCGCCGCTGGCTCGTCTGGCGTGGCAAGGGTGGAGTGGGGCGCCTGAATACGGCCAGACCGCTGATGTCTCGCTGTGGTCCGTCTGGCAAGACGACTACCTGCGCTGGCGGGTGTTCTGGTCGCTGGCGCAAGCCGGCGTGACCTGCGTGCTGGCGCTGGTGCTGGGCCTGCCGGTGGCCTGGGTGTTGGCCCGTTTTGACTTTCCGCTGCGCCGGTTGGTGCTGCGCCTGCTGATGCTGCCGTTTGTGGTGCCCACGCTGGTCGCGGCGCTCGGCGTGCTGGCTTTGTGGGGGCCGCATGGGGTGTTCAGTGGCTGGCTGGGCGTCTCGCTGCAAAACACACCCTGGTTGCTGCTCTATGGCAATCTGTTTTTCAATCTTTGCCTGGTGGTGCGTGCGGGAGTGGACGCGCTGAACCAGGTCAGCGCCCGCCAGGTCGCGGCTGCGCGCTCGCTTGGCGCAACGCCTTGGCGCGCCTTTTGGCGGGTGGAGTGGCCGGCCATTGCGCCGTGGCTGGCGTCCAGCTTGTGCCTGGTGTTTTTGTATTGCTTTGCCGGGTTTGGCCTGGCGCTGGTGCTGGGCGGGCAACGCTATGCCACGGTGGAGGTGGAAATCTACGCGCTGGTCGCCCACGAATTGAAGCTGGCCGAGGCCAGCGTGCTGGCGGTGTGGATGATTCTGCTCACCGGTGGCGTGGCCCTGGCCTATGCGGCCATTGAGAAGCGGCTGGCCGCCCCTTCGCGTACGGACCCCATGGCCCGGCGAAGCCCGCAAGGCGCGCTGCAGTGGATGGCACTGGCAGGCGGGCTGGGTGTATTGGCGTTTTTCTGTGTGGCGCCCATGCTGGCCATCATCTGGCGCGCGGTGTCCGCCGGTAGCGAGGCCTGGGCGCAGGTGCTGGACGAAGAGACTTTGGGCGCCTTGTGGAACACCTTGCGCTTCTCGTTCATGGCCTTGGTGATGGCCACGGTGCTGGGCGTGACCCACGCACTGGTCGCCACCCGCTCCGTGGCGTGGCGTGCGGCGGCCTTTTTGCCGTTTGTGGTGTCGCCCGTCACGGTGGCTTTTGGCTTGCTGCTGCTGTACCCGCAATGGACGGCCAGCCTGCCCTTGCTGGTGGCGGCTTATGCGGTGCTGGCCTACCCCTTTGTGGCCAAGTCGCTCGCGGCTGGGTTGGACAGTTTGCCCCCTCAGTCTGCCCCAAGCGGCTCGCACCCTGGGCGCCAGCCCTTGGCGCGCCTTTTGGCGAGTGACCCTGCCCATGCTGACTGTTGCGCTGCGGCGCGGCATGGCGTTTGCAGCAGCCACGGCCTTGGGCGAGTTTGCGGTGACGCTGTTTTTGTCGCGCCCCGAGTGGGCGACGCTAACCACCCTGATTTACCAGCGACTGGGCCGCCCCGGCGTGGCCAATCTGGACGTGGCCATGGTGCTGTCTTGTGTGTTGATGGGGCTGGCGCTGTTGGCCTTTCTGCTCATCGAGTGGCCGCAGCAAGAGGCTGGGTCTGAGCGGCATTTGGCCGCCGCGCCGCGTGGACCCCAGTCAGTTGCGGGCGCCAGGCGCCGTGAAAAGGAATTGAGTCATGCTTGAGTTGCGCGATCTTCACAAACACTTTGGTGAGCGCACGGTGGCCGATGGTGTGAGTTTGTCGGTAGCCGCGGGTGAAATCGTGGCCTTGCTGGGCCCGTCGGGCAGCGGCAAAAGCACCTTGCTGAAAATTGTGGCGGGGCTGGAGGTGGCCGATGCCGGTAGCGTGTGGTTTGGCGGGCAAGACATCAGCACATGGCCCCCGGAGCGGCGTGGCTTTGCCCTCATGTTTCAGGACTTCGCACTTTTCCCCCATCTCAATGTGTTGGACAACGTGGCCTTTGGCCTGATTGAGCAGCGCGTTGCCAAAACTGAGGCCCGTGAACGCGCACGCGAACTATTGGGCCGTTTTGGCCTGGCCAATCAGGCCACGCACAAGGTGTGGTTGTTGTCGGGCGGTGAGCAGCAACGCGTCGCCCTGGCGCGTGCTCTCATCACGGCGCCGCGGGCGCTGCTTGCTGGACGAGCCGTTTTCAGCGCTGGACGCCGAGCTTCGGGTGTCTCTGCGGGATGAATTCAGTCAGCGCATCCAAGAAGCTGGCATGGCCACGCTGCTGGTCACCCATGATGAGTCGGAAGCGCGTGCCATGGCTGGGCGCGGTGTGCGCTTGGTGGATGGCCGCTTGACTACCCTTTGGTAACCGGGCCGCTGTGCTTAGTGGCTTTGGCCTTCGGGGGGCGCCAAGGCCCGGTCCACGCGCTCCTTCAAGTCCCTGTCTTGGTAGATCGTCAGGTCTGCAGGAACCGTCCTTTTGACCCTTTCACTGGCTGCATGGTTCAGCAAAGGTCGCAGTGAGCCCAGCATGGGGCTGGTGGCGATCAAATTTAGCTCGCTGAAAGTTTGGCTGTTGGCCGCCTCATTCAGGTAGTGGGCCAACTCGCGGGCGAACTCCAGGCGCTCTTTATCTTGCGGCTCCGTGTGCGGTTCAAACTGGGTGCCGTGGTGCGCCGTTCTGCCATGGCCTTTGCCGGCGTCGCCGCTGATGTCTCCCTTGGGGGTAGTGCGGGTTTTGGGGGCAACAAAATCGCTAAGCTCCTTCAGGAGTTGGCGGCTGTCGATCTGCTCCAGCACGCGAGCCCGGTGCGCGTTGGCAATCAAAATCCAGGTTTTTGCCATGGTCATGCTCCTTGAAAAGGGGTGAGGGACTCGCTCTGAACCGAGCCGGGAATCAGTTGCGGACTTGCCAGCTGCCGTCCGGCTGGCGGCAGGCGGTACCGATGACTTTGTCTCTTTTGCCGGCAATCACCGCGTCAATGATGTAGTCCCGGCAGGGGCCGCTGGCGGTCTCAATTGTCTGGGTGGGGGTGACCATGTACTGATTGCCACTGTCCGGATTGCGCCATGACGTGGGCACGCCAGTACGGACGTTTTCCAGCGCCCGCGTTGTCTTCATGCGGTCTACATCGGCCATGGAGCGGCCCACCGCCCCGCCAATGGATGCCCCTGCCACCGTGCCCAAAATAATGGCGGCCGTGCGTCCGTCACCCGAGCCCACGTGGGACCCCAACACCCCGCCCAACAAACCACCAATGATCATGCCGCCTTGTTCCTGCTGGCTCTGGTAGTTCGCGCAGCCGGTGAACGTGGCCATGCACAGGGTCGCCAGTGCCATAAATTTGAGGGGACGCATGCCGTTTCTCCTTGTGCTATTCACTTATCGATGAAAGATAAGTCACTCTAGCCAGCAAACGGCGAGGGGGAGTTGCGAATCATCAAAGGCGCAGCGCGGCGTCGCGGGCGTGGCCGCGCGGTGGGCTTGTGCGAGGGGTCAGTGCGACGGCGGCTTGTCGTCGGCCGTGGGTTCCGACATTTGCTGGCGAATTTTTTCCAGCTTGTTGGCGTAATCCTCAGCCTCGCCGTAGCTCATGAAACGGCTGTAGCGGGCGTGCACGCCCAGCACTTTTTTGGCATGTTTGATCGGGCAAAAATACTCTTCAGTACGTGCCACGATCTCGGTGACATAGGCCATGAGGCCATTGCCGTAGGCGCAGTAGGTGCAGTGAAACTTTTCGATGAAGTTGAGGTACTCCAGCTGCTGGCGGTCGTAGACGATGTAGTCGCGCCGGCGCACCTTGGTGATCTTGTAAATGGGAAAGCATGTGGCTTGGTAAAAGCTCACGCACAGGTCCAGAAACAGCATCGGAAAAATCATGCTGTAAATGATGGGGCCGGTGATCAGGTTTTGCGGCCGGTTGGTCACCAGCCACTGGAAGAAATTCTGCTTCAGGCGCCGGTGTGTCTCGCGAATAGAGGCCTCAAACTCGACTCGCTTCCCCTTGAATTGGGCGGCAGCGCTGGCCTCTTGCTCCTGAATGGCTTTGCGCAAATCGTCATCCAGTGTGGCCATCTGGTCCAAAAGGTGGCGAATTTTTTCATTCATGGTCGTTCGATTAGATCACCGCCATGGTGATCCGGCCAGCTCATCGACCGATGGGTTGTTGAAGCCGGCAGCACCGCGTCGCTGGTAGGGGTGGGGCTCAAGCCCGTTCCCTAGCCTCCCGATCACGCGCACCCGCCATGCTGGCAGTCAGGCTTGCCAGTTCCCGGGTGATGACCTCCAGCACATCCTCCATGGTGACGATGCCCACCAGTCGCCCCTCGTCGTCCGCAATCACCAGCCGGCGAAGCCGGTGGGTCTTCATCAACTGCACGGCGTCGGCAGCGTCCATCTCAGGGGTGGCCATCACCAAGTCCACCGACATGATGTCGCCTGCGGTGAATACCGCAGGGTCCAGTTCTTCGGCCATCAACTCCAACACCAAGTCCCGGTCGGTGACGATACCGACCGGGCGCGTCTTGTCCAAAGCGTCCACCACCACCAGCGCCCCAATGTGGTGACGGCGCATGAGTTGGGCGGCCACGAGGGCGGTGGTTTCAGGCTCCACCACGACAACGGCCACGGGAGCAAAGTCTTTGAGTAAGGTCGTCATGGGGTGATAGCCCCTTGCTGATGCCCGGCATTCAGTCTGAATTTCATAACAATCCCCTTGTTCAAACAGCCAATTCATGGGTTGACCTTAGATCGGACTGCGCCACGCTATTTTGCGAAAGCGCAAGGCAGGCCAAACAATTGAGCCAGATCAATAACTTCTGTGAACGGTGGCTAAGTACCGGTTTATAGGTAGTCTTTTTCATCGGTAACGAGTATTCGTGGAGTGCCGTGAGCCTCATACGCTTGTTTCACCAGCTGGCGCAGTGTTGATGCGCCAACTTCCTGGCCTGATTGACCAACGGAGCGAAAAACATGAACACAGTCCTGAATCCTTCCCTGTCTTTGCCCAAGACGTCCTCGCCCACGATGGCCCGAGTACAACGGTATGACACCCGTGTTTGCGATTTTGGCTCGCTCACGCCGTTTGCAGAACCCGGGCGTCCCGGTATGAATGAGCTTGCACCGGACGCGTCTTTCTGGAAGGAGTCATTGGCACTGGCTGAAAAATACCTGCCATTCAGCCGAAAAAAGCTCAAGGAACAGGAGCCGGTTTACGCCTGCGGCGAGTCATTTGATACCTTGCACTTGATCAGTGCCGGCCTGTTCAAAGTGGTGAATTTGACACCTGACGGACGTGAACAACCGGCCGGCATGTTTTTCAAAGGCGATTGGCTGGGCTTTGACGGCATTCCTAGTGGTCGCCACAGTTGCTCTGCCATCGCCATGGATGTGGGGGAGGTTTGGAGCATTCGGTATGACACCCTGCTGCAAGCCAGCACCCGGGAGCCGATCGTGATGCGTCTGCTGCTGGCGGCCATGAGTGGTCAGTTGGCGAGAAATCGCGATGCCCTTCTGGCCATGGGCACACTGACTGCCGACGCTCGCGTGGCCGATTTCTTGCTCAAATGGGCCCATGCGCTGGAGGAGCGCGGCCTGCGCACCGACCAGTTCAATGTGCACATGACCCGCGCTGACATTGGCCGTCACCTTGGACTCACCTTGGAGTCTGTCAGCCGTGCGCTGTCACGCATGGCGCGTTGCGGGGTGATCCAGTTCAATGAAAAAGGACGCCGCGACATCAGCATTCCCTGCCTGAAAGCGCTGCAAGACTTCATTTTGGAAACCACCGAGTGCACCCGGGTTTTGTAGTGAAAGTGGATTGGTTCACGGGGCCATTTTTGCGTTATCACAAAGCGGCGCTCACTCTTTAGGGACTGTGTTGGCAGATTGAGATTTCTCAATCAGGTCTTGGCCCCAAGCCATACGCTGTCAATCGGGTGGTGGGCAAATACCGTTGAGACCGGCGGGTTTAACGGCTGTTCTGCCACTTTCATCCCTACTTATCTTCTATGAGGTGTCCATCATGAGTAATCTGCGTTTGAGTGAATCCAGTCTGTTTGACCCTGCGATGTCATCGCCGTTTGAATCGATGTTTCGGCGTTTTATGTCGCCCATGCGCCTTGATGTGGAAAACGGGGCCTTGGACATGCGCGTGGACGTCACCGAAATTGACGGCAAATACAAGGTGCGAGCCGACATTCCGGGCTTCAAAAAGAGTGACATCAATGTTCGTATTGACGGCAACCTTGTCCAGATTGACGCTGAAGCGTCCAAAGACGAAGAGACCAAAGACAAAGGCGGGCGCGTTTTGCGCAGTGAGCGTTGGCGCGGTGCAGTGTCTCGCTCCTTCACTTTGGCACAGGACGTGGACGAGAGCAAAGCCAGCGCCCAGTACGAAGACGGCGTGTTGACGCTGGAACTGCCGAAAAAGGAAACCAGCTCAGCCAAACGCTTGGCTATCAAGTAGTCAGTGGCGCCACCGCCGGTTCTGTCCGGTGTGGGTGCTTCTGACCTGCTACCCGGTAGTCCCAAAGGAGGCCGGGTTTTTTTCACCCACCAAATCAAGGAGTCCTTCCCCCATGTCTGCCAAACGAGACCAATACGTCGCCAAAACCAAGCACCAACTCGATGAGTTGAATGCCCAGATCGACTCCGTTGAAGCCCATGCCAAAAAGGCCAAGCAAGACGCCCGAAAAACCTATGACAAGGAGCTGACCGAGTTGCGTCAGCAATCGGCCATTGCCAAAACCCGTCTGGAAGACATCAAAAATTCTGCCGAAGACAAGTGGGAACACCTGACCGTGGAGATGGAAAAGGTTCGCGACGCTTTGGTTCATTCCTACAACTACTTCAAATCCCAGCTGAAGGATTGATGGTCCGGGCGTCACCGTGATTTGAATCAAACCCTTGACCGTGGAGATTCCAGCCGTCCGTCAAGCAGCGATCCCGCACAGGCAAAGAAAAACCCCAAGCAATTTCTTGCTTGGGGTCTCAATTGGAGGAGAAGGTGGGATTCGAACCCACGGTACCTTGCGGTACGCCTGATTTCGAGTCAGGTACATTCGGCCACTCTGCCACTTCTCCGTGGCACGCATTGTATCAGCGCCGCCGGCTTAAATTTGGACGGGCGGGGCGCATTGTGTGGCTATTCAGCCTCTGCCATCAGCGCCAGCGCGGCAACCACGTCTTGTGGGGTAACCTCAGGCAGGGGTTGCAACTGCTCGGCCAAGTCGACCAAGGCGCCTGGGGCTTGCGTTTTAAGCAAGGCAATGGACTGGCCCGCCGCCTTGGGTGAGTCAAAACCCAGGCTTTGCAGCAGCACACGCTCACTGGTGTCGACCAGTTTGAAGTAAAACTTGCCGTCTTTCTCCCGGTATTGCTTGAACACCGGTTTGGCCACTTTGGCGGCCTTTTCAGACTTTTGGCCCACGGTGGAGCGCAAATCGCGCAGACCCACGGCTTCGCGCAGGCGGCCCATGAAGGGTGTGGCGATTTGGCGGGCTTTGGCGGCGCCAGCCATCAACACCGCTTCAATCTTGCCGGGGTCGGCCATCAGGGCGAGGTAGGTCTCACGCATGGGGGCAATTTCGCGGTCAATGCGCTCAAACAACACTTGTTTGGCATCGCCCCAGGCGATGCCGTCGGCATAGGCCTGACGCAGGGCAGCGGTTTCTTCGGCGCTGGCAAAGGCCTGGTAGATCTGGAACAGGGCCGAACCTTCGGTGTTTTTGGGCTCACCGGGCGCGGCGGAGTCGGTGACGATGCCGGCGATGAGTTTTTTGAGCTGGTCGCGAGGCGTGAAGAGCGGAATGGTGTTGTCGTAGCTCTTGCTCATCTTGCGGCCATCCAGGCCGGGGAGTGTGGCCACTTCTTCATCAATCACGGCTTCCGGGGGCACAAAGTGATCGCCGTAGCGGTGGTTGAAGCTGTGCGCCATGTCGCGCGCCATTTCTATGTGCTGAATCTGGTCGCGCCCCACGGGCACTTTGTGGGCGTTGAACATCAAGATGTCGGCGCCCATGAGCACGGGGTACATGAACAGGCCGGCGGTCACATCCGAGTCCGGGTCGGCGCCAGCATTGGTGTTTTTGTCGACCGAGGCCTTGTAGGCGTGGGCGCGGTTCAACACACCTTTGCCGGTGACGCAGGTGAGAAACCAGGTGAGTTCAGGAATCTCGGGCACATCAGACTGGCGGTAGAAAACCACGCGCTCGGGGTCCAGTCCGGCGGCCAGCCAACTGGCTGCAATTTCCAGTGTGGAGCGCTGAATGCGGGCAGGCTCGTCAATTTTGATCAGGGCGTGGTAGTCGGCCAGAAAGTAAAAACTTTCCACGTCTGCGCGCAAACTGGCGCGCACCGAGGGGCGGATGGAGCCCACATAGTTGCCCAGATGTGGGGTGCCAGAGGTGGTGATGCCGGTCAGAAAACGCGTGGAACTCATGGGGAACTCAATCAGTGAAAGGGCGGCCAGCAAAGCCGCCAGTGAAATAGGGGAGTGATGCTCAGCTGAACAGCAGGGCCAGCGGGCTCAAGAGGATGTCAAGCAGGCCGTAGCTCAGTGCCATCAATGGCTGCAACCAAAGCGTGGTGACTACGCCCGTGACCACCAGGCCCATGACGATGAAAAAGCCCCAAGGCTCCACTCGTGAGACCAACTCTGCCTGTTTGTAGGGCAGCAAACCCACCAGGATGCGTCCGCCATCCAGCGGGGGAAGCGGGAACAGGTTGAAGGCAAACATGACCAAGTTGACAAGAATGCCCCCTTGCGCCATTTTGATGAAAAAGGGCTCGGTGACACCGGTGCCGTGCAGCACGTAGAACACGGCACCCCACAAAAAAGCCTGGACAAAGTTGGCGCCGGGTCCGGCCAGCGCAACCCATACCATGTGCTTTTTAGGATTGCGCAGGTTGCCAAAGCGCACCGGAACGGGTTTGGCGTAGCCAAACAAAAAAGCGCCCGAGGTGGCAAAGTACAAAAACAGCGGCATCAGGATGGTGCCGACGAGGTCAATGTGCTTGAGCGGGTTCAGCGTGATGCGTCCCAGCATGTAGGCCGTGTTGTCGCCAAAGTGGCGCGCCGCATAGCCATGTGCGGCTTCATGCACGGTAATGGCGAACAGCACCGGTAGGGCGTAGATGGCAACAGTCTGAATAAGGTGGGCGATGTCCATGGGGGAGTTGTCTCTGACGGATGGGTTTACAGGCCCAGAGCCGCGACTGAGCCGCGCCCCTCACGGATGATTTCGGGCTCGCCGGAGCTCAGGTCCACCACGGTGGTGGGCTCTAGAGCGCAGGCGCCGGCATCAATGACGCCGGCAATCAGGTTTTTATAGCGTTCAAGAATCTCTTGTGCGTCGTTCAGTGCGTCGGTTTCGCCTTGCGGAATCAAGGTGGTAGCGAGCAGAGGTGCGTGATGAAGCTCCAGCAGCTCCTGCAAGACCTTGTGGTCGGGCACGCGCAGGCCAATGGTTTTACGGGCCGGGTGGCTCAGGCGGCGCGGCACTTCTTTGCTGGCTTCCAGAATGAAGGTGTACGGCCCGGGTGTGGCCGATTTGATGAGCCGAAACTGTTGGTTGTCAACACGGGCGTAGTTGGCCAGCTCGGACAGGTCGCGACACAGGAGGGTGAGGTGGTGCTTGTCGTCCACACCCCGGATGCGGCGCAGTTTGTCGGCGGCGGCCTTGTCGTCCACGTGGCAGACCAAGGCGTAGCTGGAGTCGGTGGGAACCGCCAGCACCTCGCCTTTTTCCAACAAGGCGACCGCTTGTTTGAGCAAGCGGGCTTGCGGGTTGTCGGGGTGTACTTCAAATAGTTGGGCCATAGCGGGTATTTTCTGTCAAACCGATGGGGTGGTGCAGGCGGCCGCTGCTTTTTGGCGTTTGGCCAGCTCGCGGGCAGACAACAAGGCGTTGCCGATGCCGCTCAAGGCGATCACGGCGATGCCCAGCCACGCCAAGCCGTCCGGGGTGTGGTTGAAGACGAGCCATCCTCCCAGTGTGGCAAACGCAATTTGTGAATACAGGAACGGTGTCAGAACGGGGGCCGAAGCGCGCATGTAGGCGCGAATCAGGAACAGGTGGCCAATGGTGCCGCACAGTCCAATCAAAATAAACAGCGGCCAATGTGCAATCAGCGCAGCGGAATCCCAGTTGAACACCACGATGGGGGTGGTCACCAGCGTGCCCACCAGGCCGGTGTAAAAGTGCGTGGTGTAGGGGTTCTCGTGCCCACTCAAACGGCTGGTCAATACCTGAAACCAAGCGAAGGTGGTCACCAGGGCCACGGGGAACAGCAGCGCCCAAGTGAAAACTTGCCCGCCTGGGCGAACCACGAGCAAAACTCCAATCAAGCCTACACCCATCAACACCCAGCGCTGGGGTGAAACCCGGTCTTTCAGCAGCCAGGCGGCCATGCCGGTGGCCACCAGAGGCGAGAGCATGACCATGGCGGTGAATTCGCCCACCGGCAAATACTGCAGGCCAAAAAATGAACAAAAGCTGGTAACCAAAAGCAGCGCGCCACGCAGGGCTTGAAAGCGGGGATTCTCGGTGCGGAAGAGGTCCATTTTTTGCACGGGAAAGCGCAGGGCAAAGGTGGCAACGGCTTGAAAGGCGTAGCGAAACCACAGCAGCATCAGCACTGGGGCAAGCGCAGAGGCGTATTTGGTCGTGGTGTCCAGGATCGAGAAGATCAGGGTGGCCAAGACAATCAACAGGGCCCCGGCGGTCTGTGCGCGCCGGTCGCGGCGGGTCGACTCAGTCAAGTGGGATCGCCGGCGTATTGAATGCGATCCGCGATCAATTCCCACACGGGCGTGAGCGTGCTTGGCAACAGGGGCAGGGTGCCCAGTTCAGTGTGGCTCTCATCCGGGCTGTGGAAGTCGCTGCCACGCGAAGCCGCCAGATCGAATTCTCGGGCGGTGTCGGCATAGCTCAAGAATTCAGCCGGCGTGTGGCTACCGGTGATGACTTCGACGCCTTGACCGCCGTGCGCCTTGAACTCGGTGAACAGCGCATATTCTTCGTTGGTCGAAAATTTGTAGCGGGCAGGGTGGGCAATGATGGCGATGCCACCTGCTTGCGTGATCCAGGTCACCGCATCTTTCAGCGTGGCCCAGCGGTGCTCGACAAAGCCGGGCTTGCCTTCGGTGAGGTACTTGCGAAACACCTCGTAGGTGTCTTTGCAGACCTTGGTTTCCACCAGGAAGCGGGCAAAGTGTGTGCGCGAGATCAGGTCGTGGTTGCCGGCAAATTGCAGGGCACCTTCATAGGCGCCGGTGATGCCGACTTTGGCCAAGCCGTCGGCCATGTCTTTGGCGCGCTGCCCCCGGCCGCCGCGGGTTTGCTGCAGGCCGGCGATCAGGGCTTCGTTGGTGGCGTCAAACCCCAAGCCGACGATGTGTACTGTGTGGCCAATGAAGGTCACGGAAATCTCAACGCCCGTCAGAAAGTCCAACCCTTGCGCCTTGGCAGCGGCCGCAGCGCGGGTCAAGCCACCAATTTCGTCATGGTCAGTGAGGGCCCACAGTTTCACCCCGTTGGCCTTGGCGCGCTGCGCAAGGGCTTCGGGGGTGAGCGTGCCGTCAGAGACAACGGAGTGGCAATGGAGGTCGGCGTTGAGTAGGGTGGTCACGATTTGATTTTAGGCTTTCGGGATAACCCTTGGGTTTTGCTTGCTTGGCGGGGGCTCAAGTCTCCGCGCCTTCGACCAGAAAGCGCACCCGGCGCACGCCGTTCCATGCGTCAGCATCCAGGCGGAAGGCGAGCTTGACGCGGGCGGGCAAGGACTCGGTTCGGCCAAACCAGATGCCGTCCACCGGTTGGCCTTGGTGCTTGAGTTTAAGTGCCAGGTGTTTCTCACCCACCAGGCGCTGCGAGACCACTTCGACTTCTTCGCTGAAGGTGGGTGCGGCAAAGCCTTGGCCCCAGACTTCTTTGTGCAGGGCGTCAACCAGTTCCACGCGGCGGAACTCGGGCTTCAAGGGGCCATCGGTCTCCAGACGGCGGGTCAGTGTGGCGGCGTCCAGCCATTCTTGGGCGACCTCGTTGAGGCCTTGTTCGAAGTCATCGAAATGTTCTTCGGCAATGGTGCAACCCGCCGCCATGGCGTGGCCGCCAAAGCGCAGCAGCACGCCGGGGTAGCGCTTTGCCACCAAATCAAGCGCGTCACGCAGGTGAAAGCCGGGGATGGAGCGACCGGACCCTTTTAACTCATGTTCTTTGCCGGGTGCTGCGCTGGCGGCAAAGACGAAGGTGGGGCGGTGAAGCTTGTCTTTGATGCGCGAGGCCACGATGCCGACCACGCCTTCGTGAAAGTCAGGGTCAAACACACAGATGGCGGGTGGCGGCTCCTCGGACTCGTCAAACAGCGACTCGGCAATGGCAAAAGCCTGCTCGCGCATGTCGCCCTCAATTTCGCGGCGTTGGCGGTTGATTCCGTCCAGCGTTTTGGCCAGTTCGTCACCGTGCGCGGGGTCATCGGTGAGCAGGCATTCAATGCCCAATGTCATGTCGGACAGGCGCCCAGCCGCGTTGATGCGTGGCCCCAAGGCAAAGCCGAAATCAAAGGTGGTGGCTGTGGCGGCCTGGCGCCCCGCTGCTACAAAAAGAGAAGCTAGTCCCGCAGGCAGGGCAAGCGCCCGGATGCGTTTTAGCCCTTGAGCGACTAAGCGGCGGTTGTTGGCGTCGAGCTTGACCACGTCGGCCACGGTGCCCAGCGCCACCAGCGGCAGCAGGGTGTCGAGCTTGGGCTGGGTCTGGGCGTCAAACACGCCGCGTTGGCGCAACTCGGCGCGCAGCGCCAGCAGCACGTAGAACATCACGCCGACACCGGCGATGGACTTGCTGGCAAAGGTGCAGTCGGGCTGGTTGGGGTTGACGATGACATCGGCCTCGGGCAGCTCAATCTGGCCGTTGCGGCTGGCGGGCAGGTGGTGGTCGGTGACCAGCACTTGCAGGCCCAGTGAGTGCGCGGTGGCCACGCCATCAAAGCTGGCAATGCCGTTGTCCACGGTGATCAGCACGTCCGCACCACTGTCTTTCACCCGTTGGGAGATGGGGGGCGTGAGGCCGTAGCCGTCCACGACGCGGTCCGGCACGATGTAGTCCACGTGCTGGGCGCCCAGCAGGCGCAGGCCGCGCACCCCAACAGCACAGGCGGTGGCGCCATCGCAGTCGTAGTCAGCCACGATGCACAATTTTTTGTTGGCGGCAATGGCGTCGGCCAGCAACACGGCTGCGGCGCCCGTGCCCAGCATGTCAGCGGGAGGAATGAGCCGTGCCAGGCCATCGTCAAGTTCCTGGGGGTTTTGCACACCGCGCGCGGCGTACAGCTGGGCCAACAGCGGGTGAATGCCGGCTTGCTCCAGGGCCCAGGCCGAGCGGGGAGGAATGTCTCTTACTATTATTTTCATAGCTGGTTCAGCAGGTTGGATGCGGGCTGGGGGCCAAAAATGCTCTTGAATTGGCTGAGCAGTGAGCGTGGGCGGCTTTGGAAGGTTTGGGCGTGGCGTTCACCGCAGAGTGTGATTTGAACGGCCTCGCCTTGATCCAGCGCGGCTCGAAGCGTGGCGCACTCGTTGGCATCGACTTGCTGCCAAGCTTGTGCCCAACTGCCCCAGTCTTCCTTCAGCGCCGCTTGACGCATGGCGTCGATGACGATGGGCGGTGACGCACTGGCGGAAGGTAGCGGCGTGTTCAAGCGCCCGGTGCCGCTTAGCCAAAACGAATTGACCGCGGATGCACGCCGGGACGACCGGGCCTCGTTCACCGGGTGGGTGTAGAGCAGCATTTGCATCTCGTTTTGCAAGCGGCGCAGGGGCGCGGCGTTGGCGTCGCGGGGCATCCAGTTTTCCAGGTTGCGCCCGGCCACCCGGTCCAGTGAGGCCGTGGCAATGTCGTCAAACACGGGGCTATGGGCCAGCCAACGGGTCGCGTCATCAAACTGCAGCGTGATGCCGTCTTCCTCAAAATAAGGCTGCATGGCCGCCATCAAGGCGCGCGATTCTTGTTCAGAAAAGTCTGTCAGCGGCCACTCGCCCATGGCAATTTGGTGTGAACCCGCCTGCCAATGGCAAGGCGTGATGAAGGCAGCGCCCCCTTCAGTCTGCGCATGGTGAGCGGCCCAGGGAATGAGTCCGTCTGGCGTAGGCAAGCCCAAGGCTCGGGCCAGCGCCCGTTCATGCGGGGTCGAAAGGCTGAACTCGTCGCCCTGGTCGGGCACATCGGCGGTGAGCCGAGCCAGCAGCTTCTCGAGCTGGGGGAGTTTCAGTTTTGGCAGGGCGGCCGCGCAGCCTTCGGCCAGGCAAGAGGCAAACGGAATCAAAAGGTGCATGGGGCGATTGTCCGGGAAACGGGCCAACCCCTCATGCACTGCGGCTGCAATCGCAGGACTGTGGGAGGCCGAGCGCCGGATCGCGTGATGCGAACCGGCGTGTTGCCATGGCCCTTCGGCCTCATCAGGCCGCGCGGAGTTCGCCTTTGAACTGAACAATCAAACGGGTCACGATGTTGGACGCTTGAGAAAACCGGCTGCCACTGCCCAGCATGTGCGTGGCCTGATCGCCATCGCCCTGGTTGATTCTGTGGGCAACTTTGCCTGCTTCCATGTGGAAGTTTTGATGGGCGTCGATCAGCTTTTCAAAAGTGGGTTTTCCGCCAAATTTGGAGCCTCCAGCGCCATGCAGCCACTTGCCCATTTCGCAACAATTGTCCCGCGAGACGGTTTCCGCATCGAGTTGTTCTCGCCTTTCGGCCGCGCCCCGGAGCTTGGCGCGCCAGTCCGCGTGAGCCTTGATGGCATTGTCCAGATTGATGCCCACAACGTTGGCAGCGCCATCTGACGAACCTGGCAATGCCACGCCGCGCCGCTCGGTGCCTGCGTAACCCACCGACGATCGGCGCGAGTCAACGGCAGTCACACTCACCAAGTCGTGATGGTCATCACCGGCGCCGACCTGGAATACAGCCACGGTTTGCACCAGATCCTGGGCCTGGCTCTTCAGGCTGGATGCGGCGGCGGCCATCTCTTCGACCAGCGCCGCGTTTTGCTGCGTCGCCTGGTCAATTTGCGTGACTGCTTCGCCCACTTGGGCAACGCCTTGACTCTGCTCAGTGCTTGCGTCACTGATTTCACCCATGAGGTCGGTGACACGTTTGATGGAGCCCACCACCTCGGTCATGGTGAGGCCAGCCTGATCGACCAACGCCGTGCCCTGTTGTACGCGCTCCATGCTGTCGCCAATCAACGCTTTGATTTCCTTGGCCGCATCGGCTGAGCGGCCTGCCAGGGTGCGCACTTCGGAGGCCACCACGGCAAATCCTCGTCCCTGATCGCCTGCCCGGGCCGCTTCAACCGCCGCATTCAAAGCAAGAATATTGGTTTGAAAGGCAATGCCATCGATCACCCCGATGATGTCGCCAATTTTTTGGGAGCTATGGCTGATGCCCTTCATGGTTTCAACCACTTGGCCGACCACGTCGCCACCTTGGCCCGCCACGGTGCTGGCAGTCAGCGCCAATTGGTTGGCTTGATGGGCGTTGTCAGCGTTGAGCCTGACGGTGGAGCTAAGCTCCTCCATAGAGGCTGCGGTTTGTTGCAGCGCGCTGGCTTGCTGCTCGGTTCGTGCTGAGAGGTCGTTGTTAGCGGAGGCGATTTCGGCACTTGCCGTGGAGACGCTCTCTGAGCCTTGGCGCACGGTGGAGACCACTTGCGAGAGTGAGGCCTGCATACGCGATACAGCAGCCATCATGCTGTCTGTGTCGCCCGGGCGAACATCAATCCTTGCTGTCAAATCACCATTGGCAACCCGGCCAACGGCGTCTGACAACTCGGCGGGCTCTGCACCCAAGGCTCGGGTCAGACTGCGGGACATCAGGACCCCCGCGACGACTGCGCCAACCAGGGTTGCCATCAGTATGGCCGCCAGAATCGTTGTGGAAGATTGAATTCTGCCGACGGCGTCAGCTTCACTGGACTCCGCACGTAGAACGGCCAGATTGACGACCTTGTCAATGGCGTTTCGATGACTTTGGTAGGCTGCGCCAAGTTCTGTGGTCACAAAATTGATGGCGTCAAGCTCACCTTTTTGGACTGCTGGCACGAGATGTTCGAACGCCAGCTTGAAAAAAGCCAGCGCTGGCTCGTGGGCCTGTTTCAAAAACAACGCTTCGAAGTCCGGTCCGAGATTTTCTTGGACCCAGTAGTCATGCCGAATGTCGTAGTCCTTCTTCAGCACCGTCAGTCGCTCAATCAATTGAGTCTGCTGCTCCGCCTGGCTGGCGTCAGCCAATTGCAGGGTCACCAAGTAGGACTCAATGATGTATTCAGGGGGAGGCAGAATATCGGCGATCAAGTCCTTGCTTTGCACAATTTGGTTGTACAGCGGGCCGTTCACTTGAACTTCTTTCAAGGTCTTGAATGACCAAAGTCCGAAAAACGAAAAACCTATTGCCATCAAGCCGACAAAAAGCAGGAAGCGGGTGCGTAGTTTTAGATGGTTGAATTTCATAACGATTGAGTTCATCAATATTTCAGGTGGGGTCGGCGTGTGTTGGTCGCCGACTCACCACGTGACGGGTGATGCCGGGTGTTGCCACTCAGAATGCTTCCCACTCGTCGGAGGCGTTGTTGTGGGTGTTGGCGATCACGGCTTTGGCAGGCTTTGAGGCGGCCAGTGCTGCAGGCTTGGCCGCAGCCTTGACGCTGGGACGTTTGGGGGGGGCCGCGACACGGCTGCTAGTGCTGGAAGAGGATGTTGCGCTGGCAACTGGCTCGTTCTGTGAGAGCTTGAATACAGCCACGGTCTGCACCAGATCCTGTGCCTGGCTCTTCAGGCTGGAAGCGGCTGCGGCCATCTCCTCAACCAGCGCTGCATTTTGCTGAGTGGCTTGGTCCATTTGCGTGACCGCCTCGCCCACCTGGGCAACACCTTGGCTCTGCTCGGAGCTCGCCGCGCTGATCTCGCCCATCAGGTCGGTGACACGTTTGATGGACGTCACCACCTCAGTCATGGTGATGCCAGCTTGGTCGACCAGGGTTGTGCCTTGCTCGACCCGCTCAACGCTGGCGTTGATCAGGTTTTTGATTTCCTTGGCCGCATCGGCTGAGCGCCCCGCCAGTGAACGAACTTCAGACGCCACCACGGCAAAGCCGCGACCTTGATCGCCGGCCCGGGCGGCTTCGACCGCCGCATTCAAAGCCAAAATATTGGTCTGAAAGGCAATGCCATCAATCACGCTGATGATGTCGGCGATCTTGCTGGAGGCCTCGTTGATGCCTTTCATGGTCTCGACCACCTCGCCGACGACGTTGCCGCCCTTGATTGCCACTGTGGATGCACTCATGGCGAGTTGGTTGGCCTGTTTGGCGTTGTCCGCGTTTTGCCTGACGGTGGAGCTGAGTTGTTCCATGGACGCCGCAGTTTCTTGCAGCGCACTGGCTTGTTGTTCGGTGCGGGCGCTCAGGTCGTCGTTGCCTGATGCGATTTCGCTGCTGGCTGTGGAAACGCTTTCAGAGCCCTGCCGTACGCTGGCTACCACTTTGGTCAGTGAGGTTTGCATACGCAATACCGCTGCCATCACGCTGGTTTTATCACCGCTGCGGACCGCAAAATTTGCCGTCAAATCACCCTCGGAGACGCGGCCCACTGCGGCCGATAAATCCTCAGGCTCTGCACCCAGGGCCCGGGTCAGGCTGCGTGTGATCAGGACGCCTGCGACGACTGCCCCGACCAGTACCATCAAGCAGCCGGCAATGAGCCGATTGCGCTGTGACTCATATTCAGCTTTGGATGCGTCAACGAGTTCGGCTGCGTTGCGTGTAGCGAACTCTGAATAAGCATTGGTCACCTTGATCAAGGCAGCCAACAAGGGGCGGCAATCGTTATCGATCTTCGCGGTAGCTTCTTCAGTTCTGTTTTGAAGCGCGAGGTCGACAATACCAAGTGCCACTGGTGCGTAGGTTTGCTCAATCTTGTCAATCTCTGCAATCATGGCGCGGCCCTCAGGCGAGACGAATTCAGCCAGTCTTTTCAGCTCAGTCAAGTTGGCGGTTACGGCCTCATGAGCCTTGGTCACAGTCGCTTGCTCAAGCGCAATATCCTCAGGCTTGGTGACCAAGACCAGATTCCGCGCCGCAATGGCCCGAAGATCAACCGATTCACGAACCTGCTGGGCGACATTGGCGCGCTTGTTACTGCCATTGACGTATTGCGCAAACCGCGCATTTGCATCGCTAAGCGACTTCATCGCCAACCCTGAAATCAGCAGAACCATCAGGGAGAGTCCGCCAAACGCCCATGTCAGCTTGGCACGCACTGTCATATTCTTCATTTTTTACTCCTGCTTGAATTACTGAATCGTCGGGGCGGTCAGGCCCAGGCCCATGCCGGGGCTGGTCATGAGTTTTTCGATGTCCAGAATGATCAGCATGCGGTCACCAAGCGAGCCGATGGCCAGCACGTGATCGTTGCTCATCGCTGAGGAGAGTTCTGGCACGGCGCGCAGTTGTTCAGGCTGGAGGGTGATCACGTCAGACACACCGTCAACCACGATGCCCACCACCTGGGTGCCAATGTTGAGCACGATGACCACCGTGAAGGTGTCGTAGTTCACCTGTGCGAGGTTGAACTTCATGCGCATGTCGATGATCGGCACGATGACGCCGCGCAGATTGATGACGCCTTTGATGAAGGCGGGAGAACTGGCCATGCGCGTCGGGGCCTCGTACGACCGGATTTCCTGCACGCGCAGGATGTCGATGCCGTATTCCTCGGAACCCAGTTTGAAGGACAAGAATTCGCGGATGTCCGTGGGGGCAGTTGTCGCCTGAGGATGCGGAAATTGTGGCGTTCTGCCCGGCGAGTGAGTGGGTCTGTACGTTCATAGGGGTGTTTGCATCCATTGGTGGGTTTTGCGTTCTTTGGCGTTTCATTGCGGCGATCGTTGCCGCTTGACCACGTCAAGAACTCCTTCGAGTTCGGTCGACTTGTCGAAAAACCAATCTGCACCGGCTTGAACGCATTTGGTGCGGTTGAACTCACTCGCGTCGTTGGTCAGTATGGCGATCTGCATACCTGGTGCGAGTTGTTTGAGGGCGGGGAGCATCCGGATGGCATTGCCATCGGGTAAGTGCAGGTCGAGAATGAGCAGCGTCGGATGTTGGCGCTCAACGCAACGCAGGGTGTCCGCCAGTGAGCCCGCCGTCACAATGGCGGACACACCAGGGATGACCTGGAGTTGCGCCACAAGGCGGGAGCGGATCGGTTCGGAGTCGTCGACAACCAGAAGTTTCTTCATGCCTTGATTGTTCCTGCCAGGCGGCAGGTGCACCATCAGACAATGCTGGTTTTGACCTCGGATTCGGACGAGTGTGGGGTAGGAAAATTCCTACCCAAACGGCTGCAAGGGGTCAGGTCATCAGATCGTGCTGAATGGCATAGCGCACGAGGTCTGCCACGGCTGTGACGTTCATTTTTTCCAACAACCGCACTTTGTGGGTGCTCACCGTTTTGTTGCTGATGCAAAGCTGCTCGGCGATGTCGTTGACGCCCCTGCCTGTCACGAGCAAACGAAATACGTCAAGCTCCCGGTTGGACAACAGTGTGTGCGGCAAACGGTCGCTCGGGGTGGCAATGTCAAAGACCATTTGCTCCGCGAGCTCCGGGAGTATGTATTTGCCGCCGCCAGCGACCTTGCGGATGGCCTCCACCAGAAGGGCGGGTTCGGAGTCTTTGGTGATGTAGCCATTGGCTCCAGCCTTGAGCATTCGTGCTGCCACTTGACTTTCGTTGTGCATGCTCAGCACCAAAATGGGCAAGGAGGCTTGCTGTGCCTTGACGCGTGCAATCAGGTCTGCGCCGCTAATGCCCGGCATATTGATATCCAGCAGCAAAAGGTCGAACTCATTTTGGCGCAGGCAATCCAACACTTCTCCGCCATTGACCGCCTCGCCGACGACCTCAAAATCAGGCACCATCGCAAACATTTGTTTCAAGCCGCCACGCACAATGGCGTGGTCCTCAGCAATAACCAGTCGGATCATTGAAAGTCCTTTGCATGGGGGTTGTTCAGTGGAATCAATAGTTCAATCAGCGTCCCTTGCCCTGGCGCGCTGGTAATCTCAACCGTGCCTCCCAGCGCGATGGCGCGCTCACGCATGCCCAGCAGACCAAAGGTTTTCTTCTTTGTCTTTTCCTCGACACGAAAACCTTGCCCGTTGTCGCGCAACGCCAGATACAGGTCATGACCCCGTTGCTCAAGCGTGATGGTGACCTGGGTGGCCTTGGCGTACCGGGTGATATTGGTCAGCGACTCCTGCACGATTCTAAAAACCACGACGGACCTGAGCTCGTCGAGATCAATGGCGCTGTGTTCCGCATCAAAAGAGAACGGTACGCCGGTGCTTCTGAAAAATTCGCCGCATTGCCATTCAATGGCCGCAACCAACCCCATGTCCAGTGCCGATGGGCGCAGGCTGCCAGAGACGTTGCGCACCCCTTGAATCGCCCGGTCCACCAAGCCTTTCATGCTTTGTGTTTTAGCCAGCCACGCGGGGTCTTGGGCGCCGAGTTGCATGCCGAGGAAGGATAAATCCATGCGCAAGGCGGTCAGGACTTGACCCAGTTCGTCATGCACATCGCGTGCAATTTGTTTCTTCTCCTCCTCCCGGATGTGCTCGCTCTGGGCGGCGAGTTCACGCAGCTGGATTTCCTGCAGAAGGCGCGGGCTCGCGTCGTGAATAACGGCCATCGTCAGCTTGCCGCGGTTGGTTGTCAGCGGGCTAATGTTGATATCCGCCATAAACACACTCCCATCACGTCTCTGACATCGCGCGCCAGCCTCCGTTACGGGACTGCTGGGTTGCTTGATGTACACATCCCGCGAGGCCTCATGAAGCCCGCGTGAATTCGGTGGAATCAAGATCGCGACAGGCATGCCGCTCAATTCCTGGCGGTCATAGCCAAATAGTTCCACCGCCCGTGCATTTACCTGAACGATTGATCCGTCAGGTTCAGCAAGAATGAATGCATCGGGTGCGAATTCGATCACGTCCCGGAACATGCCCTCCAGACTTCTGCGTTGGCTATGCAGGGCGAGTTGGGTCCGTACGCGGGCAAGCAAGACTGGCAGGTTGATCGGCTTGGCGATGTAGTCGCCTGCCCCAATCTCGAAACACCGGGCTTCATCGACAGCGCTGCCATTTCCAGTCACGAAAATGATGGGAATCTTCTTGGTGGCTTCATCTTGTTTGAGTTGGCGGCAGACGTCGTAGCCGTTCATGCCCGGCATCATCACATCCAGCAAGATGAGGTTCGGTGGGGATATTTCTATTTGCCTGAGTGCGGTGATGCCGTCTGGCGCCGTTTCAACGTTGTAGCCGTGAGATGAGAGCAGTTCTCGCATGAGGTCGAGTTCTGTCTTGGAGTCATCAACTACCAGGATTTTTCGGCTGTCAATTGTCTTCATGGCGGCGTGTTCTGAGAGGCATTCCGTGTGATGGGTGGCAGCAGATAGCACCCAGTCTGTGTGCCTTTTGGTCATTGCATTCTGATTGAAGTGAACCTCTCTGCAATATTGATAGAGGAGCGTTTCATTTGCGATCTAGTGCGAACCCGCTTGCCAATGATAAGGCGTGAAGGAGGCGCCTTGCGTTTTCGCATCATGAGCAGTCCAGGCAATGAGCCTATCTGGCGTTGGCAAGCGCAAGACTCGGGCCAAGGTCCGATCATGCGGGGTTGATGAGCTGAATTCGTCGTCTTGGTCGGGCGAGTGGGGTGTCATCTGCGCCAGCAGCTTCTCCAGTTGTGAGCGTTTGAGGCGCGGTAGGGCTGACGCGTCGCCGTCGGCAAAGCAAAACGCAAACGGAATCAAAAGGTGCATGGGTCGATGGCCCGGAAAACAGGCAAACCCTTGGCAAACCGGCGTCAGATGACATCAATTCGCCCCACCATGAGAGCCCAGTGTCAAGCTCGTTTTCCCCGGTAAGTAGTTGCACGGAATTGCTGTGCATAGGGGTGAAGACCATCATGCATCCGGGTCGATATTTTCGAGCCGAAAACAATTAAATCAATACAAGAGGGTGACATGAAAAACGCGAGCAAGAACGGTTTGAAGCTTACGGCGCTGGCAACAGCCATGCTGACACTCGGCGCCTGTGGCGGCGCAGGCAGTGGTGAGGTCATCAACGTCAAGCCGTCCTACCTGGGCGACTGTGACGTCTGCCAGTTACGACGGCACCAGCGATGATCTGCTGACCGCAGGCCTTGGTAAAACCGGGCTGGGGGGAGCGACTCCGTTGGCTGCAATACCGTTGGCGCCGACGGCGGCGGAATTGCGCAAGTTGGCCATCTTCAACAACTATCGCGCCATCCTCGATATCTCAGCGGCGGGTGGTTACGGCACGCTGTATGGACCCAACGTCGATGCCAAGGGCGTTGTGACCGCTAGCGAAGGCAAGATTGCCGGTACCGAATTCATCGCCTACTCGGATGACGGCACAGGACGACAGAACATCACGATGCTGGTGCAGGTGCCGGTCACCTTCAACCCAGCCAGTCCGTGTATCGTCACGGGCACTTCCAGCGGTTCGCGCGGCATCTACGGTGCCATCGGCTCCTCCGGCGAGTGGGGCTTGAAAAACGGCTGCGCCGTGGCCTACACCGACAAGGGCACTGGCAATGGAATTCATGACCTGCAGAACAACACGGTCAGTGTTCAAAACGGCGTTCGTACCGACGCCACCGTCGCCGGCAAGAACTCGATCTTTACCGCCGAACTGACCAGCCGCCGAGTTGGTCGCTTTCAATGCGGCAACGCCCTAATCGTTTTGCCATCAAGCATGCGCATTCGCAGCAAAACCCTGAAAAAGACTGGGGCAAGTGGACGCTTCAATCGGTCGAGTTTGCCTATTACGTTCTGAATGAAAAATACGGTGGATCTGGCCTCTGATGGTGTGAAACATCTGAAAAAACTGACGCCGTCCAACACCATCGTGATCGCGTCCAGCGTCTCCAACGGCGCTGGCGCCGCCTTGGCTGCGGCCGAGCAGGATACGCAGGGCCTGATTAGCGGCGTGGCGGTGGCCGAACCGGAGGTGCAACTGGCGCCTGACAGCCGATTGAGTCGTCACGCGCGGTGCCACCACGCTGGTTGGTACTGGCAAGCCGCTTGTATGACTACTTCACGCTGGCCAATTTGATGCAGCCCTGCGCCGCCCTGGTGTCCCCGAGCCACCAATGTTTTCAACACCGTCAACACGACCATTGCCGCCAACCGATGCAGCTGCCCTCAAGTCGCAAGGTCTGATTACCGGCACGACAACCGCCGAGCAAGCCGCCAGCGCCATGGCCGCTTTGGTCGCGGCGGGATGGGAGAGCGAGAGCAACAGCATTCAGGCCTCGCATTACTCTTTTGCCACGCTCGCCGTTGGACTGACCTACGCCAATACATATGGTCGCTTCAGCGTCAAGGACAACCTGTGCGGTTTCAGTTACGCGGCAATCGGTGCGGCGGCATCCGCCACGCCAAACGCACCCGTCCCAGCCTCCGCAGCATTGCTGGCCACCTCATTTGGCGCGAGCAACGGCGTTCCTCCCACGGTGGGCATCAATATTGTCAACAACAACAGTGAGGGCGGACCCTTGCTGGATGCGGTGTCATTGTCCACTGGCAGCGTGATGGACTACAACATCGCCGGTGCGCTCTGCCTGCGCGAACTGGCCACGGGCACCAGTGCCAACGCCGTTGCGGGTCCAACAGGGCGTGAGTGAAGTGGTACGTAGCGCCAATCTGCGAGGCAAACCAGCGCTCATTGTGCAAGGCCGCGTCCGACACGCTGCTGCCGGTCGCCTTCACCGGGCGGCCTTACTTTGGCATGAACAAGATCGTGGAAGGCGCCAGCAGCAAGCTGTCCTACATCGAGGTCACCAATGCCCAGCATTTCGATGCTTTCCTGGGCTTTCCGGGTTACGCCGAGCGTCTGGTCCCGCTGCATCGCTACTTCGTTCAGGCCATGGACATGATGTATGCCAACCTGAAAACCGGCGCCGCGCTGCCCGATAGCCAAGTGGTACGCACCGTGCCGCGCGGCTTGACCGCGTGTGCCAGTTGCCAATCGCCATCACGTCAGCCAATGTGCCTCCTATCAAAACCGTGGCCGACACGGCCGACCGGATCACCTTTGCAAACAACGTGGTGACGGTGGCCGACTAGTCTCAAAAGACTGGCGCAGCTCTTGGTGGCAAGGGCCACAAGGGCTTTTGGCCCCAGTGCCCGTGTCATGCCACGGGAGCGTAGAAGGACAGTCCGTCCAATATCCAGCCGGGCTCGCTGGTGCTGGGCGAAAAGAAAAAGCGCCATCCGTCGCCATTGGTTTGCGCGGCATGGTGCTGATAGATGGCGACACTGTCAGCGGTCCAGTTCGCGAAGGCGTGAAAAGCGATGCCATCGGGAACCCAGCCGTAGCCCAGCGCGGCGTTGAGACTGTAGATGTAGCGCTCGCCATCACCATTGATTTGAGGGTATTTGAAGCGATAGACGGGGGCTGTTCCCGTGATTGGCGCGGCATAGGCGTTGAACACGCCGCCGTCCAGCAAGGCGCCGGTTGGGCCTGTTTCGCCCGTGGTGAAAAAGTAGCGAGAACCGTCGCCATTGGATTGCAGGTTGTGCCATTGCCGGACTTCGGCGCTTTCCATGTGCCGGTTCTGTAGTCGGCTCACGATGTTCCGGGTCATGCGGCTGAAGGGGGTGGGGGTTTGGCCGTCCAGTTCCGGTTGCAACGCGGTGGCCCAGTCGATGGTGCCGCCGTTGAATACAGCGCCCGCTGAGCCCCCACGCGAGTGAATGCTCATGGCCCCAAATCCGGACTTCTCACCACCCAATCCCAGCGCCTTGGCCTGGGCATCCCACGTGCTGGCATCAGCCAGCGCCAAAACCCGCAGGGTGGATGGTGAGCCGTCCACCGCGCTGGGGTAAACGCGGCCATCCAGCCCCTTGCGTACGTCCAGTGTGTCAATCTCATAACCGGAATAGGCGCCGCCAAAGGCGGTGCCACTGTTGAGGCCGGTACCGGCAAATACCCAGTGGGCTCCTTGTTGTACGACATAGGGCGTGTTGGGGCGGGCGTAGGCGTTGGTCCAGGAAGCGCCCCGGCTCCAACTGAGCCCGATGGTGGCGTTTTCTGGCTCGGGCGGGCGCAGGTCAATCCAGTTGACAGTCTTGTAGGCTTCGCGGGTGTCCGGGTCGGTGGTGCGTGACTTGTAACAAACCAGCGTGCGGTGAGCCACGCCTTGGGCGTTGCTGGCAAAGCGGGACTGCCACCAGCAGGTGTTGCCGCTGAAAATGGCCGCATTGCCGCCACCGGCCACAAAGGTGTCCAGGCGCTGGCGCATTTCCCGTGACCAGTATTCGTCATGGCCCGAGGTTAGAAACAGTTGGTAGCCGCTGAGCACGGCGGTGTCGCGGTGCAAGTCAACGCTGGTGCAGAAGTCCGCTGCAAAGCCGTTGCGAGCCAGCCAGCGCACAAATGTGCCTTGCCACGCGTCAAAGGCGAAGTTGCTTGGGTCGCTGTGCGGGCGATCAAAAGAGACTTGGGTGGCTGGCAGGCTGCTGGTGGAGTTGTAACCGTAGAGGCTCTTGCCGCCGTAGTTGTTGTAGGCCTGCGCCGTAGTGACCGCAATTTGAATCAGAATTTTCAGGCCCGGGGTGGCCTTGGCAGGACTCACGACAAACGGCACGTAGCATGCGAGGCTTCCCGCGCCAAACACGGCGTAGTAAAGGCCACTGGGCCAACTTGCGGGAACGTTCAGTTTATAGGACTCAGGCCAATGGCAGCCGGCAGTAGAAGCGTCGGATGGCACCACCTGATTGCGCAGCTTGACGGTGGTGCTCAGTAGCGTTTGGTCCACCGCCGCGACGCGGACGACGGTGATGGCAAAGGTTTTGTCTTTTTTGAGATTGCCCAAGGGGTCGCGGGCGTGAAATTTAAGGGAGTCTCCCTGCTTGACGGAGGTCGCAGCGGCGTAGGCTTCCAACGGGCCGGTAGCGGCCCAAGTTGTGCCCGCCAACCAAGGCGAAACGCCGAGCATGCCGGCCAGTTGACTAAAACGGCGGCGGGAAATAGGAAGTGTCATGACGGGATCCCTGAGAGATTGTTTTTATTGGTGACCAATATAGGAGAGGAATGGGAAGTCGCATGAGAAGAACCGCACGCTTGCGCGAGAAATCTCAGGGTTACCCCTCGGTGCCACAATGGCGCCTGTCCAAAAAACGGTAATTTGATGCAAATTCCCTACGAGCTCATTCTTGGCTGGCGCTACACGCGCGCCGGGCGCGCCACCCGGCGCAATGGTTTCATTTCCTTCATCTCCGGGGTGTCGATGCTCGGCATTGCCTTGGGCGTGGCAGCGCTCATCATTGTGTTGAGTGTGATGAACGGGTTTCAGAAAGAGGTGCGCGACCGCATGCTCAGCGTGGTCTCGCACATCGAGATTTACGCGCCCTATGGCGCGGCCTTGCCCGATCTGGCGCGCACCTTGGCTGAAACACGGGCTAATCCCCAGGTTATTGGTGCTGCACCTTTTATAGCGGCTCAGGCGCTGCTGGCAAGGGGTGAGGACATGAAAGGCACCATCGTTCGGGGGATTGACCCGGCGCTGGAGCCGCAAGTGACCGATTTGGCGGGCAACCTGAAAAGCAGCGTGTTGACCCGCTTGATTCCGGGTGAGTTCGGCGTCGTCTTGGGAATCGAGTTGGCGCGCTCCTTGGGGGTGGTCGAAGGCGACAAGGTCACGCTGGTGGCGCCCAGCGGCCAGGTGACGCCGGCGGGTGTGGTGCCACGGCTCAAGCAAATGACGGTGGTGGGCACGTTTGACTCTGGTCACTATGAATACGACTCTGCGCTGGTGCTGATGCATGTGGAGGACGCTGCCCGCATCTTTCGCCTGGAAGGGCCCAGCGGCGTGCGACTCAAGCTGCAAGATTTGAATCAAGCCCGCGCAGTGGCCGCCGAACTGTCCAAGACCCTGACCGGCGACCTCTTGATTCGCGACTGGACGCGCCAGAATCGCACCTGGTTTGCCGCCGTTCAGCTGGAAAAACGCATGATGTTCATCATCCTGACACTGATCGTGGCCGTGGCCGCGTTCAATCTGGTGTCCACCTTGGTGATGACGGTCACCGACAAGCGGGCCGACATTGCCATTCTGCGCACCTTGGGCGCAAGCCCCCAGAGCATCATGGGCATCTTCGTGGTGCAGGGCGCCATGGTGGGCGTGATTGGTACGCTGGCTGGCTTGGTACTGGGCTTGGGTGTGGCCTTCAATATTGATGTGCTGGTGCCAGCACTGGAGCATTTTCTGGGGGCAACCTTTTTGCCCAAAGATGTTTACCTCATCAGCAGCATGCCCAGCGACCCACAGCAGTCGGACATTTTGCCGGTGGCCCTTATTTCTTTGGTGCTGGCTTTTGTGGCCACTTTGTACCCGAGCTGGCGCGCCAGCCGGGTGAACCCGGCGGAGGCCTTGCGTTATGAATAATCGAGCCCCCAATGGGGACGCCTCAACCGTGGCGATGCCCAATCCGGCACTGGTGCTGAGCGCGCGCGGTTTAACCAAACGCTTCACCGAAGGTCGCCTGGACGTGACGGTGCTGCAAGGCGTTGACTTGGACGTTCACGCCGGCGAAACGCTGGCTATTGTGGGCGCCTCAGGCTCCGGAAAAAGCACGTTGCTGCACCTGATGGGTGGGCTGGAAGCACCTACGACTGGTACCGTGTTCCTGAATGGCACCAACCTGGCCAGCCAAAGCGCGACTGAGCAGGGGCGCTTGCGCAATCAGTACTTGGGGTTTGTGTACCAGTTTCACCATCTGTTGCCTGAGTTCAGTGCACTGGACAACGTGGCCATGCCGCTGTGGATTCGGCGCATGGCGCCGGAAGTGGCAGCCCAGCAGGCCACTCAAATGCTGGCCAGTGTCGGGCTGCAAGACCGCCTGCACCATCGTCCCGCTGAGCTCTCGGGCGGCGAGCGCCAGCGCGTGGCCATTGCCCGGGCGCTGGTGACTCGCCCGGCCTGTGTGCTGGCCGATGAGCCCACGGGCAACCTGGACCGCAGCACCGCTGATGGCGTTTTTGAATTGATGATGGGGTTGGCCCGCACGCAGGGGACGGCATTTATTGTGGTGACGCACGACGAAGCCTTGGCGGCGCGTTGTGGGCGTCAACTGCGTTTGGTGCAGGGCCGGTTGGCTGGCACTCTGTGAACCTGTGAGTTGAGTTAACTGTTAAGCGATGGAGCGCGCATGAAAGAAGTTGGATTTACCACGGCCATTGTTCACTCGAACCGCCAATCAGGCGTCGAGCACGGGGCCATTCACAAGCCCATTCACACCTCGGTGCAATACGGGTTTGACCGCGTTGAAGACTTGGTGGGGGTGTTTCAGGGCAGCATCAAAGGTGGTTTCAACTACGCCCGCCAAGGGACGCCCACCACGGCAGCGCTTGAAACGCTGATCACCGGCATGGAGCAGGGCATTGGCAGCGTCTGTTTTTCCACTGGCATGGCGGCCATCACGGCCACGTTTTTGACCTTGCTTCAGTCGGGTGACCACATCATCACCAGCCGTTTTGTGTTTGGCAATACCAACAGTGTGCTGGGCACGCTGGCCCGCTTGGGCATCACCGTGTCCATGGTGGATGCGTCGGAAAGCGCCCAAGTGGCGGCGGCGATTCAGCCCAATACCCGTTTGGTGTTTGTTGAAACCATCGCCAACCCGAGCACCCAAATTCCTGATCTGGCCGCCATTGGTGAGCTCTGCAAGGCGCGAGGCCTGCTCTATGTGGTGGACAACACGGTGAGTTCCCCCATGCTGTTTCGCCCCAAAAGCGTGGGCGCGGGCCTGGTGATTAATTCGCTGACAAAGACGGTGGCCGGCCACGGCAGCGCTTTGGGCGGCTCGGTCACGGACACCGGGTGCTTTGATTGGGCACGCTACCCCAATATTTTGGAGAGCTATCGCAAAGGCGATGCGGCGCAATGGGGCTTGCTGCAAATCAAGAAAAAAGGGCTGCGTGACATGGGCGCATCCCTGTCGTCCGAGCACGCGCACCAAATCAGCCTGGGAGCCGAGACGCTGGCCTTGCGCGTGGAGCGCAGCAGCGCCACCGCCTTCGCGCTGGCCCAGTACCTGGAAAGCCACCCGGCGATTGGTCGGGTGTATTACCCGATGCTGGCCTCCCACCCGCAACATGCCATTGCCAAAAAGCACTTCAGTGCCGGTTCATGGTTGTTGTCCTTTGAGTTGCGCGACGCCTCCGACTGCTTTGCCTTCATCAACCGCTTGCAGTTGCCCATCAAGGCGACGGGGCTGGGTGACACGCGCACGCTCATCATTCCAGTGGCTCACACCATTTTCTGGGAAGCGGGTGCGCAGGTGCGGGCCGAGATGGGCATTGCCGACGGGCTGATTCGCTTGTCCGTAGGGCTGGAGGACCGTGCCGACTTGGTGGCAGATTTCGAACAGGCGCTTGGCAAGTGAGTTTTACTTCCTGTCGATTTACTGACACTTTTGTCTAAAGTGTGACATTTTCGAGGGTTTGCAGGGGGCTGAAATAGCCGGCACATGACCTAAGCTGCACTACGTTTATAGCTGCAGGATTGATCATGAAATTTCGCCATTTCCAACGCTGGGCTTGCCTGACTGGTTTGCTCGGTACGCTGAGTCTGGCCGGCGCCCAGACGGTCAAAGTAGGGTTGATTGGCCCTTTGACGGGCCCATCGGCTGATTTTGGTGTTCCCATGGCGAACGGAGCCAAGCTGGCGGTGGACGAGATCAACGCGGCTGGCGGCTACCTTGGCCGCCCGCTGGAGTTGGTGATCAAGGACGATACTGCCACGCCAGATGTTGGCTTGAAAATGTCGCAGGAGTTAATCAAGGAACAGGTCATCGCAACCATTGGGTTCTGCAACACCGGCGTTGCCATGAAGTCATTGGAGGTGTATCAAACCGCCAAAACCCCCTTGATCGTGCCCTGCGCCACGGGCACACCCATCACCACCAAGTACCCGGGCCCTGAAAGCTATATTTTCAGAACGTCAGCCCGCGACGCCATACAGGCGCCTTTTGTTGTGGACGATATCGTCGCCCGGGGCTGGACCCGCGTGGCGGTGTTTGCTGACAAAACCGGTTACGGCGAAGCGGGATTACAAGACGTGGTGAAAGCATTGGCGGCCAAAAAAATCAAGCCGGTTTACATCGGCCGATTTGACCTTGGGGTCAAAGACCTGCAGGCCGAGCTGAAAGAGGCGCAAGCCGCCAACGCCAATGTGGTGTTCAGTTACACCGTGGGGCCTGAGTTGGCCACCATTGCCCGCGGTCGGGCTGATTTGAAGTGGTCGGTGCCCCAGGTCGGGCCATGGCCGCTGTCTTTTCCATCCTTCATTGAAGGGGCCAAGGGCGCAGCTGAAGGCGCGCTCACTTCGCAAACCTTTATTGCCGAGCCCAGCAACGAGCGTCGCAGCTCATTTATCAGCGCCTATGCCCGCAAGTACAAGACCAAAAATATGGGTGTGCCCATGGCAGCCGCCCAAGCCTACGATTCGGTCTATTTGTTAACCTACGCCATTCTGGGTATTCGCAACGGTGATTTGTCGGGCCCCTCGGTCAAGCATGCGCTGGAGAACATGTCCAAGGTGTATTACGGCGTCACCGCCACCCACGAGCAGCCCTTTAGCAAAGACGACAAAGACGCGGTGACCTCCAATATGCTGGTCATGGGCATGGTCAAAAACGGCGCGGTGACTTTTGCCTACCCGGAAGACCGCACGCGCAATCTGTTTGTGCAGCGCAAGAAATAGGGGATCAGTTGGAGGGCGATGTCTCTGCTGACTTGGCACCGCGCAACAGGGTGAGCGCCAGCAGGGCAGACGCCACCATCAAAAACAGACTGACGGCGTTCAGAACTGGCGTGGCCCCTTCCCGCATGCGCCCATACATCATCACTGTCAGCGGTGCGTCGGAGCCCACCAACATCAAGGTCGTGTTGAAGTTCTCGAACGACATCAGGAACGAAATGGCAGCGGCGCCAATGAGCGCGGGCTGAAGGTAGGGCAGGGTCACGGTGGTCAACACCGCGGCGCGGGATGCGCCCAGGTTGTAGGCCGCCTCTTCCAGCGTGATGTCAAATCGCTTTAAACGCGCGGTAATCGTCAAAGTGGCTATGGACACGATGTAGGCAAACTGCCCCAGCACCACCAGCGGCAGTCCTGGTCTCAAAAACTCCAACTCCCACCCCCACAAGTCATCGGCGAGGTTTGCAATGCGACTGGCAAAGGCGAGTATGGAAATGCCCAGAATCACGCCGGGAATCACCAACGGGGCCAGCATCAGCAAAGACAACGCCTGCTTGCCCCGAAACTGTGTGCGCTCAATCAAAAAGGCGTTGGCAGTGCCCACCAAAACAGACAACACGGTCACCCAGCAGGCCACCACCACGCTGGTCCACAAACTGCCCAAAAGTGCCTTGTCGGCAAACAGACCCTCTTGACCGGGCGTTGTACCCAGAAACCAGGCCAAGGTGAAGCCACGCCACGGCGGCGCTGGGTAGGGTGCATCGTTGAACGCAAAGACCGCCACGACTGCGAGGGGCAGGAACAGGAAGGCAAAAAAGACGATGCCGTAAATCACGGTGCTGGCGCGCAGCCAGGCGGGGCGGGGCAGGGAGAGGATCATGATCGCTGCATCACTTCGCCAAACTTTTGACCGCTCAGCCGCAGGCCTAACCAGACAATGGCGGTGCTGAGTCCCAGCAGCAAGAAGCCAAACGCAGCACCTTGCTCCCAGTTGAATCGGGTGATGAACTGGGTGTAGATTTGTTCAGTAAACCACTGGGAGTTTTTGCCACCCAAGAGCGTCGGCGTCAGGTAATTGCCCAGCGTCAGCATGAAGACCACAATGCAGCCCGCCACGATGCCAGGAGCGGCGTGCGGGATCACTATTTGACGAAGAATCGACCAGCCGTTGCCGCCCAAATCATAGGCGGCCTCGATCAGCGAGTCGTCCAGGCTCTCCAGTGCGCTGATGAGCGGGATCACCATGAACAGCATCGAGGTGTAGACCAGCCCGATGAGAATGGTGGCATCGTGGTACAGCATTTCCACCGGCGCCGGGGTCACGCCCAGGGTGACCAGCAAGTCAGGCAGCACGCCGGACTCGCGCAGCAAAATCATCCAACCCAGGGTGCGCACGGTCTCGCTCACCCAGAACGGAATCAGGCACAGCACAAACAGCAGCGCCTTGCTGCGGCCCCGCACCAGTTTGGCAATAGTCCAGGCAATGGGAAAGGCCATCAGCAGGGTAATGGCAGTCGCCAATATCGACATGATGGCGGTGCGCACAAAGGTGTGCCAATACAGCGGTTCTTCAATAAAGGTCAGGTACTGCGCAAAGCTCGGCTCGTACACGCGGGGAGCCACGCGGGCCCGCAGCGACAGAATCGCCAACTCGACATGAGGCAAAAGCACCAAACCAGCCAGCCAAACTACCGCCGGGGCCAACAGAAGCATCAGGATCAAGCGCGCCTGAAGCTGGTTCTGAGAGGTGGCCTCAGTGGTCATGGGCTATGCCGAGGCCTTGGACGCAAAACAAACGGCCCGCTGCGGGTCAAAGCCAAAGCTCACGGTTTCGCCCACCCGCAAGTCAGACAGGTGGCCGGTTTGGGGCAAGGCAATGCGAAACTCGGTGCGCGATTTTTCTTCATGCAACAACACGGCAGAGTTGGCGCCGTCAAACAGCAAGCTGTCCACCTGAGCCCGGTAATGCGGCAGGCCGGCGTCAGAAAACACCGTGGTGTCGCGTGCCAGGCTGGCAACCTCCGGGCGGACAAAGGCCTCGACCTGATCGCCTGTTTGAACTTTGCCTGATGACCGCGTGGTGAGCACCATGCCGTCGTCGCCAGTGACAGTGACCAAGTCCCCGTTCACAGCCGTCGCGCGCCCTTGCACCCGGTTGTTGGCGCCCACAAAGCCGGCGACAAACGGTGTGTTGGGTTGGTAATAAAGCGCCTGAGGCGTTCCCACTTGTTCGAAGCGGCCATGGTTCATGACCGCCACATGGTCAGACAGCACCAGCGCCTCTGACTGGTCATGGGTGATGTAGACAAAGGTGGTGCCGAAGGCGGCCTGCAACTGCTTGAGCTCAATCTTCATGTGCTCGCGCAGCTTCAAGTCCAACGCGCCCAGCGGCTCGTCCAGCAGCAAAAGTGTGGGCTCCAGCACCAGACTGCGGGCAATGGCCACCCGCTGTTTCTGTCCGCCTGAGAGTTGCTCCACGCGTTTGTTTTGCGCACCGGGCAAGCTGACGCGTTCCAGCATCTCACCCACGCGTCGTTTGATCTCATCTGGTGCGACGCCCCGGCGCGCCAAGCCGTAGCCCACGTTCTCTCCGACCGACATCATGGGAAAGAGTGCCAGGTGCTGAAACACCATGTTCACCGGGCGTCGGTTGGGTGGCACGCCGTTCATCGGCTTGCCCCCAATGCGAATCTCGCCAGAGTCCGGGCTTAAAAAACCCGCAATCATGCGCAGCAAGGTCGTTTTTCCGCAGCCTGACGGGCCAAGAATGGAGAAAAAACTGCCGCGCTCTACGCTGAACGACAGTTCATCCACGGCCAGAAATCCGCCGTAGCGCTTGCCCACGCGCACGGCTTCCAGGTCAGGCTGAGTCCCCCCGGTCAAAGGGGAGCGTTGCAGCAGTGTCGGAACTCAAGTCGGGTCGCCTTAGTTGGCGGCCTTGATGCGGTCCAGCACGCGACCTTCAATTTCTTCAATGCCCGCTGGCACGGCGGGGTACCACTTCACGTTTTTCAGCGCCGCTTCAGGGAAGCTGGCCGCGAACTGGGCTTTGAGCTTGGCATCCATCAACTGGTCTGCACCCTTGGATGCGGTGAAGTTGCCGGCCGCCGAGGCCACCCGGGCCGCGATTTCAGGGCGCATATTGAAATTGATCCAGGCGTAAGCGGCTGCATCGTTTTTGCCCTTGGCGGGCAGCGCAAAGGTGTCAATCCAGCCCAGCGCGCCGGACTTGGGCGCGATGTATTGAAAGTCAGGATTTTCCGAATTGAGCTTCCAGCCGCCCGTGTCCCACATCATGGCGCCCACAATCTCACCGGCCCGCATGCCGTTGAGCAACTGGTCTTTGTTGTCCCAGTAAAACTTGATGTTGCCTTTGCAGGCAATCATGGCTTTGCCGACTTCGTCCATTAAAGCGCCATAGGCTTTGGGGTCACCGTACAAAGCAAACGGGTCTTTGCCAGCCGCAAAGGCGAAGGCCAGCAGCGTTGGCCGCTTCAGGCGCATGGCTGTTTTGCCTTTGACATCGGCGCGGCACAGGTCGGGATAGTCCGCCATTTTCGTGAGTTTGGTGTTCACCACCAAGCCGTCTGTGCCCCAAATGTGAGGCAATCCGTAGACCTTGCCAGCCAAAGTGGTGTTCTTCTTGGTGGCTTCCAGCATGGAGGGGATGAACAGCTCCGCTTTGAGCTTGCTCAAGTCCATTGGCTTGTAAATGCCAAACTCTTGCTGTGGGCCGGTGATGCGGTCTTGCGACGGCTGCGCCAGGTCAAAACCCGCGCCGCCGGTGGCACGCAGTTTGGAAATCATTTTTTCGTTGTCAGACAGCGTCACCTCAACGGTGTAGCCGCTTTCCTTTTCGAATTCGGCGACGATGTCCGCCGGAGCGTAGCCGCCCCAAGTCAGCAATCGGAGTGTCTTTTCCTGCGCCATGGCGGAGCCCGCCAGGCCAAGTGCGAGAACACCTGTTGCAATCAGGGTGAGTTGAGCTTTCATGCTTGTTTCCTTGAAAAGTGTGACAGAGATGAATAAGGGCCAATAACGCCGACGAACGGTGAAGATTACTGCATTTGTGTGACATTTGGGTGTCAATGTTGTGGCTGTTGGGCTTTCGGTCCATCGAACTCGCAACGCCCCCGGTCTCCGCCTGTGGTAGCTTTGCCGCCATGACGACCTGGATCGACACCCACTGCCACCTTGACGCCGCCGAATTCGGCTCGGAAGCTCTTGCCGTTCGGAAAATCGCAGCCCAACAAGGTGTGTTGCACTGCGTCATCCCTGCCGTCTTGGCCGCCAACTTTGACAGCGTGCGCCATTTGGCCCATGCCAGCGGTGACAGCTACGCGCTGGGCATTCACCCCTTGTACGTCAAACAGGCGCTGGACACCGATCTGCAGCAACTGGACGCCCACCTGACGCTGCACCGCGATGACCCCCGCCTGGTGGCGGTGGGCGAAATCGGGTTGGACTTGTGGGTGCCTGAGTTGACGCAAAGCCCCTGGCGGGAACGGCAGATGGACTTCTATCTGGCGCAATTGAAACTGGCCAAGCAACATGACTTGCCGGTGATTCTGCATGTGCGCCGTTCTGCCGATCTCTTGCTCAAAGGCCTGCGTTCGGTCGGCGGTGGGCGTCCTTGGCAAGGCATTGCGCACGCTTTCAACGGTAGCGACCAGCAGGCTCAAGCGTTTATTGCGCTGGGCCTCAAACTGGGATTTGGCGGGGCGATGACGTATGAGCGCGCCCAGCAACTGCGCCGCCTGGCCCGGACCCTGCCGCTGGAATCCATCGTGCTGGAAACCGACTCGCCCGACATGCCCCCGCACTGGATTTACAAAACCGCCGAGCAGCGAGCGGCAGGCGAGCCTCAGGGGCGCAATACCCCCGGTGAGCTGCCCCGCATTGGCGCAGAGCTTGCCGCCTTGCGCGGGATTCCTGTGGAGGAGTTGGCCGCGGCCACCACCCGCAATGCGCTCGCCGCCTTGCCCCGGTTGCGGGACTTGCTCACCGAACGCTGATCTTTCGACAAAGGCGGCAGGTAAACTGCCCCGCAACTTGACTCGATGAGCCCCACTAAATGACTGAATCCGATACATCCCCCCATCCTCCTTGCCATGCCGGACGTTGGCGCGCTGCCACCGTGATTTGCCTGCTGGTCATCGCCATTGGCGCGGCCACGGGCATGAGCATGTTTGAGCAGTTCAAGGCCCAACTTAGTCACGTGCAAACCAAGCTGGAAACCGTGCATCAAATCAAATACGTGGCCGTGCTGCTGGACGAGTCCAAGGCGCCTGCCCTGCTGGTGACCTTGGACCCACTGGAGGCGGCCCTGCAGGTGCAGCGTTTGAACAGTGTGACGGAGGGCCGTGAGGACACCATGCAACTGTGGGCCGTTCCCGAGGCAGGCAAGCCGCGTTCTTTGGGCGTTTTGACGCGGGGCAACCAGACACTGAGTCTGCCCGTGGTCGATGGCGCTTTGGATGATGTGTCCCGCCTGGCGATCAGCGTGGAAGAGAAGGGCGGCGTCGAGCCCGGTGTGGGTCCCCGCTTGCCTTACCTGTTTGAAGGCATGTTGATTCAAAAGGCCTTGTAATTTTTTGGAGGACACCGATGGCTGAAGTGACGGGCATTGACCACATTTACATCACGGTGTCCGACTTGGCGCGGTCCGAGTTGTTCTATGACCAGGTCTTGATGCAGGCCTTGGGCTTTCGCAAAAGCAAGTTCACTCTGGGCGGTGACCCGCACATTCAGTACTTCAACCGGTTGTTCGGCTATGTGTTGAGACCGGCCCGGGCGGCCACGCTGCATGATGCCTACGCGCCTGGCTTGCATCACTTCTGCCTGCGGGTGGACACGGCGGCCGAGGTGCAGGAGGTGGCCCAGGCGCTGCAGGGTGCGGGCATCAACGCCACCAAGGCGCGGCTCTACCCCGAGTACGCGCCTGATTACACCGCCACGTTTTTTGAAGACCCTGACGGCCTGCGCCTGGAGGTCACCAATTACCGCCAGGAGCGACGTGACCGCCATGCCAACTGGTAGCACGGGTAGCGCCAACCCAATCGACCAGTCGCTGCCAGCGCGTTTGACCGGCTTGCCGCCGATTGTTTCCAGCAACACCCGCTTGCTGATACTGGGCAGTTTTCCCGGCGCAGCGTCGTTGGCCAAGCAGCAGTATTACGGCCATCCGCAAAACCAATTCTGGCCAATATTGCAAGCCATTTGGCCTTCTGGCGCAGGTGGAATAAGCGCAGGTAGCTATGAAAAAAGGAGCGAATGGCTGCTGGAGCGGGGGCTGGGCGTGTGGGATGTGTACGCCAGTTGCGAGCGCCAGGGCAGTCTGGACACCGCCATTCGAAACCCGCAAGTGAACGACTTCGCGGCCCTGCTGCAGCGCTGTCCGCACCTCGTCTCGGTGGCGCACAACGGCGGCGAGAGCTTTCGCCATGCCAAACACACGGCGGCGTTGGGGTTGGCGGTACACAAGCTGCCGTCCACCAGCCCGGCCAATGCCAGCTGGAGTTTTGAGCGCAAGTTGGCCGCCTGGCGAGAGGTGATGGTAATCACCGGTTTGGTCTGACACCGCATGGGCGCCCACGATGGCGATAATGGCTTTATCTTGAAAAAACGCACCCCCAAACTCCCCGAAGTTAACTTCTCTGACGAGGGCAACCTCCGTCACCTGCATCTGGGCACCGAGTGGATTCAGGGCACCATGGACATGGATGCCCCCACCGCGCTGTTTCACGAGTACATCCAGCGCATGATGGCCTGGCTGCTGTTTGTGGAGCCCGACTCTGTCAAATCCCGCCAAGCTGTGCAGCTGGGACTGGGCGCGGGGTCCCTCACCAAGTTCTGCCACAAAGAACTGCGCATGAAGACCACCGCCATTGAGCTCAACCCGCAGGTGCTGGCCGCTTGCCGGGGCTGGTTCAAACTGCCGGCTGAAAACAGCCGCCTTCAGGTGGTGCTGGCCGATGCCGCGCAAGAGATTCAAAACCCCAAATGGTGGGGTACGGTGGATGCGCTGCAGGTGGACCTGTACGACCACGAAGCCGCCGCCCCGGTGCTGGACAGCCTGCCGTTTTACAACCACTGCCACCGCCTGCTGACGCCAGAGGGCTGCATGACGGTGAACCTGTTTGGCCGCGCCTCCAGTTTTGACCGCAGTGTGGAGAAAATCTCCGCCGCCTTTGGTGCTGACGCCGTTTGGGCGTTCAAGGCGACCCGTGAAGGCAACACCGTGGTGCTGGCGCAGCGCACCCCGATTCGCCCCAAACGCGAGGTCATGATGGCCCGCGCCGAAGTGATTGAAGCCCAATGGGGCCTACCCGCCACCAAATGGGTGCGCGTTTTTAAACCGATGCCGAAATGACCCCACCTACCGCGCCTGCCCCCTTGGCTCGAACTGCACACCGAGGGCCGGTGGACTGGCGCAGTCTGGTGGCGTGGCTGCACCAGGACAAGGTGATCACCCTGGAAGAGGCCCAGCGCATCACCGCGCGTTGCGCGCAAGCGGAGAGCGTGCAGCACCCGCTGGTGCGCTTGGCCAGTGTGTCGGTTCGCCGTGCGGCCGATGGCAAAGCCATGGACATCGAGCTGCTCACGCAATGGCTGGCCCAGCGCACGGGCTTGGCGTATTTGCGCATTGACCCGCTCAAGGTGGAGGTGGGCAAGGTGGCTGACACCATGGGCGCCATGTACGCCGAGCGGCACAAGATTTTGCCGGTGCAGGTGACTGCCAGCGAGGTGGTGGTGGCCACGGCCGAGCCGTTTTTGACCGACTGGGTGGGCGAGGTAGAGCGCCAGTCCCGGCGCAGTGTGCGCCGCGTGCTGGCCAGCCCGCAAGAAATTCAACGCTACACGGCCGAGTTTTACGCCTTGGCCAAGTCCGTGCGCGCCGCCACCAAGGCTGGTGGCAACGCCGGCGGTGCCAGTTTTGAGCAGTTGGTGGAGTTGGGCAAGGGCAACAAGCAGTTGGATGCCAACGACCAGGGCGTGGTGCAGGTGGTGGACTGGTTGTGGCAGTACGCCTTTGACCAGCGCGCCAGCGACATTCACCTGGAGCCCCGGCGCGAGCAAGGCGTGATTCGCTTTCGCATTGACGGGGTGTTGCACCCCGTGTACCAAATGCCCCCCGGCGTGATGACGGCCATGACGGCACGCATCAAGCTGCTGGGCCGCATGGACGTGGTGGAGCGGCGCCGCCCGCAAGACGGCCGCATCAAGACGCGCAACCCGCGCGGCGACGAGGTGGAGATGCGAATTTCCACCTTGCCCACCGCGTTTGGCGAAAAAATGGTGATGCGCATTTTTGACCCGGACACCACGGTCAAAGACCTGGATGCACTGGGCTTCTCCGCCCACGACGCCCAGCGCTGGGAGGCGCTGGTGAAGCGCCCGCACGGCATCATTTTGGTGACCGGGCCCACCGGCTCGGGCAAAACCACCACGCTGTACTCCACGCTCAAGCGCGTCGCCACCGAAGAGGTGAACGTGAGCACGGTGGAAGACCCGATCGAGATGATCGAGCCTGCCTTCAACCAGACGCAGGTGCAAACGCAGCTCGACTTTGGCTTCACCGAAGGCTTGCGCGCCTTGATGCGGCAAGACCCGGACATCATCATGGTGGGCGAGATTCGCGACCAGCAAACCGCCGAGATGGCGGTGCAGGCGGCGCTCACGGGGCACTTGGTGTTCTCCACCTTGCACACCAACGATGCGCCCAGCGCCGTGACCCGGCTGATGGAGTTGGGCGTGCCGGCTTACTTGATCAACGCCACGCTGCTAGGTGTATTGGCGCAGCGCCTGGTGCGCACGCTGTGCAAACACTGCAAGGTGGTGGACGAGGCGGCCTCGCGTGAGACCTTGACGGAGCTGGTCAAGCCCTGGCAGTTGAGTGGCTCTTACAAACCCTACAAGGCGGTGGGCTGCGTGGACTGCCGCATGACGGGCTTCATGGGCCGCATGGGCCTGTACGAGTTGCTGGTGGTGACGGAAGGCTTCAAGGAAAAGATCAACAAGGAGCCGAGCATGGAGGTGCTGCGCCGCCAAGCCGTGGGCGATGGCATGCGCCCGCTTCGACTGGCGGGGGCTTTGCGCGTGGCGGAGGGACTCACGGTGATTGACGAGGTGCTGGCTTCCACGCCTGGCTTGACCTGACCCTACAGGGTGCCCCAGGGCGCCTTGCTCTGGTGCTTGAGACACGAAATAAAAATTTATGACAAATCGGCCTGTGGCGCCCGTTCTGCCTGTGCAAGGTGCTCCTAAAAGTGTAGTGGCTGGCTTGCTGTTGGCCACCTTTGGCGCCATCGCGTTCAGTGGCAAGGCCATCATCGTCAAGCTGGCCTACCGCTATGGGGTGGACGCGGTCACGCTCATCATGTACCGCATGCTGTTTGCCCTGCCCATTTTCACGGTCATGGCGTGGTGGGCCAGCCGCGGCAAGCCGCCACTCACCCGGCGGGACTGGTGGGGCGTGCTGGGGCTGGGGTTGACGGGCTACTACTTGGCCAGTTTTCTGGATTTTGTCGGCTTGGCCTACATCAGCGCGTCGCTGGAGCGGCTCATTCTGTACCTGAACCCCACACTGGTGCTCCTGCTGGGGCTGGTGCTTTACAAACGAAAAATTACCCGATTACAGGCGCTGGGCATGGCCATCAGCTACGGAGGGGTGATGCTGGTGTTTGGGCATGAGATCAATTTGCAGGGCGCAGATGCCGCGCTGGGTGCCTTGTTGGTGTTTCTGAGTGCGATCAGCTACGCGGTTTACCTCAGTTTCAGTGGCGAGATGGTGCAACGACTGGGCTCGCTGCGCCTGGTCGGGCTGGCAACCAGCGTGGCCTGCGTGCTGTGCATTGGACAGTTTTTGCTGCTGCGACCCTTGAGCGCCGCAATGGTCGCGCCCGAGGTGATTTGGCTCTCGGTGTTGAACGCCACCTTGTGCACCGCCGTGCCGGTGCTGGCCGTCATGATGGCGATTGAGCGCATTGGCGCCAGTTTGGCGGCGCAGACCGGCATGATCGGCCCCATGTCCACCATTCTGCTGGGCGTGGTGTTGCTGGGTGAACCCTTCACCGCCTGGGTGGCCGCCGGGTCGGCGCTGGTCATTGCCGGCATATTTGTGTTCTCGCGCAGCGGTCGACCGCGTTAACCTGCTGGCGGCAGTGGCTTGCCTTGGCCACTATCATGGGCCTCACTTTTTAACTAGCAAGGTCATCACAATGGATTTAGGTATTGCAGGCAAGTGGGCGTTGGTGTGTGGCGCCAGTAAGGGGCTCGGATTTGGCTGCGCCCAGGCGCTGGTGCGCGAAGGCGTGAACGTGCTCATCGTTGCCCGGGGGGCGCAGGTGCTGGAAGCCGCTGCTGCGCAATTGATAGCGGCTAGTGAAGGCGCAGCGGGCGCTAGCGTTCAATTCGTGGCTGCAGATATCACCACCATTGAAGGCCGCGCGGCGGTGTTTGCCATTCGGCGTGACTTTGACATCGTGGTGACGAATGCCGGTGGCCCACCCACCGGAGATTTCCGCGACTGGGACCGCGATGCCTGGATCAAAGCGGTGGACGCCAACATGCTGACCCCCATTGAACTGATCAAAGCCACGGTGGACGGCATGGCCGCGCGCGGGTTCGGTCGCATCATCAACATCACCTCCAGCGCCGTGAAAGCGCCGATTGACATCTTGGGCCTCTCCAACGGCGCCCGCAGTGGCCTGACCGGCTTTGTGGCTGGCGTGGCCCGCAGTCCGTTGGCGGCCCAAGGCGTGACGATGAACAATTTGCTGCCCGGTGCCTTTGACACCGACCGGCTCAAAGGCACGTTGCAAGGCGCGGCTCAAAAAACAGGCAAGTCATTGGACGCGGTCATGGACGCGCGGCGCCAGACCATCCCGGCGCGCCGCTTTGGCACCGTGGAAGAGTTCGGGGCCATTTGTGCCTTCTTGTGCAGCCAGCAGGCCGCTTACATCAATGGCCAAAACGTGTTGGCCGATGGCGGCGCCTTCTCAGGCACCTTTTGATCCGCGTTTAGCGGCGCGAAGACACCACGATGCCGCCTGCAATCAGGATGAAGGCAAACACGTGGTAAGTCTGCGGTGTTTCGCCCAGAAACGCCGTTGACAGCAAAGCGGTGAACAAGGGGGTGAGGTTGATGAAAAACCCGGCCGCAGCCGGGCCAGCCCGCCCCACACCGGCGCCCCAAGCGCGGTAGGCAATCACGGCCGGTCCCACGGCGATAAACGCCAGGGCCGCTGCCAGTGGCCAGCTCCACTGAAAATGCCCCTTGCCCAGCGCCCATTCACTGCCCGAACTCAAGGCCGACCAGGCCAGGCCAAAGGCAATCTGGCCCAACAAAAAGGCCGCCCAGTTTTGCCGCAGTGACGCGGGCTCGGTGGTGGGGCGCGCCAGCATCCAGCTGTAGGTGGCCCAGGCGGCGGAGGCCATGAGCACGTAAACGTCGCCAGGCACCAGGCGCACTTGTTGCAAGACTTCAAGCTCGCCCCGACTCAAGACCAGCAACACGCCGACGATGGACATGGCGGCCCCCAGCAACTGGCGCCGGGACACTTTGACACCATAGAACAGTCGCCCGATCAGCAGCATCCAGATGGGCGTGCTGGAGCCCACCAAGGTCACGTTAATTGGCGCCGAGGTGTTCAGGGCCAAATAGAGCAGGGCGTTGTACGCGCCCACGCTGAGCAAGCCCAGCACGGCAAAGCGCCGCCAGTTGGGCCACAGCGGGCTGTCGCGCCGCAGCACGTTGCCGGCCAATGGCAGCAAAATTGCAAACGCAAGCGCCCAGCGCAGCAGGTTCAGCGTCATGGGTGACACCATGTCGCTGACCAGGCGGCCCACAACGGCGTTGCCGGCCCACATCAAGGGGGGAATGGTGAGCAGCAGGGCTGCTGTGGGGGTTAATCTGGCTTGCAAAATGGCGTCAAATTCGTGAGCATGGCCTCAAAGGCGGCCAAGGGGGTGGGTTTTCCAAACAAGTAGCCTTGGTACAGATTGCATCCGTGCAGGGCCAAAAATTCCTGTTGAGCCTGGGTTTCAACACCCTCGGCGATCACTTCAAGACCCAGGTTGCGGGCCATGCCGATGATGGTTTGCACAATGACGCCATCGTTGGCCTTGATGCCAATATTGCGCACAAACGACTGGTCAATTTTGAGTTGGTCCAGCGGCAGGCGCGTCAGGTAGGCCAGGGAGGAGTGGCCCGTGCCAAAGTCGTCCACCGAAAACTGAACGCCCAGCGCTTTGAGTTCGGTCATCTTCACAATGGTGCCTTCGACGTTCTCCAGCACCAGCGACTCGGTCAACTCCAGCTTGAGCGACTGCGGTGACACGCCGGTTTCCTGAAGAATGGCGCTCACTTCGTCCACAAACGATGGTTGCATGAACTGGCGCGCACTGACGTTCACAGACAGCAGCAGATGCTTGCGGGTGGGGTCGTCGCGCCACACGGCAAGTTGTTGGCAGGCGGTGCGCAGCACCCATTGGCCAATTGGCAGAATCAGTTCACTGTCTTCGGCCACCGGAATGAACTCGCCGGGGGAGACCATGCCTCGTTGCGGATGGTGCCAGCGAATCAGCACCTCCGCGCCCACGACTTGCCCGAAGAGCTGATGTTGGGACTGGTAGAAGAGCTGAAATTGGCCGTCTGCCAAGGCGACGCGCAAGTCGTCTTCCATATCAGCGCGGGCGGTGATGTCGGCCTGCATTTTGGGGTCAAAAAAGCACAATGCGTTGCGGCCTTGGGCCTTGACCTGGTACATCGCAATATCGGCCTGTTTGAGCACGTCAGTCGGAGTCTTCGTCTGCTCGTCAAAGATCGTGGCGCCGATGCTTGGTGTGCTGCGGTGAGTGTATCCGTCCAGCTGGTAAGGCTGATTCAGACTGGCCAATAGTTTTTTGCCCACTCGCCGCGCCACGGCCACGGCGCGGTGGCTCTCGCTTTTCAGGTCGGTCAACATCACCACAAACTCGTCACCCCCCAGTCGGGCCACGGTGTCTTTGGTGCGCACGGTGGCGGTGAGTCGCTGTGCCACCTGCCTGAGTAGTTCATCGCCCACCTGATGGCCCCGCGTGTCATTGAGGGTCTTGAAGCGGTCAAGATCCAGAAACAGAAGGGCACCCAATTGCCCGTTTCGGGCATTCGCTTCGAGCGCTTTTTGCAAGCGGTCCATCAGCAAGCGCCGATTCGGCAAGCCGGTCAATGGGTCAAAAAACGCCAGTTGCTCCACTTCACCTTTGGATTCAGTCAAGTGTTTCTGAGCCTCGGCCAAACGAGCCAAGTAGTTGATCGCGAAGGCGCAGACGGCCAGAATCAACAGCACAAAGCTCAGCGCAACGCCCGCAATGAAATTACGCTGGGAACGCCAGTTTTCCAGTGCAGCGTCCAGGGGCAAGCTGGCGGCCACAGCAATGCCTTGGTACAAAATGGGGCGCGTGACCACAATGGCGGGTTTATCACTCAGTCGAGCGGCCATGCGTGTGGGGGCGCCATCCGGTATGGGGACGGCCAGGGGTGCGGCGTGCGGTTGGCGGCTGGCGTAGGTTTGAACCGGCATGCTGGCCAGCAACTCCCCGCTGGTGCGCTCCAGCGTCACCTCAAGGCCGGGCATGTCGACACCTTGCACCATGATGTTGGTTAACAGTGTCAAAGGGACTTCCGCAATCGCCACCACCAGTGATTTATCGGCCAGGTGAATGTGACGGCCCAAATAAAGCACTGGCTCTGCACTTGAGTAGCTGACCGATGGCGCGCTGATCAGCAGCGTTGACACGGGTGGCGCGAGCACTTCGTTTAAAAATTCGGCTGGTAAGTTGAGCTGCATTGCTTTGCCTCCCGGGTCGGATGTGGCCAGCACGGTGCCCTTGTTATCCAGCAGCGACAGGTTTCGCAGCAGCATGTTTTGCTGGGCCGTACGGGTCATCGATTGCGAGGCGGATGGTAGGTCGATCCAGTCCACCATGGAGCCGGACAGTCCCAAGATTTCATCGAGGCTAGCCAGCAAAACATCCACGCCCAGCAAGTTGCGGTTCAGCGCCATGCTGGCGCCATTGGTGAATCGAACGACTTGTGACTCGCTCACCGCCAAGTCATCATGGCGCGTGCTCACAATCAAACTTATGGCGGCAAAGACGACCATCAATACAAAAATTGAGGTGGACGCCAAGATGGTGGCGGTGACCCGGCTGGGTTTTCGCCACATCATGGCGGGGTGGGTGCCTGAACGTTTTGCACCGGTCCAATGGTTCGGTTCCAGACGTCGGCGCAGACGGCGCCACACCGCTTAACCCAATTTTTCAGCACTACGTTGACGAATAAATCTTGGCGCTTCTTGTCATCCTGATCAATAGGGTTGACCTCGGTCATCTGCCCACGCTGTCCCGTGGTGCAACTTGCAGCCCCTGTGTTGCAGGCAATTCCTTCTTGCGTTTCATGCTCGCTCTCGGTCCAAATGGTTTTTTCCAGTCTGGGTAATTCGTTGCGCAGCAAGGCTCGGAGGTCCGCGGGCATGGCACCCCACGCGTCAGTGTTCGCTCCAAAAACGGCAAGCCCCCAATTGATGGGCATGGAATAGACGTGGGTGGTTAACTCTTGCAGACCCACGGTATTGCCGGACATGGTGCCAGTGATAGCGCAATCAATCTGGTTGTTCGTTAAGCTGCTTTTGATTTGGCTGAACGCCGTCAAAACAGGGGTGGCACCCAATGCCCCAATGAAGTCGGACTGGGTGATGGAAGACACCCGGACGCGGCGTCCCGCCAAATCACTCAGGCGGGTCATGGGTTGCTTGCAGAACACGACTTGCGCCGGATAAACATAGACCGCCAGCATCTCAATCTTGTAGCGTGTGCGCAGTTCGGCTTCCAAAAACGGTCTGAACGCTCCCAGATTGCGCTTGAGCGAACCCATGTCCGGGTTCAGACCGGCCAGATCGGGCGCTCCGAATTGCGGGTATGTAGCAGCTATTGAACTCAATAATATGGTGCCGAACGGCACCACCCCCAGTTGAATCAGGCGAATCATGTCGCCGCCCGGCACACCGGTTCGGTCAATGGGGACGATGTCGGCTGTGAACCGCCCGCCACTCAGGCGCGGCAATTCTTTGGTCCAGAACGGTTCCTCGTTGCGGGTGTATTGGTGAACGCCGGCGAGTCCTCCCACGATGCGCAGTGCATAAGGCTTGAGCGAAATCGCCTGGGCGAACGCAGTTCCCCACAGCGTTAAACCGAGCAGGCACACCGTGATCTGGCTCAATCGATGAGGCCGTCGGTGGGGCGGACGTGTGGTTAGACAGAACATGGGCGGTTAGTGGCAGCCATTTTCGCAGAAAGCGAAGGTCAGGGTAGGGCTAAGTTCAAGCCCCTTCGTTGTGCGGTCTCTTCCGTGGCACCATCGCGCACGGTTCAACTACAAAGGTTTTGAGACATGACTTCTATTTCCTCCCGCGCCATTCGCATTGAGCAAACCGGCGGGCCCGAACAGCTTCAGTTGGTGAATGTGTTGGTGGGTGACCCGGGGCCCGGCGAAATCCGAATTCGCCACCATGCCATTGGCCTGAATTTCATTGACGTCTACCAGCGCAGCGGCCTTTATGCCTTGCCCTTGCCTTTGCAACTGGGCATGGAAGCCGCCGGTGTGGTGGAGGCGGTGGGCGAAGGCGTGACGCACCTCCAGGTGGGTGACCGCGCAGCCTACGCCAGCCAACCTCCCGGCAGCTATTGCGATCTGCGGGTGATGCCAGCCAAATGTGTCTGCAAATTGCCGGACGCCATTTCCTTTGAGACCGGCGCGGCCATGATGCTCAAAGGCCTCACCGCCCAGTACCTGCTCAAGCGCACGCAGCCCCAAGGTGGCTTGCAGCCTGGCGACTTCATTCTGTTTCACGCTGCGGCCGGTGGTGTGGGCCTGATCGCCTCCCAATGGGCCAAAGCCATGGGCTTGCAATTGATTGGAACGGCGGGGTCGGACGCCAAATGCGCCTTGGCCAAAGCCCACGGCGCTGCGTTTGTCATCAACTACGCCACCGAAGATTTTCTGGCGCGGGTGAAAGACATCACAGGTGGCAAAGGCGTCAAGGTGGTTTATGACAGCGTGGGCAAAGACACCTGGGAGAAATCGCTGGACTGCCTGGCCCCGTTTGGTTTGATGGCCAGTTTTGGCAATGCCTCGGGGCCGGTGGCGCCGTTTGCACCGGGAATTTTGGGGGCGAAAGGGTCGCTGTATGTCACCCGCCAAACCCTGTTCAATCACATTGCCACCCGGGAAAGCACCCAGGCCATGGCCGATGACCTGTTTGAGGCCGTAACCAGTGGCAAGGTGACGATTCGCATCGACCAGCGTTACAAGCTGGAAGACGTGCAGCAGGCCCACCGTGACCTGGAGGCCCGCAAGACCACGGGTTGCACTATTTTGACGCTATGAATTCCGGGCCGGCGTCCAGCACCGAGTGACGCAATCGGCTGGGTGCCAGTGCCCCGGCCGAATCCAGAATGGGATAGGCGATTGAGCAAATATGCGAGTTGATGCGTTTGAGGTCGCTGATCAAATCAAGGTGGAGTGAGCTGGTTTCAATGCTTTGCAGCGTGTTGACGGCCAGTCGCTCCAGGTGGGCTGCGGCATAGGCGTGCTCCAGGTCCCTGAAACGGGTTTTTTCTTCCAGCAACTTCTGCGCATCGCGCACGTTGCCGTTCAGGAAAACGCTCATCCCCAGACGCAGGTTGTTGACCAAGCGAGCGTGCAGGTCGCTGATCTCGTTCATGCCAGCTTCAGAAAACGCCCGGCCTGGTTTGATCTTTTTGTCTTCAATGTCGATCAGCACGCGCTCGATGATGTCGCCAATCTGCTCCATGTTGATGGTGAAGCTGATGATGTCTGTCCAGCGCCGACCCTCTTGCTCGCTCAGGGCTTCGCGCGATATTTTGGTCAGGTAGTACTTGATGTCCGAGTACAACTCGTCCACCGTGTCATCCATCTTCTCCAGTTCTTGCGCCAGCGCTTCGTCGTCAGACTTGATCACTTGCAACACGCCACGCAGCATGGTCTCCACCACATCGGCTTGGTGCATGGATTCGCGCACCGCGCAGGAAATGGCGACCGAGGGGGTGGCCAGGGCTGAAACGTCCAGGTGCCGTTGGCGTCCGGCGACGGCATTCTTTTGGGGAACAGGCAGTCCCATCTCGACCCAGCGCGCGATGGTGGCCGTCAGGCCGACAAAGATGGCGCCGACCATCAAGTTGAAGGAGAGGTGAAACAGCACCACCACGGTGGCGGTGTCGCCCAGATAGGGGCGAACATGCGTCAGCCACAGGCCCAGCAAGGGCACGGCAATGGCGACGCCCAGTATCTTGAAGAAGAGATTGCCCAGCGGGACTTGTCGCGTTTGGATGTTGGACTTGAGCGTGGTCAACACGCCGAGCAAGCCGCTTCCCAGGTTCGCGCCCAAGACCAGGCCCAGCGCTACCGGCAGTGGAATGACCCCGGTACTGGCCAGTGCGGCGGTGAGCAGCACGATGGCCAAGCTGGAATAGCTCAGCACGGCCAGAAACGCACCCACCAGAATCTCGCTCAGAATGTCACTGCTCACCGACGCAAGCAAGGCCTTGACGGTGGCCGACTGGGTCAGCACGCTGGCAGAGGCCGACACCAGTTGCAGCGCCAGCAGCATCAAACCCAGTCCAATCAACACCCGCCCCACCCGGCCCACGGTGGTGGCCTGGCGTGAGATGAACAAGACCACGCCGATCAAAATAAACAGGGGCGACAACCATGACAGGTCACGGGAGAAAACCACCGCCATCATGCTGGTGCCGATGTCGGCACCCAGCATCACCGCCAAGGCCGAAGGCAGCGCGATGAGCCCCTGCCCGACAAAGGACGAGACGATCAGCGAGGTCGCGGTGCTGGATTGCAGGATGGCCGTGACGCCGATGCCAGACAGCGTGGCCGTGAATCGGTTGCGAACACTGTGGGCCAGCACGGAGCGCAAATTGGCGCCAAGGACCCTCAGCATTCCCGTTCGAACCATGTGCGTGCCCCAAATCAACAGGGCAATGGCGGCAAGCAGGTTCAGCAGTTGGATCAAGGCTTTTCCTCAGGAAAAAAGCGTTGAGCTTACTTGGTTTTTCTGACCCGAAGCAACTCGTCCAGGATCAGGCAGGCCGCACCGATGGAGATGGCGCTGTCAGCGATATTGAAGGCGGGAAAGTGCCAAGTTCCCCAATGAAAGTCCAGAAAGTCGACCACGTAGCCAAAGCGAACCCGGTCAATCACATTGCCGATGGCGCCGCCCAGAATGCAGGCCATGGCAAACGAGAACAGCTTTTGCCCGGGATGCGCCTTGAGCATCCACAAAATCACGCCCACTGCCACCACGCCGATGCCCGTGAAAAACCAGCGCTGCCAGCCGGACGCATCGGCCAAAAAGGAGAACGCCGCTCCGGTGTTGTGCACCCGGACAATGTTGAAAAACTGAGTGACCAGGGTGCTGTCGCCGAGGCGATAGTAGCCAAGAATCAGCACCTTGGTGAACTGGTCGGCGATCAACAAAATGAGCGCCAAGCCGAGCCAGGGCAGCATGCCGCCCGAGGACGATGATGAGTAGCCTTTTGCCATTACGCAAACTTCCGATCTTCGCCTTCGCCATACAGATTGCTGGTGCAGCGGCCGCAAATGCCGGGGTGCGCGGCATCAACGCCCACGTCGTCCCGGTAATGCCAGCAGCGCTCACATTTAATGCCTTTTGTGGCGCTGGCGCTGATGGATAGTGCGGAGCCAGCTATTAAATCGATAGTGGACGTGATGAACACAAACTTCAGGTCATCGCCCAGGCTGCTCAGCAACTCGAAGTCAGCGGCGTTCACGGTGAGGGCGACATGCGCTTGCAGCGACGAGCCCACCTGGCCTTCGGTGCGCAGGGTTTCGATGTCCTTGTTCACGGCGTCGCGCAGTTCACGAATGCGGGACCACTTGGCCAGCAGCGCGGCGTTGGGCGCGTCTTGCGGCACGTAGGTGTCCATGAAAATGGACTCCTGGGTCGCTGTGGGCGTTTTTCCCGCAGCGCCCAGCACCGCCCAAGCCTCTTCTGCTGTGAAGCTCAAGAACGGCGCCATCCAGCGCAGCATGGATTGGGTGATTTGCCACAGCGCGGTTTGCGCGCTGCGACGCGCCAGCGAACCGGGTGCCGAGGTGTAGAGCCGGTCTTTGAGCACATCCAGGTAGAACGAGCCCAGGTCTTCCGAGCAGTAGATTTGCAGCTTGGCCACCACGGGGTGGAATTCATACACCTCAAAGTGGGCCAGGATATCGGCTTGCAACTGGGCCGCACGGCTCAAGGCATAGCGGTCAATTTCCAGCATCTGGTCCAGCGCGACGGTGTCGACGGCGGGGTCAAAGTCACTCACGTTGGCGAGCAAAAATTTGAGCGTGTTGCGCACCCGGCGGTAGGTGTCCACCACGCGGGCCAAAATTTTGTCGTCACCGGCAATGTCGCCAGAGTAGTCGCTGGCGGCCACCCACAGGCGGATGATTTCGGCGCCCAGTTTTTTGCTGGTTTCCTGCGGGTCCACACCGTTGCCTTGGCTCTTGCTCATCTTGTGGCCCTTGCTGTCCACGGTGAAGCCGTGCGTCAAGATGCCTTTGTAGGGCGCGCGGCCATACATGGCGCACGCGGTGAGCAGGGATGAGTGGAACCAGCCGCGGTGCTGGTCATGGCCTTCCAGGTACAGGTCGGCCTCTGGGCCTTGCGCGTGCCCGCTGCCGGCATGCGAGCCCTTGAGCACGGTGGTGTGGGTGGTGCCGGAGTCAAACCAGACCTCCAGAATGTCGGTGCTCTTGGTGTACTGGTCGGCCCCTTGCGCGCCCACTTTGGCGAAGATGGCCTCGGTGCTGGCCACGCTCCAGGCCTCAATGCCGCCTTGCTCGACCATGTCGGCGGCCAGGTCCAGAATCTCCATGGTCAGCGGGTGCAATTCACCACTGTCTTTGTGCAGGAAGAAGGGCAGGGGCACGCCCCAGCTGCGCTGACGGCTGATGCACCAGTCCGGGCGGCCGGCAATCATGTCGCGCAGGCGGGTCTTGCCGTTCTCGGGATAAAACGAGGTTTGTTCAATCGCGTCCAGCGCGATTTTGCGCAGCGACTGGGGCGCCTTGTCCTTGGTGAACACGCCTTCGCCTTCGTCCATGCGAATGAACCACTGGGCGGCGGCGCGGTAAATCACCGGCGTTTTATGGCGCCAGCAATGCGGGTAGCTGTGAACGATGTCGGTGGTGCAGAACAGGCGCCCGGCGTCGCGCAGCGCGTCAATGATGACCGGGCAGGCCTTCCAGATGTGCTGGCCACCGAACAGTGGCAGCTCAGGCGCGTAGGCGCCGTTGCCCTGCACGGGGTTCAGGATGTCGTCGTAGGCCATGCCGTGGGCGACGCAGCTATTAAAGTCTTCCACGCCGTAGGCGGGCGCTGAGTGCACGATGCCGGTGCCGTCCTCAGCAGTGGCGTAGTCGGCCAGGTAGATGGGGCTCAGGCGGTCGTAGCCCGCGTCCACATGGGCGAGCGGGTGCTTGAAGTTCAGACCGGCCAGGTTTTTGCCTTCGGTGGTGGCCAGTACGGTGCCCGTCAGCTGGAAGCGCTCCATGCACTTTTCGACCAGCCCTTCAGCCAGTACCAGCAAGCCGCGCTCGGTATCGACCAACGCGTAAACAATTTCCGGATTCAGGTTGAGCGCCTGGTTGGCAGGAATGGTCCAGGCGGTGGTCGTCCAGATCACGACAAACGCGTCTTTGTCGATGCCGGTCAGGCCGAACGCGCTGGCCAGCTTGGCGGGTTCGGCGCACAAAAAGCCGACGTCCAGCGTCTGCGATTTTTTGTCGGCATATTCAATCTCGAACTCGGCCAAGGATGAGCCGCAGTCAAAACACCAGTAGACAGGCTTCAGGCCCCGGTAGACAAAGCCGCGTTCCACCACGCGTTTGAAGGCGCGAATTTCTTCGGCCTCGTTTTTGAAGTCCATGGTGCGGTAGGGATGGTCCCAGTCGGCCAACACGCCCAGGCGTTTGAAGTCGGCGCGTTGCAGGTCGATCTGCTCGGTGGCGAAGGCGCGGCTCTTGGCCTGCATCTCGTCGCGCGGCAGTTTGCGGCCAAATTTCTTCTCAATGGCGTTCTCGATCGGCAGTCCATGACAGTCCCAACCCGGAATGTAGGCCGCGTCCATGCCCTTGAGCTGGCGCGCCTTGACGATCATGTCCTTCAGGATTTTGTTGACGGCATGACCCATGTGGATCTGGCCATTGGCGTAGGGCGGGCCGTCATGCAACACAAACTTGGGTGCCCCAGCGCGTGAGGCGCGCAGTTTTTTGTAAATGCCCTGGTCTTCCCAGGCCTTGACCCAACCTGGCTCGCGCTTGGGCAAGTCACCGCGCATGGGAAAGGGGGTGTCCGGCAGGTTGAGCGTGCTGCGGTAGTCTGTTTTAGGGGCGCTGTTGGTGTCGTCGGTCATGATGCTGGGGAAACTGGGGCGCCGCAAAGCAGCGCAGGTTGGAGTCTGAAGACCCGTAGGGAGGGCAGAAGCTGGGCGGCGCTAAATTCGGTCGCGCGTCGTTTGGCGTTGCGTTTGCCCGTGTCGTGACGCCAGGTAGGCACGTGCGTCATCGCAATCTTTTGCAATACCCTGAGTCAGGGCATCCAGACCGTCGTATTTGAGTTCGCCGTGCAGTTTGTGTAGCAGTTCCACGCGGATGATTTTACCGTACGCCTCTTGGCCAGCGAGGCTGGCGGGCCACTCCAGGCAATGCGTCTCCAGCAGAACCCGCCCGCCATTCACGTCGCTGGCGTCCAGCGAGGGGCGAATACCCAGATTGGCCACACCGGGCAGGGGGTCGTCGCCCAGCCCATGCACCAGCACCACAAAAATGCCGCTGGCCGCCGGGTTCCAGTGAGCGAAACGCAGGTTCAGGGTTCTGAAACCCAGCTCGCGACCCAGTTTTCGGCCATGTACCACGTGTCCGGAGATTCGGTAGGGGCGTCCCATCAGCGCCGCGGCGTCTTCCATGCGGCCTTCGCGCAAGGCATCGCGCACGGCCGAGCTGGACACGCGCAGACCGTGCACCTCATAACTGTTCATGCGGGCCACGTCAAAGCCTTGCGCCAAGCCAGCGGCGTCCAGCATGGCGTAGTCGCCCGCGCGTTTGGCGCCAAAGCGGAAATCGTCGCCGACCAATATGTACTGCGTGCCCAGCCCTTTAACCAGCACCTCGTCGATAAAGGCTTGCGGCGCTTGGGATGCCAACTTGGCGTCAAACGGCAACACAATGGCTTGGTCCACGCCGGCCTGCGCCAGATCCGTGAGCTTGTCGCGCAGCGTGCCCACGCGGGCCGGGGCCAGCTCCGGCTTTTGCAGCGCTGCTGCAAAGTAATCCCGGGGGTGCGGCTCAAAGGTCATGACGCAGCTCGGCACGCCTCGCTGCTGGGCCTCGCTGCGCAGCAGGGCGAGCATGGCCTGGTGACCCCGGTGAACGCCGTCAAAGTTGCCAATGGTCAGGGCGCACGCCTGGGCGATGTCAGGGTGATGAAAACCGCTAAAAACCTTCATTCGTTGTTATCTTTTTGATAGCAGGCTGCGCTTTTCATTCAAGCGATTGAAGCCAATTTGTCATGGAAAGAGCGTATATTGTGTCCTAGCAGCTCCTCAACCCGTTTGAGCGGGCTGCGGCGGGAACAGCATTTCGTGTCAGTGCGTGTTTGAAGCACAAAGATGGGGCCGGTGGCATAGCTTGCCGCCCACTGTCTTTGACGCATCAGAAGTAGCAGGAGGCGTGTTTTGAAGGTCTTGAAATTGTCAGCCCAAGGGTTGCCCCAGTCGTGGATTTCGCTGGAGCAAGCGGTGATCCACTATGCAGCGGAGGAGGTCCGTTGGGAGATGGGCGCCAACGTGGCCGTGTTCCACGGCGGCCACAATGCCGTGACGGGGACCCAGTCGGTCATCACCGTCAACAGCATCATTGGTACCAAAGGGGTGCCCCGCATCAACCCTTTTCATTTGAAGCCCGGGCTGACCAACGCCAAGTTGTTCACCCGTGACCGGGGCGTGTGTGCCTATTGCGGCAATCACTTTCACGACGAAGTGCTGACCCGCGAGCACATTATTCCGTTCGCGCAGAACGGCGTGGACACCTGGATGAACGTGGTCACGGCCTGCAAACCCTGCAACCACCGCAAAAGCCATCGCACGCCCGAGCAGGCCAACATGCCTTTGCTCTACACCCCTTATGTGCCCAGCCTCTGGGAAGACTTCATCTTGCGCAACCGCCGCATCCTGGCCGACCAGATGGAATTTTTGATGGCGCATGTGCCCAAGTCGTCCCGGCTGATGGTGTGAATTGGCGGGGCAGTCTCCTGAGGGGCCTGACCCGGGGCTTGTCCGCCTGCACACCGTTGTGTCCCAACTTTTTCTGAAAGTCAGTTCCATGAAACACCGCTTGCCAAGCCGGCAGACCACCCTGTGGGCCTTGCTTTTGGGCACGGTCTTTTTCCCGCAGATGGCTTCAGCCGCCGTGCCAGACGCTGCTCACGCCGAAGTTCGACCCACCAAGCCTGCCGATCTGATGCTGGCGACCGCTTGGCAAGACCGTTTGGATCCCGCCGAGTTTTTGGTGAGCGAAAAGCTCGATGGTGTGCGCGCCTATTGGGATGGCCAAACTCTGCGCTTTCGCAGCGGGCGGCGCATTGCGGCACCCGTGTGGTTCACCGCAGCCTTGCCGCCCACGGCGCTCGATGGGGAGCTTTGGATGGGGCGCCACCAGTTTGACCAAGTCTCAGCCGCGGTGCGGCGCAATGTACCCGTTGACGCCGAGTGGCACGAGTTGAAGTACCAAATTTTCGACTTGCCCGGCCAAACGGGCAGCTTTGCGGAACGCGTGGCGCGCATGGGCCCCTTGCTGAAGGCCTCCGGCGTGCCTTGGTTGCAAGCTGTGGTGCAGGAGCGAGGCCGTGACCGGGCGGGTCTGCAGCGTCAATTGGCGCAGTTGGTGGCCGACGGTGGCGAAGGCTTGGTGCTGCACCATGCGGCGGCACCTTGGCAAGCGGGTCGGAGCGATTCGCTGCGCAAGCTCAAACCGCTGCCGGACGAAGACGCACGTGTTGTGGCTTACCAACCGGGTAAAGGCCGCCATGCGGGGCGCATGGGCGCGCTCCAGTTGGAGACGCCATCAGGCCAGCGGTTCTTTTTGGGGACGGGCTTTACCGATGCTGAGCGAGACGCGCCGCCAGCCATTGGGGCTGTGGTGACCTATCGGTACCGGGACCGCACGCCCAGTGGCTTGCCCCGGTTTGCGTCATTTTTGAGGGTGCGTCCCACCGAGTAAAAGGTGGGTTGGGCCGGGGCGCTGGCCCCGGCACAGCGCCATCAGGCGAAAACGCCTGCGGTGTCTTGCATGCGCATCGACACCTCACCCAAGTGGTGCAGGGTGTCACCAAACGTCATTTCGAGCTGGGTCAGCTTCTTGAAGTAATGGCTGCCGATGTACTCGTCCGTCACGCCAATGCCGCCGTGCAGCTGCACTGACTGTTGACCAACAAAGCGCATGGAAACACCCAGCTGGTATTTGGCGCGGGCCATGGCGGCGCGGCGCTCAGGCGCTGGCGCGTTGAGTTTGAGCGCGGCGTAATAGCTCATGGAGCGGGCCAATTCCAGTTGCATCTTCATGTCGGCCGCGCGGTGGCGCAGCGCCTGAAAGCTGCTAATGGCCACGCCAAACTGCTTGCGGGTGTTCATGTACTCGGTGGTCAGGGCCATGGTTTTGTCCATCACGCCCACGGCTTCAGCGCAGGTGGCGGCAATGCCAATGTCCACCGCGTGTTCCAGTGCTGTCAAACCGTCCAACGTGATCAAGCTCGCAGGAGTTTGGGCCAGCGAGACTTCTGCCGCACGGCTGCCGTCTTGCGTGCCATAGCCCCGGGTGGTCACACCGCTGGCGCTGCGTTCCACCAGGAACAAGGCCAGTTGGCCGTCCACCATGGCGGGCACGATGAAGGCATCCGCCTGGTCGCCGGCGGGAACTATGCTTTTGATAGCGGTCAGCGCATAGCCGGCGGGCGCGAGAGTCGCTTTTGCTTCACAAACATTGAGTTTGTAGCGTGCCGCACGTTCTTGGTAAGCCAGAACCACAAGGGCCTCACCGCTGGCAATTTTGGGCAGCCAAGTGGACTTGAGCGCTTCGTCGGCGTAGCCGTTGATGACCCCGCCGGCAATCAGGCTCTGCGCCAGTGGCTCCAGCACCATGCCGCGTCCCAGCTCTTCCATGGCCACCATGCCCTCCACCGGGCCCATGCCCATGCCGTCATGGGTGTCGGACACGTACAGGCCACACAGGCCCAGCTCGGCAATCTCATTGAAGGCGTCGCGTGAAAAGCCGCCGGCTTTGACGGTGGCCTTGCGGCGCTCGAAGGAGTAGCCCTTGTCCACCCATTTGCGCACCGCGTCGCGCAATTGTTCCTGGTCGTCAGAAAAATCGAAATCCATGATGTGTGTCCTTTTATCCGAGTACGACCTGAGCCACGATGTTGCGCTGCACTTCATTGCTGCCGCCGTAAATCGTTGTTTTGCGCAGGTTGAAGTAGGTGGAGGTGAGTGGCGCGCAGTGCAGGGCACCCACGGCGTCACCTTGCCAGCCGGCCTCCATCGCCTCATGGATGAGGGGCAGGGCATAGGGCCCGGCGGCCAGCATCATCAGCTCGCTGTAGCGCTGCTGAATCTCACTGCCGCGAATCTTCAGCAAACCGGCCACGTCCAGTGACTGTTTGCCCGACTTTTCAGCGGCCAGCACGCGCAGCACCATCATCTCCAGGGCCACCACGTCCACTTCCAGCTTGGCAACTTCATCGCGGAAGCGCACATCGTCATAGACCCCTTCGGCTTTGGCGATGCGTTTGAGGCGTTCCAACTCGCGCTTGGTTCGGTTCACGTCCGCAATATTGGTGCGTTCGTGGCTCAGTAGGTGTTTGGCGTAGGTCCAGCCCTTGTTTTCTTCGCCAATCAGGTTTTCGGCGGGCACTTCGACATTGTCAAAAAAGACTTCGTTGACTTCGGCTTCACCGTCAAGCAGCACGATGGGGCGCACAGTGACGCCGGGTGACTTCATGTCAATCAGCAAGAAGCTGATGCCGGTTTGTGGCTTGCCTTCCGTGCTGGTGCGCACCAGGCAGAAAATCCATTCGCCGTATTGGCCCAGGGTGGTCCAGGTTTTCTGGCCGTTGACGATGTATTTGTCACCTTGGCGTTCGGCGCGGGTTTTGACAGAGGCCAGGTCCGAGCCAGAACCCGGCTCGCTGTAACCCTGGCTCCACCAGACGTCACCGCTGGCAATGCCAGGCAAAAAGCGCTTCTGCTGTTCAGCATTGCCAAACGCCATGATGACGGGCGCCACCATGACCGGCCCAAACGGCACCACGCGGGGCGCACCGGCCAACGCGCATTCTTCTTCAAACAGGTGTTTTTGAATCGAGTTCCAGCCGGGGCCGCCAAACTCTTTGGGCCAAGCGTGGCCGAGCCAGCCTTTTTTGCCCAAAATTTTGGCCCAGCGCTGCAAGTCGTCCCGCGTCAGGTGCAGGGCGTTGTGCACTTTGTGGGAAATGTCAGCGGGGAGGTTGTCGTGCACCCAGGCGCGAATGTCCTCGCGAAAGGTTTGCTCTTCAGGGGTAAATGCCAAATCCATAGAACAGTCTCCAAATATTCGGCATTTTTAGCACGCCCGTTCGTTTAGTTCTGTCCGGGCGGCGACATGCCCAATTCAGAGCAGAGTTTTTCAACCGTGCTGCGCAGTTGTGCCACTTCGGCCTCCAACTGGGCAATGCGCTCCAGAGTGCTTGACGAGCCTGATCCGTCCTGGCTGCGCGGGCTGGCGTTGATCTGGTTTTCATCCACCGGGCCGCACAGCAGGTGCGCCCAGCGTTGCTCGCGGGCGCCGGGGGCGCGCGCCAGTTTGACCACCAGTGGACCGCCTTTTTCTTCGGAGCGCTCCTGCAACTCTTCCAGAAAACCGTCCACAGACGAAATGTCGGCAAACTTGTACCAACGGTCGGCATTCAGGCGCAACTCGCCCGCGGTTTGCGGGCCGCGCAGCATCAGCAAGCCCAGCAGCACGGCGCTTTGCTCGAAAACACCCACACCGCGCTGAAAGTTGTGCTCATAACGGGTCACCCGTCCGCCGCTGCCTTCGCGCACCAGGCTGGCGTCTTTCAGGCTGTCCAGCGCGGTGGCAATTTGCGCCTCGCTCAGCTCCATCGTCGGTTCGCGGCTTGTTTTTTGGTTGCAACCGAGCATCAGCGAATTCAGGGTCAGCGGGTAGCTGTCGGGCACGGTGCGGGCTTTTTCCATCAGCGTGGCCAGCACGCGGGCCTCAATCTCAGTCAGCACCGGGCTGGGCGTGGGGGCGGAAGTGGCGGGGGGCAAGGTCATAATTCGGTCCGGTATGAAAAACATCGTTATTTTGATCTCAGGCGGCGGCTCCAATATGGCCGCCATTGTGAAAACCGCTCAGCGCGAGGGGTGGGCCAAGAAATATGGCGCCCGTGTGGCCGCCGTCATCAGCAACAAAGCCAGCGCCGGCGGCTTGGCCTTTGCCGCCGACCACGGTTTGGCCACGGCCGTGCTGGACCACAAGTCGTTTCCCAGCCGCGAAGCGTTTGACGACGCCTTGGCGGCCATCATTGACCGTTATGACGAGTCTGGCGCGCCTGCGCTGGTGGTGTTGGCTGGTTTCATGCGCATATTGACGCCAGGTTTTGTGGCGCGTTATGAGGGCCGCTTGCTGAACATTCACCCGTCTTTGTTGCCCGCCTTCCCCGGCTTGCACACCCACCAGCGCGCGCTGGACGCGGGCTGCAAGTTTGCCGGGGTGACTGTGCACCAGGTCACAGCGGAGTTGGACCACGGCCCCATCCTGGACCAGGCGGTGGTGCCGGTGCTGGCCGGTGACACGGCGGACGACATTGCCGCCCGCGTGCTGACGCAGGAACACCTCATTTACCCGCGTGCCATCGCCACCTTGTTGCAAACGTAATTGCTATTAATAAAGTAGCGACTCCCGCAGGTTCTGCCAGCGCTAGAGGGCTAAAAGGCTTGAAATTTCAAGCGGTTCTTCTCATCTTTGAAGCGCTGGCGATCGTCCCCAGGCTGTCCTGCACTGTGCCAAAGGGTGTATTGAGCGCAAGATGGAGGCTGGTGGCCGGCCCGGTTCGTCCGAACTGGGCAAGCTGGCCGTGCTGCCGACCCCAAGAAATTAGCCCTTGAAAAGCGGGTTTGCTGTTCGCCAGCAACCCTGTGTGGAATGGGAGGACGTTTGATGAACAAGCCCTGGTTGACCCAGTACCCGGCCGGCGTGCCGGGCGAAATCGATATGCAGCGTTTCGCGTCGCTGGCCGCCGTGCTCAGCGACAGCTGCAAGCGATTTGCTCAACTACCCGCATATCGGTCGATGGGCGTGACGATGACCTTTCGCGAGCTTGACGACGCCAGCCGCGCATTTGCCGCGTGGCTGCAGAAGTCTGCCGGGCTGCAGCGCGGTGACCGTGTCGCGCTCATGATGCCCAATCTGTTGCAATACCCGGTGGCGCTGTTTGGCATTCTGCGCGCCGGCATGGTGGTGGTGAACGTCAACCCGATGTACACCCCGCGCGAGCTGCAGCACCAACTCCAGGACGCCGGTGTGCGTGCCATTGTGGTGCTGGAGAACTTTGCCCACACGCTGGAGCAGGTGATAGGTCACACGCAGGTGCGTACGGTGGTCACGACCCAGGTCGGCGACTTGTTGCCGCCGCTGAAAAGGCTGTTGACCAATGCGGTGGTCAAGCACGTGAAGAAGATGGTGCCGGCGTGGCGGTTGCCGGGCTCGGTGCGCTGGCGCGACGCGATGGCAGCCGGGCGCGCTCAGGCATTTGATGTGGTGCCCCTCACCCACGACGACCTTGCATTTTTGCAATACACCGGTGGCACCACCGGTGTGGCCAAGGGCGCCCAGCTCAGCCACGGCAACATGGTGGCCAACGTACTGCAGGTGGGCGCGTGGATGTCACCGAACCTGAACGAGGGCGAAGAGACTCTGATCTTGCCTTTGCCCATGTACCACGTGTTTGCGCTCACCGGCGCACTGTCCTTCTTCAGCCAGGGCGCGCAGACGGTGCTGATCGCCAACCCGCGGGATATGGCCGACTTTTTGAAGGTGATGGCCAGCGTGCGTTTCACCGCCATCATTGGCGTCAACACGCTGTTTCGCTCGATGCTCGATGCGCCCGGTTTTGCCGCAATTGACTTGCGCCCGCTCAAGTTGGCCGTGGCCGGCGGCATGGCGGTGCAGCAGGTGGTAGCGCAGCGATGGAAGCAGCGCGCCGGCGTGCCGCTGGTGGAGGGCTATGGTCTGACTGAAACCGCGCCGGTGGCAATTGCCAACCCGGTCACGATTCAGGAGTGGAGCGGACAGATCGGTGTGCCACTGCCCAGCACCGAGGCGGCCATTCTGGACGACGACGGCAGCGCAATGCCCTTGGGCGAGGTGGGTGAGATTTGCCTGCGCGGCCCGCAGGTGATGAAGGGCTATTGGAACCATCCTGAAGAGAGCGCCAAGGTGTTTGCCCCCAACGGCTGGCTGCGCACCGGCGATATGGGGGTGATGGACGAGCGCGGCAGCATCCGCATCACGGATCGCAAGAAAGACATGATCATTGTTTCCGGCTTCAAGGTTTTCCCCAATGAGATTGAAGACGTCCTGACGCTGCACCCGGACGTGCTGGAAGCCGCCGCCATCGGGGTGCCGGACGAGCGCTCGGGCGAGCTGGTCAAGGTGGTGATCGTGGCTGCCAACCCGGCACTGACGCAGGCCGATGTGCTGGCGCACGCCAAACGCCACCTGACGGGCTACAAGATGCCGCGCGTGGTCGAATTCCGGACCGAACCGCTGCCAAAAACCAATATCGGAAAGATACTGCGCCGCGAGTTGCGCGGTGCAGCGTCGGTGAGCTCGGCCGCACCGGCCCTTGACAACCCGCCCGAACGCTGACGATCAGATCCGTTTGGGAGCCCGCGATTGCACGCCCCCAAAGGCCTTCGTTTACTCGTGGCGAAGCGCCTCAATGGGGTCCAAACGGGCGGCCCGACGAGCAGGGAAGTAGCCAAACAGCACGCCAATCACGGCTGAGAAAACGAATGAGAGCAGGTTCACGGTGGGGTTGAAGACGTAGGGGATCTTCATCACGCCGGACAGCCCCAGAGACGCGCCGGTGGCCAGAATAATGCCGATGATGCCGCCTAAAGCGGCCAGCACCACGGCTTCAATCAGAAATTGCAGCAGCACCTCACGCTCCAGCGCGCCAATGGCCAGGCGCAGGCCAATCTCCCGCGTGCGTTCAGTCACGCTGACCAACATGATGTTCATGATGCCAATGCCGCCCACCAGCAAGCTGACTGCGGCCACCGCGCCCAGCAGCATGGTCATGATTTTGGTGGTGCCGGAGAGCGTGTCGGCCAGTTGTTTGGTGTCGAGCACGTTGAAGTTGTCTTCGTCGCTTTCGGCCAGTTTGCGTCGTTCGCGCAAGAGCTGCGTGATCCCGGTTTTCACGCGCTCCACGTCGCTTCCGTCTTGCATGGATACCAGCAGCGTGTTGACGCGGGTGTTGCCGGTGATGCGGCGTTGCAGGGTTTTGAGGGGCAGCAGCACCATGTCGTCCTGGTCGTTGCCAAAGCTGCCCTGGCCTTTGGAGGTCAGCACGCCCACCACTTCGCAGGAGATTTGCCGCACACGCAGTTGCGCCCCTTCCGCGGACAAGCCGCCAAACAACTCGCGGCGAATGGTCTCGCCAATGATGCACACCGCACCGCCGGCACGCAGTTCACCGTCTGAGAAGCTGCGGCCTTCGCTCAGGGTCCAGTTGCCGGTGGTCAGCCACTCATTGGTGCTGCCAAAAATGCTGCTGCTCCAGTTCCTGCCGTTGGCCACCAAGGTGCCGCCGCTGCGGGACTCTGGCGCCACGGCCGCAATGCCGCCAATCTGGTTGGCAATGGCCTCGGCATCCGACTCTTTGAATGACGGCGCACCGCCACTGCCACCTGGCCCCATGCGCTGGCCAGGGCGAATTTGCAGCAGGTTGGTGCCCAGGCTGGAAATCTGGTTTTGCACGGCCAGCGTGGCGCCATTGCCCAGCGTCACCATGGTGATCACGGCGCTGACGCCAATGACGATGCCCAAAATCGTGAGAAAAGAGCGCAGCAAATTGCGCCGAATCGAGCGCAGCGCGAGCAGCAGGGTGTTGAGCAACATCAGTGAACCTCCGCTTGCACGGGCTGCACCGGGGTCGGCATTGCCAGTCCGGTTGGGTGCGGGTTGGGTTGGTCGCTGTCAATCACGCCATCCACAAAATGAACGATGCGTTTGGCGTAAGCCGCCATGTCTGCCTCGTGGGTGACCATGAGCACGGTAATGCCATGTTCCACGTTCAGTGCCCAGAGCAACTCCATGATTTCGCGGCTGCGGTGGGTGTCCAGGTTGCCGGTGGGCTCGTCCGCCAGCAAAACAGCTGGCTCTGTGACGATGGCGCGGGCAATGGCGACGCGCTGTTGTTGGCCGCCTGACAACTCGCCTGGCGTGTGGTGTTCCCAGCCTGCCAGGCCCACCGAGGCCAGCGCTTTGGTGGCGGCCACATGACGGGCCCGGGCGCTTTCACCGCGGTACAGCAGTGGCAGTTCCACATTTTCTTGCGCTGTGGTGCGGGCCAACAAGTTGAAACCCTGAAAGACAAAGCCCAAAAACTGGCGGCGCAGGCGCGCGCGCGGGTCTCGCCCCAGAGATTCGACATGCACTCCATTGAACAGGTATTCCCCGGAGGTGGGGGTGTCCAGGCAGCCCAGCATGTTCATGGCCGTGGATTTGCCCGAGCCGCTGGGCCCCATGATGGCCACAAAGTCACCGGCCTCGATGCTGAGGTCCACGCCTTTGAGGGCCTGCAAGGCCGTCGCGCCTTGGCCATAAGTCTTGGTGACCCGCTTCAGCTGAATCAAGGGCACGTTGCTCATGGCTTGCTGACGCTGCGCTGGTCGGTGATGACGAGCATGCCTTCACGCAAGTCGCCGCCGGTGATTTCTGTCATGCGCCCGTCGTTGATGCCGGCCGTCACACTGATGGCCGTGGCCGCGCCGTCTTGCAGCACCCAAACCTGTTTGGCCGTGCCGCTACCGGACGCTTTCTTTTTGCCGCTCGGGAACCTGGGCAAAAGGCTGGAGACGATGCCTCCCTCCGACTGGTCGCCTGCCTTGGCGCTGGCGGCGGGCTGAAAGCGCAGCGCCGGGCTGGGCACCAGCAACACGTCTTTGCGCTCGGTGGCGGTGATGGTGGCCGCCGCCGTCATGCCGGGGCGCAGGCTCAAATCGCTGTTGTCCACGTCCAGGTAGGTGACGTAGGTGACCACGTTTTCCGTGATGGTGGAACCAAACGCCACGCGGGTGATGGTGGCCGGGTACTTGCGCGCCGGGTAGGCGCTGACGGTAAAGCTGGCTTTTTGCCCCACTTTTACAGCGCCCACGTCGGCCTCGTCCACGTTGACTTGCAGGCGAAGTTCTTTCAAATCTTCCGCCACGGTGAAGAGGGTCACGGCTTGCAGGGAGGCTGCCACCGCATTGCCGGGGTCGACGGTGCGGGTCAGCACCACGCCATCAATGGGCGAGCGAATGGAGCCTTTGGACAGGTTGGTCGCATCGGTGGACGCGGTGGCGGTGGCTTCGGCCACGTTGGCTTGCGCCACCAACTGATCTGCCACAGCGCGCGCCACCGTGGCCCGGCCACTGTCCAGCTCGGCGCCGGAGGGCACCTTGCCGCCGGACAAACGGGACACTTCTTCCAGACGGGCCAAGTTGCCTTTCGCCTCAGTCAGTGTGGCGTTCGCTTGGGTCACTTTGGCATTCGCTGCGGCCAGCGTGGCGCGCGAACGGGCCACCTGGTCGCTGAGTTTGGCCGTGTCCAGCTCAACCAGCACCTGGCCTTTTTGGACCCGGTCGTTCACATCGACATAAACCTTGCGCACCGTGCCCGACAGTTCACTGCCAATGCTCACAGACCGGGTGGGTTGCAGCGTGCCATTGGCCGCGACTGACAGGGTGAGGTTGCCTTTGCCCACGGCAGACGTGATATAGGCCGGGGCGGCCTTGGCCTGGGCGTTTTTTTGCCAGTAGTAGTAACCTCCGCCCCCCATCAGTAACACCACCAGACTGCCCCACACCAAGGGGCGCTTCCACCAAGTTGCGTGGACGGGCTCATTCAGTAGCGCTTCCATGTCGGCGCTGGAAAGGGGGTCGCGTGTGGTTGCTTTGGTGGTCATGGTGAATTCTGTGAGGCGAGTGCAAAAGGGTGGCAAGTAGGAAGGGGCGTCAGGCATTACGCCCAACCACCACCCAGTGCCTTGTAAAGACGCACATGGTCGGCGCTGATGTCGGCCTGAGTGGTGGCCAGGCTGTCTTGCGCGCTCAAGAGCGTGCGTTGGGTTTGCAACACGGTTTGGAAATCAATCAGTCCGCTGGCATAGCGGTTTTGTGCCAGCAATGCAGCTTGAGCGGCCGCTTCTTCGGCGGCTTGCAGTCGAGTCAATCGGTCGCGATTGCCTTGCAACCCAACCAGCGCGTCTTCCACGTCCTTCAGGGCTGCCAGCACGGTGGCCTGGTAACTGCTGCGAGCCTGGGAGAGCGCCGCAGACTGGGCCCGAACCTGGGCCTCGGTGGCGCCGCCGTCAAAGAGCGGGAACGACACGGCGCCCAACAGCGCCGCCGTGGCTGTGGCGCCACTGGTCAGGCCGCTCAGGGTCAAGGCACTCAAACCCAGCGAGCCACCAATGGAAAAACTGGGGTAGCGCGCGGCCTCGGCCACCGATACGCGGTCCAAAGCAGCTTTGACGCGGAACTCTGCGGCGCGCACATCCGCGCGTTGGCGCAGCGTTTCGGCCGGAATGCTGAGCGCCAGTTGCTGGCTCACTTGGGGCACGGCTTGCGGTGTTGACAACTGGGCATTGAGCGCCGCCGGCGTTTGTCCCAGTCAATACCGCCAGGCTGTGGCTTGCTTTTTGAATACTGGCCAGCAGCGTGGGAATTTGCGCGCCGGTTTGCTCGGCCGCGGTGCGGGCCTGCGCCACTTCCAGTGAAGTGATCAAGCCGGCCTGCGCACGCCAGTCGGTGATTTGCAGGGTCTCGGCCTGGCTGGCCAGGTTGGTGCGGGCAATTTGCAATTGGTTTTGCAGGCCCCGCAGCTGGATATAGGCCAGCGCCAGTTCGGCGGTAATGCTGCTTTGCACGTCGGTCAAAGAAGCTTCTGCGGCCAGGGCATCGGCTTCGGTGGCCGTTCAAACCGTTGCGCTTGCCGCCAAAAAAGTCAGGGTCCCAACTGGCGTCCAGGCCTGCGCTGAAGCTGTTGGCGCCTGAGCTGTTGGAGTATTCGCTTCGCTTGGCCGACCCTGAGGCGGACAGGCTGGGCGCCAAACTGGCGCTTTTGACATCACGCAGCGCAAATGCCTGTGCCAAGGCCGCTTGCGCTGTTTTGACGCTGGTGTTGGCTTGCAGCGCCTGCATCACCAAGTCGCTGAGCAGGGGGTCGTTGAAGTGTGCCCACCATGCATGGAGTGAACTGGCGGGTTTGTTTTGTGCTTCCGGCGCAGCGGCGGCCCACTGCGTGGGGACCGACACGGAGGGCGCTGACGTTGACTGTCGGCATGACGCTGGCACAACCGGTGAGCGCCAATGACAGCAACCAAAGCGAGGAAAAGCGCCATTGGCGGGTGGCTGTGTGAGAGGTGGTTCAGGGCAGGGGGTGTCATTGGTCTTACTTTACAGGGCGAAAGCCTTCCCTGATTGTGCAAAAGTCAAATGACGCTGGTTATGTCGTTCCTGTGAAGACGTGTAAAGCTGTCGGCTTTCGCAATGACGCCGCCCTGCGGCGGGCGCTGCGACGGTTTTCAGTGGCGCAATGTATCCGCTTGGCCGGCGTACTGATAGGCCAGCAAGCCAATCCACTCGTGCAAGCCCAGATGCCAAAGTTCTGCACCTCGCTGCAGGGAATATTCAGTCCATGGGGTGGCCCGACCGGCACGGTAGTCCACCGGGTAGGCGGTCACGTTCCAGCCGGCTTGCCGAAACGAGGCCATGGCGCGTGGCATGTGCGACGCAGAGGTCAGCAGCAACCAGGGTCGCGCGGGTTTGACGCCCGGCAACGCGGCGCTCAAAACGGCGTTTTCATAGGTGTTGGTGGAGGCCGACTCGTACATCACCCGGCTGGCCGGCACGCCCATGCTGTCAAAAAACACCTTGGCTCGGTCGGCTTCGGTGAGCGAGGTAGGGGTCAACTCGCCACTGCCGCCGGTGAACAGCAGTTGCAGGTGGGGGTTGTAGCGTTCATCAGCGCAACGGGCGCGGTCATGCGCTCGGCGGCGTTGTTGAGCGCGGGTTGGTCATTGCCTTTCAGCACGTAGGCTGGCTCCAGGGCGCCGCCCAGCACCACGATGCCCGCGTAATTGGATAGATCAGCAGTGGCCGGCACCGGCGGGTACTGCGACTCCAGTTCGCGCAGGAGCATTTCAGGCGGCAATTGCCAGCCTTGCAGCAGCAAGAGGAGCAGCGCCAGCCAGCACAGGCCTTTGCCCCAGGCCTGTCGTGAGCGCATCCACAGAAGCCCTAAAAACAGCAAGATGCCCACCCAAGCCAGCGGCTGGGTGGCAAAAGACAATAACTTGGAGGCAATGAACATCGGTGACATGGGGCTAGATCGGGTTAAGCGCTTTATTTGACAAGCAACAGGGTGGCCAACCCGAGGAAGGCGAAGAAACCGATGACATCGGTCACGGTGGTCAGAATCACGCTGCCCGCCAGCGCGGGGTCAATGCCCACGCGGTCCAGAATCAGCGGAATTGCCAAACCGGCCAACGCAGCGCACAGCAAGTTGATCAATATGGCCACACCCAGAATGCCGCCAATGGCCCAGTCACCAAACCAGGCGACGGCCATCAGCGAGACCACCACGGCCCAGAGCAGTCCGTTGAGCAGGGAAATGCCCACTTCACGGTTCAAAAGCGTTCGCAAGTTGCCCTTTTGAATCTGCCCCAGTGCCAGTCCGCGAATCACCAGCGTGAGGGTCTGGCTGCCCGCTACCCCGCCCATGCTGGCCACGATCGGCATCAACACCGCCAGTGCGACGACCTGTTGCAAGGTCGCTTCAAACTGGCCAATGACCCACGCGGCGAGAAAGGCGGTCAGCAAATTAATGCCCAGCCAGACTGCCCGCCGACGAGAACTCACCAGAACTGGGGCAAAAATGTCGGCCTCGTCGTCCAGACCTGCCATCTGCATCATGGTGCGGTCGGAGTCGTCACGAATCAGGTCAACCACGTCATCCACGGTGATGCGACCAATCAGCATGTGGTCGTCGTCAATCACCGGGGCTGACAACAGGTCGTGGTCCTGAAACAGGCGGGCCACATCCACCGCCGTGGTGTGCACGGAGATGCCGGCAACGTCCGTGTTCATCAGATCCGTCACCCGCAGGTTCAGATCGGCCGTCACCAAGGTACTCAGGCGCAGGGCGCCCTGGTAGCGACCTTCACGGTCCACCACCATCAACATATCAGTTTGTGGCGGCAAGGTCTCCAGCAGCCGCAAATAGCGCAGCACCGTTTCCACCTTGACGTTGGCGCGCACCTCGATGGGGTTCGCGTCCATCAAACCGCCGGCGGAGTCCTCTGGGTAGGACAGCATCGACTCGAGCTGCTCGCGCCGTGTGCCGGTGGTGTTTTGAAGCAACCGGCTACCCAACTCGTTGGGCAAGCTTTGAATCAAATCAACCAGGTCATCGAGCTCAAGGTGGTGCACGGTGGCCACCAGGTCGTCCAAGTCCAACTCCTTGGCCAAGGTGACGCGAATTTCGTCGTGCAGGTAGACCAGCACCTTGCCGGTGCGCTCGGTGTCCACCATGCTCCAGACTTCACGCCGCTCGTTGGGTGGCAACGCTTCCAGCAGCCCCGCCACTTTGGCTGGGTGCATGCGGTGCAATATCTTGCCCACCCGCTTCAACTTGCCACCGCGCAAGGCGGTTCGCACGGCTTCGAGCTGATTCACCGCCACGTGACCCGGTTTTCCGCTTTGCGCGGCGTCAATCGCGTCCGCATGGGAGGCCTCACGCGATTCACCCAATAACTGCCCGCGCAGTTCCAGATTCAGGTGGGGCAAGATGCGCGCCTCCAGCGCCGCATCCACCTGCTGCCACAAGGCCGTGCGGTGCTCAGCGTCCAGCAACTCCAGCAGCGCCGCCAACTTGGCCGGGTGAACCCGCAGCAAATGCTTGCGAACGCGCTTGTTCTTGCCGTCATTGAGCGCCTGAATGATCTGCTCGCTGTCGGTTCGCGAGCGCATCTCTTCAGCGCTGTGTGGGTCGGGGGTGTTCGAATTCATGTTGGCCTGATTTTCCCCTATCGCAGAGGACAGGGCTGGTCCCGATTTGAGAGTGTCCGCAGCTAGGGGCTGCCTGTAGCGCCCTGTTTGGTGCATTCCAGCATGGTGAACAGTCCGGTTTTCGGTCGCTGGATTGGCGATGCGCCATGATCCGCTCACTTTCGGTAAAGTGAGCGGATGCGACCCCCTCGTCCCCGCAAACGATCTTGCAGCAAAAGCTGCACCTCCCAAGCGCTCCTACAAAATCGCGCTGTGGGCGCTTGCCGTCACGCTGTTGATCTTCGTTTTGAAAGTGCTGCCTTATGTGGAGCGCTGGTAGGCGACGCGAATTTCGTGATGCTCGGCCCAATTAGTGCCAGTGAGCGAATGGGTGGTTCTGTCGATCAAGTCCTAGCCTGCTTCGACACCGGTCAAGCCAGCGAGAGAGACGCCCTTTGGGACGTACCGGTATTCGCCACCAATCCAGCTCCAAAACTCGATCCACTGCGGTTGGATTCGTCACGGGTAACAAACCGCAGGTAACGAATTTCCCCCTCCGGTCCGGCAACGCTGATGTGCTCCAACACCCTTTGGGGCTCGGTTTGGTCGTGTTTGGAGATTGTTTTCATGGCGTATTCAGTCCTGTAGTCGTTGGCCTCTGGCTGCCCGATGGCTTGATTTCATCAGGACGGCGTTGAGCCCCGGCTGGCTACAGGCCGGCCGCCGGACCGTATCCAGTAGGCAATGTCAGGCCAGCATTCGCTCAAGGTTTTTGTCCCCATGAACAATCCAATATGTCCGCCAGATGCCAGCTTTATAACAATGTCTGCTTGAGGCATGCCAAGGTATTTGTCAACGTTGAAATCTGCCCCTTCGTCGTAATGTCATCTTCGGCGCCTGCCAAAAGGTAGACCGGGCAAACAATATCTTTTATCGATGCAAATAAGCGTGATAGAATACAAGGCTTCGCTGATCACAGCGGGGTAAAAATTCAAGCAAGACGAGAGTTGAGTTTGAGTGAGATCATTAAAAATATACAGCCGATAAGCGTGGGCGTTTGAAGGCGATTGCCAAGTTCTTCGGAACTAAGTCTTAATTGGCTTACAAACGCTCATGAAGTAAAAAAGATGTGAAATTCAGAAATGAAGTTCACGTTGATTCCAATTTATGAGTTGCTCGAAAGAGCGAAAAAATCAAGATCGAACTATAGAGTTTGATCCTGGCTCAGATTGAACGCTGGCGGCATGCCTTACACATGCAAGTCGAACGGCAGCACGGGAGCAATCCTGGTGGCGAGTGGCGAACGGGTGAGTAATATATCGGAACGTGCCCAGTCGTGGGGGATAACGCAGCGAAAGCTGTGCTAATACCGCATACGATCTCTGGATGAAAGCGGGGGACTCGCAAGAGCCTCGCGCGATTGGAGCGGCCGATATCAGATTAGCTAGTTGGTGGGGTAAAAGCTCACCAAGGCGACGATCTGTAGCTGGTCTGAGAGGACGACCAGCCACACTGGAACTGAGACACGGTCCAGACTCCTACGGGAGGCAGCAGTGGGGAATTTTGGACAATGGGCGCAAGCCTGATCCAGCAATGCCGCGTGCAGGATGAAGGCCTTCGGGTTGTAAACTGCTTTTGTACGGAACGAAACGGTTCTCTTTAATACAGAGGGCTAATGACGGTACCGTAAGAATAAGCACCGGCTAACTACGTGCCAGCAGCCGCGGTAATACGTAGGGTGCGAGCGTTAATCGGAATTACTGGGCGTAAAGCGTGCGCAGGCGGTTATGTAAGACAGATGTGAAATCCCCGGGCTCAACCTGGGACCTGCATTTGTGACTGCATAGCTAGAGTACGGTAGAGGGGGATGGAATTCCGCGTGTAGCAGTGAAATGCGTAGATATGCGGAGGAACACCGATGGCGAAGGCAATCCCCTGGACCTGTACTGACGCTCATGCACGAAAGCGTGGGGAGCAAACAGGATTAGATACCCTGGTAGTCCACGCCCTAAACGATGTCAACTGGTTGTTGGGTCTTCACTGACTCAGTAACGAAGCTAACGCGTGAAGTTGACCGCCTGGGGAGTACGGCCGCAAGGTTGAAACTCAAAGGAATTGACGGGGACCCGCACAAGCGGTGGATGATGTGGTTTAATTCGATGCAACGCGAAAAACCTTACCCACCTTTGACATGTACGGAAGTCGCTAGAGATAGCTTCGTGCTCGAAAGAGAGCCGTAACACAGGTGCTGCATGGCTGTCGTCAGCTCGTGTCGTGAGATGTTGGGTTAAGTCCCGCAACGAGCGCAACCCTTGTCATTAGTTGCTACATTCAGTTGGGCACTCTAATGAGACTGCCGGTGACAAGCCGGAGGAAGGTGGGGATGACGTCAAGTCCTCATGGCCCTTATAGGTGGGGCTACACACGTCATACAATGGCTGGTACAAAGGGTTGCCAACCCGCGAGGGGGAGCTAATCCCACAAAGCCAGTCGTAGTCCGGATCGTAGTCTGCAACTCGACTACGTGAAGTCGGAATCGCTAGTAATCGTGGATCAGAATGTCACGGTGAATACGTTCCCGGGTCTTGTACACACCGCCCGTCACACCATGGGAGCGGGTTCTGCCAGAAGTAGTTAGCCTAACCGCAAGGAGGGCGATTACCACGGCAGGGTTCGTGACTGGGGTGAAGTCGTAACAAGGTAGCCGTATCGGAAGGTGCGGCTGGATCACCTCCTTTCTGGAAACTGCAATTTAATTTGAACGCTCACACTTATCGGTTGTTGGATGGTTGTCGCTGACGAGCATGGTTTAGGCTGTGTTCACAGGTGACCGGCTTGGGTCTGTAGCTCAGTTGGTTAGAGCACTGTGTTGATAACGCAGGGGTCGTTGGTTCGAGACCAACCAGACCCACCAAATGATGGTGTGTAAAACCCTGTCCAACGTCCTTCTGGTTTTGGGGGTGTAGCTCAGCTGGGAGAGCGGCTGCTTTGCAAGCAGTAGGTAGCGGGTTCGAGTCCTGTCACCTCCACCAATCTTCTTATCTGAGAGTGAATACTCAACACCAAAGTGGCTTTGAAAAAGGCTGCTTTGTTGTTGATCGAGATTACTTGATCAATCGGCTGTTCTTTAAAAATTTATAGAGTTTAATCAGCGTTGCTAGCGGAAAGTGCACATTCGTAAAGGTTTAGTGCATACCGTGCCGCTAGTGACAAATTTTTGATTGCGTCAAAATGAATATCAGACTTCACGTTTGAATTCGAATTATTTAAGTGAAAGCTTGGATACGGCATAACGCGATTGGTGAAAGACCAATCAAACATTCCTTGTGATAACTTTTAATCTCGAAAGAGATGTCAAAGTTATAGGGTCAAGTGAATAAGAGCATGTGGTGGATGCCTTGGCAATGATAGGCGACGAAGGACGTGATAGCCTGCGATAAGCTTCGGGGAGCTGGCAAATTAGCTTTGATCCGGAGATTTCCGAATGGGGAAACCCACCGAAAGGTATCGCATAGTGAATACATAGCTATGCGAGGCGAACCGGGTGAACTGAAACATCTCAGTAGCTCGAGGAAAAGACATCAACCGAGATTCCGAAAGTAGTGGCGAGCGAAATCGGAAAAGCCTGTTAGTGATAGCACGACTCTTAGCAAAACGGTTTGGAAAGGCCGACCATAGCAGGTGATAGTCCTGTATGCGAAAAGAGACGTGTGGTACTAAGTTAACGACAAGTAGGGCGGGACACGAGAAATCCTGTCTGAATATGGGGGGACCATCCTCCAAGGCTAAATACTCATCATTGACCGATAGTGAACTAGTACCGTGAGGGAAAGGCGAAAAGAACCCCGGGAGGGGAGTGAAATAGATCCTGAAACCGCATGCTTACAAAAAGTAGGAGCCTCGTAAGGGGTGACTGCGTACCTTTTGTATAATGGGTCAGCGACTTACATTCAGTGGCAAGGTTAACCGAATAGGGAAGCCGTAGAGAAATCGAGTCCGAATAGGGCGAATTAGTCGCTGGGTGTAGACCCGAAACCAAGTGATCTATCCATGGCCAGGATGAAGGTGCCGTAACAGGTACTGGAGGTCCGAACCGACTAGTGTTGCAAAACTAGCGGATGAGCTGTGGATAGGGGTGAAAGGCTAAACAAACTTGGAAATAGCTGGTTCTCTCCGAAAACTATTTAGGTAGTGCCTCAAGTATTACCGTTGGGGGTAGAGCACTGTTTAGGCTAGGGGGTCATGGCGACTTACCAAACCTATGCAAACTCCGAATACCGACGAGTACAGCTTGGGAGACAGAGCACCGGGTGCTAACGTCCGGACTCAAGAGGGAAACAACCCAGACCGCCAGCTAAGGTCCCTAAAATTGGCTAAGTGGGAAACGAAGTGGGAAGGCTAAAACAGTCAGGATGTTGGCTTAGAAGCAGCCATCATTTAAAGAAAGCGTAATAGCTCACTGATCGAGTCGTCCTGCGCGGAAGATGTAACGGGGCTAAGCCAGTTACCGAAGCTGCGGATTTGCAATTTATTGCAAGTGGTAGGAGAGCGTTCTGTAAGCCTGTGAAGGTGCGTTGTAAAGCGTGCTGGAGGTATCAGAAGTGCGAATGCTGACATGAGTAGCGTTAAAGGGGGTGAAAAGCCCCCTCGCCGTAAGCGCAAGGTTTTCTACGCAACGTTCATCGGCGTAGAGTGAGTCGGCCCCTAAGGCGAGGCAGAGATGCGTAGTTGATGGGAAACAGGTCAATATTCCTGTACCGATGTGTAGTGCGATGTGGGGACGGAGAAGGTTAGCTCAGCCAACTGTTGGACATGTTGGTTCAAGCCTGTAGTCGTGCCTGGTAGGTAAATCCGCCGGGCTTAGATGAGGGGTGATAACGAGTCTGCTTGCAGACGAAGTGAGTGATACCCTGCTTCCAGGAAAAGCCACTAAGCTTCAGCTACACACGACCGTACCGCAAACCGACACTGGTGCGCGAGATGAGTATTCTAAGGCGCTTGAGAGAACTCAGGAGAAGGAACTCGGCAAATTGACACCGTAACTTCGGAAGAAGGTGTGCCTTTAGTAGGTGAAGTCCCTCGCGGATGGAGCCGAGAAAGGTTGCAAAAAATCGGTGGCTGCGACTGTTTATTAAAAACACAGCACTCTGCAAACACGAAAGTGGACGTATAGGGTGTGACGCCTGCCCGGTGCTGGAAGATTAAATGATGGGGTGCAAGCTCTTGATTGAAGTCCCAGTAAACGGCGGCCGTAACTATAACGGTCCTAAGGTAGCGAAATTCCTTGTCGGGTAAGTTCCGACCTGCACGAATGGCGTAACGATGGCCACACTGTCTCCTCCTGAGACTCAGCGAAGTTGAAATGTTTGTGATGATGCAATCTCCCCGCGGAAAGACGGAAAGACCCCATGAACCTTTACTGTAGCTTTGTATTGGACTTTGAACAGATCTGTGTAGGATAGGTGGGAGGCTTTGAAGCGGTGCCGCTAGGTATCGTGGAGCCAACGTTGAAATACCACCCTGGTGTGTTTGAGGTTCTAACCTAGGTCCATTATCTGGATCGGGGACAGTGCATGGTAGGCAGTTTGACTGGGGCGGTCTCCTCCCAAAGCGTAACGGAGGAGTTCGAAGGTACGCTAGTTACGGTCGGACATCGTGACGATAGTGCAATGGCATAAGCGTGCTTAACTGCGAGACTGACAAGTCGAGCAGATGCGAAAGCAGGACATAGTGATCCGGTGGTTCTGTATGGAAGGGCCATCGCTCAACGGATAAAAGGTACTCTGGGGATAACAGGCTGATACCGCCCAAGAGTTCATATCGACGGCGGTGTTTGGCACCTCGATGTCGGCTCATCTCATCCTGGGGCTGTAGCCGGTCCCAAGGGTATGGCTGTTCGCCATTTAAAGAGGTACGTGAGCTGGGTTTAAAACGTCGTGAGACAGTTTGGTCCCTATCTTCCGTGGGCGCTGCAGATTTGAGGAAGCCTGCTCCTAGTACGAGAGGACCGGAGTGGACACACCTCTGGTGTATCGGTTGTCACGCCAGTGGCATTGCCGAGTAGCTAAGTGTGGAAGAGATAACCGCTGAAAGCATCTAAGCGGGAAACTCGTTTCAAGATGAGATCTGCCGGGGCCTTGAGCCCCCTAAAGAGTCGTTCAAGACCAGGACGTTGATAGGTCAGGTGTGGAAGCGCAGTAATGCGTTAAGCTAACTGATACTAATTGCTCGTGCGGCTTGACCCTATAACTTTGATCTACGAAAAGTGGTTTCAAGGAAGTTATGCCAAGTTGACGCATTCAAAAATCCTGTGCGCAGTCATATGCCCATAGGTTCGTTAAATCGATGAAGCTGATTAGCTCTATAAATTCGTTGTCCAGGCCTGGTGCCTGGGTGACAAAAAGTTTAAGTCTGACGACCATAGCGAAGTGGTACCACTCCTTCCCATCCCGAACAGGACAGTGAAACGCTTCAGCGCCGATGATAGTGCGGGTTCCCGTGTGAAAGTAGGTCATCGTCAGACTAGTCAACCGGAAACGCCCAGTCCATCGACTGGGCGTTTTTCTTAGAGTCTTGAAAAGAGCTTTAAGAAAAACGCAAATAAGCGTGATAGAATACAAGGCTTCGCTGATCACAGTGGGGTAAAAATTCAAGCAAGACGAGAGTTGAGTTTGAGTGAGATCATTAAAAATATACAGCCGATAAGCGTGGGCGTTTGAAGGCGATTGCCAAGTTCTTCGGAACTAAGTCTTAATTGGCTTACAAACGCTCATGAAGTAAAAAAGATGTGAAATTCAGAAATGAAGTTCACGTTGATTCCAATTTATGAGTTGCTCGAAAGAGCGAAAAAATCAAGATCGAACTATAGAGTTTGATCCTGGCTCAGATTGAACGCTGGCGGCATGCCTTACACATGCAAGTCGAACGGCAGCACGGGAGCAATCCTGGTGGCGAGTGGCGAACGGGTGAGTAATATATCGGAACGTGCCCAGTCGTGGGGGATAACGCAGCGAAAGCTGTGCTAATACCGCATACGATCTCTGGATGAAAGCGGGGGACTCGCAAGAGCCTCGCGCGATTGGAGCGGCCGATATCAGATTAGCTAGTTGGTGGGGTAAAAGCTCACCAAGGCGACGATCTGTAGCTGGTCTGAGAGGACGACCAGCCACACTGGAACTGAGACACGGTCCAGACTCCTACGGGAGGCAGCAGTGGGGAATTTTGGACAATGGGCGCAAGCCTGATCCAGCAATGCCGCGTGCAGGATGAAGGCCTTCGGGTTGTAAACTGCTTTTGTACGGAACGAAACGGTTCTCTTTAATACAGAGGGCTAATGACGGTACCGTAAGAATAAGCACCGGCTAACTACGTGCCAGCAGCCGCGGTAATACGTAGGGTGCGAGCGTTAATCGGAATTACTGGGCGTAAAGCGTGCGCAGGCGGTTATGTAAGACAGATGTGAAATCCCCGGGCTCAACCTGGGACCTGCATTTGTGACTGCATAGCTAGAGTACGGTAGAGGGGGATGGAATTCCGCGTGTAGCAGTGAAATGCGTAGATATGCGGAGGAACACCGATGGCGAAGGCAATCCCCTGGACCTGTACTGACGCTCATGCACGAAAGCGTGGGGAGCAAACAGGATTAGATACCCTGGTAGTCCACGCCCTAAACGATGTCAACTGGTTGTTGGGTCTTCACTGACTCAGTAACGAAGCTAACGCGTGAAGTTGACCGCCTGGGGAGTACGGCCGCAAGGTTGAAACTCAAAGGAATTGACGGGGACCCGCACAAGCGGTGGATGATGTGGTTTAATTCGATGCAACGCGAAAAACCTTACCCACCTTTGACATGTACGGAAGTCGCTAGAGATAGCTTCGTGCTCGAAAGAGAGCCGTAACACAGGTGCTGCATGGCTGTCGTCAGCTCGTGTCGTGAGATGTTGGGTTAAGTCCCGCAACGAGCGCAACCCTTGTCATTAGTTGCTACATTCAGTTGGGCACTCTAATGAGACTGCCGGTGACAAGCCGGAGGAAGGTGGGGATGACGTCAAGTCCTCATGGCCCTTATAGGTGGGGCTACACACGTCATACAATGGCTGGTACAAAGGGTTGCCAACCCGCGAGGGGGAGCTAATCCCACAAAGCCAGTCGTAGTCCGGATCGTAGTCTGCAACTCGACTACGTGAAGTCGGAATCGCTAGTAATCGTGGATCAGAATGTCACGGTGAATACGTTCCCGGGTCTTGTACACACCGCCCGTCACACCATGGGAGCGGGTTCTGCCAGAAGTAGTTAGCCTAACCGCAAGGAGGGCGATTACCACGGCAGGGTTCGTGACTGGGGTGAAGTCGTAACAAGGTAGCCGTATCGGAAGGTGCGGCTGGATCACCTCCTTTCTGGAAACTGCAATTTAATTTGAACGCTCACACTTATCGGTTGTTGGATGGTTGTCGCTGACGAGCATGGTTTAGGCTGTGTTCACAGGTGACCGGCTTGGGTCTGTAGCTCAGTTGGTTAGAGCACTGTGTTGATAACGCAGGGGTCGTTGGTTCGAGACCAACCAGACCCACCAAATGATGGTGTGTAAAACCCTGTCCAACGTCCTTCTGGTTTTGGGGGTGTAGCTCAGCTGGGAGAGCGGCTGCTTTGCAAGCAGTAGGTAGCGGGTTCGAGTCCTGTCACCTCCACCAATCTTCTTATCTGAGAGTGAATACTCAACACCAAAGTGGCTTTGAAAAAGGCTGCTTTGTTGTTGATCGAGATTACTTGATCAATCGGCTGTTCTTTAAAAATTTATAGAGTTTAATCAGCGTTGCTAGCGGAAAGTGCACATTCGTAAAGGTTTAGTGCACACCGTGCCGCTAGTGACAAATTTTTGATTGCGTCAAAATGAATATCAGACTTCACGTTTGAATTCGAATTATTTAAGTGAAAGCTTGGATACGGCATAACGCGATTGGTGAAAGACCAATCAAACATTCCTTGTGATAACTTTTAATCTCGAAAGAGATGTCAAAGTTATAGGGTCAAGTGAATAAGAGCATGTGGTGGATGCCTTGGCAATGATAGGCGACGAAGGACGTGATAGCCTGCGATAAGCTTCGGGGAGCTGGCAAATTAGCTTTGATCCGGAGATTTCCGAATGGGGAAACCCACCGAAAGGTATCGCATAGTGAATACATAGCTATGCGAGGCGAACCGGGTGAACTGAAACATCTCAGTAGCTCGAGGAAAAGACATCAACCGAGATTCCGAAAGTAGTGGCGAGCGAAATCGGAAAAGCCTGTTAGTGATAGCACGACTCTTAGCAAAACGGTTTGGAAAGGCCGACCATAGCAGGTGATAGTCCTGTATGCGAAAAGAGACGTGTGGTACTAAGTTAACGACAAGTAGGGCGGGACACGAGAAATCCTGTCTGAATATGGGGGGACCATCCTCCAAGGCTAAATACTCATCATTGACCGATAGTGAACTAGTACCGTGAGGGAAAGGCGAAAAGAACCCCGGGAGGGGAGTGAAATAGATCCTGAAACCGCATGCTTACAAAAAGTAGGAGCCTCGTAAGGGGTGACTGCGTACCTTTTGTATAATGGGTCAGCGACTTACATTCAGTGGCAAGGTTAACCGAATAGGGAAGCCGTAGAGAAATCGAGTCCGAATAGGGCGAATTAGTCGCTGGGTGTAGACCCGAAACCAAGTGATCTATCCATGGCCAGGATGAAGGTGCCGTAACAGGTACTGGAGGTCCGAACCGACTAGTGTTGCAAAACTAGCGGATGAGCTGTGGATAGGGGTGAAAGGCTAAACAAACTTGGAAATAGCTGGTTCTCTCCGAAAACTATTTAGGTAGTGCCTCAAGTATTACCGTTGGGGGTAGAGCACTGTTTAGGCTAGGGGGTCATGGCGACTTACCAAACCTATGCAAACTCCGAATACCGACGAGTACAGCTTGGGAGACAGAGCACCGGGTGCTAACGTCCGGACTCAAGAGGGAAACAACCCAGACCGCCAGCTAAGGTCCCTAAAATTGGCTAAGTGGGAAACGAAGTGGGAAGGCTAAAACAGTCAGGATGTTGGCTTAGAAGCAGCCATCATTTAAAGAAAGCGTAATAGCTCACTGATCGAGTCGTCCTGCGCGGAAGATGTAACGGGGCTAAGCCAGTTACCGAAGCTGCGGATTTGCAATTTATTGCAAGTGGTAGGAGAGCGTTCTGTAAGCCTGTGAAGGTGCGTTGTAAAGCGTGCTGGAGGTATCAGAAGTGCGAATGCTGACATGAGTAGCGTTAAAGGGGGTGAAAAGCCCCCTCGCCGTAAGCGCAAGGTTTTCTACGCAACGTTCATCGGCGTAGAGTGAGTCGGCCCCTAAGGCGAGGCAGAGATGCGTAGTTGATGGGAAACAGGTCAATATTCCTGTACCGATGTGTAGTGCGATGTGGGGACGGAGAAGGTTAGCTCAGCCAACTGTTGGACATGTTGGTTCAAGCCTGTAGTCGTGCCTGGTAGGTAAATCCGCCGGGCTTAGATGAGGGGTGATAACGAGTCTGCTTGCAGACGAAGTGAGTGATACCCTGCTTCCAGGAAAAGCCACTAAGCTTCAGCTACACACGACCGTACCGCAAACCGACACTGGTGCGCGAGATGAGTATTCTAAGGCGCTTGAGAGAACTCAGGAGAAGGAACTCGGCAAATTGACACCGTAACTTCGGAAGAAGGTGTGCCTTTAGTAGGTGAAGTCCCTCGCGGATGGAGCCGAGAAAGGTTGCAAAAAATCGGTGGCTGCGACTGTTTATTAAAAACACAGCACTCTGCAAACACGAAAGTGGACGTATAGGGTGTGACGCCTGCCCGGTGCTGGAAGATTAAATGATGGGGTGCAAGCTCTTGATTGAAGTCCCAGTAAACGGCGGCCGTAACTATAACGGTCCTAAGGTAGCGAAATTCCTTGTCGGGTAAGTTCCGACCTGCACGAATGGCGTAACGATGGCCACACTGTCTCCTCCTGAGACTCAGCGAAGTTGAAATGTTTGTGATGATGCAATCTCCCCGCGGAAAGACGGAAAGACCCCATGAACCTTTACTGTAGCTTTGTATTGGACTTTGAACAGATCTGTGTAGGATAGGTGGGAGGCTTTGAAGCGGTGCCGCTAGGTATCGTGGAGCCAACGTTGAAATACCACCCTGGTGTGTTTGAGGTTCTAACCTAGGTCCATTATCTGGATCGGGGACAGTGCATGGTAGGCAGTTTGACTGGGGCGGTCTCCTCCCAAAGCGTAACGGAGGAGTTCGAAGGTACGCTAGTTACGGTCGGACATCGTGACGATAGTGCAATGGCATAAGCGTGCTTAACTGCGAGACTGACAAGTCGAGCAGATGCGAAAGCAGGACATAGTGATCCGGTGGTTCTGTATGGAAGGGCCATCGCTCAACGGATAAAAGGTACTCTGGGGATAACAGGCTGATACCGCCCAAGAGTTCATATCGACGGCGGTGTTTGGCACCTCGATGTCGGCTCATCTCATCCTGGGGCTGTAGCCGGTCCCAAGGGTATGGCTGTTCGCCATTTAAAGAGGTACGTGAGCTGGGTTTAAAACGTCGTGAGACAGTTTGGTCCCTATCTTCCGTGGGCGCTGCAGATTTGAGGAAGCCTGCTCCTAGTACGAGAGGACCGGAGTGGACACACCTCTGGTGTATCGGTTGTCACGCCAGTGGCATTGCCGAGTAGCTAAGTGTGGAAGAGATAACCGCTGAAAGCATCTAAGCGGGAAACTCGTTTCAAGATGAGATCTGCCGGGGCCTTGAGCCCCCTAAAGAGTCGTTCAAGACCAGGACGTTGATAGGTCAGGTGTGGAAGCGCAGTAATGCGTTAAGCTAACTGATACTAATTGCTCGTGCGGCTTGACCCTATAACTTTGATCTACGATAAGTGGTTTCAAGGAAGTTATGCCAAGTTGACGCATTCAAAAATCCTGTGCGCAGTCATATGCACATAGGTTCGTTAAATCGATGAAGCTGATTAGCTCTATAAATTCGTTGTCCAGGCCTGGTGTCTGGGTGACAAAAAGTTTAAGTCTGACGACCATAGCGAAGTGGTACCACTCCTTCCCATCCCGAACAGGACAGTGAAACGCTTCAGCGCCGATGATAGTGCGGGTTCCCGTGTGAAAGTAGGTCATCGTCAGACTAGTCAACCGGAAACGCCCAGTCCAATCGACTGGGCGTTTTTCTTAGAGTTCTGAAAAGAATTTTAAGAAAAACGCAAATAAGCGTGATAGAATACAAGGCTTCGCTGATCACAGTGAAGTAAGAAATCAAGCGAGACGAGAGTCGAGTTTGAGTGAGATCATTAAAAATATACAGCCGATAAGCGTGGGCGTTTGAAGGCGATTGCCAAGTTCTTCGGAACTAAGTCTTAATTGGCTTACAAACGCTCATGAAGTAAAAAAGATGTGAAATTCAGAAATGAAGTTCACGTTGATTCCAATTTATGAGTTGCTCGAAAGAGCGAAAAAATTCAAGATCGAACTATAGAGTTTGATCCTGGCTCAGATTGAACGCTGGCGGCATGCCTTACACATGCAAGTCGAACGGCAGCACGGGAGCAATCCTGGTGGCGAGTGGCGAACGGGTGAGTAATATATCGGAACGTGCCCAGTCGTGGGGGATAACGCAGCGAAAGCTGTGCTAATACCGCATACGATCTCTGGATGAAAGCGGGGGACTCGCAAGAGCCTCGCGCGATTGGAGCGGCCGATATCAGATTAGCTAGTTGGTGGGGTAAAAGCTCACCAAGGCGACGATCTGTAGCTGGTCTGAGAGGACGACCAGCCACACTGGAACTGAGACACGGTCCAGACTCCTACGGGAGGCAGCAGTGGGGAATTTTGGACAATGGGCGCAAGCCTGATCCAGCAATGCCGCGTGCAGGATGAAGGCCTTCGGGTTGTAAACTGCTTTTGTACGGAACGAAACGGTTCGCCTTAATACGGTGGGCTAATGACGGTACCGTAAGAATAAGCACCGGCTAACTACGTGCCAGCAGCCGCGGTAATACGTAGGGTGCGAGCGTTAATCGGAATTACTGGGCGTAAAGCGTGCGCAGGCGGTTATGTAAGACAGATGTGAAATCCCCGGGCTCAACCTGGGACCTGCATTTGTGACTGCATAGCTAGAGTACGGTAGAGGGGGATGGAATTCCGCGTGTAG